>NZ_JBGFGK010000023.1:0-281 GCF_041224615.1 Allomuricauda sp. XS_ASV26 | reverse complement strand
GAATTGTTCCCGATCGCCGTAGTGTTGTTGGCGATGTCCGCGGCATTGGCCGCTACTCCGGCGCTATCGTCCAAACCTGAAATGTCAACAACCGGATTATTGCCCAATTCATTGGAGTATGTCAATTCTCCAGTTGCATCGTTATAGGACAAGGAGGTATTGGTCTCTGCAATGGATACCGAGGCAACATTCAAATATAGCGCCCCATCTGAACCAAAGGTTATATTGTTGTTCAGGTCCGAACTGATCAAATCGATAGATTCAGTCCCGCCCCCATCGGT
>NZ_JBGFGK010000022.1:0-5320 GCF_041224615.1 Allomuricauda sp. XS_ASV26 | reverse complement strand
AAACAAAAAAGCCCTTCACTTACGTAAAGGGCTTCAAGGAAGGCGGCGACCTACTCTCCCACCTGGTGTGGCAGTACCATCGGCGCAAACGGGCTTAACTTCCCTGTTCGGAATGGAAAGGGGTGGGCCCCGTCGCCATGGCCACCTAGATTTTATCCTGAACTTTTACACTGAGCGAAGTCGAAGTGTGTTTCAGGACCTCCTTGTCCAAAGGTCATAAGGCGCAAGAAGGGAATTTCATCAAATTGATATGACATATGTTGGGACGGACCTTGCGGTCGTCAAAAAAGAGTCAACGAAGTATGTTCTTACATAAGGAACCACCAAGAGGGCGGTTGCGCAAGCTTACGGGCAATTAGTACCGCTCGGCTGCATGCATCGCTGCACTTCCACCTACGGCCTATCGACGTGGTCATCTCCCACGGCCCTTTAAAGAGATCTCATCTTGTGGCGGGTTTCGCGCTTATATGCTTTCAGCGCTTATCCCATCCCGACTTAGCTACCCGGCGATGCCCCTGGCGGGACAACCGGCGCACCAGCGGTCGGTCCAACCCGGTCCTCTCGTACTAGGGTCAGATCCACTCAAATCTCTAACGCCCGCAGTAGATAGAGACCGAACTGTCTCACGACGTTCTGAACCCAGCTCGCGTGCCACTTTAATGGGCGAACAGCCCAACCCTTGGGACCTTCTCCAGCCCCAGGATGTGACGAGCCGACATCGAGGTGCCAAACCCCCCCGTCGATGTGAGCTCTTGGGGGAGATCAGCCTGTTATCCCCGGCGTACCTTTTATCCTTTGAGCGATGGCCCTTCCATGCGGAACCACCGGATCACTATGCTCTAGTTTCCTACCTGTTCGACCTGTATGTCTCACAGTCAAGCGCCCTTGTGCCATTGCACTCTGCACACGATTGCCAACCGTATTGAGGGCACCTTTAGAAGCCTCCGTTACTCTTTTGGAGGCGACCACCCCAGTCAAACTACCCACCACGCACTGTCCCCCGTTAGGGGTTAGGCCCCGATCAAACAAAGGCTGGTATTTCAACAACGGCTCCTCCACGCCTGGCGACGCAGATTCAAAGCCTCCCAGCTATCCTACACATTGTTTGACCAAGGTCAATACGAAGCTATAGTAAAGGTGCACGGGGTCTTTTCGTCCCACTGCGGGTAACCGGCATCTTCACCGATACTACAATTTCACCGAGATCATGGTTGAGACAGTGCCCAGATCGTTGCACCATTCGTGCAGGTCGGAACTTACCCGACAAGGAATTTCGCTACCTTAGGACCGTTATAGTTACGGCCGCCGTTTACCGGGGCTTCAGTTCAATGCTTCACCACAAGTGGCTGACATCTCCCTTTAACCTTCCGGCACCGGGCAGGTGTCAGGCCCTATACGTCATCTTTCGATTTGGCAGAGCCCTGTGTTTTTGATAAACAGTCGCCTGGGCCTATTCACTGCGGCTCCCCCGGAGGGGAGCGACGCTTCTCCCGAAGTTACGCGTCCATTTTGCCTAGTTCCTTAACCATGAATCTCTCGAGCGCCTTAGAATTCTCATCCCGACCACCTGTGTCGGTTTACGGTACGGGCCGCATATCTCGCTTTTCTTGGAGGCAACGCCGCTGGATTATCGACGCGGCCGTGGCCTTGTCGTACTATCGCTTGCGCTTCAACGTGCTATTCCGTCAGCACGCACCAACTAAGTTGCCCCGTCACTTTTAGTGATATGCGGGTAGCGGAATATTAACCGCTTGTCCATCCACTGCCCCTTCCGGGTTCGTGTTAGGTCCCGACTGACCCCCGGCTGATTAGCATGGCCGGGGAAACCTTGGTCTTTCGGCGTGCGGGTTTCTCGCCCGCATTATCGTTACTTATGCCTACATTTTCGTTTCTGTACGCTCCAGCACACCTCACAGTGCACCTTCAGCGCCGAACAGAATGCTCCCCTACCCATCTTTCGATGCCATAGCTTCGGTAATGTGCTTATGCCCGATCATTATCCATGCGGGACCGCTCGACCAGTGAGCTGTTACGCACTCTTTAAATGAATGGCTGCTTCCAAGCCAACATCCTGGCTGTCTATGCAGTCCCACCGCGTTTTGTCAACTTAGCACATATTTGGGGACCTTAGCTGATGGTCCGGGTTCTTTCCCTCTCGGACATGGACCTTAGCACCCATGCCCTCACTGCCCTGAAACATTATATAGCATTCGGAGTTTGTCAGGAATTGGTAGGCGGTGAAGCCCCCGCATCCAATCAGTAGCTCTACCTCTATATAACTATCAGAACGCTGCACCTAAATGCATTTCGGGGAGTACGAGCTATTTCCGAGCTTGATTGGCCTTTCACCCCTACCCACAGGTCATCCCAAGACTTTTCAACGTCAACGGGTTCGGTCCTCCACTATGTGTTACCACAGCTTCAACCTGCCCATGGGTAGATCGCACGGTTTCGCGTCTACTACTACCGACTAAAGCGCCCTGTTCAGACTCGCTTTCGCTACGGCTGCGCACCTGAAGTGCTTAACCTTGCCGGTAAAAGTAACTCGTAGGCTCATTATGCAAAAGGCACGCCGTCACCAATAAATTGGCTCCGACCGCTTGTAGGCGTATGGTTTCAGGGTCTGTTTCACTCCGTTATTCACGGTTCTTTTCACCTTTCCCTCACGGTACTGGTTCACTATCGGTCTCTCAGGAGTATTTAGCCTTGGCGGATGGTCCCGCCGGATTCACACAGGGTTTCACGTGCCCCGCGCTACTCAGGATACCACTATCTTTAACGCTCCTTGCCCGTACGGGACTGTCACCCATATCGTGCAGCTTTCCAACTGCTTCCGGTTCGTCGCGCAAAGAACATTGTGGTCCTACAACCCCGTCATTGCCGGAACAACAACGGTTTGGGCCGATCCGATTTCGCTCGCCACTACTCTCGGAATCACTCTTGTTTTCTCTTCCTCCGCCTACTTAGATGTTTCAGTTCAGCGGGTTCGCCCACCTTACGGTGTGACTGGCCTTCAACCAGCCGGGTTGCCCCATTCGGACACCCACGGATCAATGCTCATGTGCAGCTCCCCGTGGATTTTCGCAGCTTATCACGTCCTTCTTCGCCTCTGAGAGCCTAGGCATCCCCCATACGCCCTTCTTTTGCTTGTCGCACCTGTACCCTAAAGTACAAATGCCCTCTCGTAATCCTTAATGTTCTATTCTACTTCGTGTTTCTTCTTTGACTTCGCACAGATCGATATAAATCAATCCTGCTCCGTCCCAATATGTCAATGAACTTGTGGCCGATCGCCACCGATGTCTAAAAATCAGCGGACGACCTTTGCCGTGGTGGAGAATATCGGAGTCGAACCGATGACCTCCTGCGTGCAAGGCAGGCGCTCTAGCCAGCTGAGCTAATCCCCCATTATCAGTTGTCAGTTAACAGTTATCAGTTAACAGTACTACATAACGGTAACCCAACATCTAGAATTTCCTAATCTCAGTACTCAATGAACTTATCATCGTAGTCTCAGGCAGACTCGAACTGCCGACCTCTACATTATCAGTGTAGCGCTCTAACCAGCTGAGCTATGAGACTGTCTTGGCCTATTGCCAGTATTTGTAACATATTATGAACGACAGCGCAATACTATAACAACCACCTCGTGCAGGACCCGATATTCCGGGCGTCTCTTTCTCTAGAAAGGAGGTGTTCCAGCCGCACCTTCCGGTACGGCTACCTTGTTACGACTTAGCCCTAGTTACCGATTTTGCCCTAGGCCGCTCCTCGCGGTGACGGACTTCAGGCACTCCCGGCTTCCATGGCTTGACGGGCGGTGTGTACAAGGCCCGGGAACGTATTCACCGGATCATGGCTGATATCCGATTACTAGCGATTCCAGCTTCACGGGGTCGAGTTGCAGACCCCGATCCGAACTGTGACCGGTTTTGTAGATCCGCGCCCCCTTGCGGGGTGGCTTCCCTCTGTACCGGCCATTGTAGCACGTGTGTAGCCCAGGACGTAAGGGCCGTGATGATTTGACGTCGTCCCCACCTTCCTCACGGTTTGCACCGGCAGTCCCGTTAGAGTCCCCATCTTGACATGCTGGCAACTAACGGTAGGGGTTGCGCTCGTTATAGGACTTAACCTGACACCTCACGGCACGAGCTGACGACAACCATGCAGCACCTTGCAGGCAGTCCGAAGAAAGGGGTATCTCTACCCCATGCAGCCTGCATTTAAGCCCTGGTAAGGTTCCTCGCGTATCATCGAATTAAACCACATGCTCCACCGCTTGTGCGGGCCCCCGTCAATTCCTTTGAGTTTCATTCTTGCGAACGTACTCCCCAGGTGGGATACTTATCACTTTCGCTTGGCCACGGAGACCGAAGTCCCCACAGCTAGTATCCATCGTTTACGGCGTGGACTACCGGGGTATCTAATCCCGTTCGCTACCCACGCTTTCGTCCATCAGCGTCAGTACATGGTTGGTCACCTGCCTTCGCGATCGGTGTTCTATGTGATATCTATGCATTTCACCGCTACACCACATGTTCCGGCAACCCCACCATGACTCAAGACCTGCAGTATCAAAGGCAATTTTATGGTTGAGCCACAAACTTTCACCCCTGACTTACAGGCCCGCCTACGGACCCTTTAAACCCAATGATTCCGGATAACGCTCGGACCCTCCGTATTACCGCGGCTGCTGGCACGGAGTTAGCCGGTCCTTATTCTTACGGTACCGTCAGACACCTACACGTAGGTGCGTTTCTTCCCGTATAAAAGCAGTTTACAACCCATAGGGCAGTCATCCTGCACGCGGCATGGCTGGATCAGGCTCCCGCCCATTGTCCAATATTCCTCACTGCTGCCTCCCGTAGGAGTCTGGTCCGTGTCTCAGTACCAGTGTGGGGGATCCCCCTCTCAGGGCCCCTAACCATCGCTGCCTTGGTGGGCCGTTACCCCGCCAACTAACTAATGGTACGCATGGCCATCCCTGTCCGATAAATCTTTAACCGAAACATCATGCGATGTAACGGTACCATGGGGCATTAATCCAAGTTTCCCTGGGCTATTCCCCTGACAGGGGCAGGTTCCATACGCGTTCCGCACCCGTGCGCCGGTCGCCGGCAAAAAAGCAAGCTTTTTCCCGCTGCCCCTCGACTTGCATGTGTTAGGCCTGCCGCTAGCGTTCATCCTGAGCCAGGATCAAACTCTTCATTGTATTTCCTTGAATGTCTGTCCGACACCCGAAAACACGAGTCCCCGCATCAAAATGGTTCTTTATAATTCTTACGCTGTCGTTACAATATGTATATGAACTTGTTTGTTT
>NZ_JBGFGK010000010.1:0-366 GCF_041224615.1 Allomuricauda sp. XS_ASV26 | reverse complement strand
TTGATCAATACGGATAATCAAACGCTTACCGAGGTTTTATCGCAAGGTAACGACGCTGGCGGAGCTACAATAACCAACTTGGCTGTTCCAGTTAATCCGCAAGATGCCGCCACAAAGGCCTATGTGGACAGCGTGGCCGACGACGATATTACTGGGGTGAGCTTCGATGGTGGGACCAACGAGGTAACGGTAAGCGAGGGCGGTACAAGTTTTTCTGCGGACCTATCCTCTTTGGACGATAGCGCCGGAGTAGCGGCCAATGCCGCGGACATTGCCAACAATACCACGGCGATCGGTAACAATGCCACGGATATTTCGAACAACGCTACCAATATCTCCAACAATACTACGGCTATTGGTAACAAT
>NZ_JBGFGK010000002.1:0-286 GCF_041224615.1 Allomuricauda sp. XS_ASV26 | reverse complement strand
CCAAGGCCCGTCAGCACTAGACCGTTCGCATCGTTCCCGTCAGTCAGCACTTCCTCGATGTTCTGGATCTCGTTCGTATCCGATAGATCTCCGTCGGCCGAGATATGGTTGGCCAGGTTCGTGGCATTGGTGGCTATATCGGTAGTGTTCGCTGTGATGTTAGTAGCATTGTTACCAATAGCCGTAGTATTGTTGGAGATATTGGTAGCGTTGTTCGAAATATCCGTGGCATTGTTACCGATCGCAGTAGTGTTGTTGGCGATGTCCGCGGCATTGGCCGCTACTC
>NZ_JBGFGK010000009.1:0-210 GCF_041224615.1 Allomuricauda sp. XS_ASV26 | reverse complement strand
CTTGTACCGCCCTCACTGACCGTTACCTCGTTGGTCCCGCCATCGAAGCTCACTCCAGTAATATCATCGTCGGCCACGCTGTCCACATAGGCCTTTGTGGCGGCATCGCTCGCAGCGGTCGGGGCACCAAGGCCCGTCAGTACTAGACCGTTCGCATCGTTCCCATCAGTCAGTACTTCCTCAATGTTCTGGATCTCGTTCGTATCCGAT
>NZ_JBGFGK010000032.1:0-354 GCF_041224615.1 Allomuricauda sp. XS_ASV26 | reverse complement strand
GGTCCCCCGCCCCCGCAGGTGCAGGGACATATACCTATACCGTGGCCGCAACGGCACCCTGCGCAACAGATGCAACTGCGACCATAACCGTCACAGAACAACAACAGCCCGATGCAGGAAGCGACGACAACCTCGCCATTTGTGAAGGGGACTCCGTCACCGCAGCACAGCTCTTCGCAGCACTGGGGGGAACCCCAGATGCAGGGGGAACATGGTCCCCCGCCCCCGCAGGTGCAGGGACATATACCTATACCGTGGCCGCAACGGCACCCTGCGCAACAGATGCAACTGCGACCATAACCGTCACAGAACAACAACAGCCCGATGCAGGAAGCGACGACAACCTCGCCATTT
>NZ_JBGFGK010000031.1:0-1054946 GCF_041224615.1 Allomuricauda sp. XS_ASV26 | reverse complement strand
GTATCGCCAAGGTTGATCAAGGAAACTTTTGTTACCCCGGAGGATTATCGATATCCTTTCCTGGGTTAAAGAACAGACGAAAAAACTGCACAAAGGCCGTCACTCTAAAAAAATGACGGCCTTTTTTATGCACTGAAATTATTCACCAACAAGTAGTTAAAAAGAAAACTCGACTGCTTTTACAATACCTTTCGTCGAAGAAGTTCTTTTTTAATCAATTCAATTTCCCTTGAAGACTGGGAACCTACAGATGAGTTTTCCTCTGCCCTACGAATTAGATATGGCATAACCTCTTTTATGGGTCCAAAAGGAACGTATTTTACAACATTATAGCCAGCTTGGGACAGATTAAAACTGATATTATCGCTCATACCAAATAACTGTCCAAACCATATTCGACCATCGGTACTTTTTAAATTATGGACCATCAATCCACGGACCAATCGTTTACAGCTAAATTCATTATGCGTTCCCAAGAAAACATCAAAAAAATCTAGGTTGTCCAAAACATAGTCCAAACCATCATTAAAATTTTTATCGGTTGCTGCCTTATCTTGACATATTGGACTTTTATAACCCATCTTAAAGGCCCTGTTTCGTTCTTTTTCCATATAGGCTCCTCGTACCAACTTCACCCCTACCCTTATTTTATGCTGTTCACTAAGTTTTTTGAGGTCCTTAAGATAATCCAACTTATGTCTTAGATACAGTTGAACTGTTGTAAAGACCACGGTTCTTGTTTTATTGTATTTAACCATCATTTCCTCTGTAAGTCTATCGACTGCACAATGAGCCCATGATTCCTCAGCATCTACCATGACCTTTAACGTATCTGTCTTGGAAACGGCCAGGCAAATGGTTTCAAATCTTTTTTTTATCCGCTCCCACTGCTCGCATTCTGACTTGTCCAAAATTTGATTTTCAGATATTTTTCTAAAAATTTCAAGTTTCCCTATACCTGTTGGTTTAAACACGAGAAAGGGTATTTCCTTTTGGTTTTTAGAGAATTGGCAAACTTTTAAAAGGGTATCCAGGTTATCGTCAAAACTCTTCTCGCTCTCGCTCCCTTCGACCGAATAGTCCAAAATGGACAAAACCAGGCCCTTGTTAAATAGTTTATCTATCTCTGACTTACAATCCAAAAGATTCTCTCCTCCACAAAACTGTGAAAAAATAGTTTTTCGCAATATTCCCTCGACAGGTAGCTTCACTTTAAAAGCAAACTTCAGAAATGACTTTCCAATCTTTGTGAGTGAACCGTACCGAAGTAATTTAAATAAAATTATGGCCTTTTTTAATTCATAGTTGGATTTGGAGGAAAAGGCGAACTCTGTATTGTTAAAGTTTATTGTCTCCGACATATTACTGGATTATTGGTAAACAAGCAACATTCTTCCCAATTGGAATACAACAGGTATCGACGTTCTTGACGTGTTAGACGATAAAAAAATATGGTGGTCGAAAAGACGACCACCACGACGAACCAAAAAAGGGTACTAACCTATTACAATTAACTATACTTAACCCTTTGTACCTGGTTGTAGGATTTTATAGTTTCTTTCCTTTTTTTGTTGCTCCACCATACGTTTTACATCCTCCAACAATTGTTTAGCGTCATAAATAATACCATCCTTGACGGTATATTTGACACCTCCAACCCTCTGTATAGTATTGTCGTCCATCAACTTTATAGCTCCGGTTCCATAGAGCACTTTTAAGTTTACCAAAGGGTTTTCTTCTAAAATCACAAAATCGGCCAACTTCCCTGCTGTGATCGTTCCGATCTTGTCATCCATTCCCAATGATTCAGCCCCGTTCAAGGTTGCAGCCTTAATTACCTCCAATGGATGAAAACCAGCTTCGCGTAAAAGCTCCATTTCCCTTGGATACGAAAAACCATAAAGTTCATATATGAAACCTGCATCCGTTCCAACTGTGACCCGACCTCCTCGGTTTTTATATTCGTTGATAAAACTCATCCAAAGTTGATAGTTTTTTTTCCAATCGATTTCCTGCTCGGTCCCCCAATAATGCCAATAAGATCCATGGGATTCCCGACTGGGAGAATAAAACTCCCAAAGACTTGGCAAGGTATACTCCTCATGCCATTCGGCTCTTCTGGCCCTGGCTAAGTCTCTATTCGCTTCATATATGACCATAGTGGGTGATAAGGTAAAATCCAAATCAAGTAATTCCTGCATCACACTATTCCATTTATCTGAATATGGTTCGGCTGCTTGGTTCCATAACTGTCCAGCCTCACCAAAACGGTCTTGCTCATTCTGGTAGTTGTAGTCCAACGAATAATTTTGCACCGTCCTATCATCGAACAAAGCTTCAGGAAGACCGTACCAATGCTCCATTGCGGTTAGCCCAGCACGTGCACTATGCAAAACATTCCATTGACCTACATAGGTTTGTGAATGGTGCATTTTGGACCGAAGTCCCAATTTTTTGTTTTCATTAAGTGCTGCTTCCATAATTTCTGGCGGAGCTCCAAAGAACTTGATTCCATCTGCACCGTTTTTTGCATTCTGACGCACCCACTCCCTTGCTTGTTCAGGGGTTGTGATTATATTCTTGGCCCCCATCCCAAAACGGGTGTAGGCCAATATTCGTGGAGCTGTAATCTTGTTTTTATTACTTTTCTCCTTATGCTCCAGAACCCAGTCTAGGCCATTTCCGCTCGCTGGGTCGGCAATGGTAGTTATTCCGTGCCCAAGCCACAATTTAAAGACATATTCAGCAGATGTTCCTTGTGCACTTCCTCCAATATGCGCATGGGAATCTACAAATCCAGGCAAGATATACATCCCTTCGGCGTTTAGCTCTTTTCCTCCAGGTCTTAGAACTGGTCTTTTATTGGGGTCGATGGGCACACCTGGATAGCCCACTACCCGGACCTCGGTTATCACATTGTTTTCTACCACAATATCCACTGGACCTTGTGGCGGCGACAATGTTCCATTGATCATGGTAGCTCCCCGAATTATAAGCTGGCTCCATGGGCCCTCCCCTTCGGCCCTTTCCGGCGCTTTCTCCACTCCGGCTCTATTCTTTCTAAATTTTGCAACAATGGATTCGGCTTTTGGACCGCCCCGCTCACTTTTAAGATTGGATTGATTGTCTTGAGCTTGCATTGCGCACGTTACCGAACACATTGCAATCAATGCAACAATTATTCTAATATTTTTCATTTTTCAATATTTGGTTAATAATTCCCTTGTACTCAGAAAAACAATGTCTCACTAATTGGTTCTGTTATATTTTGCAGGCATTCCTTCCGAAGGTATGGACTTAGCTATAAAATCCCGAAGATCGTCGTTTGCCGTTTTGAGGTCCTCATTTCTCAGGTACATCATATGTCCACTTCGATACCCTTTCCAATCCATTCTATCCTTTAGTTTACCGCTGGGGTCCATTTGCCACATATTATATTTTGAATTGAAATAATCGGTACCGCCATCATAATATCCTGCCTGGACAAGAACATTGAGATATGGGTTCTGGGCCATGGCCTGTCTTAAATCGTAACCTGTGGTATTATTGCTCCTATCCCATGGCCGTACCGGACCAAACATATTGTACTTAAGGTCGGTTACGTAGTTTAAGTGATTTTTGAAGTAATAGTTAATAGCTGGAGTAAAGGAATGTAACCAACTGGTAAGTTCTGCGGAATAATCGGGTCGAGTGCCGGCCGCCTCTTTATCTATTCCCAAATATCTTGAATCCAGCCTACCAATATTGTACCCCTCATCCCGCAACAATTCTTTCCAGAAGAAGGCTTTGGGTATGCGCAAATTATGTTCCAATATCACCTCTACCGATAATCCTGAATATCTTGATATTTTGGATGCTACTTGACGTCTTTCAGAATTTGAAAGAAATCCTCCTTTGGACAAGGCCGGCGTAAGTTCATTAATGGTATATTCCTCTACTTCGGGCAGTACTTCTACGAGGTCCTTTGACTGAAGGTCTGCTGGCAATTTTTTATGGAACCATGCCGCAGCGGCATAATAAGGCAAGAAATTTGCCGCACCGGGCACTGTACCGCGTTCTATACCCAGTGTTGTGGGTGATACCAAAATTACCCCGTTTAGATACATCCAATGGGAATTTTGAAGCTCCAGTGATAGTCCTGATACCCTAGGAGTGCCATAGCTCTCGCCTATCAGGAACTTTGGTGAAGTCCAACGATTGTTCCTAGTAACAAAACTGTTTATCCAAGTCGCCAAATACTCGATATCTTGATTTACGCCAAAAAAAGTTTCCGATTTGGTCTTGTCGTCCATTTCGTCGATCGCTCTCGAATATCCGGTATTTACCGGGTTTACAAAAACAATATCGGCAACATCCAATATAGTATTTGGGTTATCTTTTATACCATAGGGCTGAACAGGATAACCCTCATCATCAATTTTTAGGATTTTGGGTCCTGTATAGGCTATATGCATCCATACCGAGGCAGAACCCGGCCCTCCGTTAAATGAGATGACAAGTGGGCGTTTGGAAACATCCTTAATACCCGTTCGTTGATAATATGTATAAAATAGTCCTGCAATAATGTTGCCCTTGTCATCCCATACCGGTTGCTTTCCGGTCGTGGCACTATATTTAACTTCCTTACCTTTTACAACCACCTTTCCGTAGGTAGTGACCGTTGAGTCCATAGCTCTATTGATTTGCTGCGAGTGGGCAACAAAACCAATGCTTAGAAACAGGGCTATCCAAATGTTTTTTATTCTGAACATATTTTAATTGTTAATGATTAAAATCGCTTGTGGATGGAGACAAATGGTTCAAAGAATAGTATTGATAATGATGTTGGTTCGAAAAGGGGACGGATTATCGGCTTTGATAAAGCAGCCTGTTAAAAACTGCCATCCGCCCCTTTTGACTAATCAAACACTTATTAGAATTTTATCCTTTGTCAATTTTAAATCTCTTCCACAGCCAAAAATTTATAAAGGTTCTAGTCCACGTCCCAAAATAATTTGGTCGTCAACAAATCACCTCCGATCGCAGCGTCTGCATTTTCATAGTTGGCCTTGTTCAATGTTTGTTCTGAAATCGGATAGGTCAGTCGTACCGGTACTGTGGGAACAAATGATTCTGGTGGAGCCTCAAGGGCAGGGTAATCCAAACGCCTGTATTCGGTCCATGCCTCCAATCCTTGATTGAACAAAGCCACCCACTTTTGCATACCTATCTTTTGTTGCCATGTTCCCGGTGCGGTATCGTACGCCACCATTGGATTCGATAAATAACTATCGGCACCACTACCTAGACCATAATACTCAAAAGAAGCTCTAATGGCCTGATTGTAGTGTTCTTCTGCATTGGTAACACCAGCAATAGATCGTTCGGCTGCCTCCGCCAACAAAAACTCTACAGTGGCATAGTCCAATAAAATCACTGGTGTGGATGGTTGGTAGAACAGTGTGCCAAATTTGGAATAATCGTTATAGGCAACAGCCAATCCCGAAGGCGCCCCAAGATAGACCCCATCTGTTCCCTCGACTTCTTGGAAGTACACTGCGATTCGGGCATCATTCAAATCATTCATATAGTTTACAAAAACATCACAACCAACAAAATCCCTACGATTTCCAACCGCCAAATCCGTCCAAAGTTCTGCAGTATTGGGCTGCGATTCCAAATGCTCTATTTGGGCTATATCTGCATTTGATGTAAAAACATTGGGTAGAGCTGTGGTTACTGCCTGTGTACCTAATGTTGGGTCGGCATCAATAATACGCATTCCCATTTGCAATAACAATGAGGCCCCAAATCGTTTCCAATTGGTTACGTTGCCATTGTATAAAATGTCCTGTCCCCAAGAACCTTGACCTTCGTCCAAACTATCGATAGCCGTAGTCAATCTGCCAATTAGATCTACATAGACATCTTGTTGATCATCGTATTCAGGAGAAATGTTGTTCACATCCAATGCTTGGCTATAAGGAATATCTCCGAATGCTTCAACCAGTTTTGAATAAGCATAAACCTCCACGATTTCAATAATTGCCAATTGATTGGTATTCACTAGGGTCATGCTCTCCGAATTTTCAATAATTTTGGCACTTTGTGCCAGATTGTTCAAAATATCCATATAGACCTCGTTCCAAGTAAAATTGGAATAGTATGTGGTTCCCTCATTATAGGTTACGGATGAAATCTGTTGCACCAATAACCTCGTGGTATTGAAAGGGTTTCCATTGGCACCGTACGTAATACCGCTCATTGTATCCGATAGGTTTTTCACCGCATTGTTGAAAAATGTTTCTGCTGGTGCTTCGGTTGCGTTTTTAACATCTACGTTCATGTCTTCCAAATCACCGGAACATGAGAAAAAAACCGCTATTAAAATTAAGATATAATAGTTTTTCATTTTCTGTTTTTTATGGTTTAGAATTGAACTTGAAGATTTACTCCAATGTTTTTTACCGTTGGCATTACCCCGTTTTGAGACCCCTGTAAATTTCCAGAGCTCAAACCTGCTTCCGGATCTGCGAACGGCAGGTTTTTATGTATGATCCAAAGGTTGGAACCTACGATTCCCAATCTTAATGATTGAATGCTCAACTTATCCATAAAGGACAATTTGGGGAAGTTATAGTTCAAGGCAACCTCCCTTAGCTTAACATAGGACGCATCATAAATAAAATGAGCTCTTGGCGCCAAAATACTCCCTGTTGCATTCCTATAGGTATCCATTGCTGTCCTTACCGTGTTTTTAGAACCATCTGGAGCAACACCGTCCAATATAATACCTCCGCCATCAGCCAAGGAATTACGAATCGGGTTTCCTAGGTCGTTCAGGCCAGTTGACCATGTATACAGTCCCGATCGATTACCTGTATTGATATCATTGGAAAATACGTCACCTCCACTTTGGATATCTATTAAAAAACTAAGATCAAATCCTTTGTATTTAAGAGAGTTGGTAATTCCAGCCGTCCAGTCTGGAGTTATATTTCCAATTACATTATTGGAAGTTGTGGTTCTCTCATAAGCACCGGTTTCCTGATTTATCAATCGTTTACCATCCACATAAATGTAATCTGTTCCCTGAATGGTTCCATAAGGTTCCCCAACGGTAGCATTAATGGACACTCCGTTTACAGACCCCAATTGAAGGTTACTACCTCCTTCGAACAAAGACAATACCTCACTTTGGTTTTTTGCCCAGTTTACATTAGCTCTCCATTGAAAGTCTCCTGTAGGAACAATATCCCAGTTCAAAGCTATCTCAACTCCCTTGTTCTGAATTTCACCTGCATTGACGAACTTGGAAGAATAGCCCGTAGTAGTGGAAATGGCTACGGGAATAATCTGGTCTTTTGAATTGGTTTGATATAACGAAAGATCAAAACCAAGCCTATTGTTTAAAAATTTCAATTCCAGACCCGCTTCGTAACTAATGGTAGTCTCCGGCAATAAATCCTCATTGTTCTTAGTATCATTGGTGCCATATAGAGGTACGGCTCCAAAGGGTGTTGGTTTGTTCAACACATCCACCAAACTATTGGCTGGAGCTGAACTTCCCACCTCGGCATAATTAAGACGAAGCTTACCAAAGCTCAACCAACTTTTATCCAACAAATTGGAAAAAACAAAACTTGATGAAACGGAAGGGTAAAAATAGGTGCTATTCTCCTCTGGTAAAGTTGAAGAGTGGTCAAATCTACCCGTTAGATCCAGATAAACAAGATTATCGTACCCGAAAGAAGCTAATCCATAAAATCCATCTACACCCACCTTTTCTACACTCTCAATGGGCGCAGGGGGCAAGTTCAATGAATTCGACAGGGAGAAAAGATCTTTTAAAACCAATCCGCCGTTGGTCTCCGCGTAAATTGAACTCAAGTCCGTTCTTCGAATATTGGTTCCCAAAACACCGCTAATATTGAGTTTATCCGTAACGTATTTGTTAAAGTTCAGCATAAGATCATAGTTCTCCTCGCTGAAATTGATATTTCTTCGTGAATATCTTCCGACCGCTCCTGCAGTTCCTTTATTGTTTCGTTCTTCTTGAATAAAGGAGTATGTATCCAAGGAGACTCTTCCCTCAATATTCAACCAATCGGTGAACTTGTACTTTAAGGAAACATTACCGAAAATTCGACTACGCGAATCGTTCTGGTAATTTTCATAAACGACCCAATAAGGGTTGTCTATGGTACCGCCCATAAAGGGGTCCACATTGTTCCCTGTGTTAAAATAAGCTTCTTTTAGCTCATCGATACCCACGTTCATTGCCCAATACTTTCTCATGGAAGAAATCACATTTTGTGCATTCCCTCCTGTTTCATTACCTGTTCGGTTTCTACCCAAGGCATCAGTCAAAATATAGTTTGCGCTCCCCGATACTGAGAATTTATCGGTTATATCAAAAGAGGTGTTGATGGAGATATTGTCCCGGGTAAGATTACTGTTGGGCATAATTCCATCTTGATCAAAACGGGTATACGCAATTCTATAATTGGCCTTGTCGCTTCCTCCAGCTATGGCCACACTATTGGTCGTTGTTATCGGAGTTTCAAAGAAGTCGATCAGCTTGCTCTTAGGGGCTTCCCAAGGTGTAGGCTGCAGGTAAAAAGGAGAACCCTCATAAAAGGAGTCCCACTGATATACCAAAAGGCTGGAATCAAATTGTGCCCCATAGGAGCCATAAGCTGTCGACGGTGTCACTAAATCCAGTTCTCCATCTCCATCAACATCGGTATCCACAAAGAAACTATCCCCTCCGCTCCCATAAACAGGACCATATCCAGTACCATACTCGTATTGAAAATCGGGCCAAGTTGATTTATCTATCCATCCCACGGTTACATTGGAGTTTATGGTTACCGTAGGTTTTTTATTTGCCCCAGCACCAGATTTTGTTGTGATGATCACTGCACCATTGGTTGCCCTGGATCCATAAAGAGCCGTAGCTGCAGCTCCCTTCAACACATTTATGGATTTAATGTCATTGGGATTGATGTCCGATGCCATATTACCATAATCGAAGCCACCGGTACCACTTTGCTGGTCGGCTGTATTAAAATTGGAATTGCTCACAGGAACCCCATCGACCACAAAAAGGGCTTGGTTGTTTCCCGTTAATGAAGTACTGCCTCTAATAACCACATTGCTGGACCCTCCCATATTGGTATTGTTCTTTATCTGAACACCTGCAATCTTACCGGACAGGGCATTGACAACATTATCTGTGGGTGTTCGATTTACATCCTCTCCATCCACTTCTTGGGTAGCATACCCAAGGGACTTTTTCTCCCTGGATATTCCAAGTGCGGTTACTACAACCTCATCCAACTGTGCAGAATCTTCTTGGAGTTCAATGGTGATGGGGTCGTTTCCCGTGACCTCCACTTCCGTAGTTTTGAATCCAATATAAGATACAACCAACACATTACCTCTGCTAGCCTCTATGGTAAATTTTCCATCAAAATCGGTTTGGGCCCCAATGGATGTTCCCTTTACCATAATATTGGCACCCAATAATGGTATTCCTGAAAAATCCACGACAGTTCCACTTATAGTACCTTGCAAATTATAGGGCAACAGGGATGCATTGGGAGATTTTTCCAATGCAGGTTTTTTTCTCATCTGCATAAGAATTATTTGTCTTCCTTTTATTTGATAGGTAATGTTAGTGCCCTTAAATAGAAGTGACAGTACTTCCTCTAAATTTTTGCCGTTCGTTTTTAAGCTAATTTTCTTACTAAGTGGAATCTTACTGTACTCGTACATAAAACGGTACTCCGAAATAGATTCTATTTTCCCCAGGGCATTTTCCAAGGTAACCTCCTTCAGATCAAGCGTTAACTTTTCTCCTTGATATCCTGGGTCGGCCTTAACTTGAAAAATACATGCGATCAATAAAAAAATGGTGAGCTTGGAAGTGATTCCAAAATGCAAGAATCTCTTTATTAAAAAAATTCTAGATGGTTTTTTTTTCATAATTTTGAGTTGATTTAATTAGTTTGAATCGATATTTATTACACAGTTAAAAGGGGGAATGGGCCAACATTCCCTCTTTTTGTGTTTTTACAAGGACCTATTTCATTGGCAGTGTTGTTTTAAGTTAGTAATTTACTCTCGTGTTGGATTTGGTTATTTATTTTATAGTTATTTCTTTGTCTCTGGTATTCTTTTCTTTTTGAATGATATACTCGAATGGTGCCAATACTTGTAGCCCGTCCAATACATCTTCTATGCGCTCCACATTTCTATTGAACCTTGCATTGAATGTTTGATCGGTAATGCTGTTGTTATTATTTTCAATGTGCACGTCATAGACTCGTTCCAAGGTTTCGAGCAGCTCAGTAAATGATGCATTTCTAAATACCACTTCTCCATTCTTCCAGCCGGTATATAAAGATGTATTTACCTGTTCCACCTCCATTTGTCCCTTTGATCGACTCCAGGCACCTTTATCTCCCGGAACCAAAATGGTCGAGTCATATAAGTTACTGTTGGGCTTCAAGCTTACAGATCCCTCTACCAAAACAGTGGTCACCTCATTTTGGTTTTTGTAGGAAGAAAAATTGAACTCGGTACCAAGAACACTTACCCTTATATCCCCTGAGTTCACAATAAAAGGGCGGTGCTTATCTTTGGTAACATCAAAATAAGCTTCACCGTAAACAAAAACCTCTCTATTCCCATTTTTTGGGAAAGCAACTGGAAACTTTATTCGTGAACCCGAGTTAAGGTTAATTTTGGTACCATCTGATAAAACAAGGGAAAACAGTAATCCATTGGGAACATGTAGTTCATTGTATTCAGAGCTCCCTCCATTATTATCAATATTATAGATTAAGGTGTCACCGGACTGAACGACAATATTTCCGGAAGGCAATTTTATCGGGTGGTTTCCCGACCCATCTAATATCTTAATACCATTACCTGTATCCAATGATATAAAATCCTCATCTATTTGAGTTTGTAAAGCATCGCTTTGGCCATTATTAAAATAGAACAGCGTTATTCCCAACGTAACTAGGCCCAAAAAAACCGCGGCATATTTCAAAAATTCCTTGATTTTAGCTTTCCTGAATTGACCCTTGTGCAATTGAGCTTTTACAAGCTCCCAATCGGCATCAACATCCAAATTATTGAGAAGCTGCAAAGCATCTTCGACCAAGTGCACTTTCTTAATCCTTTCAATAACTTCTTGATCGGTACTATTCAAAAAACCTTCGATATCATTCTTCTTTTGAGATGAATCTCTAAGCTTTTTTAAAAGGTATTGCAATGACTCTTTGCTACGCATTTAAGGATGTTTCTTTATTAGTAGTTGTACTTCTCTAGAAAGAGGGTGACAATTCCTCAATATTTTTTTAAAAATGATATCTTTTATTTGAATTTTAGGATAAAATTCAGATTAAGTTTATATTTCGTTAACTTTAAATTTCCTTAAAACCCCGTGAACCTCTGCCGATGAACTTTAAGGTTGAAGATTTTTTTAAAAAAAATTACGCCTTTCTGTGCCTTGTTTCCTTTTCGATTGTAAAAGATGAGGATGTTGCCAAGGATATTGTGCAGGACTTCTTTGTATCTTTTTGGAATAAAAAAGAATATGTTGCCATTACAAGCTCAATGGATGCTTATGCGAAGAAAGCCGTAAAAAATCTAAGCTTACAGTACATACTTAAAAAACAGAGGGAACTAAACCTTTTGGATAGCCTCAAATTTGAAAACCAGCCAACCGATCAGGTTGTCGATATAAGAAACTTGAACAAATTAAACGACCTGGTCGATCAACTGCCCCACAAGAGAAAAGAAATATTTGTTTCGGCCATTGTACACGGCAGAAGTTATTCGGAAATTGCCGAAGCCAATAAAATTTCCGTAAATACTGTTAAAACACAAATAAAAAGGGCTTATGCATTTTTAAGGACGTTTAAAAAAGAGGATTATATTTCGTTGATCATATTGGTTAATTTAATAGAGGTACTTATCCATTGATTCTATTTTATCCCAAAATTCCTTCAACACCCCTCTTTATTAATTGTCTAAAAAAACAAGCCCCTTTTGGGGCTTGTCTCAAATTAACTAAACAAACTTCAACTTATTATATGATTAAAATTGTATAGGGTCTTGCTTCTAAAAAACTATCTTAAGCTTTTAATAATTCGGTTTGAATTATTACATAAATGCTATAATCACATCATTAACATAATACTTACCTTCTTTTTGTTCGATCAAACTCCCTGACGGAATTTCTACAATTAACCTTGCTTTTGCGGCAGGAATATCAATGATACCTTTGGCTTCTACTCCTTCTACAATTATTTCATGTCCAATAGCATCATATAAGTCCACTTTTTGGCTACTTTGGGCAACATAGGTTACCTTTTCAGAAACCTCATGGGGATTATAGAACAAATAGGTTGGATAAGATTCCTTTTTATAAAAGTCGGTTGCCAAGCAATCCAGCTTTAATATCTCGGGAACATCTGTTTTTTCAATTATAGCTCCCGCGATTCCTACATGGCCGCTTCCATATACGCTGAACTGCGAAACATCCGGGTTACCTGGCGTCCAGTGGGGTCCATCACCAATTGCAATGGGTGCTTCCAAGTGTTCATAGCCTTCCAAATGGGCAGTCTTTATCAACCCTTCGTAAGCAATAACTCCTTTAGTATGGTGTTTTTGGTCCGGTAGCGTTTGATGTGCATCATCCATTTCGTAGGGATAAAAAAACTTGGAGGCGTTGGCTGCGTTCAACATCCATTTTCCAATGGTTTCGGCATATCTTGGATCATAGCGTACCATAGGTACCAAAGGCCACATGGTATCATAGGTATTCATTAAAAAGGCAAAGCCTCCATGATCTACCGTACTTCCTACCAACCCAGAAACATCATAACCATTCCAATTATCCTGAAGAACTCCCCAACCTTCGCGACAAACCGATGTGCCATCAAATGTCCAATCCAGAATACTATGGTAGTCATAGGAGGTGCCTTCTTCTGCATTCATTCGAGCAGCCACATAAGCACCAAATGGCATCAATATCTCATAAAAACGGTTCTCTTTCTGAGAAAGCAATGCTTCTAGTGAAGATTTTGCCGCACTTAAATACCTTTCATCCCCAAATTTCTGATAGGCCGCATATAACACATAAGCATGTCCTGCTGCTGCGTCCTCTTGGTGACATATCCAATTATCCTTTGGCTCAAGTGTACTATAATCAAAAAAGGTATGTCCATAGTTTCCTGCAAGTACCGAATCGGCCTCTTGAAAACGATCTGCTATCGATCGTTGAATATTTTCGAAATCGAGATGCTCTGGATAAAAGTCGGCCACTCCATAGAAAAGAAGATTGGGGTAGATATCATACCACCAATCCCTTCCATACCCCCCACCAAGTAAGGCGACATCGGGACCTGTATTGTTCATTATAATATTCCATCCCGTATCGGAATTGAAATAATTTTTGAGCATTCCCACATAATCTTCTCCATGTTGGTTGGATTTGTCAATTCCAATCAATGATGCTCCTAGAACTGAACTTATGGTGTTCAACGACTCATGAAACAAACCATCGTGATTTTCGGGCCCCTGTCGAGTATCCCCTATTGCCGTATAGATGCCATAGGTTTCTTGATCAAAATTTTTTCTTGACCCATCTTTCCAAATCAAAGGCCAATATTCACCTGTTTGCGTACTGTCATACACAATACGATCATAAGCCTGTGCCAACCCTTTAAAATCCAAAATCTTAAACGGTTTGGGCATTAATGGCATACTATCCACCCTACTAATGGTTTTTTGGGCGATTGGCTTGGGCTTTAATGTCTTGTTGTCTTGACAACTTAAGACACAGAACATTGTAATTCCCAAAATCGCAGGTAATCTCATTCTAGTCCATTTCATTTTCTAGTTCTTTTTGTTTTTTAAGTAGTTGTTTCGCAATTATTATGGATAACAATTGGACACCTCCAATAATCAATAGGGCATATCTTAGAGCAACTTCCACACTGCCCACATAGGCCAATACCAAAAAGGTCATAGCTCCCACAAAACGTCCAACATAGAGCCCAAACTCGTGATTGAGAATATAGGAAAACTCATTTCTTTTCTCAAATTTTGACAAAACATCGATTAATTTCAGCTGAATGGGAAAATATGCAATATCCAACACAGGTCGGGCGATCAATAGAAACAACATAAAAAGGATGACCCCTGTAGCATTGAACAAAACTCCATTGAACATGGCCGCTAAAAAAAAGCATACCAACCCAACACTGAAGATAATCAATCGGTGCTTGGGCTTAGAGTATTTTCCCAATAATAGCATAATTAGGGCCGCGATCAATGCACCTACAGATTGTGCCGTACCCAAAGCCCCTTCAGAACCAAAAAAAGTCATCATCAACATGGCTGGGGCAGTTACGATAAAGCCCTGTGCCAAACCTTTTAACCATGACATTTGTATCATTTTTTTCCAAACAGGATGGAACTTTAGGAAAAAAAACTTCTCACTTTTTGGCTTTTCATAGGATCCCATATGAAAAATAACGGACGCAATAATCGTAACCACAAAAACAGCAAGGGTTACGGTTTGGTATCGTAAGTTGACTCCATCATTATCCACGGAACTGCCATTTACCAAATACCAACCTATCAAAATAGGAACCAAAACGCCTGTAACCGTATAACAGAACGTATCCAGCCCGTAATAGAAATTACGAGTTCTATCGGCCGTTGTGGTCAACACCAGATAATCCCGATTGGACCAGTAAAGGCCAAAGGACATACCCATAATCAATCCGGCCATTATCAATCCTGCATAATTCATCTCCTCCAAGGACATCATAACCACCATAGAAATGCCACTTAACAGCATGCCCAGAGAGAAAAGCTTTTTTATATTCACTAAATTCAATAAATAGCCATTGAGCAAAAAGGTTAGTGGGATTCCTGAATAGATAGCCAGTTGATATAACATTACCTTGGTTGGATCATTGGAATTTCGCATAATGTAGGACGCTACAAAAATATCGACCACAGGTAATACAAACGCATAAACCAAGTTCGTAATAATTAGGATTTTGGCATTTTTAGAGAAATCGCCCCAACCCACTCCGATTGATTTTTCCATGTAATTAGTCTAGAGTTTTTAAAATTTCTGATAGGGATAAAGTAGCCAAGGCAACATGTTCATCTGAAGCGCCATAATACATATGGATATCATCACCTTCGACTACATGACCATTGGTAAAGATGACTTCACCAAAAAAACCGACCTTTTCATAGGCTTCCTCAGGCATCATGATCGGTTCAGCGGAACGGGCAAGCACCTTAGATGGGTTGTTCAAATCGAGTAACAGAGCACCAAGACAATATCTATGTTGTTCGTCCGCTCCATGATATATGGCCAACCATCCTCTTTCTGTTTTTATCGGAGCTGCTCCGGCACCAAGTCTTGCACTGTCGAATTTGTTGGGTCGTGTTCGGGCAATACATTTATGGTTGCCCCAATGAAAACCATCCTTGGATTCGGAAATCCACATATAGTTGCCGCCCAATTCCGGGCTACTTGGACGGTGAAACGCGTAATATGTTTCATCGATGGTTTCTTCAAAAATGGCACAATCCTTATTGTGTGGGCTAAATATCATTCCATGCGACATAAAGCTCTTCCAATCGGAAGTGGTTTTTAAACCAACGCCTACGCCATTGGGCGAAACCATCGTATAGGTCAAATAATAATCTTGAGCAATCTTGGACACTCTACAATCCTCAATGCCATAGCTTTCATAATCCCCTTTTCCAAATAGAGGTGGAAACTCATCCGATTCTTCAAATGTTACACCGTCGGTACTGAACAAAATCCTTAAATGGGAAATGGTGGTCAAGTATTGTTCTCCATCATAAGTTATGACCCTTGCATCGGAATGATCCAATTTGGGGTCATCCATGGAGAAATCCAATATTTTTAATTGTCCATTCCCATCGTACATGGGCACTGAAACCATTCCTTCCTTCTGAGATGTTCGTTCGGCCACTCGAAGTACCATACCAATTTTGCCCTTATACTCGAAGATTCCCGGGTTGAGCAAGCATTCAATTATCATTTCCGGTTGACTTGGTTTAAGGTCGATTGGAGACAATAATGGATTTTGCCCACATCGGGCCACTATATTTTTCATACATATATTTCTTTAGATATTTTTGAAAATGACCTTTAGGAAAGCAGTGAATTACATCACTGCTTTCCTAATCTTACAAAGGTCTTATGGATCAGTACTAGTATCCTGGGTTTTGGGTGATAGACCCGCCGGATTTGTCAATATCGGCCTGTGGAATAGGGTATAGATCATTATGGGCCTGATAGTTTTTGCCCAATCCTTGAAGAACGGTAGATGCAATGCCCCATCGTTTTAAATCGTTGAACCGTTGCGATTCGAAACCAAGTTCCACTCTGCGTTCCATTTGAATCCAAGTACGAACCTGTGACTGGTCGTTGGAATTGGGTCTTGGTGCAAGTGTACCCTCTGGTACTGGCATTGCATCGGCTGTGGGCGTATTTCTGGCTCTTTCCCTTATTTGGTTTAGAACTGATACGGCTTCAGTAGGATTGCCACTTTCGTTCAAGGCTTCCGCTTTCCATAAAAGAACATCACCATATCTCATATATATTTTGTTGCCCGGTGAGTCATCGTTTCCTTTAAAATCGGTAATGGAACCCAATATTTTTGGAGAGTGTTGATTACTAACATTAATGGTGTACGCCAATCTAGGATCATCAGATTCAAAAGCGGACAAGAAATCATCTGTCGGTGCAAAGAATCCCCAACCGGAAACTGCGGCCAATCCATTCCCATTGGCCGGGTTTTCACCTGACCGATGATCATAGGCAAAAATCACTTCTTGATCATTAAACTCCTTAGTTACATCGAAGGCATCAAAATAATTAGCGTTCAAATCATAAAAACCTAAATTGTCCAATTCAGCAATCCGCTCAAGAACCAATGTCCAGTTTTCGTTATAGAGCGCTACTTTGGCCTGAAGTGAAATTATGGCTCCCAAGGAAACCCTCCATGGGTCCGTTCCATCATTTTTAACCTGTGGCGCCAAGGATGCAGCCGCTTCCAAATCCGCACCAATTTGTTCCATAACTTCATCTTGGGCAGCTCGGACCGACACTGAAAATGCTTCCTCAAAGGAATCGGGGGATTTCAAGATCAAAGGAACATCCCCAAAGTTATTGACCAAATCAAAATAATAGAATGCCCGAAGAAAATAGGCTTCCGATAAAAGTTGATCCCTTCGCGTTTGGGAAATACCCGTTTTTTCCATGATATCAGGGTCCGTTAAAAATCCAATCGCTAGGTTACATCTGCTCACTCCTTCAAAGTTATATGTCCAGATACCGTTAAACGCTTGGTTTTCTGGCGTAAAATCAAAATTCCCGATTTCATCCATCCAGGCTTGGTCGCCATCGGGGTTCCATTTTTTGGCCATATCGTTAGCGGCCATATCCTGTAAAATAATATCGTTTCGGAATACGGTCCCCAAATCCCATCGCCAACCCGGAATTATACTGTTCAATGTATTCCTTAACGGATAGTAGGCCGATTCCACTGCCGATTCCATGGTTTCCAATGTAGGATCGGTATCTACTTGATCCAAGGTCAACAATCCAATTGGATCGTTATCCAGTTCACTGGTGCAAGAAACCGCGACCACCAATGAGACTAATACTAGTAAACTCTTATATAGCTTTTTCATCTTGATTTTTTTCAGGTTAGAATTTTGCATTTATACCGAACAATACCGCCGCAGAACTAGGATAAGTTCCTTTATCGACCAAATCCGTGGTCTCAGGATCTAAACCTGTATAATCCGTAAGGGTCCAAAGGTTTTGTCCTGATAAATAGAGCCTAAGGCCGTTAATACCCTTAATATCCTTTAAGGTGTAACCCAGTTCAATGTTCTTTAATCTGATATAAGATGCATCCTCTACAAATATGCTGGATATCTTGCTGCTTCCATTGTCCTCAAATGCCACTCTTGGGATACTATTTGAAGTGTTTTCACCATTCCATGCCCCCAAAATAGCTTCGGTAAAATTAAAGGGACGGGTATCAAAATCCACAATTTTCTTACCATCATTATAACGATCTACACCTTCAACACCCTGGAAGAGAAAGGAGAAGTCCCATCCATTATAGGATGAATTAAAAGAAAGGCCAAATGTGACCTCTGGGATGGGGGAGCCAATAAAGCCGCGGTCATTGTCGGCACTGATGACCCCGTCCCCATTAAAATCCTTGAATCGGATATCCCCTGGTTTTACTGAAGGATTGTTTGTGCCTCTCAAATGTTGATCTATTTCTGCTTGATTTTGATAAATACCTTCCACTTGGTATCCATAATATGCATTTAGCGGTTGACCCACTGTTGTCCTTGAGACCTCTCCCACAATATTGGGCAAATTGGGATGTAACTTCTGCACTTCATTATCCAAAGTGGCCAAATTCGCATTGATACCATATTTAAAACTTCTTTCTGAATTTTGATAGTTAACGGAAAACTCAAATCCTTTGTTTCTTACCTCACCGGCGTTAAGAATGGTTGGTTCGACATTGCCCACGACCGATGGAAGACTAATGGGCAATAGAATATCACTGGTATTCTTATTGAAATATTCCACGGTAAAATTCAATGTATTTTTCAAGAACCCCGCATCCAGTCCTATATTCACCTGCTCGGAACTTTCCCATTTTAAATCCGGGTTTCCAAAACGATTGGTCCGTACGATTCCGTTTTCTTGACTTATAAGCGTTAGGTAGGTATAATTATCTATTTCTTGGTTTCCTAGAATTCCCCAACTTGCCCTCAGTTTTAGATTGGACAACCAATCCACTTCCGCAAGAAAAGTTTCCTCTGAAACTTGCCAACCAGCAGACACAGATGGAAAGTAGCCCCACTGGTTATCATCTGCAAATCTAGATGAGGCATCTGCTCTTAGGTTGGCGGTCAACATATACTTGTTGTCGTAAGAATACGAAGCCGAACCAAAATAAGAGAAAAGGGACCATTCCGAAGCTGAACCACTGTTCCAAAGATCCAATTCTGTACCTCCATAATCCAAATACCGAAACTCATCATCAGTATATGGAAATCTCGCTCTGCTGGCACCTATGGAAGAGGTATAGTTGGTAATGTACTCCATACCCACCAGAGCGCTCAGACTATGCTTTTCATTCAAAAGTGTCTTGTAGTTCAAGGTATTGTTCACGGTCAAAGTAAAGGCCTCTCCACGCGATTCATTTAAACTATTAGGGCGGTTTTGTCGTCCAAGGCCCGCATCTAAGGCATTACCTCCTCCATCATCATCTCCATAATTCTCGTTGAATACTTTGTTGTGAAAGAAGGCGAGGTCTATACCCACATTGGTTCTGAATGTCAAGTTTTTATCCTTTAAAAAGCGGTACTCACCAAAAACGTTTCCAAAGGTCCTGTATATCTTTTCCGTATTGTCCGTAAAATATGCTCGAGCTATGGGATTGCCCACCAATTCGTACATACTTCGCTGCAGACCTACATCGTAACCCGTTTCTGTATAAAAAGGTAAATCAGTAAATGGATCCCTTTCCGAGTACGTTGGATCGTTACTATTTTTATATACCGGTATAACCGGAGCACGCAACAAAGCATAGCGGATCAGGCTTTCTCCCTTAGAGGCGACAAGCGCTCTCTTGTCGTAGGATAGTTGCATATTGGTACCAACCTTTAACCTATCGTTTAAATCCGCACTAATATTAGTTCTGTAGTTGATTCTGTCATAAGTATCGTTGTCGTATACGACAATCCCATCTTGACCATAATAGCCCAGAGACATTAAATATTGTAACTTTTCATTTCCCCCACTGGTCGTTAATTGTAGGTTTTGGGTACGACCGGTTTCAAAAAGTTCGTCCAACCAATCCGTATCTGCAAAATCGGAACGTCCACGGTCCGCTGTATATGGGTTATCATCTGTGTAAGTATTGTCCCAAGCGGTTTCCAGCGTATTGATGTATTGCTCTGAATTCAACATCTTAGGGAGGTTCACAGCCTTATTGAACCCATTGAAATAATCGATATTGAATGACATTTTGCCTTTTGCTCCTTGTTTTGTGGTGATCAAAACCACACCGCCTGAAGCACGAGATCCATAGATGGCGGCCGCAGCGGCATCTTTGAGAACGGTAATGGATTTTATATCACCTTGGTTTAAGAATGCTATATCTCTTGAGGGTATACCATCGACCACATATAAAGGATCATTGTTTCCAATAGTACCCTCTCCTCTAATCCTGATTTCAACAGGTTCTCCAGGTGCACCTGTACTTGCGGTCACTTGAACCCCTGCCACTTGCCCCTGAAGGGCTTGGGACACGTTGGGAACCCGTGTTCTTTCCAATTGTTCAACGTCTACTGTTGCTACCGCACCGGATAAATCCGCCTTCCGTTGTGTCGTATATCCCACTAATACGACCTCATCCAATAATTCAGTATCCTCTTTTAGGACAATCTCAAAATAAGATGTATTGCCGACCTGTATTTCTTGGGCAATAAATCCAATACTGCTAATAACAAGAACATCATTTGGCGCAATGTTAGCCAAAGAAAAATTTCCATCGAAATCGGTAGCGGTTCCAAGAGATGTTCCTTTAACTATAATACTGGCTCCCGGAATGGGAACCTTTCCGTCCGACACATATCCACTTATGTTCTGCTGGGCATGTGTGCCTACCATACCCATGATCAGGAGGAAGGTGATGGTGAAAGCTTTAACAATTAGGTTAGATTTCATTTTTCGCAATATTAGTTTGTTTGTATTTTTTAATGTGCATTTTTATGGATGGTAATTTGTGGAATTATCAACCATCTCAAATATAGATACCATGCGCCGTAAGAGTGTGTACAATTCTTTCAAAGGTGTACACAAGACCACAAACAACTGAAATACAGTAGATTGTCACTTATTCTGGCAAATTGAGCTTACATCGAGGAGCATAGGTTTTGCTGATGTAGATTCCTGTTTCTATGATCTTATAAAGCATTGTAAGTGCATCGCATATTACTTATCCTGATAGATTTCAGGATTTCCTTTGTGAAGCAATTGATACTCTTTTGGCGTTTGCTGATAGAGCTTTTTAAACTCACGATGGAAGTATGATCTATTATTGAACCCGGTTTGAAAGCAAACCTCTGAAACCGTCAAGCTTGATTTTTTTAATAGCTGGGCTGCATGCCTCAATCGCATGGTTCGAATCAGATCCCCGGGTGAGAACCCCATCAATTCCTTTGTTTTTCTATAGAGCATTGAAGTACTTAGGCCCATTTTCTTCTCAAGAAAACTACTTTGAAGATTTTCATTGTCCAAGTTTTCTTGGACCAGCGTAATCAATTCTTCAATAAACTCCCGGTCCGTATCTTCTTTAGCAAGACCAATCAAATCCTCGAAGGGCGAGTCCTTTGAAAAATGTTCTTGTATCCGATCTCTTTCCTCTAAAAGTTTTTGTATCCGAAGTAATAGGTAATCTGGATTAAAGGGTTTGGAAATATAATCGTTTGCTCCACTATCTATTCCTTCCAGTTTGTTCTTGATCGCATCTTTTGCGGTAAGCAGCACCAATGGTATATGGCATGTATCCAGATTCCCTTTAACATGCCTACACAATTCCATACCGTCCATGATGGGCATCATCACGTCGCTCAATATAAGATCGGGCTCACTGACCTTAAGGTTTTTAAGGGCCTCTGCACCATCTGAAGCCATCAATACCTGATAGGTGTCCCCCAGCAGCAGTGTTAAAAGGTCTTGGACCTCTGGGTCGTCCTCTACCACAAGTATGCATTTTTTTGATCTATCACCCAACTTTTCCAAAGTTTCAAGCTTATTGTCTACAGGGGCAGTGTTCTTTTCCGCTCTTCCTTGATCGGCAATCTCCTTTAATCGAGGTGAAATCGTATACGGTTTTTCCGATATATCCTCCGGGTTACCTCGAACACTCCCACAATGAAAATCTACCCGAAAAGTAGTCACTTTACCGGGCTTGCTCTGAACTTCGATAGTTCCTTCGAGCAGCTCTACCAATTTTTTGGTATATGCCAATCCAATGCCCGTCCTGAACATATTGGTCCCCACCTCCTTGTTTTGATCTAACAGATAAAACTTGTCAAAAATTTGTTTTAATTTCTCCTTTGGTATTCCATCTCCGGAATTTGCAATGGAGAGCATCAGCGCAGGCTCACCCTTGTTATTCATTTTTTGGGCCTGCAACTTAATTTCACCATTGACAGGGGTGTATTTAAAAGCGTTGGCAAGTAGGTTAAAGATGATTTTTTCTATCAAATCCTTATCGAACCAGCCTATTAATCGATTGGGCAACTCTATATGATATTCAATATTTTTCTTTAGGGCCAATTCATCAAACAGTTCCGCTATCTGTTCCATCAAACCAACGAGGTCAAAATATTCTTTTTTCACCTCCAGATGGCCGTCCTCTGCTTTACGAAACTCCAAGATTTGATGGGTCAAGTAAAGAAGTCTTGATGTATTCTTCTTTACCATTTCAAAATATTTATTGTTCCCATTATCAAGTTGCATGCTCTGCCCCAGTTTTTGAATGGGAGCAATCATTAAGGTCAATGGGGTTTGAAGTTCATGCGCCACATTGGTAAAGAAGTCCAATCTGTTTTCATGCGCTTTTTCTTCCTCTTGCCTAATAAGAATACTACGTTTCAAGGATTGCTTTTTTTGGTAGTAGCCCAATATGAACAGGACGAACAAAATAAAAACCAGTGCGTATAATATCCAAGCAACATTGGACTCCCAAAAGATTGGTGCAACATTGAATTTTGCAGCTTCGACCGGCTTGCTCCAAACCCCATCCCCATTGGTCCATTTCACCCATAAGGAATAGTTGCCGGGCGGAATATTGGTGAATGACAAATTGGTACGGGAGCCTATCTGCTTCCATTCCGAATCAAAATGTTTTAATTGATAAGCATAATTGCACTTACCATTGTTGATAAAAGTTAGGGCAGAAAACTCAATATTGATAAAATTCTGATCGTGTTTTAGCGGTATGGTCGGAGCAGAATTACCTTCGGGATTTATCACTAAATTTTGATAGTAAGGTTCCTCTTCATCCTGGCCCAAAATCTTATCTATAAACAGGTTAGGAACGGCATTCGATATATTGATCTGTTCAGGAACAAAGTAATTAAACCCTTTCCGTCCTCCCATAAATATATAATCTGTTCCGGAATAGGCGGCGCCATCCCCAAATTCATTATCTTGGAGTCCCTCTTCTTTGGTATAATTGTAAAAAACCTGTTTATCCGTATCCAACTTGGACAGACCATAATTAGTGCTTATCCATAGATTGTTATTCGTGTCCGAAGTAATTCCATGAATGGTATTACTTGGCAACCCTTCCGCCACAGTAAAATGGGAGAATGTGCCATCACCCCGATAAATATTGAGACCAAAACTGGTTCCTATCCATAGCTCGTCTCCTGTTCTATGCATACAAAGAATATCGTTATTGGAAAGACTATTTGGGTTTCCGACTTCATTTCTGTACACCTTAAATGAACCGTTCTTTTTATGGAACAGGTTCAATCCCCCCAATCGGGTTCCCACCCATAAAGCATGTTGGTCTTTAGGTACTATGGAAAAAATAATATTGCTACTTAATTCACCATCCTTACCCTTGTTTCCCACATATTGATCTATAGATTCCAGGACTATACCTCTTTGAGTCCGCGCTAATATTAGTCGGATGAGGCCATATCCGTTTGTACCTGCCCAAATTACCCCATCAATGTCCTGATACAGTGCGTAGACCGATTTAAATCGAAACTGCTCAGGTATTCCCTTCACACTCTCCCATGGTATGAGTTGATTTGTTTTTTGGTCGAAAATTGTTATGCCAGAACCATCGGTTCCCATAAGCAATAAACTATCCTTAGTATGCAATAAGGCATAAACTGCGTTGTTGACCGGGCTATTATCCTCGTTTAGATTGATATACTCGCGTTGCCCTTTGCGAGGTTCAAGTTGATCTTCCGAAAATCGAAATACTCCTTTTCCTTTGGTTCCAACCCAAATGGAACGGTCGGGGGTTTGGAGGAACGATCGTACAATAGTGCCATCAAAATCGGGAACCTGCTTACTGGAAATCCCTTGGAACAATTTATTTTTAGGGTATACTTTAAATACTCCTTCTCCATCTGTTGTAGCCCAATATATACCTTCTGCGCCTTGAAAAAGAGATGTTAATTTATGACCCTGTAAAATATTCAACCATTTGGGTACTGACAGACCAACCTCTGAATTTATCAAATAGTGTCTTTCCCCTATTGAAATGACAACTCCTTTTATAACTTTCCCGATAAGTGAAGTTGTTTTGTCTAACCCTAGTTTTTGATATTTCCCATCATGTGCTGAAAAAACACCAGTTGAACCGTTTGCATCTACCACTACGACTTTTTGGTTGTCGAGCACTTCAAAATCAACCAAATTGTTCAGAAGTAATGAATGTTCCAACACTTTTCTGGATTCCCCTTCTTGCTCTAACTTGAGAATTGAAAATTGTCCCAACGCATCCAAAATTAAGAGTTCGCCCTCTCTTAAGAACTTCATCCGTACAATTGGAGACTCCAGAAAGGAATCTTCCCAAATTTTTTGAAAACCAGTACCATCAAATACACCTATTCCCCATTCCTTGGCATAGGCATACAACATATTATCGGGGGAAAGGGACATATTGAACTCGTTCTCCGATAAAGTTGGGCTATTGGTGTTTGAAAAATAAAAGCGTTCAAAATTACCTGAATCCTTCTCATACCGATTGATTCCATGTAAAGTCAACACCCAAATATGACCTTCAGCATCTTCCAATACATTTAGGATTACCTGGTTACTCAAGGAACTATCGTTGTTCAGCTCAGGTCTGTACACTTTAAACGCACGTCCATCGTAACGGTTCAGACCATCCCATGTACCCAACCAAAGCAGATTGTTGGAATCTTGAAACACCGTATTGATTGAACTATGGGATACCCCGGAAGAATTATCCAATTGTTCCAAAGAATAAGTAACATCCCGGTCTTCTTCCTGTAAAATAATGGCATCAGTTTGGAAAATTGGGCTTCCATAAATATCAGGAAAACTAAATAGACCAAAAATAAACACGAAAAATATCGCAATAGATTTGCTAGGTGCCATGCAGCAAAAGTATGAAATATTCCTACCCATCAATTCGATTAGTAAACATACTTCTAACTCCTAGTCCATTAAAATGCAGTAGCTTCAATTACACCAAAGGAATACAAACTGAACTACAAAAAGGAAACTGCACATCACCAGCAGTATTCCAATGGTACTGAATAGGCTGTGAACTCCGGACATAGCAAACTACATTCGTTGGTTAAAACCGGGCTGCTTCCACTACGGCAAAAAACTTGAACCTCATGCCTCAACCACCATCTATTGAAACTGCTCATTTTTTTGTTTTGGGTGGCCACAACCATCCGCCTCAACCAGTAAGGAACATCGTATTTTACCTTAGAATGAAAGATTCCGATAAATCGGCATTGGAATCGGTTCCCACAAAAATTTTGAATTCACCAGGTTCGGAAACAAATTCCAATTGGGCATCATAGAATTTTAAATCATCCGGAGTCAAGGTAATTGTCACTTCCTTTCGCTCCCCTTTTTTCAGCTTTATTTTTTGGAACCCTTTCAATTGTCGTTTCGGCGGGGTAATGCTTCTGACCATGTCCCTCAAATATAGCTGCACCACTTCTTCCCCAGTATGATCACCTGTATTTTTCACCGTAACGGTGGCCGAAATCGATTCTCCCCGACCAATTTCCTTTTTGCTCAGCCTAAGGTCGGAGTATTCAAAAGTGGTATAGCTCAATCCATACCCAAAGGGCAATAAAGGTGTGTTGGGCGCGTCCAGATAGTTCGACCTAAATTTTTGGAACTCCCCACTTTCAGGAGCGGGTCTCCCTGTGACCTTCGCACTATGGTATATCGGAATCTGTCCTACATTTATCGGCCATGTGGCAGTTAATTTACCAGATGGATTATAATCTCCAAATACCACATCGGCAATTGCATTGCCAGCTTCCACACCCGGGTGCCAAACTTGCAAAATGGATACCGGCATGTCCAACTCTTCGGAAATGGTCAACGGCCTACCGCTCATCAACACCAAAACCACCGGTTTTCCAGTATCCACCAATGCTCTGATCAACCTCTTTTGGCTTTCGGGAATGGAAATATCGGTACGACTGGACGATTCCCCGCTCATTTCGGACGCTTCGCCGACAACGGCCACAACAACATCCGAGGTATTGGTTAAATCCACCGCTTCTTTCAACATGGTCTCCGACGAGCGCTCATCGATTACAATTCTTTCCCCCAAAGCGTTTACATTTTTGGCAAAATCTGTATCATCCGAAATATTGGCTCCTTTTGCAAATTGAATGATAGCGCCTGCACCTACATTCTTAAATCCTTCCAAAATGGTTACAGCAAGGTTGAAATCACCTGTGGGCGCCCAAGTACCCAACATATTTTCCCTGCTATCTGCCAATGGACCTACCAAAGCGATCTTTCCCGCTTTTTTCAAAGGGAGTATATTGTTGTGGTTTTTTAGCAACACAAAAGAATGCGTTGCCAATTTGCGTGCCAATGCCCTGTTATCTTCGGCAAGAATATCTTTTTTAGCTCTTTGTGGATCTAAATATCTATAGGGATCGTCAAATAATCCTGAAAGATATTTCGCTTCCAATACTCGACGGCACGCGTTGGTAATATCCATCTCGGTTACCTTTCCCTGATCTAATGATTTTTTTAAGGTCGTCTGAAAGCCTTCACCTACCATATCCATATCCAACCCAGCTTTTAATGCCAATGCCGAAACGGCTTGAAGATCTCCCAATCCGTGGGCAATCATTTCATTTACAGAAGTATAATCCGAAACCACAAAACCGCCAAAACCCCAACGATCGCGCAGCAAATCGGTCAATAACCATGAATTGCCCGAAGCAGGAACACCGTCCACATCATTAAATGAACTCATAACACTGGCTGCACCGGCCCTAATGGCGGCTTCGTAAGGAGGTAGATATTGGTTGAACATTTTTATTTTGCTCATATCCACCGTGTGGTAATCCCGTCCGGCCTCCGAGGCTCCATATAGGGCAAAATGCTTCACACAAGCCAACATGGTATGGGTAGCGGACAAATCGTCCCCTTGGTAGCCCTTGACCATAGCTTCGGCAATTTTTGAACCTAAATAAGGGTCCTCTCCCGCCCCTTCTGAAATCCGCCCCCAACGAGGGTCTCGGGCAATGTCCACCATAGGAGAAAAATTCCAGTTGATTCCATCCGCTGTGGCCTCCTTAGCTGCCATTTGCGCCGCCTGTTTCACTAGCTCCATGTCCCAGCTGGACGAAAGGCCCAGTGGAATTGGATAGGTAGTTTTGTATCCATGGATCACATCCGAACCAATAAGCAATGGTATTCCCAATCGGCTATTGTTTACAGCAATTTCTTGCGCAATTCGAACTTTCTCGGGGCCCGACACCCCAAAAAGTCCACCCACTTGTCCATTCTTGATCTTGGACTCCACATCTTTACTGACCACTTCTCCGGTAGCTACACCGCCCCCAGGGGTTAACAGGTTCAACTGGCCAATTTTTTCTTCAATGGTCATTTTATTCAACAGGACTTCTACTTCCTGAATTCTTTTTTGGGCCTGTGCGGACCAAAAAGAAAGCGCCATTAGGGCCAATACTATTTTTTTATTATGCATTGTTTAGTGTTGTTTTCTATATTTTCTTTAATCTGCTACTTTTTGTGTAGCCTCTTTGGAATGTGAAAATAGCCAGGGCAATATATCAGGCTCTGCGAATGCCGGGTCCCAACTATTATGGTTGGCAAAATCGTATAACGTAAATTTTGGATGTGCACCAACTTTTAATAAGGCGGAAACCATTTCCACGGACTGCAACGGATGCACAACATTATCCTGCGCCCCATGAAACACCCATAGCGGGGTGTTTTTGGCATATACCGATACCGACTCGGGATCTCCACCGCCACAAATCGGTATGGCTGCGGCAAATGTATCCGGTTTTCTACTTAACAATTCGAACGTACCCATACCCCCCATGGAAAGTCCCATCACATAAATCTGACTATCCTTGGTATATGGCTCTGCTATGGTCGCTTCGAGCAAATCCATGACCATTTGCATAGGCTTTGTTGGTCCTTCGGTATACGTAAAGTCCAATTGGATAGGATATGAACCTCTATCCACATCTACGTTGGCCCAATACTTATCCTTGGGACACTGTGGAAATATGACAATGGCAGGAAAGCGTTCTAGGTGGTCATCGGTCGCAAACAATTTGGCCCCATGCAATAATTGTTTTTCGTTATCGTTCCCCCTTTCTCCTGCTCCATGTAGAAATAACACCACTGGATAATTCCCGTCTTCCTTAAAATTTTTGGGATACATGACACGATATCTTAAGGTATCTATCCCGTCAATAAGCATTTCAGCTTTATACTTGGTTTGCCATTGAGCCGAAACCAAGGTACAGGCGAACATGATTAAACTTAAAGTGAATTGTAATTTCATATCAAAATCCTAATCTGGTTAAACCGGCCTGTACATCTTCGTTGGCCATAAAAAGGTTCCAAAGCAATCCGGTCCTATGGTTTTCAATCATAATGATCTGCGGGCCTTGGTCTATGGCCAAATATGCTTCTGCTACCCAATCGTATTCTGGGCTGAAGGCATCGTAAAACCCTGCCGGGCCCAACAAATCATCTCTATTTTTATAAAAGTAATGCATTGCATCCAAAGATTCTTCGGGCGTGTAGGGAATAGAACTGATTGCTGCAGTGGGAGATATGACACCGGTATCGTTGCTTGGACTGTGGGCGTTGTATCCGATACTTCCATCATTGTTTCGGGAGTAACTTGCCGTTAACCCCCAACAATCTTCACCATAATCCTGAAAAAAACCGGGATTTGCCACACAATACTCATAATTGATTTTAGCGTGGTTGACATTGACATCCCAAAAATTCACATAATCATCCGAAAGATTTCTCGGATCCAATCCCAAGTAAGAATAATGCGCCCAAAACAGTGGACCTCCGAATTGTTCATTGCCATTATGTTTTACCAAAAGTGGATATCCGTATTGGGTATTGGCCGATTGGATACCTCCACTGGAGGCCCAACCTTTGGAATATATTTCTTTAGCTATACCAAAATCCGGGGAGGCCGCAGCCAAGATGTAAGTGATCAACACCTCATTATAGCCCTTCAACTGAAGACCGATATCGAAACCATGATTTGGACTCCAATGCCAGTACAGCACATTTTGATTTTGCGTATACCAATCCCATTCCACACCCTTCCAAAGATCATCGGCCTGTTGTGCCAATACCTGCTCGGCATCAGAACCATTTTTGAAATATTCCTTGACACAGATCAATCCTTGGGCCAAAAAAGCAGTCTCCACTAAATCGCCCCCATCATCCATATCGCTAAAGGGAATCACAGTACCTGTTGAACCATTGATCCAATGGGGCCAAGCCCCATGAAAACGATCGGCATGTTCCAAAAAATCCAATAAATTGCTCATCCGTTCCACTCCATCCGCTCTGGTTACAAAACCTCTTTCTATTCCGACCAAAATGGCCATGATGCCAAATCCCGTACCCCCCGTAGTCACAACGCCTTCACTATTGCCCGGGTCATTAGGGTGATATCTTTCCCTTGCCCCTCCAGAATCGGCATCGGCAAAATCCCAAAAATACTTGAAGGTAGTTTCTTGGGTCAGATCCAATAATTCCTCATCAGTAATGGTTGGGTCCTCTTCGCCATCACCAGAACCGTTACCTGGAAGTTCCGGTCCTGTAGGTACGTAGGTGTAATCGTCCCCTCCCCCACATGAGATGATCAGTGCGGCGAAGAGAACTAGATATAATGCTTTTTTAATCATTTGCAGAGTTCATATTTGGGCTTTCAAAACCCAACTTCAACAAGCCTTTTTGTACATCTTCATTGGCCATGAACAATTTCCAAAACAATCCGCTGCGATAATTTTCGATCATTACCGGAATGGGTCCTTGGTCAATGGCCAAATATCTTGGCACATACCAGTCAGACCCCAAGCTAAAGGCGTCATAAGGGCCATATTTTCCGATCAAGCTATCTTGTTGGTTATACATAAACCTCATGAACTTTTTGCTTTCCTCGGGAGTGTATGGCATGGATGAAAGTGCTGCCGTGGGTGAAATTACACCCAAATCGGCCCCAGGGCGGTGCCCTGCGTAGCCTTTTATGGAATAGCTGGAGGTCATGCCCCAACAGTCCTCACCATATCCTTTATACCCTTTGGGATTATCTACGGCATACCTATAATGAATCAAGGCATGGTTTTGGTTCAATTTCCAATAGTCTCCAAATTGATCTTTAAGTCCTTTAGGGTTCAATCCAAGATAAGAATAATGTGCCCAAAAAAGTGGTCCAACGGGCGCATCGTTATGCTCATAATGATTGAGTTCGGTCTCCAACCCATAATAGGTGGTATCCTTAGTGATTTCACCGTCAACGCCCCATCCCTTCTCATACACCGACCTTTCGATTGAATGCGTTGGCGATGCTGCAGCCAATACATACATGATAAGAGCCTCGTTGTAACCGCCTACGGGGAAATTCATTTCCCATCCATATTCTGGGCTCCAATGCCAGTAAAGCACGTCCTCACCATTTTTGGTGTACCAATCCCATTCAACACCTTCCCAAAGTTTTTGGATTTTCTGGGCCAGTCGTTGCTCTCGTTCATTTCCATTATCGAAATAGGTCTTTACTGTAAGCAGTCCTTGCACTAAAAAGGCAGTTTCTACAAGATCTCCCCCATTATCCTTCTGACTAAAAGCGGTTACTTTACCCGATGGCAACATCCAATGTGGCCATGCCCCATGAAAGCGATCGGCATTTTCCAAAAAATCAATGATACGCTCATAGCGCTCCAAAGCTTGTTCACGTGTAATGTACCCTCTTTCAACACCGACCAAAATGGCCATCACCCCGAATCCGGAACCTCCTGTGGTAATAATGTCCTTGTCGTGATCGGGATACACGCCATCCATATGTATGCGTTCCCTGGCCAATCCGGAAACAGGTTCCGCTCCTTCCCAAAAATAATTGAAGGTTTGATACTGCAAAGTGTCCAACATTACCTCGTCGGCTAGAGCTAGACTGTCACCATGTATTCGTGTTTCCGATTGGGATCTCTCCTTGGTTTTTTGACCATTGCACCCTATGATCAGGGTGGCAATGGCCAATTGAATTAAAATAAACCTCATATAAACTAAACTAACTATCTCTAATTTGGTAAAATGCTCATTAAAAGCACCTTAATTATTCATTATTTCTTGAATCTCTTCTTGTGTCAAAGTTCTATCAAATAGGTACAGATCATCTATGTAACTTACATCAGAAAGATGGTTCCAACCACTAAAATTGGGTGCTCCCGACCCTATGGAAAGTATGGAACAGTTTTCCCAATTGATGGTTTTGCCTACCATGTCTCCTGTATTCTCTACAGGTTCCCCATTGAAGTAAATCAATGTTTCCGTATCCGACACCGTGAAGGCCACGTGCACCCATTCATTCAATGTTACATCGATAACTTCGCCGTCGTTCCAAACATCACCGGCATCTGTTCCTAAGTGAAGTTTAATACGCTGTTCGTCCAAGGTTCCTTCCCGTAACAACCTAAATCCTGCTGACAGATCATTGTCCGTTCCATTCATTGGCGGAGCAACTGTCAAAATCCCCGCCCTATCCGGGTCTCCACTAACCTTATACCAAAAAGCTCCACTGAACTGGTTGCTGAACAAGCCATCAATCGGAAATGTCAAGTAAGAATCTGGTGCTCCCGCATAGGCATCAGTGCCCACAGCACTTTCGCCCGCAAAACCTAAAGTTCCTTCTACTGTGGCCGCTTCGCCAGAATTGTCATCAACATAAGATCCTTCGAAAGGCATATATAAGCTTGAACCATAGTTTTTAGGAGCTACATCCCCTCCAAAAACCTCTGCGACTTCCCCGGACGTCAGTGCCTTGTTATAGAACCTTAGGTCATCGATGATACTATTATCGGAGCCATGTCCCCAATAATCAAAAGTGGGACCTCCTGCACCAATGGTGAAGGTGTCACAACCGGTCCAATCGATAGGAGCGGACATCGCTGAAGACAATGCTTCGGCACCGTTCAAATAGATTACACTTTCTGTGCTTGAAATAGTGAATGCAACATGCACCCACTCACCTGCGGTTACATCGATAAATCCGCCATCGTTCCAGCTTTCGCCACTCCCGGTTCCAACATTCAACTTTATTTGTTGTTGGTCGGCGTTTCCTTCACGGAACAATCGGAAACCTTGGTTTCTATCTGTCGCATCATCACCAATGGTAATAATACCTGCCCTATCTGGAGTTGCATCGACTTTGTACCAGAACGAACCACTGAACTCAGAAGTCATTAATCCTTCTGCTGGATAATTGATATAAGAATCCGTTGCACCTAAATAAGCCTGATCTCCTACTTGGCTTTCATCGGTAAAGCTTGGTGAGCCCACTGTGGTGGCTGCTTTGCTGCCCATCAAATCGATATAGTCACCATCAAAGGGCATGTATAGGGATTCACCTGTATATTGGGGGGTGTATGGGTTTGCTGCATTGATCAAAATTTGGACATCACTTTGCGTCAAAGCCTTGTTGAAAACTCGTAGTTCATCCATTTGACTGGCATCATAACCATGATCCCAATAATCGAACGTTGGCCCTCCAGCGCCAATGTGCATCTCCTCACAACCTGTCCAATCGATAGGTGCCGGCAGATCGGATGTTAGCATTTCGACCCCGTTAAAATATATGGTACTCTGTGTTTGGGAGATGGAAAGTGCCACATGCACCCATTCTCCGGCAGTTACATCGATCACACCACCATCATTCCAGCTTTCCGCGGCCCCTGTCCCCACATTGACTTTAATACGCTGTTCGTCGGCGTTTCCTTCTCGGAACAAACGGAATCCCTGGTTTCTATCATCAGCATCATCACCAACAACCAAAATTCCGGCTCTATCTGGAGTAGGGTTGACCTTGTACCAAAAGGCTGCGCTGAACTCAGGACTTTTAAGGCCCTCCATGGGGAAAGTCAAATAGGAGTCTTGCGCTCCTTCAAAAGCATCGGCACCCAAAAATCCGTCTCCTGCAAATCCAGGGCTCCCCACTTCTCCTGCCTCTTGGAAACTAATAAAATCCCGGTAATCTGCATTGAACGGCATATACAATACTTCACCATCAAATTGTGCACTGTAAGGGGGCAGTTTGGCAAAATTCACAGCTTCGGTGGTTGTTTTACCATCGGTATCTGTCGCTGATACGGTAACGGTATGTTCTCCATTGCGCAACCCGTCGTAGGTTACCTCTTCCAAAACAATCCTATAATCCGTAAACGCATTGAATGTCGCGATTTGAGACCCATTCATCATGACTGTGACATTAACCACTTCGATATCGTCGGTTACCTCAAAGGTGATATCTATAGAAGTTTCTTCTTCAAATGGCATAAGCTCAACTCCTTCCGTAGGGTAGGTTATATTGACCTGGGGCGCCGTTTCATCCACTCCGGCATCTATGGCCGTAATGGGGTCGATTCCCTCGTTACATGAAACCACCAGTAGTCCCAGTAGAATCATGATGGATTTAACTATATGTTTCATCTTGTTTTGTTTATTTAGTTAGTTTTAGTCATCGCTACTCCCACCACCCAAGGTTGGAAGTGCATCCACTTGTGCTTGTGGATATGGCAATAGTTCTTTATCGGCCGTAAAAGTTCGTCCATCGTAACTCAGTTCGGAGTAATTATCCAAACGGATCATATCGTAGTAGCGGATTCCCCACTCCATGCCCAATTCTGCAAATTTTTCGTCCATAACATCACTGGACGACACTCCTGATATTGACGGCATTCCAGCTCTGTTGCGAACAAGGTTCACTGCTTGGTCCGCAGTCATTCCCGAACCGCTGGCACCCCGTGTCAAAGCTTCGGCATACATCAATAGGATTTCGGCATAGCGTATTACGATCATGTTCTTTCCTCCTCCGTATTCATTCCGCTGATCGGTTAGTTGAACCGATGGCAAATAATGCTTACCACTGGCAAACAAGGCCCTGGCATAATCATTTATCACATCGCCGTCACGAGTTGTATTGTTTACGAACGATGGCAAGGTCGCATAATTGGGGTCCGTCTGTAATTCCGTGATTCCACGGTCTGTAAAAAGCACACTGGTCTCCAAACGAACGGCTTCGTCCCTATCCAACATGAACTTGATGAATTTCATACTTGGCTCATAAAAGCCCCATCCATCGGAAGCATTTTCTCTAGCTGGAGACCATCCTTGAGGACCGAACGGCGCATAAAGATGATAGAAGGTATCTCCAGTGCTGGAGCCGTAATCTGAAAACTGCAGTTCAAAAATGCTCTCATCGCTCAACTCTCCCGTTTTTTTGAACAGCGCATAAAAGTCTGGATACAACGTAAACTTATTTGAATTGATGATTGCGGCACAGGCGTCGGCCATTCCCTGGTAATCCTCCATCTCCATATGGGCCATCGCTTTTAAAGCGTAGGCCGTATAGCGTGTTACCCCCCCGGGAATATCCGTCCTTTCGTTGGGTCTTAAGTCGGGCAATAACGGAATAGCCTCATCCATTTGATCGGAGATAAACTGCATCATCTCTTCTTTACTGACAGGACCGTTGGCTATTTCACCATCGGGCTGTGTGGACTCAATGATGAATACATCGCTCCAAACCCTTGCCAAGTTAAAGTGCAACCATGCCCGCATTACTTTTATCTCTGCAATGTACTGGTCTGCAGTGGTGCGTTCGGTTTCACTGGCGAAATCCTTAAAGTTCTCAATCAGCTCAATCTGTGTGTTCAATTGAACGATATCCCCATAATGCACGTTCCATAGGGAGTTGTACATCCAGTAATCCTGAGTGTAAACATAGTTGTCGGTATCGGAAAATTGTTGTTGGTCGCCCAGTCCGCCCGCGTTTACATCATCCCCGCGAACGGATAGCAACAATGGCTCCTCCCATCCTCTTGTGGCAATGATGTAATATGAACCGATCAACGCTTGAACCATGTCTTCGGTTGCCGAATAATCAAGGTCATCAGCATTCAGTTGTCCTTCGATATCTTCAAACTTGTCTGAGCATGATTGGATAGCCAGTATCGCAACCAGGACAAATACTATTCGATATAATAGGTTACTATTCTTCATCACGATTTTCTTTTTATAGTTTAACATTAACACCAATGGTGTAGATAGACGGTACCGGATAGGTTTGGCGATCCACCCCATCCGAAACTTCTGGATTAAATCCATTGTAGCTGAAAACGGTCAGAGGTCTTTCTGCGGTCAATGTGAACTTAACATCAGGCATATTGCCCTTGAGTCTATCCCCACGAAGTGTGTAGGCCAGCTGAATGTTCTGGATTCTGAAGAAATCCCCATCCTCTACCCAAAAATTGCTCAAACGCTGGTTCCAACTATCCCGAAGCCCAGCCGATGAAGGATAGGTATTGCTTGTACCTTCACCATGCCAACGGTTCTTGGCCAAATCTGCATCCATATTGGTGTCGTTGGTAAAGATGACCTCTCCGCGTTTTCTGTTTAGGATCTTGTTTCCCGTTTGACCGTAGAAGTTCATGGAAAAACCAAAGTCTTTGTAGTTGAACCCGATATTACCGCCATAGGTGAACTTTGGAAGAAACGATCCTAAGACGACCCGGTCTTCATCGGTGATAGCTCCGTCGCCATTTCTATCGTTAAAAATAAAATACCCTGGTTGAATGTTCTGACCATCAGCTATAGCACTTTGCGCTATTGGGTCCGCATCGATCTGGGCTTGGTTTTGATAAACTCCTGTGGTTTCATACCCGTAGAAGGCATATAGCGGCTCTCCTACCATTGTTCTTTGCCTAAATTCAGCCGAACCTGAATCGATATAGCCACTTTCATCCTCGATCTCAATGGCTTCATTTTTAACGGTGGTAAAGTTGGCCCCAATGGTATAAGTGAAATCCGATGAAATTTCGTCACTCCAATTTAAGGCGACCTCCACCCCCGAGTTGCGAATAACTCCCGAGTTTCTGGAAACGGTTTGATTCGCGATAGGAATATAAACCGGCATAATCGCATCTTCGGTGTCCCTGATGTAATAGTCAGCTTCAACAGATAATCTATTGTTCAAAGTATTCAGGTTGAAACCGAAGTCCAATTCCTCTACAACCTCCCAAGTTAAATCGGTAAAGGTGCTTGTAGCGGTAATACCGGTGTTAGGGGTATCTCCCAGGTCGACGGTTTGATTGGAAATAGTATTGGTTCCTGAACTGGCGGGTACATTGTCGTTACCCAAACGTCCCCATGCGGCTCTCAATTTCAAAAAATCGAAGATTCCGACATTTTCCATAAATGGTTCTTCTGAAAGTACCCAACCTGCGCCTACAGATGGGAAATATCCCCATTGTTCTTTGGTAAACTTTGAGGATCTATCGGCCCTAAAAGTTCCATAAAGAATGTACCGGTTTTTAAAGTTGTAGGAAATCCTACCAAAGTATGATTGGCCGTAAATCCTACGGTTGTTCTCCTCTACATTATTGTTGAAGGACAGAGGGTCGGCAAAATTGAGGTACCAAGATGTTTCGTAATCGATTCCTGCAATATCGCTTCCGGTTGCCTGAAACTGGTTGGCTGCTTCATCCCTAAAAGAGGTACCTGCCATTACGGTAACATTGTGGTCTTGGTCAAAAGTGTCCGTATAAGTCAGCACATTATCCCAAATTTGGTTGAAATAGTTGTTCTGTCGTCTGTTAATGGATGAAATTCGTTGATCACCAAATCCCATGTTATAAGGTAGATTTACATAACGCTCCTCCAAGGCAGAAAAGTCAACATTATAGGTAGTTTTAAAGGTAAGCTTGTCCTTTATAAGATCAGTCTGCAAATAAATATTCGCCAACAACTTACGAATCTTCAACCTGTTGTCGTTGTAGTCCATGTCAGGGAAAGGATTCTGTGTTCCCCTGTAGCCCAAAGCTTGCGCATTGGCATAAGGCGTTGGTGTCGCCTCGGTATTCAATGGATCAAAAACTGGTAAAATTGGCACTGCGAAATAGGCCTTGAACCAAGCAGAATTTTCTGGAGTTTGTTGGGTCGCATTACTGAAAACAGTATTAACCCCCATTTTTAGGTTATCCAAAACATCTATATCCAGTTTAGAGCGGATGTTGAACCTTTCGTAATCGTTCTCCATATCCAACAAACCTTCTTGAGAAAAGTAGTTGGCACCCATGGAGTACGATACATTATCCGTACCCCCGGTTACACTCAAACTATGGTTTTGAATAACCCCGTCCCGTATAATCTCATCATACCAATCTGTGTTTACATCTGGTACGTTAGGGTTGATTCGGCTACGGCCGTAACGCTGCATGGCATTCAATATAAATTGAACGTCCGCATCGGAACCAGATTCGACCGCCATGGCAACGAATTGCTCGGCATTGGCCATTTGCAATACGTTTTGTGCTCTTTGAATACCGGTATATCCGTTGTACTCGATTTGAGGTTTTCTGTTTTTACCACCAGATTTAGTTTCGATGATAATAACCCCGTTTGCTGCCCTTACCCCATAAATTGCCGAAGATGAAGCATCTTTAAGCACATTCATCGACTTAATATCGTTAGGATTCAGAAAATCAATGTTGCTATAGAACATGCCGTCCACCACGTACAACAAACTGGTGGCATCGGAATAGGTCCCAAGACCGCGAATCCTTACTGTTGGTGAAGCACCCGGAGCACCAGGTGACACAATCTGAACACCGGCCACCTTACCTTGCAAGGATTGAACCGGGTTGGCCGATGGAGTCTTTTCAATTTGATCGGCGTCCACAGTAACAATAGACCCCGTCAGATCTGCTTTCTTTTGTGTCCCATACCCCACGATCACAACTTCATCGAGGCTTTGGGTATCTTCCAACATGGTCAAATCAATGCTCGATCTGTTATTTATAGGTATGGTCAGGGTTGTAAATCCGACATAACTGAACACCAATGTTCCGTTACTTGGAACATTCTCCAAACGATAATTTCCATCAAAATCGGTTTGGATACCTGTAGTAGTGCCTTGGAGCACCACACTTGCTCCGGGCAAGGGTTGTCCCATCTCATCGGTCACCGTCCCCGAAATCGTTATATTGCTTTGCGCCCAAAGTACGGCTTGAAACAATAAAAATGAGATTAGCAATAGTTTGCTTTTAATTTTCATAATTGTGCAATAATTGAGTTTGTTTATTACTAAATTAATAATACAAGGGTAGGTAACACCTTCTTGGGAATACATAAAAAATACATCAAGTTCAAAATCACCGAAACCGCTTGTTTTACAACCTTTGCAGTAGTAATTAGTTAATGTGTTGTAAAAAGAATTAACATAGTGATGTAGTGTTGATGTAGTCCCAATATTGTAAGATTAAGTAGCCGAAGCCAACAACCAGACCGTATTAGAAGGTAATGAGAAAATTGGATAGGTTTTCAGAACTATCCATATCCAGCTTTTTACGTAATCGGTACCGATGTATTTCTACCCCCCTTATCGTAATTCCCATTAGGGGGGCGATTTCCTTTGTGGTAAGGTTCATCTTTAGGTAGGCGCAAAGTTTTAGGTCCTTAGGAGTCAAGGATGGATAGGATTTCAACAATCGTTCGAAGAAATCATCGTGCAATTCTTTAAAATTGACTTCGAACTGTTTCCAGTCTTCCGTATCCTCAATCGAATTGTTCAACTTTTTGATAAAGGATCTATAGCGTTGCGAATTGGAAAATTTTTCCTTGTTCATTACCAACATATTCTTCAATTCCAAAATCATCTCATTCTTGCGGGCTATGTTCAATGTGGTACTTGCCAGTTCATTCTGTTTTAACCTTACCTGTTTGGCCAGTTCTTCCTTTTCTAGTTTTGCCATGCGTTCCAATTGTTCCTGCTTCATCTGTTCCGCCATTTCACGTTGCTTTCTCTCGAATTTTCTTCTATTGTAGCCACGTACCAAAAAAACGATCATCGCACCCAAGGCAACATAAAGTACAAGACTACCCCAAGAAAAATACCAGGGTGGAGAAATGGAAAACTTCAGCGTATTAAAATCTGAAATGGAATTCTCCATACCTGCTGTGGCAATTTGTAAGGTGTAATCCCCAAAGGGCAGGTTTTGAAAATTGATAAATCCATTTTCAGAATATTCAGAATAATCTTTGGGCCCTTGTAACTGATAATAATAATGTGGAGATATGTAATCGGATGTAGCCACCTTTACGGTGATGGACTCGGAATAACGAAACGGAATCTCCACCAAGTCTTGGATCACGGAATGCTTATTTTTCTGATCATTCAATACCACAAACTGTGGCATGGGCAGCTCAACATTGGATATGCGTCTGATTCGTTGGTCGTTTACTTTGGCAAATCCATCGGTCAGGGTAATATAGGAAGTACTATCGTTGACCTGGATTACGTTCTGGGAATCTGGCGCCAACCGTTCTCTCAAAGGTAAATCCGTTACCAAAAGGCTATCCTCTTTTAAATTGGTATGGATGATGGCTTTTTGTTCCTCGTCGTCAACGAACCAAAAGTACTCATCATCAAAAAACAGCAGTTCTTTGTTTCTATAATTTTTAAATTCATCAAAACGTTCTATTCGATCGCCAATGGGATTGTAGGTAAACCAATTACCCTCACTGTTAAGTACAATGGTATTCTTGATATTGTACAGTTTTACGTTATACTCGCTAAGCTCTTCGTCTTTCCCAAACTCTTGGATATCATCAAATTCCGTATGGTCATCTGATGTAAAATGCATACGGTAAAAACCTTTATAAGGGTGAGCTACCCAAAGTATTTCGGGTGCTTCAAAACTCAATTGTTTTACCGGTGCATCAAACCCTTCAATTCTATTTACCTTCCAATGACCATCCTCTAGTTTCTGAAACCTTGCCAGTCCGTTATAGGTACCTTGAACGTAAGTGGCATTTTGGTCGGGCACTTTAATCATTTGATACCCCCCGGCCATTTCGCTGACCTGCTCAAAACTGTCCTCGGTAACTTTGTAGGTTCCGGTGTTATGCCCGCAAAGTAAATCACCTTCCACAACTTGCAAATCCCAAACATGACCTTGAGAGCCATTCACAAATTGAAGTTGGTTCCCATCAAAGTAAAAGACCCCTGTATTACTCCCCAAAAACAACTTCCCTTTGTACCAAGCAATATCATAGACCATTCCCAAAGCCCCTGTATAATCCGTATAATATGAAATGGGATTGTTGATCTTGACCCGCGCGATTCCGTTATCAAGTCCGAGCCATAACTGGTCTTTGAACAACAGTGTTGACAATATGGTATTATTTTGAAGGCCGGACTCACGATTAAGGATACTGTAGTTCTTGGTTGTTGAATCATACATGTACAATCCATTTTTGATGGTCCCAAAACCGAGTTGCCCATTGCCCAATGGTACAATTTTGTTCAACTGATGTTGTTTCAAAGCCTCATTGATAGGTACGGACCAAGGTTTTAGCGTTTGACCGTCGAACAAAAAGCAACCGTGCAATTTGGTGCCGATCAGCAATTCGTCCTTATACAGAGTTATATCATTGATTGTTTTTCCCTGTAACAATTCCTGATCGGGGAGAGGAACCGAAGTATCGCCTACCACTTCATAAAGCCCGTTAGATTCCGCGGCAACAATCAATTTACCGTTGAATTCGATAAAATCAGAGACTACATAAAGGGGGTCCATCACCTTGATTTGATCATCTGCATAGGTATAAATTGCCGAAAAGGAACGGAATATCACTTTACCGTTTTCGGATGGAGAAATCTCCCAAAATTCTTCACTGGTAAAGGTGTGATTCTTTATCAGTTTTGTTAAAGATGTATACCCCAGTTCTCCAAATTCATTTTTGGTCCAATACCCGAACTCTTCATAAGATCCGGTATAGACCCTATCTCCAATACACTCTACGGACCGTATAATGGTATTGTTAGGCAGTTTGTTGAGGGTCCATTCCTCCCCATTATAATGGAGCAAACCCTTATTGTTGGCAACAAAGAGTTCTCCCATATCATTTACGGAAAGATCCCAATTTTTACTACCCCCTTTATAATCCAGTAATTGATAATTCTGGATGGGAGGCAATAATTGTTGTCCATAAACTGAAAAACAGGTAAGGAACAAAGTAATAGATAAGAACCTTATTAACATATAGTACCGTTTGTTGGATAAAGGTCTTTCTAAACTTTGAAAATACAAAACCCTAAAGAATGATGTGTTGCTGTTTTCGTGGCAATACATACTTTTAAAAAACCAATCGAATATAAGGATAGAGCAAAATAACAATTACCCTAAATGAGAGTTAAACTCTTCAGTTGATCTATACCTGTTACGATTAGAACCTTAGCATGGATGAGACAAGGGCACTATTGAAGACATTCCTAGATTTGACATTTGATGAAATTTCACAAAACCACTTAGAAGAATAAAATAAAAAAGAGTTACATCTTAAAAAAAGTTGTAACTCTTTGATAATCAAGTCGGGGTGGCAGAGTTTGAACCCTACCACACAATGTTTTATATATCAACCAGTTACAGACTTCAAAAAACAACTGTTATCCGATTTGTTGACGATACTTAAATGAACTCAAAGTAAATTGCTTTACTTTCTGACCCTACAAATATAAAATTTGTTAAATATTAAATCAACCCATTTAGTAACAAATCTTATAATAAACCATGTACTTTTTATATTATAATCAATACAATACTTTCTTCAGTGAAGCAACAAAGCTTTCATGCTTCTCAGGATTGCCATTTTTTAGTTTTGTAAGGTTCTGTAGTTTCCATTGGACAGCAGGAAACCGTTCAAAATCATAGATTTCCCAATTGGGTGTTCCTTCGCTAAAACTTAATAAGAACTCTTTGTCTTTTTCTGTTAGATTTTGATGGATTGTTTTTATCAATTCCTCTCTGGTCTTTTCAAAATCTTCATATGTAAAGGGTTCCTCACTCATACCCTCAAATTGATTGACTAAGGTTTCTCTTTGGTCGATAAAATTGGGATGCAACATTTCGTGAAGGGGACGATTACTGCACAAAAGGAACAATATGAAACCTTTTTTGATTTCTTCGGCAAATCCTTCATTCTCCAACAGGTATTTTACATCGAACAAATCCCTAGGGTGCTGACGGTCCAATGCAGCGCAGATTTTTCCACCATACAACTGCCCTAGAGGAACCACCGGGATGGCACAGAAAGCATCAAATTCCTCTTGGGTCTTTTCACATAGTGATAACGTTACCGTATCATCCATGATACCCCTGTTGATTTGGTTCACTTCCAATTTTATCTGTGAGTTTACGGTCGTGATTTGAAGTTTCAATGTTTCCTCTTTAAGGGTAATTGTAGCTTCTGGCAGAATTTTTTCGAGTTTAGCTTTTATCTGGCCAAGACTTTCAATAATGTTCTTAAAAGATGTCTTTCTGTCCTCAATGGGAATGTAGGTCAAATCGATATCGACAGATAATCTGGGCATATCCCGTACAAACAGATTGATGGCCGTACCTCCATGCAATGCGAAAACAGGTTCTTTTGCCACTTCCGGCAACACTTGTAACAATAGAGAAACCTGTTGCTTATAGCTACTCATAATTCTCCAATGTTTTAGGGACAGTAATTTGATATTTCGATATATAAACACCATCCTTTACCAAGGAGCGTTTTCCTTTTCCAAGGTCTATATTTTCCAAGCTCATATATTTAAACCAATCGTGTCCGGCTTTTTCTGCCATGTACAGGAATAATCGCTTTACCTTAACTGACTTGCATGCCTCCAAAAGTTCCCGTACCTGTTTCGGCCTAAGGTTGTTCAACCCCTCCATGATTTCGTAACACTCGACCAGTTCTTGTTTTTTTGGCGTTAGGTACAGGCATTCCATCAAAGCCCTCGTCGGGTTGGACACCAACAAATTAAAAGCGCCTTGTTCTATAGTTTGCAGTCCTATATTGGGTGGAAGAAAGGAGGAACTAAAGTAGTTTACTTTTACCTCCCAATCGTATTTTGAAAACCAAGCGGGCAATTTTTCTTCGCTTCCCCCGAACAACGTTACTTGTTTTGTGGATAGCTCCAGATAATGAGTCTTCCCCAATAAGGATAAGGCCGTTTTAGCTCCTGGATGAATATTCAGATCTGCTTGTTGCTGCAATGCAAACAACCCTCCTTGATAGGTTGGCCTATCCCCCATGCGCATCCAAGCTCCAGAACCTACAGAATATATCCAATTACTCTTTTTATATCGATTAAGCAATTGTGTGGAGAACCCATTTTTCGCTAACCATGAACTTAAATACACGACCCCTGGAGGCTGTGAATTTAGAAGATGGTTTATTTTTTGCTCTTTTTCCAAACTAATAGTTTCTATTTTCATTCTTTTTTAAACCAAAAAAGTTTACTTGGTTTATTTTTTTTCAAATATACAAACTATTAGTTTGTGGTTTTATATTTTTATAAACTTTAATATTCAACAAAATTCAAGTATATTTAAGCCAACTTTAACACAACCATTATTCGGCACAATTAATTTTATTTTTTGGATAATTTGAAAGTGCTTTACCTATTTTGAGAACTTTTGAGTTAGAAGAAATAAAAAGAATTCTTGAACACGCACCTAGCGTCAAGATTTTAAAATCCCGAAATCGGGAATTAATACTGCTGTTTCTACTATCGACTTTCCCAGATACCGGCAAAAGCCATTCTTACGATTTTATTCATACCAAACTTGCAGACCACCTTGAAAGTATTGAACTGGAAGAAGATGACGAGAATGACCTACAATTTACCGATAGTTACGAGGTAAAAGCAAAAAAACTTATTAAAAGATGGACACAGTTGGGCTTTTTAACGAGTTTTAGAAATGAAAATGGCGCACCTCACTATCAACTTACCAATCACACCACTAAAACCCTTATTTGGTTGGAAGGCCTTAAGAAAAAAGAGTTCATAGGAACCGAATCAAAATTCAAGGAAGTCTTTAACCAATTAAAAGAGCTGGTAGAATGGACCAATGACGATGTTGAAAAACGTATCGAAATCCTTGAAGGGAAAAAGCGTGAACTTGAGAATGAAATAAACGAGTTAAAAATTAGCGGTAAGGTAGATACCTATCAGGAATATGAAATTATTCCAAGATTTCAGAATATCAATGATACTGCAAAAGAATTACTTTCAGATTTCAAAGAAGTTGAAATCAACTTCAAGGAAATTTCCAAAGAAATTTATCTTAAGCATACCAATTCAGATCTGTCCAAAAAAGAGGTGCTGTCATTTACATTTGATGCCATTGACAAGCTCAAAAAAAGCCATCAGGGAAAAAGCTTTTATGCGTTTTGGCAATTCCTCATAGACCGAGGCCTAAAAACCGAATGGAACAGGCTCATAGAGGAATTGTTAAGCAAATTAAAGGAAAAGCAAATTGAGGTCGATGATGATTTTCTCATTGGTATAAAAAACAATCTTTTTGAGACTGGTCAGCACGTCTATCGGGCAAATGATAAAATGGCCGAAAAGATTAGTCAAATTATTAGGGAGAGTGACTCTTTACAAAGAGAAAGTTTGAAAAGACTTTTGGCAGAAATCAAGAACCTGTTAATACAAACCAGCAGGATTTCAAAATCACCTGACATATCGATAGAACTTGAAAGTGATATAGAAATCAACCTGAATTTTGACAAGAAGCTCACACTAGAAAAGAAGAAAGATAGAACCTATAGTCAACGACCGCAAGTCGTTCCAAAAGACATCGAACAATCTTCACAGTTTGAGAAAATAGCTTCAAAAAGAAAAATAAGTAAAAAGGTTTTGAATTCGAACATCCTTAGAACCCTTGAAGAAAAAGGACAGGCTACTTTAGCCGAAATAATAGATGACAATGGGGGTGTAACCCAAGGGTTGCCAGAAGTGTTTGGATATTTCAGTATTCTGAAAAACTTCAAGCATACCTTCAATAGTGAAAAAGAAACGCAAATCCTGTTCGATGGAACAGCAAACAAAATGATAAGAATTCCAGAAATAATTATTACAAAATGAACAGTTTGAGTTCCAATTTAAAAGAATATTCCGTGGCAATTGTACGATTGCTAAAGGGCACGGTAAACAGCGACGACAAGGTTTGGGACGAGGTTCTTTTGTATAGAAAACCTATTCAAGAATATGTTAATGTAATTGGGCTAGAGCTCATTATCAAGGAAAACGATGGTTATGCTTTTTTAAAACAATTCCTAATTGATGACGATGACAACACCATTGGATTGGTTTCAAGAAAGCAGGTTGGTTTTGAAACCTCTGTACTCTTGGTGGTGTTGAGACAGATTTTGGAAGATTTTGAAACGAATCCTCTGGATTTCAGTGGGTCAGAAAAGTTTATTGATAATGAGGAATTAATCAACCAGATTGAACTGTTCCTGCCAGAGAAATACGATAAGGTTGGCTATTTAAAGAAACTTGAAGACTACATCAAACGAATAGAAAAATTGGGTTATATCAAAAGAGTGGATTCTGATGACCTAAATACCCGATACCGAATTCACAAAATCATTAAAGAAAAAGTGAACATTGATGCACTAGAAGAATTTAAAAACAAATTAAACGAATATGTTGAGTCTATTTAGTACACGGTCAGATACCTCTGGATTTAGACTCAACTATCTTGAGGTCTATAATTGGGGAACATTTGATGACGAAATAATAAGGATTGAGCCTAAAGGGAATAATTCTTTGCTTACTGGTGCCAATGGTTCCGGTAAGACAACTTTTGTAGATGCGTTGCTGACCCTCTTGGTACCACAGAAAAAGGATAGGTTTTATAATCAATCATCGGGCTCGGAAAAGAAAGGCGATCGTACCGAGGAAAGCTATGTGCTAGGTGCTTATGGAACAATATTAAAAGAAGGGGCCAGTAGTGCAACGGCCCAACGGCTTCGTAACAAAGAAACTTATTCTATATTATTGGCTTCCTTTGGCAACGAAGACCAAAAATTCGTCACCCTCTTTCAACTAAGGTGGTTCTCTGGCAATGAAATGAGACGTAGTTATGGTATAGCCCACGTACCTCTAACCATCGAAAATCACTTTCCAAAATTTGACGATAAAAACCTTTGGAAACATCGATTAGAGCAAGAGTTCAATAGCAATACCCAGAAAAACAAAGTTGAGTTTTTTGACGATTATCCCACCCGTTATGCAAAACGTTTGGTAGCCGTATTGGGTATGAAATCGTTGAAGGCCTTAAAACTCTTCAACCAAACTGTTGGTATAAAGGTTCTAGAAGATTTGGATGGTTTTATCAGGATAAACATGCTTGAAGACAAGAAGCCTGAAGGGACTTACGTTGAGCTTAGAAATAGTTTCGTAACACTTAGTAGTGCCAAAAACAAAATTGATAAAACGCAAGAGCAACTCAACCAGCTAGAACCTATTGATAATCTAGCTAAAAAACTTAAAGATAAAATCGGTAAAAAGGAAAAACTTGTTCATTCCAGAGACCTTGCAGTGCTATGGTTTTCCAAAAAGGGAAAAGCACTTTTTGAGGAAGAGAAAGAGAATTTAGAAGGCGAAAAACAAAAAGTTGAGACTCAATTAAAAGAACTTGATGACCAAGAAGAGACACTTCGTGAAGATTTGAACGAGATAAACAATCAAATAAAAAAAGATGAGATAAGCACTCAAATCGACAAGCTCACCAAGAATGTAAAAGAATTGGAAGTCAAAAAGGCGCAACGGCAAACCAAACTGGATTCTTATAACACTTTTGGTAGAAAATTAGCGCTTGAGGAAAACCCGAATGAAAGTGCTTTTGATGAAAACAAGAATACTGCCATTAAAAGGGCTGAAGAAACAGATAATGAACGAACTCAAAAAATCGAAACAAAAACGGCCGTTGAAATTGACATAGCAGAAAATAAAGAGGCAATTGCCGACATTGTTGAGACTATAGAAACACTCCGTAAAAATGATAACAACATTTCTGGTCGAGTGGCTTCAATAAGAGAGAACATCTTAACCGTTACTGGTGCTTCAAAAAAGGAAATCCCTTTTGTCGGTGAACTCATCAAGGTAAAAGATGAGCAGTTAAAATGGCAGCCTTCTATTGAAAAGGTACTACATTCCTTTGCCCTTCAATTAATTGTTCCTGAGAAATATTACAAAAAAGTAAATTCCTATGTAAACGATACTAACTTAAGAGGTAAGATTACTTATCTGCGCTATACCGATTCCTTGTTAAGCGGTTTCAATACATCATACCAAGATGATGACAAATTGATTAGTAAGTTGGAATTTAAGAAAGATTCATCCTATGCAGACTTCATAGAGGACAATATAGTTTCACGTTATAATTACCTGTGCGTTGAGGGATTGAACGCTTTCGCAAAAGCTGAAAAAGCAATTACCATCAATGGGCTTATCAAAAGAGGTAAGGGAAACCACGAGAAAGATGATAGGGCAAAAATTAATTCTAGAAATAGCTATGTACTTGGATGGGACAACAAGAGCAAGGTAAATGCGCTAAAGGATAGCTATACTGAGCTTCGGGAAAAAGGCGATGAACTTTTGGAAAACAAGAAACAGCTTGATTCTTGTATAAAAGCACTTGCGGAATTAAATAAAAATTACGGTGCGTTTTTAGCAAATTTTGATGATTATGACCTTATAAACTGGAAGAAGTATGCGTTGGAAATACAAGAGCTGAACGACACAATCAAAGAACTAGAAGAAGGGAACGATAAGGCTAAAACTTTAAGGAAGCGGAAGAAAAGTCTGGAAGACAAGATTGCAGAAAATAAAGTAGAAAAGAAACCCAAATCTGAAAGAATATTCAATATCAATAGGATATTGGGCGAAATTCAAAGCGAACTTAAAACCTTTGAGTCCCAACTCGAAATACTATCTGAAAACGACATAGATATATCCGATTTTGATGCTGAAAATGCATTGTTGAGCAATTTATCTTACCAGAATTTCAAGCAGGAAAGGTTAACATTTCAAGAAGAAAACAAAAAAGCACTTGAAGATATTGAGAAGTCAATTTATAAAACCAGAGAGAAATTGACCCCTAAAATTGCTGCTTTTAAAAGTCCAGACAGAAAAATTCTTGATCGATTTCCTGATTGGGGCTCTGATGTCAGTGAACTAACGAGCAATCTTGACCATCTTTATCAATATCAGGATCTATACAAGAAATTAAAAAACGACGATTTACCTAGCTTTCAGGCTAAATTTGACACCTATTTAGAAGACACCATTATCGATAAAGTAGGTGCGTTTAATTTCTTCTTTGAAAAATGGATTGAAGAAATCAAGAAAACCATTAAGACACTCAATGCATCCTTACAGGCCATAGATTTTGAAGTTGCTCCTAGAAGTACGTATATTCAATTGTCAGAGAGAATGGCTCTATCCGAGCAAGCTGAGGATTTTAGAAAACTTCTACATGAAGCCCTTCCTGACGTTACTCAAATAACAAGTACTGAATCTAAAAGAATTCATTTTGAAAACTATATAGCACCTTTAATAGAACAACTCGATGATCAAAAATGGCGTAAACTAGCCCTTGATGTGAGGTATTGGTTTCAATATCGAGCGGAAGAATTTGTTAGGGAAGACGACCATAAAATAGCCACATTTGAAAGTATGAGTCACAGGTCTGGTGGTCAAAAAGCACAACTTACCTATACCATCTTGGGTGCGGCGATTGCCTACCAATTTAATCTAACTTCTCAGGGGTTGGAATCCAATTCATTTAGGTTCGTGGCAATTGATGAAGCTTTCAAGGCTCAAGACCAGGACAAATCAGAGTATTTATTGAAGTTATGTGAACAACTTCACTTACAAGTGTTGGTAGTGACCCCGAGTGATAATATCGAGATAGTTGAACCATATATTTCCTTCGTGCATTTTACTGAAATTGAAAATGGCAAAAAGAGTTCGTTGTACGATATGCCGATCGAGCAATTTCAAAAGGAAAGCGAAAAATATTTAATGACCAATTGATATCATCTTCAGAAATAAAGAAAAAAGCGCTCAGAACATACGCTTCATTTTTGTCCTCTTTAATAAATCAAGAAGACCTTTTCCCTATGGAAATTAGAGGGAATAAATCGCCAGGAAAGTCGCTTGAGATTTACAGAAAGGAAATGGATGATTTATTAAACGCTTCAAAAAGTACTAGTAAATACGGCTACACTATCGATTGTGTAAAAACCAAAACCCGTTTTATCGGTTCACAGAGTTTACCTAAACGAATTTACTTTGAGAATGAGCTTGACTACGTTGGCTACCTCAATAAAATAAATGAAGTCAAAACCTTCAAACAATTAAAGGATGAAACGTTAAGCCTTTATCCAGAGCTCAAAAATTGGCTCAGTGCCAACCCTTTGAAATTGGTTGCAAATATAGAACATTGGCAAGATATCCTAAAAGTGGTCGGCTATTTTAAATCCAATCCCAAACCAGACCTTTACATTCGGGAACTTCCAATAAAAGTTCACACCAAATTTATAGAACTGAACAAATCACTACTTCGGGAATTGTTGGATATAATACTTGCTCAGTCTCTATGTACTGATGAACACAATCACTTTGAGATAAGATTCCACCTGAAATTTAGCGAACCTTTGGTACGTTTCCGCTTACTTGATAGCCAAATAGCACAACAGTATTTTTCAGGGTTAGAAGATATTTCCTTAAGAATAAGTGATTTTTCTAAAATTGAGTTACCAATAAAAAGAGTTTTAATTGTAGAAAATCTTATGAACTTATTAACCCTTCCCAAAATCATAGGTACTTTGTCAATTTTTGGCAAGGGTTTTAAAGTGCTATCGCTAAAGAATATCGAATGGTTAAAGAGTTGCCAAATTTGGTATTGGGGCGATTTGGATGCCCAAGGCTTTGAGATACTTTCTGGCTTTAGAGGCCATTATCCGCAAACAAAAAGCTTGATGATGGATAAGGCCACATTTGATAAGTATTTTGAAGATGATTTAGAGACAAAATCTAAAGTCGCTTCACTCCCAAATCTTACTGAAGCCGAGTGCCAAATGCACCAAATGTTATTTAACAATAAATGGCGATTGGAACAAGAGAAAATTCCTATGGATTACACCCTGCAAAAGCTGAAACCATTAACTGAACAAACATAACAACCAATGTATATATCAAATGTTTCCATAGTCAATTACAAAAGTTTTAGGAATGCCAAATTTTCGTTCAAGGAAGGCATCAATACCATCATAGGCGAAAATGGGTCTGGAAAAACAAATCTGTTTCGAGCCATACGCTTGCTTTTGGATGATAACTTATTAAGAATGGCATATAAGTTAAATAAGGATGATTTCAATAGGCATTTAGGACCTTGGCAAGGGCATTGGATAATCATCAGCATTGAGTTTAGTGACCTATCGCCCGATGAGGAAATTCAGGCATTGTTCGTACACGGAACAGGTGATGTGACAGAAGAACCTCTAACCAAGGCAACCTATACCCTTTTATTTAGACCAAAGCCAGATATTCGAATAAGACTTTCAGAGTTAGTTGAGGGTGATACAGCTGGTTTAGAGGCAATCCTAGATGAGTTGTCCATAGATGATTATGAAACAAAATTTACAGGAAAGAGTACGGTGGACTTTAATGACGAGAATGTCTACAAGGATATTGTGGGTGATTTTGAAAACGTAAAGTTTCGCTATATAGATGATGCGTCTAAAATAGGTATTTTGATTCCGCATCAACTATCCATTTCCAGAGAAGTATCGTTTACGTTTATTAAAGCCCTTAGGGACGTAGTTTCAGATTTTCACAACAACAGAACTAACCCACTTTTGACGTTATTGAAAGCCAAAAGTGAGGATATTGATGAGGATGAATATGCAAATATCTCAGAACAGGTTTCAACTCTTAATGAATCCATTGAGCAATTACAAGATGTATTGGATATTACAGATAATATTTCTCAAACTATTAAAGAAACTGTTGGAGAAACGTACTCACCTTCATCACTAAGTATCAAATCAAGTTTATCTGACGAAGCAAACAAACTTCTTCAATCTTTAAAATTATTTATCGGTGAACCTGGTGAAGATTACGAAGGTGGTATTCACGAATTGAGTCTCGGTGGTGCCAACTTGATTTATTTAACCCTGAAGTTGTTGGAGTTTAAGTATCAAAAAGCAAATGAAACTTTCGCTAATTTCTTGCTTATAGAAGAACCTGAAGCACATATTCATACACACATTCAAAAAACTCTATTTGACAAACTTGACTATGGTGACACACAAATAATATACTCTACACATTCAACCCAAATTTCAGAGGTAAGCAATCTATCAAATATTAATGTATTAAGTAAAAAGGCCAACTATTCCGTAGCATATCAACCTGCAAATGGTTTGGATAAATCAAGAATCACAAAACTGGAGCGTTATCTAGACGCCATACGTACAAACCTACTATTTGCTAAAGGTGTCATTTTGGTTGAAGGCGATGCCGAAGAAATTTTAATTCCATCGCTTGTCAAAAAAGTCTTGGGATTTAGTCTAGATGAAATCGGTGTGAGTATCATAAACATAAGGAGTACAGGTTTTGAAAATATCGCGGATATTTTTCACGATGACAGAATCCAGCGCAATTGTGCTATACTAACGGATTTGGACACCTCAATAGTAGATACGACTATAAAGGACGAGGATTCCAAAACTCTTAAGAAGTACAAGAAAAAATGTCTTAATTCTCAAATCAAAGGACAAACAAGGCAAAAGAGTATTACCGCATATATCAGCGAAAATCCTTGGGTACAAGCATTCTACGCCCATCATACTTTTGAAGTAGACTTTCTAACGTCCAATAATTCAAGAGAGGTAATTGAAATACTAGACGAAGTCTATTCAGACCCCGCCACTATAAAAACTTCAAAGAAGGAATTAAAATCCAATGATGTTTCTGTTTCAGGTCGAAGAATTCTTAGAATGGCCAAACAAGAAGGTAAAGGCTGGTTTTCAGTTCTTTTAGGGCAAAGCATTGCTTATGATACATACATTCCCAAATATATTTTGGAGGCAATATCTTTTGCAACACCCAAAATGAATCGTGAAATAATTTCAGGGATTTTTAAGTATAGGATTGCCGAAAATCATAAGACTGACGACACTATAAATTTTACTGCTTTTACCCAGCAATTAGAGAGCTATCGCAAAAATGAATTAGAGTTGTCAGAGTTAATAGATGAATTTGAAACATTATTATTGGACGATGCTGCACTAACATTTTTAAAACTATTATAAAATGTTTGTTTGGACTGACAAAGAACTCAATGAAGAACAGAGTGCCGTTGTAAAAGACAATGACAACATTTTATTGGTGGCCTGTCCGGGAAGCGGTAAAACACGAACACTTACTTACAAAGTAGCGAATGAATTGTCAAAATCAGATTCCCATAAGAAGTTTGTTATTGCTATTACCTATACAAATCGTGCAGCAAACGAAATAAAGGAACGCATCGAATTATTAGGTGTTCCCACCGACCAATTATGGATAGGAACCATCCATTCCTTTTGCAATGAATGGATTCTAAAACCTTACTCCTCACTTTTGGAAAAACTCAAATTCGGATATCGAATTATGGATTCCAACGAATCCGAGAATCTAATAAATGAAATCTGTAAAGGATACGATAAACCAAAAATCACATTTTGGGACTGTAAGCATTATGCCAGCATCGATGGTATCGTTCAAGTAACCAATTCTGGTTATAAGTATGATGGTGTCAGTGCAGTATTGCAAGAATATTTTGCATTTCTAGACAAGCATAATTTCATTAGTTATGAGCATATGTTGTTATATGCACATCAACTACTTGAAGAAAACCCTGTCATTTCAAATACGCTGTCCAAACTGTTTGAAATCATTCTGGTTGATGAATACCAAGACACCAAAGAAATACAGTACCATATTATCTCGAAAATATGGAATTCTGGACAGGGTGCCACTAGAGCATTGATAGTAGGTGACCCGAATCAAACCATTTATGGCGGTCTCGGTGGTTATCCTATAGAAAAAGAAGAACTTGAAGCACTTTCTGGTCTTAGGTTTAAGAGATTAGAACTTGAACAAAACTATCGGAGTTCTCTATCCATTGTCAATTACTTCGATATGTATAAGACCATTGAGAATAATGTTGTGGCTTCTGGAAAAGAAAAGGGCTATTGTAGTATCATCTCATATAACAATGAAGTTCACGTTGATAATTTGGTAAATGAAATGTCTAGATTACTCAGGTATAATGTGGAAGAGTTAGGTATTGACCCAAATGAAATCTGTATTCTTGGACCTCAATGGGTTCATTTGGCTCCAATATCAAGAAGCTTGATGATAGAAATGCCTGAGTATAATTTTAATGGACCAGGTATGGCTCCTTTTTCAAGGGATTTAGATAATTTTTGGTATAAACTTTCTCGAATTGTCCTAACGGAAGCATCTCCGAGAATGTATTTGAGACGATTGAGGTGGGCAAATGAAGTCCTCAGAGACTTGGAAGATTCAGGATATAATGTCGATGGAATTAATCACAAGTCAATTTTGAAAATTTGTAATGGAATTACTATTACGGAAACTCACGGCATAACATATCTACAATTATTCTTTGAAATATTTCTTGAAGAATTGGGGGTTGACATAGACACAAATGTTTCATTAACAGAGAGTTTCAATTCTTTTTTTGATAGTTCAAGAAAACGTATCGAGAGAATTAAGAAAGATGGCAATGATTTCATTGAACATATAGATAGCTTTAAAAAAGTATTTCAACAAAAAGATGGTACTACCATTTCCACAATTCACGGTGTAAAGGGGGCAGAATTTGATACTGTTATAGCCTTTGGTTTACTAGAGGGATATGTTCCGCATTCTAATGATGAGAACGGAATCGAAACAGCTAACAGACTTCTTTATGTTATCGGGTCTAGAGCCCGTAAAAATCTTCATTTGATTTCTGAAAAAGGAAGAAAGAATTGGAAAAAAGAAACTTTGTATCCTACCGATGTACTTGCTCAAATATCCCATAAATATGATACAATTTAGTTGCTGAATTATTTTATTGGAATGAGAATTTGAATTATGAATAAATGCAATTTGTGAAATACGTTCATCAAATTATTAAAGCATAACCCACTCAGCACATTCCCCTCCATTCCGTTGCACTGCATTATGGGTAAAGAGCTTCACTAAAAACATTCTTGGACACCATCCCCGTTTTTGGCTTTCCATTCCGTTAACCCTGTCCGATTTGCTGGACAGGGACACTGCATTCCAGAGCCAAAAAGAGGATGGAGTCCGCTTGTCAACGGAAAGCCATCGCCTCGGTTTTTTCAACGTGATTTTCGGCAAGTTCTTCTTTAGCCCTTGCTTGAAAATCCCTAAAAACCGAGCCGCTGTCTTACACATTTTAAGGGGTTTATAATAGATAAAGCCTTTGTCGTTTTTCGGGTCATCGAAAAACGGGCACAGTATAACCAATTCTATTCCAAACCCCATTCACTTCACTCGCTTAACTACCGGTACGCTCCCTTGTGGACAGCTTTGGAAGAATTGCTAATACTGTTATGGAACTTGTCAAGACCATAGCAGGTTTCAGTGAAAAATAAGGTTTCTACTTCCTTGAAAACCCAAGGGTTTTTCTACGTCGCAGACACTCCTGATTTGTTCCCTAAAAGTCTTGACAAAACCCACTTTATCCATTGGTGCCATGCACGCAAGAAATCAAACAAACACCCCTTAAAATTCAATTGAAATGAAATCCAAAGGGGATTTATTAATCTTTTAAATATTTAGTTATGAGCAGTATTAAAAATCATGTACAGTTGATCGGGAACGTTGGGCAGGTACCGACCGTTACGAACCTTGAAAGTGGCAAAAAAGTAGCCCGTCTGTCATTGGCGACCAATGAGTATTACAAGGACGGTAAGGGCGAAAAACAGACCGATACCAATTGGCACACCGTTGTCGCTTGGGGCAAGGTTGCCGACATCATCGAAAAATATGCCGAAAAAGGCAAGGAAATCGGTGTGGTGGGCAAATTAAAGACACGTACCTACACTATGGACGATGGCAACCAACGCTATGTTACCGAAGTGGTAGCCGATGAAATCCTATTAATGGGCAACAAGTAAAAAAGTAAAGAGGGCACTAAAACCAGTTTTCAATTAGTGTGTGCCCTCTTTTTCACTATTCAATTTAAAAATTAGAACAATGAAGAGTAAAGTTAACGAAATACAGATAAGTTACCGAGAAAAGATGGCAACTTTAAAATCCGAGCCTATCAAAAGTTCAGAGCATGCAGCAAAATTGCTTTATAAGAATTGGGACAAAAATACCATAGGGCTACAGGAAACCTTTAAAATCCTGCTGTTGAACAACTCCAACAAGGTCAAAGGGGTCTATCCACTATCCACCGGGGGCATTACGGGTACTTTGGTAGATGTGCGCATCCTGTTCGCCATAGTACTAAAGACCCTTTCCGTTGGGATTTTACTTGCCCATAACCACCCGAGCTATAAGACCGAACCTAGTGAAGCGGACAAAAGGCTGACCGATAAAATTAAACAGGCAGCTCAACTTTTTGACGTGAGGGTACTCGACCATTTGATTATCACGCCCAATGGGGAGTATTACAGTTTTGCCGATAACGGATTGTTATAACCCTTAAAAAGAAGCCATGATTCATTTAAATTATAACAACCTCGATGACGAAACCCAACAAAGATTGTTATTGATGTCAAAAAAAGACATTGAAAAACGGTTTGGAAAGCATTTAAGGAACTATGCCAAGGAACACTTTGTAAATCACCAAACCCTATTGGAAGAAGAAGCGATACGAAATCTATACAATTACAGGTATATTTTTAAAATCTGACGCATCAAATTGAACCAAATAAGCCCATTTATTATGATGGGCTTTTTTCATGTCCAACAAGTTGAAAATCGTATCTTTAAAGCGTTATACAACAACATTTTTTTGGTCATTACCAATCCCGATTATAGGGTGATTTGACTTTCCTTGAATGACCGAATCCATAGAAATGTAACATAAAAGGCAACTGACTTTTAAGTCAAGTTGTTCGGAAAATTTTGGTCCCTACGGGACGAAATTTGGAGAAGCAAGAGGGTAACACGCAGAGCGATGTTACAGTTATTTGTTTACTTATAAGGAATTGTTAATCAATACTTTGAAAACACATGATTAATTGATTGACAAGGGTTTTTACAGTAAAAGCGGCCAGACCGCCCATAAACAGGCAATTTTTTACAGTAAAAATGGAGAATACCTATGAAAAATACCGCTTTTCGGCCATCAGCATCAAAAAGAAAACGGCTGTGCGTTTTCGGGCATTTTCCCGTCTGGTGTCGCATTCCCATACCCGTACCCTAGAAATCGTCATGGACTTTTTTGAACGGAACGACCTTTCTCCCAACGATGACCTTGGCATCAAAAATAACCGGACCAACAAACGTATCAATGCAGTCATTGCCATCCTGAAGAACATCGAAAAACAACAGACCCTGCCCACCAAGGTCATGTTGGATACCCTGTTCCAGGAAATGTCCCAAGTGGAAGACCAAGAAGCAGAAGAAGGCTTTGATTTTGGAACGCCCGAACCTTTTAGCAGGGACAGGGAACTGGAGCATTACCAAAACCGCTATGAGGAAATGCGGCAACAGCTCGGTCAGTATAAAACCCGTATGCAGGATGTCATGGAACGAATGGATTATGTAAAAGGAACGTTCGGCAAAGGACATTTTAAACTGGATATGGGCAAGGATGAATTTGAAAAACTCAAAAAAGAATTATAGGATGTACATTACCATCACCGCACAGAACGTTAAGGGCAACTATGCCCAAAGTGCCGCCGATTTTGTGGCCTATCTCGAAAAGGAAAACGAAAGCAAGACCATAGAGGAACAGGAACACTTCTTCAATCAATTTGAGGAAGAAATATCCGCGGAAGAGGTCATCAGGGAAATCGACGGGAACACGGCCAAACTCAAAAAGATCGAGCCCAAGTTCTATTCCATCACCCTGAATCCAGGTGCCAGGGAGCTGAAAGCCATACAGGATTCGCCCGAGGCTCTGAAACGCTATACAAGGGAAGCCATGAAGGAATACGCCAAAGCTTTTAACAGGGAAATAAACGGGCGGCCAATCAATGTGGATGATATTAAATACTATGGCAAGGTGGAACGGCAACGCACGTTCAAAGGAACCGACAAAGAAATCCGGGAGAACCAACCCTACGCCACGAAGATTTTGAAATTAAGGAAAGAGATCGGTAGCATCGAGGCAGGACATCAATCGGGCAATATCCGTAAGCTGAGCAAGGAAATCCAAAAATTGGAGAGAGAAGCCCCGCACCAATTGAATGGTAAACGTGTCGTTCGGGGCATGGCCAAACCGGGACCACAAAGCCATGTACACATTATTGTCAGCCGTAGGGATGTCAGCAATCGTTTCAGCCTTTCTCCTGGGAGTAAGCACAGAGCCTCCGAAGTGGAAATGCACGGCAAGTCCATAAAACGGGGCTTTGATAGGGACACTTTTTTTAAAAATTCGGAAAAAACCTTTGACACCCTGTTCAAATATCAACGGAATTATGTGGAGACCTATACCGCCCGAAAAACCTTTTTAAAGGATCCCAAACTGTATTTCTCCATTATTACCAAATTGCCGACCAACGAAAAGGCCGTGGCCTTTAAACTACTTCAAAAGTCAAGGGTCAATACCTCGTTGTTGAGCATCCCTACCAATAAACTCCAGCTCACCATGAAGGCCATCAACCAACTGAAAAAAGGAATCGGCAAGGCCATCGAATCAGGCTCCATCGGGATATGAACTGGCAATGGGAACATATCGTCCTGTATATCGTCGTACCTATTTTGTTTGGGGGTACGATAATTTATGGTTTATTCTTTGCAGAACGGAAAAACCCAACGGATAAAAAGTACCGGGTACGTTTCAAACTAAAAAACGGTAAGTTCAAAATCGACAACATCCGCCGTGGGGCTTCCATCATCGGTTCGGCGGGAAGCGGAAAGACCGAAAGTGTCATCTATAATTTTTTACAGCATTTCAGCAATCATGGTTTTTGTGGGGTCATCCATGATTATAAGGATTTTGAACTCACCGAAATCGCCTATCCGTTGTTCCGGGAGAAGAATATAAAGTTCTACACTATCGCCTTTGACCAAATCCATTATCGTGTCAATCCCATTGCCCCAAAGTATTTGCCGAACGAGGAAAGTGTCAATGAAGTATCACGGGTACTGATGGAAAACCTACTGGAACAGAACCTTTCCGAAAACAGTGGAAGCAACAAGTTCTTTTCCGATGCTGTGGAAGGATTATTAAGCGGGATGATTTGGAAAATGAAAACGGCCTATCCCGATTTTTGTACGCTGCCCCACATCATCGCCCTGTTCCAATCGCTCAGCACCAAAAAACTGGTTGCCTTCCTGAAATCTGATTTGACCTCCCAAAGTATGGCCAGTGCCTTTATCAACGGTATCGAATCGGAGAAACAGACCGCCGGGGTAAAAAGTACGTTGGCCAATGCCTTTAAAAAAATCAGTTCCCAAAAACTGTTCTATGTGTTGTCCAAGGATGAAGTACCCTTGGACATCAACAACCCTGAGCATCCGGCAGTGGTTTCCCTGGTCAATCATCCGAAATATGATACTGCTTACTCCCCAGTCATCGCCATGATAATGCATACCATCATCAAACAGATGAGTGTGCGAGATAGGGATTCTTCCTTTTTGTTGATGGAAGAAGCCCCTACCTTAAAATTGCCCAATATGCACCGTATCCCTGCAACGTTACGCAGCTATGATATCTGTACAGTCTATGTGATGCAGGACAAAATCCAGAATGACCTACTATATGGTGAAAAGGCCAGTAAGGCCATTTTGAGCAACCTGTCCTATCAGTTTTTCGGGAAGGTGAACGACCCCGATACTGCTAAATATTACGAACGTTTTTTTGAGATTATTAAGACACCGACCAAGAGCATCAGTAAAAGCAGTGGAATGAGCTTTGAAAGCCGCATCACCAAAGGCGAAAAAGAGGTCTCCAAACGTAGGGCGGATGTTTTCTTTAGATTGAAACAAGGGGAATTTATCGCTTTTGCGGATGGGAAGGATAAACGGGTACAATTTAAGCTACAGCCTATTGTAAAGGAGACACCTAAACCTAATAATTGTTATGCCGATGATGAGATACAACTAAACTTTGAAAGAGTTTATCGGGAAATTCAGTCGATACTTAGAGATTGAACTTTTTAAAAAGAAAAGGAATCCCTTACCAAGGAAACCGGAAACATAATCAAAAGGGCAAGAAGAACAATTGATAAACAGGAACCTATTGATTTTTAAGAATCCAAAAATCATGTTTTCCTTTTTTTATCCAACCTTTTTACTATCGAAACATAAAAAACCGCCTGGGGAAACGTGATGCCCAGACTGAAAATGAATCGGCTTGTCCAATCAGAAATAAAGCTTGTTGGAACAAAACCCGAAATCAGACTGTTGACAAAACAAAGCGGAATGGCTATCATGGACACAAACCGCAATGTTTGTTTCAATTCCTTACTCATTGCTAAACTCGCCCGTTGTTAGATGTTCGCCAAAATGTTGGACAATTTCATTTATTACGTAATCTTGTTGCATTCTGTTGAATGCTGCAGTCGCATCTGAAATCAAAAATGTGTTGTATCCCTTTTCGTGTGCATCCCGCAAAGTACTTTCCACACAAACGTGTGTAGCATAGCCCACCAAATATAGGTTTTCGATTTTGTTGTTGCGGAGATATACATCTAAATTAGACCCTGTAAATCCGCTTGCGCCTACTCGTCCGGTAACCACAAACTCACCCTTAATAGGTTTTACGGTTTCATAAAATTGTGATCCGAATTCGTTTATCGGAAAAGTTCCCGCATTCGGTATCGCTTTGCGCAGGCCGCTTTTACCATTGGCCAATTCGGGATAGCCTTTTTCAAAACTTAATCCGACGTGGATAACTTCGATGTTGTTCTTTCTTGCGTAGTCCAGCACCTTTTCGATATTGGTAATTGAACTGTGCATCATTTCCTTGTCCGTGACAAGAGCCTTGTACAGCTTGCCGTCCTTGTGCATCCATTCGTTTTGCGTTTCGATAAGGATTAAGGCCGATTTGCCCTGTTCCTGTGCGTTGATTGTTGTTATCATTGTTAGAACCGTTACTATTAAAGAGAGAAACTTTTTCATTTTCCCGTTTTATTACTATTGCTTTTATTGTTCGTTTTCACTTACCCAATTGTCGTGCAACCACTTTTCGGTAATACGTTTTTGCAAATTGTTGTTCCATTTGATATTTCGCTCATAGGTGACAACCGAACCATCAAACCCGACGATTACCCATGTATAGTTATCTTGGGCAGGACGATAGCATTTGTATTTCATGCCAGCGATTATTGTTGGCATGCCATCAACGATAATTTCTTCGTCATGTCGTTCAATCCATAGGTTTTTAAGGTCTTTGGCCAAATCACTATCCAGTTTTAACAGGAAATCTTTGGCTACCTTTTCAGTTTCCGATTTGGAAAGCATCTTTAGATCGGCATATTTCCTATCCATATGGGTAAAGCCCAAAATCAGTTTTTCCTTTTCAGTAACCACAAAAGAGAAATGTTCCCCTTTTGACCCTTTGTTCTCTTGTTTCTCATATCTGACCATTAAAGCAGGGACGCCATCGACCCTTACCTTTTTAACCGATTGGAAGTGGAACGTTTTAGGAATATCTATTTTGCCTTGCAAGGCACTTATATAGCTTTGTGATTCTTCGTGTGTGAGGTTTTGCGCTTTCATTCTGTTTTGATTTAATAATACCATAGTTACGACTATCAATAGCAGTTTCATTTCATTTATTGTTTAAAATTACCATTGATTGTAAATAATCTACATTTTCAAATCAACTAACATTTTTTTACTTTTACAACAATTATTGTAAATAATTTACAAAATGAGCAAAAAGAATACGAGTACCGATTTATCATTCGACTTTGATTTTTTGGATAAAGTTATTGTAGGCATTGGCGAGGTTTCGCAAATAACCAACATCCCCACAAGGCAAATACGTTATTGGGAAGATAAAGGCATTATTACCAGTTTAACCGAGGAAGAAGGCAAGAACAGGCGCTATGATTACCAGAACATCAAAAAAATATTACTCATCAAGGAGCTTTTGGACGAAGGTTACACCTTGGACGCTTCGGCGGAAAAAGTAAAAAAGCGTATGGAAATGATAGAGGAAATGCTTAAAAAATTAAAAAGAACTTAAGGACAATTATTTTTTAAGATGAATCAAGAAAAAATAGTTTATCAAAGGAACGATAAAAACTTACAAGTCGAAAATAACAGAGCCAAAAAATTAATTCAAAGATTAAATCGTGCCAATATTGATGATGAAAAATCAAGAATAGGAATCATTCTCGAATTATTTGGAAAAACAGGAAAGGATTGTAAAATAGAAGATAATTTCCATTGTGACATTGGTTCTAATATTGAGGTGGGAAAAAACTTTTATGGAGGATATAATCTGGTAATATCAGATATTGCGAAGGTGACCATTGGAGACAACTGTATGATTGCCCCGAATGTAGGCATATATACTGCGGGACATTCCATTTCACCTAAAAACCGTAATAAGTACGGTTATGCAAAGCCTATTTCAATAGGAGACAATGTATGGATTGGTGGAAATTGCACCATTCTTCCCGGTGTGTTAATTGGGGACAATTCAGTAATTGCCGCTGGTTCCGTAGTAACGAAAAATGTTGCTCCCAATATAGTGGTTGCAGGGAATCCAGCTAAAAAGATTAAAGACATTGAAATCGGAAAAGAATAATCTAAAACAAAACTTTGTTAAAAGAATATTCCATATCGGACATTATAATATCTAACCCTAAAAAGAAGTATTTCTACGTTGGAACTTTTGAGGGAACAGAAGACCCTAATGTGGAATGGCCACATAGGCACAATTTTTATTCGATGGTTTGGTTCACACAAAGTATAGGAGTCAATGTAATTGACTTTGAGGAGTATGAAATAAAACACAACAGATTGTTTTTGATGCGACCAAAACAGGTCCATAATTGGTCCTATTCAAAAAATTCAAATGGTTATATAGCCGTTTTTGATAAGTATCTTTTAAAAGAACTGGTAATGAGTTTTATAGATAGTCCATTTGTTGATTTACCCAATAAAAGCACACAACTTTTAAAACCATTATTTGATAATCTCATTGAAGAGTCCAAGCAAAATGACAAATTAGGAGAGAAAACAATTGTCCAAGGCATTTCATATTTGCTACATCAATTAAAAAGACTATCAAATGAGCCAATTCATAACAAAGGAACCAATTCAAAAACTGTTTTAAAATTTTCAAAGTTGATTTCCAGCACTATCGGCGAAAACCTTTCCATAAATGACTATTCTTCCAAACTGAACATAACCGTTGACAAGCTAAACGAAATTTGCAAGGAAAATTATGGACAAAGTCCTAAAACGATAATCCTGGAAAAGAAAATAACGGAAGCCAAACGATTGCTCTATTTTACAGAATTATCTGTAAAGGAAATCGCTTTTAAGTTAGGGTTTGAGGATAGTTCCTATTTTTCAAGAATATTTAAACAGAAAACAAACCTTTCACCTACCGAATTTAAAAGTGCCTGAAATTTGGGAAAAAGTCCTGTAAAAGAACTTCTTCCAGCTGTTAGTTTTGCCTAAAAAAATGAAATATTTAACAGTTTTAGCACTCATTTTATCCATTTCAGTAAATGGATATGGGCAAACAGAAAATCAAACAAAAATGGACAGTACAAAAACAGAACGATTTAAAAGAGGTTGGGAAAAACTCAAGGAAATTGACGGTGAAGCTGGGGAAAAAGTCATAGAAAGTTTAAAGGATATTTCGCCAAGCCTTGGAAATTTCATTATAGAATATCCTTTTGGTGATATTTATACACGAAACGCTCTAGACCTAAAATCAAAAGAAATAGCTGTTGTCGCAGCATTAACAGCTATGGGAAATGCACAACCTCAATTAAAGGTACACCTTAATGGAGCTTTAAATACAGGTAGTTCAATAAACGAGATAAAAGAAGTCATTTTGCAGATGTCGGTGTATTCCGGATTCCCTAGCTGTATAAACGGGATGAATGCTTTAAAAGAAGTATTACAGGAACGAAGTGATAAAGGTATCAAGGATGATATAGGTAAATCACCGTCATATAACAAGAAGGATACCCGTCTTGACGTAGGCAACCAGGAATTGACCAAATTAGATAATACACAAGTAGAAAAACTAAAAAAAGCCTATGATGAATTTTCGCCAAGCCTGGTCCAGTTTGTTCTGGAATATGGATATGCCGATATTTTTTCAAGGGATAATTTAAGTACGAGGCACCGACAAATTGCTACTATATCAGCATTGACTGCAATTGGCAATGCTAAATCGCAGTTAAAGTTTCATATTAACGCAGGGTTGAATATAGGACTTACAGAAAATGAAGTAAAAGAAATAATGCTATTAATGTCAGTATATGCAGGGTTTCCTGCCGCCATTAACGGAACCAATAGTTTAAAAGAGGTAATAGCTGAAAAAGAATAAGGATCAACGCTGGTTGGCCGCTAACTTAAAAAAAGAACATGAAAAAAATTCTAATAACAGGAGGATTTGGAAAAATAGCCAAGCATTTTGTTCAAAACTTCGACCATCAATACAAAATCACAGTTGCAGATATTGTTACAAATAACAACACCTTTTCTAACAAAGTCCAAATCAAAAAAGCTGATTTGATGGACTTTTCAGTTTGCTCGAATTTATGCGAGGGAATGGATACTGTGATACATCTTGCAGGAATAGTTGACCCAATTTCAGAATCGGACGAAATTTTGGAAACGAACATAAAAACGACCCAAAATATATTTAAAGCTGCCAGAAACGCTAAATGTAGGAGACTGGTATTTGCGAGCAGTGCACAAACCATAGAAAGCTATTCAGAAGATATTCAGGTAAACAAGAATATGCTTGCAAAACCTAAAAACATTTATGGGGTTTCCAAATGTTTTGGAGAAGCCTTAGCTGCCTTCTATGCATATAATAAAGGGATTTCGGCAATTTGTTTACGAATTGGGGCCTACGAATTTCCAAAGGACTTTACCGAAATGAACGCACGGGATTTAAGTGCATTTTTGCATCCTGATGATTTTAATCAACTATTGATTGGGTGTATCGAGACAGAAAATATAAAATATGAAGTTTTGAACGCTATTTCAAATAACAGGTACAAACGATTAGACATAACTGAATCAAGAGAAATAGTGGGTTACTCGCCAAAAGCAGATGCGTTTGAACTTTTTAAACTAAAAAAATAAACATAAAAATCTGTCGTAAAAATGACTTGGGACATTAATATTCTTTAAAGCAATAATAAAACTAATTTGAAAAAAACTAAAGGTCCAATTATTTAACCAAAGTCCTACACTAAGCTATTTGTAACGCAACTGAATTAACACTACCTCTTTTCCTAGTTTATAATTACAAGAAATATCAATTGGCATTATGATGTACTAAACTAGGTATATTATCCTTTTCCATTTGTGTTTCACCCCATTCACGCAAATGGTTTATGAAAGGAATTAATTCTTTGCTTGAATCCGTCAACGAATACTCTACTTTTGGGGGAACCTCACGATAGACTTTTCTGTTTACTAATCCGTCCGCTTCGAGTTCTCTTAGCGTTTGGGTCAACATTTTTGTGGTAATATCTTTTATATGTCTTTTTAATTCCCCAAATCTTAAAATCTCATAATTTGATACATACCATAGTATACGCCCTTTATATTTTCCGCCTATTCTTCGAAAAGCATAATCAACAGCACAAATAGGCTCTTTTAATTTTTTTTGATTCATTTTAATATTTTAATTAATTGATAATCAGCAATACTTTCTTTTTAGTCGCTAAAGTACAAATTAGTAGGTACTTGACATAAATAAACTTAATAAATAATTTTGTGAAAATTTATATAATGGATAGAAGAACAGCAATAAAATTAGGTAGCTTATCAAGTGCAAGTATGGTTGTCCCCACTTTGACAGGATTTTCGGAAAAAAAATCAAACACTACTATTTTTCAAAAGAGCAATAATTTGAAAATAAAGCTCAATGAGATCGACTTACTACTCTTTTCAGATGGTCACGTGTTTCTAGAAAAACCACAACCAACATTCGCACCAGGTATAAAAGCCTCAAGTTTAGGCAACGAATTAAGAAGTTTACATCTTGGAAACGGCAATCTTGATTTAGCGATAAACATTATGCTTATAAAAACTAAGGATAGAACTATTTTAATCGATTCAGGAAGTGGAAAGCATTTTGGAGAAAACGAAGGTTGGCTATTGGAAAATATTCAAAATTCAGGCATAAAAGCAGAAGAAATTTCAGATGTTTTCATCACACACGGGCATAGAGACCATGTTGGAGGGCTTATTACAACTAATGGGTCTTTAGTCTATCCCAATGCTAACTACCATATGTCAAAAAGGGAGTATGATTTTTGGATGTCCGAAAATCCTGATTTTTCTAAAAGTAAACTGAATCCTGAAGCAGCCAAAAATTCTATAAATTTTACAAGAAGAATTTTAAATATCATCAAGGAAAGAATCACTTTTTTTAATTATGGTGAAACTTTATTTTCGTTTTTACAAACCGAATTAGCAGAGGGACATACACCAGGGCATACAATTTTTACAATCTCTTCAGGAGATAAATCAATTAAAAATATTGTAGACACAGTTCATACACCAGTTTTAATTGGAAATCCCGAATGGGGAACTCAATGGGATGTCGATTTTAAAAAAGGTATAGATACAAGGAAAAATGTTCTGGAGGATTGTTTTGTCAAAAATCAATTAACAATGTCCTCACATCTTCCTTGGCCAGGATTGGGCTATATTGGAAAAAAAGATAACTATTATTGGATACCATTACCTTTCGCAACTCCAGATGAAATTAGGCTTTAAATTATGAAAAGTCAAAAAATGAGGGCTAACTTAACGACAAAAACTAAATTGTTACATCGGTTTAATATAAGTAAAATAATAGTACTCTATAAGGATACCAGTTTGCCCTCTGCATACATTTTACCCCAATCGCACAAACTTTCTAGAATAGGAACTAGGTCTTTACCCTTATTGGTCAAAATGTATTCTATGCCTATTGGAACGGTATCAGGGATCTCTCGTTTTACCAAAATGGCGTGGGTTTCCAATTCTTTTAGTTGACGTCCCAAAACCGTTTCTGAAATATTGGGAAGCTCTTTCAACAGTAAATTAAAGCGGTTATTACCTTGGGAAATAGAATAAACGATTTGGGATTTCCATCGACCGCTTATCATACTTATGGCAGAATTTATTTCGCAAACCTGGAATAAAAACTGCTCGTTGATATAATTTGAAGATTTTAATTTTCTCATAATCAATATTTTAAATACTAACAATTTTGTCAGTTATTGTTTTAAGCGTTGGCTCTTAAGAACTTTGTTAAAAATACAAAATATGAAAGACATACTATTCCTGGCCACAGTTTGGCTAATGAGCCAACATTTATTTTCACAGGAAATAATCAAAATCAATTCAGAATACATAAACAATGAAACACCCATTTTGGTTCAGAAACCCAGTGATTATTCACAATCAAAAAAATATCCTGTGGCATATATGCTGCACGGTTATAGTGAAAACTATACACAATGGTCAAAGACCACCGATTTACAAAAATTGGCAAACGACTATCAGATGATTTTAGTTTGCCCTGAAGGGTTTACTACCTATTATCTCAACGGAACTGGAGGCAGACCACAATACGAACACTTCTTTTTTGATGAATTGGTACCTCTTGTTCATCGAAAATATAAGGTAGATAGCAAGAATATCTTTATAACCGGATTAAGTATGGGCGGCTATGGGGCTTTGAGCTTGTTTATTAAACATCCGGAATATTTCAATACGGCGGCTTCCACCAGTGGGGCATTGGAAATTGATTTCGAGAATTTCAAAAATATAAGTAACCTTTTCTTTGAAAACGAAAGAATGACCAACGATTTAAAACACCACTTGGGAAACCCCTCGGACAATGATTGGAACAGGTTTTCGATTTCAAATTTACTGGAGCAACATCCAGATTTTAAAAAGGGATTCTTTTTGGATTGCGGATTGCAAGACCCCTTGCTCGAAAACACATTGAAGATAAAGGAATTGGCATTAAGCAAAGAGCTACCCATACGTTTTGCCATTCAACGTGGAGGCCATAATACTGAATATTGGTCACAGTCAATAGTCTACCATTTCGTCTATTTTAAACAGCATCTAAATCAAGATGAGTTATGATAAAAAAGTTCAACGTAAACATACCACAATCTGAAATCGATGATTTAAATGAAAGGATAAAGAACACCCGATGGCCAAATGAAACACCAGATTCCGATTGGAAATTCGGCACCAGTTTGCCTTATCTAAAGAAACTCGCCGAATATTGGCTGAAAGAATTTGATTGGCGAAAAATAGAAAAGAGAATTAATGCTTACCCAAATTTCATTTTTGAGGTGGACAAAACGAAAATTCATTTTGTACATATAAAAAGCAGCAACCCCAATGCAATTCCACTTTTAATAACTCACGGATGGCCTGGTTCTTTTTTGGAAATGTTCAAAATCATCCCTTTGTTAACAGATAATTTCCATTTGGTCATACCTTCAATAATTGGGTTTGGATTTTCAGGAACAAGTGAAAAGAAAATGGTCGATTATGATTACGTAGCCGAATTATGGCATAAACTAATGATACAACTGGGATATTCAAGATATGGTCTGCAAGGTGGTGATTTGGGTGCCGGAATCAGTATACGATTGGCGCAACAACAGCCCAAGAGTATTATTGGGCTTCACTTAAACTACATTTCTGATTCGTATAGGCCTTATTCAAAAGAAAGTTTCAATAATGACAATCAAGAATTTTTGGAACGGTTAAATGACTGGAACAACAAAGAAGGAGCCTATGGAATGATTCATAGCACCAAACCCCTGTCGTTGGCCTATGGTTTAAATGATTCGCCTATTGGGCTTTGCGCGTGGATTATCGAAAAGTTCAAAGCTTGGAGCGATAATGATGGAACGATTGAAAAAAGTTTTACAAAAGAGGAACTGCTTGCCAATGTTAGCCTCTATTGGTTTACCCAAAGTATTTATTCGTCCATTAAAATCTATTATGGCATAAGGCTGAATCCTCTTGTTTTTAGAGAAAATGATTTTGTTGGTGTTCCGGTAGGCTTTGCAAAGTTTCCAAAAGAAATACCAGTGCCACCCAGAGAATATATAGAGAAAGGTTTTAACATAGTGTATTGGTCCAATATGGAAAAAGGAGGACATTTTGCCGCAATGGAACAACCAAAACTTTTTGCTGATGATTTGCAGTTTTTCTTTAAAACAATAGAAGTCTAATTAATTACTCAACCTAACGAAGTGACAAATGACATCGAAAAAATATTATCAAATTATAAAGGAGAAATATCTGAAATAGACCAGGATACACCATATACCTTAGCCAAAATAGAGACGGGCATCCATATTTCGAGAAAATTCCTTCAGGAACTTCGCTTGATATTAAGAAATGGGGAATTCAAGAACGGTAAGGATGAAATCAAATTCTTCAAAAGACAAAAGCCATATATCTACGGGCGGTTAAAATTCTATTCCAAGCTATATCAATATGTCACCCACAAACCTATGGGAAGCAAAAAATCCCAGCGTACCTTTATCGACTCACAGATTGAAAAACTTCAGAATTACTACCAAAGGAACATAGATTTTGTCCAGTACTATCGTGAGAACAATACCATTCTTGACGAATATTATTTTTTGAGGGGCAAGGACAATCCCGCACTCTTTTCCGATACCTCCCACTTTTATACCGATTCTGAGTTTTCCACCAGCCACGACAATGTCGTGGCAAAAATCATAGCCTATGATTTACTCCTGGTTTATTATGTAGGGGAACTCAATAGATTGAATAACAATAATGTCAATGAAAGCCTCAGAAGATACCTCCAAACAAACAATTTAAGCTGGACCGCCAATAAAATCGATTTGGTAGAGCTGATTTACGCTCTTCACAGCAGTGCCTCTATAAATAATGGGGTCATTGAACTCAGGGAAATAGCCATGGCCTGTGAAAAGATTTTCAATATAGATTTGGGCAACTATTACCACACCTTTGTAGAGTTACGGTCACGGAAATCCAATCCTACCAAGTATCTTGATAAGCTTAAAGAACTGCTGTTGAAACGGATGTCAGATTCTGACTTGTAAATACCATAGTTGCACCCAAGGTGGGGATTTAAGAATTATCGATGCACCCATAAATTTTGCTGCTGTTTATTAGTGTCTTGCCGCTATTCTTACTTCAAAAAACATCAATTCAACACAATAAATATGAGCGAAAAAAACACCCACCTTGGGTGCAACTATTGAAAAATATCCATCAAACCCCATCAATTTTGTAGAACGAAAGTCAAATCAGAAGAGAGGCCATCAAATTAGGTGACAGTAAGGCGATGGTCTCTTTTATTTAAACCGTTTTACAAATGGCAGCAACAATCATTACAACCGAAGACCTTCGGGAATTCAAAATGGAACTGCTCGATGACATCAAGCAACTTCTTAACAACCAGTCCGGGCATACTTTCAAAAAGTGGCTTAAATCCCCAGAGGTAAAAGAGCTTTTGGGAATCTCTTCCGGCACGTTACAGAATTTAAGAATCAACGGCACATTGCCCTATACCAAAGTAGGCGGTGTACTCTATTACGATTATGAGGAAATTATGAACGTGATGGAAAAAAACAAAATCCATAACAAATTCTGATATTCCTTTGGAGCAGATAAATTACATCAAGCACCTGAACGCCGTGTTCCTGCAATTCTCGAAAGACGGCCGTTTGAATCCCACGCACATCAGTCTGTACGTGGCTTTGTTCCAAATATGGAACAATTACCACTTCCCCGTTAATTTCCATATCAACCGGGAAGAAGTGATGCAGTTTTCAAAAATCGGCTCAAAAACCACCTACCACCGTTGCATCAAAGAGCTGCACCATTGGAAATATCTGTTATACGAGCCTTCCCACAATCCCTTTCACGGGAGCAAAATCAAGATGTTCAATTTTGGGACAAGTGATGGACAAGTACTGTACCCAAGCCATACCATTATCGGGACAAGCAATGGACAAGCGGTGGTACCTATAAACAAACATATACAAACAGGAATAAACAATACAAACGGGAATAAACTTGACCGGCCCAAAAATGAAAACGAGGTCATCATTTTTTTTCAAAAAGAAAATTGGCCGGAACTGGAGGCCAAAAAATTTTACAATCATTACCAGGGTATCGGCTGGAAAGTGGGCGGCAAAACAAAAATTATTGATTGGCAGGCCACCGCCCGCAATTGGATGCTAAAAGCCGACGAGCTTAAAACAGAAAAAACGGTGGTTGCAGTTAGCCAAAATACGGACAACCTAAAGACGAGTTCCAACAAAAATTATAGTGAGCCCCTATGAAGTTGGATAAACCACATATCATCATAGAGGGCAGTGTTCAATATACCTTGGGAACTTTTAGGAACAATGAAATTATTTACGATTTTGATAAAATGCTGGTTTATCTCAATGCCAAAGGAAAATTGCTCTTTGGCAAGAAATTCAGGATTTATGAGGAAGACCGGAACATACTTTTTAAGCTGTGCAATTATTACATCAAGGACGAGGCTAACTGCAAAAAGCTTGGTATCGATATCCATAAGGGCATTTTGCTTTCCGGTCCCGTGGGCTGTGGCAAAACCAGTCTGATGAAACTATTGCGCCATATCGTACCACACCGTAAACCCTATGAGGTCATCCCCACCCGGAATATTGCCTTTGCCTTTAACAATATCGGCTATAAAATCATTGAAGATTATGGGGATAAAAAATTCTACTGTTTTGACGATTTGGGCGTAGAACCCACTGGACGGCATTTCGGGAAGGACTGCAATGTCTTGGGCGAAATATTGTTGTCCCGTTACGAGTTGTTCTTGAACCATAACATCCAGACCCACGCTACTACCAACCTTAATGCCCAGGAACTGGAGGAACGGTATGGTAACCGAGTGCGTTCCCGTATGCGTCAGTTGTTTAATTTGGTGGCTTTTGATAAGGTTGCTGGGGATAAAAGGAAGTGACCTTATAATTAGTGTTTAACTTCATCCGCCAACCATACACCATACTTTTTCCAAAGTTCATACATAACTAACCATTCAGAAATCCAAGGAATAACATCAGCAAAATTCAAATCTAATTGCGGAGACAGATCCTTTGGGTAATAAAGGCATAAACTATTTCCAGGGTATAGGTGTGGTGTTTTTCCAAATTTGATTTGACTGTCATTCAACACATATACCCTTTCTTTTCTGCCTTCCTTATTTATGTCATATTCAACAAGGACTTCATATTCCTTTTTACATCCATTAGGCTTGACTTTTCCCTTTCCAAGTAATCTTCCATCAATAATTACCGTTTTGACCCAAGGAAAATTTCTATTCAAATATTCCTTTTGGATAAAGGCTGCTACATAATTTTTATTTAAGACTTTCTTATTATAGGCTCTTAAATCATATTCGACACCGCCATAGTTACGATTGGGCTTGCTGGGATAGCCATTGTCTTTAGAAATATTTCCTTGGTCATCAACATAACTTTTACCCGATAATATTGTTAGGCCCGCCTTTTCAAGTTCATTTCTACCGTTTCGAGATAAATTTTGAAGTTGGGCTTTCAAAATGGTTTTGGTTCTAGCACTTCCAAAAAGATCCTCAGCTACACCAAAATTACCATTTTTCAACTGTTCCCATTTCTCTTTAAAACTTCTTATAAAGCTTATGAACTGATAATAGTATTCTTTGTCTTTATCCCATTTATCAGTAAAATCTTCATCTTCATTTACTGGATTCAGGACTTTAATCCGTTTATAAACTCCACTACTTTCATAAAGTTTTTCATAGCTCGTGTATCGCTCCAAAACCCTATTAAGGACATTATCGATTGTTTCATAAATAGAAGGCTCGCCTTCATATAGCTCACCAAATATTGTAGTCAAAACAATACTAGAAGTTTTGTACTTTGGTTTCTTTTCAAAGAAAATATCTCGATATCTCTTAGTTAACTGTACCGCACGCTTTAGTGGTTCTTTTTCGTAGATATTCTCATCTGGTAAATCTTCCTGTTCTGCCTTAGCTTCAGATAGTGTTACAAAGTCTCCAAATGCTTTCCTCAACAATACAGGTTCACGAACGTCCTTAGCTCTGTCTATAAACCAATTAGCGTATCCTTTAGGAAAAGAAGAAGTCCAAGAAGCAAGCTCTTGGTCAGGCACCATAATTTTATCTTCGAAAGGAATGATTATACAACCCGGTAAAATATCCAAATGGAAATCCCCAGCATAATTTATCCTTGCACACCTGTTCTTTTTTAAAAGTTTAGGACTATATACTTCATTGTTACTAAAGACACGTATCAGGTGATTATAAATCTCAGAAGAAGTATAGTTCCTATATGAGTCTTTAATCTGAACAACAATGTCTAAGTCAAACTCATCTTTACCAATTGGTTTGGTAGTAGTGCCAATAGCTTTTGAGCCTTGTGGGTAAACTACAAAATCAACTTTTGAAAAAAATATAGGGTCAGCCTTTAAAACATCATAAATGGCATTGTAGGCCGTCTCCATTTTCTTTGATCTCGTTTCATCAAGTTCAAGCGATTCTGCAAGCCTAGCCAATAAGTCTTCTCGTTGGAAGCCATGTTTATTTAAGTATTCTTGAAAATTCATTTATAATATGTATTTAGTGTGTTGTCCTATTCTTGTTTTATGTTCATCGAAACATTCCCTTTTAATATCGTCTTCAGTAACAAAGGCATACTTCTCATTGAAATTATCAGTTTTAAAAAGCTTATTAAACTCCTTTGACTGCTTTGAACTAAGCTCTATCTGAAAAACATCATAAATTAAAGTATGATAAACTTCATTTTCGAAGCGAGTTTGCTTGCAAAGAATGTTTTCCTTTGTACGTAGAAATTCCGCCCGTATCGATTTAAAATTATCTGCATTTAAAATTTGAGTCTTAACGAGTTCTTCGTAAAACTCGCGCCACACTCCAATTTCCCTATCCTTTCTAGAATAGAACCAGTTGATTATTTGGGGGAGGAACTTTGCATCTACAAAAAAACGTAGATCCCTAGGGTTCTTTCCATCTGCTTTGGGGGATGCTTTCCAGTCCTTGTATAAATCTTTATTGCCGACCAATTTGTAAACTCCCCCAACTGGCTGGTATTGATTTATCTTAGAACCTTTGACTAAAAAATACTTTTCTTCTCCTGGTATTTTAATTCTCAGTAGATAACTTAAAGAAACATATACCTTTTTATTGGGTATTAACAAAAAACACTTTAATGCAATCCAAAAATACTTTCCCTGAGCCTTGGCAATTTCTACAATGCCCGTAAGACAACTGATAATTACGGCAAAGGCAGAAGCTACCAGAATTTCTTTATGGAAGTCATTTACATCTTTGAGAAACTTATATCTAAAAAGTAAATACCCGATTGAGATAAAAAGCCCGACTAGGTAAACGACAAAACGTTTTATGCTGTTATTCATCGTTAGACATCATTCTTAAAAAAAGTATACCTCCCAATATCGCCAAGCCTGCATTTACCTGATTGCTTTTTTCCTTTCCGTACTGAACCCAATTTGCATAATGTTCACAGTTAAAACCTAAATAGCTATATTTTTGTCCTAATCTTTGATAAGCCCTCTGAATAGCTTTTTGGACATCAAAATTATTTCCGCTAAACCTTCTAATTCTTACCGGTTCATAATCCCTTAAGAGTTCGTCAAGTTCTTGATGCGGAATAATTTTAACGCAACCCTTTAGGTTGCCAATAAATACACCCTTCCCTAAATAAACTATGTAATGATCTAAAACTCTACTTAGACCACTTTTTTTCTTAGCAACAATGACATCTACTGGATGTAATTGGTCGATTAGTTTCAACTGTTTAATCATAATTATTTAAATCTCATTTTTCTTTCCTGATTCCTTTAAATGGAGTCTTACTGGATGTTTTTCCATCCATAAACCTGCCAGTTTCAGAATCGCGTTTTGTCCAAACACCGGTTTTTGGGTTTTTAACTTGTGAGCGGCTTTTTACCGCCCCGTGCCTGCGGTTATCTCCGCTCTTGCCATTTGTTGCCATATTCAAAGTATTTAAATTACACACTAAATTGACCTTATCTATATACATATAGAAGGTTGGTTAACTAGGTTATTTGTAGAAACTGAAAAACTCAACGTGAAGAGTGAATATCTACCCGATAAGTAGTATATTCGTGCTGCAAAACATTCTTTACGATGGATTCAATTCATCTAAAGCATAAAGGCTGATGCCCTGAAGGTGTCGGCCTTTTTTATATCATTATTCTATCTTTATTTGCCATTAAAAAATTATAATACTGCTCATTTCTTATTACTTCCCTATTAAACATTTCAATAGATATAATTTTTATTTTCAGTTTATTACACAAAGCTATTTGAGATAACCTTGTATTGTCAATTACAAGAGCGATATCATTTGCTTTACAACAATGCAATAAGAATAAAAAGCCTTTACCAAAAACACTATTGATTAAATCATGTTCATGAAGGAAATCATCAAACCCATAGCAATCTAGCATTTCTATCAACTTGGATTCTTCACAATTCCTTATTTTTCCTTTTATATCACTACTATAACCTTGAACCTGTAAATGGGGCACAAAAATCTTATAACCATCATCCCTTATTAGCGATAATTGCCTGACGTCACTTAGTAAGCACAAATATTCTATGTCATAAAAAATGAACATTAATTGAGATTAAAATTTTTTATGGTTAATTCATTAAGTTTGTCTATGGGGATTCCGCTTAACTCTGATGCCTTATATTTTTCAATTCTATTTTCGGTTAAAGCAGTTCTTAACAATTCAAAAAATCTTTTCGGTTTTTCGTCACTCTTAATATATTCCCCAAAATCTTTCCTATCAATACGCCATATCTCATACTCGCTTATAATCCTATCTTTTGTATCATCATCTATCAGTTTTAGACTATTCATTCTATAAATGATTGACCTTATTGATATTCCATAAATCAATTTAATCTCTTTTAATTCTCCCAAAGAAATTGAGGTTCTATCTTTTCCAAAATAAGAATGGGCCGCTTCATCAACTAATAGAAAAGCAGCCGCAAATCGATTACAGAAATACTCTTCTTGCTCCTTGTCAATATTTTCGCCCAATCTCATTAAGATATGTGCTAGCTCATGAACAATCGTAAATCTTCTTCTAGTCGTCTCCCTTGTATGTTCGAAATAATCATTGAGTATGATTACAGGAACATTATCTACCCATGCACTAAGACCTCCAGAACCAGTATTCCTATTAATAGTAATAATTTTTATCCCTTTACTTTCAATAAGATTACAAACACTATCTATCGGTGAATTTCCTAATTTCCATTTTTTTCTAACTTTCTTCGCCGCACGCTCTACATCGGTATAATCAGAGATAACCATATCATCTATTGGATTCTCAAAATCAATATCATTTCCTGAAATAGTTTCTAATTCTATATAATTTTCAATAAAATTTATAACATCCTTTTTTATTATATCGGCTTCTTTATTTGCATCAAAAAGAGTATGTGCATCCCTAAACTTAATGGAGTTGACATCTAGACTATATTTAGGTATTCTATAAAAATCCCAAACATTAACAGTAAGAGCCGACGCAATATTTTTCAACACAAGATTACTGGGTTTAGTGGAACCGTTCTCATATTGTTGAATTGCAGCCTTGGAGACATTTACAAGTTTGGCTAAATCCTGCAATGACAAGTTCATTAAAGTCCTTAATTCTTTTATTTTGTTACCTATGTCATTCATTTGATATGATTTAAAACTAAATCGTATAGCAATAATACAAAAAAAATATTTTACTATACGATTTTTGGTTTTATAGTTTTCAACACTATGTTAATAAAGCACTTATGCTAACTTTATGAAATCTTTAAATATCTTATCAATAATCTGACCTAAACATTTCACAATCTCAACAAAGAACTCCTTCATAGTCCAGCATTAAAATAGTTATACAATCCCATTAAAATAGCCAATGCCATCGCCCTGATATTTTTTTTCTTCAAATAATAATCCGCTTCATCAGCATGGGTCATAAACCCCATTTCTACAAGTACCGACGAACAGTGTGCCACAGTTTCCCGAAGTACCTGAAAATTGGCAAACTTTACGCCCCGTCCCTTAAAACCGAGCTTTCCTGTGCTTTCGATTAAAATGGACACTCCCAAGCCAATGGACTTTTTGATATGTGGCTGTAGAGTTTTAGGGTCATGTACATAAACTTCCATCCCCTTTGATGTTTTGGGCAAAGCATTGCAGTGCAAGGATACAAATACATCCGCTTTGAGTGCTCTGGTCAACTGCCCTCTATCTTTCAACGAAATCAAGGTATCTGTATACCTGGTCAAATAGATGGCAAACCTCTCGTCAAAAATGGTTTTGTTAAGCACTATAATTTCCTTGGCTACACTCAAAACCACATCTTTTTCCAATGCATCATTTATACCTATTGCACCGGAATCGGTTCCCCCATGTCCGGGGTCGATGACAATCACTTTTTGCTGACCAAAAACAAAGCAGAATTGCAGGAGCAAAATCCAAAAACTGACGTTTTTGAAGCCCAGCCCCTTCCAAAATTTTAGAGTTATCAACATAGGCCCTTCAAATTTCCATACGATTTGATGCCAATTCGCATCAAACAAAAACAATCGGATTTAAAATTTATTTTATTCACAAATAACTGATTATCAATTATTTGAATTACAATATACAGTATTTTTCAAATATCAAAATCAAGCAAATTTTAAATCCATTTCATTATGAAAAAATCACTCTATGTAACCATTCTTTTGCTGTTCTTTTCAAGCACGACTTTTGCCCAAATCGGGGGCATCGAAGATTCCGTCAACGACGTTTCTGACACCATTCGTGCCATTTTCCCAATTATCCTCGGGGTTATCTTCCTTATCGGATTCCTATTCAATGCCGGACATTTCTTTGGTGAAAATGCCGATTTGAAAAAAGGGATTACACGCGTACTGGTCTTTGTGCTGATTGCCGGAGCCGTAGTGGGCATCTTCACCTATTTAATAGGTATAGTAGTGTAATGAAACGGTTCGAGGTCTATAAAAACATACGCAAGCGGGCGGTGATTATGGGGTTGCCCATATCCCTGTTCGCCTTGATGATGACATCCGTTATCGGCTCTTTACTGTTCATCATCTTTTCGTTCAGCTTTGTGGTCATCGTTTCTGTGTTCCTATGGAACGGGGCATTATATACCGTTCTGACCCACCTTACCAGAAACCCTGCTTTGATGCACATCAAAAAGGTATTTCCACAAACTATCAGCAATAAAAAAGGCAGTCGCTTGAATTATGAAAAAGATTAACCTATCGGCATACCATCCCATTTTGGACATCCAGGGCCATACCATCTTTGCCAACAATGGCAATGTGGTCTTGGGCTATCAAGTGGACAATCCCGAGATCTACTCCCTTTCGGAAAAAGATTTTGAGGACATGCACGGTTCGTGGTTTCAGGCGTTCAAATCATTGCCCGTAGCCACGGTCATCCACAAACAGGACATTTACCGGAAAAGCAATTATACGGCGAACAAGTTGCCCAATGATACCTTCCTTCAAAAGGCGACTCACGATTATTTTAAGGGACGTGGTTATCTGCAACATAGTTGCTATCTGTTCTTTGTTCTTCCGCACAACAAAGCTTTGAATGCACCAAAGTTTGTCAATCCATTCCGAAAGGTCGAAAAGGGCATCCATAAACAGATGGACCATACCGTAAAGGAGTTCATCGCTTCGGTGAACGATGCCGTTTCCTTTGTCAACAATAGCCGAAGGGTGTCCCTTATACCATTAAAAGAAAACGAAATCCTCGAACTGACCAATACTTATTTTAACGGGTTCAACGAGGGTTTTGATACCGATATCCAACTCAAGAAGTCGAATATTGAAATCGGTGAAAACCATTTTGATGTATTAGCCATCAATAGTGAACTATGTTTTGGCGATGTGGTGCAGAGCAGCAAGACAAATGACAGGTTCACTTCGGACGATTTTGTATTCCACCAAGGGTATATCGATGGATTGGGACTGAACATTAATGAAAACCATATCGTCAACCAAATCATCTATCTGGACGATAAACACAAATGGCGAAAGCTGCTCGATAAAAAAATCGAGGAACTGAAGAAGAGTTCCAATTTCGGTACACAGAACAAGGTCGTATTAAAGAAAATCGAGGACATCGTTGACAAAATCAATGAAGATGACAGTTCACGGATTATTCGAGGACATTTGAACATTGTTTTTTGGGATAAGGAGGAAGCACAGTTAGAAAGAATCGCTTCTAAAATCAAGACCGAGTTCAAGGAATTGGACATCGTGCCATACTACCCAAAGGGCGAGGAACGGAAAAATTATTTTTTGAACTCCTATTGCTGTTTCGCTTCCAACTTTTCCAACGAGGATTTATATGTGGCAGACTTAAAACATGCGCTTTGTCTGTATATCAACAATACTAATTACCAATCCGATGCCACAGGTGTCATCTTTAATGATAGGCAACATAACATTCCCGTGCTAAAGGATGTATGGGACGAAAAGAAGAAACGCATCAAGGCCCGGAACTTTGCCATTTTCGCCCCAACAGGCGAGGGCAAATCCTTTTTGGCAAACAATATTCTACGCCAATACTTTGAGCAAAATGTTCGGTTGGTTATTATTGATTTAGGTGGTTCGTATTCAAAATTTGCCAAGCTCTATCCCGATAAGCACATCATTTTGCGGTACGAGCAAAGGAAAAATCTGGGCATCAATCCCTTTTATATATCTAATGTTAATGATTTGACACCCGAGCGATTAGAGGATTTAGCAATCTTTCTTTTAGAGCTTTTAGCTTCCGGAAAGGTAACCACCAAAGCTGAAGAAGTGGCCGTTAAAAAAGTATTGAGGCACTACTATTTACAGAATAGGAACAGTACCCATTCTTTGGAAAATCTATACCGATTCGTCGATGCAAAAAAGGACAGCCTTTTGGAAGAGCTGCACATCCAGGAACAGCATTTCAATATCTATGATTTTCTGCACATCCTTTCGGAATATGTCGATGACGGGCTGTACAGTTTCCTGTTCAACGTCAGCGAAGACCAGACCTATAAAATCGAGGACAAACGCTTGATTGTGTTTGAACTGGACGAAGTGAAGGACAATAAGGAAATCCTTTCGGTAATGTTGAAGCTCATCAAGTCCGCTATCCAACGCACCATTTGGAGAAACAAGGCCGAAAAGGGGATTATCCTCTTCGATGAGTTTGCTAAGCAACTCAAATTCGGCAACGTACTGGAAAGCGTAGAATTCTATTATCAGGCCATCCGTAAACAGAACGGTGCCATCGGGATTATTCTGCAATCCATCAACCAATTGCCCAACAATTCCACATCGGCAAGCATCCTTGAAAACACTCAGGTCATTTACAGCCTCCGCAATGAGAAAGGATATGAAGAATTAAAGAAGAGGTTGAACCTCTCCAGTCACGACCTGAACCAGTTAAAATCCATCCGGAACAATTTGACCGGGGACAGAAAGTACACCGAGATGTTCATCAAAATAGGAAAGGAAAGCAATATTTTCCGATTGGAAGTACCGTCTGAGGTCTTTGCCGCCTACCTCACCGATGGACAGGAAAACGAGGCAATAATTGCTATTTATAACGAAACAAACAATATGGAAACGGCCATTGGCCGCTTCTTGCATGAATCACAATAATAATCACTTTAAAACAAAAAAAATGAGACACAAAATCAAAATTTTAGTATTGGCAATAACCTTAGTCATTTTATTGCCCAGCCGTGCTACGGCCCAGGGGATGCCCGTGTATGACAACACCAACTTCATTTCCTTTATGAAGTCGTTGGTCGAATCCGCAAAGCAGACCAGTAACCTGATGCAGACCGTCAAATTTCTCAAACAGCAAAAGGAGAACATCGATAAGGTCAACAATGTCATCAAACAGTTAAAGGCGGTAAAGGAACTTGCCGAGAACAACCAACGTCTGTACCAAGTGGTGCAGGGCGATTTAAGGGAAATATTGAATTCCCCGTTTATCAAGCCCGATGAAGTCACCCGTATATCGGATTCCTTTGATGCCATTTTGGAAAATTCCATTGCGGGCATGGAATACATTGACCAGATCCTGTCCAGTGACAATATGAAAATGACAGATGCCGAACGTGCGGCAGTCTTGAAGGAAAAGGAACTGGAATCTAAGGAAATGGTAGCGGAAATTGAAGCTAAGACCAGACGCTATCGGGAGATTATCGCCTTTCGGGAAATGCAGCATAAAATCAATAATCGCGAAACCAATTATTGATGTCGGGCATTTTTTTGGGCATAGGACTGGAATATGTGGACACTATTTTTCAAACTATAAAAAATAGTGACTTCTCGCAATATACGATTGGGGGCATGAAAGCCCTTGCGGTACTGTTCTTCTTGGTCAACATCCTAAAAAAATACAACGAGGGCGTAGCAAACAATGAGGGCTATACCTGGGGACTGACCCCTGCGGAACTGGCAAAAAACTTCGCCGTGGTCATTCTGGTCATTTTCTCAACACAGGTATTGGGCGTTTTCGATGCCATTTTGGTGGCCATCGAAACCCAATACCGGGACACGGCTCCGGCACTCCTCCCGTTGCAGATGCAGGATATCGACATCGAACAGGATGTGGGTGCCCTGGAAGCCGCCAAAAAGGCAATGGCCATCCTTTATGAAGCCTTGGTTACACCATTGTACGGGATGAAGATGCTGGCCTTTATCATCGGGGTTTTCCTATGGTTGTTGGATTTGTTCATCTATCCCTTGTTCTTGGCGGAGCGTTTTTTCCTTTTGGGCATCATGCAGGCGTTTTTCCCGTTGGTCATTAGTTTGGCCGTGTTTGAAAAGTTTAGGTCGATGGCGTACAATTTCTTTAAGCTCTATGCCGGGGTGTATATGTTGGTGCCGGCCTTCTTTTTGGTGAATGTATTCGTGAACAACCTCTACACCGAAATCAACACCAATTTTTGGGGCAACCTCTTCGGGACGGATTGGGGAAGCAGCTTTTTCGCTCCGCTATTGCAATTGGGTTCTATCGGGTTTATCGTATTCCTGAAATTCAAACTGTACCGTAGAGCCATCTCCTTCACCTTTAAACTTTTCAGCGCCTAAAGCACATTTTAAAAGGCGTATTAGGCAATTAATCATCCATACTTAATGAAAACACCTTATAAAAACATATACGACATCCTAAAGCTGAACCGCTTTATTGTTTTGACGGTCGTTATTGGAGCTGTGCTTACCTGTATTGTTTCCATACTGATGGTCATCAAATTACATAAGGAAACAGTTAATAATGCCTTTGTGGTCAATTCGGACGGAAGTGTGATTCCCCTGAAATTGGTTTCCCAACAGGAAAATTTGAACGTGGAGGCATTGGCCCATCTGGAGCTGTTCCATACCTATTTCTACAATATCGATGCGAGCAATTACGAAAAGAATCTGGAAAAGGCATTATGGCTGGGCAACAGCTCAGTGGATGCCCTCTATCGACAGAAAAAGGCCGATGGGGTCTATAACCGTTTGTTACAGTATTCATTGGTGCAAAAAGTGTTGGGCATAGAATCCAAAGTAGATATCCAAAACGAGCCTTACAGGTTTGAGACCAGGACCGTTTTTGAAATCAACCGGGGTTCCATAACCGATACCTACGAGCTTATCACAACGGGCAACCTTATCAAGGTGGATAGGAACTTTCCGAACAATACCCACGGATTGCTGATTGCCGACTTTTTTGAAAAAACATTACGAAAAATCAATGATGAACAATAAAACCCGTATAAAATGAAAGTAGAAAAAAACAAAATCATCTTTTCCATTGTATTGGTATGTATCCTACTTTTTATAGGAAGCTATGCCATACTAGTATTGGGAGAGGATGAAGAACCAACCCTAGAGAACAACCAGGTTCTAGTGCCAGAATTGGAGGACGACCAAAAACAGTACAATTCCAAATTGGATGCACTGAACGACTTAAAGGAAGTCAGGCAGACCAACGCCCCGAGCATCTACGATGAACGCCTACTGGATTCTACGGGCGTATATGACCCGGATTTATTGGATAAAAAGAAAATGCGGCTGGTGGATAGTATCTACCAACAGGGGCAGATTAAATATTCGGAGCAATCCTATGAACATATCAATCCGAGGTACAGGCCTTCAAAACCCACCATTGTGAAGGAAAGGGACACGATGGATGTCATTGACGGACAGGAAACCGAGGTCGGGGTCAAGGAACGTGCTTTGGAACATCAGCTCTTTTTTGCATCACACCCCATTGAGAATGACGATTTGAACGCAAAAAATACGGACACGTTCATATACGTCCGTGTGGATGGTACGCAGACCGTCAAGAACAATTATCGCCTACAGATGCGACTCCTAAAGGATGCCATGATTTATGGGCAGCGTTATCCAAGGAATACGCCCATTTATGGGTTTATCAGCTTTAAGCCCAACCGGGCCATCATCGATATTGAAAACATCGACCATCGACCCGTAAAATTAAGGGCACATGACTATCAGGATGGTAGCGAAGGGGTTTATGTGGAGAACAGTTTTAGGGCGGAAGTTAGCAATGAAATTGTCGGCGATATGGTGGACGATATCAACATTGCCGGAGTACCACAGGTAAGCGGGTTCAAGAAGATTTTCCAGCGAAACCACCGCAATGTTAAAGTGACGATTACCGATAACTACAAGCTCATTTTAAAAATATCCAAGACCAAATTTCAAGGAAAGCCCATAATGGACAATTATTAAATATCAATCTTATGAAAACTTTTATCACTTTACTGTTATTGGCCTTTACAATCTCGATACAGGCACAGAGACCACTCGATACCATTTATGCCAATGACCAAAAGAACGTTGCTTTGTTCTTTCCTAATCCTATTCGACAAGGTATTACGGGAGCTTCCCATTTTGTGTTCACCTACAACCGTGAGAAGGAACAGTATTTTGGGCTATTACAGGCCAAACCAGGAACCGAAAGCAATCTTTTGGCCGTTACCAGTGACGGCAAGGTGTATTCCTATATCTTGAAATATGCCGACAAACTTCCCAAATTGAACTACTTTATTGATAAAGCTGAAAGTATCGGCAATGAAAGCCCCACAATGGAAATACTCAAAACTGAAAATCCAGCAACCGCCACCAATAAGGATAGAACCGCTTATTTTCAAAGAGCTAGTGAATATTTACTCAGATCCGGTTCTGAAACCATTGCCGTAAAACGTAAAAAAGGAATCCGATTAAAGTTACAGAAAATGGTCTACGATGCTTCCGAGGTGTATTTGGTCATGGAGGTCAAGAACAAATCCGGAATCGATTTTGAAATCGACTATCTAAATGTGTACCGTAACAATGGAAACAACAAACGGAAAGCCTCTTACCAACGATTGCACCAGGAGATTATTTACAAACATAAAATGCCCTATTCCATTATTAATGGGCAATCACAACGGTTTGTGTATGTGTTTCCGAAGTTTGTCCTGGGCGACAATGAAAAGTTGATGCTGGAACTGAAGGAACGGAACGGAAGCAGAAAAGTGGTATTGGAGACAACTCTTTAACAAAATTACTGTACTATATAAACCTAAAAAACCAAGCTTTATCGGCTTGGTTTTTTATCATTGGTTTTAAACCCAATTCGTTCCCTATTCTGTTGGTCAATCTGTACTTTATCTTTTTGCAATAGGTAGTTCAACGCTTGGTGGATGTCCTTGAATTTAACGTTCATTTCTTTTTCAAGCTTGGCTACTTGTTCCTTTAAATCCCCATAGTCCGCAAGATGCTTTCTATACATGACAAAAGCCCTAACAATGGAAATGTTTACCTGTATTGCCTTTTTACTCTTCAGTACACTGGAGAGCATGGCAACCCCTTGTTCAGAAAATGCAAAGGGAGCATATCGTAATCCCATTTTGTTAGATTCATTGGACATCACAAATTGTGACCTCCAATTCTCCAACTCCTCTTTGGTCAGTTCAAACATAAAATCATCGGGGAAACGGTCAATGTTCCGTCTCACAGCCTGTTTCAGCACCCTTGTTTCAACTCCATAAAGTTCGGCAAGGTCAAAATCCAACATGACTTTATACCCTCTAATCGTAAAGATTTTTTCTTTTATTATTGATAGTTCCATTTTATAGTTTTTGGTTATTAAAGTACCTATCACATATTGTGATAAGCTTTGTTTGAATCATTTTTCTGGTCAGAAAATTGCACCCTTAATTTTTGCATATCATCGCTTACTTTACGCTCAATGACCTTGGCATAAATCTGGGTGGTCGAAATTTTCGAGTGACCCAACAGCTTCGATACCGTTTCAATGGGTATACCATTGCTCAATGTAACGGTAGTGGCAAATGTATGTCTGGCAATGTGAAAAGTCAGGTTCTTTTTGATACCACAGACATCCGCAATCTCCTTCAAATAAGAGTTCAGTTTTTGGTTGGATATTTTGGGAAAGAGCCTGCCTTGGGCAACGGCTTTGTGATTGTTCCTGTATTTTTCGATAATGGACAAAGCTTTTGGAAGCAACGGTATGCGGACGGGTTTGGTCGTTTTTTCACGTCTGTAATGAATCCATAATTCTCCATCAATGCCTATACAGATGTTATCTTCCGTCAAATGGATGACATCGATATAGCTCAAACTCGTATAACAACTGAAAACGAACAAATCCCTTACCATTTGCAACCTTGAAATGGTCAGTTCCTTATTTTCGATTTCCTGGAGTTCGTCCAGACTCAAAAACCCGCGTTCCTTTTTTATGAACTTGGATTTGAAGTTGATGAAAGGGTCAAGCTCTATCCATCCTAATTTTTGGGACAGGTGTACCAACTTCCTGAACCGTTCAATATGTTTCATTACGGTATTGTTACCCATCGGTTTCTGGTGGTCCTCCGGAAGGTAGCTCCGCAGATACTTTTCGAACTTAATAATGAAATCATAATCCAATTCCTGTAAATACTTATCGGTAGTCTTATATGCTTTTTTAAGGAATTTGAAAATATAGCGCTGGGTAGTGAAATAGTTTTTTTGGGTGCCCCATTTCAGCTTGCCCTCCATATCCTCATTATGGTAATTAATGATGTCCATAATGGAACGGCTTTCGTCGTCCTCTCCAAAATACCTTGCTTTTACAGCTTGGGCGGTAATCAGTTTGCGTTCCATCTTTAATTCCCGATAGCACTCAAAAAGAAAAGTGTAGGTTTCGTCCAGATAGCTGTTGAGTATTCTGGATTTTTGGTTGTTTCCCTTCGCCCTGTTTCTGTGGATGTCCCAATCGGAGACCAGAGTTTTTCGTTTTAGGCTAATGGTCGCCCGTTTTCCATTTACGGTAATTCTGGCGTAGAGGGAGGCTTGTTTGTCTTTTGCCCTTGCGAAGTCTGCCCAGAACAAAATACTGAAGGTGGTCGATGTTTTCATTTGTTTCGTCTTTTAGTTAACAACAGGTGTTGTCAGACGAAAGCCAAATCACTTATAAAGATACATTTATTTACCAAACCAAAAAGGCTGCTTTAACAATTAGGTCAACACAAATGTTAAAACGGTTTTGTTATCCGATTTGTTGACTTTTGTTGACGCATTAAATCGAACCATTTGATTTCTTTAAAAACTAAAAAACCTGATAATCATACGATTAACAGGTTTTTAGTAACAATTGATATGTTAAAAAGTCGGGGTGGCAGGATTCGAACCTGCGACCTCCTGCTCCCAAAGCAGGCGCGATAACCGGGCTACGCTACACCCCGAGGTAATATTTTGGAAATAGCGGAGAGACCGGGACTCGAACCCGGGCAGCACTTACGCGCTGACAGATTAGCAATCTGCTCCGTTACCACTCCGGCACCTCTCCTATTTTTTATGAACGTGCACTCTAAAAATGCGGATGCAAATGTACCTTTTCAGAAACAAGATCGCAACTATTTTTTCATTTTTTTATTACAACTTTTATCATCATCCTGCTATTCAGGATATTCCACCCTTAAATGATAGATATTGGTGAGCTTCTGTTTAAGCACTTTCTTTACCATTTCGATTTCTTTGAGCGTAATATTGGCATTTAAAAACTGATCGGCCTGCATTTGTCCTTTTACAATTTTCTCCACAAACGCATCTATTATACCGTAAGTTGGGTTCTTTAAGCTTTTGGAAGCCGCTTCAACTGCATCCGACATCATTAAAATAGCTGTTTCCTTGGAGAATGGCACAGGTCCTGGGTATTTAAAGTTTGCCGGATCGGCATCTTTATCCAACTCTTGTTGTTTTTTAAAGAAATAATACACCAGTGTGGTTCCATGGTGCGTTCGAATAAAATCTATGACCCGATCGGGAACATTGTTTTTTCTTGCAATCTCAATACCTTTAATTACGTGGTCTATTATAATCTTTGCACTTTCCTTTGGCGGTAGATCGTCGTGCGGATTTACATTGGTAATCTGATTTTCCGTGAAGTAGGTCGGATTCTCCATTTTTCCAATATCGTGGTATAGCGCACCCACTCTTACCAACATTGCATTTGCCCCGATCTCGTTTGCTGCTGCTTCGGCCAAATTGGCCACTTGCAGGGAATGGTGGAACGTGCCCGGTGCTTTATCCGATAATTCTTTGAGCAATTTGGAGTTGGTGTCGGACAGTTCCAATAACGACACGTCGGATACAAGACCAAAAATTTTTTCGAACATATAAATTAGCGGTTGCGCAAAAAGAGTCAAAAGTCCATTCAAAACAAAAACCCCGAACAAAACCCACTCTATATTGTCCAGATTCCCCTCGTGTATGGCATGAAAGGCAAAATATCCCACAATGTAGATCAAGGTGATCTGACCTACCGATATAAATAGATTTGCTCTCTTGTAAAGTTCGGAAGCCGTTAAAATAGTAACAATACCTGCGATTATCTGTAAAAAGATGTATTCAAAGCTGTTAGGTACAACAAAACCAAGAATCAGAACTGTTAGCACATGGACAAAAAGACCCAATCTCGCATCAAAAAAATTCTTTAGCACCAAGGGAAGTATGCACAAAGGCACCATGTAAACAAAATTTTCGTAATGTTTCACCATTAATGTTGTAGCGACGACCATCAACAAAATGTTGAAGAAAATAAAAGTAACCTTATTGTTGTTCAGAAAAATATCGCTTCTGTAGCGTTTCAAAAACAGAAACAACATAATGAGCACCAAGGCCACCAATATCGTATACCCAAGTAGTATAAAATAATAATTGCTTCCCATCCATAATTCGGACTCATACTCATCCCTAAGGGAGCTCAGCACTTTAAAATCTTCATTCTCTACTATTTCACCTTTTGATATGATCAGTTTTCCTTGGTCCACCTCTCCACGGGTATAGGAAATTTTAGAAAGTTCGTCGTTCAGGGCACTTTCGGTTAGAACATTGTCGTAGAACAAATTGGCTTTAAGGTTGTTCCTGATAATCCCTGACAACCTATCCGTGCCATAACTGTTGGCATCGGACAAATATTCGGTCACTGCTTTTTTGGCGAGCTCTACATTCTGGTAATCATTGGGAGCAATGGGTTGTGCCTCATTATTTTTTACCACCACTGTTGCTCGGGACTGGGGCATATTTTGAAAAATCCCATGGTCATATACATTTGTGAGAACTTCTTCGGATAAATTTCTCAATGATTCCCGTTGGCTTGATGTAAAAATTTCGGTCTGGAACAAGGTATTTATCCCATTCGAGACTTCTGCCCTCACCTCCGAAACAACAGTTGAACTATACGTGTAGTAATCCGTTTTATTGGTTCGAATGGTAGATTGCTCCTCCTCTACCTCTTGTTGGGTCTTATGTATGGAAAAGTCAATGGGAGCGTATAAATTCTCATATTGCCACGGCTTACCTTTCTGGAATTCGTATTTAAATTTTCCTCCTTTTGGAAAAAAAAACACGATCAAGGCCACCGAGACCACATACAGGAAATACTTGTAGACCAGCGATTGATGTTTGTATACATTGTCCAAAGTTTTTCCCATTCCCTTATTCTATTAGCTTCAAAAATAGAAAATATATAACTAAGAAGTCCGTTGACCGAACTCCCCATTGGTTTGCATTTAAATTTAGTATTTTCGCAGGAGTAAAAATGCACATATGAAAAAAGTTGTAATCGTTTCCGCTGCCAGAACGCCAATAGGTAGTTTTATGGGAGCCCTATCCAGTGTTCCAGCCCCTAAATTAGGTGCAGTTGCCATTAAGGGCGCATTGGAGAAAATCGGCCTTAAGCCCGAACTTGTCGAAGAGGTTTTGATGGGCAATGTGGTACAAGCAGGTACTGGACAGGCACCTGCAAGACAAGCTGCCATTTTTGCCGGAATTCCCAATACTGTTCCTTGTACCACCGTTAATAAAGTTTGTTCTTCCGGAATGAAAACCATTATGCAGGGCGCACAATCCATTGCCCTGGGCGAAAACTCCATAGTTGTTGCCGGTGGTATGGAAAATATGAGTATGATCCCACACTATGTAAATATGAGACAGGGCACCAAATTTGGTCCTGCCACTATGGTGGACGGTATGCAAAAGGACGGTTTGGTCGATGCTTATGATCAAAACGCCATGGGGGTTTGTGCCGATGCCTGCGCAACCGAATATAAGTTTAGTAGAGAAGATCAAGACGCTTACGCGGTTCAATCGTACAAACGCTCAGCCGACGCATGGAAAGCAGGAAAATTCAACAACGAAGTGGTTCCCGTGGAAGTTCCACAGCGAAGAGGCGAGCCAATTGTGGTTAGTGAAGACGAAGAATTCAAAAATATAAAGCTTGAGAAAGTACCCGCTTTGCGACCGGCCTTCTCTAAGGATGGTACGGTAACAGCAGCAAATGCATCCACCATTAACGATGGTGCAGCCGCCGTTGTTTTGATGAGTGAGGAAAAGGCGAATGAACTGGGATTAAAACCTCTTGCAACCATTAAGGGATATGCCGATGCCGCCCACGAACCTGAATGGTTCACCACGGCACCTGCCAAAGCTTTACCAAAAGCACTGGACCGCGCAGGCGTTTCCATAGAAGACATTGATTATTTTGAGTTCAATGAAGCATTTTCAGTGGTCGGATTGGCCAACATGAAGATTCTTGGACTAAATGATTCCAATGTAAACGTAAATGGCGGCGCAGTATCCCTAGGGCACCCGCTAGGATGTTCCGGTGCTCGAATCACGATTACCCTGTTGAACATTTTGGAACAAAATAATGCCAAACTTGGGGCTGCGGCCATCTGTAATGGTGGTGGTGGCGCCTCCTCAATTGTTTTGGAAAGAAATTAGTGATTCAAGCCGTACAGTAAATGCAATATGGAATTTGTCCTCTAAGTGTTGTTCCTATACGAACAAATCCGGACGATGGTGCCGAAATGACTTCCCAGTTGTTATACGGGGAGCACTTTAAGGTATTGGAGAAAAGGAAGAAATGGAGCAGGATTCGGTCAGCTTATGACAATTTTGAAGGTTGGACACCCAATAATCAGCTAACCTTTATCGAAGAGCAAACTTTTGAAAGGATACATGCAATGGATCCTCAAAAAATATGTGCCGACGTAATATCCCATATTTGCACGGAAAACGGAATGTTACTGCCCATTCTTATGGGCTCCATGATCAATGCCCCGGAATTGCTGAACCACACTTTTGAAGGAAGCATACATACTGGAAAAACTCCAAAGGAAAGCTTGGTGGATACGGCCATTTTATACTTGAAAGCTCCTTTTTTATCGGGTGGAAAAACTCCTTTTGGTATTGATTGCGCCGGGTTTACTCAAATGGTTTACAAAATAAATGGGCATTCGCTGGCAAGAACCGCCGAAAATCAATCCAAACAAGGTGAAGCTTTGAGCTTTATCGAAGAAAGTGAACCAGGCGACCTTGCTTTTTTTGATAACAACGAAGGGGTGATCGATCATGTTGGCATAATCTTAAAGGACAACTACATTATCCATGTCCATGGTCATGTTCGCATTGATCGGATTGACCACACGGGAATCTTTAATTCCGAAGAGAAACTCTATACCCATCAATTAAGGGTCATTAAAAAAGTGATATAAAAAAAGCCCCGTTTTAGCGGGGCTCTTTTTTTATAGAAGAATTACGATTATTCTCCCAAAAGCTTTTTAATTCTCATGTAGTTATCGTTATCACCCAATGCTCCGTAAATATTCTTCAACTGTGTAAGAATACTTTCATTGTCAGGATTGGATTGTAATGCATCTTCCAAAACTTTGGCTCCCTCTCTAAAAAGGCGGTCCTTTTCATCTTTAAGTTCGTCGTACTTGGCTATGTCCGCCTTAGAAGTTCCCAAAGCATTCATTTCATCGATAAGACCGTTTCCTTCGTTTACATATGTAGTGGAAAGGTTTAATAACGCATTGATGTAACCTGGATCAATGGCCAAAGTCTTTTTGTAGGCATCTCTAGCGTCCTCTAAGTTGCCTTGCTCCATATTTATTACTCCAATGTTGTAAAGCAAGTCAGGATTGTCCGGGGCCATTGCGGAAGCTTGCCCCATCAACTCCTTGAATTTATCTTTTTGCCCCATGGCATAGTATAGGTTGGCTTCTCCAAGCACTAGGTTCACATCATCTGGGTTTTCCGCCCTGGCATCTGCATATGCTTCCACCGCCTTCTCGTTATTGCCCATTTGTTGATAGATCAAGGCAATATTCTTTACGATTTCCGGCTTTTTGGACGGGCTTACTTCTTCCTTAGGGTCTTTGTGCGTTCCGGCTTTTACATATAGATCTCGGGTGGCTTTGTCCATAGTTTCTGTTTCACCGGACTCGACATTAACCGCAGTATAGCTTACAGATTCACCATTATAGCCCAATTCCTTTAGTTCATTATAGTACTTTAAGGCCTCTTCGTAGTTTTGACCATTTACTGCACTACTTGCTGCATAGTACAAATAAACCGTATCCTTAGGGCTTAGTTTATACCCCATGTAAAGCTTTTCGGCAGCCTCACCGAACTTTTTGTTGTTGTTGTCCTCTACTGCAGAGTTAACCAAATCAGCTGTCATTTGAGACATTTTTTCTTGGGCTACAGCAGTAAATTTGGCTTTGCCACTAGCTTCTTCTACAGCGATTACCTTATTGTAGGCATCTACGGCTGATTGAAAAGCAGAAACGTCTCCTTTCTTGGCCAAATCGTAATTGGCGTTTCCTAAAAGCGCGTAATACTCGGCCTGTTCCCTTTCCTTGGCCGAATCGATTGTTGAGGCGGCACTGGTCAAGGCTGCTTTTGCCGCAGCCGCATCACCATTTTTAAGTGCTTTCTCCGCCGCCTTCATCTCATCCTTCTGTGCAAATCCCATTGTGGAAATTCCCATGGCCAGAAGTACAATTATTTTTGTTCTCATGTTAAAAATTCTAATTATTTAGTGTTTACCTATTATTACTTAGTTGAAATTATTCTTTATCCTCGGTGTTATTATCAATAGCTGTGCCATCTTCACCGTTCACCTCGATATCCCTAATGTCCACTTCGTCCACAGGGTCATCTTCTTTCATTACTTTGGCTACCGCGGCAATGGAATCGTTGTCCTTTAAGTTGATCAAGCGGACTCCTTGTGTGGCCCTGCCCATTACCCTAAGATCTTCTACACCCATTCTAATGGCGATTCCCGATTTATTGATAATCATCAAATCATCGGTATCGGTAACATTCTTTATGGCGACAAGTCCTCCGGTTTTCTCGGTAATGGAAATGGTTTTTACACCTTTACCTCCTCTATTGGTGATTCGGTAGTCATCAATATTGGATCGTTTTCCGTAACCTCTTTCGGAAACCACCAAAATGTCATCCTCGAAATTATGTACGGATACCATTCCTACCACCTCATCGTTTTCATCTGCCAAGGATACACCTCTTACACCGGACGCGTTTCTACCCATTGGCCTGGTCTTGGACTCCTCAAAACGGATGGCCTTACCGGATTTAAGTCCCAAGAATATTTGACTAGTGCCCGTGGTTAGCTTTGCTTCCAATAGCTCATCACCATCTTTGATGGTTATGGCGTTGATTCCATTTTGACGAGGTCTTGAGTATTGCTCCAAGGAAGTCTTTTTAACGGTTCCCTTCTTTGTGGCCATGATCACATAGTGACTGTTCACATAGTCTTCGTCCTTAAGATCTTGGGTACAGATAAAGGCTTTGACCTTATCATCCTGTTCTATATTGATAAGATTTTGGATAGCCCTTCCTTTTGAAGTTCTACTTCCTTCGGGAATTTCATATACACGCATCCAGAAACATTTTCCTTTCTGAGTGAAGAACAACATGTACTGATGGTTGGTCCCTACAAATAAATGCTCCAAGAAATCCTCGTTCCTTGTGGACGATGCCTTTTGGCCCACTCCGCCCCTGTTCTGGGTCTTATATTCGGTTAGCGAAGTTCGTTTAATGTATCCTGCATGCGAAATGGTTATGACCACTTGCTCATCCGGGATCATGTCCTCTATGCTCAAGTCACCTCCTGCATAGTTGATTTCCGATCTTCTATCATCCCCATACTTTTCTTTTATCTCAAGAAGTTCATCTTTGATGATCTGCATTCTTCGTTCTTTCTTCGCAAGAATATCTTTTAGATCCTCGATGGTCTTCAAAAGTTCGGCATGCTCTTCTCTTAATTTGTCCTGCTCCAGACCGGTAAGTTGACGCAAGCGCATTTCTACGATTGCCTTCGCCTGAACCTCTGTCAATTTAAAGCGTTCGATCAAATTGTTACGGGCCTCCTCTACATTGGAGGACCCTCGGATAATCGCAATTACCTCATCTATATTGTCGGAAGCTATAATGAGTCCTTCCAGGATATGCGCACGATCTTCGGCCTTTTTAAGCTCGAACTTGGTTCTACGGACCACGACATCGTGCCTATGCTCCACAAAATGGTGAATGATGTCCTTTAGGTTCAACAGCTCCGGCCTACCATTGACCAATGCAATATTGTTGACACTAAAAGAGGATTGAAGCGCCGTGTACTTGTACAACATGTTAAGTACGATGTTCGGAATGGCGTCGCGCTTTAAAATGTAAACGATGCGCATACCATTTCTATCGGATTCATCCCGAATGGTAGAAATGCCCTCGATTTTCTTTTCATTAACGAGGTCGGCGGTCTTTTTGATCATATCCGCCTTGTTCACCTGATATGGGATTTCGGTAACCACGATACTCTCTTTACCTTGTACTTCCTCAATAGTGGCCTTTGCACGCATTACCACACGTCCACGACCAGTGTGGAAAGCTTCCTTTACACCATCGTAGCCATAAATAATTCCACCCGTTGGAAAATCCGGGGCTTTAATGTGTGTGATCAGTTCATCTATTTCAATATCATGGTTATCTATGTAGGCAACAGTACCATCCACCACTTCCGATAAATTGTGGGGAGGCATATTGGTTGCCATACCCACAGCGATACCGGATGCCCCGTTCACCAACAAGTTGGGAATACGGGTGGGCAATACGGTGGGTTCTTGGATGGTATCATCAAAATTAAGCTGATGATCTACCGTATCCTTGTCAATATCGGCCAACATTTCTTCGGCGATCTTGCGCATTTTGGCCTCGGTATAACGCATGGCCGCAGGGCTATCGCCATCTACAGAGCCAAAGTTACCTTGACCATCTACCAGCATATACCTGAGACTCCACTCCTGTGCCATTCTCACCATGGTATCATACACAGAAGAATCCCCATGCGGGTGATACTTACCTAAAACCTCCCCTACAATACGGGCCGATTTTTTGTGTGAACTATTGGCCCTTACACCCAAATCGTGCATTCCGTAGAGCACTCTCCTATGTACAGGTTTTAAACCATCACGAACATCTGGCAGGGCACGTGACACAATGACCGACATTGAATAATCAATGTAGGCAGATTTCATCTCATCCTCAATATTAATGGGAATTAACTTTTCTCCTTCCGCCATGCTTATTTATTATTGTTTTTTTGTGGTTAAATTATCATGGCAATATACAGAAAATACGAGCCTTTATAGCCCTTTACTAAGACTTTATTAAAAAAATTATCAACAGTTCGGATTGATAACCGAGCTGCCAATAAAGCTTTGTTAAATCCGGTTAAAAAAGTTATTTATTCCGACATTTAGCACTACTTTATCGAATAAGGGTACGGTATTTGCCCATCGTAACAATACTTTTATTAATTTTAATTGCTGAAAAAGAAACGTATGGACGATAATTTCTCCCCCCGCGTAAAAGACGTTATAGCATACAGCAAGGAAGAAGCCCTGAGATTGGGCCATGATTTCATTGGAACGGAACACCTTATGCTGGGTCTTTTAAGAGACGGGAATGGCAAGGCCATAAACATATTGGACGCACTGGACGTGGACTTGGACCACCTTCGCAGAAAGGTGGAAATACTGAGTCCTGCAAATCCCAATACAGGAACAATACAGAAGGATAAAAAAAATCTTCACCTTACGCGCCAAGCGGAAAGAGCATTGAAGACCACCTTCCTGGAGGCAAAGCTTTTCCAAAGTTCCTCCATAAATACAGCGCACCTTTTGCTCTGTATTCTTAGGAACGAAAATGATCCTACAACAAAATTGTTGCACAAGCTAAAAGTGGATTACGACAATGTAAAGGAACAGTTCAAATCCATGATCACCAGTGACGATGATTATATTGATTCCCCTCAGGCAGAATCTTTCCCTGGGGACGCAGACGATATGGGCGATAGCAAAGAAAGTTCCTTTGGTTCCGGATCCGCTCCAAAGGGAAACAAAAAATCCAAGACACCGGTCTTGGACAATTTTGGCAGGGACCTCACTCGTTTGGCCGAAGAGAACAAACTCGATCCCGTTGTGGGCAGAGAGAAGGAAATTGAGCGTGTTTCCCAAATATTGAGTCGTAGAAAAAAGAACAACCCATTGCTTATTGGTGAGCCAGGAGTTGGTAAAAGTGCCATTGCCGAAGGTTTGGCACTGCGCATTATCAACAAAAAGGTTTCACGTATTCTTTACAACAAAAGAGTGGTGACCTTGGATTTGGCTTCGTTGGTGGCAGGCACAAAATACCGTGGCCAGTTTGAAGAGCGAATGAAAGCCGTAATGAACGAGTTGGAGAAGAACGACGATATCATCTTGTTCATTGATGAGATACATACCATTGTTGGTGCCGGGGGTGCAACAGGCAGCTTGGATGCTTCCAATATGTTTAAACCCGCATTGGCAAGGGGTGAGATACAATGTATCGGAGCAACTACGCTTGATGAGTATAGACAATATATAGAAAAAGATGGTGCCTTGGAGCGTCGATTCCAAAAGGTTATGGTAGAACCTACTTCCGTGGAAGAGACCATCGAGATTTTGATGAACATCAAAGGGAAGTACGAAGAGCACCACAACGTAAACTATACGGACGACGCCATTATGGCCTGCGTAAAATTGACCAACCGCTACATGACGGACCGCTTTTTACCGGACAAGGCCATCGATGCCTTGGACGAGGCTGGATCAAGAGTGCATATCGTGAACATGGATGTTCCCAAACAAATTCTGGAACTGGAAGGCCAGTTGGAAGACGTTCGCGAACTTAAGAACAGCGTTGTCAAAAAACAGAAATACGAAGAAGCCGCCAAACTTAGAGACGACGAAAAACGTCTCGAAAAAGAATTGGCATCCGCCCAAGAACGCTGGGAAGAGGAAAGCAAGTTACATCGGGAAACGGTCTCCGAGGACAACGTTGCCGACGTGGTTTCCATGATGAGTGGAATACCCGTGAACAGAATTGCCCAGACCGAAAGCAACAAATTGGCAGAACTGCCCAATTTGATCAAAGGCTTTGTAATAGGCCAGGACGAAGCCGTAACCAAAGTTGCACGGGCTATTCAAAGAAACCGTGCCGGACTCAAAGACCCTAACAAACCAATAGGTTCGTTCATTTTCTTGGGACAAACAGGGGTCGGTAAAACCCAATTGGCCAAAATTCTGGCCAAGGAACTGTTCGATTCCGAAGATGCCCTTATTCGCATAGATATGAGCGAGTACATGGAAAAATTCGCCATTTCGAGATTGGTAGGGGCCCCTCCCGGATACGTAGGTTACGAAGAAGGCGGTCAGTTAACGGAAAAAGTACGCCGCAAACCCTATTCCGTAGTATTGTTGGACGAGGTGGAAAAAGCACATCCCGATGTTTTCAATATGCTTTTACAGGTATTGGATGATGGATTCTTGACCGATAGTCTTGGACGTAAGATCGACTTCAGGAACACCATAATTATTATGACCTCCAATATAGGTGCCAGACAGTTAAAAGATTTTGGACAAGGTGTAGGTTTCGGAACCGCTGCAAAAAAGGCACAGGCCGATAGCCATCAAAAAAGTGTAATTGAAAACGCCTTAAAAAAAGCATTTGCTCCGGAATTCCTTAACAGGATCGATGATGTCGTAGTATTCAATGCTTTGGAAAGAGAAGATATCCATAAAATTATCGATATTGAATTGAACAAGCTGTACAAGCGAATCAAGGAAATCGGCTATGACCTGAATCTATCCGAAAAAGCAAAAGACTACATCGCCAACAAAGGGTTCGATAAACAATATGGTGCACGACCTCTTAAAAGAGCCATCCAAAAATATATTGAAGATGCCCTTGCAGAGGAAATAGTGAATTCTAAGTTGGAAGAAGGCGACAGTATTTTTATGGATCTGGACGAGAAAAATGATGAACTCACCATTAAAATAAAAAAGGCCGAGAAATCGCCCGAAGCCGAAAAATAATTTGAAACAACACTTAAAAAAAGCTGACGATCGTCAGCTTTTTTTATGCCCTGTAATTACCATACACACGATATTTTAGCGTTTAATCTATTATTTTTCCTCACGGTGCGCAACCCTCATAATTTCGTTGGCGAGACACTATAATTACTTGGGGATGAAAATTACTTCTAATAAGAAGACGGTTGTGGTACGCGAGTATCAACTGGACATTGGAACCGTTCAGGTTTTCAACAATTATATGGTTGCTTCTTTTGATGAAGGAACCACCATTACCTTGGAAAGGGCTTACCAAATAATAGGCATTTCAGAGATCCATTTTAGAGAAAAGGATTTCGCATACATCAGTTTAAGAAAGAACTCGTACGCCATTGACCCAACGGTATACAATTATTTACGGGGCATGGACAACCTTATCGCTTTCGCCATTGTTTCCAAAAAGGAAATAGACATGCACAATTTCAATATTGAAAAAATGTTCTACAAAAAGCCTATGGAGTTTTTTATTGAATTCGACAACGCTCTGAGTTGGATCCAGAAAAGATTGAAAGCAAGAAAAAGCAGAAACAGTGCTTGATTCTCATCCTTACCTGGGATTTTCTTTTTGCTCCGCTTCAGGTTTACGGAACAGTTCCGAATAAGCACTACCAATATTGCCCACAATAATCGAAGCCTTAAGAGCTTCATATCCATTTTTGGAAGCACCGATGTCTCCGGCCAGCCCGTGAAGGTATACCCCAAATATTGCAGCCTCGGCTGGTGGATATCCTTGAGCCAAAAGCCCTGCGACCATTCCGGTTAAAACATCACCACTTCCTGCAGTTGCCATACCAGGGTTACCTGTGGTATTAACATATCCCTTACCATTGTACAAAGTAATAGTATGGGCTCCTTTGATTACCACCACCAAGTTATATCGATCAGCAAACGACTTGGCCTTATCCAACATTTCAAAATCTGATGTCCACGGGCCTATCAGTCGCTCCAACTCCTTGGGATGAGGGGTCAAAATGGACATTTCCGGTACATCTTTGAGCAAATCCCGGTTCTCGGAAAGAATGTTCAATGCATCGGCATCAATAACCATAGGAGCACCTGAACCCTTCAAATAAACAGCCAAAGCCTGGACCGTATCCTCATCCTTGCCCATTCCCACCCCTATGCCAGCAGCAGTTGGACTAAAAGGAATTTCTATCCGTGAAATAATTTTATCCCGGGAACCGGTAAGTACCATAGCTTCGGGCACAGCAGTTTGTAGGGAATGGTAACCACTTTTCGGCACAACAGCCGTAACCAGTCCACAACCAACGCTCAAACAGGCATTGCACGCCAACTGAACAGCCCCTATTTTTCCATAACTGCCTCCAATAATAACCGCATGTCCATAGGTTCCTTTGTGTGAGAACTTCGACCTGGGTCGGTACTTTGGCAAAATCTCCGGTCGCCCTATCAGCTCAAAATCCGTTTCCGTTTTTGCAATAAACTCGGCGTCCAATCCAATATCCAATAGTTCCCATTGATTGGCATACGCACCCGTCTCTGGCAAAAAGAAAATTAATTTGGGCAACTGAAAACTCAACACATAACTAGACCTGATCACATAAGATGGTTCCCAAGGAGATCTATCCACAGGTAATCCAGACGGTACATCCACAGATAGTGTAAAGGCATTGGAAGCATTAATATGGGCTATTAAATTACCGACCCAATCATCGGGAACCCTGTTCAGACCAATTCCAAAAATGGCGTCGACAACAATATCCGATTCGGAAATATTGGGCAAACCACTATCGTTATTGATAAAATCCGGCCATACCTTTCCATCCTTCAAGCGTTCAAGGTTCAACAGGAAATCTTCCGAGCGCTTATCACTATAGTTTACCACAAATACGTGAATGGAATAACCATGCTCATGCAATTTTCTGGCCAACACCAAGCCGTCTCCCCCATTGTTACCAATGCCGCAGAACAGTTTTATGTTCACCTGGGTGCCCCGTAAGCGAGCATGCATCCATTCGAACAGTTGTGTGGCCGCCCGTTCCATGAGTGCATCGCTGGTTATCTGTTCTTTTTGAATTGTGGATTTATCAGCTTGATATATTTGATGTGAGGAAAAAATTTTCATTCAGCAATAAAAAATGTGTATTCGTAACAATATCGCAAAAACATCACCAATGATTTGATGAAGTATTCAAAAGTACTACTTTTATCATCTCATTTATAAAGCAATGAACTTAAAAGAAACGGATAACAATCTAAAATTGATGAATACTCCTTCATCTATTTCTACGATTACTACCACCACCCCTTTGGGGTAAGTCTGCTATATATAATTCCGTCCGTTTTAATCTATTTTTTCAATTTTCACAATATCATTTCATCATGAAAGTCTTAAAGTTTGGAGGCACTTCGGTAGCCAATCCAGAGAATATAAATAAGGTAAAATCTATCCTAAAATCACAAAAAAACCACTCCATGGCCGTTGTGGTATCGGCCTTTGGGGGCGTAACCGATCTTCTTCTCAATGCATCAAAACGTGCGTCGGAACAAGATGTATCCTATAAAAACTTCGTAAAAGAAATTGAGGACCGACATATAGCCGCCATTCGGGAACTTATTCCGGTAAAATCGCAAAGTGCGGCCCTTAGCAAGGTTAAGAGCGATCTTAACGTGCTGGAAACTTTATTGGAAGGTGCTTTTTTGATCGGTGAACTTACTCCAAAACTATCGGATAAAATTGTAAGCTATGGTGAACTTTTTTCGTCGTTTATTATTAGTGAGTTCCTAAAATCTGAAGGGTTGGACGCCATTTTCAAGGACAGCCGACAACTGATCATAACCGATAATAACTTTGGCAAGGCTACGGTAGATTTTAAACTGACCAATGCCAACTGCGAGAATTTCTTTTCTAAAAACAAACATGGCATTACCTTGTTACCAGGATTTGTGGCATCCAGCAAAAACGGGGACCTTACCACTTTGGGAAGAGGCGGTTCCGATTATACCGCTGCTATAATCGCTGCCGCAACAAATGCCGATATTTTAGAAATTTGGACCGACGTCAGTGGTATGTACACCGCAAACCCCAAACTGGTGAAGCAGGCCAAATGTGTAGCTTCCATAAGTTATCAAGAAGCCATGGAGCTGTCCCATTTCGGTGCAAAAGTACTCTACCCGCCAACCATACAACCCGTGTTGGGAAAAGCCATACCGATCGCCATAAAAAACACATTCGACCCGGAAAACCCGGGTACGCTCATTTCCCAAAACAACAACGGCAACGGAAAAACAGTAAGAGGCATCAGTCATGTAGGCAATATTAGCCTTCTTTCTCTGGAAGGCCCCGGAATGATTGGTATCCCCGGCATTTCAAAGCGCTTTTTTGAAACCCTCTCGGTAAAGAACATCAGTATTGTATTGATTACCCAAGCATCTTCCGAACACTCCATCTGTGTTGGAATTGCAGATGATGATGCAGATTTGGCCGCAGAGGCGGTAAACGAGACTTTTGAATATGAAATTGCCTCAAAAAGAATAAAGCCCGTAATGGTCGAAAAAGACCTAACCATTGTGGCCCTGGTCGGTGATAATATGAAAAGCCACCAAGGTTTGAGCGGAAAAATGTTCAGCACCTTGGGCAAGAACAATGTAAACATTAGAGCTATTGCGCAAGGGGCATCGGAGCGGAACATCTCCGCAGTCATTAAAAAAGAGGATGTAAAAAAGGCACTGAATTCATTGCACGAGACCTTTTTCGAAGAAAACATCAAACAGCTCAACCTTTTTGTTATGGGAGTGGGCAATGTAGGAGCCAAATTCTTGGAGCAAATCCGTCAACAAAAAAAGTATTTAAAAGAAGAGTTAAAACTAAATGTCCGGGTTATCGGAATCAGCAACTCCAAGAAAATGGTATTTGACGAGAATGGAATTTCCCTAAAAGACTGGAAAAACGCATTGGACCAAGGTGTACGGACAGATATGGAGGGATTTTTCGAAAAAGTTAGGTCACTTAATTTCCGAAACAGCATTTTTGTGGACAATACGGCAAGTGCTGATGTATCAAAAAGCTATGCCAATTACCTAAAAAATAGTATTTCGGTAGTTACCTGTAATAAGATTGCTTCCTCGTCGGACTTTGCAAACTACAAAGCATTGAAACAATTGGCCAAGGAATACAATGCACCCTATTTGTTCGAGACCAATGTTGGTGCAGGCCTTCCCATTATCGATACCCTAAAGCACTTGATCGCATCCGGTGATAAGGTTCGAAAAATACAGGCTGTTTTATCGGGTAGTTTAAACTTTGTGTTCAATACGTTCAACGATTCCATCACATTCCACGACGTAGTGAAACAAGCTCAGGATCAAGGCTATACCGAACCCGACCCAACCATAGACCTAAGCGGTGTAGATGTAATGCGCAAAATTCTAATCCTAGCACGGGAAAGTGGCCATCAATTGGAGATCGATGATATTGAGAACGATGCTTTTCTGCCCGAAGAAAGCTTGGAGACCAATTCCAACGAAGCCTTTTTTGAATGTTTGAAAAAGTATGAATCCGATTTTCAAAAAATGTACAAACAAGCCAAAGACGCCGATTGCAAACTTAAATATGTTGCCCAATTTGAAGATGGCAATGCCAAAGTTGGTCTTCAGCAAATTCCTAAGGGCCATGATTTTTATAACTTGGAGGGCAGCGACAATATTGTGCTGTTTTATACAGACCGATACGTAGAGCAACCTTTGATCATTAAGGGCGCCGGTGCCGGTGCCGATGTTACCGCATCGGGTATCTTTGCGGATGTGGTGCGAATCGGAAATTTTTAAACCATGGAAGAAATCAAAGTATTTTGCCCGGCAACCATTGCAAATGTCTCCTGTGGGTTCGATGTACTCGGATTGGCCCTGGACTCGGTAGGTGACCGGATGACAGTTCGCAAAACATCGGAAAACGGAATCCGAATCACCAAGATTACGGGACAGGACCTACCATTGGCAACCGAAAAAAATGTAGCTGGTGTAGCGGGAACGGCCTTATTGGAAAAAAGCGACTACCAAGGGGGGTTTGAGATCGAGATTGACAAACGTATAAAACCTGGTAGCGGTATTGGAAGCAGTGCCGCCAGTTCCGCAGGTGCCGTTTGGGCCATGAACGAATTATTGAACAGGCCATTTTCCGATCTTGAACTAGTTGAATTTGCCATGCAAGGAGAAAAAATGGCCAGCGATGTGGCCCATGCGGACAACGTAGCACCTGCCATTTTCGGTGGATTCACATTGGTTCGAAGCTACGAACCCCTGGATATTGTTTCCATACCTACACCTTCGGAGCTGTACGCAACGGTCATTCATCCGCAAATTGAGATTAAGACCTCGGATTCCCGAAAAATTTTAAAAACCACGATTTCCATGCAACAGGGCATACAGCAATGGGGCAATTTAGGAGGATTGATCGCCGGACTGTTCAAAAATGACTACGATCTTATTGGCCGTTCATTGCACGACCATATTGTGGAGCCAATTCGTTCAATTTTGATTCCAGCATTTGATGAAATTAAAACCAACGCCCTAAAATCAGGGGCCCTAGGAAGTGGAATTTCGGGCTCCGGACCTTCCATTTTTGCATTGAGCAGAGGAGAAAAAATTGCAAGGCACGTGGCTGATTCCATGACCGAGACCTATCAAAATATCGGAGTGGATTTCGATATCCACATTTCCAAAATCAACAACCAAGGCGTTAAAAAAATTAACTAGTCCCATGAGGTTTTACAGCTTAAACAACCCAACTATCCAAGCTTCGTTCAAAGAAGCCGTAATTGCCGGAATCGCTCCCGATAAAGGATTATATTTTCCAGAAAGCATAACTCCCCTATCTGCCGATTTTTTTGAAAAATTGGACGAGTTGTCCGATCATGAAATTGCATTTAGGGCCATCCATCAATTTGTAAAAGAAGACATACCGGATGTAGACTTAAAAACAATCATTAAAAACACATTGGACTTTGATTTCCCCCTAATAGAAATTGAGGATAATGTTGCTGTCCTGGAGCTTTTTCATGGCCCCACTATGGCATTTAAAGATGTTGGTGCACGTTTTATGGCCAACTGTCTTGGCTATTTTTCTAAAGGAGAAAAACAAGATGTTACCGTTTTGGTAGCCACTTCCGGAGATACCGGCGGAGCCGTTGCCAATGGTTTTTTGGGGGTTGATGGTGTAAAAGTGGTAATCCTTTACCCGAGTGGAAAAGTAAGCGAAATCCAAGAGAAACAATTGACCACCTTAGGTGAGAACATTGAGGCCATGGAAGTGGATGGCGTTTTTGATGATTGTCAACGCATGGTAAAAACAGCTTTTTTAGATAAAGAAATTACCGATTGCAAACAGCTAACCTCCGCAAACAGCATCAATGTTGCACGATGGCTTCCGCAGCTATTTTACTTTTTGTTTGCATACAAACAGGCCAAAGCTAAAGGGAAAGAAATTGTTTTCTCCGTACCCTCGGGGAATTTCGGAAACATTTGTGCCGGGATGGTAGCTCAAAAATTGGGAATGCCCGTAAAACATTTTGTGGCCTCTACCAACGCAAATAATGTGGTGCCAAAATTTATGGCAAATGGAGTTTACGAGCCAGTGCCATCCGTGGCGACCATTTCCAATGCCATGGATGTGGGAGATCCGAGCAATTTTGTCCGAATCCGGGAATTATATCAAAATAATTTGGACACCTTGCGCAATAACCTTTCGTCCTATTCCTTTTCCGACAAAACCACTAAAACTACCATGGAAAAAGTGCACTCGGAGGCGGGCTATGTTTTAGATCCACATGGAGCCGTTGGCTACTTAGGTTTAAAGGAATACCAAAAAGAACATCCGAACACATTTGGCATTTTCCTGGAAACGGCACATCCTGTTAAGTTTTTGGATGTGGTGGAGGAAACCCTGGGAATACAACCAAAAATTCCAACCCAAATACTACAGGTAATGGACAAAGAGAAAAAATCACATAAAATCTCTGGTTACGAAGAGTTAAAATCCTATTTAATGGATAGTTAGCATTTTTATATCACATTTTAACAAAAGGCTGTTCAAAACATTCTTTTGGAAAAAGTTCCATCTGCAACGAAATCGATAAATTTGCTACAAAACCAGAAGGAATGAAACAGACTGCTCTTACCAAAACGCACGAGGCCCTTGGAGCCAAAATGGTACCTTTTGCGGGTTACAATATGCCCGTTTCTTACGAGGGTGTGAACATTGAACACGAAACTGTACGCAAAGCTGTCGGGGTGTTCGACGTGTCGCATATGGGTGAGTTTTTAATAGAAGGACCAAAGGCATTGGAACTGATCCAAAAAGTATCCACCAACGACGCTTCAAAATTGACCGTGGGCAAAGCACAATATAGTTGTATGCCCAACGAAACCGGTGGGATTGTGGATGACCTTATTATCTATAGGATCAAAGAAGAAACCTACCTTTTGGTGGTGAATGCAGCAAATATTGAGAAAGATTGGAACCATATCTCCAAATACAATGAGGCCATAGGAGCCGAAATGCGAAATATATCCGACGATTATTCCCTGTTGGCCATCCAAGGACCAAAAGCAGTGGAAGCTATGCAATCGTTGACATCTGTGGATCTTTCTGCCATTAAATTCTACAACTTTGTTGTAGGTGATTTTGCCGGTGTTGAGCATGTTATCATATCGGCCACGGGATATACCGGCTCCGGCGGATTTGAAATTTATTGCAAGAATTCCGAAGTAAAACAAGTTTGGGACAAAGTTTTGGAGGCGGGTGCCGATTTTGGTATAAAACCCATCGGTTTGGCAGCACGAGATACCCTGCGCTTGGAAATGGGCTATTGTCTTTACGGAAACGATATCGACGATACCACTTCTCCTTTTGAAGCCGGATTGGGGTGGATAACCAAGTTTACCAAAGCGTTTGTGAACAGCGAAAATCTTTCCATAGAAAAAACAACAGGATCAAAACGAAAACTGGTAGCTTTTCAAATGGAAGAACGTGGCATACCAAGAGCGGGATACCCTATATTGGATGTGGATGGCAAACAAATAGGAAAAGTAACCTCGGGAACCATGTCCCCTTCCCTTTCCAAAGGAATAGGTCTGGGCTATGTAGTAAAAGAGAATGCTGCATTGGACAGTAAAGTGTTCATCCAGATTAGAATTAACAAGGTACCGGCCACCATTGTAAAACTACCATTCTATAAAAATACGTAAGCAGCTTTTGGATAAAAAAAAGATATTGATACTAGGAGCGAGTGGATTTGTAGGCAATGCTATTTACAAAGAACTCTGCTCCTATTTTGATACTTATGGCACCTATTACACCAATAGTGCCTTTGCCACAAATAAACAATTTTTGAGATATGACCTCGAGGAAGATGATATTTTTCAGATACTGGAGCGTGTACGACCCCATGTTATAGTATCTGCCCTACGCGGTAATTTTCCGGCCCAGATTCAGGCACATCAGCATCTTATGGAATATTTGGTGAAATCTGAAGCCAAACTATATTTTATCTCCTCCGCCAATGTATTCGATGCCTACAGTAAATTCCCATCCTATGAAAATGATAAAACCCTGTCCCTAAGTGTATATGGGCGATTAAAAATCAAAATAGAGAATATGATCATGCGATTACCCAAAGGAAAAGCGGCAATTCTAAGGGTCCCTATGGTTTTTGGAAACACTTCGCCCAGGATAAAGGAGCTCAAGGAGCATTTGGACAGCAAAGAGCCCATAGAGGTGTTTCCGAACCTGATCATTAATGTTACCAACGACGATAGGCTTACCCAACAAATCCATTACCTCATCAACAGGAACAAAACGGGCATCTTCCATTTGGGCAGTAACGACCTCATCCAGCACGAGGAATTCATTAAAGAGGTTATAGCGCATTTGGGAAATTATCACCCTGTTTACAAAAGGGTGTACACCACTAACGAAGATCGTTATCTGGCGGCTTTGCCCAAAGAGAATATCCTTCCCAAAAATCTTCGTATTAGTTGCCAAGAGATTATCGATCATCATTTACCGGTCTAGTTTTCTTTTGGTGGTTTTATTCGCTATCTTTTCTAAAATCCGAATATGAAAACAATGGACCAAAACGAAATTGAACTGGCTTTGAAAGATTTACCGGGATGGATCTTGGAAAATGGAACGATCACAAAAGCATTCACTTTTACCGATTTTAAAGAGGCTTTTGCCGTAATGACAAGAATTGCTTTTGAATGCGAAGCAAAAAACCATCATCCCAACTGGGAAAATGTGTATAACTCCCTTACGATAAAGCTCAGCACACACGATGCGAACGGAATTACCCGAAAGGATATTGACCTGGCACTAACCATCGAAAAAATTGTAAGATAAAGTTGAAAGCAATCAACTTGACAAAGGGGCATTTTTTGTTAAATTTGCCCTCATCCAGAATTTAAGATTTTATGGGAAGAGCGTTCGAGTTTAGAAAAGCACGAAAAATGAAACGTTGGGCAGCCATGTCCAAAGCGTTTACCAGGATTGGTAAAGATATTGTAATGGCCGTTAAGGAAGGTGGCCCCGACCCCGATGCCAATGCAAAGCTCCGTGCCGTAATTCAGAATGCCAAGGCAGTAAACATGCCAAAGGACAACATTGAAAGAGCAATCAAAAGAGCTTCCGATAAAAACCAAGGAGATTACAAAGAGGTCCTTTTTGAAGGGTATGCCCCACATGGCATTGCCATTTTGATCGAGACCGCAACCGACAACAATACCAGAACCGTGGCCAATATCCGCAGTTATTTTAATAAATGTAACGGAAGTTTGGGTACATCTGGCTCTGTTGAGTTTATGTTCGACCATACTTGTAACTTTACCATAAAGTCCGAAGGACTTGACCCGGAAGAATTGGAACTCGAAATGATCGATTTTGGTGCTGAGGAAGTGTTTGTGGACGAAGATGGTATCCACATTTATGCACCTTTCGAAAATTTTGGAGCCATTCAAAAAGAATTGGAATCGCGCGAGATAGAAATAATTTCCTCCGGATTCGACCGTATTCCGCAAGTAACCAAAGAACTTAACGAAGAAGAAGCGGCAGATGTGGAAAAGCTTTTGGAAAAAATCGAGGAAGACGACGATGTACAGAACGTGTTCCACAGCATGAAGGAATAAATTCCAAACATCTTAAAAGCAATAGGGCGCGATTAAAATCGCGCCCTTTTTAGTATGTACAAAGGTGTTCAACTACGAGATGCTCTGTGCCAATTTAAGAATCTTATCGGCCAAAGATTGTATGGCAGCGGCATAGCGCTCGTCCCACTCTTCCAACCTTTCGGAAGAAGTCAAGGAAATCTCATATTCCAAACCTGGTAACATCCAGGATGCGTAGCCGCTAAAAGGGTCCGTGGATGCATATATCGACTTAAACCAAGAGCCATAGTACATGCCCTTTTCATCAATAAAGCTTTTTTCCAAAGCCAACAATTGCTTGTTGATACTTTTAATTTCTTTTTTGGACAACGTACCGGATACCAAAACATCGGATAGGGCTTTGTCCAAAATTTCAGTGTTATTATCCAACACCTTAATAGATGCTTCAACTTTACCGAAGCCCTTAAATTCTGTATCGAATGTCTTGATCTTTTTAACAGCGTTGGCAAAATGTCCTTTTAAATCAGTGGAATATCTTTTCACGTCATACGGAATAACTTCTGCATTGGCCAATCTCAGAGCCATTAAACCTGCGAACTGCTCTATGGTACCTCCCATTTTAAACTCTGGATCTGCAAAGGTTTTATAATAGTGAAAACTATCGTAATTCGTGTGATAAAGTGTTGGTCCTCCTGCTCCTCCACTAACGGATGGAACACCTACGTGCATATAAAATCCGATATGATCGGAACCTCCTCCCAAGTTTCCAATACGAGGCTCCTCTTTATCGCCCCTCCATTGATCATAGAGTGTTTTATCAGTGTAGGGATAATTTACTTTTTTGGACATTTGGGTAACCAGATTCTTTAATGTCGGAGAAGATGAGGCCCCGAAATTTTTACCGGAAACACCACCGTCAAAATTGAGATAGGCTACAGCCTTAGCACCAAGTTCGTCCCTTAATTGTTCTACCCATTCCGATGATCCGATCACTCCATGCTCTTCCGCATCCCAATGGGCAATAAGAATGGATCTTTTGGGGGCCATACCCTTTTTAACAAGTTTACCAATGGATTCGCTCAAGCCCAACAGCATGGCCGTACCACTGTTAGGATCTGTAGCGCCAAAAGCCCAAGCATCGTAATGGCAACCAAGAATAATCCACTCGTCCGGGTATTCGGTTCCTTTAAAAGTACCTACCACATTGCTTACTCGAACAAACTCTTTGGGCTGATCTACTTTTACACGTACCGTGAGCCCATCTCCCCCTTCTAACCTATATGTAAAGGGTAATCCTCCCTGCCAAGCATTGGGAACAGGTTTTCCCTGCATCCTGCCCAATATTTCCTTTGCCGAACCATAGGGCAATGGCAACACCGGAATGGTATGCAGATTCGTTTCGGAGGGGTCCAACCGATCGACCTTCTTTTTGCCATCCAATGGCAATGCAGGTTCAAATGGGGTCAAAGGATCGCCCTGATAATCCAATGTCAGTACGGAGCCCCTCTGAATGCCGCTCTCGTTATAATTATGTCCGTTGGGGTATACAAGGCCTTTCATATAACCACTATCTTCTGGGTCGGTGTACATAATAAGTCCTGCAGCACCGTACTGTTCGGCAAACTTGGCCTTGTAACCGCGGAAATTACGACCGTAACGGGCAATAACAATTTTGCCCTTTACATTGATTCCCATCTCCTCCAACTTTTCAAAATCCTCTTTGGTTCCATAATTGGCATATACTACGGTAGAAGTAACATCGCCACTACCGGAATAGGCGTTCCATCCCTTTTCCAAGGTAGGATCCGAGGAAAACTTGTCCTCTGCCAAGATATCCTCTTGTTGATTTAGTGGCATACGCAACGGTGTCACCAATTCCACCGCGGAACTTCCACCTGTTGTGGTCATGTAAATATCATAGGGATATAACTTTACGTCCATTCCCGCATTTTCCATCACACCCGCCATGTATGCCGCGACTTTCTCATTGGCAGCTGTTCCTGCCACGTGGGGCCGTTCCGTTAATGTTTTTAGATGTTCCCTAAATTTTGGATAATCCACTTGGCTTTTAAAGGTCTCCTCCAATTTTTCTTGCTCCTGTAATGAGGCTGGTGTATATCCTTGCCAGTCTTGTGCCGAAATAATTGAAGTGGACATTAAACTGGCCGCTACAAATAGTTTAAAGCAATTTTTAGTTGAGTTTTTTTGAATCATAATTTGATTGGTTATTAGTTGCCTAAATATAAGATATTTCGGCGTCTAAGTCCACCCTCGACCCAAGCTATCTTCGGCTCGTGTTACCATCAAAAATCTTTTTTCGATTTAAGTAGTGGAACCGCATATTTAATGATGATGAATATAAAGTTGACAGGACACTTAAAAGCTATATTCGCGTACTTTTCCTGTTACGCCTTGGTAGAAGGCGTGAATTTTATCGAAATCCTTTTCTTGATCAGTAGTCGTAAAAAATGGTCGACCTATTTTGATTTCCTTTTTTCCAAAGTCAAAGGCAACCATTACAATAGGTACCTTGGCCTTTTTTGCAATATGATAAAATCCGGTTTTTAACTGGGCGACTTTTTTTCGTGTGCCCTCCGGTGCCAGTGCAAACCTGAAGACCTTTCGTTCATTAAAAACCTGAACAATGCTGTCCACGGTATTGGAATTTTTGGAACGATCTACCGGCGCACCTCCGGTCCACCTAAAAAACCATCCGAAAGGCGGTTTGAACAGACTCTTTTTTCCGATATAATTGATTTCTTGGTTTATTACCTTTCTGATCAACAAGCCCAAAAAGAAATCCAACCAATGGGTATGTGGAACCACAATTACAACGCATTTATCCACTTGGGGAAAAGAACCGTTGAGTTTCCATCCCAAAATTTTAAAATATATGAATTTGGCAAGCCTTTGCATGGGCTTCATGTTATTTGTCCATAATCAGATCCGGAACAAATTTTAGATTTTTTGATACAATGCCCGTAACCGTTCCGGGGTCATGATGTTTTTCCAATTCTTGCCCAGTGCATTTTCCCAAAGGGGTTCCAATCCCATCGCAACATTCACCATCACATCAAAATCGTTTTGGGTAAGGTCGGCACAAACACCTTGTGGCAGTGTAATATTGTGTTTATCCATCATTTTATTGAACAGTTGTACCCCTTCCGGATAAAATTCCTCCAGATGCTGGAAAACCAAACAGTTTCCTATACCGTGCTTAACCCCCAATAAATAAGAAAGTCCGTAGCTCATGGCATGCGCAACACCTACTTGAGAGTAGGCAATACTCATTCCCCCATGCCAAGATGCCATCATTAATTTATCCCTTGATTCTTCGGAGGGAATGTCGTTCAGGTACACTTCCAGACAAAGTTCCATGGCCTTTTCCCCATAACTTTGGCTAAAGGCGTTTAAATATGTTCCGGTCAAAGATTCCACACAGTGAATAAAACAATCCATTCCCGTATAAAACCATTGCTCCTTGGGAACACTTTTGGTGAAATCCGGATCTAAAATAACTTGGTCGAAGGTTGTATAGTCTGAATTTATCCCCAGTTTTTTTTCCGGTCCCAGTAATACTGTGGTTCGGGACACTTCTGCTCCGGTCCCACTTATGGTAGGTATCCCAACATGATAAAGTGCGGGGTGGCCCACTAAATCCCATCCTTGATAATCTTTGGCCAATCCTTTGTTGTTCAGTAGTATGGAAACGGCTTTTGCCAAATCCAAAAGGGTACCTCCGCCTATACCGATTATACCGGAGGGCGCCTCTTCATATTTTTGACGTATTTGGGAAACCAACGCATCAACTTGAGCGGTTTTGGGTTCTTCTTCTGCAGAAATAAATATAACCTCGTCGTTGAACAACAGGGGCAAAGTTGACAGGAACTCACTATTTTCGAAATAATCGTCGACCAAAAATATAAACGGTGCTTCCGAACTTGTTCGCTTGGGCAACAAAACATCTCCCAATTGCGAAAAGCTTCCCGCCCCAAAGATTACCTTCGGCACCATTGGAAAGTTCTTGTACATAGTTTTACGGGTCGATGAGGTTTGTTGATTTTTCAAGTTGTTCTCTGTCTTCATTAATTATCCAAATACTTCAAAATATCTTTGATGTTGTTTAATTTGAGATGGTTGTTCACCATTTCATCTTCGGCTACCATCTCGTGTGCCCAAGTGGTGTGAAAAGGCACGTGCACGGCCTTTGCTCCTATATTGAGAATAGGAAGGACATCTGATTTCAATGAATTTCCGATCATTAAAAATTCGTTGACATCTATATTCAAATGCTCCAACAAATTACTATAATTATTTTCTTTTTTGTCGCTAAGCACTTCTACATGATGAAAATACTTGGAAAGCCCGGACTTGTCCAATTTTCGTTCCTGGTCCAATAGATCACCTTTGGTGAGTACTATCAACCTATACTTTCCGGCCAATTTGGATAGCACTTCCTCTACTCCGTCCAGCAATTCCACCGGGTGTGCAATCATCTTTTTTCCAAGGTTCAAAATCTCGGAAATGGTCTGTTGCGGCACTTTATTGTTGGAGAGGTCCAGTGCGGATTCTATCATGGAGAGCATAAACCCCTTTATCCCATAGCCATAGCTTTCCAAGTTGGCCATTTCCATCTTGAACAGTTCTTGGTCTATCTTGTTTTTGGTCTCATAGCCGTCCAATAGTTCCGCAAATTTTTCTTCGGTATCCCTAAAATAGGTTTCGTTAACCCAAAGGGTGTCATCTGCATCAAATCCTATTACTTTTATGTTGGAGAAATCTACTTCCATACCTTTCTAGCTCTTTCCAAATCTTCAGGTGTATCTATTTCGATGCCTGTCACGTTGGTTTCTACCATTTTTATTTTTTTTCCATACTCCAAAAAACGTATGGCCTCAATTTTTTCTTTCGCCTCGAGGGGCAACATTTTCAGCCTTTGAAAATCCATTAGGGCCCTTTTTCTAAAAACATACACACCTTTATGTTTATAGTAGGTCGCATCCACTTCCTTATCTCTTGGATAGGGAATGGGAGAACGGGAAAAATAGAGCGCAAAACCTTGATTGTCCACAACCACCTTAACCGTATTGGGATTGGATATTTCTTCCCAATCCGTAATGGGTGTCATCAAGGAGCCAAGGTCGATTTCTTTTTCTTCATCATTTTTGAAGACCTTTATGATCTTCGCCAAGCTATCTGCATCAATAAATGGTTCGTCTCCCTGCACATTGATCACAATGTCCACCTCCATATTCTCCACGGCTTCCGCTATTCTATCGCTACCACTCTCATGAGTTTTTTTGCTCATGATCACATTTCCGCCTATGTTTTCTATCACTTCAGAAATGATAGGGCTGTCCGTCACAACGTATACTTCATCAAAAAGACCTGTGTTTACAGCTGCTTCGTATGTGCGCACAATTACGGGCTTACCCCCAAGGTCCTGCATTAGTTTGGCAGGAAACCTTGATGCTTGATAGCGGGCGGGTATCATTGATATTATTTTCACTACTATTTATATATGATTGGATGTTATCTTTTGGGTCTGAGCTTCCTGTAGATCCTGAATATGATCAATAATATGATAATTACAAGAATGGCGGCTATGGGCGGCACTAAGATCGATGCAGTACTTACTGCAACGGCGGTCCCGGTCTCCACCGTGGACACCAATGGGTTGGCCAAGCCTCCCGTTGTTCCGCTAGATGCCAGTCTGCCGGCCGCATTTGCCCCTTTGATCATAGTTGCGGTCCCACCACCTGCAATAATGGCCAAAGACCAGGTGACCACAGGGTCTAAATTGGCAGCAGTAGAAACTACAACTGCGGTACCTGCAATCCCTGCCAAAGGTATGGCTAGACTATCCAAGGCATTGTCCACCCATGGAATAAAATAGGCAAATATCTCTACAATTGTGGCAACCCCCAAGGTTATCAATGCTGTTAGACTACCTATCCATTGCCAGCTTTCGTTGAGTTCCCATACCCCTAAATATGCCGCAAAACTTAGAGCAAAAAGTGGTAAAAAAACACGGAAGCCCACGGAAGCCGCTAAACCAATCCCTAGGAACAAACTTATTAATGTATCTGGTTCTATATTCATGCCGATGTCTAAAATAGGATATTCCTAGTCAAGAAAAAAATCATCCTTAAAACCTATAAGGTATAATTTTCTTTCGGCCCTGGTAACTGCAGTATACAACCATCTCAAATAATCTTTATCCACCCCATTGGGCAAGTAAGGTTGTTCAACAAAAACGGTATCCCATTGCCCTCCTTGTGATTTATGGCAAGTAATTGCATAAGAAAATTTTACCTGTAGCGCATTGAAGAACTTATTGTTCTTTACCCCTAGAAATTTTTTGTATTTGGATTTTTCGTGGGCGTAGTCCTTCATTACTTCTTGGTAAAGTCTATTGCCGTCTTCGTAAGATAAGGATGGTGTTTCGGCCGTTATAGTGTCCAGTAAAAGAACAGTTTCAAAGGGTTTCTGATTGGGATAATCCACCATTTTTACTTTTACCTCGGCAAACTTGAACCCATAAAGTTCTTTGATCGCAAACAGCTCCAGTACTTCGATTATATCCCCATTGGCTATAAAACCAGCCTCGGAGTTTGGTTTTAGCCAAAAGTAATTGTTCTTGACCACCATCATATAATCGCCTACCGAAATCTCGTTGTCAAGAAAAAGAATACGTTCCCTAATATTTTGGTTGTATAGGTTGGCCCTTTTGTTGGAGCGAACTATGATCGCCGTCTGTTCTTTTCCGTTCTCACTGTAAGAGGAATCAATGGCCTCCTGTATCTCGTTCCCTTCCAACAGGCGCACTATATCCGTGTATGTGCCCAATTCAAACTTGAAGCCGTCAAAAAAATCCGACTGTAGTTGCTCCCTCAGATTGGTTGCATTGTATAGGATTCCGGAGTCATCAGCTTGGCGCATGACTTCGTTCAATTCCAAACACGCTACTTCCTTATTATAGTTTAAGGACAAACGATCTTCATCAAGGGCAGGGCTGAGTTCCAATTTTACAGGGGGCAACTGTGCGGTATCCCCGATCAATATTAATTTACAGTTATGACCAGAGTGAACATAATGCATAAGATCGTCCAACAAGGAGCCGTTCTCGAACAATTTGGAATCGGCTGGCGAGTCCGGAATCATGGATGCCTCGTCTACAATAAAAATCGTATTCCTGTGCTTGTTCGGAGCTAACACAAATTGGATTCCTCCACCGGTTTGTTTTTTGGGGAAATATATTTTTTTGTGGATGGTGTAAGCTGTATTGCCCGAATAAACCGACATAACTTTTGCTGCCCGTCCTGTCGGCGCCATTAAAACAGCACTCATTTTAACCTTCCATAAACTACTCACCAAGGTAGCGATCAAGGTAGTTTTTCCCGTTCCAGCGAACCCTTTTAAAAGGAAGAGCTCATCCTTTTTTCCATCTAACACAAAGTTAGACAGCTTTTTAAGTGCCAGACCTTGTTTTATGGTAGGTTCGTGCGGAAATTTTTCGTTTAAAATCTTTAAAAATCCTGGTGCGGTAAAATCGTTCATGAGCGCTAAATATAGGGCGCTCTTTTTTAAAGCAAAAAGTTTCGCAATTAAAAAAATATTGTAGATTTGTCTGTAACCACTAAATTAACTTTGAAAGACAGTATCAGATATGTTAAATTTAATTCTTATTGTTGTAATCATATGCCTTGTGACCATAGGGCTTGTATTTTTGATCGATAGATTTTTACCTCAAAAAATAAAGCCGGTACTAGTAATTCTTTTCGGTATTCTAAGTATCTTCCTAGGTTTCAAGATTTACGATTCTATCAACGCCCCCATTGAGTTCAATAAGGTAAGGAACGAAAGGTTCTCAAAAGTGATCGACAAGCTTAAGGACATTAGAGATTCCCAAGAAGCGTACAAAACAGTAAACGGTAAATATGCAGGTGATTTTGAGAGCTTGATCAAGTTTATTGACACTGGGAGCTATACCATTACCACGCAAAGGGACTCGTCTTTTATGAGATATGACCGATCCTATCAAATTGATATGCAACAAGATACAATCATCATCGATACATTGGGCACTGTTAAGGTCAAAGATTCCCTATTTGGTGCGGACACCCGCTACAAAAACATGATGGATGTTCCTTTTGCCCAAAACAACGAAAAGTTTGAAATGAAAGCTGATATTATCGACAAGAGCGGATACAAAGCTCCGGTTTTTGAAGCTAAAGTAAAAAAGAACGTTGTTCTATACGATCAACCGCAAGATTTGGTAGAAAAGGAGAACTCTTACCAAAGTGTGGAAGAAGTAAATGGTACAGAAATTAAAGTTGGTTCCCTAACAGATGTAAGTACCAATGGTAATTGGCCCCCTATTTACGATAGGAAAAAGAATAACTAGTTATAGTACAGAAAGAAACAAATAAGACCTATAGAAAATTGTCCATTCAAGCTGGCTTGAATGGACTTTCTTTTTGTGTAATGGATACCATTACAAATAAAATTCTTGCTTTTGAGCGACAAAGTTTTAAAACTCAGCTCACCCCCTACCTCGTTCTAAAAGAGTTGAAAGAAAAACTTAGCAATCAGGAAGAAATTGGGCAAAATTTTTCCGAAGTAATGGTAATACACAAGAACAGTATGTTCAGCTTGGTGCCCAAGCCCATATTTAATGAAGGGGAACTCCCAAACTACCTTAAGTTCAATGCCAAAATTATGGCAAACGACCTTATCGCGTACGATGAAGTCCCAAATCAGGATATCATTAATGTGTATATTCCCTATACCAATATCAACAACTATATTTTTGAGCTTTTTGGAGAATTTGAGTTCAAGCATAGCGGAACGGTTCTCATCAATACCTTGCTCAACCAAAACAGACCTTCTTCCGAACCCATCTGTTATGTTCAGATTGCTGAGCGAGAAATGGAGGTAATGGTAATCTCCAACAAAAAACTGTTGTTCTACAATCAGTTCGAGTACAGCACCAAAGAGGACTTTTTGTACTACCTTTTATTCAGTTTGGAGCAATTACAAATGGATTTGGAAAAAGTGCAGCTCAAACTCTTCGGGACCATAGAAGAAGGAGACCCTATTTACGACCTTTGCTACCAGTACATTAAAAACATTTCCGTATTTGTGCCCGGCAATACGGTTTTTCCTGTAGACCAACTGGAGAACGAGAGTATAGATTTTTCCATTTTAAGTTCTCTCTAAATGAGGATCATATCCGGTAAATACAAAGGGAAGCGCCTCACTGCGCCGAAAAAATTACCTGTTCGCCCAACTACCGACATGGCCAAAGAAGCACTGTTCAACATTTTGAACAATAGGTTTTATTTTGATGAGCTAAATGTGCTCGATCTATTCTCCGGTACAGGCAACATAAGTTATGAGTTTGCCTCCAGGGGATGCAAAAAGATAACTGCCGTGGACGGACATCAAGGGTGCGTCCGTTATATTGCCCGAACAACACAAGAGCTGGATTTTTCCATCGCTACCTTAAAATCCGATGTATATAAATTTTTACAGGCCACTCCAGAAAAGTTCAACCTTATTTTTGCCGACCCACCGTATGATTTTGATAAGGGGCAGTTTTTAAAAATCGCCGACCTGGTTTTTGACAATGGACTATTGCTCGAAGACGGTCTCCTTATTATTGAGCATTCCGAACAAACAACTCTTTCCGAGCACCCCAAATTCACGGAGCAGAGAAAATATGGCGGAAGTATTTTCAGTTTTTTTGAAGCTCAATAAAAAGCAGGCCATAAGCCGGATTCTGTAGACCCCAAATCAATGTAGGGAGCTCCTTATCATTTATCTAGACAAATGGTTGCCCAAGTGTTCCAACCGCCTACCCTCCAACTCGAGCGTGCAGCCCTCAAGTGTTGGTTTACATGACGTTTCACCGCATAGAGTTTGCCGATTTCACTACAGCCGAACTGTACTTGCTTTCTGTTGCACTGGTCCTCGTCTTACAACGGACGGGCGTTACCCGCTATGCCGCACTTTGGTGTCCGGACTTTCCTCTCCAAGCTTGGTTGCCCGTACTTGCAGCGATAAGGTGGCCTGCTGTTTACAAAGGTAGTTCAATTGTTAATAAAAAACAGCTTAACTGTGCTCGAGCAGTCCACTTTGCCCGATCCTATTTTTATATTTGTATTAATTCTATTTTCCCAGCATTGGAACCATTTATAGTATCAGCTAGAAAATATAGACCGCAAACCTTTAAGGATGTGGTGGGGCAGTCCTCCATCACAAATACCTTAATGAACGCCATTGAAAACGATCATTTGGCGCAAGCATTATTATTTTGTGGACCAAGAGGCGTTGGCAAAACCACTTGCGCCCGTATTTTGGCAAAAAAGATAAACCAAGATGGTACAGAAAAGGAGGATGAAGATTTTGCCTTCAATATTTTTGAGTTGGATGCAGCTTCCAACAACTCCGTGGATGACATCCGTAGTTTAATTGATCAGGTACGCATTCCTCCACAAACGGGCAAGTACAAAGTGTATATTATTGATGAGGTGCATATGCTCTCACAATCTGCATTCAATGCTTTTTTGAAGACTTTGGAGGAACCGCCTAAGCATGCTATTTTTATTCTGGCGACCACCGAAAAACACAAAATTATCCCTACCATATTATCGCGTTGCCAAATCTTCGATTTTAAACGGATCACGGTAAAAGATGCAGCGGAATACCTTAAGCACATTGCCGAACAACAAGGTATACAGGCAGAAGAAAGTGCTTTACATATTATTGCCCAAAAAGCAGATGGGGCCATGCGCGATGCCCTCTCCATTTTTGATAGGGTGGTCAGCTTCTCTGGAAAGGAACTTACCCGTAAGGCGGTCACGGAAAACCTGAATGTCCTTGATTATGATATTTATTTTTCCGCAACAGATTTAATTCTAGAAAACAATATTCCAGAACTTTTGATCTTGTTCAACAGAACCCTTTCCCTTGGGTTCGATGGCCATCATTTTATAAGTGGCCTTGCATCCCACTTTAGAGACCTATTGGTTTGTCAGCATCCGGACACTTTACATCTTATGGAGGTTGGAGACGATGTTAAGCAACAATACCAAGATCAGGCAAAAAAAGTTACCAAAGATTTTCTTTTAAAGGCCATAGACCTTGCCAATGATTGCGACCTAAAGTATAAGAGCAGTAAAAATCAACGTTTATTGGTAGAACTAACCCTTATGAAATTAGCATCCATCACCTACGATGGAGAAAAAAAAAACTCTAATTTCATAATTCCGGCATCACGGTTTACCACACAATCCACGCCCAAAACCAGCGACACGCAGGCAGGTCAAGCCAAAGTTCAGACTATAGCTTCCTCGGTGGAAAAGAAAGTCCAACCATCAACGACAGAGGTTAGAACCGTCGAAGAGAAAGTTCCTATGCCCCAACAGGCAGAAACAAAAAAAATCGACTCCCCAAAAGAGGATAACCCGACTCAAAAAATAAACATTAAAAGTCCTAAAAAACGTGTTTCGGGACTTTCGCTGTCCAGTATCAAAATAAAAAAAGAGCACGAGAACATTAAATCCCCAACAGTAAACGAGGAGGATTTACCACACGATACGTTTTTAGAGGTGGACATGCAAAAACATTGGGACGATTTTGTGCAACAGTTGGAAAAACAAGGCCGAAAAATATTGGCTAGCAACCTTCAAACAGATGTTCCCAAAATGAAGAACGAAAATACGATTTGGATCGAGCTTCCCAACAGCACCATGAAAAAGGAAATTGAACGGGAACAAAGTCTGATGCTGGATTACCTTAAACAAAAGTTGAACAATTATTCAATTTCACTCCATATTACGGTGAACGAGGAAGTTGCGAAAAAATTTGCCTTTACCCCAGAGGAGAAATATGAAAAATTGAAGGAGAAAAATCCAAACATCGAACTCCTTCGCAAAGAGTTCGACCTTGATTTTTAAACATACCGCACAATACTTTTATCTTTGTATCCATAAATTTAAAACTGATACATGTTAGGCCTAAAACTACCAACGGACCCACGATGGGTGAACATTGTTGAAAAGAACATCGAAGAAATTTTGACAGATCATGCCTATTGCGAGCAAAAAGCGGCAAGTACCGCTATTTCCCTGATCATTGGTTTTCCAGAAAAGTCGGAATTGGTAAAGGAAATGACGGCCCTCGCCCGTGAGGAGATGGGGCATTTTAACATGGTCCATGATAAAATTATACAGCGGGGATGGGTATTGGGCCGTGAACGCAAGGATGAGTACGTTATAGAACTCATGAAGTTTTTCCCAAAAGGTGGAAGCAGGGAAACACATTTGGTACACAAACTCTTGTATGCTGCATTGATAGAGGCTCGTAGTTGCGAACGTTTTAGATTGCTATCAGAAGAGATTAACGACGAAGAACTGTCCGAGTTTTATCGCAACTTAATGGTAAGTGAAGCCAATCACTACACCATGTTTTTAAGGTTTGCGCGCAAATACGGAAATCGAGAGGAAGTCGATCAAAAATGGGAAGCGCTGTTGGAACAAGAAGCTCAATTAATGAAAGACCTCGGCAAAAAGGAAACCATGCACGGTTAATCCTCTTTATGGTACAAAGTTTTGATCATACCATCGGCAAGACCAATTTTTGGAACAAGAATTTTTTTGGCCTTGCTCCACTTTGCTGCGTTTAAGAATATTTTGGTCGCGGGTATAATTACATCTGCACGGTCTTGATTTAGGCCAAGTTCCGAAATCCTGTCTTCGTAGGCCATACTGTCCAAAAAATGGTATTGGGCATTCAACCAAATATAGGAAAGGGGCTGACCGACCTTTCTACCGGACATTTTGTGCAATTTATTTATGTTTCCGCCAGAACCAATAATTTCGACGGTGGCATCCGAAGGGAGATTGGATTTGATCCAGGTTTTTATCTCGTCCCAAACTGCATCATTCACCAAATTGTTTAAAATCCGGAGCGTACCTATTTTAAATGATTTGGAAAAAATAGGCAACCCCTTGTCGATTATAGTAAATTCCGTACTGCCGCCCCCTACATCCACATACAGGTAGAGCCTATCATTTTTAATAATATCCTTAAGATCGGTCGAAGCAATGATCGATGCTTCCTCTTTACCATCGATGATCTGAATATCGACCCCCGATCCCTTTCTTACCCTAGTTATTACCTGCTTCCCGTTTTTGGCTTCCCTAAGTGCCGAAGTGGCACAGGCCATGTATTTTTCCACACCATAAACGTCCATTAAAAGTTTAAAGGACTGCATGGTCTTTACCAATCGATCAAGGTTCCGTTCGGAGATTTCACCGTTCAAAAAGGCATCTTCCCCCAAACGAACCGGCACCCTGACCAATTCACTTTTTTTGAACTTAGTGGGCCTATCTTGGTACTCGATTACATTGTTGATCAACAATCTGACCGCGTTGGAACCAATATCGATAGCTGCAAATTTCTTTATTACCAAATCCAGTGATCTTAAGATTCCAGTTTTCGCTTGTAATAATCGTACACTTCAAACTGCGACCTAAACTCGGCCGCTCCCTTGGACCGTTTTCTGTAGGCGTTGTCGTGTTTGGCCGAAAATATTCTGGCCTTTGAGTTATCGTTCCAGGAAATCTCAAAAGTATCCAGTAGTTCTTGTCGGATGTCCTCATCATAAATAGGGCAACCCACCTCTACCCTAAAATCAAGGTTACGTGTCATCCAATCTGCGGAGGATATATAAATTTTCGGGTCTCCCCCGTTTCCAAAAATAAATAGCCTGGGGTGTTCCAAAAACTTATCCACTACACTTATGGCCTCAATATTCTCGCTCATTCCCTCGACACCGGGAATTAAGCAGCAGATTCCGCGGACAATCATTTTTATTTTTACCCCGGCCCTACTGGCCTCGTACAGCTTATCTACCATTTTATAGGAGGTAAGACTGTTCATCTTTATTTTAATGTAGGCCTCTTTTCCTTCGCGTGCGCAGGCTATTTCCCTATCGATCAACTTCATAAAAGTTGATTTTGTGTAGTGTGGTGATACGATCAAGTGTTTGTACTTGTTGATCTTGTAATTGGTCTCAAAGAATCCGAACACTTTGTTCATATCCTTTAATATGCCCTGATGGGCGGTAAACAAGGTGTAATCTGTATAGATTTTTGCCGTGGACTCGTTAAAATTACCGGTACTTATAAACCCATATCGTTTTAGCCCGCTATCTTCCTCGCGCTCCACCAAACAGATCTTACTGTGCACCTTTAAGCCGGGCACGCCAAAAATCAACTGTACACCTTCGTCCTGTAGATAATTGGCATATTCGATATTGTTCTGCTCATCGAACCTGGCCTGCAGTTCTATCTGTACGGTTACCTGCTTTCCATTTTTTACCGCGTTTACCAATGCCGAGGCTATTTGGCTATCGCTGGCCAATCGATAAATGGTGATTTTAATGCTACGGACTTGGGGGTCCAGGGCCGCCTCGCGCAAAAATTTGGTGACATAACTAAATGTATGGTAAGGAGCATAGATCATATAGTCCTTATGCGCGATAATATCCAACAAGCTCCCTTTCATGCTCAGCCCTTTTACCGGCAAAGGTTCTATTTTGTCGTACATAAGGTCTTGGCGCCCCAAGCTCGGAAAACCCATATAATCCCTTCTGTTATGGTAACGTCCACCGGGAATAACACTATCGGTATCCATAATGTCCATTTTTTCCTTTAGGAACTGAAGAGTGTCCTTGTCGATACTTTTATCGTAAACAAAGCGAACCGGGTCGCTTATTTTTCTGTGTTCTACACTCGAAGAAATTTTCTCGATAAAACTTTTACTTAAATCATTATCGATATCCAACTCGGCATCTCTGGTAATCTTGATCATGTGCGCGGAAATGGATTCAAAATCGAACATGGTAAAAACACTGTCCAAGCAAAAACGAATAAGATCGTCCAGCATGATCACATAGTCCTTATCTCCCTCTTTGGGCAAAACCACAAAACGGTCGATACCTTTTGGAATTTCGATCAGTGCATATCGATTGTGTTTTCCTCCGGGAGAACCGTTTTTCATTACGATCTTTACGGCCAAATAAGCTGCCGTATCCTTCAAAAGTGGAAATTCCGTAAGGTCGTTCAAGATAATGGTCATTAATTCTTGATTCACCTTTTTAAAGAAATAGTCCCTTATAAATTCGGCCTGATTTTGGTTGACCTCGGTTTCTCGAATTATAAAAATGTTCTTCTCCCTAAGCTCTCTGTCAATCTCCTTGAAGATAACCAGACTACGGGCCTGTTGATCGATCACTATTTTGGTGATTTCCTCTAACAAATCTTTGGCCTTTTCTCCCCCTAAAACACTCTTTCCCGTTTTTCCCGCGTCAACGATTCGTTTAACCGTAGCATAGCGAACCTTGAAGAATTCATCCAAATTGTTACTGAAAATCCCTAGAAACCGTAATCGGTCGATCAATGGAACCCTAGGATCTTTGCTCTCTTGCAGCACCCTGGCGTTAAATTGCAGCCAACTGATTTCCCTGTTGATATATTCGTTCTTTGTTTTTACCATCTATTTTTTCAAGTGTTTTGGAAAGACCATTTGCTTTGTAATGCCCTTGGATATTTTGGACCAATCGTCCACACCAAATGTAATGTGCACAAGTCCTGCCGTGGGAACGTTTTCAATATACTGATCTCCCCATGTATTTGCAAGTGAAGTAAAGGCGTAGTTGTGACCAAATATGGCCACTGTTTTCAAATTGTTGTCCAATCGATGTACAAACCTCTCCACATTATCTCCCGAAAAATCGTATAACTCATTATTTATTCTAAAATTGGAAAGATCAAAGTCGAGATTTCTAACAAAAATCATACTGGTGTGCAGTGCACGATTCGCCGGACTGGAATATATAAAATCCATTTGCGGAGCGTGGAGTTTAAAGGTTTTGGACACCAAATGGGCATCGTTGATACCACGCTCCTTTAAAGGCCTGTCCTTATCGGAAGCATCGTAATCCCAAGAGGATTTCCCATGACGCATCAATATCAGTTGTTTCATCGTTTATAGGGTTTAGGGGGCCAACCGTTCTATTTTCCAATCATAATCATCTTGAAGTGTATATCGTATCCTATCGTGGAGCCTGTTGGGGCGTCCCTGCCAAAATTCTATGGATATGGGCCTTACCAAATAACCTCCCCAATATTCGGGTCGTGGCACTTCCTGTCCTTCATACTTTTGTTCCAGCTCCTTTAGTTTTTTTTCGAGATAGTCCCGGGAAGGCACTACTTCGCTTTGGTCGGAAACCACCGCTCCAAGTTGACTCCCAGTAGGTCGCGATTCAAAATAACCATCGGATAGATTCTCGGCAATTTTTTCTGCTTTGCCCTTTATGATCACTTGACGTTCCATGTTTGGCCAAAAAAAGGATAGGCATATGGATGGATTGGCCTCGATGGCCTTGCCTTTTTCACTTTGGTAGTTGGTGTAAAATATAAAGCCCTCGAAAGTAAACTTCTTCATCAGCACTACTCTACTTTTTGGAAATCCATCCAGGCCAAGGGTAGATACCGTCATGGCATTAGGTTCGTCCACGCCGTCCGAGGCTTCAACTTCGTAGAACCATTTTTGGAATTGCTCAAGGGGGTTTTCCTTTACGGTTGCCTCGGTCAACTCACTTTTTTCGTAAGATTTTCTATAATTGCTCAGGTCTTTTTGCATGTTGTGAAGTTCGTCAAAAATAGATTCAACTCAAAGCCATGCGCCTGTAAAAGAATGGTAATTTTTTATACTCCAAAGTCAAACTCTTTACCGTCGTCGGCGAGTTCCACTACAGGAAAAACCTCTTTGGCCTCCTTTTTAAAAAGCTCAATTGATCTGTACCTAGTGGAATAATGTCCCAACACCAAAAGACTTGCGTTGGCCTTATGGGCAATTTGAGCTGCCTGTTTGGCCGTGGCATGTTTTGTTTTTTCGCACAAATGCGATTCCGACTCAAGAAAAGTGGATTCGTGATAGAGCACGGTGACATCTTTTATAATGGGCAAAATCCCTTCATTATAAACCGTATCGCTGCAAAAAGCATAACTTTTTGGTGCTGGTGGATCTAAAGTGAGTTGTTTATTGGGCACCGTCTTACCAAACTTATCCAGACCATCGACCCCTTCCTTTATTTTAATGAACTGACTTTTATCTACTCCATGTTTTCTGGCCGCATCAATATTCAGAGTCCTGGGCGCTTCTTTTTCTTGAAATAGGAATCCATTGGTATACACTCTGTGGATCAATGGAATGGTACGCACGGTCACCTTTTCGTCTTCGTAGACAATTTCGGATTCTTTCGATTCCAATTCATGGAAGACCAAAGGGTAATTGGTCCAAGAATCGCCCAATTTTAAAAGTACAGTAATGGCCTGTTTAATGCCTTTAGGACCGTAAATGTGCATTTCTTTATCTCTGCCCAGTAATCGGAAAGTGGATATAAGGCCAGGCAAACCAAAAAAGTGATCGCCATGGAGATGTGAAATAAAAATATGGTTGATTCTGGAGAACTTGATCTTATATTTTCTCAATTGGACTTGGGTCCCTTCACCACAATCGATCAAAAAAAGATGGTTCTTTATTTCGAGTACCTGAGAGGTAGGATTGGTAAATGTTCGTGGTGTAGCGGCATAGCAACCTAACACTGTTAGTTTCACAAATAATAAATTTAAAATGGAAAGTTAAAAATTCCCATTACGTTTTAGAGTAATTCAACTTGGATGATTTTACGATAGAAGCCAGCAGTCGAATTATTTGCTCTATTTCGTCATCAACCTTACTAAAATCCAAATCTCCAATTGAATCGGATTCTCTTAAAAGATCCAGCCAATACCTTGTCTCATTTGCTTCTTTTAAAGAAATAGACATCTTATGGATAAAATCTTTTTTGCTCTCAGCATGCTCTGCTTCTCTGACCAATGCACCAATTGCGGTTCCTGACCTCAATAACTGTTTTGACAACACAAACTCCTTTTGCTTTTTTTCCAAATACTTGGTAATCCGCAAAATTTCCAAGGCAAAATCAAAACTCTTCTTTTGTATAGTATTTTGTCTACCCAAGCAATAGCATTTTCAATTCTTCATCTTTAATTTTAAATTCCAAGGTCACGTTCAATTTCTTCCATTTCGATAAGGTCTTTGGCTTCTTGCAAGGTGGGTACCACACTGATCTCTTCCGGTATTTCGTCGTAACCCAGTTTATCTGTAACCAAAACAAAAGATTGTCCTGATGCCTTGTGAGTGTTGGAAATATCCAAAAACTCGAGAATGTTGCTCACCGTCAGCTGGTCAAAGGAAAATAGATTGATAACTATGTTATCATGCTTTAATTTTGGGTAGGCTTTGTTCAAATTTTCCAGAAAACCAGAAAGGGTTGTGTTCTCTTGGAAAACTATGGTTGTTGTGCCTTCTTTATCGAAAATCATGTCTTACTTAATTTTTGATGCCAATAGGTAAAGTACCGCCATTCGAACGGCCACACCATTCTCAACCTGATGCAAAATAATGGACTGATCGGAATCGGCCACATCGCTGGTAATTTCCACACCTCTATTAATGGGACCTGGATGCATAATCACAATTTCTTTGTACAAACTGTTCAACAGCTCCTTGTTCACCCCAAACTGTTGGGTGTATTCTCTGGTGGAAGGAAAATAACTGATATCCATCCGTTCGTTCTGTACCCGAAGCATGTTGGCCACATCGCACCATTCCAAGGCTTTTCTCAAATTGGTCTCCACCCCTACACCCAAGGACTCTATGTATTTTGGAATCAGTGTTTTTGGGCCACAAACTTTAACATTGGCGCCTTGTAATTTTAAGGCAAATATATTGGAGAGTGCTACTCTGGAATGTAGAATATCACCTACTATCACTACATTCTTACCACCTACGTCGCCCAGTTTCTCTCTTATAGAAAAAGAATCCAACAATGCTTGTGTTGGGTGTTCATGGGCTCCGTCCCCTGCATTTACGATGGAGGCATTTACATGTTGGGATAAAAATATTCCTGCTCCAGGGTTAGGGTGGCGCATCACTACCATATCCACTTTCATGGACAGGATATTATTTACGGTATCAATAAGGGTCTCCCCTTTTTTAACGGAAGATTGTCCTGCCGAGAAATTGACCACATCGGCGGAAAGTCGTTTCTCTGCCAACTCGAAAGATAATTTCGTTCGGGTACTGTTCTCAAAAAAGATGTTGGCAATGGTAATATCCCGAAGGGTAGGCACCTTTTTAATGGAACGGTTGATGACCTCCTTAAAATGGTCTGCCGTTTCAAAAATGAGCGATATATCCTTTTTGTTCAGATATTTTATTCCCAACAAGTGATTTACACTTAACTCGCTCATTATCTATTATTTGCTTACTAAATATACTTTATCTTCGCCGTCGTTTTCTTGCCACATCACTTTTACTTTTTCTTCGTTTATGGCATCCACTTGTCGGCCCCGGTAGGTCGGCTGAATGGGCAAATGCCTGCTAAATCTACGATCGATCAAGGTTAAAAGTTCAATATTGCTCGGTCTTCCAAAGGATTGGATGGCGGTAAGGGCCGCCCGGATACTTCTTCCTGTGTAAAGAACATCATCTATAAACACTACTTTTTTGTCCTCTACCAAAAAATTCATTTGTGTGGAATTGGCCTTAAGGATTTCCCCTCGTCCAAAATCGTCCCTAAAAAATGTGATGTCCAAGAAACCAAGGTCAATATGTTTGACTTTGTATTCTTTTTTGAGGATTTTCACCAATCTTTCTGCCAAAAAAACGCCTCTGGGCTGAATACCTATGAGTGCGGTATTGGCAAAATCCAAATGGTTTTCCATTAGCTGACAGGCCAACCGGTGCAGTATGATGTTGATTTCCTTTGAAGTAAGCAGTACTTTTTGACTCATATGCTGTGTGCGACCAACTCGGTTGACCACAAAAGTAAGCAATTCTTTAAAATGTTCGGAACATAAAAAAGCCCCGACTGTTTCCAGCGGGGCTTAGTATCATTGAAAAGTCCGATTACTTTTTCTTGGAATCGGCTTCCATCTTGTCTTTCAATGCTTGCAACTGTGAGTTGGCATCTCCAAGGGTCGGAGCAGCTTCGTCGCTAGACGTGGCTCTTTTCTTGGCAGCGGCTTTCACATTTCTGTCTTCTTGCTCTCTAAAGATTGCCGTGTGGCTGGCCACAACTCTCTTGAAATCTTTATTGAACTCGATGATCTTGAATTCGGCCTCTTCTCCTTTTACCAATTTCTTGCCGTCTTCTTTTTCCATGTGACGTTGTGGAACAAACCCAACGATGTCCTCGTTGAAGTTGATAGTCGCTCCTTTGTCAACAACCTCTGCAATTGCAGCTTTGTGAATTGTTCCTTCAGCAAACTCCTCGGAGTATTTATCCCAAGGGTTTTCTGTGGTCTGCTTGTGACCAAGGCTCAACTTTCGTCCATCCACGTCCAATTCCAATACTTCCACCTCCAAAGTGTCACCTACGGTAACAAACTCGGATGGGTGCTTGATTTTCTTGGTCCATGAAAGGTCGGAGATATAAATCAAACCATCGATTCCTTCTTCCAACTCTACGAATACACCAAAGTTGGTAAAGTTTCTAACGATTCCTTTATGTCTTGACCCTACAGGATATTTAGTAGTAATATCGGTCCATGGGTCTGGGGTCAATTGCTTGATGCCCAACGACATTTTGCGATCTTCCCTGTCCAAGGTCAATACAACAGCTTCAACTTCATCACCTACGTTTACGAAGTCTTGTGCTGATCTTAGGTGGGTGCTCCACGACATTTCAGAAACGTGGATCAATCCTTCTACGCCTTCGGCAACTTCGATAAATGCACCGTAATCTGCGATTACCACTACCTTACCTTTAACTTTGTCACCTACTTTGATCTCATCGCCAAGGGCATCCCATGGGTGTTTCTCCAATTGTTTAAGACCCAACTGGATTCTAGACTTGTTATCATCGAAGTCCAAGATTACCACGTTCAATTTCTGGTCTAGCTCCACAACCTCGTTCGGATGGTTGATACGGCTCCAGGAAAGATCGGTAATGTGAACCAAACCATCCACACCTCCAAGGTCGATAAATACCCCATAAGATGTAATGTTCTTGACCACACCTTCCAATACTTGACCTTTTTCCAATTGGCCGATGATCTCTTTTTTCTGTTCTTCGATATCCGCTTCGATCAAAGCTTTGTGCGACACCACTACGTTTTTGAACTCGTGGTTGATTTTTACTACTTTGAACTCCATGGTCTTACCTACGTACTGATCGTAATCACGGATAGGCTTCACATCGATCTGGGAACCTGGCAAGAAAGCTTCGATTCCGAATACGTCAACAATCATACCACCTTTGGTACGGCATTTAACGAAACCGGTAACGATTTCTTCTTTGTCGTGTGCGTTGTTGACACGCTCCCAAGCCTTAATGGTTCTAGCCTTACGGTGAGACAATACCAATTGACCGGTCTTGTCTTCGCGAATATCTATAAGCACCTCGACTTTATCCCCAACTTTTAGGTCTGGATTATATCGGAACTCATTTAAGGAAATTACGCCTTCGGATTTTGCATTGATGTCGATGATGGCCTCACGGTCAGTCATGTGAACAACTTTTCCTTCCACTACTTCCTCGTCCGCAGTGTCCACAAAGTTTTCCTCCACAAGCGTTTCGAACTCTTTAAGCTTTGTATCATCTACACGCTCAATTCCTTCTTCGTACTTGTCCCAGTCAAAATTTTCAAGAAATTCTTGTGGATCTTGTTTGGGCTGTGTTTCTTCTTTTACTACTGGTGCTGCGGCAGTTTCTTCTACCTCAACGTTTTGTTTTTCTTCAGCCATGCTGCTGATTTAAATTTGTATTCCACGTTTTACAAGAGTCAAACAATTACCGCGGAAGTGGTTTTAAATAATTTTCTAGATTCCCTTTTCTCTTGCCTCCTTGTTAAAAAGGTGTGCAAAAATACAATTAAATTATTGATTCACAAAGCCTACACATATGGTTTTCAATGAAAAAATGATGACTTGTTAATGCCTTTCAAAACTAAGGCTTGTATTTAATTGGCTATACCCACGGTTTGGATCAAAACCTTGGATCACTGTGCGATGGAATTCCCATACCGGTATGAAACCTTATCCTAGAAGCAATATATACGATTGATCCATTAAAGACCATTAAAAGTATTACAAATAATTCATGGTAAAATATAAGCGGATTGCCTATCTTGAAACCTCTAATTATTAACTGTAAAAAATCTTAATTATGAGTGTAAAAGCAAAATATCAGCCAGTATTGGATCTAGGCGAACAATTGGGAGTTAAAAATGGTGATGTAAATGTTGAGGGCGACATTATTAAAATTAAAGGTACGACCCATACCCAATATGAGAAAAATCTACTGTGGGACAAAATCAAGGAAATCGGCGGAGAAAAACCTTCCGACATCAAGGCCAACATCACCGTTGAAGACGAATCCGTTTACCACAGACATACCGTAAAGAGCGGTGAGTCGTTGAGCAAGATTGCCAAACATTATTATGGCGACCCGATGAAGTACACCAAAATTTTTGATGCCAACACCAATATTTTAAAAGACCCCAATGTAATCCACCCCGATCAGGTTTTGGTGATTCCGAATTTGTAAAACATGGTCAGTTCGAGCGCAGTCGAGAACTTATTTATTCATATCTCGACTCCGTCCGATGTGATATTATAAACTAAAAAGGCGCCCTTTGGGCGTCTTTTGGTTTTTGAAAAAATAAAACTCAAAAAGGTAAGGGTCAGCCATTGTAACCGACTCCGAATTTAAACGTATCCCTTTAGGATAAATCAAACGTTGGGCACACATCAAATCTTACCATGAAAAATTTATTTTTACTTCTTTTTACCATCCTTTCTCTGGTTTTGAGTTGCGATAATTCGCAGACAAACAAAATAGTCAACAATCAAACCCTGAATGATGAAAGGATAACGGACATACAATCCGAGCTGATTTTTGAACATAGCAAAGTATTTCCCGATAATACCCAACTTGCATTTGCTCTTATTGAAAATGGCAATGTGAAATTTTACGGTGTCGAAAAAAGGAACGACACCATTTTTACCATTGAAAATCAACAAAATGCATTTGAGATTGGATCTATCACGAAAGTTTTCAATGCTACCCTACTTGCGGACTTTGTTCTGGAAAACAAAGTACAGCTGGACGATTCCATAAACCCCTACTATGATTTTGAATTCAACAATGGGCAAGACATTACTTTCAAGGCCTTGGCGAACCACACTTCGGGCCTTCCACGCATGCCCTCCAACCTTGACTTTGACATTAATAACCAAGATCCATTTGCTTCCTACGACAGTGAAAAGTTAAAAACATATTTGGCCTACGAAATGGAATTGTCTTTCAATGAAGATGGCACATACGAGTATTCCAATTTAGGGGCTGGACTATTGGGCCATACCTTATCTAAAATTGGAAAAAAAACCTTGAACCAGCTGCTCCAGGAAAGAATATTTTTAAAATATAATATGCCCAACAGCACTATCGGGAGCGAAAATGTATCCACTTTTTTAGTCGAAGGCCAAAGTCCTGAAGGTAAACCTGTGAAAAACTGGAACTTGGCATCGCTATCCGGTGCTGGGGATATTATTTCTACCACAGAAGATCTCTCCAAGTTTGTTATGGCGCAATTTCAGGAAAATGATGAAACTTTGGCACTTACCAGAACCAAGACCCATACCATTAAGGATAGATCCAGTATTGGTTTAGGTTGGCACATACGCACGGAACCATCAGGCGAAAAGTGGATTTGGCATAATGGAGGAACGGGCGGTTATACCTCCTGTTTGGTTATGAATACGAAAAACAAGAATGGGGTTATTGTACTATCCAACGTTTCTGCACTCGGAGACCCCATGATACATATTGACCAACTTTGTTTTGGGCTTATGGATACTCTTTAGATTACCATCTTAAATCAAAAAAAAACAACTTCATTTAATCGGTAAACACCAATTTTTATTTGATCAGTGTATTCAAATGAATTATACCTTTACCTTTAAAACTGTACTAGTAGACAGGCTCCTAGATCAGCATATTCCAATTAGATGAAGTTATATTTTCGCATAGCGGACCATAATGATGTCGATTTCCTTTTAATGCTCGAAAAGAAATCGTTCCCTGATTTTCAGCAAACTACAAAGGCCAATTTAAAAAAGGGGATCAAGAGTTCTTTTCAGGAAATAATGGTTGTGGAAGATGCAGACATTACAGGTAAAAGGATCGGCTCCGCCATTTTGTTCAAATACAAGCACATGCTCCGGCTGTACTCAATCAGTATTTTACCCGAATTTCGAAATTATGGCATTGGCTCCAAAATTTTAGAGCATATAAAAGCATTTGCTTTGTCCAAAAATTTTACGAGCATCACCTTAGAGGTTAGGGCCAAAAATGAAAAACTGGTGGATTGGTATCTCTCCAACGGGTTTTTGGTGATTAAAACACTGAGAGATTACTACCAACCCAACGAAGATGCCCTTAAAATGGGTATACGAATAGGATCAGCCAGCACAGACCACGACACTAAAAACCTAATCGTTATCGATAGACCTTATTCTTGGGAGAAATCCGAAATAAAGGCAACGGTGATTTCGGTAAAGGATTACATCAATAACCCATTGTACCAGAACAATTCGAATTTTAGGGTTTTTAATTTGTGCAGTTCGTACAAGTATCAAAGTTTTGGGTACTATGTATCTTTACTAGCATCGGCTAGAGGACAGCGCGCCATTCCGAGTTCGTCCACAATTAAAGATGTGCAATTGGCCAATGTGGTGCAATCCCTTTCATACGAGCTCAACGAACAAGTAAACCGTGTTCTTGGCAAGGATAAAGGGGAAAGCATCCTATTGGAAGTCTATTTTGGACAAACATCTATTTCTGCATACAAAACATTGGCTACCAAATTGTTTCAGGTTTTTGAAGTCCCGTTGTTCTCCATCAATTTTATTAAAGCGGAAAAATGGATCATTAAAAATATAAAGGTCTTGACTTTTAAGGACCTAAACACCGAAAAGAAAGATATGGTGTACCATGCCGCCCAAAAATACTTCAATAAAAAGCGGTACCATTTTCCAAAGTTGAACAATTACAAGTACGATCTTGCCATATTGATCAACCCCTTTGAGGAATATCCGCCATCCAATAAGGAGGCCCTTGAAAAATTCCGCAAAACCGCAAACAAAAAAGGGATGTATGTGGAGTTTATAAGCAAGAACGACATCAATAAAATAAACGAGTTCGACGCACTTTTGATACGCGAAACCACCAATGTAAACCATTATACCTACGAACTTTCCCGTTTGGCCTATGCAGAAGGTTTGGTGGTAATAGACGACCCTTGGTCCATTTTACGGTGTTCGAATAAGATTTATCAGCATGAACTCTTTAAGAAAAATAAAATCAGGACACCCAAGACCATTGCCCTTACAAAAAATATGTCCGAAGATAACATTCTGGAACAGTTGAACTATCCGGCCGTTTTAAAGCAGCCCGATAGCGCATTCTCCTTGGGGGTGATAAAAGTGAACGATAAAACCGAAGCAATACACCAACTAAAGTCCCTTTTTAAAAAAACGGATATGGTAATTGGACAGGAATTTCTATACTCGGACTTCGATTGGAGAATAGGAGTGCTGGACAACAAGCCAATATATGCCTGCAAGTATTTTATGACCAAAGATCATTGGCAAATTTATAATTGGAGCAGCGAAGAGGAAGAAAAGTCCGGAAACCATGAAACCGTGGCCATAGAACAGGTACCGGAACAGATCTTAAATACAGCTGTGAAAGCATCTTCGTTAATTGGGGATGGATTGTACGGGGTAGACCTTAAATTTGTGGACAATAAAGTGTATGTGATAGAGGTAAACGACAACCCGAACATTGATTTTGGGGTAGAGGATGAACTCTTGGGCGATGAACTTTATGCATTGATCATTGATTCTCTGATCAATCGAATTGAGATAATGAAAAATATCCGGCACATTAACTTGATCAAATAACCTTGTTTATTATTTATCTCTTCTGAAGGATACCTTAAGACTTTTTTGGCAATATCGGTCAAAGCGAGATGAATCATCAATTCAAAATGGGCATAGGTAAAGTCAAAACAGGTAAGTATACATCCCGAACTGTAATTGTAATTAAAAATCACGAGCTTTCGTAATCTTTATTAAAATCAATCTATAGTTGAACAGAGCAACAATTACAACATGAAAGCAACAATAACATCAATCCGCTTAAAAGGACCACTGAAATTTTTCGCATTATCGGCTAACGCTCTAAAAGTTATTAAACAGTTAAAAGCAACAAACTGCAAAGATTTTAAAAAAAGAGGATTATGGAATACCCATTACACGATGACCCTATGGGAAAGTGAAAAAGAACTAAAACAATTTACCAAAAGCGGAGCTCATTTAGAGGCGATGAAAATCGGCAAACAGATTGCCCGGGAAATTAGGACCGTAACTGTTGATTCTGAAAAATTACCTAACTGGAAAGAAGCAAAGAAGCTTCTTGAAACGGGACATTCTATTAAATATTAAACCAGACTCTCGTTCGGGCCCTTTAGTAGCACTCTTTTATTTTAAAAAGAATTTCTACGTTTATTGGTTGTGCGCTTACAAGCGCCATTTTCTTTTGCTAACTTGTCGGTGGTTTACAAATTGTATCCAATACAAAGATGCTCGTTCCCATTCTTATTACACTTTACGTAATCATCTCCCTAACAATGGTGATCAGCCTTTTGCTGAACGGTGTACGCCCCAGTAAAACGCTGGCTTGGCTTTTGGCCATATTTACCATCCCAGTGGCAGGCGCACTTCTTTATATTTTATTTGGTCGAAACCGACGGAAAAGTAAAATGTTCTCCCAAAAACATCAAACTGCTCCAAATGATCAATTTAAAAATGAAGATTGTCGTCCAGGAATCTCAGCAAACAAGGAAAAAATAACCTCTTTGATCAGCAATACCTCCAAATGCCCGGTTACCTGTTATAACCATTTAGAATTGCTTAAAGATGGAAGAAACACTTTCGAAAGCATTTTTAATGCCTTGGAGGAAGCCAAAGAGCATATTCATTTGCAATATTATATTTTCGAGGACGGTCTTTTGGCCGATAAATTATTGGAGGTTTTTGAAAGAAAGGTAGCTGAAAATGTCACCATTCGCCTCCTTTATGATGGTATTGGCAGCTACTCCCTAAGCAAAAAGTATTTAAAAAAACTCAAGGGCATCGGGGTGGAGACGGCACAGTTCCTGCCTTTTAAATTTGGAAGATTCCTTTCTTCCCTTAACTATAGAAACCATAGAAAGATCATAGTGATCGATAATAAGATCGGGTTTACGGGGGGCATCAATATTTCCGACAAATATCTGAAAGGAGATCCCGCTCTGGGCAAATGGCACGATACCCACTTAAAAATTGAAGGCGAAGCTGTGGATTTCCTCAACCGCACTTTTGTAACCGATTGGTTTCTGGCAAGTGCAAAAAAAGTAGATCTGAATACATTAAAAATCTACCGGACGCAAAAAAAATGCACATCGCTCCAAATTGTTCCCAGTAGCCCCGACGACGATTTTGATGTTATGGAGCAAGTGTATTTTTCCATAATAAACAGTGCGGAAAAATACCTCTACATCGTTAATCCCTATATTATTCCCAACCACGCCATTTTACAAGCATTGATCACCGCAGCGCTCAGCGGGGTGGATGTAAAGATATTAATGTCCTCCAGTACCGATATCAAGTTGGTGGATTGGTGTGTACGTGCCTATTTTGAATCTTATCTAAAGGCAGGTATAAAAATTTATCTGTACGAAGAAGGCTTTTTACATAGCAAGGTAATGTTGTGCGACGATGAGATTGCAAGCATTGGAACGGCCAATTTGGACAATAGGAGCCTGCAGCAGAATTATGAGGCACAAGTTTTTGTCTATGACAACGAGCTTTGCCGCAAAATGAAATCCGATTTTTTGTCGGATTGTGATAAGTCCACCCTCTTGTCCGATTACGAAAAATTTAAATCGCGCTCATGGGGCAAAAAACTGATCGAAGGTTTTGCCAAACTTTTAAGTCCGCTTCTATAAAGTGATTGTCTGAAACCCCAATTCGTTTTTACAGCTCCTGCCCTCTTCCCAACAATCCAAGTTATAAATGGTGGTTTCCGCAATGCGCTCAAGCGCCTCTTTGGTTGCAAATGCATGGTGAGGGGTCAATAACACATTTGGCAGATCGATCAACTCTTTCAACAGCTCGTCGGCAATGCCCGATTTACCGTTATCCTTAAAGAAAACACCCCTTTCCTGTTCATAAACGTCGGTTGCATACCCTCCAAGATTTCCATTTTTAAGGGCGGTTATAACATCATTGGTCTTTACGATCCCACCGCGAGCTGTGTTCACCAACAATGCCCCCTTTTTCATAACGGAGAACAGCGTTTCATTAAAAATATGGTGTGTTTCGTAGGTCAATGGCGTGTTGATACTGATTATATCCGATCTACGGCACAGTACTTCCAAGGGAACATACTCCACTTCGTAATGGTTTTCCAAATACTGGTTACGTTCTATATCGTTCGCCAAAACTTTACACCCGAAAGCATGAAAGATCTTTACTAAAATAGAGCCTATTCTACCTGTTCCAAAAATACCCACGGTTTTGCCAAAGATCTCAGTACCGATCAGATTGTCCAACATAAAATTATATTGGTGCACCTGGGCATTGGCCAAAATCAACTTCCGATTTAGTGCCAAAGTAAGTCCCACTGTATGTTCCGCAATGGCATGTGGCGAATATTCCGGAGCATAAGCGACTTTGAGCCCGATCCGCTTGGCAGACTTAACGCTTACATTATTGTAGCCCGTAGATCGTAGTGTTATATATTTTACTCCCAGTTCCTGAAGAATTTCCAGTACCACCAAAGAGGCATCATCATTGGAGAATATACAGATGGCATCGAAGCCAGCTGCCATTACCGCGGTCGTGGTATTGAGCGCTTCCGGCACAAACTTTAAGTTGTGTTTGCCATCGTTCACTTTTTTTAAATATTCTATCTCAAAATCCTTGGCACTGTAAACAAGTACTTTCATGTTTTTTGGTATAACTTGGGTTAATTGAGCAATCTTTTTTGTTTTTTGCGCTTGATAAAATCGGACACGATATCAAAAATCCTGATTTTGGACTCCCTATATTTTATAATATAATCGGACACTTCCATGCCCAGATCGTTATGTGTGTCCAAATAGGCGGACTCCATTTTTTCTTGATTGATATCGTCCACCATGATCTGAAGTTGGTTTTCGTGCAATTGTACTTTCTTGAGGAGTTCCACCAACTGCTTCTCCATTTTGTTCAAGTTTTCCACAACAGGCTGAACGGTCTTGAACATATCGGAATCTATAATATCCAAAGTATAATCTTTGACCATATGGTTCAAAAACTGTTGCTCGTCCGCGGCAAATTGCAATTCGGAGAGCCATTCTTTGGATTCTTGGTGCAACTCATCTGCACTGAACCATTCCCTAAACTTTCTTTTAATGGGTTTTGCTTCCATAGTATACGTAATTACATTCTTTAATGGTTAATGAGCATGTAACAATCCGGCACAGACCAAAGGAGGTATACCCTTTTGATCATGCCAGCACTAGGGCTTCTTTTTCTTTAGTATAGATCCGGCATATTCGTAAACTTCCTTTTTTTGGTCAAGATAGGATTTAATAAAGCCCGTGACATTGGCTTTCAGGTCCAGATGATTTTCGTAGTATTGACTATCGCTTTCTTCTTGGGTACATTCAAAAATACCGCCAAGTCTATTCCCATGTATTTTGATGGATTCCAGTAGCGATGCCCTTTTCTGCTTTGAAGCGTTGAAAAGCTGTTTAAAGTTCTCCAACCGTTCAAACAGGTTGGGCGTTCTTGGTTCAAAAATGTAAGAATCAAGTAATTTTTGGATAAACACCATCTCGTCCCCGATAAACTGAATGTAAGATTTCCAGTTTTGAAGATCGTCTCGCATCATCTCTATTTTCCTCTGCCATGCCATTATCTTGGAGTTCGATTGAATTTTACCTTTGAAAATAGGGTTTAGCCCTTAGTTTTAAAATGATCTAAATCATTTTGCTCACTTTTATTTACCCGTAGGATATCGGTCGTCCAGACCAAAAGATTGTTTTACCAACGCTTTAAACTGGTTTTGGGACATACTGTCCGTAGTTTTGGTCATCTTTATTTTGTTGGCCAAGCCAGGATGTTTCGTCTGCAAAGCCCCAACCAATTTTTCCGGTGTTTCGGCAGGACCAAATATGGCTATCTCGTCCGCATCGGAAATTTTTTCCGCAATCTTCTCAAAATAGTTTCTTAGTTGATGCTTTTCCTTTTCAAGGTATTTACTGTCCTGAACCACATCTTGCGGACCCCATTTGGTCTTGGATCGGGAACCGCCTCTAGGGTTAAAAAAATCGAGTTCCGATGGAATGGTAAAAAGACTTTCCTTCCCGTTTTCCAATACTACGCCGTTGGCTTCTTGTTTATCCAACCAAATTCCTATCTGTTTCATAGTTACAATTTTTTAGTTATCGTTAAGTTCCAATATGGGCACTTTGGGGTCGTACCCTATTTTCTTCACCAAAGGATTGGTAAGTATGCTTCCAAAAAATAAGTGCTTTCTGTTCAAAAAGGCGATCATATCACATTTGTGCCTATCGACAAATGCGTTGATCCCATCACTGATCTTAGCTGCAGGCTCAAAGTGCATCCGGTGCGTTACCCCTTCCAGAATTTCTTGGAGCAATTCCTTATTGCCTTGCTCTTTCCTTTCCAGTTTACCGTCTTTGTCCTTATCAATGTGCAATACATGGATGGTAGCATTGAACAATTGTGCCAACTCAATTACATCTGCCATCTCTTTTTTCTTAAAAGGGGATTTATAATCGGTTGGAAAAACAATTTCCCTTGGTTCTTCGAACATATAATTATTGGGCACTGCAATTACGGGGCACTCCCTGATCCGTTCCATTACATTTACGGTATTGGTGCCGAATATCCGAGCCTTGGATTCGGTGATACCTTTGGTTCCCATGATAATCATATCGATATCTTTTTTATCGACAACATTTCTGATCGCCTCGGTAACACTGTTAAAGGTCGTTATGGTATGGAATTCGTGCTTATGGTTCTGTGGATGGAGCCTGACCATTTGCATTAGTCGCTCCATACCTGCTTCCGCTTCTTGTTTTGCAGCTTCGTAGTACGGTTCGCCTGTTTCCGGGACCCTCATGCTATCCAAGGTGTAGCTGGATATATGGAACGCATTGAGAATATAAAAGTCGCAGTGTACATTTCTATACAACTCCAGGGCGTACCTAATGGCGTTCAATGCATTTTTGGAATAATCGGTAGGCAACAAAATCCTTTTGTCCATACGTAATCTCATTTTCCTGAAATTTAGTATGATTCAATAGGTTATGCCATGATTTTCGTCAACTTTGGCGGTTGGGCAAAATTAAAAAAGGGACTTTTAATTTGGTATTCAGTTCCTTTATAATGCCATTGCCTATAAACTCCAAAAAGAAGTGGTGCGGGTAGTACACCATGCAGAGCATATCTATTTTCCAGAGATCTACAAATTCCAAAATCGTGTTCACCTTGCCATCGAAAATGGGCAACTCGACCTCTTTTCCACTTTTATGGGCAATCGCATTTAAAAATTGGGTTCTGTTCTTTTCGGCAGTATCGTTCCCTTTATTTTCTTGAATGCGCATTGGCACAACAACACTATCCATCAATTCACTGAAAAAAATGATGGCCTTACTATTTTCTTCTGCAATAGGATAGGTATAATTGGATGTAAAAGCCAGTTTATCCACCTTTTTAAAATCGATTTCCAAGGGCACGATCAATACAGGGCAATGGGTTATTTCTCGAACTAACTGCATGGCATTGTTCCCGAACAGAATATGTTTGACTTCTTCTTGTGCCTTGTTTCCAATTACGGTAAGGTCCACTTTGTTTGTTTTGGCATAATCAGCAATCCCCTCGGGTAAATCCGAACATAGCGATATTTTTTTATAGTCATGGTTCGAATTCTCTCCTACATCCCTGATCAGCCGATGTACCAATGCATCCAATCCTTGGGCCGATTCCAATTTGGCCTCTTCCTTTTTTGGCTCGTTCTTGGTACTGCACACATTTACAATATGAAATGTACTTTTCTTGTTCTTGAACAATTTAGCGGCATAGAACAGCGCATTGTAAGAATTGTTTGAAAAATCGGTGGGTACTAAAATCTGTAACATAATTTAATTATTGGTTATAGGGGAGAACCAAAAAAGGAACTCTGGCATGTAACCCTATATTTTTAATGATCGGTTCTATAAAAAGGCGTTCAATAAATGAGTGTTTGTTTTTCACCATGGCCAACAGTTCGACCTGGGTATCGTTCTGGAACCCATTGATGCCTTCTATCAGTTCTTGGTCCGGTACATCGTAGAAAACAGTATTCTCTTCTAACAACATGCCCTGTAAATAGGTTTTGTTCTTTTCTTGATCGGCATCCAATCCGCTTGGCGATGATACATGTAAAACATGCAGTTTAGCATGCCATAGTTTGGAAAGCTTGAGTAAAAAATCAATATTGGCCTTATCGTAATCTACTTCAAAATCGGTTGGAAACAATATATTGTGTGGGGGTTTAAACTCAAAAAACGAGGGTATGGCAAGAATTGGAACACTAGTTCTCTGAATTACATGCACCGTATTGGAGCCAAATAAAATTTCCTTCGCTCCTGTTGCCCCTTGTGTACCCATTACCACAAAATCGATGTTCTCCTTATTGGTTATGGTTGCGATTTCATCTGCCAACGAATTAAAAGCAGCGTGGGTTACATACGTGTGGGTCGGTATATTGAACTGTGCCTTGATTTTTTGCCTTGTATTTTCCAAAGCTTCTTCGGCTTTGTACTTTTCTTTATCGGGCAATCCCAATTGGCCCGGGCTGCCCAAAGTATAATCGGCCCTGTACACTGGTGGGGTATATGCATGTACCAGATAAAAAATACAAGTGGACTTTTCCAACAGTTTTACTGCATAGGAAATGGCATGGAATGCATTATCTGAAAAATCGGTGGGCAATACAACTCTGAACATAGCTCAATTATTTAAAATCCCTTATCGTAACAAAGCTATTTAGCTAGTTTATTCTATACTATGATTTCCATCACCTATCACAAAAACTTGAGGATGATCGGTTTAGGTATCACACACAAAAACCAACCGAACGATTTAATTAAAACACTACTCGTGAATTACGTAAAATGGAATTTTGGTATGAAAACTTATTTGCTCTACTATGGAATCGAACAGAATCTGTTGTATAAAATTTAGGTTTTTGGCCACCATGATCATCATATCGACCTCCCTGCTCTCCGCAAAGCATTGTATGGCCGACTTTACCTTTTGATTGGTAATGGTATGAAAACTGTGCACCTTCGGAAAGGTCTCTTCCATAAAGTCCATAAGATATTCCTTATTTTTCTGTTGCTCTTCACTTAGGGTATCACCATATTTCAAGGCATTCATGATCCTTAGTTGCGCATTGCTGCACTGCACCATTTCCACCATGGGGAGCAAGATCTTTAAGGAATAAAATATATTAAAGTCCGTAGGGAAAGCTATTTCTCGGGGTTTGGACAAATCAACATGCTGCGGAACCACGAGAGTATTGCACTGCACTTTGGTAATAACATCGCCGGCATTGCTTCCCACCACTTTTTCCCGAACACCGGAAACACCTTTGGTACCCATTACAATAAGATGGATATCTTGTTCTTCCAGATGTTTTTTTATGATCGGAATAAAGAATCCATACTCGTGCAAAGCGAAAAAAAAGTGATTGGCCTCAGTACTTTTTTTACGTTCCGCCCGTACCAGATCATTCAGTCGCCTTTTAGTATTTTTTCTGGTCTCGTCCGTTTTTTCTCGAAGCGATTCTGCATCAGCTCTGGTATCCAGTAGGGTGCCAACATATAACACGTAGAAATTGCATTCCATTCCGCTGAGCAGCACTTGGGCATACTTTAGCGCCTGAATGGAATTTTCCGAAAAATCCGTGGGGACCAGAATATTCTTCATTTGTCATAAATTGATGGTGTAAGATTGCTATTGATTAAAACAAACGGAATGATAAATATCACTTGCCCTATTTATGACGTGATTTTTTAGTGGACCTGCTCCAATGCCTCTGGTTCCAACACAAGAATATTTCTATTTTCTATGGCAATTAGTCCTTCATGCTTAAAATCGGAAAGGGTTCTGATCAGGCTCTCGGTGGCAATGCCTGCCACTCCGGCCAAATCGCTGCGCGCAATTTTTAATGGTCCACGTTTGTTCTTGTTTATTGCCCGAGAAAAACGCAATAAGGTCTGTGCGGTTTTCTTTCTTACCGAACTATAGGCCATTTGCAGCAATTGTTTTTTAATGTCGGACAAATTATCGGTGATTACATCCATCAGTTCCAAGGAAACGCTTTTATTATCTTCCAAAATTGCCTTGACCTTTTCCTTGGAGATTCCTGCTAACTCAACATCTTCAATGGCAATGGCATATTCCTGATAGGGCAAATGGTCCGTAAGGGATGTAAATCCCAAAAAATCGTCTTCCGAATATATAGCGGTAATCAGCTCCTTGCCTTCTTCGTCCAAGGCACAGCTCTTTATGACCCCTTTTAATATGAGGTAAACCATATTGGAATGATCTCCTCTATTGTAGATAATGTCGTCCTTGGCATAAGAAAGCAACTGACCATGGTCGTCAAAAAAGTTTTTGAGCTCGTTCAGAGATCGTATTTCACCCTCCCCATTTTTATTACTGGACTCATTGGATAGTACAGCTTGCATTTGTTCAGCTTTTTCCAGTCGGCAGGTTATGGCGCCCAATAGCTCCTCCTCTTCGAACGGCTTGGTCAAATAGTCATCTGCACCAAGGTTCATACCCCTTCTTACATCTTGCCTTTCCGTTTTTGCCGATATAAATATAAACGGGATATACCTTGTGGATTCCTTTGTAGATAATTCCTCCAATACCTCGTACCCATCCATTTCCGGCATCATGATATCGCAAAGAACCAGATCGGGACGTTCCTTTATGGCCATTGGAACGGCTATTTTTCCATTTGATGCCGAACATACGGTATAACCGGACAATTCCAACAGTTCCGCTACATTCTCCCTTAGCGAGGTGTCATCCTCAACCAGTAAGATTTTTTTCATTTTCCTTGTTTTTAATTGGTATGTGCAGTGTAAATGTGGATCCTTTTTCCTTGTTACTTTTAAAAGTAACATTGGCATCGAGGTTATGCATATGTTGCCTCACAATATTCAACCCGATTCCGGTTCCTTGAACTGTAAGTACATTGGAGGCCCGGTAGTACCTATCAAAAATAAAGGGTCGGTCTTCTGGTGGTATTCCAAAGCCTTCGTCGACCACCTCAATATTCAATTGCTCTTGCTCCATGGTTACCCTAAGCTCTATATCCGTTTCCTCGGGAGAATATTTTATCGCATTATGGACCAAATTGGATAAGGCCAGAACAAGCATTTTCTCATCAAAATCCAATACAATGCCATCGATATTGTTCGGGTATTTTATTCGTTGTCCTTCTTTTAGCAGCATATTGGCATCGTAGATCACCTCATTGATTACCTTGCTCAAGGGGAATGTGGTCAACTCATATTTTACCTTGCCCAGCTCCAACCGTTCTATGGACAAAAAGTCCGTTAGGATACCATCCAAGTACTTTACTTTTGATTTAATAGTGGCAATATGTTTGTCCCTTTTGTTTTGCTGTTCGGATTCGGTGTATTTGGCCAATAACGATGTTGAGGTGAGAATGCTGGTCAACGGCGTCTTAAACTCGTGCGACACCAATGAGAGGAACTTTGTTTTAAGTTCATTGAGCTTCTTTTCGGCCTTTAGGGCCTCTTGCAATTGTTGTGTTCTTTCCTCGACGGTCTTCTCCAGTTGCTGGGTATAATTTTTCCTTTCCGTAATATCCAAAACAATGGCCACAAATACTTTTCGTTTCCCTATAAAGGAAATCTGTAAATGTACCTCAACAGGATAGGTAGATCCGTCTTTGCGCTTATGTTCTGTTTCAAATACAACCTTTTGTTTGCGTTTGGACAACAATGGGGAAACCAAACGTCTCATTACCGCTTCCGAAAGGCTCGGTTTAATATCCAACACCGACATTTGTGCCAACTCTTGCATGCTGTAGCCCAAGTTTTTTTGAGCCCCGAGGTTTACATTGATAAAAACCAATGTTTCTGGATCAAAAACATAGATTTCATTTAGGGATTCATCAAAAATTTTAAACCAATAATCTATGGTTTCTTTGGCCTTCTTTTTTTCGGTGATATCCATGATCAAGGCCAATACATACCTTTTACTGTTCAATTTAAAAGGATTGAGGCTTATTTCCAGTGGAAACTCATCCCCATTTTTACATCGACCGAGCAAATCCAACCCTTTACCCATCTGCCGGGCCTTTCCATGTTGCATAAAACCAGAAACAAGTTTGCCATGGTCGGCTCTGGAGCTTTTGGGTATCAAAACATCCAATGGTTCGCCGATGAGCTCTCCTTCACCATAGCCAAACATTACATTTGCCGCATGGTTGCTAGCCGTAATACTATGTTGGTCATTCACAATCAGGATTCCCTCAGAAATGATTTCCGATAAAATATCCAGTACATCTATTTCTTTAAATCCTTCCATAACAGCAAATAAATTTACTGATTTACATCATGTAGAAAAACTTTACTGATAAGTATATTTATTGATTGAGCACTTAAACACAAAAGATCATGACACACAGGACGAAAATGGGCAACGAACTATATCAGAATTTGGGGAAACTATTCTATGCCATGGCCATGGCCGATCACAGTGTGCATATGAACGAAATGGAGAAATTTAACGAGGTGGTCCGTGAGCAATGGTTGGAAGTAGATGATATTGAGGACGAATTTGGTGCCGACGCCGCACTGCAGATAATCACCGTTTTTGATGGGCTACTGGAATATGAAAAAGACCCCGAGGAAATTTATGAAGAATTCGAAGCTTTTTATACGGAGCACGAACTGTTATTTACCCCAAAGATCAAAAATTTGGCCATGTCCACTTCGAGAGCGATCACAGCTTCGTTTTATGGCAGCAACAAATCGGAATTGATCTTATTGGGGCGTTTACAGCTGCTTTTTGACCGTTGATCACATTTTTATCGTCATAACAGGCATTTGCGCATGGTTGGAAACATTTTCGGCCAAACTGCCCACAACAAAATGTGCCAGACCTTTTCTACCATGTGTTGGAATTACCAATAGATCGGCATTCTTTTCCTGACAATACTTAAGAATTCCGCGTTCTACACTTGGGCTACTGTAGAAATTAATGTTGACGTCCTTGCCCAGCTCTTTTTTAAAGGCTTTCAGTCTTTTATCCACAATGTCGTATCCAATGAAGTTGGCCCCTGTGGTATTCACATAGACCACTTCTAAACTAGCATTGAACAATTTGGCAAAGGTATCGGCCTTAATATAAGCAGATACACTTTTATTGGCAAAATCAGTGGCCATGACCATTTTCTTTATGGTAAAATCTTGGTGTGGTTTTTTGATCACTATTACCGGAACATTGGATGTACGTACCACTTTTTCCGTATTGGACCCAACAAAAAGCTCGCTTATCCCGCTGGTACCGTGAGACCCCATCACCACCAAATCACAATTTTTCTCTTCGGCCACATTATTTACCTCCTCAAAGTCTTTGTAGTTTTGGATAATGGCCTCTAGCGATATTCCTTTGAGGTATTCTTTTTCTGTATATTGTTTGATTTTATCCTTCGCCAAGTTAAGATAGTATTTGGCTTCTGCCTCCTCTGCGATCTCGGAATTGGCCAGAACCGAATCGGACATTCCGATCATATGAAGCAAAACAATGCCTGCATTATGCTGTTTGGCAATAATGGCGGCTACATGCAAAGCATATTCCGAGTGTTCGGAAAAATCAACGGGAACCAGTATTTTTTTCATAATATCCATGGTTTGCGAAAAATGACATTGGCTACCAAATCAAGTACTGCCTTGTTCGGCAATACCCTGTACCATTTCCATTTTTTTATTTCGACTAAAATTAGGTTTCGTGTATTTTAATTCCAATGATCTAGGTCATATCCAAACCTCGATCGGATTTTACTCCAATCTGTCCAGTTTCTTTTTAAGTAAGGCGACCTCTTGCTGTAAACTTTCCACCTGCCCCAAAAGATGGTGCACGGCTTGTATCCCTTCCGGGTTTATATCGAGGTCATGATGCAGACGCACCATTTTTTCCAAAAGGGGAAGATCGTCCAGGTGGAGCATTCCCGCTTCTTTTTCCTGTTGGACCTGCAAAATTTCGTATTCGTACATGGAATAGATAAAAGATTCGCCTACCCCATGGTTTTCACAAAATGTTTTGATGGATATAAAGTTTTCTTTTTTCATGACTGTGCTATGCTAGATTGGTCTTTGCCAAGGATTCGAAGAGGCTTTTCTGTTCTTGTGTAAGGTGCTTTGGAATTTTAACGGTATAGGTTAAATAGAGGTCCCCAAATTCTCCTTCTTTCTTATATTTAGGAAATCCTTTCCCTTTGAGTTTAACTTTGGTGCCATTATCGGTCCCCGGTGCCAGTTTTAATTTAACCCTACCCGTTAAAGTTTCGACCTGAATATCGCCTCCAAGTACCGCTTTCACCAATGGAATTTGAACCGTCTTGTACAGGTTTGCTCCATCTCGTTTAAAAGCGGTATGGTTTACAATGGAAAATGTAATGTAAAGGTCCCCGGCAGGGCCTCCATCGATTCCCGGACCTCCATGTCCTTTTATTTTAATGGTCTGTCCGTCCTCGATACCGGCAGGGATGGTCAATCGGATATTTTTTCCGTTAACGGTAAGGGTCTGTTTTTGTGTCGTGTACACATCCATCAACGACAATTGGAGCTGGGCATTGTAATCTTGGCCACGAAAATGGACCTTTTTGCCTTTGGAACCAAAACTTGATGCTCCACCGAACATGGACTCGAAAAAATCGGAAAAATCTTGGTTCGCCCCTCCAGTGCGACGATAGGTATACCCTTCAAAATCATTTTGTCCAGCATATTGGGTGCGGGATCGCTTGTTTTTTTCAAACGCTTCGGCGTGCTGCCAGTCCTTGCCATATTCGTCGTACTTTTTCCTTTTTTCGGTATCCGAGAGTACCTCATGGGCCTCGTTGACCCGTTTAAAGTTTTTCTCCGCTTCGGCATCATTCGGGTTAAGATCTGGATGATATTTCCTCGCTAATTTGCGATATGCCTTTTTTATTTGTTCGGGCGACGCCTTTTTATCAATCCCCAAAACCTTATAATAATCGATAAACTCCATAAATGGTCACAAAATCTTAGTGGTACAACCTAAAAATCATTTGAATAAAAGATTCTTTCAAATTTTTATAAAAAACTTACTTCTTTCCAATGACCTATATCAGTCAATTGGTTCGCATAGTGGACCTATGGTTTTTCATTTTTATATTTTAGGAACATCCCATACCTTTAAAAAAGAAACAATTTCTATTCAAATGATCATACATCAATTTGACCAGACCAATTCGGTACTCAACACATTTATTTCCGAAATTAGGGATGTGGAGATCCAAAAGGATTCCATGCGTTTTCGAAGAAACATTGAACGAATCGGCGAAGTTCTAGCTTATGAATTGAGTCGGTCCTTGGATTATGAAGCTAGAGAAATACAAACGCCTTTGGGCACCAAAAAAACCTTTGGATGCAAGGACGACCTAGTGCTTTGTTCGGTCCTAAGGGCCGGATTGCCCCTACATCAGGGCATGTTAAATTATTTTGACCGGGCCGAGAATGCCTTTATTTCGGCGTACAGACACCACCCCAACGATGATGATGATTTTGAGGTGATCGTAAAATATTTTGCCGCACCATCTTTGGATGGTAAGGTTTTGGTACTCACCGACCCCATGCTGGCAACAGGAAAAACTTTGGAGAATGTGCTCAATGCCCTAAAGAGTCATGGAACACCAAAACAGATTCATATCCTATCGGTAATTGGTTCCAAATCTGGGATTGCCAAAGTGGAAAAGGTCTTTCCAAGCGACACTCAACTTTGGATCGCTACGGTGGACGAACACTTAACGAGCAAAGGCTATATTATTCCAGGGCTTGGTGATGCTGGTGATTTAAGTTATGGCCCTAAACTGTAATCTTTTAAGTTTTATAGTATAATTTCAACAACTTCGTGAATGTTAGGGATATGGCAGTCCCAACCGAAATTTTCCCGGATTTTGTCCTTGTAGGCTTCCATTGCGGACTTTTCACCATGTACCAGGAACACTTTTTCTGGAACGTTTTTAATGGAGCCCATCCAGTTCACCAACTCACCTTGGTCCGCATGTGCGGATAAGCTTTCCAAGTGGTGTACCTGTGCATTTATGGGTATTGTTTTGCCATAGATCTTGAGTTCTGTCGCTCCTTCGAGAAGTTTTCTACCACGGGTTTCTTCCGCCTGGTACCCAACAAGTAATATCGAAGTGGATATCATATCGCCCAATTGTTTAATGTAGGTAAGAACCCTTCCTCCCGTTACCATACCACTACCGGCAATTACAATTTTTGCCCTGGGGTCGTCAATGGTTTCCCAGGTTTCGGCATAAGAACTCACTATATTGATATGGTTACACATATTCCGATACTCTACGGGTGTAAGTTTATGCCAGTCAGGGTAATGTTCAAATACTTGCAGAACATTGTTGCCCATTGGACTATCCACAAAAATGGGGATATTGGGAATCTTGTTCTTTTTGTAGAGTTTCCACAATTGGTACATGAGCGATTGTAATCGTTCCACCGCAAAAGAAGGTATAATCAAGGTCCCTTTTTTGTACAAGGTATCATTGACCAGCTCTACCAGCTTCTGCCCAACATCCTCTATGGGATGTAGCCTATCTCCATAAGTGCTTTCCACCAACAGATAATCGGCCCATTCGGGTTGTTTTGGTGGATCCAGTAATTCATCTTGCTGCCTGCCCACATCCCCTGAAAAAACCAGGCGTTTACCAAATAGATCAATTTCTATATAGGTTGAACCAATAATATGTCCATTGTACAGGAATCGGGCATCGCAATGCTCGGACAATGAGACTTGCCCGCCTTCGTCGACTTGCTCAAAGAACCTCAAAGCGAAAGCCACATCTTCGGCAGTGTACAATGGCAGCGCCGGATGGTGTTTGCTGTATGCCTCTTTATTTGCTCTTTCTGCCTCTTCCTCTTGTATTTTGGCACTGTCTTCCAGAATGATCCTTGCAATGTCCAGACTTGGTCCGGTACCTAAAATTTTTCCTCGAAAACCTTGTTTTACCAAAAGAGGCAAATACCCACAATGATCCAGGTGACCGTGGGTGAGCAAAACATAGTCGATCTGGGAAACATCTATGGGCAAGCGTTCCCAATTTTTTTCCCTTAGCGCCTTAATACCTTGGAACAATCCACAATCCACCAAAATTTTTATTTCTTCGGTGTGCAAATAAAACTTAGATCCCGTAACAGTCCCAGACCCGCCCAAAAAGTGTATTTCCAGTTTATTCATAACGTCTTACGAATTGCACAATGATTTCATTTCTTTAAGAATTCGCTGTTTTCTGCCATTGGATACGCCCAAATGGTCTAGGTAAAAACTATCTTTTTCCAATTGCCTGCAAAGCACTACCCCACGTTCCAGCAAAAACTGTTTTTCCCTACCAGATAATAATGTGGATACGGTAATGGGGTATAACCGCAACCTATCTATCCTTTCCTTAAGTCCATCGCCATCCGGATAGTCCCAGCTCAATAAATACAATCCCACACAATTGCCGTAAGCAAGGGCATCTTTGGTAAATCTTGTGTTGGTCACAACCCAACCAAGGGTCGATGTGTAATTCTTATCTTTGTTGGATTCCATGGGACCTTTTACGTCTTGGTATCGTGCATTGATATATAATGGTACTTTTACATTGCATTTTAGTCCATCATCTCCATGAAATTTACACTCGATTACGTTCATTGTACCATTCTTAATGGCCAAAACATCTATTTCGTGGGCAACGCAGGTACCGTGGACCATTTCACCAACTTGTGTCTTGTATCCTGAATAATATAGAATCCCACTGATGAACTTTTCAAAAGGAAATCCGGTCGGGCCCAGTTCGTAAATAGCTTTTTTTAATTTGTATTTGGATGCATAAATGGATTTTTTCTTTTTAAGAAGGGCAAATGCTCTATTATGGATTTCCCGGGTCGAAATTCCGGGATACAATTCATCCACTACCCTACTTACGACCTCTTGTACCATTTCTTCGTTGGCCCCACAATGCTGAAGGGATCTTTCCAATTTATCGATGGAAAACTTGACCTGTTCACCGGAAGATTTAGTAATTTGGAGTTTATTGTTTGCCATATTACTAAAGTAAACATCCTTTTAGGAGAACGGTATGACATTCATCAATTTTACCAATAAGGGGTAATTGGGTCGATTAAAGCCCCCACAGGTACGGCAAAACAAAGAATACCGCAATTGCCATAATTATTATGGACAATATATTCATTAAAAATCCGGTTCGTACCATATCCTGTATACGTAGATAGCCCGAACCAAATACCACAGCATTAGGGGGTGTGGCCACGGGAAGCATAAATGCACAAGATGCGGCCGAAGTACACGCGACCATTAATAAATAAGGGTTTACGCCAAGCGTTATCGCCAACGGTGCCAGTACGGGCAGCATCATGGCGGTGGTGGCCAAATTTGAGGTAACTTCGGTCAAAAAGTTTACACAGGTTATGATCAAAAGCAGTAAAACGAACAATGGCAAGCTTTCAAAAACTGTCATTTGTCCACCAAGATAGTTGGCCAAACCAGTATCCTGAAATCCTTTTGCAATTGCCATTCCTCCACCAAACAATAATATGATTCCCCATGGTATTTGTACCGCTTCTCTCCAGTTAATCAAGGGCTCCCCTGTTTTATTGGCCGGAATCATAAAAAGGATAATTGCTGCACCTATGGCTATAATGGTATCATCCATATTGGGCATGAACTGCTGTAACAAGAACGATCTTGTGATCCAACAAAAGGCCGTGAACACAAAAACGAACAATACCCGCTTTTCTTCTGTTCCCAAGGGTCCCAATTCGGCCAATAGCCTATTTATTTCTTCTTTGCCCCCTGGAAACCGGGTCTGTTTTAAAGGAAATGCAATTCGAGTAAGATAAAGCCAGGCCAGTATTAAAAGTATAGAAGATACGGGCAGTCCGTATTTCATCCATTGCCAAAAGCTAATATCCACGCCGTAGGTCTTCTGAACGAATCCGGCAAATACCAAATTTGGGGGTGTTCCGATTAAAGTTGCAATCCCACCGATCGAAGCGGCATAGGCAATGGCCAGCATTAATAATTTACTGAATATTTTATTTTCATCCTCCGGTGTATCCGGATTGTCCTTTAATTGTTTTACAATGGAAACGGCCATTGGGATTACCATTACGGTTGTTGCCGTATTGGAGATCCACATGGAAAGAAACGCAGTGGCCACCATAAATCCCAATACAATGGTGTACATATTGGTTCCGATGGTTTTAATGATCTGCAGTGCTATCCTCTTATGAAGGTTCCACTTTTCAATGGCTGCCGCCAAAATAAAACCACCCATAAACAGAAAAACATACTTGTGTCCATAGCTCGCAGTGGTATCGCTCAATGCAACAGCATCCAAAAGGGGGAACATTAGTATGGGCAATAAAGCGGTGACCGCAATGGGCAACACTTCAAAAACCCACCATACTCCAATCCACACGGTGGCCGCCAGCACGTTTTTGCCCTGTACGGAGAGTGTTTCATCTTTAAAGAATAACTGAATCAGGATAAAAAGTAGCGGGCCTAATACTAGACCGAATTTCTTGTAGGACATAGGAGTTGGATAGTTAGTTTTTGTGCAAATAAAAAAGGGATGGTGGCCCTAAAGCTACACCACCCCCTTCCGAAGATTACTAGATTTAGTCGATATTTTCCTTATCCATCCAGTATAGTAAATAAGGAATGTTATATGCATGTGTCCATCCAAAAACACGCAGTCCTTGGTTGGTCTGCCAATTGGTAAATCGTCCCTTGCTCATGGGCAGATTGGATATTCCCAAAAGGTCTTTACTATAGTCTTCTGTTGAATCGTATTGGTCAGGTGATTTTGGCAATTCACCTACTTTAAGTATTTCCGCCCTTGCTAAGGCTTCGTCCAAGTAGCTTTGCTGTCCACTTATCTCATAACCTAGCAATAGAGGGTAAATGGTAGCCAAATACGATTCCATTTCGTGGTTCAATGGAGGTACATCGCGCACCCATCTGGCGTGCTTCAATAGGGCCTTGCGTACTTTTTCATCACCTGTAATCTGTTGATATTTATATAGTCCTTGCGCCACATAGGGCTGGGAATATCCATATCTATCCAACAATAGGTTTCCGCCTTGGCGTTCTTGGAATTCGAGCATTAATCGTACCCTATCGTCCAGCTCATCCTTATATTTCTGCAATTTTGTGGCATCGTACAACTCAACCATATTGAGTACGGACAAATACAACCTTCTACCTCGCAAATCGTGTTCACCCCATATTCGGTTAATGTAGGTGTCTCCTGTCATTTTAGCTACTTCCAAGGCTCTATGGTCGCCTGTTAGATAGTAATCGGCGATCCAACCCTGAATCCAAACGTGTGCACTTAATAACGAATACCAGTGTTCTGCGGCATGTCGTCTACCTATTCCCAAATATGGTGTGGATTCTGGCTCGTCCTTAAAGTTCCAAAAGTCGATGGCGTCGTTGATCTGGCCATAATACGTTCGCTTTTTCGGCCAGTGTATGTTGTCCACATCCATGGTATGTCTGCTCATGGCTTGGGCCAGTTCAAAATACTTGGGGTCGCCCGTTCGCATAAAGTTGGTCCACAACATAAAATCCACTGTGGGCTCGTTGTTGGTCCACTGTACCCAATGGCCGTTATAGTAATAGGTTTTTCCATCACCATAGTTGAACATGCCGTACCATGGCTGATTTTTTTGGTTGTAGGCCCACCATTGATATCTATATTGAAGGGCATTTTCGAACTCAGTATGTTCGGATGATGCGGGTGCCATATTGCCATACACCTTGGAATTGGTGTACCACTCCGGTGTGGCGTGTGCGACTGGGCTTTCGACTACATAATCCATTTTTTCGGCAACGTCGTTCTTGTTGTCGTGGAAGTAATATATGAACTCGGTAGTTTTGGTTATCCCTTGGGCAAAATTGGACAACATTCCGCCGTCCATGGCCGTATGGTGTCTTTCAAAGCTCATGGGCCCATTCTCTTCCGGCCAAATGCTTCCCAAAAGCAAATTATTGGCGGGATCTACTTTTATCCCTTTGGGATATTCTTTCATAAAGTTTCGTATCCCTACGCCAATTCCCCTTTTGCCATCTGTTACGTTCAACCAACCTTTGGCTCTTTGTGATTTTGCGACTTCTTCTGTTCCATGGGTTACCGTTGCCTGGAATTCTTCGTCTATTTTGTTTGCACCATCACTATTTTTTGTGGCTTGGCCCAGATAAACATCCCTTAAGGTAGGTGGACTTTTCTTGGCCGGTCCTTTTTGTAGCAATTGTATGGATGAGCCATCGAGACCCGTCTCTTTCATTGTTGATGGAGCGTTATCTTTCTTCCAAGAGCCTTCTTGCAATGGCATGGAAACGGTTGCATTTTCGTCCAAATGGTATTTTAACTGAAGTCCAATTCCCGCTATTTGATCATTGGGCTGGGTCCAACCTTCGTCGTCGGCTGTGTTCTCCGAAATAATTTTTTCTTTCTGTGTGGCAATATTTGCGTGCTCCCCTTCCTGAATTTTGTGCTTATCCGGAACTCCGGTATACGTCATGGTATGCAACACTTTTATGTAACTTTTTCCTGCATATGCGTGCAGCCAGATGGTAAAAGGCGATAAGTTGTTATCGTCCCTACTGAAGGTATAGGTTCCCTCTATCCTAAAAATGGAATGCATTGGACCTGAGCCTTTTTCACGGAACACTTCATTGATCACCGCTTTGGATGAATCGATACCTGCATCATCGAGTAAATCGAAAAAAGAACCTCTATTACTGCCCGGTGAAGATGCAATCAGCTCTTTCTCTGAAAATTCGCCGTCGTTATTGGAATCTAAAAAGACTTCATCCAAAAATCCGTCCCCTTTTTTATGAATGTTAAAGGAAATGGCTCCCGTATTTACTTCGATTCCACCACTTGGCCTCATGTTGTTGGCCGATATTATTTTTTCCGTAGGACGCATTGGTACAACTCCTTCACCATACTCCAGCACATAATCTGTGGTTTCTTCGGAGAAGAAAAATACCCACACCCATTTTATACTATCATCGATAGGGCCCCAAGTACTCACTTCTGTGGTCTGGCACGGGATTTCGGTACCATCTGATGTCAGTAAACGAATATGGTCCACTGAGTTTAATTCTCCTTTTGGAAAAGGTATCCCTAAAGTTATGGGCGCCCCTTTTTTATTATTTTCGACTGTAATGCTCAGCTGATTTCCCGCTACTTTGGGTTCAGCACAGGATTGAAGCAGCAAGCATGCCAGAACTAGTGTTAGTAATATTCTCATTGGTTCAGTAAGGTTATTTTTTTAAAGACAAAGTGCAGCAGCACCCAAGATGGGCGAATCCACCAGATCCGAGATTTCTATTTTAAAATTTTCTAATTGCTTTTGGTATGCGAATGTTTTGAGCGCATCATCCAATGCGGATTTAAATAGAGGATGGGCTTTACTTATGGAGCCACCTAGAATTATGGCTTCCGGAGCAAACAAATACAATATGTTCTTTATCGCTTCGCCCAGATGCATACCATATTCTTTAAAGGCAGCGATAGCTTTTATATCATTTTCCAAAGCTTTTGCGTAGAGAATTCTTGCAGATGTACCATAGGCATCTTCAAAAAAGAAACTGCCCGTGTACTGTTCCAAAATTCCATCTTTGTACGATAGCATTCCAACTTCCCCTGCACCACACAAAACTCCGTTGTACAATTTATTTTCTATTATGATTCCCATACCGAGACCGGTTCCCAAGGAAAGGGCTACACAATTTTTATAATCGGTAGCTTTTCCAAAATGCTTTTCTCCCAATGCAAAACAATTGGCATCGTTGTTTAAGAAAACCGGTACATTGAACTTATCCTGTAAGAATTGCTTTAATGGTACTTTTTTCCAAGATGGAATGTTCTGTACATCGAACACCACGCCGGAATCTGCGTCGACCACTGCCGGCACACCTACGCCAATGGCGGTAACGGAGTCGTTCATCACTTCTTCAATGGTTTCGTATAATTTGGCCAGTGAAGTTTCCAGGGAATCATTTTTATCCACCATGGAAAAACCTGTCCGTTCCACTTGTGTTCCCAAAACCCTGCCTGTTTTGATCTTGGTTCCTCCGATATCCACTCCCAAAACTGTTCGTGTTTCTTCTGCCACTAGTCTTTCTTTAAGCTGATGGTTTTATTGTTTACTAAAGGTTTGGCCCAAAATCCGATAGATAGGATAAAGCCCAAAGGAATGATCAGAAAGAACATTCCCGATTGTAGGGACATGATTTCCCCTAGCCCTCCAACTATGAAAGGTATTACTGCTCCACCAGCTATACCGGTACATAAAATTCCGGATAATGATCCATGATGTTCCTTGACCGAATTCAAGGCCAATGAGAATATTATGGAATACATTACAGAGATAAAGAAGCCTACCATTGGGAAGCCGATCAATGCCATTTGGGCGGAACCGGTAAGTGCCACCACCAAGCATACTATGGTAATGGACGTGGCCAAAATCAAGAGTTTTCGGCTATCCATAAACTTAAGCAATAACAAGCCCAGTAAACAGCCTACGGTCAACATGGCCCAGAAATAGGATACTGTATTCGCACCTACCGTTTGTGGATCCAGTCCGTGATATTGACTTAGGAACTGTGATATCCAGTTACCCACCCCTTGTTCCGTTCCCACGTAACAAAATATTCCCAGGAAGTAAAGTATGGTCCATTTATTTTTTAAAAGGTCCCAGTAAGAACTACGGTCCCCAGCTTTTTCCTCTTCCGTTTTTTCAAACTTCGGATACTTGGTAAAGAATACATAAAAGAACAAGATCAACGCGATTGCTGCAAAAACGATATACAATGAGGCCCATGGTAAATCTTGTGGGACCCATCCGCGCAATGTTTCTGCCAAGGTATCGTCCGTGTTGTCCTTGCTCACCAAATATTTGTACAAATAGGGACTTAAAAAGGAGGCTGCACCAAATACCAATTGTGCCAGTACCGAGTTGAAGGCAAAATGCTCTTCGCCACCCGCTACGCGCAACATTGGATTGATAATTACCTGTAATACGGCCATACAACAACCCAATACAAAAAGGGTAATACTAAAAACAGCGTATTGCGGTAATAGGGCAAAACCCAGGGAAGCAAGCGCCATGACCAAAAATGAAACGGATAGTAGTGTCCGTTCACTGTATTTTTCTGATAAAAACCCGGCTGGTATGGACATAATCCCATATGCTATAAAAAAGGTGAAAGGCAATAATCCTGTCAATGTAAGACTAAGGTCAAAACTGTCCTTTACATCAACGATAATCGAATTAAGGATATTAGTAATGAACGATATCACAAAAAATACGATCATTACCAAGCCTATAATATGTATATACCTTTTGGTCGTGGGCTTGCTGTTCTCCATTTTAATTGGTTGGTTAATTACACTTGGATTTTTCCTGGGTGGTCAATGCCTATTTTCTTATTTAGAACCCAACATTGGGAACATTTCTTTGATTTCCTCTTCGGTAGGTTGCTTTCCGTATTCACAAATTTCGAAAACCTCTACTTGTTTAACTTTTGACACATCTACATTTGGGTACCATTTTTTAACAGCTTCCAATGTGCTTGCATCCGGTTTTCTGTCCATCCATCTTTCTTTTAGCCATGCCAATCTTGCTTTTTCCTCTGTTGGTATGGTAGAAAGGTCTACACCTCTTGTCCAAGGCAACCATTCGAACATCTGGGAATCGTGAGCTGCCAAACCTTTTACTTTTACATCGATTACATCGTCCACAATTACCGCTATATCCTTTATGAATGGATAAGGCTTTTGGAAATGATCGCTCATGTAAAGGAATACCGGGTTCTTTTTTAGTGGTGGGGTATCGGGAGCTACATTGGGAACTATGTTCATGTAAGCTGCATCTTGTACCACTGAACCTGCATTTCTATGGTCTGGGTGATAATCGTTGGGTCTAAGGCCCAAAACAATATCTGCGTTCCAATCACGTATTCTGCGGATTACCTCCAAACGAACATTTAAAGTAGGCAACAATTCACCATCGTGATTGTCCAATACTTCGTACTCTGCAATGCCCAATGCCTTAGCGGCATTTACAGATTCTTGTCTTCGCTTTTTGCCTAAAATACCACCTCCCATTGCATGGTGGCCTGCATCACCATTGGTCAACGATAGGAACTTTACATTGTGTCCCATTTTAGCGAACAAAGCTGCAGTTCCACCAAATTTGGAATCACAATCATCCGGGTGTGCTCCGATGGCCAGAATATTCAACACTTTTTTTTGTTGTGCCTGCAATGTTGCCACGGCAAAGCATAAGCAAACAGCCATAATTAACTTTCTCATCTTACTATTTTATTTATTAGGTTATTATTTTACAATTCTGTTTCTGGTCGCTTTATAAAAAAGCAACTACACTGTTCTTTTTCAACACTTTAAGTTAGTTGATCGTCCATAGGTATAAGTAGGTAATCCATGGTTTGGGACCGATCAAACAAACTAACTTAATGAATGAAAACAAAACATAAACTCACGAATACTTCGTTGTCGATCTTTAGTTTTGCACAAAATTTGGATTGATGTCCATCTCCCTTTGTGGGATATAGAAATATTCTCTTGTGCCTGTTATAAAGTCCTCTGCATCAATTACCTTATCCGTTGCATTGAAACGTTTAAGGTCTGCCCATCGATGGTTCTCAAATGCGAGTTCAACTCTTCTTTCCTGCAACAACTTTTCTTCAAAAGTTCCTGGGCTGGATGCATCGATATCTGCCAATCCTGCTCTATTTCTAACTTCATTTATCAAATCGTAGCTTTCCGATGTTTCACCCAAGGCTTCGGCAAGCATCAACAATACATCGGCATAACGGAACACCACAAAATTGATATCAGAATCGTTTTCTATGGCCAAATCTGATTGATATTTCTTCACATGTAGCTGCTCAACGGTTTCACCTTCAAGGTTTTCGTAAGTAGCTGCCATGGAAACATCATATCTCAAATCTCCATCTTCGTAAGCATCCATCATAGATTGCGTTGGACGGTTTCTACCAAAACCAGATCCGGTCTGCAGATCGGTACTTGGTGAAAAATCGTTGGTAAACAAACTACCTTGACCAATTCCTCCACTGATATACTGCACTTCGAAAATGGACTCTACATTGTTCTCGTTGGACACGCCCCATAGATCCGAATAATTTGGTACTAATTCGTAACCATAGTTGGCAATGATTCTTCTGAGCACGGTTTCTGCGGCGGAATTTTCGCCCAATGTCAACAATACTTTGGCCAACAATGTTGCTGCAGCTCCCTTGGTCGCTTTACCCACTTCGCTTCCGCTGTAGGATACTGGCAAACCTTGTTCTGCAGTGGTCAAGTCGGTGACCAATTGTTGTAGCACTGTAGTTTCGTCCACTTGCGTAAGCTCGTCTCCAGCCACAAATGGGGTCAACTGCAAGGGAATATTGCCAAAACCGATTGCCAAATGGTAATACATTAAAGATCGAATAAACAATGCTTCACCAGCAAGTTGATCACTAAGTGCTGCGTCCAACTCAACATTTGGAATACGATCCAAGATAACGTTACAATTGGCTATTACCCTGTAAGATTCGCTCCATGCAGAGGTAACCTGCTCGTTCAAGGCGTCTTCGGTAAATGCATTTATTTCGGTATACTGACGTGCCAATCCGGTAGCATCCGGACCTTGATCTGTATTATCGCTTCGCATCTCGAACATGGTCCAATACCCTCTACCATATACACCAGTGCTTTGAAGACCGGCATAACTGGCGGTAACAGCGGCTTCAAAATCTTCCGCAGTGTTATAGAAGTCCGCCTCGTTCCTATTGGAAATTGGTGCTAGATCGGTAAAATCTTCACTACACCCGGTAAATAGTGCCGTGCATAGCATTATATATAGAATTCGTTTCATTTTTCTCAGTTTTTAGGTTAGAACTTAAGGTTTACGCCCAAGGTAAAGGATTTAGCCAATGGAAATGCTCCATAGTCCTCCCCAGGGGTTAAACTATTCGTGGTAATGCTACTAACCTCTGGGTTATAACCGAGGTAATCGGTAATGGTAAAGAGGTTTGTTCCCGTAACATAGAACCTAAGTTTCTGAATTTTGCTTCCAAAAAACTTATCGGTCGGCAAAGTGTAACCCAAGGTTACATTTCTTAATCGAACATAAGAACCGTCCTCTACTTGAAAAGAAGAAGGTCTATTGTTGTTACCGTGATTTCCGGATACCCTATCCGCCCTTGGCACAGAACCGCTTCCTGGCTGGGATTCCGATATCCAACGGTCATTGAATATGGCATAGGAGTTAAAGTTGGCCTCACCGTTCTTCATGTGTCTTGAAGTCAGGTTTAGAATTTCATTGCCTTCCACACCTTGAATCAAGAAACTGAAATCGATGTTCTTGTAGGTCAGCCTGTTGTTAATACCCCAGTTAAAATCCGGAAAGTAACTTCCTGTTACGGTTCTATCATCTGGAGTGATCTCTCCGTCACCATCGATATCCTTGAATCGGAAATCCCCAGGTGCTGGATCGGGCGCTTGTGTATCGAATGGTGCAGCATCAATCTCAGCTTGGGATTGATATACTCCGTCCACTACATAACCATAGTAGCTACCTATAGGATCTCCTACCCTGGTTACGTGTCGTACACCCGCACTACCTGAAGAATAAATAGGCTCATTGCCCTCGTTCAGGGAAAGTACTTCGTTTTTGTTGGTGGAGAAATTAACATCGGTATTCCAAGTAAAATCCTCACCTACAAAGTTCTTGGTGCTCAAAGCAAGTTCAAAACCTCTGTTTTGTACTTCTCCCAAATTTCTTAAAGTGGTCTCGAAACCAGAAACTGAAGAAATGGCCACGTTAAGCAACAAATCCCTTGTTTTAGTGTCGTAGTAATCGGCCAAAAGGAAAACTCTGTTGTTGAACAACCCTAATTCTATACCTAAATCTATTTGCTCGGATTTTTCCCAAGTTAGGTTTGGGTTTGGAATTGTGCTCTGTACAAGACCATTGATTTGGTTTCCTCCAAGGTTATAGTTCTGAGGCGATAAAAGACCAACAGCCCCATAATTCGGAATCTCAAAGTTACCTGTTTGTCCCCAGCTGGCACGCAATTTAAGTTCGGATATAGTTTCTGAATCCGCCAAAAAGTCCTCTTCGTTCAATCTCCATCCCAAAGAAAAGGAAGGGAAGTATCCTGTTTGGTTGTTTTTACCAAAACGAGAAGATTTATCGGAACGGAAAGTTCCAGTAAACAAATATTTATCCTTGTAACTATAATTCACCCTAAACAAGCTGGACAATAAAGACCACTGCTCTTTAATGGCAGTACCGCCATACACCTGTCCACCACTAACGGTCGGCACAAGATCGTCCGGATAATTATTGGCCAAAACACTTTTCAGGTGTACATTGTCCTTTTGCGCTGTATAACCAACTACTGCGTCTATATAGTGATCGCCGAACTCCTTGGTCCAGTTCAAGGTGTTCTCCCACAACCAGTTGGTCTCCGTAGAAGAAGATGCTTGTCCGTATGGATTCCCATCTGCCGAATTACGATATAACAATGTACTGGCCCTGTAAAAATCTTGGTTGTATAGGTTGATGTAAACCCCACCAAAGGTCTTGAAGCTTAATTCCGGAAGAATATCATAGGTCAAGGCAAGATTACCTCTTGTTTGAAACTGGAATATTTGATCATCCACCGCTTCAATAATGGCCAATGGGTTACTCGCTGTAGTTGTACCTCCTCCTAAATAAGACTGGTTGTTCAGCTGGTTGATTGTTCCATCGGGATTGTATGGAGCAACTGTTGGCGAGTGAACTATACCGGAATATACAATTCCAGGAGGTGTTCCAAAATATGGTGAATTTGCCGGAACCCTTTGGTTCTCTGTCACCGTAGGAGCCAATCTTAGGTCAAGGTTCAGTTTTTCCGTTAATTGGGAATTTACGTTCAACAATACGGAATATCTTTCAAACTTGGCCTTGTCAATAATACCAGTCTGCGAAAAATATCCTGTAGAAGCGTAAAAACTAGTTTTATTTCTTACCGGTGATGCATAGGAAAAGTTATAGCTCTGCACTACCCCTGTCTTGAACATAATATCTTGCCAATCGGTATCGGTTCCATCCCAGTTAAGGAATGATTCCGGCATCTCATAATTAGCATTTCCTCTATCACCAGGACCGATCGGATCATCGACAGATGCTCCCGGAACATCCTGAAGATACGCATTGTTTCTTGCATCTCTCGTAAAATCTATGAGTTCCTCGGCATTCATCAAATCCAATTTGTTGGCTACCGATTGAATACTCACATAAGAATCAAAGGAAAAAACTCCTTCATCATTGTTAGATCCTTTTTTTGTAGTGATCAAAAGAACACCGTTACCACCTCTTGAACCATAAATGGCAGCGGCACTTGCATCTTTCAATACTTGGATAGACTCAATATCATTTGGGTTCAAGGTTGCCAATGGGTTAATTGTAGGAGGCTGAAACGCAGCTCTTTGGCTTGCCACCCCACCCAATTGACTAGATGATGTAAGGTTTCTCGAAATAGGAATCCCATCTACCACGAACAATGGATCGTTTCCCGCAGAAATAGATCCCGACCCCCTAACTCGAATATTCGGTGCAGCACCTGGTTCACCAGAAACTTCTTGCACCTGAACACCTGTTACTTGTCCAATAAGGGCGCTTTCCGGAGTCAGAGCCGGTACTTCGGTTATGGTTTCCGGAGTAATGGAAACCACAGACCCGGTTACTTTTTTCTTTGCCAATGTACCGTATCCAACAACTACTACCTCTTCTAGAGCGGCAGCATCTTGTTCCAGGGTGATATTAACGGAAGTTTGTCCGGCAACATCGACTTCTTTTGCCTTAAAACCAATGTAGGTAACTCTGATTACCGTTACACCGGATGGCATGGTAATTTCGAAATTACCATCAAAATCCGTAGTAGCCCCAACCGTGGTACCCTTTGCTATAATGGTAGCTCCTGCCAACGGAATTCCTGCATTATCCAATACAACCCCGGTTAAGTTGGACTGTGGTGGGTTTTCAGCATTGATCTTCTTTTGTGGAACTAGGCTTTTCAAAGTCTTTTCTTTCTTTTTCACCACTATTTGTCTAGCAATGATCTCAAAAGAAAGGTCGGTACCTTTAAATACCTCTTTTAAGAAATCCTCGATGCAAAGATTTGCACCGTTTACGGTTACTTTTCGGTTTATGTTGACCTCGGTGGCCTCATAAAAGAACTTATAACCTGTTGTTTCTGTGATGGTTTCGAACACATCACTCAATCGTGTGTCATCAAAGTTCGCGGCCACTTTATCATATTGCGCGCAAGACGCTGCATTGACTTGCCCAAACATAAAGAGCAGGAAAAATCCATAAAGCAATTTTTGCCCGAGTTTAGGAACTATGGCACATATAGTCTTGGTTTTTTTCATAATTGAATTAGTCTAGTTAGTAATTTAAGTTTTTTGGTTTCTAAAGGTTTTCACATCATAGGCACTATTCTTATTTGTTCTTTTTTATTGTTATCGTATTTCCTTCAACTTCGTATTTAAAATGGGTATGTGCCTGTATGGTTCTGAGCACATTATCTATTGATTCCTCATCGAACATACCCGTAAATCTCCGCTCTCCCAATTCTCTATATTGATTTACGATTTTTATATCGTACTGACGCTGTAAACGATTTATGATCTGTGCCATGGATTCATTTTCAAAAGCCAATATTCCCTTGGTCCACGATATATATGAGGACACATCCACATGTTCCACGATAAAGCCCTCTCCTTTGGATTTGGTAGCTTTTTGCGATGGCACTATCATTTGTAAATCGCTGTTTACCAAACCATTAAGCTCACCAACACCAACTGACCCTTCTACCAACACCACTTCGCTTGGACCATCTTCCTTATAGGCGGAAACATTAAATACCGTTCCAAAAACCTGAGTGTACATAGTTTCTGTTTTAACTATGAAAGGTTTTTCGGGGTTTTTCGCTATTTCAAAATAGCCCTCTCCGTTTAGGGCAACTTCCCGTTTGTCCAAGTTTTCAAAACTGGAAGGATACGTAAGGCTTGAACCAGAATTCAACATCACCACGGAACCGTCTTGCAACGTAACGGAAAGGTTTTTGCCGTAAGGAACCCTAATGGTATTATGAGCAACCTCTCCTTTGTTCTCACCTTCTTCGGTTTGACTCAAAACTCCATTTACAAAAGATACTACCGTATTGCCCTTTTTACTTTTTACCGTAGCATTGGTTTCTGGATCAATGGTCAAAATCTCACCATTATCCAATTGTATGGTAATTTGATTGGGGTCTAAATTCACCTGAATGTCCCCCAACGGGTTCTGATTGAGCAAAAAGTACAGTGAGGAACCTAAAACAATCATGATCACGGCAGCATACTTCCAAACATGCTCTCGCACAAACAACGACCTGATCTTTCTGTTTTCTTTTTCTTTAATGGTATCCAAGAAACTTTCAAAAGCAGCTTCGGTAGCCCAAGGCTTATCTTCGTACTTGACCAAAAAATCTGCCTGCACCAACTTTTTGAACACTTCTGCATTATTTCCCTTTTGGATCCATTCGAACAAAATCGTCAATTCGTCCTGCGAAGCTTCTTGGTTGATGTACCTTGTAATTATTCGTCTGATATCAATCTTGGTCATCTGAGTATTATTGTCACTTTTAAAAGAGACGCAAGATTTTTAAAAAACCCTTACAAGGACTTAAAATTTTAACATTTAAAATGTGAAATCCATGATTAAAGAAGGGTTTTATTGACTATAAAATCCCAGTAATCAGACATTTGAGAAGTAAATAATTATAAAAAAACAGTCAATTGTGCCCTAAGTCGTTTCATGGCCTTGGCCATGTGCACCTCTACTGTTTTAATGGATATTTGAAGTTGTTCCGAGATTTCCCGATATTTTAATCCTTCCCTTTTGCTCATAATGAACACTTTTTTGCATTGTTCGGGCAAATTATCGATCTCTTGCTCTACTTTTTTCAATCGCTCTTCAAAAAGTGAGCTGTCGGTTTCGGCCATTTCCAAATAGGCTTCGTCCTTTAATTTTTCCAAAAGTTGAAATTCTTTCTTCTTTTTGCGTTGTGAGTCGATAAACAAATTATAGGCAATTTTAAATAAATAGCGCTTTAATTTATTTTCGGAAACGGAAAGTTTTCGTCTGTTGTCCCAAATTTTGATGAAAGTCTGTTGGGCAATATCCTCTGCAGCTTTTTGGTTACCCGAAATTGCAGTCATATAATTGCACAACTCCCTATGGTATAGGCCAAACAAGTGGGCATAGGCCTCTTTACAGCCATTTTGCAGCTGTTCAATGAGGTAGGTTTCGTTTGTAAAACTTTTTTGGCCCATTATTTCACCTTTCTTTTTAGGTATGTCACAATCCAAATATTATTCGCATTGGGCAATTTTTTGCCAATTCTCAACATATCATCATTACATAACACAGAACAGTTAGAACAAACCATATGAGGATCTTTTTAAGTTTTCAACAAAAAAAGTACCGACGCCTAATATTCTCTTTTAAAGAGAGAATCTTTAATAAAGGAAAGTTGCTGTTATTTCCTAGATTCGATTAAAAACCAATTGAAATACTACCAAAAAACGTTAACAAATTATAAAAAAAACTTTAATAAAAATATTTTGAGCAATTTTTTTTATGATTTCCTGAAAACCCCCTGAGTTTTTAATCATCTAGATAATGGGTAAAGTCGAGTCCCTACACAGTATAAAGGAAATACATCTAAGTTTTTAAACTATGATCAACTCTTTTCCTTCTTTAAAACCGAAAGTGGGGAGTTTCTCACAATTCCTAAACTATTGGCCACTCCCAACACAAATACCAACAACGTAATGGCCGGAAGAATTATTGCAAATGGAATCCAGGATGGTGCAAATGCCGTATCAAATAAGACCCATGCCAAAAGTGAGCTTCCGAAAACAGCCAGCACAACGCCCATAAACGCACCTAAAAAGCCTAAAATAGCATACTCGATGGCAATCAATTTTAAAATTTGGTGACCTTTGGCACCCAAAGTCCTGAGCAAGGCTCCCTGTCTTACCCGTTGGTGCTTACTGCTATATATGGCTCCCATAAGAACAGCAATACCAACAAATATGCTGAAAAATGCCATAAAATTGATGACCCAGCTTATTTTACCCAATATTTCTTCCAACAAACTTAAGATACGTTTTAAATCCAAGATTGAAACGTTAGGAAATTGTTTGACCAATTGCTGCTGTAGCTTTGCCGAACCCACATCGGTCTTTGTTCTTGTGGTGATTACGCCAAATTGTGGTGCATTTTCCAATACTCCTTTTGGAAATACCACAGAAAAATTAGGTTGTAGCCTGCTCCAATCTACTTCGCGTATACTTTGCACCCGGGTATCCATAATTCTTCCTTGCACATTAAAGGCGACTGGATCTCCGACGCTTACCCGTGCCATTCGTGCAAAGTCACTACTTACTGAAATGGGAATATCGGTATTTGAACTGGACGTACCCCTCCAACTGCCCTCGGTTATTTTTTCCGAGCCGATAAGGATATCTCTGTAGGTAACCCTAAATTCGTGGTTCAGAATCCACCGACCGACTTGAGACGTGGTGTCCTTGCGAATTTCTTCCACGTGTTTTCCGTTGAGTTTTTCCACTCTCATGGTAACAATCGGAATTTGATCAATGACGGGCAAACCTGAATCCGTAATGGTTTTGGATATAGCGCTGACCTGATTGCTCTGTACATCCATAAGAATCATATTTGCGCTGTTTGCACTATCTTCTATGGAGGCTTTTTCCAAAAGCAAATCCTTGGTAAAATATAAGGTGCTGATCAAAAATGTTCCTATACCTATGGACAGCACCAAAACCAAAGTCTGATTTTGCGGTCGGAACAGATTCTTTAAACTTTGGCGGGGAATAAAACCCCACGAATCTGGAAAAAACTTCTTCAACAGGGCCATAAAAGCACGGGCAACCGCAGTTAGGACCAAAAACACGGCCAATAAACCTCCAACAAAAGCCAGAGAGCGTTCAAAATTGCCCAACAGCCAATAGGAAAAACACAGTACAAAAAGAACAATGCCCAATCCCACTGCCATTGTAGCCCTTTTTGGACGCGACCTTGTATCCCCCACCACACGCAATGCCTGCAATGGTGAGACATATAAAGTTTTCATCAACGGATATAATGCAAACAAAATGGACATCACCAAGCCTAAGGCGACACCTAGAACCATACTTTGATATGACATGCTAATGTCGACATCCACAGGCAGTAAATCGCCCAAAAGTACCGGGAACAATTGTTGAAGAAGATAACCGACCGTTGTACCCAACAACCCTCCTACAATACCCATGGCTGCAATTTGTATAAAGAAAATCAAGTAACTCTGCCTTTTTGATGCTCCCAAACATTTTAGTACGGCTATGCTCCTTAATTTCATTTGAACATAAATGCCCATGCCACTTGCTATGCCCACACAACCCAAAAGCAAAGCTATAAACCCGACCAGGTTCAGAAACTTGCCAAAGTTTTCGTAGCGTCTGCCCAAACGTCGTGCTTCCGAAATATGGGTATCCAAGTCTGCTTCTTCGGCATCCAGCACCGGGGCTAGTTGGTCATTTAACAATACCAAGTCTTCATTCTCATCGGCCTTAAAGTAATATTTGTATTCAATTCTACTTCCTGTCTGTATCAGTCCTGTTGCATCTATATATATATAAGGTATAAGTACCGGCGGTGCAATTGCACCAAAAACCGATGTGCTTCCTGGAACATTTTCCAGCGATCCGGCAATAGGGAGTGTAATCGCGCCCAATTTAATGCTGTCCCCTACTTTTAGATCGAGCTGCAGCATTGTGGTTGCATCTACCAATGCTCCACTCTGCACAAAATCTTTGGCTGCTGATTTTGGGATTGTTTCCAATTCACCATAAAATGGAAAACCACCTTCCACTCCCCTAACCTCCAAGAGCTTTGTGCCATTGGAACCGGGGAAAGCGGCCATGGACAAAAAATTGATTTCCTTGGCGTCGGCTCCACCCAATGAGTCTATAATAGCCCGTACCTTATCGTTGACGGGTTTATCACTTTCGATTAAATAGTCTGCACCCAAAAGTGATTTAGATTGCGAAGCAATGTTCTTTTTTAAAATCCCACTGAACGAGTATACACTGACCACAGCTGCCACTCCCAATGTAATGGAAAAAACGAACAGTATTAGCTTGCCAAAACTTGCTTTACCATCTCGCCATGCCATTTTTACCAACCAAGAAATCCCAGTATTGTTGTTTCCCATTACCCAACTACAGTTTGCTCTATTTTGCCAGACCTTAGCCTTATGCTCTTATCTGTTTTTTTGGCGAGTTCCAGATCGTGGGTCACTATCACCAAAGCAGTGCCCTGTTCTTTGTTTAGCTCAAAAAGTAATTGCTCTATTTTTGTCCCAGTCTCATCATCCAAATTTCCTGTTGGTTCGTCCGCAAAAAGAATGGATGGTTTGTTGGCGAAAGCCCTGGCCAGGGCAACCCGTTGTTGTTCTCCTCCGGACAATTGTGAAGGATAATGTCCGGCCCTATCGCCAAGACCGACTTTAACCAAAAGCTCCTTTCCTTGCTGAGCGGCTTTTTTAACCCTTCTTAACTCCAAGGGAACAATAACATTTTCCAAAGCCGTTAAAGTGGGCAATAATTGAAAGTCCTGAAAAACAAAACCTACATTCTGATTTCTTAACCGTGCCCTTCCGTCCTCATCCAATTTCAACAAATTTTGGCCACAAAGCCAAATCTCCCCCTCATCAGTAGTATCAAGCCCTGCACAAAGTCCCAACAATGTGGTTTTTCCACTTCCGGATGGCCCAACAATCGCAAAACTTTCTCCGGCATCCACTTCAAAAGACACATTATTCAGAACAGTAAGATCTTGCTCACCACTCCGGTAGGTTTTAGAGAGGTGTTGAACTTTTAATATCTTTGACATAACTCGTTTTTGGTTAAAACTCTCAAAATACTAAAATGGACAAGTCCAAGAAAATACCAAGCTTCCCTAGGCCGTTAATGTTTTGTTATTTTTTGATCTTACTCTTAATTGGCTGTGGTGATAAATCCGTTAAGAAAGACGCGATCAAGGACAATCCAGCTGAAAAAACCGAAACGATTACGACCGAAGGTTCCGATAAAAAAATTTTATTTTTTGGAGATAGCCTAACCGCAGGTTATGGACTTGAAATGGGTCAGGCCTTTCCAACTTTAATTCAACAAAAAATAGATTCCCTTGATTTGGATTATGCCGTGATCAATGCCGGATTAAGCGGAGAGACCACGGCCAGTGGAAAAAACAGATTGGAATGGGTTCTCGAAGAAAATATTGATATTGTAATTATAGAATTGGGTGCCAACGATGGTCTAAGGGGCATTCCCTTGTCGGAAACAGAGTCCAACCTAAAAAGCATGGTGGATACCGTCCGGGAAACCTTGCCAAACGCAAGGATTATTTTGGCCGGAATGAAAATCCCACCAAACATGGGACCCGAATATACCAAAGAATTTGAAGAAATCTTTCCAAAACTGGCCTCATCCGAAGAAATATATTTAATTCCTTTCCTATTGGAAAATGTGGCAGGCATCCCCCATCTTAACCAAAGTGACGGCATTCACCCAACCATAAAAGGGCAAAAATTGGTTGCCGAAAATGTATGGAAAGTACTGCAACCGATTCTATGAAACCTTCGTTGTTTTTAAAGATAAAATCTTAAAAATCGAAAGGCAAACATATTTCATCCCAAATAAAAACTGTAGTAAGCAATTTATTTTCAATTCAATAGCAAGAGTTAGAATTCTAATTTTTGGGCACAAAACGCTTCAATAAAATAAAGCTCCACTATTCTTATTTAGATTAATTATATTTAATTATTTTTGTCAGCGTAACTAAATAATGTAAACTTTCCTGATGAAAAATATCATGTTCTCTGCATTGGTTGTTTTGATTTCCGCCAATGCTTTTTCTCAAACCGAAAAAAAAGATAAAGATCGCGAAGCCATTAAGAATATGTGTGGTTGCTACGAGGTTACTTTTAACTTTGCCGAAACCTTTAATTATGCCAACGATTCCCTATACAAACCCTCTAAAACAAAAGTGGACAAGGGATTGGAGTGGGCACAATTGGTTACTGATGAGGACAACAAGATTTCCATACAACACCTATTACAGGTAGGCAACCCAAATGAGCCCTACATTGTAAAACACTGGAGACAGGATTGGTTGTTCGAGAATACCGACCTGTATAAGTTCAACGCCAATAATGAGTGGACCTACCAACAATTGGACCCGGCAGAAGTTAAAGGTCAGTGGACCCAAAAGGTATATCAAGTGGATGATAGTCCCCGCTACGAAGGTTCCGCCACCTGGGTACACGTAGATGGAAAAAGCTATTGGGAAAATACAACTCCTGCTCCCCTCCCCCGTCGAGAATATACCACCCGAAGCGACTACAATCTGACCATGAGGGGAAACCGCCAGGAAATAACGGATTATGGATGGTTGCACGAACAGGACAACGCAAAGATCATACGTGAAAAGGGGAAAGAAGACTTTGTTTTGGCCAAAGAAAAAGGGTACAATACCTATGTAAAAGTAGATGATAGCCGATGTGCCGGAGCTGCCAAATGGTGGAAGGAAAACCAAGAAAAATGGGCCATGGTTCGCGCCAAATGGGACGAGGTCTACGGCAGAAACACTGATCTGCAACTAGAGAACAAAGTGGACAACAAAGTTCTTTTTAAATATTTGTTGGATGAAGAGGCCTACAACGAAAAAGGCAAAATTGATGAGATCATCGAAGCTTTTGTAAAATAACCAATACATGAAATCACTAAAGAAAATACTTTTATTGGGTCTGTTCTTGCCTACCTTTTCCTTGGTCGCGCAAAACAGCAATGTTTTACTTGATAGAGCTTTCTGGAAAAGCAACCCAGATGTTGAAACCGTAAAAAACAAAATCAAAGAAGGCAACGACCCTGTGGCGCTCAATGCCAATGCTTTTGATGCAGTGGTGTACGCCCTTTTGGAAAAAGCGGACGACCGGGTTATTACCTATTTGTTATCCTTAGAAGGAAATTCCGTGGACAAGAATACCCACGATAGCCGTATTTATCTCCATTGGGCAGCATACGCAGGAAAAATTGAGATGGTAGATTATTTACTGGAAAAAGGTTCTTCGGTGACCGATTTGGACAGTCATGGATACACTCCCTTGGCTTTTGCCGCCAATTCTGGTCAAAAAAATCCAGAACTGTACAATACGTTCGAAAAGCATGGAGTAGTTCTTACCGAAGAAAAAAGCGACAACGGTGCCAACCTTCTTTTATTGGTAGCGGCAGCTCTGAACAATGAAAAAGAGCTCAACTTTTTCCTAAATAAAGGATTCCAGTTGAACAGTAAAGACCAATCAGGCAACGGTATTTTTAATTACGCTGCAAAAAAAGGAAATACTCAATTCCTTGATTTGCTCATATCAAAAGGGGTCGATTATAAAACACCAAACAAGGAAGGTGCCAATGCTTTTCTATTTGCAGCACAAGGAGGGCGTGGATTTAGCAACCCAATATCTGTCTATGAGTATTTAAAAAACCTAGGGTTAAATCCCAATATGGTAACCCAAGATGGCTATACGCCTCTTCACCGTTTGGCCTACAACAATAAGGACAAAGCTATTTTTAATTTGTTCCTTGCGGCCGGAGCAGATGTAAATCAGAAAGATATCAATGGTACTACTCCGTTTATCAATGCTGCTGCCCGAAACAATATAGAGATGGTCAAACTACTATCAACAGATGTTTCAAACTTCAATGCAAAAAACAACGAAGGGCAGACACCTTTAATGCTCGCCTTGGAAAACAACACTCCCGAAGTGGTGGAATATTTGCTTTCCAAAGGCGCCGATGCCACTTTGAGCGACAACTCTGGAAATTCAATGGCCTACTATTGGGCAGCCTCTTATAACGCCAAAAATATAGCAGCCTTTGAAGAAAAAAGAAAGATGTTGGAGAATAAGGATGTGGTATTCGATACGGCACAGGCCGATGGCAATACCTTGTACCATTTGGCGGCCAAGAACAATAACGTATCCCTTGCCAAAAAACTGGATGGTCTTGGTATCAACGTGAATGCCAAAAACGCCGAGGGGCTCACGCCATTGCATTTAGCTGCAATGAAAGCCGATGATGATAAATTAATGAAGTATTTGATATCAAAAGGTGCCGATATAAACATCAAGACCGACTTTGAGGAAACGGTTTATGATCTGGCCAGTGAAAATGAACTCTTACAACAACAAAACATCGTATTAACCTTTTTAAAGTAAGATGAAAAAATTGATTAAACTAGTTCCTGTACTTATGCTTGCAGGATTACTGTTCACCGCCTTTGCACCCACCCAGACCAAAACGGTAAAGTGTCTAATCCAAATGACCAATTATACTGGTGAAGGTGCGTATTTGGTGGTTTCTCTCCTTAAACCTGATGGTGAATATGATCAAACCCTCTATGTCCAAGGTAAGGATAGTGAATGGTACAGTGAAATTCCCGAATGGTGGAAGTTCTATGGCAAATATCGTCCCAATATAGATGGTATTTCCGGTGAAACCATAAGTGGGGGCGAACGTACTGTTACCGTTTTGCAGATACCCGAGGATAAAATTGATAAAGGATATCGTATTCGCTTTGAGACTTCCGTTGAAGATCAGGAGTATTACATGGATGACATCCAATTTGAGCTGACTTCGGATAACCTGAAAAGCAAGAAAGAGGGCAAAGGATTTATCCGCTACGTGCGAATGCTCGCGCAGTAAAAAAGATCTATGACCATATCCATTTGGCGATACAGCCATTTTTTATTGGCTCTGGTTTCATCCATATTTCTTTTGATTGCTTCCGTTACCGGTGTAATATTGGCCGTGGAACCTATACAGCATCAAGCCAAAGGGCATGCAATCAATGATTTGGACCAAATTTCGCTGGCAACCACGATCCATGCACTTAATCAAAATTATGAGGAGGTTTTCTCCTTTGAGGTAGAATCATCCCATTTTGTAAAGGCCTCGGTTCTGACCATGGATTTGGAAACACATGATATTTATATCGATCCAAGAACGGGTGAACAACTGGGCATGGTTCAAGACCGACCTGGCATTTATAGTTTTGCCACCAATTTACACCGCTCACTGTTCTTAAAGGGCATTGGGCGGTTTTTTGTGGGGTCAATTTCGTTTTTATTGCTCTTGATCGCCCTAACCGGATTGGTGCTGTTGGCCAAGCGACAAGGAGGGATAAAAAAACTGTTCTCCAAGGTACAGCAAGATTATATGGAGCTTCGCTATCATGTAATTTTAAGTCGATGGTTTTTTATCCCGATTATCATCCTTTCCGTTACCGGCGTTTATCTTTCGTTGGAAAAATTCAATTTACTTCCGGACACCAGCACAAAACATTGGGTAGAACAGAAAATCCGGTCCCAGAACAAATACAATAGTGTTCTAAATATCCCTTTCTTCAAAAACACAACACTTCAGGATGTTAGAATGGTAGAGTTTCCTTTCTCCGAGGATCCGGAAGAGTTTTACCAAATCTCACTAAAGTACGAAGAAATCCAGGTAAACCAAGAAACTGGCGACATAGTCGCCAGTGCTTCCTATCCTTTTGTGGCCTTAGCTTCCAGGGTGAGTTTTAACCTGCATACGGGAGAGGGCAGTTTTGTGTGGTCTTTGGTCCTACTTTTGGCAAGCGCTTCGATCTTGTTTTTTATCTATTCCGGGGCTGTGATGTCGGTAAAACGGATAAAACGTGGTAAAAAGCACATTACTTTAGATCAAATGCCGGATAAGGATGAGAGCGAGATTATAATTTTGGTGGGCTCGGAAACCGGAACCACCTACGATTTTGCACTGCAATTATACCGATCAATGAGTTCGACCAATAAAAAAGTCTACCTTACCGAGTTGAACCATTACACCACATTCCAAAACGCAGAGCACATTATTATTTTGACCTCTACCTATGGTGAGGGCGATTCCCCGACCAATGCCAGAAAATTTCTGGGTAGGATAAAATCAGTGCATCAACCTAAAGACCTGAACTATTCGGTTGTTGGTTTTGGCTCTACCGAATATCCTGATTATTGCAAATATGCCATTGAAGTGGACAATGCCCTTAACCATCGGGAAAACTTTACACCTCTTTTGCCGCTTCAAAAAATAAATAATGCTGCGTTCTCTACGTTTAATGACTGGGCAAAGGAGTGGAGCAAAGCCTCAAAAATTGAATTTTCTCTACGACCCGCTTCAAAAAAACAGAAAAAAATCAAACTTGTCCCTTTTGACGTCGTCCACCGCTCGGATTTAAACATTGATGATACCTTTTTACTCAGGCTGAGGCCCAAAAACAGGGTTGATTGTACTTCTGGCGATCTGTTGTCCATTTACCCCAAGGGTTCCGATATTGCCCGACAGTATTCGGTAGCTAAAATTGGAAAAGACATTGTTTTAAGTATTAAAAAGCATGATTTCGGCCTTTGTTCAACCTTTCTATCCGAATTGGAGCAAGGAAGCACCCTGATGGCAAGTATCGACAAAAATCCACACTTTCATTTTCCTAAAAAAACACCTTCCGCCATTCTCATTGCAAATGGAACGGGGATTGCACCATTTTTGGGAATGATCCACCAACACAATACTATTAAAATCAGCCTACTCTGGGGGGTGCGTTATACATCTTCCACAGATTTATACTGTGAGTATATAGAAAATAACATCGGGCACAATACCAATATTGCCCAATATATCGCTTACTCGAGAGAGGAAAATAAGATGTACGTTCAGGACATGCTTTCCAAACAAGAAGACCATATCTTGAAAACTATAAAAGATGGCGGTTGTATTATGATCTGTGGTTCCTTGGCCATGCAAAGACAAGTGCTGGATGTTTTGGAATCCATACTTCTGGAACACACTGAGCTGGACCTTGATCTACTCCAAAGCAATGGACAATTAAGAATGGATTGTTATTGATTGCATTTCCTGCCTACTTTTGATCAAAAGGCACGTTCGTTGAAACCGTCAATTTCGGTTTACGCGAACGGTAATTCTCCGGTTGGTAATTACCGATGTTGGAGCAATCCGATTGACCTGAACATCCACTGATGGATTATCTGTCGTGATGTTGCCATCTGTTTGATCTTGTGAATTGGTAATGGTATTGGTGTAGGTTACGGATGCATTGTAAATATTATCCAATCGGGTCTTCGCTACCAACGTCATGGTCACCAGTTCGCCTCTACTCATGGTGCCTACATTCCAATTGGGGTAACTGAACGATCCTTTGGATACACTCGCGGACACAAAATCCAGACCTGTGGGCAATAAATCTGTTATTTGTAGATTGGTAACAGGATCGTGCCCTAAACTTTCCACCGAAATATCGAATGTGACAAGATCTCCTTCATTCACGGAAACATCGACCGTAGATTTATCGAGAACAATATCGGCATCGCAATAGTATACTTCGATCGTATTGGAATCGTAGGTACATGGTCCCCTGGTCACCCGCAAATAATAATCTCCCGCCATACTGGCATTATATGTTGCCGAGGTTGCACCGGGAATCAGAGCTCCGTCCCCGTACCATTGGTAGGCATCAAAGGTTTCCCCACTGGCAATCCCCAATGAGGCACCGGGCAAGCAATAATTACCTGTTATCTGTAAATTTACATCCGGTGCTGTATCAAAACCTGAATAATAACCTGCAATACCTCTTGCTCCATTAAACCCAAAAAATCCAACGGCAATAGGCCCGGTTGACTGAACACTGACATCTCCATTGAGGTTGGGTATGTAAAAGGTTTTCCAGTCAGAGCTTCCGGCCACCGTGTTGGCCGAAGGTAATCCTACGGTTCCACTTGCATCGGAAACTACAATATTACTATCTGGTGTAGCGGTAGATGCAATGACCGTAATACCACCTGATACGTTAATACCTGCCGCATCTCGGATATCCGGAATATTGTCCATGGTATCGGTCATAAGGCAGTTAACGGGCGCCACAAAGTTCAATCCTTGGGTATATACTGCACTTGAGCCTGCCATACATTGGTAAGCGTAAACATCTTTGGAGGTTCTAACAAACATATTGGCGCCGACCGTATTTGAGGAATAATTGCCACTGGGTATTTCAAAATAATCCCCATTGTTAATGGTTGCAATCGGTGTTACCGAACCATTCACATAAATTTCCGTATTGTTTTGGGTACCGATGATCAATGGGAACTCTGTTGCTCCATTGGTGCTTCCATTTCCTCTTACAAAAACATATTCTTTACCAAGTCTGTTTTCGGGCACGGGCTGATCTATTCCTGCATCACGGTTGCTGCTATTGGCTTGCCGTCCATAGTTCAAGGATCCGTTACTGATCACAATATCCTTGTCGGATACAATAGATGCCCCTATCCACCCATCTTCATGGGCCTGGGTCGCATTGTTTCCGATATAGGTCTCAAAAACAAAAGATTCGTTGGCATCCAACACAATTTGATAGCTGTCCGCGGTAATTCCTGCTCGATTGGAACCCACTCTAAATTCGCAATTAGGGTCGTAACCAAAAATATCTATGGTCGTATTATCTTCCGTGGCCATAATGCCCAAAGTGTTGGATTTTGACACATGGGTTCCCAAGTTGGGCACCCCGCCCCACTTAAAGCTAGTTCCCAAAGCTGCTCGCCCTTTCGATGTTAAAGAAGCGGCTTGCGAACCGGACCTTCCGCGATAGTTTACATAGAATTTGTTCCCGCCCGGTGCAATAAATCGTAATCCTCCATTGGTGAGTACCACTCCTGTATTGCCATCATCCACTAAAGTGATATTGTTGTTTCCATTGGGCAAATTGTACAGCCCAGAACTTGCATTCGAAATCGTGAAAGAAGTTATCGGCGTTCCACTGGTTCCCCGATATACATTTACCGTGAATGGAGTTGTTTCGGGTGTTGACAGGTACACCGATTGCTGTTGTATGGCACCATTATTTTGTCCTTGTCGCAAAGGTGGCAAATAATGGAGGTCGCTCAATTGTGCGAACGACCAGTTTGCCATCATAAAACACAGTATCGCAATCGTTTTTCTAAACCTCATTTTTCTATATTCTTGACACAAAATAAATACTAGCCTTAAAAAAGCGCAACCTTTGGTTGTAAAAGCCCTAATTCATGTTGCGAATGTCGTTTTTAGGTTAAACTACACTGTTTATTTTCCTCTTCATTTAACGATATAGGGTAAAATGTCCAACAAATTCCCTTTGGTCTTCTATTCCGTTCAATCGGATAATGTACCAATAATCACCTGTTGGCAATCCTTTTAGCTGGTACTCTCCGTTCCACTCATCCTGATTGCCTTTGAATTGGAACAGATTTCTACCGTACCTATCAAATATTTTGATAAATATATTCGGGTACTGCTGAATATTCTTAGGGGCCCAAGTATCGTTCTGCCCATCACCGTCCGGAGTAAAGAAATTTGGGATCTCTATATCTATAAACTCAACAAATATATCCTGCGACACACTACAACCGTTGCCATCTGTAACTGTAATGGTATAGGTATCGGTCGCTGTAATATGGAATTCAGAATCCGAGGTTTCCGGACCTCCATTTATACTATAGGAATAATTACCATCACCTCCTTCTGCAAATGCTTTTATACGGTTGATGTCTTGATCGCTCAACTCCAATGTCAATGGTTCAAAAATGGTTATGTTAAATTCGAACGTATTGATGCATCCATTGCTGTGCAGTGCCGTAATGTAATGTTGCCCTGCCGTCAAATTTTCAAAGTAAGGATCTAATTGCATCTGGTTGGGATCATCGGTATCCAATCCGAAAATCACATCACTGTAAACATCGGAATCTTCGAGTAGAATCCGAACTGCATTGGACGCAGCTCCCATAGTGTCACATTCGTACAAAATTTCGGCCTCTCCATTTAAGTTGGCTCCGGCCTGCACTTCGAACACCTCGGCCATTTCACAACCATTGGCATCCCTAACAAACAATACGTGTGTGCCACTGCTCAAATCTTGGTAAGTAAATCGGTCTTGAACAAAATCCGTATCGTTATTGGTATTTAAGCTCGTATAGTATGGAGCTGTACCTCCCGAAATTTGTAATGAAACGGTTCCATCGCTACTTCCAAAGCAAATCTCGTTGGTAACGGTTGAGCTTGTTTGTAACTCATCGGGTTCGGTCAATGTGAACTCGATCAATTCAAAACATCCATTGCTGTCCTGTGCGATTACCCGATAATCGCCTGGTGATAAATCATCAAAACTATTCTCGTCCACAAATTGGTTGAGGTTGGGCGATATTGCAAACTGATAATCACCGGATCCGCCCTGTACATCCAGAACCACACTACCATCGTTAGCACCATTACAGCTAATATTGTTAATGGTAGGGGTTACCACCAAAGGTGTAGGCTCTTCTACAACGATCTCTTCCGAGATGACGATACAATCTTCACTTTGCACCCGTACATAATAGCTTCCTGCAGGCAAATCACTGAACCTGCCATTGGTTTGATCGGGCCTGATCTGGTTGGTCAAAGCCAAATCAGCAAATAAGGCATACTGGTAATTTCCAAGTCCCCCGTTGGCAAATGCCTCAACAAAAGCCGTACTCTCACCATTACAATTTACTTGTGCCGCCGAGATGTCCAAATCCACGGTAAGGGTTTCTATTGGGGCAATGGTTATTTCGTTGGAAATTGTGGATACACAATTAAAACTATCCCTTATATAATATCTGTAGTTTCCTGCCGTGATATTTTGCAATAGATGTGTATCGGAAGCAACAGTCCCGTTCATTGCGGTAAAGTTAACGCCATCTGTACTCCAAGTATAAGGTGCTGTTCCTCCAGATGCTACCAACAGTAATTCAGCATCCGACTGACAACTTAATGGTTGATGTGTAACCAACATAGCATCCACATCGGTAGGCTGTACTATTTCCACAATACTGGATTCGAAGTCGCAGGCCATATCGTCCGTTACCGAAATACTATAGAACCCTGCTCCCAAATTATCGAAAGTTGGCGATGTTGAGGTTGTGGACGAACTTAACAGTGTTGTTCCCAAAGCATCGGAATATGTATTCAACACATATCGGTAGTTCGTGGTCACATTTCTAGCGTTTAAACTTATGGTCACGGAGGCATCGGTATCTCCCTCGCAAACTAAACCAGTATTGGTAATGGACCCGGATATGGGGTCGGGCAGCAACAGTTCAAAAGCGTTGTTGAAGACCTGGGTGCATCCCAATGCATCGGTCACGGTTACATTGTACTGTCCGGCAACCAAGGATTGGAACAGGTGACTGTTCACTCCGGTAACACTTGTGGTTATTCCACTACCCACATGGGTCAAATCCATGGAATATGGCCCTTGTCCGCCAGCAGGAGAAATTAAAGCACTTCCTTGATCATTGGTGCAACCTACATCGGTTAATTCTATTGGATTCAATGTAACAGGGGCCGAAGGTGTGGCAATACTGAACAATCGTACTTGGCTGCACTCTGGGAATGCGTCCTGCACTACTTCCACTACATAATCTCCGGCAGGAACAAATATCGGAGCTGTTGGTCCAAGGTTGATAGATGAACCGTTCAATATTGAGGCTCCATCATCGGAACGATCGGCCGGTGTACCATTGGTATCAAAAATATACCAATGAAAACCTGATGCATAGGAAGCATCCACCAAAGTCAATTGAATACTACCATCGTCCCCAAAACAAACGGCATCGGTCAATTTGTCCACAATTACATCGAACGTGTTGGGTTCTTCCACTAAATGGTTGATTGTAATTTCACAACCCGTAGCAACGTTCAATACGCCAAAGGTGTGGTTTCCTGCTGGAAGATCTACAAATTGATTGGATGCTTGATATACTGCCGATGGCAACAATCTAAATTGATAGTTGGTCGGATCTGTGGCGTAACTTGTTAGGCTACTTGTAACATTAATGGTAACATCCTCGCCCAAATTGACACAGCTGATCGGATCATCAACGTGAATTGTCGGCGTATTCATTTCATCGAACTCTGGAATATTGACCATAATTTCGGCAGAGCATCCTTTGTTGTCCACCACTCTTGCAATGATATTGCCTCCTGCAAAATCTGCATGGATATAACTGGGGTTCGCTCCAGATTGAAGCATTGTTGAAGTTGCGTCATCGATAAATTCGTAGCGCACGTATGTGCCACTTCCACCGGAAATGCTAGCAACGTTGATCGTAATTGTGGCATTGTCGGCAGCATTACCTGCAGTACAACCAAATGGATCTACGGTTGGCACATCAAAAGTGATAGGATTGGGTTCTGCAACTACAATGTTCAAAACAACTGTATCACATCCATTTTGACCCACGGCCGTTACCTCATAAGTACCTCCAGGTAAATTATTGAAACTATTGGTCGTAGGGTCGAAGACCGCCACATTTGGACTCAATGTATAGGTCAACGGATTAATACCATTGTTGTTCTCTGTGATTGCAATGGTTCCATCCAATGCTCCATTACAAGATACAGCGGTCGGAGTGGCCGTAAAACTTGGCTGGATTGCGGCAGGAACCTCAACTGTGAATGTTCTGGAACATTCAGGACCTTCCACCCCAATGTCGTAAATATTTACGGTATAGGTATCTGCAACCGTTACCAATTCGGTAACTGTGCTACCGCCCATTGCCTGTCTTCCAACCAAAGTACTGGAAGTACCCAATATTTCATATTCATAATTGGTGGAACCATTGGTAACATTGATCAAAATTTCAGCTTCGTTACCGGCTCCACAACCTAAAGTTTCTGCCAAGCTAACATTTGCCTGCATGGTCGGGTGTACGGTAACGGTATCTGTAGCGGTACAGCCGTTACTATCCAAAACACTTACTGTGTATGTTCCGGGAACCACATTGGTGAAAGTTCCTCCATTGTTTACATAATTAGCACCTCCGTCCAAAGAGTAATAGAATGGCATGGCGCCTGTGGCCATAACAATATTTACATCGGCCTGGGTATCACAATTATCCACAACAATACTATCTATTGTTGGGTTTGGGGCAAGGTCCAAATGTACGCTTCCCAAACTTTGTGAACAACCATATTGATCGGCAACAGATACATTATAAGTTCCTGCCGGTGAATTGGCCGGGATTTCGATAGGGTTGTCCAACGTGCCAGAGACTCCAGCAAACCCGGCTGGTCCGGTAACATCATAATAATAGGTTCCTCCACCTCCAGAAATATCCGGGATTTGGATAAGGCCTGGGTTGCTACACGTAATATCCTGCAGTACCGTAGGGCTTCCGGACAAGGCATCCAGTTCCTCCAACGCTTCGTTTTCAGAAGCACTGACACATCCGGAACTTGCGCCATCCTTTTTAGTTACCTCAAGGAAATATTCCCCTTCACCCAAAGCATTGAACGTTAGCGATTGAGGAGAAGAAAATGGAACATTTACGCCGCTTGTAGTTACCACCACAGGCGTACCGGAAGAAATATCGTAGAAAGTCCACTCAATTTCGGAGCCAGGTGACACGGTGTTTTCCACTATGGTGTATTCAATACTTCCATTGTTCAATCCATTACAAGCTGGGGTAATATTGGATGTTATATCAAATGGGTGAACAAAGAGATCATTTACGTTTACATTACTCTGCCTTACACAACCATTGTTGTCCTTAACATAGAACACATAAGTTCTTCCGGGCACCAAACCTGTCCATACATGATTTCCATGACCAGCTGGAACTACTACCGGAGTCCCTGATGAATCATCGATGTTGCCACCTACAATCCATGTTGCCGTAGCGGGATCAAAACTGGAAGGATCGTCCGAATAAGCATATTCGTAGGGTGCCACACCTTCCGATCCCTGGACTTTTACTTGCAACTCATTACAGTTCACGACCACGGCAGAAATAGTAATATCCAGATCATCCAATGGATATGGAATAATAAATTCAGGGAAATCGGTCTGGCAAATTGGATTGCCCGTTCCGTCTAAAGTTCTTATGGAAGGATATACAGAATCTCCTGAATTATATCCCCTGAGTTGATCTGTGGCTTGCCAAGTAGCACCACCATCATCACTAAATTCCAGGGTGCCCAAGGTCAATGGATAGTTAACAAAATCAAATCCGAAGTCCATTGGTCCACCTCCACAGTTTGATGGATATCTTCCAATAATATCAGCAGTTAGCTCATCTGGATTATTTATGGTAACCGGGGTTTCCGACAAAGGACAACCGTACGTATCGGAAATATTGATGGTATAATTCCCTGGTGACAGGTTGTAGAATGTATGTGTATTGGACAGTACGTTGTTAAGGATCTGGTCCGATGCCCCTCCATTGTCCAAATCTACAATCTCGATGGTAAATGGTGCATCCCCAGATGTGATATTCACCGCAATACTACCCATACCATCGTGACATTCTGGTGCTGTTGGCGTTGTTGTGAAGGCCAAAATTGGTGCTGCCGACACGGTAACCGTTTCTTTATATTCACAATAGGGAGCAGTCCCATTGTTATCTCTTACGAATACATCAAATGTACCTTCGTTTCCGGCGGTAATTGTTTCCGTATTCAACCCTCCAAAATCACCTGCCAAAGGAGTTGATCCTGTGGGCACAAAGGCATACACATAATTTCCATCACCGCCAGTTGGAGTAACGGTAATATTGCCATCTCCACAGCTGGTTACATCCAGCTTATCTACTTGAGCGGTAATCGTGGGCAGAATTACAACGGTCTGCAATACAGGTCCACAGCCATATCCGTCCGCCACTTCTATATCGTAACTACCCTCTGCCAATCCTGTAAACGTATACTCGGTATCGGTAGACGGTGTCGGAGTTATCCATGCCCCTCCATTTATTCTAAAGGTATAATCTCCATTTCCATCGGTAACCGTTGCCGTAATGGTAGCATTGTTCAAACCATCGTAACATGCCGTGGACGAAGTAGTGAAAGCAATGGTCTCAGGAGGCGATACCGCGACCGGCGCTGCAGAAAGCACATCGCATCCATTGGCATCCCTTACCCGCACTAAATAATCGCCATCCGCTACATTTAAGAAAATAGGATTAGATTGGTAAGCGACTTCCAAATTCCCCAAGGTATCCTCCAATTGATAGGTATAACCCGGTGTTCCTCCCGTAACTGAAGCTTCTAATGTTGCTCCTGTATTGAAACAGGTATAGTCGGCCGTTAAGTTCAATGAAGGTACGATGGCGGCAGGTTCCGTTAAAGTAGCTGCAAAACTTACCGAACAGGTGGTTTCATCTGCTTTTCTGACCATAACGGTATAGCTTCCATCGGCCAAATTGGATGCCGTTGTCACAGGAGATGACATTGAAGCAATCCAGGTGGCACCTCCATCCAAAGAGTATTCAAATCCTGCCACAGCATCAAAGTTGCCCACTTCAAAAGTAATGGAGCCATCGGCTGCACCGTTACAACTTGGGTCGTCAACGGTCAACAATTGAGCTTCAAATGCTTTATTGGGTTCCACAACCACAATAATATCCTGAGTTTTTTCACAGATTTCCGGCGATTGTACTGCCTGGATATCATCCAAAATTAGGTCGTTTCCATAATCACTGTTCAAATTGGTTCTTAATACGATGCCAACGGTAGTATTTGCTCCTGGATTAAAGGTTACTTCTCTAAAATGCCAATCGTCCGCATTTGTGTTTTTAGGGATTTCGTTGGTAGGGATACTAGAAATTACGGTACCCGAGCCATCCACCAACTCTACCAAAACTTCCGGATTGTTTCCATTGCCGGAGGTTACCATAAGGTTATAGGCCCAAAATGAGAAGGTGATATCTTGATTAGGAAGCACCTCTATTCCATTCCTTTCCCAAAGAACACCGAAGTCTCCTGCTAAGGTACTCACATCGATAGCCAAAAAGCGACCATCTGTCAAACCAGTATGATCGTTAGGACTTCTCCAAGCGGGAATTGGATTGGTCACGAAGTTGGTTACAGTATATTCGCCGTTTACCAAAATACCGGCAGGCCCCAAATTACATGCTGTTTCTGTTCCATCTTGTGGTTCATAACAATAACCGGATCCAATTTCTCCAATTTGGGTAGTAATCCCTGTTCCAAAGTTTTCTTGAAAAAGTGTGCTTTGATCCGGAGCGATACTACTGGAGTATCCTACGGTAACTGTATGTGTTCCGTCTCCAATGTTGTTGAATATATTATTATCGACCGGAGTATTGGGCGAACCGTTCAAACTATAGGTATAATCAAAATCCGTTGCGTTGGATGTTCCAATGGAAATGGTAGCCAATCCATCACAAGCATAATCGATTGTGGTTGTAAAGTCTGGGTCTGCTGCCATAGCAGGAACCTCTAATTCCATAGGGTACGTACAACCTAAATTATCCCTAACGACAAGATTGTAATTGCCGGGCATTAAATAACGGTCGTTGGTGGGAACAAAATTACTACCGCCATCAAAACTATAGGTGTACGGGGCTTGTCCTCCACTGGCATTCAATATCTTCACCAACGCACCATTCGGGTCACATGAGGCGTCCTGAACAATGGCCGGCGAGGCCGTCAACCTAAACGGTTGGTCTATTTCGTAATCATAATTTTCGACACATCCAGTACCTGCATTACCGCTGGAATCCATTACGGTAATGGTATAAAGTCCGGCAGGCAAGTTGCCAAAATCGTTATTGGTTTGATAAGTAGCTCCACCATCCAAGCTATATTGGTAAGGTGCTGTCCCTCCCGTTACGGATACACTCAAGGTTGCCGTAGATGAATCAGCACATACGATTCCCGAGTGGGTCGCAGATACGGTAAGGCCACCAAGTTCTTCCATTCTCACACTATTGGAGATAGCATAGCAACCATTGTCGTCAAAAACGATGAATTGATAATCACCGTCCTCATTTGGGAAATAGGTGGTCGGTGTACCTCTATATCCGAACAAAAAGTTGGTATTGGTCTGCATTTCGGAAGTAGGAACGTCTGACGGGTCGGCATACAAATCCACCCCATCTTTGCTCCAAATGGCCATTTGATAATCCGGGGTCGGAGTACCACCCGAGGGGGTCAAGGTAATTACTCCCGCGGTACAGGTTATATTATCGGTGGTCAATGCGGTAAGCGTCAATTCAGGAATTTCATTTACCGTAATTTGTTTGGTATCGGTACAGCCGTCATCCGTTGTGGTGATTACATTGTAGTTTCCTGGGTTTACATTGTTAAACGTATGGGTGTTGTCCGTGGTTGGATTTTGTTGTGCGATCAAGGTTCCGAGACCACTATTGGAGCCATCGTCCAGCCTAAGTTCGTATTTGTAATTGGGCAGTACGTTCAATGCCTGGATACTTACGGTTCCCAATTGATTGCAATCGGCAGGTGTTGTATCGACATCTACCTGAAAATTTCTTTCCAAGATACCAATATCCTCTGTTTCAAAAATACAGCTTCCTTCTATAGGATCTCCTGTTGATGGGTTCAATTGAGTAACCTGAACTGTATAAGTACCACTTGTGGTTATATCAAAACTAGGTCCATTGTTGGCAGAAAATGGCACCACAATGTTTCCGTTGGATGCATCTATCAATTGGAACCCGTAATTGGCCCCTACTCCGTTGACTCTAATGTTTCCAGGAGTGCTGCACAAAATATCCGTCGGCGTATAGTCAATATCCAAGGTGTTTTTGAACACGTTGAAATAGAAACGGCTAAAACATCCGTTCTTATAATTGATGACCACTCGATATTTACCACTTTCGGTAACTGTAAAATTGTCTTGCACCACTACATCGCTCCATGTGCACATATTGCTTTTGTTGGCACAATCATCACCTGCATCCGAACAACTGCCTTCGTCCAGTTTTTGCCAAACGATGTCCAGAGCATCGGTTATACCGAGCTGAAGGGTAACTTCATCATTCTCACCACACAAAAATATTTTAGGCAATAAATCACCATCAACGGAACACGTTACGATTTCTCCCTGTATGTTGTTATCTGGATTACTATCGGCATTTACCTGGTTAAAATAGCTTATTATGGGATTGGTCTGTGTGTCGCCAAAACGTTCTACAGTGATAAGCTCTGTTAAATCAGGACAACTTCCTCCTCCTGATTTCTCCACAATGTAGTTTCCAATATTTGTTACCAATAGTGTACTTGGGTCGGCATCACCATCATCCAAGATGGTATCGGCACCATCTATTTGACCATTCCCATTGTTATCCAATGCCCAAGTATAGGTTGCAAATCCGGAACCTGCCGTTAATAGAGCATCATCTCCACATAATTGAACTGTTCTGGCTTGACCGCAATTGGCCAAGTCGTCCAAAATATTGTTAGTGGCCACTTGTGGGGTTACATCGCACGGGAAATTGGAAGAACCGGGCTCATCGGTGTAAGTGGTTGAATTAACGACCCCTTGGAATGATGCGTAAGCCAAGTTCTGCAACTCGGATGAACAGGCATCGACAAAATCGGAGCAGTTTCCTGAAACGGTCACTGTGATTTTTATGCTATACTCCGGGTCTCCGATTTCTACAAGTGCATCTGGGACCTGGAATTGCAGTGTATTTGTATTGATGTCATAACTATGTGTCGTACCCAAGGCATTGGAAACATCCACATTGTCCAATGTAACATTGTTGGGCAGGATATCGGTTATTTCGAAGTTTGTAGCATCATCGTCCCCGGTATTTTGAAAACGGAGCACATACTGAAAGGTTTGCCCTAAACTGATTCCTTGGCCATTGATATCCACCGCGCTTAAATTTTCGGATGTATTGCCAAGCAATATTTCAGGGGCGTATACTTGGGTGTAGGAGGCAGCATTTACAGTTCCATCGGTTGGGTCCACCACTGGAACTCCTGAACCGTATTCCCCGCCATCTCCACCGTCGGCATTCTCATCTTTATAAAATTCTACGGCATCGGTACAACCGTCGCCATCACTATCCAAATCGAGTGAATCGGGAATACCATCGGAATCGGTATCGCAGCCTGCTGTTAACAATACGCCCCGCATGTTGGTGGGCCCTACAATATCTTGTCCTATGGACACCGTGTTGTTTCCGGTCGGATCCCAATTTACCACATTTGCTGGCGTGGTCAGGTTCATTGGCTCCAGAGGACCACCCGAGGATCTTGCACCGTATATTTGGAACTCCCCGGCCTGATCTACCACTACACGCAGCAAGGGACTGCCATGCGTTCCTGTAATTGTCCATATATCGGGGTTTCCTCCTTCTCCGTAGGTAGTTCCATCGTTAAAACGGGCAAAATTTCCACTTGCGCCAAGCTGGAACTGTATTTCACCTGCCACATCTACTCCATTGATATTGAAGTTGAACGAGTTGTCCAAACTGAACACGTCGAACACCAAATAGTTGTCAACACTAATCAAACTGCCACTATGCGGGTCACCATTGGATATGTTGAACAAAAGGGTATCGCACTCGTCCTCATCGTAAATACCATCATTGTCATCATCTAGATCGGTGATGTCATTTACCCCATCGTTATCCGAATCGTTGTGAACCACTATACGGGCGGATGGGACATCTTCTGTAATATTGGTATCGGTTTGATCTTGTGTATTTACTGCTGTATTGATCAAACTCAACAAAGGAAGTGTGTCAATTTCATCTGCCTGTACTTCTAGCTCCAAAAAGGCGGTTTCGCCACCATTCAAGGTTCCGACATTCCAAGTGTTTCCACTCCAACTTCCCGTAATTGTGAATGCCGAGACCAAAGTAAGTCCGGCAGGGATATTGTCTGTTATTTGAAGGTTGGTCAATGGTCCATCTCCAAAGTTTCTCACCTTAATTGTAAACGTTGCCGTTTCCCCTTCCATTATTTCAGGTTTATCGACCGTTTTTTCCAGTGCTACGTCGGGATCACAGTACAGGGCCGTTAAGGGTTGCGAATCGTAGGTACATGGCCCTTTGGTTCCTCTAACAAAATAGTCCCCGGCACGTGTTGCTGCAAAGCTGGGTCCATTGGCCCCAGGTATGGCCACACCATCTTCGTACCATTGGTATGCATCAAAGTTTCCTGTTGCCTCATATATTTCGGACCCCACAAAGCATCCGGTACCTCCCCTAACCTCAAGAGTTACTTCGGGGACCGTATCGAACCCGGAAAAATATCCGGCAACACCCCTGTTTCCGTTATAGCCAAAAAATCCGACGGCTATTGGTCCTGTGGACTGAACGCTGACATCTCCTGTTAGATTTGGAATAAAAAACGTTTTCCAATCTGTTGATCCTGCAACGGGATTAGAGGCAGGAAGTGTTACAGATCCATTTCCATCTGTCACAGAAATATTAGCATCTGGTGTGTTTACGGCCGCGATAATAGTAACTCCCCCGGTAACATTGGTACCGGCCATGTTCCGTATATCGGGAATGTTATCCATAACATCGGGCAGCAAGCAGTTTACCGGTGCCACAAAGTTCAATCCTTGGGTATAAGCTTTACTATCCCCCCCTATACACTGATAAGCATAAGCGTCTTTTGAGGTTTGTACAAACATATTGGCCCCAGCTGTATTGGATGTATAATAACTACTGGGAATTTCAAAAAATTCACCATTGTCCAGTGTAGCAATAGGTGTTCCCGACCCATTAACGTATACTTGCGTGTTATCGGCGGTGGCAATGATCAAAGGAAATTCTGTCCATCCATTGGAAGCTCCATTGCCCCTAATAAACACATAGTCCTTTCCCAATTTATTTTCGGGCACGGGTTGATCGATTCCCGCGTCACGATTACTATTGTTCGCTTGTCGTCCATAGTTCATGGAACCATTACTGATCACAATATTTTTATCTGAAACAATGGAAGCCCCTATCCAACCATCGCGATGTGCGTTGGAAGGAGAATTCCCTACATAATTTTCAAACACAAAGGACTCGTTGGCGTCCAACGTTACGGTATAAGTGTCGTCGGTAATACCATAGGCATTGTTACCCAATCTAAAACTACAGTTTGGATCGTACCCAAAAACGGTAACCGTGGTATTGTCCTCGGTCGCCATTATTCCCAATGTATTGGATTTTGATACGTGTGAACCCAAATTAGGCACCCCTCCCCATTTAAAACGTGTACCCATCGCCACTCTTCCCTTGGATGTCAGCGATGCTGCTTGGGACCCAGAATATCCCCGATAATTGACGTAAAATTTATTTCCGCTCGGAGATTCGAACCTTAGGCCTGAATTGTTCAGTACAACCCCAGTATTGGAATTGGTAACCAAAGTGATATTGTTATCCCCATTGGGCAAGGTGTATACCGCTGGATTGGTATTCGAAATATTGAATGTGGCAACCGGTGTTGCACTCGTCCCACGATAGGCATTTACCACAAAAGTTACCGGCTCCGGTGTTGACAGATAGACTGCTTGTTGCTGGACAGCTTCGTTGTTTCGCCCTTGCTTTAAAGGTGGAAGATAATGAAGATCACTTAACTGGGCTTGTACTTGGTTAAACGCAAAAAACATTAACAAAATGCAAATGCTTTTCAATAAACGATCTGCGTACGAAGAGGTAAAATTGGCCATTTTGAGGTTGGTCTAATGTATTACTTGAAACAAAAAAAGCTCTTAAAGCCCTCGTATACATATTTTTGTTGTCATCTTCGAACTTTGTTGTGTCTAATAGGTCGTTCCTGTTGTTATTCAATTCAAAAAATCTGCATAAAACCTCTTGATCCATACATTATTACAGTTTTTTCCCACAACTATTTAAATTCAATGTTATATGGTCAATTCAATTGGAAGCAATGGCACACAATTATATTATTTAGCCTATCGCCTTTATTAGTTTCAATTAAATGTTCATACCTTTAAAATGCAGTATAATGTCTCCTATACCCTTCAACTCAAGTTGAGTTTCAATAACTGTTTACGATAATAATTACTTTTATAAATCCCTTACTGGAAATAATCAGAAAAGAAATATCTAATTAATTTGATAGTTTATCTTTACAAGAAACATTTAGTTCCAAAAATTATATCTTAAAAAGAGAACTTTAACCAAAAACCTTTCCTTTTAAAATTATGGTATACACTCAGGAGACTTTTTACTTTGATCATTCCAGTCCAGAAATTCAAAAAATGGTGGAGAGCATTAAAAATTTGGTTTCCGACCAGGAAAAAATCGAGCAATTGTATCTTAAAGTTAGAGACGGTTGGCGTTACAACCCATACAATATTGGATTGACACCTGCGCATTATAAAGCCAGTGCCATTGCCCGAAAAACGGTAGGCCACTGTATCGATAAAGCTATTTTATATGTAGCAGGGCTCCGCGCACTGCACATACCTGCCAGATTACGTTTGGCCAAAGTGGCCAACCATATCGCGACGGAACACTTAGAAGAAACTTTGGGCTCGCACGAAATAGCCCCTCATGGTTTGGTAGATGTATTCTTCAATGGCAAATGGTTCAAATGTTCGCCTGCTTTTAACAAAGAGCTCTGTGATCGCTATAATGTTGCTCCCTTGGAGTTTGATGGCACTCAAGACTCCATTTTTCAGGAATATAACAGGGACAACAAACAGTTTATGGAGTATATGGAGGATTACGGTCACTTTGAAGATGTTCCTATTGATTTTATATTCAAAACCTTCCAGGACACCTATCCTGAGGTAAGCAAAAAAATACAAGGTGCAAAAGAGATCAAAATCAAATAACTTTGATCAATTTAAACCTACAGCAAATCATCATAGGCCCAGAGCCGATAACAGTTTCTATTTTCTTTTAGTTTTGATGAGTAGTTGATGAGCTTTTAGTGTTTAAAAAAAGAGCACCTAAGAGTTAAAAAACTCCTAGGTGCAAAAACTAAACTCAAAACTGAATTAAATTAACTTGAATTTATTCTCCTACCATTGGATTGGCTTGAATTTCGGATAGAGGGACTGGGAAATAAGAATGTTCCGCTGCACTAAATCCAGATCTGCCGGCCGCTTGCATAGCCTGATCTAACATGCCCCAGCGCCTTAGATCAAAAAATCGTGTTGACTCCAAGGTAAGCTCCATAATACGTTCGTGTATAATCTGTTCCCTCACTTCTTCCTGTGTTGAAGCGGTGGTTGGGGGCATTAAACCATGGACTTCCCGTATTTCATTTATTATTGGTATGGCCAAAGCAGTGCTGCCGGTCTCGTTCAGTGCTTCGGCATACATCAAGAGTACATCCGCATAGCGCATTAAAGTTAAATTGATTCCAATATAACCGTTGTCCCAAACATAATTGGGCAACCATTTCCTAAAGTATGCACTGCCATCTTTTGCGTCTGGGCTGCCGTAAGTATCGGATACAAGAACATCCCATGTAAATCCTTGCATTGCATTGGTTTCTGTATCATTGTAATAATCATCTTTAAAATAAAGGGTTCCGTACAATCGGTTATCGTACAAACCGTTGGAAGCAATCATCCCCTCGCTCTTCATAAGGTCGACCAAGTCGTAGGAGGCCTCGATACCTCCCCATCCTCCAATACACCAGTCACCAATAAACGCATGTAGTCGGTTAGCGTTCCACGAAGTAGCATCGCCACTCTTAAATTGAAGTTCAAAAACGGCTTCTTGATTGTTTTCGTTCTCGCCATTGAAATTGCCAACAAAATCCGGAAACAAATCATAAACTCCGCTTTCCACCACTTGTTCCAGTGCTGCTACAGCATTATCCATATCTGTGCCCTCTGCGGACGATGCATCTCCGGCTTTATATAGATATGCCTTACCCAAATAGGCCAATGCCGTGCCTTTGGTGGCCCGTCCCGTATCTGCATCGGTACGGGTTTCCGGCAAATTGGATGCCGCTTCTTGGAAATCTTGCAAAATTACTTGCCATGCCTCTGGACGGGTAGACAATGGACTATCCAGGTTATCCGGACTGAGCTCCTCCATCCTTACAATAATCTGCTCGTACAGACTAAGTAATTTGAAATGATAGTACCCTCTCAAAAATTTGGCCTCGGCAATAATCCTGTTCTTATCCGCTTCTGAAATTTGTTCGGGTGTCATTTGACCCACTTTGGATATTACCTGATTTGCAAAATTGAGTCCTTTATAGTTGGTGGTCCAAAGTACATTTAAAAAAGTATGGCCATTGGTATAATTAAAATTGAAGATAGACATCCAATGGGCATAATTAGATGCATCTGGACCTGGTAAGGCGTAATCCGAACGAAAATACTCCACTACAGGTCTTCCTTCTTGCCATCCATCCCAAAAGTTACTTCTTGATTCCAGTTCTGAGTAGGCAGCCACCAGCCCCGATTCAGCATCTTCTACATTTCTCCAAAACGATGAAGACGTTAATTGGTCCGGAGACTGTTGCTCCAAAAATTCATCATCATCACAGGAGAGTATTGCAAACATGAACATGCTTGCGACAAACATTTGTACTATATTTTTCATGTCTTATTCTTTTTAATTAAAATTCCAATTGCATTCCGAAGATGAATGATTTGGTCTTAGGGTACAGGTTTAAATCGATACCTCTTGATAGTATGCTCTGGTTCTGCCCGGAGATACTTGCTCCTACTTCTGGATCCAGACCACTATAGTTTGTGAACGTAAATAAGTTCTGCCCGGTCATAAACAACCTTAAACGGTTGATCCCGATCTTCTCCAATGTTGTTCTTGGCAACGAATACCCCAAAGAAATTGTTTTGACCCTTAAATAATCACCATTTTCCAAGAACCTTGTAGATGCACGGTTGTTCCTGTTGGGATCACCGAGCACGGCACGTGGTATGTCTGTGTTGGTGTTATCCGGTGTCCATGCGTTAAGAGCGGATTTTCGGTAATTTCTTCCGGTATCCATACTCATTAAACGAAAATCGTTTCCGTTATAAATTTTGGCACCCCCAACGCCTTGGAAGAACACGTTCACATCAAAACCTTTATAATCCGCACTTAGGTTTAAGCTATATTCAAAATCAGGGATTGCGGAACCTTGGTAGACTTCATCATCGGAATTAATGACCCCATCTCCATTTTGATCTACAAAACGGATATCCCCTGGTGCTGCTTCTGGTTGAATCGGTACACCATCTACACTATGCGCATCAATCTCTGCCTGACTCTGGAAAATTCCGTCGGCTACTGGCAAGAAATACGCTCCGGGCTCATAACCGATCTTTGTCTGGTTAACAAAATGATCCGAGCCGAACAACAGCCCAATACCATAAATGGTCTGATCTTCGTTACTCAACTTGGTTACTTCACTATTAATCGTGGTAAGTGTAGCAAATGCAGAATAATTAAAAGCACCATCTTTATTGGTGTAGCCAATCTCAAATTCCAGCCCACTGTTCTCGAACTCTCCTACATTGACTACGGGATTGTTTACCCCGGCCGCAGGAGATACTACTTTGGTAATCAATAAATCTTCTGTGGAACTATTGTAATAATTAACTGCTCCTGTGAGCTTGTTGCCCATCGATGCAAAATCGAGTCCTAAATTATAAGAGGTATTGGTTTCCCATTGAAGGTCGTCGTTCTGTAACTCTCTTGCAATACTTCCCTGGTAAGAGGTCTGTGGATTCCCAAATACGTACCCTCCATCGTCTTGACTTTTACCTTGGGATATCAAAGCAACATAATCGTAGTAGCCCAGTGCACTATCGTTACCGGCCTGCCCCCAACTAAACCTTAGTTTTAAAAAATCGAAAGCATTCTGGTTTTCCATAAAGTTCTCACTGGTAAGTTTCCACCCCAATGCAAAGGATGGGAAAACACCATACTTGTTATTGTCACCAAATTTTGAACTTCCATCCCTACGCACGCTGGCCTGGAACAGGTATTTGTCATCAAATGCGTAGTTTATTCTTCCAAATTGTGAAGCCAGGCTATATTCTGCATTTGTTCCTTGAGAAAAGAACGTACCATCGTTAAAGGCATTTAGGGTTCTAAAATTGGGATCTAATATTTCGGCAGGAACGCGCTCTTCCACAATGGCTCCATCCTGTACCTCTCGTTGAATCTTGTAGCCTTCGGCCTGGGTATAATTCCATTTGTAAGGTTCTCTAATACGTTGGTAACCTGCCAACAATTGAAAGTCATGCTTTTCATCAATATTGAAATCGTACTTTAAGGTATATTCTTGGTTGTACCTTTTAAACTCATTGTCGTACTCGGATATGAATGCGAACTCTCGGCCTTCTTCCTGTGCCGCCCTTACTTGAAACGGTTTGTGGAAGGCAAACTCGAACGAGTCCCTAACAGAATAGGAAAGGTTGGCGCCGGCCACTAGACCTTTCAGCACTTCGTAGGAAACATTTACGGTACCTAAAAAGTATTTTGCTTTGTTGTACTGCTCCAAGAATTCGTTTTCGCCGACCGGATTTCTGTGATCGGGCAGATCACCATCCCTATAACCATAACCAGAAGGTTTGGTCTCGTCCAATACCGGGATCAATGGCGAAATAAAGTAAGTTTCACGAAGCGAAAATTTATAAGGTTCCCTGTATGTCTCACTATAATTTAAGTTGGTCTGGATCTTCAGTTTACCTTTGGTAACCCCTAGATTTGCGGTAATACCCTTTTTATTGAACCTAGACCCAATAAGTATACCTTCCTCATCGGCATAATTCCCTGCAATGGAGTAATTAAAAAATTCGGATGCTCCACTGATACGGGCATTCAACAAATTTAAATATCCCGTTCTATCGGTTTCGTCTACCCAATCGGTGTTAAAATTGGGAGGGTTGGTCACATAGCTCGGCAACTCGGCTCCGGCATTGGTATACATTTGCTGATGAACTTGGACATATCCATCGGCATCCAATAATTCCATAATTTCTCGGGAACTGTTTATACTATAGCTTGAATTTATTTCGACCCTTGGTTTTCCGGACTTACCTTTTTTGGTTGTAATGATCACAACGCCATTGGCTGCTTTTGTTCCATAAATAGCACCCGAAGCGGCATCTTTGAGAACTTCTATGGATTCAATATTGATGGGATCTAGATAATAGGGATCTGCCTGAACCCCGTCTATAATATACAATGGTTGGTTGTTTCCAAAACTTCCCACTCCACGTATAAGAACATCGGAAACGGCACCAGGACTGCCCGAAGAGGAGGTAACCGTTACACCTGAAACCCTACCTTGCAGGGCATCGGTAGGGTTGGTAACCACTACCTTGTTCAGTTCTTCGCTTTTTACAGAGCTAATGGCCCCAGTAACATCACTCTTCTTCTGGGTACCATAACCAACAATGACCACCTCATCCAGACCCTGTGCATCCTCCTCAAGTGTTACATTGATTACCGTTTGGTTACCCACAGTTATTTCTTTTGTTAAAAAACCTAGGTAACGAAAGACTAGAATATCTCCCGAACCAGTCGTTTCAATGGTATAATTACCGTCAAAATCGGTTTGTGTACCTGTGGTAGGGCTACTTTTTAGGTTAACCGTGGCACCTGGCAATGGGGCTCCGGACGAATCCGTTACTGTTCCAGATACCTGTTGCTGGACCGTTTTTTTCGTAAATTTTATATTATCTGGGGATTTGTTCAATAAAATAGATCCATCCATTGATATTTTGTAGCCAATATTGGCAAAAGCCAGACTTTTGGCCAGTAAATCGCCTATTCTAACCTCTCCTTTTTCCAATTTAACTTTGGGTGCATCTTCAAAAAGGTCAGACTTGTAGATAAAGGAATAATTGGTTTGTTTTCCTATGAGGTCCAATAACTCTTCCACTGTTACTTCCGCATCGGTATTTATAACAACGGTCCTGTTTTGTGAAAAGCCGGTTTTAGCGGTAAATCCAAAGGCGGTAACGCAAAACAAAAAGATAAAGGACCTCATCATGATGATCAATAATTTATTCCTATAGGATATAGGAATACCATTACATTTAGTTTTCATAAATTTGAAATGTTAGTTAGTTTGTACTAATTAATTGACGGGGATGAGCGTTTAAATTGTCCAGGTCTAAGCCTCATCCCTTTTTTATTCCACTATTATAGTGTTTCCCTCAGTTGTTAACTTTACTTCATTTGTATTTTCGATTATTGTTAGGATTTTTTCCAATTCTTGGTTTCTATTGAACATACCATTGAATTCAATGGCTGCCTTTTCTTGATTTTTTATCTGTATTTCGGCATTGTACCATCTAGAAATGGTCACCAAAATTTCGCCTAATGGCATATCCTTAAAATTGAACAAGCCATCTTTCCAGGCAACTATACTGTTTACATCGGCCTTTGCAATCTGAACGGTTCCGGCCAATGGGTCAAACACTGATTGATACCCCGGAGCAAGTTCCTCCGTATTTCCGTTCTGATTCACCGTAACTCGACCATGCACCAAGGCTGTTGACACTTCGCTATCTTCCCGATAGGCCTTAATATTAAACGCCGTTCCTAACACATCCACTTCCTGGCCTTGGGTTTTAACCATAAAATGAGTACCGTTGTGGAGGCTGCTCGGGGAAACCTCAAAATAGGCCTCACCATATACCAATTCAACTTTTCTTGGCTGATGGTCCACAAAATTTACGGGATATCTAAGTTGGCTGTCCGAGTTGAGCCACACCTTGGTGCTATCCGAGAGCACAACATAGAACTGACCCCCTCGAGGTATGGTCAGTGTGTTATAGGTTAATCGGGCATTCTCACTGGACCTGCTCTTTTGATAGACCAATTGCTCTCCGTTACTGCTTACATTTTGGCGTATAAAGGAATCCCCTTTTTCCAAGGCGACCTGGGTACCATCCTCCAAGGTCAAGGTTGCTTTATCCGTACCTACCTCGATTTTCTTTTCGGCAACCTGTTGGATAGGAAGTTCGTGCTGCGATTTTTTAAACACCAACGGAAGCGATACGATTAGCAAAATTACCGCTGCAGCTACATATTTTATATAAACTGCGTTCCGTTTCTTTCGTTCTATGGCCAATTTTGAACTTAGTTTGGACCAACCTTCATCAATACCAACAGATTCGGGAGATTTTAGATATCCTTTTTCTACCCTATCAAAATAGTTTTTGTGCCGTTCGGATTCAGCTATCCATGCATCAAAAATTTTTCTCTCCTCTTCCGAAAGGGAGTTGTTCAGCTTTTTAAGAATGAGTTTAAATTCCATGCGATTTGACCATATCTCACCACTAAGACAATCAAATCATAAGAATGGGTGACAATTTTTTGACAAAAATTTAAAAAACAGGTTAAAATAAGAAGGTTTTGACAACCCGATATCGCTACTTGGTAAGCAAAACAGCGATTACCGTGATCAATTGTTCAGCAATTCTGATCTTGGCTCGCTTTAATTGTGTCTTTACCGTATTGACGGATATTCCCAGCTCTTCGGCAATGTCCACGTATTTATAATTTTCGATATATTTCATGCGTACAATACGTTGCATCTTAGATGGTAACATTTCAACAACTTTGAGTACTTGATTGTGTATAATGAGTTGATCCTCCTCAGAAAAAACGTCCAACTCGTAATCAGTACCAATAAAATGCTGCATATCCAAAACCTTGGCGCGATCTGTAATTTTTATTGATTTTAGATGATTCAGGCATCTATTGCGAACCATCGTGAAGAGATACGCATTAAAAGAGGTCGCGATTTTAATTTTGGAGGCATTCTCCCATAAATAGATAAAAACCTCCTGTACAATATCTTCACTGATCGATTTTTCGAAAAGATAGCTATCGGCGTACTGAACCAAATCTTCGTAGGTATCCTCAAAAAACCGTTTGAACACAAACTGGTTCTTTTGCTGTATTTCCCGAAAAACCGATAGAGAATCCAAAACAGTACCTAATAAGTTTAGTAGACCAATTAATCAAAAGGACAAACTAATCTAAATAATAATTTAACACAAAAACAATATATTTTTTTATGATTTACAAAATTTTTAAATCCAAACTACAGTATTCTTATTGAATTATAATGATTTTAACCAGATTCAAAAATTTTATTTAATTTGCAGCGTCCACTTTTGTTTTCCCTTTTTTTCTTATTTGTACAACTAGATTGTTGTTGAAAATTAGATATGTTTTAATTTCTTAATCATCAACAATGGGCTATTTATATAAATTATTTTGTCTTTCTGGTTTAACGGTGGCCAGCATAGTATTTCTTTTGCTTTGGGGTTGCGAACATCAACCCAAAACAGCTGCAACCAATAGTAAAACCATAGGATTTTCCAAGAATATCCTAGATTTTAGAGGGAATCCCACGACTCCAGAGTCCAGAAATATGCTTATGTACTCGGATCAGGGAGCTTGGTTCGCTTACGGATTTCCATCCAAGGTTACGGATAAATTAGGATTTACCGGGCCTTTTTTAATGACCCAACAAAATGGTGTCTGGTCTGGAAATTCTCTGGCGCAATTAGAGGTTATTTTAGCGGATGGCAACAGGTGGAATCCAACTGAAACCATTCAGAATAGCTATGCCAGCCATTTGGAGCAGCAATTTAAGGATAGGGAACTGGCAATTGTTCAAAAACTGGTTTACCTTTCTCCGCATACGGCTGTTCAACAGACCAGAATAACTAATGTGTCACAAAAACCTATCGCTTTAAACCTACGCTACACAGGTAACCTATTTGCCAATGGTATTGTGTTTTCCACTACGGATCAAGGCCTCCAATTAACATCTGAGCATAGTAAAGCAAAAGGGTATATCCGTTTTTTAGACTCCAACACCAAACTAAAGGAAGTAAACAGCCTAAGCTATACTAGCATGGAACAACATTTAATCTTAGAACCTCAAACTTCTAACGAATCTATTGTGGCACAAAGCTTTATTTTTCCAGAATATGATCCAATAAAGGAAAATAAAGAATTGGATAAAATAAATTTTGATACCGTTCTCCAAGATCGGATCAGGGAAAAAGAAAACCAATTGGATACCCTATTCCAAAATACCGATACGAAATTCAAAGATGATCGATATGCAGAGGTATTGGCCAAAACTTTGTTAACGCTTCAGAACAATTGGCGTGTGCCAGCAGGTGAATTGCGGCACCAAGGCCTTTTTCCCAGTTACCATTACGAATGGTTCCATGGATTTTGGTCTTGGGATTCTTGGAAACATGCGGCCGGACTTTCCTATTTTAACCCGGAATTGGCCAAGGAACAAATAAGAGCGATGTACGACTTTCAATTAGAAGATGGCTTTATCATAGATTGTGTTTATAGGGATACCACAATTGAGCCCCATAATCTAAGAGATACCAAACCACCATTATCTGCTTGGGCGGTATACAAAGTATTTAAAAAGGACCCGGATAAGGAATTTTTAAAAGAAATGTATCCCAAACTAAAAAAATATCATCAATGGTGGTACAACAAAAGAGATCATGACCAAGACGGTATATGCGAATACGGTTCTACGGACGGGACGGTACTAGCGGCAAAATGGGAAAGCGGTATGGATAATGCCATTAGGTTCGATGCGACCCAAATGGTAAAAAACGGAGAAGGTGCATATTCCATGAACCAAGAAAGTGTTGACCTTAATGCCTACTTGTATGCAGAAAAAATATACCTAGCAGAACTGGCAAAGGTCATAGGTAAATCATCAGATCATGAAACTTATATAGCCGAAGCGGAGATGCTGAAATCGAAAATTCAATCACAGTTTTACAATACAGAAGATGGTTGGTTTTACGATACGGACTTGTCCGGTACTACTTTTGTAAAAGGAGCAGGCAGTGAAGGTTGGATTCCTCTTTGGGCAAAAGTAGCTACTCAAGCACAGGCCACTACCATAAAAAATAAAATGATGGACCCCGAAAAATTTTATGTAAAAGTTCCTTTTCAGACCATGTCCAAGGACCATCCAAAGTTTGATCCCATGAACGGTTACTGGAGAGGACCCAATTGGCTGGATCAATCCTATTTTGGCGTAAAGGGATTAAAAAATTATGGATTTGAAGCCGAAGCGCACAAGGCAACCTTGCAAATATTAGAAGGTGCGGAGGGCGTAATGGAAAAAGGAATTTCAATTCGTGAGAACTATCACCCGTTAACGGGAAAAGGGTTGTATGCCAAAAATTTTAGTTGGAGTGCAGCCCATATCATCATGTTGCTAATGGAAGAATAGAATGATTTACAAAGATTTACAGATCAGTACACAACAGGCCTCTAAATTGGCCCTGGAAAAGTTTGGTATAGCCGGTAAAGCAGCACTATTGCCCGGCGAAGTAGATTTTAATTTTAAAATTAATACACAAAAGGGAAATTACATACTAAAAATATCCCGTCCGGGCGTGGATACGGCTTATCTGGATTTTCAACAAAAAATACTTCTACATGTAGGAGACACGGACAAAGTAACACCCTACCCAAGAGTGGTAATGGATTTAGAAGGGAACGCCATGGCAAAGTTTAAAGATGCTTCGGGAAGAGAACGTTTTGTGCGGTTGCTAACCTGGGTAGAAGGAAGGGTTTGGAGCCAAGTAAACCCACAAACCAGCGTACTGCGTTACAAACTTGGTATACTGGGCGGAAAACTAACACAAGCGTTATTGGACTTTAGCCATCCCAGCGCCCATCGGGATTTTGAATGGGATGTGGCCCAATCGTTATGGACCCAACAATACCTGCATTTGTTCCAACCGGAAGAGCAAGAAATCCTGGCTTATTTTCAAAATCGATTTCAAAAGAACCTACCCATCTATAACACCCTTCGTAAAAGTGTTGTACACAACGATGCGAATGACAATAACATTATCGTATCCCATGGCTTAAAGGACCCGCAGGTCAAAACGGTTATTGATTTTGGAGATGCGGTCCATACCCAGACCATTAATGACTTGGCGGTAGCTTGTGCATATGCCATTTTGCACCATAAAAATCCCCTGGATGCCGCTTTACCCTTGATTTCGGGATACCATCAATCTTTTTCTCTTTGGGAAGAAGAACTACCCCACCTATATGATCTAATTGCCATGCGGTTGGTGATTTCCGTTACCAAATCTGCTATGAACAAGCTAAAAGAGCCCGGTAATACCTATTTGCTCATCAGTGAAAAACCGGCATGGCAACTATTAAAAAAATGGTACACGATACATCCAGATTTTGCCCATTTCAGTTTTAGAAAGGCATGTGGTTACCAACCCCATCCGGAACAAAAAGCTTTTGAACAATGGGCCCAACAAAACTCTATTGGTCTATCGGAGTTGTTTCCTTCGGAAATACGGCATAAAGCATACCCTTTGGATTTGAGCGTTTCCAGTACGTGGTTGGGGCATCAGCAAGATTTTGAGGATATTCACTATTTTAATTATCGCATAGAACGACTTCTACAAAAACACCCAGACCGAATTCCTGCTGGCGGCTACTTGGAACCGCGTACGGTATACACATCGCCTACTTATGACCAAATTGGGAACCAAGGGCGAGAAAGCCGAACCATACATCTTGGTCTGGATTTTTGGCTACCAGAAGATACGGCGGTACATACCGTGTTGGATGGAGAAGTAATAATTGTAGAAAATGATGCCGGATATAAGGAATATGGTGGACTTGTAGTTCTAAAGCATCAAACCAAAGCATTCGAATTCTACACCCTTTACGGACATTTGTCAGTCCAATCGGTCACGAATTTAAAATTGGGTCAAAAACTTAAGAAGGGGGACCGGATAGGTTATCTGGGCAACATTACCGAAAATGGCAATTGGTCGCCCCATTTGCATTTTCAAGTCATGCTTTCCCTTTTGGGAAATAAAACAGATTTTCCCGGAGTCGCTTATGCTAGAGAAGCGGATATCTGGAAAAGCATTTGTCCAGACCCCAATACGTTGTTCCAGTTAAAAAATTTAGGTACAACAAACAGTATAGCCAACAAAGAGCTCTTGGCACAACGAAAAAAGCATTTAGGAAAAAGCCTGAGCTTAAGTTATAATGAGCCTATAAAAATAGTTAGGGGTGCCGGTGCTTATCTTCTAGACCCATATGGTAACAAGTATTTGGACACCGTAAATAACGTAGCCCATGTAGGTCACGAACATCCTGCTGTAGTAAAGGCAGGCCAAGAACAAATGGCTTTGCTCAATACAAATTCCAGGTATTTACATGAAAATATAGTAACCCTGGCCCAGGCCTTAATAGCAACCTTACCTAAGGAATTAAGTATTTTACATTTTGTTAACTCGGGTAGTGAGGCAAACGAACTGGCCATTAGAATGGTAAAGGCCGCAACGGGGCAGAAAGATATTATTGCCTCAGAAGTTGGATACCATGGTAACTCCAACACCTGTATAGACATAAGTTCTTATAAATTTGATGGCAAAGGCGGCAATGGAGCCCCAGAACACACCCATATTTTTCCACTACCAGATGCATTTAGGGGCAAGTACCGAGGTGCAGACACAGGAGGGCAATATGCGCAAGAGGTGCAAAAGCTTGTTAAAAGCATACAAAAACAGGGAAGAGGTGTTGGGGCCTTGATCGTTGAGCCGATTATTAGCTGTGGCGGACAAATTGAACTGCCCAAAGGATTTTTGTCCCAAGCCTATGCATATGTGAGAAAAGCAGGCGGACTTTGCATATCGGACGAGGTGCAGGTTGGTTGTGGCAGGCCTGGTACTACGTTTTGGGGGTTTCAGTTGCATGGTGTGGTACCAGATATCGTAACCATAGGAAAACCGTTGGGCAATGGACATCCCGTTGCTGCAGTAGCCTGTACGGCCAATGTAGCGGAAAAATTTGCCAACGGCATGGAATATTTCAACACCTTTGGGGGTAATCCCGTCTCCTGCGCAATAGGAACCGCTGTTCTAAAAACGATAAGAACAGAAAAGTTACAACAAAACGCCAAGGAAATTGGTGGTTTCTTAAAACGGGGATTGCAACAGTTGGCCCAAAAATTCCCAATTATTGGAGAAGTACGGGGAGAAGGCTTTTTTCTAGGTTTTGAATTGGTGGACACTTCTCTACGGCCGCTACCAGATCAAACAGAATACTTGGTAAACCGTATGAAGGAGCATTTTATATTAATGAGCAGCGACGGACCGGACCATAATGTGATCAAGATAAAACCGCCAATGGTATTTAATAAGGCCAATGCGGAAGAATTACTGTGCTACCTAGAAAAAATATTAGGAGAAGATTATATGCAAATCCGGTAAACTTATTTAATTTGATGAATTTTAAAAAAATCCTCTTCACGATTACGGCTATAGGATTTTGGGGGTGTGTTCCAAACGAATTGCCAACGATTCCTGCGCAAAAGAACCATTTTGACCACACTGTTTTTGAGGATAACAAATTGCCTCCAAGGGCCCATTTTTTTGCTTTTGAATCCCAATCCGTTCAAAAAAAGGAAGACTCCAGACGTTTTTTGGATTTAAATGGTGAGTGGAGGTTTCATTTTGTGAAAGATCCAAGGAAAAGACCACTTACTTTTCATCACAACTCTTTTGATGATCGTAAGTGGGAAACGATTTTCGTTCCTGGTAATTGGGAAGTACAAGGATATGACCATCCAATTTATTTGGATGAACGTTACCCATTCGATACCGAATGGCCCAACATCCCTACGGATTATAATCCTGTAGGTAGTTATAGAAAAGAGGTAGTCTTAACCGAAGACATGTTGTCGGAAGAATTGATATTGCATTTTGAAGCCGCAAAATCTGCCATGTATGTTTATATAAACGGAAAATATGTAGGGTATTCCCAAGGTAGTAAGACCCCTGCGGAATTCAACATCTCAAATTATGTTTCCAAGGGAAAAAATCTAATCGCACTACAATTGTTCCGCTGGAGCGATGCCAGTTATTTAGAAAGTCAAGACATGTTACGAATGAGTGGAATCGAGCGCGGCGTTTATCTCTATAGCAGGCCAAAGGTCCACATAGCAGATCATTATTCCTATACTAATTTGGACGACTCTTATACAAATGGTATTCTTAAAGATACTTTATGGTTAAGGAACACTTTGGATAAAAACGCGCTAAGAAACTTGTCTATTGTGGTACGGAACCAGGAAAAGGTAGTGTTAGAACTCAACAAAACTATTGAAATCCCCAAAGGGTGTACCGTACCCGTAACTTTTGCCGAAAACATAAAAAACGTACAAAAATGGTCTGCGGAAAATCCTGCCCTATATCAGCTCAAAATTAAATTAAGTGATGATATAAACCCTAATAACAATGAATATATTACCACCAAAATAGGGTTTAAGCGGGTAGAAATAAAAGACGCTCAAGTATTGTTCAACGGAGCGCCCCTACAGATAAAAGGTGTTAATAGACACGAGACCGACCCATTTACGGGGCATGTGGTTTCCAAAGAAAGTATGGAACAGGATATTAAATTGATGAAGCAAAATAATATCAATGCCGTAAGAAGTGCTCATTATCCCAACGATCCCTACTGGTTAGAACTTTGTGATCGGTATGGATTGTATGTTGTTGATGAGGCCAATATAGAGAGTCACCCATTGGCCATTCATGATAGCACCCAAATAGGGAACGAAAAGAGTTGGTTACCAGCACATATGGCCAGGATAGAACGGATGTATTACAGAGACCGTAACCATCCATCTATCTATTCTTGGTCCTTGGGTAACGAGGCAGGTCACGGCAGTATATTCAAAACAGCCTACCAATGGTTCAAAAATAGGGAAGACAACCGTATTGTACAGTACGAGCCGGCCCAAAAAGAGGATTATACCGATATTTATTGCCCTATGTACCCAAAGCCAAAATACCTAATAGAGCATGGAGAATCCAGTACGGACAAACCAGCAATAATGATAGAATACGCCCATGCCATGGGAAACTCCGTGGGGAACCTACAAGACTATTGGGATATAATAGAGGCATATCCCAGCCTACAGGGAGGTTATATTTGGGACTGGGTGGATCAAGCCTTGGAATATAAGGACAAAAATGGTAACCCCTATTTAGCCTATGGTCACGATTACCATCCAGATTTACCCACAGATGGTAATTTTTTGAATAATGGATTAGTAGATCCATATCGTAATCCACACCCTCATCTAACTGAGGTAAAAAAAGTCTATGAACCGGTACAGTTCAATTATTTGGGAAGAGGCATCCTTGAGGTAACCAATAAAAACTTTTTTACGGATTTTTCAGACAAAACATTCCGGATACGGCTATTGGCAGATGGAAACATCATTAAAGAAATCCATAAGAAAATAAACGTTCTTCCACAAGGCAAAGAAAAGATTGAGGTAAAGCAATTACTTGAAAATTGGCAACAAGGAGTAGAGTATTTTTTAGAAGTTAGCCTGTTACAGGATACGCCAACGGAATTATTGGACAAAGGCTTTGAAATTGGTTGGGATCAATTTGTATTGCAAAACGGAAAAACCACCATACCCAAAACCGGTTCTGATGCCATATTTACCGTAGCTACCTCGGAAAAAAACATTGAAATAACCAACAATGTTGTTTCTCTACAATTAGATAGAGAAAACGGCGATATTATTTCTTGGAAGTTTCAGGGACAAACCATTACCGAAATGCCTATACGACCAAACTTTTGGCGACCACCAACGGACAATGACCTGGGCAATGGAATGGATAAATGGGCAAGATTCTGGCAAGATGCCAGTTATGGATATACCGCTGTGCTAATAGAGGAGCCTAAGCAAATCAATGATCATGTGGCCTACACGGTTCAATATTCTTTGCCTAAAAAAAAGGCTGAAGTAGAGATTCGCTATAAGCTCATGAACAACGGGAACTTACAACTCACCTACCGTTTTGAGCCCAAAAAGAGGGGGTTGCCCCATATTCCAAGATTGGGTCTTTACCTAACCTTGCCCAGAACATTTAATAGGGTCAATTGGTACGGAAAAGGCCCTGAAGAAGGGTATTGGGATAGGCAAACGGGCCTTAAAATTGGAAAATACTCTGGAAATACGACCAAACAATTTCACCGCTATCCAAGGCCCCAAGAAACGGGCAATAAAACTTCAGTAAGGTGGATGGAACTGCGTGCAAATACACTATCCTTAAAAGTAGTTGGTGATACCCTCCTAAATTGCAGTGTTTGGCCTTTTGGGATGAAAGAACTTGATTTTGATTCCAATACAGACGGTGCAGCATCGGCATCAGGTTTGGTGCCAGTAACCAAAAAACATGGAGCGGACATTATGTTGGGAGAAAACCTGCAGTGGAATATAGACTATTTGCAAATGGGCGTTGGCGGCGATAATTCGTGGGGAGCAGAGGTACATGATGAATATAAAATAAAACCCAAAGAGTACAGCTATTCTATAACGCTAATACCTGCTGTATTTAACCATTAAAAAAGGCCGTCTAAAAAGTAGTGAAATGCGCCATTCTGAACTTGTTTCAGGTTGACAGCTATTGACTTTTTAGACAGCCTTATCGTATTTAATTACAGGAATGATTACCAGTAACCTACTAAACTAACCTACCAGTAATTGTTGCCTCTTACTTCAATTATTCTTGTATCGGTCCAAAATTTTGGAAAACAACATCAATTTAAGTTGTGAATAGTTTTTTAAATGCTCCATGTAGCCATCCCTGTTTTTTTCATGCGTATTCAAGTAATAGGCATCACATTCCAAGGTATCGCATTCTATGGCATTTGCCATGTTCCGTTCGTACCGGTATAGGGTCCCCAATCGCAGTTGGTTTTCCCTTTGCAATGCCAATAATCTTTGTTGAAGGCTTGCATTGCCCAAAAGTCGCTTTTCCAATGGGATGAGGTATTGCAACTCTTCATTGATCAGTTCCATGTTATCCGTCCAATTACCTATTTCCAATTTATCCTTTTTACTAAGAATATTGTTTATGGATTCGTGATAATATGGTCTACCTACTTGTTTCATATTACCATGTTTATATCTATAGGTTCGTTTTCTTGCTCAATATGCTCAATGGTCAATTGCTGAACACCTGAAGGAAATTCCCATAAATAGGTATCTCCTTGTGCATAACCAATTACCGATGCCCCCATAGGGGTCAAAATGGAAATATGATTGTTCCTAACATCACTTTTGCTCGGCATTACCAATTTGAATTTCTTGTGCCATCCGTTTTCGGAAGTGATCGTGACCCATGAATTGAAGCGTATGACATCCTTGGGCATATCTTCCCCATCCAAAATCTGTGCTGATTCCATCTCTTCTCTAAGTTTTCCCACAGATCGTTTAAAGGTATCGTCTTTATGGTAACCAGTAAGGTTTATCAGCCGTTTGAGAAGAACATATTCCTTTTTTTCAATTATCAAACTCCCATATTTCATTGTGTCATTCTTATAAAATTATTGTTAACCTCATCATACTTCACTTGATAATTTTTCCTTGATCAAGGAAAAATACCTCTTTGTACATAGGCTTCTTCAAGTCGCTCAATAGCAATTACAAATGCAGCGGTCCGTGCATCGATTTTCTCGGTTTTTGTTTTTTGCATTACCTTACTAAAGGATTCCCTCATCTTTTTCTCCAGCTTTTCCAACACCTCATCCAGTTGCCAAATCTCTCCGTTACGGTTTTGCAGCCATTCAAAATAACTACCGATGACACCTCCTGAATTACATAAAATGTCCGGGATAATGTCCACCCCATTTTTTAACAGTATTTCTTCGGCCTTTACATCTGTAGGCCCGTTTGCGCCTTCCGCGATAAGGCTTGCCTTTATTTGTGGTGCATTTTTTACCGTAATCTGATTGCCAAGAGCTGCTGGAATACAAATATCACAGTCCAACCCAAAAAAATCAGCGTTATCCACAGGATTGCCACCACTAAAACCTAGTATACTCCCTTTATTGGCCTTGGCATAGTCCAAAAGTTGCTCAGGATGAATACCGGACTCATTGTAAATACTTCCATAGGCGTCTTGTACCGCAGTAAGTAAGGCCCCTTCTTCATGTAGAAAATGGGATGCCCAATATCCAACATTACCAAAACCTTGCACTATGAATTTTTTACCTTTTAGTGAAATGTTCTTGTGTTCCGCCCAAAACTTAATGGTCAAGAAAACACCATACCCTGTAGCTCTATCCCTACCTTCGGAACCACCCGCTCCAATGGGCTTACCGGTTACTACGTGTAAATTCTTGGACCGCTCGTTGGGAGATTTTGTGGACATATAAGTATCCAAGATCCAGGCCATGGTCTGTGGATTGGTGTTTACATCCGGAGCTGGTATATCTAGCTCAGGTCCTATATTGTCACCCAGGGCATAGGTAAACCTTCTGGTGATCCGTTGTAACTCGTCCTGGGAATATTTGGTCGGATCTAGCTGGATTCCTCCTTTGGCTCCACCATAGGGCAATCCTGCCAAAGAAGTTTTCCATGTCATCCACATGGCCAAGGCCCGTGCGGCATCGATATCCACAGTTGGGTGATATCGCAGACCTCCTTTATATGGCCCAAGGGCATTATTATGCTGAACACGGTAACCTGTAAAAATTTCTACCTCGCCATTATCCATACGGACCGGAAAGTGGACCACAAATTCATTGTTGGTCACTTCAAGGATTTTTCTGATATTCTTGTTTAAATCTATAATGTCAGCGGCATTGTTGAATTGACGCATAACATTATCCAGCATCCCTTGCTTTTTTTGCTTCTTCTCTGATGTTATCGTTGTTGTCATATGTAATTTTAAGATACTTCTACCTTCTTTTTTTGATTATTAATACATTTCATCCGACATCATTATGGTAGGCTCTTGGTTATCTTCCATAAAATGATGGTATTCGTTGCACAGACTTATCTGGGTCCTTTTTTTGCTCAACGAGCAATACGATCTATGAATACAGGTCGAGCAAAGGCTCCGAACAAATTCGTTCATTGGATTATTGATTTTTGGTTGTATTTGTTTTTTAATGAAGGAAATAACTTGAGATGGACCTATGGTTTCCAGGTCTGTAGATTCCACAATTGTTTTTGACCATCAGGAATTATTCATCTTCAGTCCTTTTGATCGTGCTTTACGGGGATCCTATCATTGTTACCACATTTAGTTCGTTGTTACCAACTTTATTTGGCAACAGTATAACAAATGGCATACCCATTAAGACACAAAAAAGCCGATTCTGTTCAAAAACCTAATAATCAGGCTATTAAACTTTATGTGTGCATTGAAAGTTATATGGGAAGTGGTCACTTTTGAACCAATTGGTCAAAAGCTATCCAAATTAATCCAGTTTGTCCCGGAGGGTTTTACGGGTTATCTGTAAAATTTCGGCTGCTTTGGTCTTGTTGCCTTCGGTATGAGCCAGTACTTTTTGGATGTACCTTTTTTCCATTTCCTTTAAAGGTATCAATTTGTCTTCCGGAAATTGAATTTCGTATTTTAAATAATCTGGCAAATCTTTTATGGAAATATGGCCATCTGCCATGATCACGGCCCGTTGGATCACATTTTCCAGTTCTCTAATATTTCCTGGCCAATCATATCTTTCCAATATATTAAGGGCATCCGGGTCTATGCGCACAAAGCGATCTCTATATTCGATTCCGTACTTTTGGAGAAACTTGTCCACCAATAAAGGAATATCTGACTTTCTATCACGCAATGGAGGCACATTGATCTCAACAACGGTCAATCTATAATATAGATCTTCCCTAAAATTCTTTTTTCTGATTTCCTCCAAAAGATCAACATTGGTTGCGGCAACGATCCTTAGTTCTATTTTCTCCACGGCCCTGGAGCCCACTTTTGTAATCTCCTTTTCTTGAAGCGCCCTCAGCAGTTTGGTCTGTACATCCAAACTGGCCGTTCCTATTTCATCCAAAAAGAGTGTTCCCCCCGACGCTGCCTGAAAAAATCCATCACGATTTTGGTCGGCCCCAGTAAAAGCACCCTTGGTATATCCGAAGAGTTCAGCTTCTTGAAGATTCTCTGGAATGGCACCACAATTTACGGCCACAAATGGTTTTTTCGCATACTTGCCCGAATAATGAATTGCCCTGGCGACCAGTTCCTTCCCTGTACCGCTTTCCCCATTGATCAAAATAGTGGCCCTGTTGTTCTTAACCCTATCGACAATAGTTTTAACTTGATCAAAAGCCACGGATTCTCCCACCATTTCTTTAAAATGGGAATCTACCCTAATTTTAGTCGCAGAGGACGAAGGTTTGTCTGTTTTACGCCCTTGGGACAATGCTCTATCCACGGCAGTTTTGAGCTCTTCTTTGGTGAAAGGCTTGGTCAAATAATCCATCGCACCCGATTTAACCACTTCCAACGCGCCATCCACAGAGGGGTATCCGGTAACTACCAACTTGGGCATATTTGGATAGTGTTCGTTGGCAAATTTTAATAATTGAACCCCGTCCACTTCGGGCATTTGTATATCCGTTATTAAAAGATCTATAGGTGTATCTTTTAGAATAAATACAGCTTCTTTAACTGAAATTGCTTTAAAAACATGAAAATTCAGGTCCTTTAATCTTCTCGTTAAAAGTTCCAATATCCCAATATCGTCGTCAACGATCAAAATGTTTTCTTTGTGCAGTGCCATATATACCCTTAATTAGGAAACTCAATGGTAAAAATAGTGCCTTTTGGCGTATTGGGCTTGTGGGCAATGGTGCCCTTGTAACTTTTAATTATGCCGTGGACCACGCTCAACCCCAAACCTGTCCCCTCTCCCACCGGTTTGGTGGTATAAAAAGGTTCAAATATTTTATTTTCGATATCCGGAGAAATTCCCTCTCCCTGATCCATAATACTTATGACAGTCGTATTGGTCTTTCCAATGAGTTCTATTTTTATTTCGCCCTGTACGGGTGAATAATAGGCCGCGTTCATTATTAAATTGAAGAACACTTGGGTAAGCTGAACAGTATTGGCACGTATATAAAGATGATCTTGCTCAAAAGCTGTGATGATTTTAAGTTCTTTTGCCCGGAGCGATGGTCCCATTAACCGAACCACATCTTCGATTACCTTGATCAGGTCAACGGGCTCCATTTGATCGGGCATTTCGCAGGTAAAGAACATTAATTTTTTAACGATCTCACGGCTAAAAATGGCATTGTCCATTATTTTTTGCAGGTCTCTTTTGGTCTGTGGATCAGTTGCCCCATCCATCAACAGTTCGGCGAATCCCAAAATATTGGCCAACGGGGTATTTAGCTCATGGGCTATTCCGGCAGTAATCTCGCCTAAAATATGAAGTCGATCATTGCGCTCCAATTGTCTTTTAGTTTCCTGCTCCGTATCATGGATTTGCTTGCGCTCAATAAAATTACCTACAGCCAAAGACACATTTTTGAGCAGTGTTTGCTCTTCTTCCAGAAAATCTTCCATGGTGTATTTGGGTGAGGGATAACCTACGGAAATGGTTCCTTCGACCTTGTTGAAGACAATGACATTGCAAGTAAGGCAAACTCTATGTTCATCGAACCCGCTTGTCTGTACTTGATAATCTCCTATGGACAATTTGGTCTCGGCATCGTCCTTAAATTGCCATCCTCGCTTTAAACAATAGGCAATAGCTTCCAACGAAGTAGTGAGCTCATCGTATCCTGAATTTACAATAATGGAAGTTACCTCGTAAAGGCAGGTCAACTCCTTAACACGTTCTTTTAATTTCTGTTCGGTACTTGTCATGGACCACTATTTATTACTGTAAAGTTACAGGGTTTGGAACGAGTTGTACAACGAATGCAAAAATATCGGTTAATAGAAGGTATTGTGTAGGACAATATTTTTATGTCTTATGGCAAATAGGGAGGTGTAATCGTATAGTTAATAATACAAATGCCCGGTATTTCTACCGGGCAAACAACTTAAACGAACTAAACAAGACTAACATGTATTACTCTAAAACTACATGATAGTATTCTTCTGGTTGATCTATATCCGCCCCTAACAATGTTGCGGCAATTTTGGCCACATCTTCCAAGAACATATTTTCTATGAGCATTTCTTTTTCCAAGCCTTTACCATACCCAACAAACCCGGTAGCTATGTCGTGACAATCTGGGTAATGTCCATGTTTCCCACCTTTTTTGGTACTAATAAAGGGGCCATCGGCATCATTGGTAAAAAAATACCCTTTACTTCCACTAAGAGCTAAAACCGCATTTGGGTCTCCTCCCCTTTTGGCAATTTTATCCCTGTCTATAATTTTAAACGTGGACTTTTCCTCTAAGGGCAATTGATCAAACGCCTCCCTTATCTGTTCTATCATTTTTTTGTTATTCGAATCTTTTACATGGAGAAACGTGGACCCTCCTGCGGAATAAAACCAAGCCTTTGGATTATTTTTATTATATAACCCCATTCTGGCCAAAAGTACATTTGGCGCTATTTGCGAATGTACATCCACAAAACCATGATCACCGGTAACGATAATGGTGGTCTTATCTTCAATGCCGGCTTTTTGCAATGCATCGCGTATTATCCCAATGGCATTATCTGCACCTGATATTGCTTTTCTTACGCCCAATCCTTTACGACCTACCTTGTGCTGTGCACCATCTGTAATGGGTAGGTGAATCGTTAAAAGGTTAGGTTTATACTCCCTCAAAATATAACCTGCGATCCGTGCCAGGTTTTGATCCATGGACAAGGAAGAGAGATTATAATCGTTTATTTCCAATGTTCCCGTGGCATTCTTTACCACCTCCTCGAACAATCCTTTTGGGTTGGCTTTTTGAGCCGTGGCGATTCTTCTGTCCATAGGATTTGTAAAGGACCAAAACTCGGGAATATTATAGTCGATATAGTCCGCATTCACAGAAATTGGCCATGAAACAGCAGCTGTTGTCAATCCTTTTTCTTTAACGGATTGCCACAAGGTTTTGGCCTTGATCTCCTTAAAATCATACACCCAGCCTCCGGAACTTCCGTTTTCGCTCATTTTGGTATTATAAAAAATACCATGCTCTACTGGGGTCTTACCGGTAATCAAAGTAGTATGGGACGGATAGGTTACGGTCGGGAATATACCTGTGACCTCCTTTGCCGCAACTCCTTTATCCACCATTTCCTGAAGGTTTGGTGTGGGCATGGTATTGTCCAGATAAAACTCTGATCGAAATCCATCTATACTTATAATCACTACATGTTCTGGCTTTGTTTGGGCATTTAGGGTCACTACAAGTAGCAACCCCAATACCTTAATTATATTATTGAAACGGAACAACATCTGCTGTGGCTTTATTGTTAACGATAACTTTATTCATATCAAAAGCAACGGTCACGTTTCCTGTAGTTTCATCAACCGTAAAATCGTCCAAACCTGAATTTAAGGGAATAAAACTTGGAATCACCGCCTGTGTGAACGATTCGTCCACATTTGGATTGTTCAATTGTTCTGTTTGTGAAACTGGAAAACGAATACCCAGATCGTTCATTCTTCTTCCTTCGCTAATGAATATTTCTTGCCTTAGCAAATAAGTGAGGTACAACATTTCGTCCACAGAACTAGCTGCTTCAATATCCTCTATGGTAACCTTAGTTCCAGATACGGTATATACTGGAATAAACCCGGCCTGACGGTCCAATACCAGATCATTTTCGAATTCTGAATCGGCATCTGCACGCACGGCAACAGCGGTAAGCGGATAATCAGTTCTGTTTGTTCCATTCCGCAATTCCCGGGAGTCATCTATTTGTGCCACGGGTCTTGCTGCAACCACATCCAATAGATCCAACGCAGTAGCTTTTGCGCTGGCCACATTATTTTCTGCCAAATAGGCTTCCATCAAAATTAGAAATGCCTCTTCTGCCTTTGCCAAGCTAATTGGTTTTTGGTCGGATACAGCGGTGCCCTGATCGTAATATTTAGGGTCTAGGTAATCCAACCTTGGCAAAGGAGCAAATCTATTTTGCATACTGGTAAATGTAGCATTTTGCATTTCGTTCACCACTCCGTTTTCACCATCAAAACCGATTGTGAACAAAAATGATTCATCTGCAGTCAATGATTCGGCTATGTTTTTTGCATTGGTCAAATCCCCCAAACGATAATATGTTCTGGCTTGGAACATTTTAAATGCGTTGATATGGTTTGCATCTGTGGCCATATCGATTGCATCTTCAAACTCCTCGATGGCTCCGTTCAGCAAAGTTTTCCAGTCCGATACTGCCCCCAGGGACTCCATTGGCAGACCTACAAAGTTCTCCCCTCCCAATAGAAAGGCGAAACCTTTGCAAAAGTGCATGTAAGCAATGTTTTCTTGGCTAACATTTTCGTCTGCTACGGCTACCGTCTCCAGTCCGTAGGTTGCCATTTCGCGTAATCTTCCGATTTCTTGTTGCAGGTCGTTTACATCAATATCGGTATAATCGATTTGAGGTATATCAAATACCTTGCTGTAAAGGGTGTAATTATTAAAATAATTATCGGACACCATTTCGGTATTGATCAATACTGAATTCATGGTGATGGCCAATTGCCTTTCCAGACCTTTTACCCAACTTTTTGTCGGATCTGGCGTATTCAAATAAATATCCTCGGTTACATTTGGGTTGTCCACGCATGCTCCCAAAAGCATTACGGACAAAACTGCTGTTATTATTTTTGATTTCATTTTTTCGTAATTCAGGGATTATTTAAAATTGATTCGTAATGAGGTTAAAAATTGTCTTGGCGCTGAATAGGTGGCATAAGAAATACCTCCTGTGGATGCACCTCCTTGACCTGTTGCCGCACCACTTATGGTAGCTTCCGGATCAAAGGATGATGAAGTGAAATTCAATGGATTCACTACATTAACGCCAAAGACCACATTATCGAAAACCGTGCTGGATTTTGGTCTTAGGGTATAGCTCATCCCTATATCCCTCACTTTTAAAAAGTCGGTCTTCTCAGTAAATCTGTCTGTAAAATTCAACCAGTTGGAGCGGCCGTTGGCTTCAATTTCAGCAGCTGGTATTTTATCTTCCGATGCTCCATATAAAAACCTGAACTGTTGATCAAAACTGTTGGCAAAACCTCCTTTTTGATAACTTCCATTAGCGTAGAATGAGAAACTGCCATAATTAAAAGTCAGCCCAAGGTTTCCATAAAAATCCGGTAATGTAGTACCTAAATACGACTGAGCCTCTGTGCTTTCCAAAACTCCATTTTCATCAAAAGTTCCGCGATTTCCTCTTATGTATCCTACGGGAAATCCTTCTTCAACCACTGTCTGTATGGTTCTCGCACTGAATCCGTTAATGTTGAATGGTGCGATACCGCCCGAATTTACCACTTCGTTATCCAAGGTATTAACGGAAACATTTAGTCTCAAAGAGCTCTTATCCGTTCTGATTGGTTCTACCACGGCACTAATTTCCCATCCTTTGTTTTCAATCTCACCTACATTGTACAACTGGCTTTGGTCGAATCCGGTCGATGGTGTCGGAGGTACATAGAATAGGGCATCTTCTGTTTTAGCACTATATCTGGATACGGAAAGGTTGACTCGGTTGGCGAACATAGCCAAATCCAGACCAGCTTCGTAGGTCGTAGTTTTTTCTGGTTTTAGATCGTCGTTGCCGGGATTTGCAAAGAACGCAGCTTGTTCTCCCTGAAAACCATTGAAAGCAACTGTTCTCTCGTTTACAAATGCCGGGGGCAAATTACCTGCAACACCATAGCTACCTCTAACCCTGAGTGAATTTAACCAATCGATATTTGTTAAAAATTCTTCTGAACTTGGTAAATAAGAGAATCCTATTTTAGGATAAAACTGTGTACCTATATTGTCTCCAAAAGACGGGTTCCTATCTCCCCTCACACCTAGATCAAAGAACAGTTTATCTTTATAACCAATATTTTCTTGCAGATATACACCGTAGTTCAATACTTCTGTCAAATATTCATCACTGGTTTTTATGGCGGCATCACTTATGGTCCGTGCACCGTCCCTAATGTTGGTTCCCACAAAACGGATTTGGTGGTCCTTGTTTCTGAATAATTGGCCGCCAAACGTGGTTATCAAATTAAAATCTCCTAAATCCCATTTGTGCTGTCCTGTAAATTCCAAGGTAATACCAAAGTACTTTCTATCCACATTGGTAATGCTTCCTTCATCGTTCACTGGAGCTTGAGTTGTATGTGTTAAGTATTCGTTGGTCTGAACGTTCTTATCCGATTGGATTCTATAATCGATACCACCGGTGAATTTGAACTCCAAATTATCCCATGGCATATATTTAAAGGATTGAGAAGTGGTAAAACGATTTACATTTATCTCATTGTCCTGTAATTCTTCCGCTCTGTGGGCAAAAGCTTTAATTTCATCAAACTCTGCAGCGGTCATCTCATCCAACCTATTATTGAATCCTTTTAAAATAGATGAACCACTCTCCGCAAACCAAAGACCGGTATAACCACCTTGATTTCCGTTCCGGTTACGGTTGTATTGGTTGTTCACAAATATGAAGGAGCTGTTGTACACCACTTTTTCGCCCAGTTGTGCTTTAAATCCTGTACTGAAATCAATTTTTCTATTGGAGTTGTTGTTGGCATATTGAGAACCTTCATTGTCCAAATAATTTCCAGAAAAACTATATCCAAAACCATTATTGCCTCCATTTAGTCCCACATGGTACTTTTGGAACAGGCCTGTTTGGAACAACAGATCTTTGCTTCTATCAAAATAGAGATAATCGGTGGTCGGGGTTTCAATACCTGTTTGCACCTCCAAGGTTACTTTGGTTCCTTGGGCCGTACCTTTTTTGGTGAATATCTGGATTACCCCGTTGGCGGCATCGGAACCGTATAAAGTTGTGGCGGCACCACCATTGATGTATTCGATACGTTCAATGTTGTCCATCGGGATATCCGCAATGGAACTAATGGCCGCACCTTGTGCACTACCTCCACCCAAAGCACTTCTAGTGTTTAGGTTATCCATTCGAACACCATCAATATAAAATATGGGTGTCGAGCTCAAGAATGCGGAATTTACACCCCTTACGCGCATCAAAGAGGATGCGCCGGCTTGACCACCTGTTAAATTGATCTGTGCGTTGGGCAACTTGGCTGAAAGCAATTGATCTATACGCTGGGATGGAATGTCTTCCAGTTCTTCTGCCTTCAAAACCTCTACTTTACTGGAGATTCTTTTCTTATTGATCCCGGCTCCCTGGCCTGTTACAACCACCTCATCCAACTCCGAAAAACTTGGTTGCAATACAATGTTCAATGCGCTTGCATTGGTCACGGAAACGGTCTGGCTTTCAAAACCTACGTGAGAAAACAGAATTGAAGCAGGGAACCTTTCGATGGTAATGGTAAAATTACCGTCCCAATCCGTCATTGTTCCACTCTTGGTCCCTTTTACAACCAATGAAACCCCGGGCAATGGGGCTCCCGTATCATCCACCACGTTACCGCTAATAGTTGTTTGTTGCTGTACCGCTGTGGGTAGTTTTACCAAAATACCGTTGTGGGTTTTCTTGAATTTTAATCCTGTCTTGTTTTCCAATGAGGTCAATACCTGGTCCAAGGAAGCATTGCTCAATGCGATGCTTACCTTAATATCGGTCAAGGTCTTGTTCTTTGCATAAATAAAATTAACGGCAAGTTCGTCTTCGATAATATGGAAAACATCTTCCACATTTTGATGGGAAATATTAAGGTTGATGGTTTTATTGAACCAAATCCTTTCTGTGCGTTCAAAATTTGAGGCCCAATTAAGTTGCGTGGATAGCAAAAGGACCAACAGTACTAATTTTTTCATTTTTAGATGTTGTACTAAGCGTTACTTTGGTTTGTTATATTTTCTTTGATGGTTTTCATGGCATTGGCCACGTGCTGCTCTACTGTGCGATAAGATATTCCCAATAATTCTGCTATCTCCTTGTATTTGAAACCTTCTATTCTACTCATTTCGAATACACGCCTAGAGCGCTGGGGGACTTTAGCAAGAACCATTGCAATCTTTTTTTGATTTATTCGATTTTGTTCTTGATCAATTAATTCATCTTCATAACTAGGTTGTTGTAAGGTTGATTCTCGAGAATAGTCATGGAATCGGTCCAATGAACGTTCGGACTTTGCTGTTCGCAACAACTTGTTCCGAGCCATTATGTACATGTAGGCCTTTGGCTGTTCAATGTTTTCCAATTGATGACGTTTACTCCACAGATCGATAAATACATCGGCCACTTTTTCTTCCACTATGAGATTGTTCTCCTCGAACATGCTACCAAATCTGCATAGCGGTCCGTAAAATTTTTGATGTAAGACCATCAAAGCGTTGTATTTACCATTTGCCAATTGTTGAAACAATTGTCTATCCTTGGAGTTTGTTACGGAATTGGATTTTTCGGGACTAGTTTTCATTTCTCTTGATCAAATATTCTCTATTCCCTACCTTATCAATCTCAAATCCGGTAATAAACTCAATGGATTCTATAAATTCATTTATCCGTTTGCCCTTAAAAGTTCCTGCCAATGCTTTTTTTGCAATTACGGTATCCGGACAAGTAAACTTTACGCCATAGTAGTTGTTTATTTTTGGAAGCAAACGTGCTATACTCTCTCCTTTCAGCTGCAAGGTTTCCTGCTTCCAAGCCAATATCTCATCGACATTAAACCGGGTCTTATCGATATTTTTTGTAGAGGGGCTATATATTATCTGTTCACTTGGCATAAGGGTAAGGTTCATACCGTTTTCAGGGATCAGAACTTCTACCCTACCGGTCTCTAGGGATACCGTTTTAAGGTGTTCTTTGGTATTTACATTGAATTGGGTTCCCAATACCTTTACTTGGATATTACTGGTCAAAACCTTAAAGGGGGATTCTTTTTTGTGCACTATATCGAAATATGCCTCCCCGTAAAGGTTCACCAACCTGTTCTCCGAAAAATTTTTCGAGTAACTTATTTGGCTGTCCTCATTAAGGATTACCGTTGAACTATCTGGCAATTGAAGTGTTAATCGTTCGCCTGCACCAGTTTTAAATGTTTTAACGGGGTTTTTAAACAAACTTCCACCAATAATAAACAGTCCGACCACGATACTGGCAGCAATAGCCAAAGAAATTCTCTTTGCTCCAATATTGGCAATACTAAATCGCTTTTTTGCTTTGTTCAACTGAAGCTCTGCAGATTCATGGTCTTTGTAGTCCACAGGGTAGTTGTCCCAAATCTCTTTATAAGTGGTATATATTTTCTTGACCTCATCGTTTAGGCTGAGTTCCAATTCGAAAAGGAATCGTTCCTCCCGATTTCCTTCCCCCGCCAAATACCTGGCACAAGCTTCTTCTATTTTTTCGCGTCTCATATATTCGCCCTTCTAAATGGGCTTTGTAATTAAGAGTCGTGAAATTGAGGAATCCCGTAGTGAACAATTTCAAGAAAATGTTAGCAAAAATTGAACTAATTGTTAGCTAGCTTTGACCATTACACACAACAGTTTGGCGTACAATCAATTGCACTCGTTTCCCTTGCAGATTATCAAAATCTAAACATTGGCCAAAGTTTACCTTATTATGATTTTCTATTGTTACGTACAAATTTTATAAGTTTGTATAATGTCTGAACAAAAGAACATACAAACTCTTAAGTCCCTTAGTATCGATCATGATAGTCCGGTACCCTTACATCTTCAAGTTGAGAAGATATTAAGGGATATGATCAATGACCCGGAATACCAAAATGGTAAATTCCTACCAAAAGAAGTCGACCTGTCCAAACGACTTGGAATTTCAAGAAATACAATTCGGCAAGCCACTAATAGATTGGTTCAAGAAAAATTATTGATAAGGAAAAAAGGGGTAGGCACCAAAGTGGCCAAAAAACAGGTCGAGACCAAACTTTCCAATTGGGTCAGTTTTAGCCAAGAAATGCACGCCCAAGGTATTGACTTCAGAAATTATGAAATCAAGGTATCCCAAATAAAAGCGGACACGGATATTTCTGAGCAGTTAGAGGTAAAGGAGGGACATGAGCTTTTTAAACTGGAACGACTGCGGGGGCTGGACAATGGTCCTTTTGTGTATTTTATAAGTTATTTTCATCCAAGAATTGGTATTACCGGCAATGAGGATTTTGAACGTCACCTATACGATATCCTGGAGCATGAATACCATACCATACCTGTTCTATCCAGAGAGCAGATAAGTGCTATTCTGGCCAATAAATTCCTTGCGGTAAAATTGGGGGTTCCAGTGAACTCGGCCATTCTTCAAAGAAAACGGGTAGTTTACGACCCTGGTAACAGACCTATAGAATACAATATAGGTTTTTACAGGGCCGATCAATTTACTTACAGTATAGATATTAAACGATAGCTTACCGTTCCAATGGAATTTCCAGAAACCTTGGTCGGTAGAGATTGGGGTCTTTTAAAATGTCCGCCCAAAAGTCAAATGAGTTTACATTGTAACTAGCTAAAAGTGTTCCTGGTTTGGATAGATGGGGGTAAGCTTTGGCATTATAGGTAAAATAGGTTTCATTAGTTTCGTTTTCAGTTGTCCTATAAACTATTTCGGGTTCACCGAACGGTCCAACAAGAGACTCTCCAATTTGTATGGCAACTTCTGGCCCCATGGTAAACCGTTGGTAGGTCAATACAATTTTGTCATCCGATGTAGGGGATACACTCATTTCATTGGATACATCCCTAGCTATTATGATGGCCTCCCCCATTTCTGGAACCCAATCTTGCCCGTTCCAGAATCTCCACTGATCAAACTTTACATAGTTTTTTGGCTGTACCCTGGCCACCAACAGGCCTTTGGTACCTTCTTGGTTTGATACGGCATAGGTATAAACATAGCCATCTGGATCAGGAGCTCCTGCAGACCTAGTGTTAACATAAATAGCGCTTCCAAATGAAGTCTGGGTCTCCGAATCAAAAAATGGAGTCTCCAGTTGGGCATGATCTAAATACGGAGGTTTACTGCCCTTCGGAATTTGTATTAGGTTTACTCCAACTTGTTGAAAATTAAAGCCTCCTATACCTGTAGTATCCTTTTCCCGAACAGGATAGGCAAAGATATACAGGTTATCATCTCCTTCGGTATTTACAAATCCATCCCCTAACCAATAATAATCATCTGTTTCAGAGTTGGGCGTAATTGGTTTAAAAAGCGCTTTGTCCTTTGGATCTTCACCTTCTTTCCAATGGAAAGAAATTTGACTTTTATTTGGCGTATTACCTTGCAGAATCCCAACGGAATTATTTATCATTTGAAAATCTTCCGGTACTAAAGTTTTACCATCATGATGCCCGATCATGGTATCCCCGAAAGTAAAAAGTGTGATTGTACTATCTGTTGCCGTTACAAATTCTTTACCATCCATAGGAATGCCAAAAATTCCGTCTCCTCCGAACCACCCTTCATTTTTAATAAAGAGTTGACTCCATTCTGGTGATACATTGGCAACAGTGGCCTCTGTATTCCCATTATTTCCTTCGGACGGTTTCTTTTTTGTCTCATCCTTACAGCTTGTGCCGGCCAAGACAATTGATAATGCTCCTGCGGTAATTAAATACTTATTTATCCAGTTTTTCATATACTTTTTTTAGGTCCAATGTCCGTTACTTATATTTTACTTTTATAAATCTAGGATGATATATACTCGCATCCTTTTGAATATCTTCCCAAAAATTTAGGGTTATTGTGTTATAACTGATCAACAGTTCTCCCGGTTTTGATAAATGATAATGCGCTTTTGCATTGTAAGGGAAAAGTCCATTTTCCTTATATTCAGGACAGGTGTACACTTCATGGATTTGACCAAATGGACCTACAGGACTGGTCCCTACACGGATACCTACCTTATCGGACAGGCCCAGAACCGTAAAAGTTAGCAAGAAATTACCATCCTCTGTTGGTGTTACACTAAGCTCATTGGAAATTGCATTGGTTATTTCCACAACTTCTTCCTTTTGTACCCCCCATGTTTTACCGTTCCAGAATCGCCACTCATTTATATTCTCGATATTTTCTGGTCTGACCCGTGCGGCTATCAAGGATTTTTGTCTTTCCATGATACCGTAGATGTAAACATATCCATCTGGTTTTGGTGCATTGGCTTCTTTAGTGTTCACAAAAAGTCCGCTACCAAAATACACACGCCCTTCTGTTGGGTGCACAAACCCTAAATCGGTCGCAATTTGAGTCGATGCTGCAATTCCTTCTTTAGTAGGTTCTTCAACTTTTAACAATGCTACATTGGTCTGCTCAAAATCAAAAACATTTGGTCCAGTTTTATGCACATGATAGGCAAATACATAAAGTGCGTTGTTTTTTTGATGATTTATAAACCCATCCCCCAACCAAAAATATTCATTGTCCCGAGCATTTTTATTTTTCGGAACAAAATACGAGGTTGGTTTTCCATCACTATCCAAATTATACTCAAAATCGATGGCTGATTTCTTTGGCTCCAATCCCTTCATCCATGCGGTGGTATTGTTCACCATTACATTACCAGGTTTTGGTACATTGTTTATTACTTCTCCAATGTAAGTGTCACTAAAAATAAAGAGGGTCTCCTTATCTGTATCTCCTTGGTTTTCTATTCCGTCCAACGGTATGGTAAATATTCCATCGGCACCAAACCAACCTGTGGTTCGCTCCATTAATGCTGTCCACTCAGGGGCAGGCGATGCCTGAAACTCATATGGATCGGTTTTCCCTGTCGACTCCTCTTGTGACCAAATGTTAGTGTTGGTCAACAATAATATTATTAGAAAGCCTCCTATTTTATATTTAAAATGCATGCGGATCGTATTGATATGTTTTCTTGGAGGTGCCCAACTCAAAATTGTCTGTTCGAAAAGGAAATGCGGGCAGTCCTTCTGTATTTATAAGATCTAATGGCCCGGGATTGTCCGACCAAGCATATCTTACATACTTTGGGTCATTGACATTCTGATGGCACACCTTTATCGTATTGTTATCGACCAATTCGGCTTTGGCCCATTTAAACTCACCATTCTCGCCAGCTATTGCAAAGCCTCTTAAGTATCCAAACTTATCCTTGCTAGTCAATTTACTTCCATAGGTATCAAACTGAATTAAAATAGATGATTTGGTCAGCCTATGGGACTTATAAACAGGTCCTTTTTTAAGTTCTTCACCGTAATTGTAATGCTTGGCCAATAATGCCAACCTTTTTGCTACTTCTTTTTTATTGTAGGGATGAATATCGTTGGCATCTCCAATATCGATGGCGGTAACAATATCCACATTTTTCAAAATGGAAGCTTTCATTTGTGATTCGCGCAACTCGGCCCAGTTACTGTTTGCAGGTGTTTTATCCTCTTGCTTATAGTTGGCCAATTGTACCACTAGAAATGGCATTTCGGGCTGGTTCCATTTTTCTCGCCAATCCTTGATCATAGCAGGTAACAAGTCGGCATATTCCCCAGCTCTAGCTTCATTGGCTTCACCCTGGTACCAAATTACCCCTGTGATCGGCAATTTGTGCAAGGGAGCTATACTGGCATTGTACAGGAGCATAGGATGCGAAAAAGGGCTTCCATTGCCTACTTCCGGCTTAGGGAACTTACCACTGTCTATACTTATCCCTTTTTTATATTTCCAAGTACCGTTTAGAATCGGATTTCCCCAAAAAGCATTGGTATAAATCCCTCCTTTGCCACCAGCATCGAAGACCCGTACCGTAAGTATGTTACCTTCTTCCAGAAGAATTTCCTTAGGTGCAGTATAGTTTCTAAAATTGCTTTTTCCAAAAGATTCACCAATTTGGACACCATTGACCCATACCCTATCATAATCATCAATTTGGTTGAGAACAATATTAAAATCATTCTTTAATTGGTCAGTATCCAAATCAAAAGTACGCTTGAACCACATACTACCATCATGAGAGGCATATCCAAATTCACTAAAAAATGCAGGCAGGGTACATTCCTCCCAATCCGAATAGTCATACCCTTGTTCATACCATTTTTCATCCAATCCAGGTCCTTTTAAATAATATTTGCTATCCCATTTTTTTCGGGTTTTATTAAACTCATTTTCTAAAGTTTCATAGCTTTTATTGATTTTGGATATTTTTTCGGTGACCTCATCGAACTGTGGAAAAGTTTTAAGTACATCCATTCCCATCCAAGTTTCTATAGCAGTTGCACCGAGGTTACTGCTGATCAACCCTACAGGAATGTTCTTATCCCTGATCAAGTCTTTTCCAAAAAAATAACCAACAGCACTGAAATTTCTTGCTGTTTCCTTGTTAACTTCCTGCCAAACCGCATTGGACACATTCTCCCTTGGAAGATAATCTTGATCCACCCACACTGAGCACAACCTTAGATTTGGAGCGATGTAATCATCATCCGGAGTTTCCTTATAATTTAGCATGTTGGGTGTATATTGCATATTGGATTGCCCCGCACAAAGCCATAGATCTCCCACCAATACATTATCCAAGACCAGTTTATCTCCCTGCTCTTCTTTAATCTCAAGAATAAAAGGACCTCCGTGGGGCATAGGATCCAAAAGTATTTCCCACTTCCCTTTACTATTGGATTTAACCTTATGAGATTGTTCACCAATAGTTACAGTTATATTGGTTTTTGGCTTGGCCTTTCCTGTAATGGGAATATCCACATTACGGGGCAATATCATATTAGAAGAAAATACCGGTGGCAATTCAACCTGTCCACATACCAGCATGGGTATAAGCATAAGAGTTACCCACAATAATTTTAAATGTGTTTTTATCATAGTGCTTTATTTTTTCCAGCCCATTTCAATTTCTTCCAAAGTTTGTCCGTTGGTCTCCGGAATCATTTTTAAGGTAAATATCCATAGGAAAATGGCGTTGGCCATAAATAGCCAGAAGGTGTATGATGGCCCAAGGTCACTTAACAGTACCGGAGTAAACTGTGATATGAGCATAACCCCGACCCATAGTACCATAACACATATGGACATGGCTACACCTCGTACCTTTGTAGGGAAGATTTCTGAAATGATCACCCAAGGAATCGGTCCTAATGATGATGCGAAACAGGCTACAAATCCCAATATAAAAATGAGCAGCCATGGTCCTTGAAGCGCTTTGAAATGATATAGTGAACCTATAACCAAAAGACATATAATCATGCCCATTATTCCCCATAGCAACAACTTTTTTCGCCCGGCCTTGTCTATATATTTAATGGCAACAAAGGTGAATATAGAGTTTATAACGCCAATCAAAACTGTTTGCATTAAGGCAGAATCCACCCCAAAACCAGCAGATTTTAATATTTCCGGCGCATAGTACATTATGGCATTTATTCCTGTAATCTGTGAAAAAAGCGCAAGTACAACACCTATAATGATTGCGGTTCTGAACCCTTTTTCAAACAATTCTGACAATTTGCCTTTTTCCTGCTTTAATGCCATTTGAATTTCTTGGTGGGTTTTTAGTGCCTTCTCCCGGGTATTCAATCTTTCCAGTATCTTAAGTGCCTTAACATTGTCGCCGTTCTTGGAAAGCCATCTTGGGCTTTCGGGAACAAAAAACAAGGCCACCAAAAACAGTAGTGCAGGTACGGCCTCAGAACCCAACATATACCGCCATCCATATTCAATGTTCCAAGCTTCTCCTCCTGATCGTGCCACTAAATAGTTACAGAAGTACACTATAATTATTCCCAACACAATACCCAGTTGGTACAAAGAGACCAAAGAGCCTCTTTTTTCTGCTGGAGAAATCTCCGAAATATACAATGGTGAAAGCATGGAAGCCGCACCTACTCCTACCCCTCCAATGATTCTTGCGACGACCAAAAGCGTGAAATTTGGCGCCAATAAACACCCGATGGCCGACAGGGCAAATAGCAACGCTGTTATGATCAAGGCTTTTTTACGCCCCATCCTATCCGCTACATATCCGGCTGTCAAAGCTCCAATAACACAACCTACAATTGCACTGGACACAGCCCATCCTTTTAATGCTGGAGTCAGGGAAAACTTGCTTTCCATAAAACCGATTGCGCCAGAGATCACCGCGGTATCGTACCCGAACAGCAAACCACCTAAAGCGCCAATGGCCGTAATCTTAAAGAGGTAATAGTTTTTATGTGCTTCCATGCTTTATTCTTGTTTATAGACCCGTTTTACTAATTTCTGGCTTAACGTTGGATTCAACCACTTTGGCAGTTCCCGAACCTAAATTTTTGATGGTATAACTGCCTGTGGCGGCCGGTACCACAAATGTCTCCGCATAGTGTACATCCATACTCCTTCCATTTGCCGAAACGCTAATCTTGGTGCCTTCCACTAAATTAAGGATATGACACTGCCCATTGGTCGATACGGTCATTTCACTATCAAATTCATATCTATGGATTTCATAAAAGTGCTTGGGATGTGTTGGCAGTTTAATTATTTTCCAGTCATTGCCCGATTGCAATACTTCTGGCTTGGAGATATACTCCGCTTCCACTCTATCTCCTTGGCATTCCATATTTAGGTTTTGTACCCCACGGGCTATGTTCAAAGGTCTTGGTTTCCCGTCTAAATCCATTCGCATCCAGTCGTACATTTTAAAAGTAAATATGTAAGGGGTACTACTAATTTCCAATACCAAATTGCCTATACCCGAACAGTGCACCGTTCCATTTGGTATTAGGAAAAGATCGTGCTTGTTTGCCTCAAAGGTTTGGACGTAATCCTCAACGTTCATCGGTTTTGCTTCGCTATGACTCTGTTCCAAGGCGTTTTGAAATTCTTCCCTTTTAACTCCTTCATTAAATCCCAAATAGACTTTTGCCCCTGGTTCGGCATCAAGAATATAGTATGTTTCATCTTGGGTAAAATTATGCCCAAAATTTTCTCGCATATACGGTACAGTTGGATGACACTGTACGGATAGGTTCTGTCCATTTACAGTATCCAGGTAATCAAACCTAATCGGAAACTCTGTGCCAAATACACTTGCTGCCTCGCCTAAAATACCTTGATTGTCCTGGAACATTAAAAAGTCAAATGAAACTTCCAGTCTTACCCCATTTTTAGATATCACAATTCCATTTTCTGGGGCGATCAATTCAAAAGACCATGCATAATTTGGAACATCTTGGGCCAATTCCCCAAACCTTTCTTTCATCCAATCGCCGCCCCAAATACCCGGAGAAAACCACGGTCTTGGTCTAAAAGCATGCGAGGTCATTTCTTGTAGGCCTTCCCTTAAGGTGTCACCGGTACACCAGGTGATGTTATTTCCAAACTGCCCATCAACAATAAAATCAATATTCTTTAAAAGTTGTTGTTTGTGTTTATTGAGTACCTGCCAATCTATAAAGTACATTCGCTTGTACTGTTGTTTTTTATCCTCGACCATTACATTGCCCAAATTGGCAACTTGACCAGCTCTGGAACGGAACTGTACTTCGTTCTTTGGTATATCTATATAAACGATAGTTCCATTTTGCCCACTTAAGGCTGCTCCCGGCCCATAAAAAATATTTAACGCTCCTTCCGAACATTGAATTGATTTTACTTTATCTGCATCAAAAAAATCTTCAAGATTTCCTGGGTAAAGTTTTCCAAAAACTGGGTCGTCCCCGCCCAAAAATGGTTCTATCATTTTTTCAATGCGCTCGACATCCTTATATGCCGAGGCCATATCATAAGTGACGTGTTCAACATTCCTTTTTTGAAGGGCAGCAGTAAGTTGCCCCATAAAATCCTCCCAGTAGGCTCCCATATAACCATCTATGAGAATACATCCTTCTTTGGGAAGTTCATCAACAAGGTTTTCAACACCCATGGAAACGGTCCCTGTTGCAATCTCAAAAGAGGGGTAAACCGTATAGCCTTCACCTTTTTTAGACTCATCTGCCCGCATCGGCATCACATACTGCTCCGTTTTTCTTTTTGTGTTCAATTTATTCTGTTTAATGGTTAAATGTATAACGGCACCTAATATGGCCGCGTTGGCCGTGCCTTTTGTAATTCGAATACTTGGAGGGATCGCAAAACACGCTTCGAATGCGTTGTTGAACAAGTGATAACTTTTTGAGATACTGCCTCCGATAACAATGGCTTCTGGCTTAAACGAATCCGAAAGCGAGTTCATGACTTCTCCTAAATGCCGTCCGTACTGCTCAAATATATCCTTTGCTTTTAAAGAGGTTTCCGCTTGATCGGCTATTTGTTTTACATTGTCCACGGACGTGCCAAATACTTTAAAGTAAGTATCCAGAAACCATTGGGTAGAAATCCAATCTTCTACTCTTTTTCCTTTAAAAGGAAGGTTATATATGTTACCCTCGTGTGGGATATTATCATCAATTGTGACCACTTCTCCATCGACCACAAAACCTGAACCGATTCCTGTACCTAGAGTTACCCCTAAAACTTTGCCCGTATGAAGATTATTGGAATAGGTCTCCCCTAGTACAAAACTATCAGCATCGTTAAGAAAGGCTATCTGTTCAATAGACTCCAAGGTGTCCTGCAGATGTGCCCACAAAAACAGTTTAAGATTGACTCCATAAAGGGAATCGAACTTATTAAGCCCTCTTATATGTGAAACACCTTGTCCGTAATCGAACGGACCGGGAACGGATACACCAATTCCCCTAATCGGTTTTTGAAAATTTTCAATGGTCTGTCTTATGGATGAAATTAATTGCCTCAATACAGGAAGGGCACTCAATCTACTATCCACTGGAAAGCGATTCACTGTTTCTGTTAGTAAAGACATCGTATCGGCATTAACAACACCCATGGCAAAATGGCTGCCTCCTATATCTATACCGAGATAGTATGTATTTTTATCCTGCATGGAACCTTTATTCTTTATTGGTTTTAAATTTTATCTGGGCATTCTTGGGCAAAACAACCTTTTTGGTGGATTGTGATAGATAGCCCTCACCGTAATAGAATTCTATTTTTCTTTTTATTCCGTTTTCTAAAGTGATTATCCCAGATTGCGCATGAGCTGGAACTTCTATTATATTGCCCGATCCTTTCCGGGTTTTATGAACCTGAATACTATCCTTGTTGAGTGAGGACACCAAAAATTCTTTGTCTTGCCCCACAACTTTGACCAAGGCCCTGGCATTCCCGTGTATTAAAAAACCAGTGGCCTTATGGTCCATAGGCACAAAGTTCCCTTTGCCATCCCCTTTTAAAACAAGCCCTAGAAAAGCATCATTCTGCCCATAACCCACTTCGTAATCGTAGAAATTTCCAACGAGGACCGCATCGAGACTGCCATCTTGATCTAAATCAGTAATATTGGTACCCATAACCGGGGCCCATTGAGCTTCCTTTGGTAATTCCTTTAATTTGAATTTACCTTCTCCAAGGTTCTCAACATATATGCTCTTTAGCTGTCTTACTTCTTTCTTAATAGGGTTTTCCTCCATACTGTTCAAAAGAAGATCCTTGATCTGTACATCGGCATAGGATCGGTAGTTTTTAAATGTACTTTTAATGGAAACCATTTGTTCCGCCAATAAATCCCTGGATGCCAAAGGATAACTTTTAAAGTCTCCTTCAGGACTCAAACTATATTGAGAAATAAGTGGGTCTATCTTTCCATCCCTATCAAAATCGCCTACATATAGCTCCATCGGGTATTCTTCTGTTCCACTATAAACACTGTTTGTCCCATGGTTTCCAATGATATAATCCGTATCCCCATCATTATCAAAATCCCCACCATTGATGCTATTCCACCAACCTGTTGAAATGGGCAATTCTATCTTTTCGAAGCTTCCTTTTTTATTTAGATAAATAGTTATCGGCATCCACTTTCCAACAACCATAAGATCGGTCCAGCCATCATTGTTCACATCGGTCCAAAGTGCCGAGGAGACCATCCCCAATTGGTGTTCACCCAACTTGATCAAGGTTACATCGGAGAATTTGCCTTGGTTATTTTCCAATACATAGCTTTTGGGAGACACCCCGTAACTTCCAGGTACTACCATTCCCCCAACAAAAAGATCTAGATCCCCGTCCTGATCATAGTCCGAAGCAACTACACAGCTTCCGCTTGTATTCATATTGGGCAAAGCGTCAACGGACAGGGATAAATTTCCTTGACCATCATTTAAGTACAATCTATCCTGATAATACCCCAGTTTCATCAATGAAAACTCAGACCCGCCGCTGACCACGTAAAGATCATTATCACCATCATTGTCCGCATCAAACCACAAACTGCCAACATCTTCTTGTTCAGCATCCACTTCTATAGTATTGGAGGTAAATTTCCCATCTATGGTTTGTGTATGAAGTTGACCGGAAAAGCCATGCGAGCCTCCGATGAAAATATCATCCAGACCATCCCCATTGGCATCGGCAACTGCAAGTGAGGGTCCACTAGTAGAGAATTTCTGTGGAATAAGTGGTTCTATATCAAAATCTGAAAATGGAATTTCTTCATGCACAAACTGGAGTAACCCATCTACCTTTGCGAAAATTTGCCCCTCTTCTATATCACTTTTTGGCAAGACTGTTTCGGTAGCATCGGTATATCGAAGTGTTGCGATGGAGTCCATTACTGAATTGCCATAAGATTTTCTCTTTCCATCTGGCCAAACTACCACAAGACTGTCCTTTCTTTTATGCTCTTGAAAGGCAAAATACAGTGAAGGCGCCACACTAGATTGAAATCCACGAGTAGTATAGTTTTCCAAAAATTGAACACTGCCATCTGCATATGCCCATACTTTCGCCCCTATCCCATTTGGATTGGTTTGTGGACCTTCAAAATTTAGCTTTAAACCAGTGCGCTTTCCATCTTCTTGTTGGAGTGAGTTGTTTTTCAGCAAACTGGCTTTTCCATTAATATTGTTAGTCACAATATCCAAATCTCCATCATTGTCCAAGTCTGCGTACACCGCACCATTAGAGAATCCTAGCGACCCTGGTGCCCATTTTAATGATGTATCTTCAAAATTCAGGCTTCCATTGTTCTTGTAAAAGTAGTTTTGGAGTGGAACCTCTGGTAGTTTATTGATACTGGCCAAATATATACTGTCCGCTTCCTCTCGGGTCCTAAATTTGAACTGTTTTCTCCTATATACGATAAAATCCAGATCGGTCATATCTTTCAAGTAGCCCGTGGTAATGAACATATCCTTTAGACCGTCACCATTATAATCCGCCATTAGCCCTCCCCAGCTCCAGTCGGTGCTACTAATCCCCATAAGTTGGCCCACCTCACTGAACGGGGCATGCTTGCCATTGTTCAATTGAAAGGTGTTTCTCATGTATTGGGGTTGATATCCCAAACTTTTACTGAATTCAAATAAGTTATAATTGGGTTTGTTCAGCATTAGCTTTCTGCGGCGATTATCCGACGGCAACATGTCCAACACCAAAATATCGGTAAGGCCATCGTTGTTGATATCCGCAATATCGTTCCCCATGCCATTATGGCTCTGATGGCTAAGATATGCCTTGGTCCGATCTATAAAAGTTCCATCAGCTTGATTGATATAGAGAATATCATTGGAAATAAAATCGTTGGACACATAGATGTCTGGATACCCATCATGATTAAGATCACTTATCCCAACACCAAGACCAAATCCCTCGACAATAATACCTGCTTCTTGGGAAACCTCTGTAAACGTTGGATGCCCTAATGACCCCACACCATCGTTTCTGTATAGTTTGTCGGTACTTTCAGATTCACCGTTCAGTTTTCTTGGTACAGGATTGTTCATTCCTGTCATTTGGTGCATATGGTTGAGTAAATACATATCTAGATCACCGTCCAGATCATAATCGAAAAAGGCTGCTTGTGTGGAATAAGCAGGGTCTGCCAAACCATATTCCTGGGCCATTTCAACAAAGGTTCCATCCTTTTGGTTAATATAGAGCAGGTTCTTACGTTGGTCAGGATCTAAATGCCCGGATCTGCACACATATATGTCCAACCAACCATCTGTATTAATATCCACCATGCTAACACCAGAAGACCACCCTTTAGACGCCAGACCGGATTCCTTGGTAATATCCTTAAACTTTAACCCGCCTTGATTAAGGTACAATTGATTGGAAACTTGGTTTCCGGTAAAAAAAAGATCATCCCATCCATCGTTATCTATATCTCCCACTGCAACACCACCGCCATTGAAATAGTAGATATAGTTAAGGATATTCAAATCATCATCCAAAGGAAGATCATTGGAAAAATGGATTCCGGAAGCCTCGGCAGCAACCGGCTCAAAAAGGTATTCCCCCTGATCAACAGTCTTCTGACAAGAGACCATTAATATCAATAGCGGAAAAGACCAAATTCCAAATATTACCTTCCTTTTTTTCATTGCTGCCTTCTTCCCTACGGAAGCTATTCGTCATTTTTACTATTCAATGCCCCAATTGGTATTTGGTTCGGGCCCTAGCTGTAGAATAAGCTCCCCCCCTTTTTGAAATACATCGTGCGTAAACCAATACTTTTGGAGGGGTTTATTATTCAATGTAGCCTTTTGGATATAGGTGTTCTCTTTACTGTTGTCCAAAGTTTTGATGGTAAACTCCTCTCCTTCGTAGTATGTTGGATTGAGTTTTATGGTTATCTCGTCAAAGATGGGACTCGTAATTTCGTAGGTCGGTTTGATCGAATTGTTCCCAGTTAAGCTAAAAAGCCCCATGGACATCAAAGCACTTACGCCACTCATCTGACCTTGGTCCTCATCATGACCTCCGTACCCTTGATCTACAGTTGTTGCCCCGTAAGCCTGCTCATTTACCCTTCTCACCCAATATTGTGTGAGCCACGGTTTTTGAACATGGTTGAAAACGTGTGCATTGGAACAACCTGGTTGATTGGCATAACTAACATAACCATCAGAATACCCGAATACAAAATCTTCGGGAGCGGCTTGCTCAAAGGCAAAGTTGAGCTTGTCGGCAAGGGCATCGTTCCCTCCCATAAGCTGGGACAATTTGGATATGCCATGGGAGACCGACCAGGTTCCCTGCCATGCGTTGGACTCTACCCAACCTTGACCAGATAATAAATCCGTGTGCACCCAATTACCCGACTTATCCTTGGGCAATAATAATTTTGAGTCAGAATGAAACAATTTGGTCCATCCTTCCGCTCTCTTGGAGAAATAAGCTTGGTCTTTTGTCCTGCCCATTTTTTTTGCCATCTGGGAAAGTGACCAATCTTGAAAAGACCACTCCAATGTTTTGCCAGCATTACCCGGACAATACCCATTTTCTATGTAAAATTCAAGGTCTTCCACAGAGTCGCTCATCATACCTCCAGGCATATGATTGTTTTTCATGACCTTAAATGCGTGTTTTGGATTTGTTTTGGTCATCAAATCTTTCATGTAGGTGCTCACCAGCATATTTGTTGCTGGGTTTCCTGTCATTATATACGAATATCCGCCTGCTATGGCGCCTCTAGGTAGCAACCCTCCATTATCCGCATATTGGACCAAGGAGGCCGAAAAATCATCCAAAATTTCGGGCCATGCCAATCCCCAAACAATGTTCAGGTTCCATTGGGTAAGCCATAAGGCATCAAAATTATACATGTTGAACTTTGCCTTACCATCCTTGTCTCTCGGCAGTGTTCTAACTTTTAAATCGGCCTTGGTAAAGTTACCTTGGCGTTCTCCCTGGGTATAATCGGGATAATCACCACTAACATCATTAAGGATCCTTCTTCCCAAAAGTATATGCCATAAGTCGGTATAAAACTTTTCACGTTGCTGCTCGGTTCCTCCCTTCACCGCAATTCTATCCAGTTTTTCTTCCCATATTTTGAAGGCATCTTCTTTGTAACGGTCAAATTCCCAATGTGGAGCTTCGGTTTGAAGATTTTTACGGGCATTTTCCACGGAGGTATATGAAATGGCAATTTTCATTTGGACCTCTTCCCCTGCCTCCACATCATAATTGGCAGTAACTCCCGTAGTCGGCGCATCCCAATAACTCTGGGTAATACCTGCAAAAACGACGGAATCCCTCCGGGTCATGGTATCGGAGCCTTTTACGGAGCTTACATTGTTAAGGTTCTCTTTGTCCTTCCAACCATCCAAGGATTTAAAGGATTTATCAAATTGAATTACAAAAAACACTTTTACCTTTTCCGGACCGCCCCAAAATCTACCTGCGGACTCAAAAGAACCTTCCAACTCATTTTGATTGACCTTGCGAACATCTGCATTGATCATGGTAGAGTTCCCTAAATATCCTCCTAAATTGGTCAAGATACTGGCCTTGTCCGCTTTTGTGTATTTAAATCGATACAGGGTAGTACGTTTGGTACTGGTAAGCTCTGTCCACACATGGTGCTCTTTAAGATATAGGCGTTGATATCCGGGCATGGCTATTTCATCATCATGACTAAAACTCGACTTCCAACCTTGATCTCCCAAAGTAGGGTCTATATTACCAAGTGTGGGCATAATCTGTATTCCGGAAAGACACCAACCATGAATCTGTTCGAACCCCAACACCTCTGTGGAATTAAAGTTGTATCCTCCCCCATATTGATTTTTATTTCGAGTTACAGGTGCTGCAGCTACCATTCCCATTGGGTGTGCCCCGGGCGTGAAGAAAAAATAACGTCCCTTGGCAGATTCTATAAACGGGTTTACCCAAAACAAAGGGTTTTCGCTATCTGTTGGTGATGCGAACACCTCTATTTCGGAAAGTCCCAGGTTAAGCCCTTCTCCATCGGTTACCTCAAAACGTACCCATTCAACAGTTTTAACAGGAAATTCAATTCTTTTGGCATCTCCATTGTTCGGGATGGTGTTTACACGGATAATGGACCCATCACTAAATTTTAGGACACCGCCTGCCGTATGTTCGTCAAGTCCGGGCCGATCATAAATAACTATGGCATTTATGTTTCGAGCACTTTCCCACTCCATTTGAAGCCACGGCAACAGATTAGCTCCCCATGCCTTTCGCTCACCTTTACTGGCCCATTCGCCAATACCGTGCATCCTAATGACACCATCTGTTAAATTGGAAGCTTCACTTCCATGCAATTGTGAGGAAACTTTTAGTTTAGCTTCATCTGCAATGTTCTCCGATGCATCCAACCTTGAACTTGTCAGGGCAAGGAAAATTACAAATACTGCTTTTAACCCTTGATAAAACGTTTTGTTCATTTTAGTAACCTGGATTCTGTGACAAATTTTGGTTAATATCCCTTTCCCGCTGTGGAATAGGCAATAAGTAATGTCGTGCTGATACAGGAACTTCGGGCTTTGCTTCGGAGACCTTTTCTTCCAACTTGCCAAACCGAACCAAATCGAACCATCGGTGACCTTCCCATGTCAACTCCTTTTTTCGTTCTTCCAATATAGCTTCCTTAAAGGCCTCATAACCCATTGCCGATAGATCGGGAAGTACATCTCTTTCTACCCCGTCCGCAAACCTAGCTCTTCTTCTCACTTGGTTAACAGCATCCAAGGCATCGGGAGTGCTGCCGCTATTCTGCTCGTTCAATACCTCGGCGTACATTAAGAGTATATCTGCATACCGAATAAGTTGCAGGTCATTGGCCGTATTATTTACCAAGGGTTCTGCCACTCTATCCCAGTACTTTACAATGTGCGGGGAACTAAACTCCACCAATTCTCCGTTGATAACATCTTCGGACATAAAAGTGACTTCTTTTCTCCTATCCTCATCATCGAAAGAATCGTAGAGGGCCATAGTGGGTATTTCGAGCCCTCCTCCATTGGGTCTTCCATCGTACACACCTCCGGGAAGGGTCCTAAATACCAAATGCCCACCTTCCCAAAGCGTCGTGAACAAATCCGTTCCTTCTAAAAAACTTATTGCAAACAGAACCTCTTTTCCGTTGTTGTTCTCTATCTTGAACACATCTGCATAATCTTCCCAAAGACCGAACCGTCCACTTAACATAATATCTTCCAGTTTGGTCTTGGCAAGCTGAAGGTTTTCCCCTTGTTGAAGCGCTGCCTTGGCCAAATAGGCTTTTGCAGACCAATTAGTGGGCCTACCATTGTCCATTCCTGTTTGTTCTTCTGGAAGACGTTCTTCTGCAATAGTTAAGTCTGCAAAAATCTGTGAATAGACTTCAGATACTGATGCCCTGCCCAAAAATGCACTGGACGTAAAAACAGTCTGGGGTTCCAACTGTAATGGTACTTCTCCGAAAAAGCGCACCAATTCAAAATAAAGAAGCCCTCGCAAAAAATAGGCTTCGCCCAATAAATCGTCTTTGGTTTCCTCGTTCATTTCTATATCCGGGATATTGATAATGGCCATATTGGCTGCATTTATACCTAAATAAAGATTGGACCAAATCTCCAGTGCTATGGTGTTCTCCGGTGTATGTGCCATTGCCGAAAGTTGATTGTAGCCATCTCCTCTATTAAAACTTGTCTCCCCCTCATCCGATAAAAGGGCATTGGCAGTCCAATAATTTGCAAAATAGAGCCCTTTAGAGTTCAATGTTTCATCGAAAGTGGCCCCCAAATGTCCATATATACCGTTTATGGCCAATTTGGCATCTTGTTCTGTTTGGTAAAATGTATCTTCGGTATAAAAGGTCTTCACTTCTTCTTCCAAGGCACTTTCACAACCCATGATCAAAATCAGGGCAGCGAAGTAAATTCTATAATTTTTGAATTGTTTCATGATTTTGATTTTTAAAAGTTTATGTTAAGGCCCAATAGATACGTTCTAGATGTTGGATACCCGCCGAAGTCCGCACCGGCACTCAGATTATTGTTCTGACCTCCAAAACTTACCTCGGGATCGACCCCACTATAATTGGTGATGGTGAACAAGTTTTTCCCTGTAGCATAGAGTCGGAGTTTATTTATGTTCATTTTGGACAGGAACTTACTTGATATGGAATATCCCAAAGTGGCGGATTTTAGCCTTAAATAGGAGCCATCTTCTACATAGTTATCCGAGAACACAATATTTCTGGGACCATCCGCGGCCCTAGTATAGGTATTACTTGGATTTTCCGGTGTCCATCTATTGGAAAATGCTTCCAACAAAACATTTCCCTGTCCATTTAGGTTTTCCAGGTTTATCCTATTAAAGTTGGCTATCTCGTTACCATATACTCCTTGCATAAATACGTTAAGGTCCCAATTATTCCATTTAACCGTGTTGTTGATACCAAAAGTATATTCCGGTATAGGGTTTCCGATAAACGTTCTGTCGTTATCGGCATCGATTACCCCATCCCCGTTCAGGTCCTTATATTTACGTTCTCCTGGAGTAAATGTATCTGTCGCAAAGGTCGGAGTGGTCGCGGGGTCATCGTCCAATTGTATTATTCCATCAGAAACATAGCCGTAAAATGCCCCGATTTCACCACCCTCTTCGAGCAACTGCCAATTGGTTATCCCCAAAATCCCAAAACCTGTGGGAATATTGTCCAAACCGGCCAGGTTCAGTATTTTGTTCTTGTTATATGCCCCTGTTAGGTTTACATCCCAATTAAATCCACCTTGGAACAATTGTGCATTGATGCCCAATTCAACCCCTTGGTTACGAACACTACCGGCATTGACCACACTTTGAATATACCCAGTTTGTGAAGGCACTTGCAGGTTCAACAACAAATCGTCCGTATTCTTCTGGTAAGCATCGATGGTAAGTCCCAACCGGTCATTAAAGAAACCAAGGTCCAATCCAACATTGTATTGTTCGGTACGCTCCCATTTGAGAGCACTATTGGCCGGAGTACTGGGTAATTGTCCCACTACCGCATTGTCGTTAAAAGAATGGTACGTAGGTTTAAATGTTGATTGGGAGGAATATGGTGCGATCGACTCATTTCCTATTATACCATAGCCTAAGCGCAACTTAAGATAGAGGCCCGAGTCTTGAAGAAACTCTTCTTCCGAAACATTCCAAGCGAATGCTCCAGAAGGAAAAAAGCCATACTTGTTTCCATCGCCAAACTTTGATGAGCCGTCTACTCGGGAAGTAACGGTAAAAATATATTTGTTGTCCAAAATATAGTTTACCCTACCGAAGTAAGAAATCAATCGTGATTCTATAATATTGGAATTTACTCCAGGATTTAGGCCAAGTCCCAAATTATTGGAACCAAAATTCTCCGTTGGGAAACCCAAAGCATTGCCAGAAAGGGTCTCTATGTTAAAATCTTGCCATGATGCCCCGACCAAAGCGTTCAACCGATGCCTGTTACTAAATGTGTTGGTATAGGTTACGGTAGTTTCCGCCAAATAACTTGTAGCTGTGTTCTTGGCCTGAGCAGCAAAAGCTCCTGGCGTATTCCCAAAGTCTATTTCCTCTGTCCTAAAGTAAAATTGCTCACTGATATTCATATCCACCCCAAGTGTTGTCTTCAACTGGAATTTCTCTGCAAAATCCCATTTAATGGCCAAATTGTCCAATATCCTTGTTGCCTTACCCTGGCTTTCCGATAAATTTTGATAGGCCACCGGACTTGGAAAATTTGGAATTTGTTCTTGAATATTGTTTACATCGTTTACAAAGGTTCCATCATTCTGCACAATAAAATTACCTTTGGTATAATTTCCTTCAGGATCAAAAACAGGTAACAACGGATTAAACTGGTATGCCCCAGTTATGGCACTACTTGCAACTTCTGTACCTCCTGTCGTTTCTGTCCTGGCCGTATTGAAATCTGTCTTGTTCAAACTCAAAGAGTTCTCTATGGAAAGCTTTTCTGTAGCTTTAAAATCGAGGTTTACCCTAAAATTGTAACGCTTAAAGTCGGTTTCGATAACTACGCCTTCCTGATCTAAATATGATCCGGAAATAGCATACTTAATGTCTTGATTACCACCTTTTATGGAAAGGTCATGACTTTTGGTTATGGCTGTCCTAAAAATCTCATCTTGCCAATCTGTACCCGCTCCAAAAGAATTTGGATCTGTATAAAATCTTGGCTCACCGGAACCATTGTACCTGGATTCATTTACATAAAACGCAAACTGTGAGGCATCCAATACATCCAATTTCTGAATAACCTTACTTACTCCAACATAGGTATCATAATTGATTTGAACTTCCCCATTTAACCCGCGTTTGGTAGTAATGATAATTACACCATTGGCGCCCCGAGACCCATAAATAGCGGTAGCAGATGCATCTTTCAACACATCGATGGATGCTATATCGTTTGCACTTAAGGTAGATAAGGCATTAATGGATGGGCCTTCTGCCACACCAGCAGAAAGGTTATCGCTGTTGTTATCTACCGGAAAACCATCTATTACGTACAAGGGCTCGTTACTTGCGTTTATGGAACTACTGCCCCGTATTCGTACGGAAGTAGCTCCTCCCGGCTGACCTGAGGTTTGTGTTAACAACACACCGGAAACCCTACCTTGGACAAAATCATCTGCCGTAGTGGAGCGAACGGCCTCAAGGTCTTCCGACTTTATAGTGGCAATAGATCCGGTAAGGTCCTTCTTGGTCGTACTTCCATAACCTATTATCACTACCTCATCCAATTCGTTCACATCTGTTCTTAACGCTATGTTGATGGTTCGCTGTGTACCCACTGTAACTTCTCGGGAACTGAACCCTTGATAACTAAAAATCAAGATTGCACCCTCATTGGGAACCTCAAGGGTATACTCCCCATCAAAATTTGCCGATGCCCCAATGGACATTCCTTTCACTATCACATTTGCACCTGGTAGCGGAAAACCATCATCCTCTGCCGTGATTACCCCATTTATGGTTATATTTTGTGCAAAGGCAAGTAGATTGCCTAGCATCAAAAAAATGACAAAAAGGCCTTTTATTCTATTTTTCATAATCGTCATGTTTTTAATTTGCACAGTTGGGTATTAGTTGAAAATCTTCACCTGTGTCTGGATTCTTGACCTCGACATCCCCATTCTGGTTTTTAAAACTGAAAGTAATATCTGTTATTTCTTGACTAGGCTGAGCATTAAAAAGTTGTCTAGGCCAAACAGATACATTCCATTGATCTGTGCCAATAGAACGCATTTTAGTTATGTCGGAAATATCGCACGCTTCCACCGCTTCTCCATCTATAACAGCTTTGGCGCACAGATAAACATCTGTGGCCCCCGATAGGGCGGTTGGTGCGCCTTCGGGTCCTTTTGTTGCATCAAAACCGACATGGATAATATCGTCATAGGTATATTCCGTGGGTTGAAAGGTTACAGGAAATGGAAGTGGGCCACATAAATCGATTACAGGGTTTGCCCCTCCGGTAACTTCCATGCAAGGAGTAAATCTAATATCAGTCTCCCCTTGTGTGATACCGTAGCCGGAAGTACCTACAATGTAACCTAGCTGTGTTTTAATATTTTCTGTCCCTACATCCATGGAAAGCTGAATTTGGCCTGAAAAGTTTACACCATTGGCTCCCGAAACAGTTTGATCGGAAATAAAAACTACCCATTCCACAAGACCATAATTTTCACCAATTCCTGCAAGATCTGTTATAGGTGTCTTATAATCAGGATCAGAGCCATTGGCCAAACGCATGGTCCCATCGCCGTTGTCCGATGTAAAAGAGACCGTTGCGTTCGAAGCGATATCCCATGCTTCCGGAACCAAAACCCCAAACACGATATTATATGATGCATCCTCCGCAGGTGCTACGTCTACATCGATAGTTACATCCATTTGTTCACCAACTGTGACGGACGAAGGTTGGTTTACGTTGGTTATGGTTACGCACATGCTCAACAACAAAAACAATAAAAACAGTGCTTTTGGTTGAAAAATAATGCGCTTTAATTTGTTTAGTTTGTTCTTCATTTTAGTGCATATTGGTTTCTTGTTATTTGCTCAGTGTGTAGGTATATGTATTTGATGAACATCCTAACGGGACGATCACTGTCATCTTATCCGATCCAGAAAGAACGGCTCCTTGAATATCCAAACTGGCACCATCAGAAAAATTTATTTTTGTAGGATACACAGGGTCATCAAAGGACCAATCACCACTGGGGTCACTTAACACAAAGGGAACTGTCTGGTTTGGAAAAGAAAAAGACGAAGGCTCTCCATTCTCATAATCTAGCTGAAGTGAAAAGGATTGAAAATCCATAAGTGCCGTTATGTCGTTTCCATTTTGGAGGACTTGGTCTATTTTCCAATTCCCCTCGATATCAACAACAAACTCGGCAAACCCATCCGGATTCTGCTCAGGGTCGTCATCACAGCCGATAAAGGCTATAATCGACAAGGTCATAATTAATCTTAAGCATTTCATAATTCCAAAGTTTGATAAATAGTTAGTTTACGGTAAGGCCGCTGTGTCAAAAAAAAGAGAAAAAAGGAAGATCGAAGGCTAATTTACCATGCCCCCATATCACCCTTTTTTCTTTCAGAATTAAACTCAACAACTTAAATAATTATTTTTTGAACACTCTAAACAAAGAACTCTCTTACAGTCTATAAGTAAGGAATCAATATTCATATGTTCATATGTTCATACATATGTTCAAATATAGATCATTATCCCATCTCTCCAAAAAAAAAGTCCTTTTTTTAATTCATTATCATTCTACTGCATGAAGATTTATCAATTTTATAAAATCCACTCAAATAGTTTTCTTTTATGCTTCTTAGGTCTAAAACGGCATAAAACGTTTTCGTAAATCGATAACTTATATATGTCCATATGTTCATACATTTAAAAATATTATATATTTGGAACTCAACATTTATTATGTCCTCATACTGGCTAACTAACAATAACCCTATATAAATTGACCTATGGATTTCTTAAATGCCGTTTTGGAGGAAGTAATCAACTTTTTTGGAGCTTCCACTGTACTGGATGCGCTAAAAACTGAAAACTATGCTTTTTTTAAAAGTTTTGACGGTATTGTTTCTTGTATTTTTCTCGCTCTTCCCATTTTGCTTATAGCAGAATTCTTTATCGTTCTTTTTAAGGAAAGGGAACAACTAAAAACTTACAGGGTCAACTTTATTATCATTGTTTTTAACCGAATTATTGGTAGAACCTTATCATTGGGGACCATATTTTGGAGCATAGGTTTTTTTCAAGAATATGCCTTGTTCCAAACTTCATATACATGGTATTGGTTTATTTATGGGTATATTATCTGGGAACTGGGCAGCTATATTTATCATTATTTTGGGCATAAGGTGCGTTTGCTTTGGTGCTTGCACTCTCCGCACCATGCTGCAGAGACGATGAATCTTTCCGTAAATCAAGCTCACTTTTTTCTGGAATTTCCCTATGCGGACCTAATACGAACTGCAACTTGTATGCTCTTAGGGGTAGACCCAAAGCTGTTCTTTTCTATTTTAGTTTTGGACATTACTTATGCTACCTTTATACATATTGGGGAACATATTGTAAAAAAAGGGCAGTTTGGTTTTCTTGGAAAGCTCATACTCACTCCATCGCACCATCGTGTACACCATGGTAAAAACCCATTGTATATGGATACCAATTTTTGCAATTTGCTCAATATTTGGGATCGGATTTTTGGCACATACCAAAGTGAAGAGAAAAATCACCCCATTGTATATGGTATAACACGAGAAATGGACCCGGGCAGTTTCTTTGATGTTTATTTTGGCGAATTTAAAGCTCTATTTAAGGATGTTGCCCATGCTCCGGGACTGAAGAACAAACTACTGTATTTGGTTATGCCCCCAGGATGGAGTCATACCGGGGAGCATCAAACCGCCAAAATTGTTCGACAACGTTTTTTAAATGAACAGCCCAACAGAGACTAAATTTTTACCGAAAACAACAGTCCCGGGCTTAATCCGAGCTCTGTGCATGTCCATAGCTTTCCGGATATAGCAAAAGTTTTATTTGGTTTCTTTGGTTCAAATATTCCTTTATAAAGGCATTTACTTTCGAAACTTTTAATTTATTGAGTCTTTTCCCATAATTATTTATTACTGCCAAATCTTGGCCGTGAGTGTATTGAGACTTTAAATAATTTAGCCAATAACTATTTTGTCTCATCCTGATCTCGTGCTGCCTTAAGTTTTGAGCCTTAAACTTATTTAGATCATATTCATTGGCGCCATCTCTCAGTATTTTTATCAATTCATCCTTTGTGGCACTGATCAACTCTTCCGCACGATCAGGGGCACAACTAAAGGAAATCGACAGTGAGTAATAGGGATTTGGTATGCCCACATGGCTTACAGCAACCGATGGGCTGTAAACTCCACTCTCTTTTTCGCGTAACCGTTTTACCAATCGATCGTCCAAAATTGCTTTAAGAGCTTTTAAGGTCATGTTATTCTCCGGTGAACTTGTATAGTCACCATGAAAAGCCAATACCACTGTTGCTTTGTCCTCCAGTCCTTTATAAACATTTCGCTCAAAAATTCCGGGTATTGGTTTAATACCAACGTCTTTATAGGTTTCTTCACGTCCTGTGGATGGCAATTCCCCAAGGTATTTTGCAATGGGACCGATAATACTGTCTTTTTTAAAACTCCCGACGAATACAAATGTATAATCGCCAAAGTCTTTAAAACGATCTTTATAGAATTTCAAGGCTTTATCCAGATCCACAGTTTTTAATTGCATACTGTCCATTCCTTGTGCCCATGCGCCACGACCTTTCATGGCAACGTTAACACTATCCTGAAAAACCGCGATGGGGTTATCGTATTTATTGGTCAAGGATACCTTATAGTTTTCCAAAATAGTATTAAAGGTAGTCGTATCCTTTCTAGGTCGGGTAAAATAGAGGTACATCAATTTAAGAGCTGTCTCAAAATCCTTGTTTGCTGCATATCCTTTGATTCCTTCTGAATAGGTACCAATATATGGTGATACGGCCAAGGTCTTGCCCGACATTTTTTTATTGAGGTCTATGCTGTTAAAACTTCCCGCACCGGAAGATGCTATAATATTATCGGCCAATTTTGCTGATGGCAAATCTTCTTCATTGGCCAAGGACACACCTCCGGGGCTAAAACCCGAAAATAGGATTTCATCATTTTTAAAATCCGTTTCCTTTAGAACAACTTTGACTCCGTTGTTAAGTGTATATTCTGTTACCCCAACGGATTTTACTCTTTTAGTCGATACAATTGTACCGCCTTTTACAGGCTCGGCCAATAATGGTTCATCATTTCCACTATCTACATAGGCCTCTACACTTCTATCAAAACTGTTCACCCAAGATCTTAAAACATCCTCGTTGGGCAATGCCTCCTTATCTTTCTCGGAAGCTTGCAATAGAATAATTTGGTTTTGATCGGCTACCCAAGACCTTACGGTTTGGTTTAAGTCTTCGAGTGTTATTGCACCTAGCCCCTTCTTATAGAATTCATAGGAATAGTCCATATCCATAAACGCTTCACCATATAGAAAATGTTTAAGGTATTGATTCACGAAGGATTTAGAGGATACATGCTCTTTTTCGTTATAGTTTTTGTTGATGGCATTTATAAAATTCAATTTGACCCTTTCCCATTCCGATTGGGTAAATCCATGTAAAACTGCTCTGTTCACCTGATCCATTACACCATATATGGCAGATTGTAGTTCTTCTGCACTCTTGGCCACCACTTGAACAGTAAAAGCATCTAGGTTCCCAATACCGCCTTGGTACCCCGCATAACTCGCACTTGCTTTTAGATAAGGTGCCGTGCCACTCTCTATTTCCTCTGCAATTCGTAATGCAACAAGATTGTTGATTGCAGACCTGATTATTGCATTTTTAAAATCCCCTTCGGTTTTTATCAGCTTTCTAGGGTGCTTGTACATTACCGTTGCCACGGTGTACGGAAACTCTGGATCGGTAACGATTTTAACCAATGAATTTGTATTTCCGGGCACTGTATATGTTTCTGGTATAACTGTTTCCCCAGATTCGCCCAACTGCCCAAAATAGATCTTAATATAGTCCTCCACCTTATTTTTATCGAAATCACCAACTGCAATTATTCCCTGTAATTGTGGCCGATACCATTTCTTGTAGTAAGCCCTAAGTGTATCGTGTTCAAAATTACGGATGACTTCCATTTTTCCGATCGGGATCCGATCGGCATATCTTGAATTGGCCAAAAGTACGGGAAGAAGTTGCTCGCTCATTCGTTGCGAAGCATTTTTTCCCCGCTGTCTTTCTTCTTCGACTATCACACCTCTTTCCCCATCTATTTCCTCGCTACCAAATACTATATGGCCCGCCCATTCCGAAAGAATTTTGAATGCGGTTTTGAACACTTCCTTATTTTGAGTAGGAACCGGTAATTGATATACGGTTTGATCAAAGCCCGTATACGCATTTAGATCTGCTCCAAAACGCACACCAGCTGCTTGTAGGTAATCGATCAATTCGTTTTTAGGAAAGCTTTTGGTTCCATTAAAAGCCATATGTTCTGTAAAATGGGCCAGCCCCTGCTGTCCATCGGTCTCCTGTAAAGATCCTGCTTTAACTACTAAATAGAGCTCAGCATTTTCGCGTGGCTCGGCATTCTCCCTAATGTAATAGGTCAAGCCATTGGGCAACGTATCAACTATTACTTCCCTATCCAATGGAATAGGTTGTTCCGGCACTATGCTGTTTTGCTGGGCAGACCCCATAAAAACATTAAAAATGCAAAAAACAATACTGCTTTTAAAAATGGAATGTACTTGCATGAGTATTCTGTTATTTTCTTTTTCTGATCATAAGTAAACCTGCGCCAATAGCGCCAACAATTAACGGTAGTACCAAGGCATAACCTACTTTTAATGCAACAATCTCCGATCGGGACACTTTTATAACCGTATCTATAGCCCTAGGCCTGGATGTGTTCACGGGATACTTGCCATCGTTCAACCAACGAAAAATCCGCATGGCAAAAGATGAATTTACCGTGTTAAGGTTATTACGGGCCATTTCAGCATTGCTTAAAAAATCCGCATCGCCCACCACCATTATTTTTTGATTCTTTTTACCCACCTTTCTTTCCAAAGTGACCGCCAATGGCATTGCCGCTCTTTTGTCCACTTGGGGGTCAAAGAAAATTCTTTGTGTTTCCAAATCGAATGGCCCTGTTCTATTCCACGCTACCTCTTCATTTGTGGTCATAATAGGTGTAGCCCTAAAGTCGGAGCTGTCCGCTATTTGGATCCCCATAGCTGTTGGAAAGGATACAATTGCTTCGCTATAAAACTTAAAACCATGGTTTTGTGCTTCTGGCGTAAACACCCCTTGGATAAGATCCAAAGAGTAATCTTCACTTTCTTGGAGCAGTGTCCCATGTTGGAACGAAATGCCCAATTTGGACAATATCCCGTCTAAATTACCATTTGTTCCCGGTTCGGCCGCGATCAAGAGGTTACCGCCTTGGTCCACATAATCCAATAAGATTTTTTCTTCATCAACGGTGTAGGCTTGTTTTGGGTCTGCCAGAACTAGGGCATCCAAACTATCCGGTATTTTTTTATTCTCCTCCAATAAAATATCTATTGGTTGAAATCCTTGATTTATTAAGGATCCTCTAGTATTGGTGCCATTGATGATTATTTCGTACCCCCCATCTTCCATTTTATGAATACTGCGTTCATTACGACCCTGAACAAAGCCGATATAGGATGGTTTATCTATAATTCTCTTCAATGCAGCGGTAATTTCTGACTCATTGGGGTATGCCCAAATGTCATCGAACATTCGTAAAGGTGTTGTTTTGTCCTTATATTGAATAAACCTGACCAAACGATTGTTTTCTGGAATTAAATCGATTTTTTGCTTGATCTCCTCCGGGGTCAACAAATCGTCAAAATCGAATTTATGAGCAGATGCGGCTTTCTTGGCTTTTTCCAAAAGTGTGGTAGTGGTGTCGTTATACCTTACCAAAGTATCGTAATATGTAATGTATTCCATCTCCAAATCTGGTTTGAACCTTCTATACTTCTCGAAATGGTTCAAATCTTTGATCCTATTTTTTGGAGCCCCTTTGGATGCGCTGTAGTGCACAATGTTCACATAGCTTGTAATCTTCAGTGGAGCTTTCAACCGATCAATAATCTTTTGGGAATACTCTGTTAAGGTTCTATCCTTGAACCTTGTAGTGTCATAGTATCCATTTATGGATGGCAATGAAGATACATATCCTATCGTCACCGGAATTAAAATGGCCAACACATACCTGGCGATACGCAATGATCTTTTTTTGGATTTTCTTTCGTCCTGTAGTTTTAATACGGTCAAAATCAAAAACATGCCCATTACCATTAAGAAATAGACAATATCTTTGCTACTGATCAATCCGTTCACCAAATTATCCGTACGTCCCGATATGGATAGCCAATAGGTAATATCGCGAACAAAATCATGGCTTTGCCCAATGTTACCGATAAAGCTCAAAAAGGCCAGAACAGCCAGTGTGCTTATTGCCGACACTACCTGATATGAGGTTAAGCTGGACATAAACAATCCAATGGACGCATACGTACAGATCAACAGATATATTCCCAGTATACCACCCAAAACAAAGGGTATATCCAAGTTCTCGATAGCATGGTTCCCCACCAAAACAAAGCTTAACAGTACCAATGATAACAGTAAGCCATAAATTGCAATGGATAAAAACTTGCCCAATACCATTTGGGGAACGGTAACTGGCGAGGATTGCAATAATTTAATTGATCCACTGCTGGTTTCCCTGCTAAACAGGCCCATTGTGAGCAAAGGAATGTACAGATATAGGTTTTCCTGTATTTTGGCCAAAATTCCGTGCTCCCCGGCAAACAATACTTTGGAAAGTACACTTAAAGGCCTGCCCAACTGCTGGTTGGTTTCCTGAGAATATAATAAGTCTGCAAATATTATTCCGGTTTGTGCAATAAAAATTACCAAAACAAGCCACGCAACGGGCGAATAGAACATTATACTTAGCTCTAATCGAGCAATTCTAAATATTTTTTTCATCTATGGGGGTTCAAATAATTGAAGTATCGCCTTTTTAATTTTTTGGAGCCTTACCGGAAAGCTGTGCAAACACACCATCCAAGGATGTTTTCTCGAAATAGATTTCGGTTAAGGACCAGCCCATTTCCACACTATGTTTGATCAATCTTTCTGTAATATTGCCTTTGCCCTGGAAAGTAATCCTTACCCTGGAACCATCGATAAAAGAAACACCGGCCACACCTTCGACCTTTAATAGGTCTTGTTCTGCAGGAAGTTCTTTCAGTTCCATGATCAAGGTATTGGGCTCTATATAATTATTAAAGGCATAAAGCGTATCCGCAAATACTATACGACCATTCTCCACCATCACGATATTGTCGCATGTGGCCTGAACCTCGGACAGGATATGCGTTGATAGTATTACTGCACGGTCTTCGGCAATTTCTTTGATCAGCTTTCGCACTTCCAAAATCTGATTTGGGTCTAATCCATTGGTGGGTTCGTCCAAGACCACCAATTTAGGGTTGTGTATAATTGCCTGCGCCAATCCTACTCTTTGCTGGTATCCCCCAGAAAGGTTTTTTAACACCCGCTTGCTAAAATGTGATATGCCGCACTTTGCTTTAGCGATTTCCAATGCTTCTGGAATCTGCTTTGAAGGTATAGATCGTAAATGTGCACAATGGATCAAATACTCATCAACGGTCAATTCCGTATGAAGTGGCGCTTTTTGAGGTAAAAACCCTATCAATTTTTTGGCTTCTACCGGCTGCTCCCTCATATTGATACCATCTATATAAACTTCGCCCTCTGTTTGATTGATTACGCCGCACAATATGTTCATTGTGGTCGATTTACCTGCTCCATTGGACCCCAACAATCCCATGATACCTTTGTTGAAAACCTCAAAATTAATATCTCTTATCGCCCAATCCCTGCTGTAACGGTGCGATAAATTTTTAACCTTGGCTATACTTATTTTCATTTAATCTTTTATTATCGTTGTTATTTTCTTTTCCTTTTCATCAAAATAGTGGCTCCGGATACGGCAACCAATAATGGTAAAACCCCCATAAGGATTATCTTGATCCAAGAAAGGTCTTTTTGGTCTACTGTAATTGTGTTGTCGATGGCTTCCGGGCGTGTTATATCCACAGGAAATTCACCATTGGCAAACCATTTAAAAATTTGTGTGCCCAAACTAAAGTTGCCAGTCCGTAAATTAAATCGGCTAAATTCTGCATTGCTCAAAAAATCAGCATCGCCAGATACGATGATTTTTTGCTCTTTTCCTTTAATCTCACGACTAAGTGCCATTGATACCGTAACTTCCTCCTCTTGCCCATCGGACAGGTCGAAAGTATGGTCTGGTAAACTAATGCCGATTGATTTTATGATTTTGGCTTTTGTACGAGAAGTATCACCTAAATTTTCAACGTCGTTTGCCACATCTAGATCTAACTTAAATGTTATTGCATTGCTCAATTTTAAGGTTTGGTTATCCCCTGATATTATTTTTTGGGCCTTGGCAATGGTCAATGGAAAGGTGTTGAAATCCGACTTCTCCTTAGTGTGTATTCCCATTGCTCCCGAATGGGCTATTATTGTGTCCCTTGTTAATCGAATTCCTATTTGTTCCGCTTCTGTACTCAACGTTGATTTAAGCACGTGCATTTCCAGGTCTTCAGATTGCTGTGCCAATCGCGCTGTTTCGAACTCAACGCCCAACACATCCAAAATGGGCTGTAGTAGGTGGGCTTTTTTTGGTTCTCCGGCAATCAATAAGTTGCCTCCATTTTTGATATAATCTTGAAGTTTTGTTTGTTGTTCAATCGAGTAAGGCTCTATAGGGTCGGCAATGACCAAAGCTGCAAGAGTATCCGGTATTGTGATATCCGGGGCATTCTCAATTTCGACAACATCAAATCCCTGATTGATCAATGAATTTCTGAAGGTTTTATTATTGGTCAAATCCTCATAGTCGTTGTCCCCGGACTTGATCATACTGCGTTCCCCGTTTCCGGTTAGAACACCAATGACCGGAGGTGAGACCAAAAGCCTTTTAATGGCCGCCGATATCTCTGCTTCACCTGGGTAGGTTATCATATCAAAGAACATTCTAAGACTGGTTGAACGATCTTTATAATTTACCTTTCGCACAAAGGTGTTCCGCTCTGATGACAAGTCTATTTTCTCTCTAATTTCTTCCGGTCTTAGAACCTTTTCGAAATCAATACCGTAAGCAGTGGCCGACCTACTTGCCATTTCTTCGAGTGATTTATACTGAAAGTCCCGTTTTGTAAAGGTAGAATCATAATACATTACATAATCCATACTTAAATTTGGAAGGAAGCGTGTATATTGATCAAACTTACTTTTATCGAAAATCCTGAATTTTGGTGAGCCCAAATGGGCAAAACTGTTAATTATGTTGACGTAAGTGGTTATTTTGAGGTCTCCATCCAATTGACCAATTATCTCTTTACTCTTATCCGTTAGAGTCATTTTTTTGAAGCGAGTGGTATCGTAATAGGCATCTACGGAAGGAAGCGAACTAACATACCCTAGGGCAACCACCCCTATGACCAATCCAATATACTTTAGTGTCACCGTTGTAGAACTAGTGGTTTTTCGTCCTTTGTTCAATCTCATAACGGTAAGGGTCAAAAACAAGAAAATCACCAATAGAAAGTATATAAAATCCTTACTGCTTATAAGACCATTTATAAAGTTATCCGCACGTCCCGATATGGACAACCAATAGGTAATGTCCCTGACCACATCTATGCTCTGGCCTATTGTACCAACAAAATTCAATACAGCCAAAATTGCGAGTGTTCCGATTGCAGCTACAACTTGATAAGGGGTAACACTGCTCATAAAAAGCCCTATGGATGCATAGGCACATATAAGAATGTAAAGTCCTAGAATACCTCCGGCAAGAAATTTAAAATCCAGTTCTTCTATACTAAAGGAAGCTACCAGAACCATAAGCAACAATACGGCCACCAGTAAAAGACCATAGCACATCATGGAAAGAAATTTGCCCAAAACGATTTGCTTACTTGTAACCGGGGAAGAAAATAATAGTTTAATGGAGCCCGAGCTCAACTCACGGCTCAACAGCCCCATTGTTAACAATGGTATGTATAAGTACAATTTGTTCTGTATTGCCGAGAAAAAACCATTATGTCCGCCAAATACGCCCACAGTTAGGTCTTTAAGGTTTGTTCCCAATTGCTGAGAGGTTTCCTTGGCATCTATCAAATTGGTAAATGTAAGGCCACATTGTACCATAAAAATGATCAGGGTAAGCCACGCAATAGGGGAATAAAAGAGTAGGCCAAGCTCTAGCTTAGCTATTTTGATTATTTTCTTCATTAACAGTAAAACTTTGTTGAGAACTTTAAAGGGTAATTTAAAAGCAATCCCCTGCCCTGAGGGATAACTAATTCAAAAAATGGGCAGGGGATATTCCAGCTTTCTTATAATTGGGTGGCTATCGCCGTAATTTTACCAAAACCGCTGAATATTTCAATATTTGGCGTATCTATATTTCCTATTCCCGTGTTTATATAAGGAAGCAGGTACACACGCCCAGTTGTATCGTCAAATGTGGACATGATCAATGCCTTGTTGTTCAGTGGCATATATTCTCCTGAAAACCTTACCGGGTAGTCTGCTTGCCTATACACTTGAAGAGTGGTTATAGTTTCTCCGGATGGAACCGTGTATCTCTCCTCGATGGTAGGGGTAGCTGTTCCATAAAGTACAGCATATACCTTTGTTGACGTAGCATAATACATTACTTTTTGATCATCCAAGAAAGCAAAGTTTTCCGCCTCGTCTATTCCGGGTGCACCGGTCAAATCGAATTTAGCAATTGGCTTGGGGGCTTCTGGTGTTGGAAACCCGCTCACACCTTCATCAAACGTGAACAGTGCAACTTCCCCTGTTCCATTGTTCTTTAATAGATGCATAAACTCTCCAGTGGTACTCACTCCCGCTGCTAAATTTACATAACCAGGTTGAGTAGTGGGGTCAAATGCCCCGGATGGACTATTTGGGGTAGCATACATAGTGTTGTCGCCAAAAGGCGTAACGGATGGCTGATATACAAACTGACCGTTTACCTCATCGTAAAAACTAATTACCACTATTGGGTTGCTCACTCCATTGGCCGCAATAATATCGGGAGCGGTAAAATCAGAGTCAAAAGGTAGTCCTATTTTTGTTGAAGCCCCCAAATAAGTAGATGTTATTGTTCCATTGGCCAAGTAGAGATCACCTTGGTTGACTCCCCCCAGAGCCTGTGGCTCGTAATTGCTTCTTTCTGCATAAAACAGGTCACCATTACTACCTCCAAAAGTGTAATCCAATGTATTAATGGTATAAATACTTGTTTCGGTAATACCGAACATAACATCGTCCCGCCCTAATTTGGTATAGCGCATTTGTTTTGTGATACCCGGAATTGTACTCCCGTTGATCGCAGAATAAACATTGTGCTTAACACTTACATCTTCGTAATCTGGCGTAACGGATGGCGACATGATATGACTAATGTCCGTAGTTGCACCATCTTCTGTATGGGCCACCACCAAACCTTCACCAATATTGTTCAACACCTTTACCGGCCATGCAAAAATGTGGTCCAAATTTGTACGGGTATTCGTAACTGTGTACACGAGTTGATGGAAGTTTCCTGAAAGGTTGGGTTTAAATTCAACTAAAAAATCAAGATCTCTTTCGTTACCGACCACTTCGTATATAGTGTCATTCGGCTCCAAATTGATTTTCCATTCGTATTCGAGTTCACTCTCCGAAAGCCCTTGATGATCCAATTCGGGAATAACTTTCAAGTTCTCAAATTGATATACGGTAAGTGTTGCCACTCCGGTGGTATCCAGAGTAATATCCGGAATTGCATTTACATCCAATGTACTGTCGTCATCGTAGCAGGAGGATGCAAATAGCCCTATTCCAAAAGCAATTAGGGTTATATATAATAGTTTTTTCATTTTTAAATTTTTAAGGTTATTCTCTGCACTTTTCAATGAAAAAGTTCCGTGAGCGATCAATTTATCGGAACTATGGGTTGTCCAACATTAGGTCCATCATCGTGCAACAATGGAGCGTCTGGATTTTCCTCATTGTACTTTCGTATATAATCTCCAAATTGAACGCCTTTTACCTTGGCCCCTGTTGGTCCAAGAGCCCTATAATCATCAATTGTAAAGCTGGTCATGCCCGTGGATGCCACAAAGGCTCGATAGGCCGCTGTACTCGGGTATCTACAAAAGAAGAATCGGTAATATCTCCAATCCGGAACTATTACTTTATTGGTCCAGGTAAAGACATGATCTACGCTTTCTACATTTCCTTTTGTAAAGTCTTCGGAATCCGTTATCTGTAAATGGACCGAGACTTCCGTTGTATCCAGTTGTTTGGCATTGAATACTTTTAAATACAAACGGCCCTCAAATTCACCGGGATCCACAACACCTTGCTGAATCTCGAATAGGTTAGAGCTGGCCGTAGTCAGCGAATCCTGAACAACCTTTACCCTAAAAAAGCGTTCGTTGCTCAATGTATCACCTATGATACGGGTTGGAATTTCGGTAATAAACTCGTTGGAAGGATTTTCCAAAAAGGAATAGCTAGAAACTTCTTGAAGGAAGTTGATTCCACTCAGATCATTCTCAAACTCTCCTATTTCGTCTTTGTCACAAGAACTGATAATGAGCACTGCTCCCAGCAGGATCATTATATTTAATATGTATTTTTTCATTTTTAAAATGATTTCAAAGTTTAGTTTTGTCCAACGAACTGCGCTTCGCTATCCGGATAGGGAAGCACATAAATTTCATCATTTAGCTCTACCGTCTCGGACAGAAAAGGAATCTCGGTCTCTCCTGTACGTTTGTAGAAATAAAAGAGTTGTCCCTCGCTTATAAATTCTTTACGATACTCTTTTCTGATTTCTTCCCACACGGTTTCGGAGTCGGAATCCAATGGTATGGGATCTAAAATCCCTCTACTGCTCCTAACGGTATTCAAATAGGTTATGGCTTGTTCCAAATTCTCTGATGCCCAGTAATGTTCTGCCGCGATATAGTACATCTCGGGCAACTTGATCAAAGGCATCTGGTTTGGGTTATTAGTGCCAGACTGAATCAACTTTGTGCTGACCAGACCCCTTGTTTCCGATTTAAGCAATGTATTGAATCGGACATCGGCAAGACCTATATTTACCTGATCGGTCTCAAAAATGCTATCCGCCATTTGCGTGGTAAGGTAAATTGCGTCGTAATTGGTCCCATCATCACTTGCAGTTAAAATAGGGTTTACAATATCGGCAAAGCCATTGATGTCCAAACAGAACAGTACTTCCTGATAAAGAATTGGATCGCCCGCAATAGGATAAGAGTCCGATTGTATAAGCGTTGCCCCCGAATTGGCGATCACTACTTCCGCCGCCACTGCAGCATCACTGGTATTGCCCTCCCAGAGTAGTTTTCTTGCTTCCAATGCTTTTACCGCATAATAATTCATGCGCTGCTCGCGATTTTCGTAAAACCCGGTTCTATTAACTTCCAAATAATAATCGGCCGGACGATTTTCGTCTTGATAAATAGGATCTTCCTTTAGTAGTTCCAAGGCCATATCTATATCTTCCTGCATACGGTCGAAAGTTTGGGCATAGGTCATCGGTGCTACCAAATCCTTATCAAAATTTACCACATAGGGTATGGTATATTCTCCCATTAGGTTTTGACGTTCTTCCAAGTTTCCATATCCATACAAACGCATAAGATCTAGGTGGACAAACACTCTAAGTCCAAGCAATTCTCCTTTGATTATTGCATAGTTAATAGGGTTCAGTACCTCTTGGTTATCGTCGATATACTCCAAAGCCAAGTTAATATTGGCCAAAATATTATAGGATCTGATCCAAAGTGCATCGACTTGATCAGTTGCCTGTGGCCCTCTATAGTTAAACTGTTGAACCTCGTCATATAAAGCCAAAGATGGCAATGTGGCGTATTGTTGTGCCAATAAATCCACCAGGTTCCAGGTCATATCCTTAGCGTAAAGCTTGGGAGATGTCATTCCTAAATAGACGCCCATTAATGCATCTTTAAAACCGTCCTCGTCACTAAATTGCTGATCTGCCGTAATCTTTGCATTGGAGGTTTCGTCCAACCAGTCATCGCTACAGGCAATAACAAGCATACCTACCAGCAAGGTCATTAGTATTTTTTGAATAAATGCTTTCATAATTATAATATTATAGGTTGGCCATTAAAGAGAATGTCATAGATCGGGAGAACGGGTATTGTGTTCCCCTCTCTATTTCTATTGATGAGAACTTGGCTACATCGTTCATGTTAAAACTTAAACGTAACCTATCCAATCCCATGGCTTTGGTTAAACGTGGCTTAAACTCGTAATACACATTAATGGCTGCGATATCCAATTCGTTCCTATCTTGCACAAAACGTGAGGTCGGCCTTGTTTTTTCCTGAAGACTAACAAATACATTGTCCCCGTCTGGATCTACACTATAAGTTCCCAACCTTTTGTAAAGTGCGTGCTGACCCGGGTAGCGCCATCTTCCGGTAAGCACTCGTCCATCCACATTATAGTTCATGTCCACATTTTCCACTTTGTCCACCAATGTTTGGTTATAAAGTTGACCGCCACCTAAATACCTGGCCGTAACACTTATTCCGAAACCTTCGTATTCGCCAGAGAAACCAAAAATCCCTCTGTATTTTGGATTGCTATTGCCAACAACCACCAAATCGTCGGCGTCCCATTCGTAAGTAGTGCTCCCGTCTTGTTTTACATAGATTTCCTGCCCAGTGGAAGGATCGATTCCCAATGAGGGTACCGCCCAAATAGCATTCATGGACATTCCGCTTTCATACCTGTTCACAGGTCTATTGTTACCTCTGTCCGCAGCTATCTTATCCTGAGCATCGTTAAAGCTTTGTAGGGCATCGGAAAGTTCTATGATCTTATTCACATTGGTTGTGATTCCTCCGTTAATGGAAAAATAGTTTCTGCCCCTGGACCACAATAGGTAAGAGATGTTCGCTTCGATACCGCTGTTCTTAACCTTGCCCAAGTTATCTTTAACGCTACTGAAACCGCTATAATACGGTAATGTTATGTCCGTGATCAGGTTTTCGGTATAGCTCTCGTAGTAGTCGTATCGGAGGGTCAGTCCGCCAATCTTTATGTCGAAACCGTTATTAAAATCGAACTTGGTTTCCCACTGAAGTCCCGGGTTGCCCATGTTGAGTGCATAGGATCCAACATTGTCTTGGTATCTTGAATCAAGATAGTATCCGTATGTCACTACAGATTCATTACTATTAAAGTTCTGGTTCCCTGTTGATCCCACGGAAGCCCTGATCCTAAATTGTTCGAATGGTGCTTTGGCAAAAAACTTTTCGTTGTGCAGGTTCCACCCCAATCCAACACTCCAGAAATTTGACCATCTTTTATCGTCGCCGAATTGGGAAGACGCGCTGGTCCTGAATGTAAAATCGGATAGGAACCTATTGTCATAAATATATGATCCTACAAACAAGAAACCAACATCCCTGGATACACCACTTATTCCGGTCGGCCTTGAATCAAGAGCGTATGATCGGGCAAAAACAATGTCGTCCATTCTACTACTTGGGAAACCTTCGGCCAGATGAATTACCTCTTCAAATTCCCTTTCGCTTACATTAAAACCAGCATTTCCGAACAACAAATGTTTTCTAAAGCTTTTAGAATATTGCAGGTTAAGATCCCCGTACAGATAACTGCTTTGTCCGTTATTAACCTGGTAGGATCCTTTTCTGTTCTTGTCTATCAAAGCGTAGTTTTCAAACCTTGTGTGCTCCGATGGATAAAACTCATCTGCCTTGCTCTTTTTTAGATCTATACCTACACGCGCTATAGTTTTTAAAGCAGGTAAGATGTTCCACTCCAAATAAAAATTATTGACAAAGTTTAAATAGGTAGATGTATTTTTAGAATCGAGCAAAGAATTGTAGAGTGGATTGGTATACCTTTCTCCGTTTGGCCCAATCTCTGCGTAGTAGGGAATACTACCATCTGGATTTTTGGCCCTCCAATAAGGGTTCATAATCGCATACTCGTTAAAAGTACCATAAGGTGATTCCTCGCCCACGTTATTGTTTATAGTTGTACTGTTTTTAAAATTGAGGTTCTTCACCCTATAAAATGCGGTAAGATTTCCGCCAATATTCTCTCTGGACGAACCTTTCATTACACCGACACTTTTTCTATAGTTCAAGTTGGCCTGCAGGCGTAAATCCTTGTTGCCCAACTCAACGCCCAAGGAATGTCTGTGCCCAATACCATTCTGTAATGGTTTTGCCATCCAGTCTGTATTAAGTCCTTCGTTGGCCAATTTTAACCTAGATTGGTACAATTGCTGTAGCTCTACCAAACGATCTGGGTTCGCCAAGGAAGGTGTGTAAAGACCGTCTATAAGTTCGGCCTCCAGTTTTTGAAAGGAGTTGGTTAAATTATAACTGGTCAAATCCGGAAGTTCCACATCCAAATTGGCGGTATATGTTACCAATGCATCTTCACCAGATAATTGTTTGGTCTCGATTACCACAACACCGTTGGCGGCCCTAGATCCATAAAGTGCCTTAGAGGCGGCATCTTTAAGTATGGTGATACGCTCCACTCTATTAAAATCCAAATCGAACACCCTTTCTGCAGAAGCTTCAAATCCATTCAGGATAAAAAGGGGTTGGTTCGGATTTCTCAAATAATTTCCCTTTAAATTATCATCTGCGGTACTTCCCGGAAATGTAGAAGTTCCCCTGATCTGTAAATCCGGTAAGTTGTTTGGGTTGGATCCCAAATCAAAATTATCCATCAAACTAATAGATGGATCAATATTCTGTATGGCCTGAAAAACATTTTGGCTTCCCACTTTCCTAAGATCTTCACTGGTAACGGTTACAGTGGCGCCTGTATAACTTTCTTCCTTTCTTTCGAAAAATCCGGTTACGACCACCTCCGACAGTTCGGCAAGACTCTCTTCCATTTGGACATCGATAGTAGATTGTATACCCACTTCTATTGCCACGGTTTTATATCCAACATGGCTGAAAAGTAGTGTGTCCGACGGGTTTACAGAAATAGTGTAACGACCATCAAAATCCGTCATCACCCCACTGTTGGTACCCTTGATCACAACATATACACCTATAAAAGGGTTTCCAAATTCATCAATCACCATACCGGTCACTACGGACTGGTCTTCATTTAGGTCAAATTTAGTTTTCAAAGCACCTTTGCTACTTAACAGAACTTGATCCCCGATTACTTTAAACCCTGTAGTAGTACCGTCAAAAACCTGCTGTAGCACCTTTGACATTTCTTGGTTGGTAGCCTTAATGGACAATGTTCGATTTAAGTCAACATCTGTGGTCTTGTAGGCAAACCTATATCGTGTGGAGCTTTCAATTTTATCGATCAGAAAGCTTACAGAAACATTCTCCAGATCTAAGGTAATCAGCTGTTGAGGGCTTACTTTGGCCTGAAAAGAGCTGAATGTGATGAACAATATGAGTAGTGATAGCTTGTTTTTAATACTTTGATTTAGAACATAGGTCAAGCTAAGCCCTTTGTTCCTAAGGAGTTTTTTCATAATTTTGAAGTTAGTAGTGGTTGGTTAAATCACTTAATTACAGATACAATCGGGAGATGTGTCACCATCTTCCGATTTTTTGTTAGATTCTATTCGATCATCATAGGCAATCTTGGTTTTAGTTGATTATTACTTTGTTGTCTTGAATGGTATATTCTAAATCGTATATTTCTTTTAAGTAGGCAAAAACATTGTCTATGGACTCTTTTCCAAAATTGGCACTAAAAGTTTCCTCCCTATTTACAAAGTCTTCATTGGAAATAATAGGGATATTGAAGTGCCTCTCCAATTTCTTTAACATCTCACCGAAAGTCAGGTTCCTAAAAATCAATTCGCCATCCACCCAACGCGTGTAAACGTCGGTAATAACGGTTTGACTGGTTATCTGCTCGGTATTTTTGGTATATGTACCCATTTGTCCCGGTTGGAGCAAAAGCTCAGCTCCCTTACCATTGGAAAAAGAATCCTGTGCAGAAAGTTTAACCGACCCTTCGACCAAGACCACATCGGTCTGGGTATTTTCAGGAAACGCAGTTGCATTAAATTGTGTTCCAAGCACTTCGACCCCTACACCTCCCATATGTACTTTAAAAGGTTGATCGGAACGATGGGCCACCTCGAAATAGGCTTCACCCTCCAAATAAACATCCCTATCCAGACCATCTATAAATTTTACTGGGTATTTAAGCGAACTCCCCGCATTTACATGAACCACGGTTCCGTCCGTTAAGGACAGTTCAAATTTTCGGCCGTATGGAACCTTTAACGTATTGTAGACCGGTATCTCTGATCTTAAATCATTATCATAAGTCAACCTATTGTTCTGTACATTGCCCAAGGATTGACCTCGAACACCTACAACCTGTCCATGGTCTAGGGAATCTAGAACATTTATGGTCCCGTCCTCCATCTCCAATATAATGTGTTCTTGATTGACCAACTTTTCCAAAGTATGTATTTGAGGTTCGGATGTTGTGGCCATAAAGTAAATTCCCAACGAAATAAGAACAAAGATCGAAGCCGCAACACTTGTCCAATACTTGGGAATGGATCGCCTTTTGCTTTGTCCAGTTTTAACTTCTAAAATCCTTTGATAAATTTCGTTGGACTTGGCCTCATCTATGGTGTTCGATGAATCCAACAACGACAGCACAGTATCTTCGGATGGCAATTGCAAATCGGCATCCTTTTGTTGTAAAAAACGAATCAGCTCTTCAGACTCCGTTTTACTGCATCGATTTTGCACAAACTTATTGATCAGTTGTTCAAATCGTTTTTGGGAATTCATCAAATATTGGTTTTATCGACGTTGTTCTTAATAATACAGTTGAGCTTCACTTTTGTACTACTCTTAACTTAAAGTTTTTTTAATATTAATTTAAAATCAAAATTAATAGTTTGATTTTCTGAGTATTAATAAATTAAAAAAAGTTGAAATTTAATTGAATAGGATGCTGAAGCTATATGAACAAACCGTCTAAAATCACCAAAAGACATTCAATCTAAAGATAAATTTATTGCGATGAGAACACATAGGGAGATATCCGGATGTGTGTTAAGGTACTCTTTAATATCCGACAATGCCTTGCTCATTTGGTTTTTAACGGTACTAATAGAAATCCCAAGTTCCCTGCTTATATCATCGTAACTCATACCTTTTTCCCTGGACATCTTGAAAATAAGTTGTCGCTTAGCGGGCAAATTGCCAATGGCCTTTTCTCGCAATTCCGCATATTCAGCATTGATCAAATAATCCTCGACATCGTTCCGTGCAAGCTGGCTCTTATAAAAAATCTCGTCCCGTAATTTATTCGAAGTGGCTGCTTTCTGTAAAAAATTCAACGATTTGTTCTTTGCAATTGTAAATATGTAAGACTTAAAAGAACGATCTGGATTCAAGATTTCGCAATTGACCCAAACAGACATAAAAACTTCTTGTAAAATTTCATCGGCCATTTCTTTGGATTTGACCAATCCTAATGCAAACGCGTGCAGTCCCCTATGGTATTTTTGATACAGAGCATGGAAGGCTTTCTCGTTTCCTCTTATTAGTAATTCAACCAATAATCTGTCGTTATCATGTGAAGCTTTTGAATCCAAATCTGGCGCATTTAAAATTCTTTCGTGAATCCAGTTTTCTTTTCAAGGACAAAAAACAAGAAAACATTCAGCTTTTTCCAAAAAAACATTAAATATATTTATTTTTTCATCAAATTTCATGAAGGATTACGTTAAACTACACTACATACTTTAATTTAACGTAAGCCTGCTCAAAAAATAAAAACAACTATACAGATTGGATTTGCTTATCAAGCTTGCCATATATAGTTTAATGGCCTAATCATAATTACGAATGGTACACCTAAGTTAAAGTATAATTTTCCTAGTCTCTGTGAAATAGGCTGATGGTGAACGTCCAAATCCAACAACAACGATAGCTTTTCCTGCATTTGCCCGAAATTGATTTTTAATTGGACCATAAATAATGATATCTTCGCAGTATCATGGGGTGCCCACTTTGGGCTGAGATTATACCCGGAAGCAAATGCTTCGCACCTGATCCAGGTAATGCTGGCGTAGGGAGTACGGCAAGGTCAGTTTTGACTTGTATTCCGTTTTTTGGGCACCTCATTTTAAAAGTAAACCCAAAAAAATGGAACTTTTCTCCGAAATAGTGTTATTGCAATGGCTGGGCACCGGTTTTGGCGTGGTACAAGTGCTTTTGGCCCGGCAAAACAATGTTCACAATTATCTTTTTGGCATTGTTGCCATTCTTATCAGTATCTGGGTCCTGTACCAATCCAGATTATATGCAGACATACTTTTGAACCTCTATTATTTGATCATGAGCATTTATGGGTGGTTTTATTGGAAACTGGGCAAAAAGGCAATGGAAACCCCTATTTCCAGTTCCAATCGCAAAGAACATAGCATTGCAATAGGCATTGCCATGGGGTGTTTTGCGATAATGGCCTACTGGTTGAGCCAGCATACCGATTCGGATGTACCTTTTTGGGATGCCATTGTTGTCGCTTTTGCCTGGTCGGGGATGTGGTTGATGGCCAAACGAAAAATAGAAAATTGGATATATCTCAACATTAGCAATATTATATCCATACCCCTATTGATCTATAAGGAATTGTATATCTATGCCGGACTTACTGCATTTTTGTTCGCAGTGGCCATATCGGGGTACCTTAAATGGAAACGAATTTTAGAGAAAGATGAAAGTAACAGATTTGCAAGAGCTTGAAGAAATGCATTGTTTCGGAGATGAACTCTCCCCACACGTTCTGGAGTGGATAGGCAAGAACAACCTATGGAACATTTGGGTGCCCAAATCATTTGGCGGGCTGGAAATGTCCTTGCCTAATGGGTTAAAAATGCTCCAATCATTGGCTAGGGCCAATGGTAGTTTGGGTTGGACGGTAACCCTTTGCAGCGGAGCCAATTTTTTTATCGGAAACCTGAACCACGATGTGGCCGAAACGATCTTCAACAAATCGACCACGCCTATCTGTTTTGGTGGGAGTGGCGGAGCTACAGGAACTGCTCAAATAAATGGCAATAACTACGTACTTAACGGAACATGGAAATATGCAACGGGGGCACCATATTTGACTCATTTTACTTTGAACGCAAAAGTTCAGAAAGAGGGCAAGGATGTTCTTTGTAAGGAAGGGGCGCCAATAATTCGATCCTTTTTGTTGAACAGGCAAGATGTTGCAATTATCAAAGATTGGAACACCATCGGGCTTCGGGCCACGGCTACCCATTCCTTTAGCGTTGACTCCATATTGATTGATGAAAAATATAGCTTTACATATGATCGACTACGCTTGCCTCACTCCATTTTTAGGACGCCCTTTACGGTTTTTGCAGATTTGACCCTTTGGGTCAACTATATAGGTATAGCAGAACATTTTTTGAGCGAATCCCTTAAAAGTAATGGCCCCAATCTTTTATTGGATGAGTTCCAACAGATAATCCTAAAAAGTAACAACATATGCCACAGGTATGCTATGAAAGTCCATAAGATGGTAACCAACTCGGACAAAATACCGGAACCCTTTGCCTTGGGCCTCCACCAAGAAGCCACCGAACTGGTCCAGCGTCTTAGTGATAAATTTATAAAGGCCTACACCACATTGGGCATACGTGCATGCAGTATTGGACACCCATTAAACCATATTTTCAATGATTTCTTCACCGCCACACAACATCATAACTTTAGTCTGCTAGGCAAACGTTAACTACAACCAGAATGGTTGTTTGGCTACTCCTAAACCTATGTAATTGGCAAAACCATAGCATTTCTTTTGATTTTTTCACCACACAAATCTCAATCCTTGGACATTGATCAATACACCAATGGTTCGTAAAGTTTTTATCTTGTTCTCGATTTTAATGTTTATTTTCCCAAAAATGTTAGTTCTGCCCCAATTTCCCATTCTCTTCTGGTTGTACATCTATTAATAATCGACGGTCGACTGGGATCTTTTTAACAAGCCGGAGGCATAACAAGATTCTGGATACCTTTGAAAAAGCCGAATGAGAACCAAATTGCACATATTTAAAACTGTAGCCAATCAGTTAAACTTTACCAAGGCTGCCGAACACCTTCATATTTCGCAACCGGCCGTGTCCAAAACCATTAAATCCTTGGAAGAAGAATATAGAACCACCTTTTTTGTCCGTAAAAGAAGTTCTATTGAATTAACAAAGGAAGGAAGGTCATTTCTGGTTTATGTGAACAAAATACTATCTATTTATTCAGAAATGGAAGAGCAATTCATTACTAAAAACGAGCCTTTTCCAAGATCGATCTCGTTCGGGGTGAGTACAACCTTTTCCAATTATATAATTCCAAAAATAATCGCAAAGATCAGAGTTCAATTCCCTGAAACAACTTTCAACATTACCAGCGATAATTCCGAAAACATAGAAAAGCTGATCATGAATGAGCAAATCGATTTCGGAATCACAGAAGGTATCATTTCAAATCCCAAACTAGAATTTAAAAAATTAATTAAAGATGAAATTGTTCTGGTCACCAATGCAGCAAACAACTCGTTTAAAAAAAGTAGTATCAGTCTTGAAGAATTAAAAAATATCCCGATAATAGAACGCGAGAAGGGCTCTGGGACCAAAAAGATAATAGATAACTTTCTTTCCAATGAAAAGATTGAAAGCCTAAACACAGTTGTTGTATTGAACAGCACCGAAGCTATAAAGAATTACCTCTACAACTCCCAAGATTTTGCCCTGGTTTCAATACATTCAATTATCCAAGATCTGTCGCAGAACAGGCTTAAGGTCATAGATATTAAAAATACCAGCATAGAAAGGTGGTTTTATTTAGCAAAAAGAACCGGGTACCTTTCAACCACCATGGATCATATTCAAAAATCCATTCTACACAATTATAACTATTAGTTATACTTCATAATTATTTAATATACATATTAGTTATAAATACACTCTACTTTTGTATCTCTAAATTGTACCGGTATGAAAGTATATTTTATAAGAGGAATCTACCTATCTATTGTTTCACTTGGATTATTGGGGCAATTAAGCAGTCCAATAGCACTACTGCTGGGCCTGTGTTATTCCTTTTTGTTTGGCAACCCTTTTAAAAGTTACAGTCATAGATTAATTGATTACTTTTTAAAAATCTCCATTGTTGGCCTAGGCTTTGGTATGTTTATACAAGAAACTATTCAAACCAGTATAGCAGGACTGGGAATCACCTTCTTTTCTATTTTGTTTACTCTACTACTAGGACTATCCCTTGCAAAAATTTTAAAGTTAGATCTAAAGTTGGGTCATCTTATTACATCTGGCACTGCTATTTGTGGCGGAAGTGCCATAGCAGCGATTTCCCCTGTAATCAGGGCCAAGAGCAACACTATCAGTGTTGCATTGATCGTTATTTTTTCATTAAATTCAATTGCACTTTTTGTGTTCCCAGCTGTAGGCCAATGGTTGCATCTTACACAAGAACAATTTGGACTTTGGTGTGCCGTTGCCATCCACGACACAAGTTCTGTGGTCGGGGCGGCGTTGAATTTTGGAGATGAGGCCCTAAGGACCGCGACAACGGTAAAGCTATCCAGAACTCTATGGATTATTCCGTTATCATTTTTTTCAATGTTTCTTTTTAAAACAAAAGGGGAGAAAATTAAAGTTCCTTACTTTATCCTTATGTTCGTTGTGGTCATTATTATCAATTCGCTCCAGATTTTGCCCGTATCCGCCACCGATTTTATAGTACTGTTATCGAAACGTTTGTTGGTTACCACACTTTTTATAGTAGGTTCAACAATTTCATTGAGAGAGTTACAGGCCACAGGAACCAAGCCTATAGTTCTGGCAATGGCTTTATGGGTATTTATTTCACTTTTCTCGCTTTTATATATTGTGTATTAAAACATGTAAAAAACTCGTCCAATACAATTCATTTCTAAGAATGATAATTTTATTCAAAAAAGCAGGTTCCCCATTATTAAATCAAGATTGTTACACATCAATATCAAATCGATAACATATGTAAGTTGATTAAAATCCTTGCTTCTTCGTTGGTAAAGCTTGACCTAGGCACAGTGCAAAACTTTAATCATCAGCAAGGCTTCTTTTTGATGCGCATAATGTTTGTTGAGCTTAGCGAGATTGATTCACGATGAAGTCAAATCTTTCGTACAAGGTATATTTCTATACTAACAAATATCTGCTCGAATTGACTATTCAAATATATCGGCTGCCCTCAATTTTAATAAGTGCTCTAAGCACAGGAATTACAATGAACATCATGATTTTTATGCTGCTCTGTAAGCGAGAACTAGTTATATGCGAAGCTGTTGAAATTCCCATTCAAAAGGCTTTCCTAATGTTTTTATTGATTTTAATCGGCGTAGCTCAAACTTTATGGACTCCTCCTTATATTCCCGCTCTTCGTTGGCACCAATGGTTGTGGTTATGATTTTTAGGGTTCCATTTTCAAAATCGATACTGTGGTCAATTTCATCACCAGTGCCCCGATGACGTTCACTTTTCTCATAAGCAACCAATTCAAAAGACTTGTTTTGAAACCTGAACCTATACGTGTCATTGGACATGTGCCAACTTCCGGCACTGTACCAAAAACGAAAATCTATTTGAAGGTTACCATTGGAGAGGATTTGAAGACCATCCAAAGGCTCGTCCATGGTTGGTACGTTACGATTTATGATAAACGTATTGGATTGCAGCGCCTTTTTGAGTTTTCCATTCCTTTTGCCAAAGTAGATGCCCAACATTCTGGGATTAAGGTCCAGCGTATCAACCCCAAGCCCATCATTGTATTCATAGTTTTCTTTTAGGGTATTTTGTAGGGCAAATACCAAATCCTCACGACCATCCCCATTTAAGTCCCCTGAAGCTTGCGACAAAACCCGCCAGCCATAAGGAACCAAATCCTGCATTTCCTTTCCTGATCTTGCCAATTCCGGATGGGTTGGATTCTTTTGTGCGCAGAGCCCATGAATTAAAAAGTAGACTAGCAAAAAATATATTTTAATAGAATTCATCTGCCCTTAGTCTTTAGAATCAATTCATTGTTTCTGTACACATATCTCACGTTGTCGTTGGCCATGGTCACGTTTTCTGAGCCAGGTCCCAAAACCAGCTTGTCCGATTTAAAGGTGAATTCAATACTGTCGTTCCATTCTATTATTGATATGATTTCGGTCAGATATTTTTCACCATCTCCTTCAATGTCGAGAGTGCCAAGATGTTTTATGGTTCCTTTTTCGAGAATAAAAGCCTCGCCCCCAAATGGATATTCGAATGCCATTTGGCAAATAATAATGATTTTGTTTGATGCATCACTTTTATAAAAATGGGGTTCAAATAGATAGGCGTCACCTATACCTTCTGATTGGTATACTATTTTGTTTGATTCATCCAACATCAAAAGCCTATCGCCCCAATCCGTTTCGGTATCCGGTGATGCGATTTGCCCATCTTCAGGTTGGTAATTTCCAGACACATATTTAAAATTGTCCAATTCAAAGGCATGGTTTATATCAAAATTCCCTAGCTGTAGGCCATCTAATTTTTGGGGATGGAATTCGGAAAATAAGGCTGCATCAATTTCTGTTTCGGAATAGGTTGTACCATTAAATTTCAGCATTGCCGTTTTTATTTCACTCCTATCGGTAGAGACGCAATCCCCGTTTTTATCCTTTGTACTCTCTGAGTAGGTAATTTCTTTGGTAACGCGCAAATCGAAATAGCCGTTGGTCTTTTCTGTACTTTCCACCAATGTTTTCCTTTCCTCCACAAATTCCCCCTCGCAATCGCCGTTCCATTCGCCACCATTACTTTCAACGGGATAATCGGCGAGCACTTTTAATAAACTATCCCCTGATTTCACAAAAAGGGACAGTGTTTTATTGGTATACGGATTAACTCTTGAATGTCCAAAATGCGAAACGTTTAACCCGAAGGCCATTTTGTTTTCTGCAATCTTGAATGGGGTAGCGTTTATTTGAATTTTATTTAGTTCTATGGCATCGGAAACCCAATTATTTGTTTGGGAGCTTTCAAAGTAGTTGTGCGTTATTTTTCCAGAACGGTTGTCCGCAATAACAATGTGGCTGTTGAGGTCAAAATACTGTTCGCCCTCATCCACAACTTCTGGGATGACCACAATGCTCTCGTTGGGATTGTCAGGGTGTTCCAGGGTAGTGATCAAATCGGTCTTTGTTTGCACCCAATCCAATTTCAGGTCCATTAAAACACTGTTGATCAGTGTGAAATTTTTAAAGGAATCGTTCAATCTTATGTCATCTGTTTTTTTAATGGTCCCATCACTCCTAATTTCGTATTCAATTTTCTCCACTTCCCGGATGTTGCCCCAAAAGATTTTGTTTACCACTAATTTGTTTTCGCTTATGCGGGAGACTGTTCTGGACATACTTTCGGCTATTTCATCGAAAGCTACTTGTTTGTGATCTATGATGTTCCCCTCCGTATCGTAATTGATTATAATCGTCTCCATTTCATGATCTCCTTTCAAAACGGTTGTCACCAAGGTGTGAAAGTTGTTGGATACTGGAACTTTGTACTTGGCAATGACCCTGTAGTTGTACCCTTCAGTATTGAAATCAGGATAGATCTGGTCCAATTTCAAAGCTTTGACATCTATCTTATCATAATCGTCTTCTTCGATAAAACTGTCAAAATTTGTGTCTTCAATATGTGGCGATTTTTTAGTTTGCATATTGGCAATTACTTCGGTAAAATCTAAATGCACGCTTTTAGCTGATGTATCCAAAGTCGTTTCAATGATTTCAACGGCGCCTTGGGTGTCGATTTCCGGTTCTTTTTCCGTTTTGGGGACGTGGCCACAGGAGATGGTAAGTGCTAATAAGGCTATGTGATATTGAATTTTCATTTACTACTTTTTAAAGCTTTACTGTTTAGTCCAGTAATGAGGATTTTACGCTTGCTATCTCAAAATTTTCAGCATCCAGAACTGTTAAAGCATAGGTTTCTTTCAGCATTACATTGCCACCGGCACCGCCACCTTCATTACCAATGGTCAGGTATAAAATCTGTGGGTCATCGGTGCCGTTGATGACCATCTCGTTAAAATCATAATTACTTAAAGTAAAGCCTTCATTGCCCTCAACGCTTAAAACATTATTGGTAAATGTGATTTTAAGGGAATCAAAATTGTCCTGTTTCTTCCATTCGTCCAGTATGTGGTCTTTAAGGGCCAGAACAAAGGTTTGAGGATCAATATTTTCAACAGCATCTGGATTTATGTTAGCATCTTCTTCTGATACATCCCATTTTTTGGAATCGACCAAAACAATGTGTTCGGAATCATATTCAAAAACATCGGTCTGTGACCATTGCCATGATTTTGACTCGCGCATATTTATGCCCGTAATCTTATAGCTCACCGTAATTGTTTTCTCGGCCACGTTTTTCTGTATCAGAATCTCATCAAAAGTGGTCTGAATGGTGGCTGTGTTGGGTATCGTGGGACAACTCTCCAGCTTTTTTAGGGCGACAGTATCCTTGGCAAACCACTTTCGTAAAAAGTTGAGCTGCTTGTCGGAACATTGGTGTCCCAAATCCAAAGCTGATACTATACGGCACCATAGTACACGTCTGTTTCCATCCGAGTCGTAGCCACCTTCACATTCGTTACCAATATCATAAGCTACAAAGGCCAAGGCCACTTTTTCTGGTAGCGTGATATCATGCAAATAGGATTGGTTGATCACCATGGAACTTACTTCTTCTTTGATTCCTTCATCATAAGCAATTTTGCGAGATAAAAATGTAATCGGCTTGTTACCCGATGCTATTTTTTTGGCATTAATCGCCACCTCCTTCATGTTAACGACTTCCTCGTCCCCAGGATTAACAATGCTATCCATTTTCCATTGAATCATAATCAGGTCACCTTGCCTGAAATTGTAATCTTGATTATTTCGCCAGTCCCAATTATAAATCAGTGACACATCTTCGCCGTTTTTACGACCATTTAGGTACCAATAATCATAATCATCGTTATAATCGTTAAACTCTAGGGTATCGGTATATATTTCATTAAACAAAACAGGTTCATTGGACCGTAATGCACTAATGAATTTTGTGGGGTTTTTATCCGCTGGAATGGTGTCAACTTTCTCCTGAATTAGTTCTATTTCCTGCAATTTTGTTTCAGGCATTTTTTTCTCTTTAACACCTTGATTACAGGAAACGAGCGAAAGGAACAGTATAAAGATTCGGTATTTCATTTCTTATTCTATATTACGTCAATGACTTTTTCGAGTAAATAATGCACTATGACAACGAGTACCGTAATGGTCAGCAGTGCCACCAAACGGATAACCATCTTTTTGGGATTGTTTTTCAGTTTCTTTCGTAGGTAAAAGACATCCAACAACACAAAACAAATTGCTATAGCAGCCCCGACCCATAGTCCTACCTGAATCATTCCAATCTCAAAAAACAAATGAAGTAGATACCATAGCCCTTCTTCACTTACCGTATTGACTCCTAAAAGCAAACGCATATAGCCAATGCCTATGAACAATGACAACAGAGTCCAAAATAGATAGACCAATATGTGTTTTAAAATTCGCATCTATAAGATTTCTTTCGTGCAAACCGTGTCTTTTTCAACTTCATCGGGCATCCCTTTTAGTTTCTCAAAAAAATGGGTGTCAGCCATATTTAGTCCTTGCGTCACATTGCATACATGGATAAAAGCATCTTTTTGATTGCTACTTTGGGTTCTGTAGACCGAATTGGTCAGTATCCAACTATTGTCTTTAAAGATTATGTGATGGTATGCCTCGTTTAGCCCCCTATCAGGAAATGCTGTTTTAATGAAAAAACCGCCCTGTTCTGCGATCACATCGACAATTTGGTTGCCTCCATCTTCCGAAAAATTGATGGTTTTTAAGGTGAACTCAAATTCTTCCCCATCATTTAAAAAGAGCAACAGTTCGTCACCTTGATACCGTTCGGCACTTACTATTTTATCGAGGACACCATCGTTGTTGATGTCGATATCCCTTATAAAAAAGTGCTCATTTTCTACATAATCCGAAAAGTTGTAGGTTCTATTGGTTTGATCATCTGGAAATGGGTCCGGATTTTCATTGTCATCAAAAAACGCTGTTTCAAATAAATCTTCTAAAATCTGTTTTTTTGAAGCATTTAAATGCGAGACAAACTCGGCATCCAATTTTGGATGTGGCCCATCGAAGAGAAAAAACAGGACCGATTTTGCCCTATCATCACTAAGATCGTTTATCAAATTATATTTCTCGTTTTCCTTAATATGGGTTACGACATGGTGTTGAAAGTAGTTGACCGCATCGGGTTCCCATTGGCCATTCCCACAAATACTGATGATGTTTTTTTCATGGCTAGGGTATTTGTTGGTACGCAACAAATAAAACAAGTATTCAATGTAATGTACACTGTGTTCGTATAGCTCATGGGGAGCATCATTTGGCGTATCCCAGCCAAAATAGCTTTGGAATTGTTTAAAATCTTTAGGAAACTGCCGTAGAAACTCTTGCTCATCCTTATCTTCCATGGATTTATACAGATTTAGGATGCTGATTTCCAATGGATTTTTTTCTTGAACCTCGGCCGGAGCTTCCCATTCGTCCTCGTTTAAGTTTTCTGATGGTTCCACAAGGTTGGTATTCACCGAATCTTTAGCTTTTTGCTCTTTTTCAACACGGTTGTTCCCCTGACCGCAAGACAGCAATAAGATTGCAAAAAAGATGAATAACAACTTCATTTTAAAGCTTTATGGTTAGGATGAATAGGTATCGAAGCCAAATTTTTTAGACTATCGACCTTACTAAATTCCCCTTGATTGAAATAATTGATCTCACCACAGTACACCGTAGAATCATTGGGGCATGGGTTATAGTGAAATTCTGCCAATCGATACTTTTGGTACATGCCCAATTCTTCGGTAACAAAGCCCCCCAGATCTTCTTCATGGTCAATAAAATAACCGGTGCCTGCATCGCCCAAAAAACCAAAGGACATTCCCCCGTATTCATAAAAATAAATGGCTTTTTCTCCTGAATAGGAAAGTGGTTTTCCCGTAGTATGTTCGGTTTTCAGATGCTCCTTTATTTTTTCCTGGATGGCCCGTTCTACCCTAGAATAATCCTTGTCCGGGTATTTTACCAAATACAGGTTTGGATATACTTGGGACTGAATGAACCGCATATTTTTAAAAAATAGCTGGTCAACGCCTATTCCAATAATGACAACAGCCAACACAAACAACGCTATCAAAATCCTTCTTTTACTTTTTAAGGCCCATTTGAACATCCTAAAAACAAGAACTAGCAGCAGAACTGCCACAATAATCAATAAAATAAGGATAAGTATGAACACAAGATTGGTTTGTTTTACTGGTTAAATGCTTGATTAGCTTTAAAACCATGTATTTATTTATCACTATAAAGGTGATACAAAGGATTATCGACATCAATTCAACACCAAAAATAGAACCCAATATATACCACTCCTTATTCTATAACGCTTTATACCGTTTAAATAGTTTATACATTTTGCTTAAACGGGCAACCATGACCTAAAATCGATTGCATTATTAAAACGATGGATTAAATCCAACCCTGTGTGTATGTATTATACTTCATATGCCCGTTTTTGCATTAGGAAAAATATGGTATTACCATAAATAAGATTGCGGATGGGGATGCCAGGTTGTTACTTGTCCCGATCGTACTAGAATAAATAACAAAAAGTGGGAGCCTAAATGTTTTTACACCCTTTAATCTAGTAAAGCAGCATAGATATCTATTAGATAGTTGCCTAATATAATTGATCAGCAGGCTTTGGCCACTGCTCTTTCCAATTCTTCGAAAGCTTTTTGTTGAGCCCCTTTTAACAAGGCACGCTTGATTGACCCCCCTAGAAGCTCTAGCATATTCTTATGAGCTTTTGCGCTATTCCCAAAATAGGCGTTCATCAATTTATTGGGAATGATATGATTTATTTTCACCGTATTTTCATTCACAAAAAATAGTTTTACTGCGTGCATGCCATTTTTTTTAAGCACAATACAATGTGCCATTTGCCCGCTGGTGTCCGTACGTTGTTCCCAGACATCGTATTCTTTTGAACATTCGTAGCCAGAACTTTTTAAAAGTTCATAAAGCGCATCCAAATTGGCAAACTCAGGTTTAAGCCGAATTAGATTTTCCATAGTTTTCAATGTTTTTGGTAATAATTTAAAAACCACAGATGGCAAAAACCATCTGTGGCACTAATTTTTATAAATCTGTCCAAGCTCTTACCGGTTTTACAAAGTATATGTTGCCATCTTTACCGCTACCTCCTATTGCACCGGTAGTGAGATTCACGAGTGTTGCAGCGGTCGTATTGATTTCTGTAGAACTCCAATGAAATTGGGTTGTCACTTGCCCTCCATTTGCAGTAGTAGTAGCATTAACAATGCTAATATTTGTATACATCGCAGTTAATTCATCTTCACTGGGCAAAAACCAATCATCATATCCATTTAAATCTAAATTGGAAATTAGTTCAACTACACTTCCAGAAGTTGCACACCCTGACGAAACTATCGCTGCCGTATTTGCTGCTCCTGTGCCTATTGCCGTACCCGTAGCTCCAGTAAGAGTACCGGTACAACCCCATGTACCTGAATAAAATTGGTTGCTTACGGCAACCACCAATCCACTACTATTATTACTAGCAGGATCTATCCAAAAAATAACACCACCATATTTGAATTCCCCAATCTCGTTTAAATCATTAAGTTCAACGAACGCATTGGCGGAAACAGTTTGGATACCATTGCTTACTGAAATGGTGGCCAACATATTGGGGTTGGTCTCAAAATCGAAAAGCGTTTCATCGGCAACTGATAACTCCCCGGTGTTTTGGTCAATGTTAAATGCCCCGGCAGGGTTTTGGAACGTAATGGCATAGGTTAAATTTGAGCCGCTTGCCTGAAGGGTTCCTACAACATCTCCATTAGATGGATTTTCGTCTATGGACAAATCGGTATTTTGGGCAGATACTTCATCAACATCGTTTAGATTAATGGTAGCCGTAGCGGTAGCTGTTTCCTCGCCATCGGTAACAGAAATGTCCGCTGTGATTACAGGGTTGGTTTCAAAGTCGAACAGATTGGGGTCAATGACCGTTAATTCTCCTGTAGCGTTATCTATAGCCATCGCACCCATTGGGTTTTGAGAAGTAATTGAAAAGCTCAAGGTTCCTGTTCCACTGGCCTGAAGGGTACCTAAAACCTGACCATCGGTTGGATTTTCATCAACAGAGGCCGTAAGGTCCTGTGCCGTTACCTCAATTACATTCTCAAGGTTTACCGTTACGGTTACCGGATCATCGGCATCTACAATGGTTACAGTTGCCGTTAAGGTCGGGTTGGTCTCGTAGTCGAACAAAGAAGCGTCTGCAACGGTAAGTTCACCCGTATTTGCATCAATATCCATGGCGCCCTGGGGAGATTGATCAGTTATAGCAAAACCGGAAGCATTGCCTATGGTCTGGAGACTACCGATCACTTGTCCATTAGTCGGATTTTCATCTATGGTCACTTCTAAATTCTGACCGGAAACCTCATTTGTATTATTCAAGTTTATAGTAATGTTCGCTGAATTCTCGGCATTTTCTGCAGTAACGGTTGCGGTAATGGTAGGATAGGTCTCAAAATCGAATAATGCCGAATTGGCTATAGTTAGTTCACCTGTAGAACCATTAACGTCCAACGCTCCGGATGGAGACTGTGACACTATACTGAAATTTATGGCAGAACCTCCTTCAGTTTGTATGGTCCCAATAGTTTCACCGTTACTCGGGTTTTCGTCCAAGGTCAGTTCCAAATTTTGAAGATTAACGCTGTTAGGTTGGTCGTCATCATTGGTACAGCCAATGGTAACCAGCATTAAAAAAATCAATACTGTTGTGTAATTCTGAATCTTTTTAATCATTGTTTTGGGTTTAAATGTTTGGGAAATTATTTTTTTATATTAATTAGGTACAGCAAATAATTGCAAGATCATTTGTATTTAGTAGTCCATTTCAAGGAACGATCCGTCCATTTGGTATGAAAAAGTGAAAGAAGTTCCCCCATGTTCGGGTTGCAGTTTTACAATATATTGTGCCTCGTTCGCATTACCGTTCTTGGGATATTTGATAAACGCCATTTCAAGTCTAGGGTTGTTAATGTCTTTTGTTTCGTTTAACTTCTTGCTTGACTTTTCCACGAGCTCTCCTAATCGTCTAAGACCTATCTTTTTATCCAATTGAAACATGAAATCGGCAGCCTTGGTGCCCTGTGGCAGTTCCAAGGATAGTTCCGACGTTTGTTTCCAGTTACCCAAAGAGTAGGTCCACTGCCCCATTTTTAAGGATTCAGGAGCATCGGTCACCGTAGCCGAAATGCTATTGCCAATGGATTCATTATAAATAATGGTTAATTCAGTATAATAGGCATCATCACCAAATTCATTTTTCAGTTCTTTCTCTATACCTGCAAAGCCGTCGGAGGTAGCAGGCTGCTTAGCCACGTCTCCGGAGCAGGAAACCAGCGTTATTGCTATCATTAAAATTGTCAGTTGTATTTTCATTTGTATAATGGTTTTAGTTGATTATTCCTCCTCTGTTCTTCCGAATAGAAGAAACAGGACGCCACCTGTCAGAATTAATACTACCCGGAGCACCCATCCCATGGCACTGCCCCAACTATCTATCCAAGCAAGTAATCTGATGTTATAATTAAAAATTGACAATAGGGCAGAAACTAGGCCCATAGCGGCAAGTACCAGGCCTCCTTGACCTAGTTTGGTTTTGATGCTTTCCATTAAAATTTGATTTTACTCTCCTTATACAAGTACTGCTGGAAAATCTTGATTTTCAGAGCGGACTTAAATAAGAAATGATTTGGTCAGTGTAAATATGGATCAATGGCATTTCTTATAAAATAGCCAATCTATTTTCGTAAACCGGGAATCTTTATCGGTGCGGTATGGGGGAATATGCGTTTTTTACCAACTAGGTATTTCTGGTAACATCAATGCGTGCCGAAGTAATTTCTAATGACCATTGTACTTCAAAAAAGTAGCTATGAACGCTTCCTTTTTTCGGGAAGAAACAGGAACCTTACGACCATTCTTTAAATAGATAATACCCGACTTATCGTACTTATCTATGAACTTTAAATTTACCATGTAAGATTGATGGGGCCTTGTGAAATTGCTCCTTTCAAGTGTCTTCTCGTATTCCTTAAGAGGTTTGGATGCCACATATTTTTTATCATTGGCCAAGTAAAATGTGGTATAGCCCTTATCGGATTCGCAGTACAATAATTCATGTAGGTTGATGACCTGAAAACTATCGCTGAGCGATAGGACCAAAGTAGCATCATCTTGATACCAAACCTTTTTTGCGGTATGTATTTGTTGTTTTTGTTCGGCAATAGGTAAGTTCTTTATCTTTTTTAAGGCCAATTCCAACTCCTCCACATCAACCGGTTTTAAAAGATAGTCCACCGCTCCGGCCTTAAGTGCCTTTAATGCGAATTCTTCGTAAGCGGTAATAAATATGGTCTTGAAGCCAAGGTGCTCGGTTTGGTCCAAGAAGTCGAATCCCGTACCGTCTACCAGATTGATATCGAGAAATATCAACTCTGGCCTACAGGCTTTGGAGACCACCACCGCCTCACTAACTGAAGCACATTCACCTATGATTTCCACATTGGTGTCAACCGTTTCCAAAAGATTTATCAAGCCTTTTCTAATATAGGCTTTGTCCTCAACGATAAGTGCTTTCATGAATTCTTTATTATTTTATAGGGTATGATTAAAGTAACTTTGGTTCCTTGCTCGTTACATTTTTTTCTATCCTCGACATAGACAAATCCTGGCATGTTAAAATCTTTGGCCAGGAGGTTCAGTCGCTCACTGGTAATGGTAGTGGCCAACGATTTCTTTTTGGTATTGATTTTATTTGAAATAGCATCGATTCCAATACCATTATCCGTTATCGCACAGCTTAATTTTTTGTCCTTAAAAGAGAGGTGAACCTCTATTCCACGATGTTCTTGATTAATAGAAAATGCATGTTCTATAGCATTTTCAATAAAGGGTTGAATCAGCATAGGCGGAACCAAAAAAAGATTGATGTTTATATTTTCATCCACCACCAAACTATAGTCATAAGGTGGCTTTGCACCCAAATTTTGCAAGATCATATAGTTATCGATGGCATCCAGTTCCTGAATCAGGGGAACGATTTTGTCCCTTGAATTTTCTAGAACAAGTCGTAATAGTTTCGAGAACTTTGATAAATAGGTAATTGATTTTTTTTCTTCCTTGTTCAAGATCATACCCTGCAGTACCGAAAGCGAATTAAATATAAAATGGGGAGTCATTTGTGAGCGCAATAGCCTTTGTTCGGTAATAATGTTTTGATTTTTAATTTTTACGTTCTTGTATTTTTGATAAAAGACCAAAGAACCGGACAGTATAGAGATAACCAAAATACCAATTATGGCCCAGAGGTAATTTTGCTTGGTCCGTTGAAGGTCGTTAGATGTCGTCATAACGGTCTTGGTGAGTTTTAGCTCACGGATACTTGCAGAATCCAATGCCTGTTTGTACTTATATTCGTATTCGAGCCTAGCGACTTTTTCAATATTCTCCTTATTGAAAAGACTATCGTTCAAGACTTTGAATTTCTGGTGGCTCTCGAGGGCTTTTTTATAGTTTTTGGTACGCTCATAAATTTTAGCCAAAAGTCCCAAAGCCTTTTTTTGTGTTTCCAGCACGTCAAGTTCTTTTGAAGTATGATATCCGCTTTTAGCGTACAAGAGTGCCTTTTTATATTCGTTTTCCATGAAAAAGGCCTCGGAAATACTCACTTGGCTTATGGCCAATATATTTTTTATGTTAGTATTTTCCGCAATTTCCTTCGCTCTTAAAAAGTTTTGCTGAGCCTTTTTTGAATGGCCCAAGGATAAATTGACCGCTCCTATATTGTTAAAACATATCGCTATTTGTTTTAGATCACCGATTTCTTGGCTCGCATTTAGGGAATGCTGGTAATATGCTAGCGCCTTTACATATTCTTTTTTAGCCGAATATATATTTCCAATATTGCTATTGTTTGCCGCTACCAGCCGTTTGTTTCCTTTTTTCAAGGAAAAATCCAAGGACTGGCCATGTAATACCAATGCTTTTTCCGGTTTTTTAATGGAACTATAGACTGCTCCCAAATCATTGAGCACAATTGCCATGCCCAAGGTGTCCTTGGTTTTACGGTCATACGCCAATGCCCTGTTGTAGTAATCAATGGCCAAGGGAAAATTACCCTGTACCTTATAAACATTAGCCATATTGCTATGAACGAACGAAACACCATCTTGATCATTGAGTGCCTCACTTTGAACCAATGCTTTCTTATAATTCTCAACAGCTTCTTCGTACTTTCCAATCTCGGAATATACGTTGCCCATATTGATCAAAAGGGTAGCCTGCTCTCTCTTATTTCCTATTTTTTTATACGTTTCATAAGCTTTGTTATAAAAAACAATAGCCTCACCATATTGCGACAAATCATAATACGTGATGCCAAAAGCCGTATAATTGGCGGCCATACCGTCTAAATTATCAATGGAGCGATCAATTGCCAAGGCTTGTTTAAAAAAATCCAAACTTTTATTATAGTTGGACTTTCTGTTTTCTAAAATCCCCTTTAGGTAAAAAACTTTTGCTTTTCCTTTTGGATAATCCAATTCCTTATTTAACCGATCGGCTTTTTCCAAATATGTTTGGGTCAAATACGAATCACTCTGAAAATGGGCAAATGCTAAGTAGTAGAGTAAATTTACCTTGGTAGAATCGTTTAGCTTATGGATTTTTAATTGGGCTTTAAGGCTATCAACTTTTTTGTTTTGGGCCTGCGCGATGGTCGAAACCAACAGCAACCCTATAATCATGAATCTACGAGCCAAGGATAAACCCATTACTCCGTGTCTTTTTTTAATACATACTGATGAGAAAAACATACTCAAGATAACACAAGGCTTTATGCGGTTTTAGTACTTATCTTCCCTTTCTTTATAAAAGGGTTTGTATAGAACAAAATACTGGTTTTTAATCTCCTTCCGAAAATAAAAGCGCAATATAATCGACAGAAAACAACTATGAATCTATATATGCAATGTTTGAGTTATTATTTGCCAGGGAAAGACATTTATTTGATCGACACCTTGAAAACAACAATTTTTGATACCTATCCAAAACTGAAACTAAATACGTTAGGTAAGAAAACAAATAAAATATGATCGTTGCGCAACGATCATCTCAAATCTTACTACCTAACTTTCACCGAACCCTACACCTTTTAGATGGTTTTAAATGAATTCAATTGAATGCAATGAAAACAAAAAGCACTGTCAATCAGCCAGTTGACAGTGCTTTGATATCACCTATTTAGTGGTTCGTCGGGATGACTGACCTCTTGACGAGGTGCTAACCCATTAATATCCAGAATATTATGTCGATTTTCCCAAAATAGGACATCCCATAGGACATCTTCGTGTGAAATAATGATTTTCACAACGTAAATATCGATATTTAAAATCAAACCACACCATCTTGTTTTATTTAATTTTAAATCAAAATAGACAAAGGAATTTTTGTGAGTTCAAAAGCTCATCACAAACAAGTTAAGCATCTATTCGGCCTATCGACAAGCAGATATAATAAGAACTTTGATTGTCAATTTTAACCTAGCCGTATAAATTACAAGATTTAGATTTTTGCCACCGGTGTTCCAGCCAAGCCATTACTGGTCCACCTTACATGATGGACACGATCGAGTTTAGAGATTTTGATTGCAGTGATACCTGAATCTTGTGATGTTTTCAATACTACCAATGACCATGCCTATACCGAAGTTGTGTAGAAAAATCCAATAAACTTATACAACCCGAATAGGATTAAGGTAACCCCCAATCCTATTCGAACCTTTTAATATATTCTTCTGGACGTTCCTTTTATTTCTTGGTCAAATGATATCCAGCCGATTCAACGGCAGAAGTGATTTCCTCTTCCGTGGCACTTGTGGTCTGTACGATCAACAATTTGTCTTGGGAAGCAAAGTCTACAGACCAATCGGTCACGCCATCCACCTTATCCAAAAATGGTTTTACGGTATTGGCACACCCACTGCACTTAATATTTGATTTGAATTGTAATGTACTCATGTTCATCGATTTTAAATTAGAAAATTACTATAGTTTAATCGTTTTAAGCCTCAAACTGTTCAATACGACCGATACACTGCTAAAGGCCATAGCGGCACCAGCTATCATCGGGTCCAACAAAAATCCATTGATCGGATACAGCAGCCCTGCAGCTATAGGAATTCCAATGATATTGTATATAAAGGCCCAAAAAAGATTTTGTCTTATACCTATAACGGTCTTATGGGAGAGCTTCAGCGCTTTGGGAATCGCATTTAAATCAGAGGTGATCAGGGTCATTTTCGCGACATCCATGGCTATGTCGGACCCTTTGCCCATGGCGATGCTGACATCTGCTTGGGCAAGTGCCTGCGAATCATTGATACCATCGCCCACCATGGCGACCACCTTTCCACTTTCTTGAAGACTTTTTACAAAATCAGCTTTCTCTGATGGGAGCACTTCGGCTTCATAGCTTTTGATACCCACCTGTTGTGATACGGCTTCGGCTGTCATCTTGTTATCACCGGTCATCATGTAAACTTCCATACCATTCCCCTGCATTTCCCGTATGGCTTCCTTTGAGGACTTTTTTATGCTATCCATAATGGCCAAAATCGCCTTTACCTTGCCTCCACCGCCAAAGTATATGACCGTTTTGGCCTCCTGCTCTAACCCTTCGACCATGTGCCCCAGGTTGTCATCCATGGCGATTCCTTTTTCGACCATCAACTTATGATTGCCCACAAGGTATTGGGTTCCATCCAATGCCTCAGCTCGAACACCTTTTCCTGTAATACTATTGAAGTTCAAAATTTCGATCGGATTTACCTTTCTATTTTTTAAAAAGGAGACCACGGCTTCAGCCAAGGGATGTTCGGACTGTCCTTCCATGGCATATAAAATTTGCTCCAGGCCCCTGTGATCGGTCACATGGTCCGCAAAGACCATATCGGTCACCACTGGCTTTCCTTCTGTTATGGTTCCCGTTTTATCCAGGACAATGGCATTTACTTTGTAACCCAACTCCAAACTTTCCGCATCTTTGATGAGGATATTGTGTTCGGCCCCCTTGCCGATTCCCACCATGATGGCCGTGGGGGTTGCCAAACCCAGCGCACAAGGACAAGCTATTACCAATACGGCAACTGCGGTCAACAGTGCATGGGTAAAAGCGTCCTCACCTCCCAGGAACATCCAGGTGATAAATGTCACCACTGAAATCGTCATTACCACGGGAACAAAAATACCGGCAATCCTGTCCACCAATTTTTGTACGGGCGCCTTGCTCCCCTGTGCTTCCTGCACCATCTTGATGATCTGGGACAAAAGGGTCTCCCCTCCCACCCGGTCAGCTACAAACTGAAAGCTTCCTTTTTGGTTTACGGTACCGGCAAAAACTTTTTCACCCTTTGTCTTTTCTACAGGGACGGGTTCGCCCGTGATCATACTTTCATCAACATAGGAACTTCCTTTGGACACTGTTCCATCCACAGGGATTTTCTCTCCCGGTCTGACCAATATCGTTTGACCTACCTTGACCGAAGAAATAGAGATTTCCCTTTCCTCCCCATCTTCTATCACCTTTAAGGTCTTGGGCTGCAACCCCATCAATTTCTTTATGGCGGAGGATGTATTTGATTTCGCCTTTTCTTCCAATAATTTCCCCAATGAAATAAAGGTGATGATCACTGTGGCCGCCTCATAATATACATGGGGTTCCATGCCTTTACTGAGCCAAAATTCAGGAAAAAAGGTATTGAATGCACTGAACAAAAAGGCAATGCCCGTACTGAGTGCGACCAAGGTATCCATATTGGCCTTACCGAATCTGGCCTGTTTGAGGGCATTTATGAAAAAACTTCGGCCAAACCAGAACAGGATAGGAACGGCAAGTACCAACGAAATCCACCTACCCAGGACCCAATCCATAAAAAACATCCCCAGAAGGAAAATGGGAAGTGTCAAAATAGCGGACCAAAGGGTTCGCTTTTTTATGGATACATAATGCTTTTTCGAAAGCTCTTCCTGTACTTCGGTAGGATCCTCGGCATCCACAATTATATCATAACCGATTTGACGTACCGCATTTTGAAGATCGCTTAGGTCCATAGCACTGTCATACTCCACAAGGACCGTACTATTGGCAAAGTTGACACTGGCATTGTAGACCCCTTCCGTATGGCCCAGCATGGATTCCACGCTGGATGCACAGGCAGCACAGGTCATTCCAGTGACCGGGAAAGATTTTTTTGACACCGTCTTCGGTTTCCTTTCGGTGTCCTCAATAATATCGATTGCATCCATTTTCTACTCCGATTTGTATGGTACAAATTTCAGAATAGACCTAAAATGCACTGTTACGTTATTTACTGAAAGAGTTGTAGAATTTTCCGAAAAATCAACCTTTACCTTTCTTCGTCAAGTACTTAACCTTAATTGGTGAGTGGTTTTTAGAATTCGGCAACATCTATGAGATCAGGTTCGCCCACGTCAATCTTTTTTGGAGAATTTGCCCCGATCAGTTTAGAATATATTCGATAGGACAAACCATTGTAGTGAACTTGGGGCAAAACGAAAGCATTGGTAGTAAGTAATCGCCTCTCATTCGGCCAGATTCTTTGTTTCTTCGCTAAGCGATCCCTCGAATTTAGGAATAGGCCGCTTTTCTTTCCCAGCTTCGGTTTCCACTATTCCATTTTCCTTGATGTCGTTTATCAACCATTGCATTTCCATTATCTCCCTGCGTTGTGCCTTGATAATTTCATTGGCAAGCTCACGTACCCTGACATCTTTTATTTGAGAACGTTCACTGGTCAAAATAGCAATGGAATGATGGGGTATCATTCCTTCCATGTAGTCGACTCCTGAAACGGTAACCTGACTCCTGACCAGCCATATCCCACCTGCAATCAACAAAACACCCAAGGCTAAAATTGACATGTTCTTGCGTCGGTCTTTATACATCTGTAGCATATATAGCAGCATAATAATGATCATCGATCCCCCCATTATCAAAGTCATGAAAAATCTAGTCTCACTATACCAAAAATGATCAATGATTTGATATGAGTGGGTGTACATTAAAAAAAACATGGCGACCATTGAGGTGCCAATCATCGCAAAAAACTTTAAATAATTATTGGATTTCCTTTGACTATCTTCCATTGTGCAAATTTTATCTGGTTATTGTGATTATTCCTTGACTTTCGATTATTGTATTGTTCCATTCCAATTGTAGGCCTGACAATTTACCTGTCCCAGTTATCATATATTGGTTCAATTGGCTTTGCTCATCGCTTGTATTTTATATTGACCTCCGTTATTTTCCAATGCCTTTTGTAGATTTTCAAGGGGGACCTCAAATTGCGACTCCACTGTAGCTTCTGCGTTTTTTAGATTGACCGCTACATCGGCTACACCGGCCACATTGAAAAGAGCTTCTTCAACGTGCCCCCTACAGCCATCACAAGTCATTCCTTCTATTTGGTATCTTCTTTTCATGTTGTGATGATTTTATATTTTAACAATTTTACACATAGAATCAACAATGTTGGTTCCAACACGTATGGGAAAAGTAACACTTTCTGTATAAGGGCATTGTTTGAAAAAAAACAAACCTTGACCCATTTGCGAAGAAAGATGTTTTTTAAATAGCGTTTAGGAAGCTGGTTCCTTGGAAAGGTATTGCGCCCTTAATGGTAGAGGTTAAATATCATCAAGCGATATTCTATTTTGAATGGCACTTTTCTTAAATTGTGTAGGTGTCATTCCAGTTACTTTTTTAAATTGGTTGCTTAAATAGGCAACGCTGCTATAGTCCAATTGAAACGCTATTTCCTTTAAGCCCAATTCGTCATAAACAAGAAACTCTTTGATCTTTTCAATCTTTTGGTTGATGATATATTGCTCCAAGGTAATGCTTTCCACCGCGGAAAACAGCGAACTAAGATACTTATAGTCAAGATGCAATCCATCGGAAAGGTATTCGGGCCATTTGACCTTTTCCATGGGTCCGGTGTAGTGTATCGCCTCAATCACTAGGTTTTTGATCTGTTCTATCAACTGACCTTTACGATCGTTGATGATCGTAAATCCAATTTTCTCAAGTCGTTCGTTGAGACCTTCCCGTTTTTCAGGCGTGATTTTCCCATTGAGGGTTATTTCACCCAACGACACATTCATATAGGGAATGCCCTCATCGTCCAAAATACCTTTGACGGCCATGATGCATCTCGGACAGACCATGTTTTTGATGTACAACACATCTTTCGATTTACTGGACCCAACTTCCATATCATGCAGTGAATTTCCACAGGGCCTTCAAAAAAATGACGACCACTGCCAATATAATGATCAATATCAAGGCCAGTATGCCAAGGATTTTCATTCTTTTTTCCTTTCTTTTCTTGGCCGAATCCCGTTTCTTTTTCGCCAGATCCCTTTTTTTCTTTCGTCTTTGCCTCCTAAGTTCGCTCATTTTTCCCAAAATGGTTCAACTGGCACAATAGTCAACTATTTGCTCCTAACAGGAGTCCTTTGCCAAATAAGTATGTCAATGTGTTTGAACTATCGCCTTTTCCATAATTTTCTGATCGTTGGTGAGCTGACATACCACAACAAGAATCCGCTCAAAACGGTAATCAATCCCATCAGGGAAAAAATCCGTAAAACCATGGTGTTAAAATCGTCCCGTCCCTCATAGTCCATGGTATGGGTCATCCACAAAAAATCGAACCATCTCCAGGACCGATACCTTACACGTTGAAACGACCCATCGGTCTCTGAGACATACGCTTTTAGGTTTTCATCCGTTTCATAGGTGATCACATAGGCCGGTAATGGACGTCCACGATACTCGTGCTGCCCACCTGTTTGGGTGAGTCTTTCGACACTTTTGACCTTAAGTTCGGGCAACATATACTGTGAAGCAACGGCCAAGGCCTGTTGTTCATCGATACCCTTTTTGATCTCCCCCGTTTGTGCATCCATCAAAACCCCACCATTGATCCAATAATAGGGACTTCCCCCTATATTTCTCATTTCCAAAGATTTGATTTTAACGTTCCCGTGTCCATTGGGAGCAATTAAATTCCCAAATTCTGACTGGTCCGGATGCTCCTTGATGAATTGATCTCCATGGATCTCGTCAATGTCCGTCCAACTAAAATATAGTCCACTGATGGTCCACATTAGGAACTGGATCCCAATAAATAGGCCAAGATATCTATGTATCTTTCTGACCTTCATCGATGTTTTTCTTCCGACCATTAGTTCTTCCCGTTGTTCCGTGAGGAGTTATGCATCTTTACAATTTTCCAATCCCCATCCGTTTTTTTAAGGATGGTGGTGGCAACCCCTTTTCTGCTGATCGTTTTGCCCTCACCTCCATTTTCCGATTTTAGGCCAATGGTATAGACATAGCTTTCCGTAGTAAAGGCAAAGGGTAGCTCCACCTTCACTTCAATGGTATAATCCGAGAACTTAAAACTGTTGAAATGTCCAAGTTCTGGACCTATATGATGGTCGTGATAATGTTGATAGGTGCCTTCCACGCCCCCGGATTCAAAAACTTCGGAATCTTCCGCAAAAAGCTCCAAGGTACCTTCCGTGGTCAAGTTTTGCAGTGCTTCTTTATAGCTTTCCAATATCCTCAGCACAGCGGCCCTGTCCTGGTCTAGGTTTTCCTTGTTAGGGTTTGTTTGGCCAAAGCTTGTCCCTGTGAGAAATACGGCCATTAGAAAAATCTGTAAAGTAATACGTTTCATTGGTTTGTTTTAACATTGTTTAGGTTAGTATATATTGTATGATAAAGGCTCCCAGGACAATCGAAATGACGATCCCATACAGGATATGGGCCAACCATTTTTTTAAAATGGCCTTTTTCGGCTGCACAGGTCCATTGTCACGACAACAATCTTTCATCCTTTTTTTCCATTAGTGCCTGACAAGGGAAGGGAACGATTAACTAACTAACTCACCAACCAATCAACTTTGGGTGTTCCCCTCCCTTTCAGGACTTTATTTCCTCATTCATAGTAACCGGACATGACCAACAACAATAGCAATATCGTTTGTCCCGGTTTTAGGGTAATTTCCATGTCATTTTCAATTATCCAATTCTTCCATTAGATCATTTACCAAGGTCAATATCCGTTCTTTCTCTTCCACCGATAATTTTGCATCCTTATGGATCAGGGTATAGGAAGATAGGGGCATCTTATCGTCTTCGATCTGACTTGCGATGGACTTTAGTTTGCTCCTTTTTCTTCGATCCGAATAGTCGCCCCATTCATTGAAATTGAGTTCTTCCTTTCCCTCTTTGATGTGTTCTTCCAAAAACCAGGCGATGGGTTGGACCTTATTGTACCACGGGTATTGGGTGTTGTTACTGTGGCAATCATAGCAAGATACCCGCAAATCGTGTTCGATATCCTTGGCAACCTGGTTCACCGACATGAAGTCCGTATCGGGAACCACATCGCTCAAGTTGGGTTCTGTGGGCACAAACTGGATGCCCACAAATCCCAATAGCACTACCAATGCTATGATTTTCAGCACTTTCATTTAATTGATTTCCTTTTGCACCTTACCACAGGTCAACATCTTACTTCCAAAAAATGGATTCTGGATTTCGTTGCTTGCGCTGAGCCACGTTCCTCCTTGGTTGTTGTTGTACATGGGGCAGAATTGTTGGTACAAGGTTTTGGAAGTCCCGGTTATGGCAATAAAATCGACCATATCCTTGCCCAGTCCCTCAAAGTGTTCCCGTTGGTGACCGATATCACTTTTGGCGATATGCTCCCCATGTTCCTTGGCCACTTCAATGATATCGGACAGCTCCTTCTGTTGCTGTTCATCGTATCCGCTGATATCAAAGCTGCCCAAGGCACTGGCCAAGGCTTGGCCCGATTTGGCCGCTTCATCCTTATTGTCCGCCACCAGGGCATCCTTCAGTTGGAGGTAGCTGTCGATCACAGATGTGCCCTGTGCATCGGACGAACCCATATCATGGTCCATGGTCCCGTGGTCCATTTCCCCCGCAGAGCTCTCATGGTGATGGCCCTCTTCCGTTCCCATCTCCATATGGGCTCCTTCCTTGTCATTTGTTTCCTTCTTACCGTCCTTACAGGAAATCACGGTAATGGTCAAAAGCGCAATGGCAATTGTACTTAATGTAACTGTTGTTCTTTTCATTGTAATTGATTTTAAGATTAATTCCTCATTTTGATTGCCCAGGGTCGGCATATTTGTATTATCCCCCATTATTGTTGCTATTTTAATTTTTTCATCTAATTTTCCATTTCTCCCACGCAGGCACTCTACCCTTATTCTTCCTCGACCGTACGCTTTTTCCCCAAAAACAATCGTTCCCCGAAAAAAATAAGCACCATCAATACCAGGGCAACAATGACCACCAAAAGATCACTACCGGCCTTTGACCAAATAAAGGCGCCCAACACCAGTACATCCAGCACAAGGGCCGTAATGAGGATAATGGGATTTGCACCGATTTCCTTTCGTAGATTGTTTAGGACCCCCCAATGGATCCCGATATCCATGATCAAATAAAAGATGGCCCCCAATGCAGCGATCCGGCTCAGATCGAACAACATGGTGAGCCCTATGGCAATCACCACGGTATACACCAACATATGTTTCTGTATGTCCCCGGGAATCCCAAAATGTCGATGTGGTATCAATTCCTTTTCAGTGAGCATGGTGGTCATCCGGGAAACGGCAAAAATGCTGGCAACGACCCCGGAAACGGTGGATATGATCGCCAGACCAACGGTGAACCAGACCCCATATTTTCCAAAAGCGGGTCTGGATGCCTCGGCCAGCGAATAGTCCTTGGCCGCAATGATTTCCTGGATGGAAAGATTGGAAGAGACCGCAAATGCCACCATGAGATAGACTAGGGTACATATCACCAAAGAAATGACAATGGCCCGTCCCACGTTACGTTTGGGATCGACGATCTCATCCCCACTATTGGTAATGGTAGTAAAACCCTTATAGGCCAATATCGACAGTGCCAATGCCCCCAAATAATCCACCAGGGAATGCTCGGTCAAGGACTGGGAAGGAACGACCTGATCAAAGGTAAATCCAGCTGCCCAAAGGCCACCAATGGCAAAAACCGCTATCCCGCCGATTTTTAGTATGGCCATGACCAAGGACGATCCCCCGATAGCTTTGTTTCCCATCACATTGACAATAAAGGCTGTGATCAACAACAATACCCCAAGGATCGGGGGCCAGAATCCTTTCGACTCCACATCAAAAAGCTCCAATACGTAGGTCCCGAACGTCCGGGCCACCAAACTCTCATTGATGACCATGGAAAGGGCCATCAGCAGTGCACCGGTAGCGGTCCAGGCCGTTTTACCGTAAACCTTTTTGAGGTACATGCCAATGCCCCCGGCAGAGGGGTAGGTATTGGACATTTTGACATAGGTGTAGGAACTGAAACCTGAGATGACTGCCCCGATTAAAAAAGCAAAGGGAAACCATTGGCCGGAGAGTTCGGCAACCTGACCCAAGAGCGCAAAAATTCCCGCACCGATCATCACACCGGTTCCCAAAGCAATGGTATTGGTCAGACTCAGGCTATTTTTTTTGTATTCTGCCATTTAAAAACGGGCTAGCAGGCCTCCGCCCCAACCATATCGGTTGTTGTAATTGGCCTGGATTGAAAAATTACGTGAAAGGATATAGGAGGCCCCTACCAGCCATTGGGTCTCACTTTCATAGGATGAATTCCCCAAATCGTTGACCCATCCAAAATCGGCCCGAAATTCATATTCCCCCTCGAGGAAAATCCTGGGAAAAAGCAATAGTTCCCTATCCAACCTTATTCTTGGACGCAGCTGGTGGTCCATACTCACATCCATATTAAAGCGGTATGGGGTAAAATACTTGACCCCTATCAGTCCCACTGTATTGAAACGGTCATAGGAATCAGGGATGGAGGTTTCCGTGTTTACCCCTGCATAGACCCGTACCCAGTCATTGAGATACCTGTTATAATTGACTTCCACCTCGGCATTTTGGTCGTAGTCAAATTCTGCCCGTACCCCAAATTCATTCCTGATATTACTTGAAACAAGGAAGAGTTCATTAAAATTGGAACCCAATCTGGCAGCACCCCAAGCATAATAATGGTCAGTTTCATCTACCAACTTTTGAACAGGAAAATCCTTCATCCTCAGATCCCTTGGGGTATCATAACTGAAAACCCTGGCCATGCCCCCCATCATGTGGTAGAGGATATGACAGTGGAAAAACCAATCCCCGTACTCTTCATTATAAAATTCGATGACCACTTTCTGCATGGGCGGCACATTGACCGTATGTTTCAAGGGTGACTTTTCACCATTCTCATTGATGACCCTGAAATAATGCCCATGGAGGTGCATCGGATGGTGCATCATGGTCAGGTTGTTGAGGGTGATCCGGGTTACTTCCCCACCTTTGATCTTGATCTTATCGGTTTCTGAAAGTGGCACACCGTTCATACTCCAGATATACCGTTGCATATTTCCCGTCAGGTTCAACAGAATGTCATTGACGGGCAGATCGGCATTATAGGTAGTACTTTCCTTTGCTTTTAAGAAGTCATAGTTGAAATACGTTTTACGGGTATCGTAATCAAAAGCTGAAGTGTCTTTCTGCATCATTGGCATAGTCTGAACCATAGGGTTTTCCATCTTGTCCTTATGTCCGGTGGATTTCATTGACGTTGAATCCTTTTCCATTCCTGCCATATCCCCCATCTTTTTATCCATCTCCATGTGCCTATGATCTTCATTCGCATTCATAGGCCTTTTATCATCCATCTTCGCAATGGGTTTATCCTTTTGACCGCTCATTTCGGTCTTATCCATCGACATCCCATTGTGCATACCCATATCCATGCTGCCATCCTTCATGTCCATCTGCATCCCATACTTTTGCATCAAATATTCGGGTGTATTTTTCTTCTTGTTGCCGGCCATTGCCGGAGCTCCCATTTTCATGTCCATTTGGGCCATTTGTTTCATCATCGCCACTTTGTCGGGCCTATCGATGGTCGTTGCGGGAAAAAGCGTTCCCTGCCCTAAATGCAACGAGGTATGCCCGGAGCCGTCCTGTGCCGTGGCCGTTACCTCCAAAGTGCCTTCAGGAACGGTCACGATGACATCATAGGTCTCGGCAATGCCAAAAAGAAAACGACTTTTGGAAACAGGCTCCACATCGACACCATCCCCGGAAACCACCATGGGGTTACCGCCACCGAAATCTATCCAATAATAGGTGGAGGCAGAGGCATTGACGAACCGGAGCCGCACTTTTTCCCCTGGTTTGAAATCAGGGTATTCGGCCAATGTTTTCCCATTGGTCAAAAATGCGGGGTAGTAGATATCCGCAATATCCGCTCCTTCCATACGATCTCGCCAAAATTTGAGTTGTGCACCTAGTGCACCTTCCTTGATGACCCTGCTCAAGGGCACCGCGGTCCCTTTTTTGACCTGGTACCACTCGTTTCCCCGTTTAAGGTTTCGGAGCACGTTCATGGCCTTTTCGTTCGTCCAATCGGAGAGCACCACGACCAAATCCTTATCGTAGTCCAACGTCTTTTCCTTGGGATGGATCAGTATCGAGCCATACACCCCCTTTTGCTCTTGCAGCATGGTGTGGGAATGGTACCAATAGGTACCTGATTGGTTGATCGGAATCCGATATTGGAAAGTTGTGCCAGGTTCTATGGGCGGTGTGGTCAAATAGGGAACCCCGTCATAAAAATTGGGCAAGATCAATCCATGCCAGTGTACGGAGGTTTCCACATCCATCTTATTGGTCACGTTGATCAGGGCGAAGTCACCCTCGTTGAATTCCAAGACCGGTCCCGGAATACTCCCATTGATGGTCATTGCATCGGCAGTGACCCCACCGAGGGTCAATTTGTTCTGTTCCAGTACAAGATTGTATTCCCGAACGGGTCTACCTTCCTCTTTTCTGTCCTCACCATTTGTCCCCACTTGCCCAAAAACATGGGTCGTCAAGGCAGTTAGGACAAAAAACAAGATTTTAGATTTCAATATTTTCATCATTCATTCATTTACATTTGTTCAATTACATTTCATCGGTGATTTCACCGCAGGTCAACATAGCCTCTCCGAAATAGGGATTTTTGATCTCTTTGGTCGTACTCAACCAATAGGCACCTTTGTTGTTATCGGCCATCGGGCAAAACTGTTCGTATATCTTTTGATCGACCCCAAAAAGCTTGACACCTTTGGATAGATGGGCGGACAGATGTTTAAAATGATCGCGTTGGGCTTTGATATCCGATATCTTTGAAATGGAATTCGCCGAATTGGAGATTTCCTTCGATATCGTCATCCAATGGCCGTGCGCCTTTTTGTCCGTCAATTGTTTCATATCCACATGTTCCAAGGCCGACAACACTTTTTTTGCAGCGGCATTGGACTTGGCGGCATTATCATTGACAAGCGCATCCTTTAACTCCAAGTAGGCGCTCAACACCTGTTTTAATTGGTTTTTAAAAGTCGCTGTCGCCGTCATTCGCTGGTTCATATCAGAATGGTCTGTTTTGTTTTCCAAGCCGGGATCCCCCATATCCATTTCCGAATGATCGCTACCGCCTGTACCCTTGTCATCCCCCATCTTCATGCCTCCGTGGTTATGTCCCGTCATGGCGGGCCCACCTTCAGGATTCATCATGCTCGGTTTCCCGGCCAATTGGGCCGCCGCGTCGATACTAAAGGTCCCGTTTACCGCGATCTCATCCCCTTCTTGCAGCCCCTCCTTGACAATGAAACCATTTCCCAACGATGGTCCCAAGGTGACATCGCGCAACACAAAATTCACCCCATTGGATGTGGTATTCTTGATGTATACCACAGAACGTTCCCCGGTCCACATCACTGCCGACTTAGGAATGGTTATCGCTTCTGATGCAATGGGCTGTTTTGCTTTTACGGTTCCGGAAGCGAACATTTCCGGCTTTAACCTTAAACCGGTGTTCCCGATCTCGATTCTGGCCTTGGCAACCCTTGTCATGGGATTGATCACCGGGTCGATATAGGAAATCCTGCCTTTGAAGTTTTCGCCCGGGAGCGAGGGTATGGTAAAGACCACTTCATCGCCTTTTCTTACCCAGGGCATGTCGGACTCATAAATATCGAACAGTACCCAAACGCTGTTCAGGTTGGCAATTTGATATAATGCCTTGCCCTTGTTGACATAGTCGCCAAGGTTTACCATTTTTTCGGTAACGTAGCCTGAAACATCGGCATGTATCGGCAATTCCTCCTTAACGGTCCCGGATTGAAGTATCTGTGCGATTTGGTTGTCGGAAAGCTTCCAGTTTTTTAATTTTTCCTTGGCGGCATTAAAAAACTGCGGTTGGGTGTCCGCCACCTTTCTTGCTTCAAAAAGTTCCTCTTGTGCAGTGACCAGATCAGGGGAATAAATATAGGCGATGATCTGCCCCTGCTTGATATACTCCCCTGTAAAATTCACCATTAGCCGTTCCACCCTGCCGGGAATATGGGAAGATTGGGAATAGATCGATCGTTCATCCGCTTCCACCTTGCCATTAAGATCGATCAATTTGACCGGGGCGGTCTTGCCCACGATTTCCGTAGTGACATTGGCAAGCTGCATGGCGGTTTTCGACATGCTAACGGCCATGGGGTCCAGTTCCGAACCGTTGTCATTTTCCAAAGGGATCAAGTCCATCCCACAAATGGGACAATCTCCCGGTTCCGTCTGTCTGATCTGGGGATGCATGGAGCAGGTCCAAATGGTTTCTCCCGATACTTCCGAAGTATGTTGGTGTTCCTCTGTGACATTGCCCTTGGAGCCCCCGAACAATAGCCATCCCAGCAAAAGTCCAAGAACCAAGGTGGACAAGGCTATTTTTACTATTTTTTGTGTTTCTGATTTCATCTGATTATTTTTTTGCCGTGATATAGTTAAACTTGGCCAACGCTATTTCATATTGCGTCAATGCGCTTATTTTCAATTTAGTATACTTCAACAATTGTTGCTGCATTCGTAACACCTCCTCGAAGTCCTTCCCGGAATTCCCATAGGCTGTGAACAACAGATTGAGTGCTTGTTCCGATTCCATGATCTGTTCATCAAAGAGGGAAATCAAATCCGTCTGCTGCCTTATGTCAAAAACGGCCATTTCATAATTGGTCTTCAATGTATTGGTGACTTCCTTTTTTTGCAGTGCATAACTTTCCTGCATCAATTGGGCCTCCTTTTCGGCTGCCCTGTACTTACCCCTGAATAGGGGCAGGCTCAAGGTAACCATGGGCATCAATACATCCTTGCCATTATCGGGAACCACCATGTCGGTACGCTTATCAACCATTACATAGTCCAGTCCGACCCCCACTTTTGGCAGGCCTTGTTTAAGGGCTGCCCTTTCGGATGCCGCTGCAGCCTTGACCTTTAATTCCAGGGAATTCAAGAGCGGATGGTCCACTACCAAGGAATCTTTGACATAATCAATGGGCAGTACATTGACCCCAAAGGTCTCAGGGATGTTTATTTGTTCATCTTCCTTACGGTCCAATAGTTTATTGAAGGACGCCAAAAGGGGGATTTCCTTATGTTTAAGGATACCCAGATTCGTCCGGGCTTCCTTTAAAAGCACGTCCACCCTTAAGACATCGACCAATGATCCCAAGCCATTTTTGAATTTCGTATTGGAAACCGTCCTGTAGGATTCCAGAATGGCAATGTTGTCCTCTTCGATCCGTACCCACTCCTTAAGTTCGTACAATGGAAAATAAGCTGCTGAAACCTCGTAATAAAGTTTGTTCCTGGCATCCAAAAAAGACTGGTACTTGGCCTCAGCCATAAGTGCAGCGGCATCACCTTGGGCCTTTAAGGTTCCAAACCAAGGAAACATCTGAGTCAGTGAAAACCTTGCCTTTTGGGGCCCTACCCGGGTTTCGACCGGGGAGATGAAGTACCCAAAGGACAGGTTTGGATCTGGTAAAGCCTTCACCTGCGGTACTTTTTGTAACGCCGCCTCAAAATCTTTGTACTGTGAAAGCAACCCTGGATTGTTCTCAGCCGCTACCTTAAAGTAATCCTCCAAGGTCTGGCCGTTGGAAAGGATACTTGTCAAGACAAATATGATGGTCAATACATTTTTCATTTTACTGTATTTTTTTCAATGCTTTGTTGCGATTTATAATGACTGTTTCCCTCCAATAGGCTTGGAGTACCGGGACCACGAACATGGTCATGATCTGAATGGCCATTCCCCCAAAAGTCGGGATGGCCATGGGAATCATAATGTCGGCCCCTTTTCCGGTAGAGGTCAGCACGGGCAAAAGGGCGATGATGGCCACGGCGGCCGTCATCATGGCGGGACGGACCCTTTTTTTCCCTGCCTCCAAAACCGCCGCTCTTACATCCGGTACGGTTTGAGGGTTCTTTTCCTCAAAAACCTGGTGGATGTACGTACCCATGATGACACCATCATCGGTGGCAATACCGAAAAGTGCGATAAAACCAACCCAAACCGCAACGCTTAAATTGATCGTGTGCATTTGGAACAGATCCCGCATGTTGACCCCTGAAATGGCAAAATTCATGAACCAATCCTGACCATAGAGCCAGAGCATTATGAAACCTCCCGCAAAAGCAACAAAAACTCCGGAAAAATGGATGGAGGATGCGATGACCGTCTTGAACTGAAAAAACAGGAGCAAGAAAATCACAATCAAACTGATCGGTATGACAATGGACAGTCTTTTCACTGCCCTGATTTGGTTCTCATAACTCCCAGAAAACTTATAGCTTATTCCGGCGGGAACCGTTAATTCCCCTGCATCGATTTTTTTCTGGATGGCTTCCTGGGCATCGTTCACCACATCGACTTCCGCAAAACCGTCCCGTTTATCAAAAAGCACATAGCCCACCAAAAAGGTGTTTTCGCTCTTGATGGCCTGAGGCCCGCGGACATATTCAAAATCCACCACTTGGGATAAGGGAATTTGCGCCCCTACCGGTGTGGGAATCAAAATTTTCTTCAACGATTCCGGGTCGTCCCTCAATTCCCTCGGGTAGCGCACCCGCACGGGAAAACGTTCCCTACCTTCAACGGTGGAGGTGATTTTCATCCCACCGATCGCTGTTTCGATGCTTTGCTGCACATCTTCAATGTTCAAACCATATCGGGATATCCCGTCCCTGTTGATATTGAGGTGCAAATAAGGTTTGCCCACTATTCTATCGGCGAATACGGCTTCTGCCTTGACCGAGGGCACTTCCTTCAAGATACCTTCCAATTGCATCCCAAAATCCTCGATGGTCTTCAGATCGGGACCAAAAACCTTGATCCCCATGGGAGCGCGCATTCCGGTCTGCAACATCACCAACCGGGTTTCTATGGGCTGTAATTTGGGAGCAGAGGTTATGCCCGGGATCTTGGTGACCTTTACGATCTCATCCCAGATATCGTTGGGGGATTTGATATGAGGCCTCCAGTTTCGGAAAAACTCACCGTCCTCATCCACGATCAGGTCCTTCTCGGCAATCCCTAACTGCAAGGCCTCCTCATTGGTCAAAGTGTCTTTATGCTGGGTAATGAACCTGTCCTTTCGATCTACTTTATAACGGACCCTATGTCCGTCTTCATTCACAATGAATTCAGGTTTATAGTTGATGATGTTCTCATACATGGAAATGGGTGCAGGGTCCAGTGCGGATTCAACGCGACCGAGTTTACCGACAACCAAGTCCACTTCGGGTATGCTTCCCAAGAGCATATCCAACTGTCCAACCACCCTTTTGTTGTATTCCACCCCTGAATGCGGCATGGATGTCGGCATCAACAGGAACGAACCTTCATTGAGCGATGGCATGAACTCGGATCCTATTCCCGGGAATCTCTTGGAAGCTGCCTGCCATCCCGAGGTCTGTCTGACACTTTTCCAACCTACCGATTCAAAGCCTTTGGCCACGATTCCAAAGGTGCTATCGAACCCCAGCCAAACCAATACCCCAAAAAACAGGGTCACGAATGGGATGAGCATGAACTTTCCTTTGTTTTCCAGACACCACTTTAGGACCGGGGTATAGAAATGTACGATTCCCATCAAAGCGGCCAGGATAATGCCCACTAGGAACAACACAAAAAAGTAGTTGACCACAATACCGTTTTGGGGTCCCAAGGGCATCCATTCCTCGGTCAGGAAGAAGGAAGCGATAAAAACGGTCAGTCCCAAATTGATATAGTTGGGAAACGATTTATAGTGCTCCGGCCATTTGGGTTCCATCAAATTGTTCAACCCAATGAGTGAAATGACCAATGGCAACCACATCTGGGCATAAAATGCAAAAATAAGCCCGGTGGATATCAATAGAATGGACCAAAACCGTCGCACCCGTTTCTTGTCATAATCCACCCCCATTACAAAATGGGCCAATGCCGGAAGCACAACGATTCCCAGCACAAAGGCGCTCAACAGGGCAAAGGTCTTGGTAAAGGCCAAGGGCCTAAATAGCTTCCCTTCTGCCGATTGCATGGCAAAGACAGGCACAAAGCTCACGACGGTGGTCGCCAATGCGGTCGTAATTGCCGAGGCCACTTCCACGGTGGCCTTATATATTACCTGAATGAGTTCCTTGCCCTTGGCACCATGGTTCTCGGGCATTTCCAAATGACGGATAATGTTCTCGACGAACACGATCCCCACGTCCACCATCACCCCTATGGCAATGGCTATCCCGGAAAGGGCCACCACATTGGCATCTACCCCGGCATATTGCATGACAATAAAGGTCATTAGGACCCCGACAGGCAATAGACTGGATATGATCACAGAGGCCCTCAGGTTGAGGACAAGTACCAGTACAACGATGATGCTGATCAGTATTTCGTGGGACAGGGCATTTTCCAAAGTACCTATGGTCTCGTGGATGAGCTGTGTCCGGTCATAAAACGGGACCACGGTCAATTGGCTTTCCACACCATTGGCCAATGTCTTTTTGGGCAAACCGGGTGCGATTTCCTTGATCTTGTCCTTCACATTATTGATGACCGCCAAAGGATTGGAACCATAACGGGCGACCACGACGCCACCTACCACTTCGGCGCCCCCTTTATCGAGCACGCCCCTTCGTGTGGCCGGTCCCAAGCTGACCACCCCAATATCCTTGACCCGAACCGGGACATTGTCAAAGACAGCAACCACGGCCTTTTCTATGTCTTCCGTATTTTTGACATATCCCAAGCCCCTGACCAAATATTCTGCTTGATTGACTTCAATGGTCTTGGCGCCCACATCCCTGTTCGACTTCCGTACGGCCTCCATGACCTTGTATAAAGGAATATTATAGGCTTTCAGGGCATCTGGATTTACATCCACTTGATATTCTTGGACGAAACCACCGATCGAAGCCACTTCGGACACCCCGTCCACGGCATTCAACCCGTATTTCACATAAAAATCCTGGGCAGTCCGTATTTCGTGCAGATCCCATCCTCCTGTAGGGTTCCCATCCTTGTCCCTTCCTTCCAGGGTATACCAATATACCTGTCCCAATGCCGTGGCGTCAGGACCCAAAGTCGGGGTTACCCCATCGGGCAACAGCCCTGCGGGAAGTGAATTCAATTTTTCAAGGATCCGGGAGCGCGACCAATAAAATTCCACATCATCATTAAAAATGATATAGATACTGGAAAATCCAAAGATGGATGAACTACGGATCGTTTTCACCCCTGGAATTCCAAGTAAATAGGTCGTCATTGGATAAGAAATCTGATCCTCGATATCTTGTGGCGATCGCCCGGGCCATTGCGTGAAAACAATTTGCTGGTTTTCCCCAATATCGGGAATGGCATCCACGGGCACCGGGTCTTTTGGGAGAAAGCCCGTATTCCAATTGAAGGGGGAAGTGACAATCCCCCAGGTAACCAACGTTATTAAAACGAGAACGGTCACCAGTTTGTTCTCTAAAAAGTATTTTATGATTTTATTAAGCATATCATGAGTTTATTGTGTTGGAAATAGTGAAAATGTTCCAAAGGCAATAAATACCTAGGGCCATGCCAAAAACCATAGCACGGCCAAACGTCATCGATATGCTCTTAAATAAGGAAAGTTTGATCAAGAATCTGAATATCCTTGACCAAAAGGGGCGGAGGGTAATGTACGACAGAAACTATATTTTCCTGTAATCCCTCAAAAAGATTGATGTAACTGTACGTGAAGGCAACCAGGAACTGATGCTCCCCAACACTTAAATTTTCAACGGAAAGCAATAGATCCCCATTTCCTTGTACGGAAAGCGTTTCGTCATCGCAACACTGTTTTTTCTGCAGCTTGTGCTGGTGTGAATCCGATGGCTGCTGCATATCCATTCCACAGGATTCCGCTTTACCGAAGAAGGAAAAATCAACAAGATCTTCCCCACAATAGTGTTGTGCCACCGCAAAGGAAAAGGTGGATGCCAGCACGTTGAGTGCCATAAAACAAGATAATATTTTGAACCAAAATATTCTCATAAGCGGTTACAAAACTACAAAAATTTTAACAACCTCATTAAATTTAACACAATTTATACAAGGATTCCGCATAAAGCCCCTGCTTTTCAAAGTACCGACCATGGCACCCCATACTTTTGACCATCAATCATTTATACGACCATCGTATCTGGTCCGGGACGGTATAAAGCACATCGTGGTTCGAAGGCCCTCCTTACTGGCAACGGATGGAACCCTGACCAATAGCATTGTATTTTCAACCCGATTAAAGGTGGAACCCTTGTCTTCAATCGAACCATAACAGACCTTAAAGTTCCTCGATACCGAATCCGATCGTTGGACAGCTGACGGTCATTCCTTTCCCCACATATTGTATACCAGTATAGTATTGTGATCCTTGTGGTGGCCCAATGCCAGTACTTTTGGTAAACCTGATATTTGTCATGTTTTTTCCGAATCCCATACCTTACATTTGGAACCAAATCCTGCTGAAATCACACACAAACAGTAATCATATGGATAACTGCATAATTGATTACAGTTTGATTTTTAGCGAGTTAAACAAAATTTAGTAACTTTAGGAAGTGAAGCAAACCACATCGAAAATATTGTCCCTGTTTCTGGCCTGTTCTGTATTGATCAGTACCACTTCCTTTGCATCGAATGCCCATTTTTGCTGTAACAAGTTGGTCAGTTTTTCTGTGACCGGCAAAGCAAAACCCTGCGACCAAAAGCTTCAAAATCCCAAAAACACCTCAAGGAAGTGCTCTTTGGAACAAAAGGATTGCTGCAGCACCGATACCTATGCCAATATTGGCAAGGATGACCTGATGCTGGATTCCTTTGACCTTGATTTCGGCACACTTGTATTTCTAAATGCCTTTATTTTTTACCATATCGATCGTTTCGAAGGGCTACAGGAAAACATAATCCCTTTTAAAGACTACGATCCTCCGTGGATCGAACAGGATCTCCTTGTCCTTCATGAAACTTTCCTAATTTGATTTTTACACTGGCGGAACGTCAATGCAATCGTTCGCTCTTCACATTGGTCATGGCCACTAAATGACCTTTTTTGTCGTGTGCTATCTCCACGACGGCATATCCTGATCGATTCTCCTATCGGGTTTTGACCCGATATTATTTACGCTTAACAATAACTCAGACACCATGGATTCCAAAAAGGAATACTGGATAAAGCATATGGTCTGTAGGCGATGCCTCAAGGTCATAAGACAAGAATTGCATGACCTGGGCATTGAGGTTCTATCCCTTGAACTGGGGAAACTTACGGTAAATGCCCCGGAAATAGGGATTGCCGAAGTTGACCAAAAAGTCGTGGACGTCCTACATTCCAATGGCTTTGAAATAGCCAAAAGCGAAGAGGAAATGATCGTTGAGAAAATCAAGATAGGCTTGATTTCCTTAGTGACCAACGTCCCGATTAACCACAAAGGGAACACCTCGGACTACCTTGTCGATTTATTGCATCGCGATTACAAAGTACTGAGCAAGGTTTTTTCCAGAAATGAAAACATCACGATCGAAAAGTACTTTATCAAGCTCAAGATCGAAAAGGTAAAGGAGCTTATCCAACTGGGACAATATTCATTTTCCGATATCGCCTATATGCTCGATTACAGCAGCGTCAACCATTTGTCCGCACAGTTCAAGGAAATTATGGGGATGAGCATGACGGATTACAAAAACGGACAAATGTGGCAAAGGGATTTTCTTGACGAAATAATATAAAAATCCAGGAATATTATGAAGATGGCCTGTCAGGTCAAACAGTAGTTTTAACGCAACAACCTAACAAATAATAAAATGAAACTTACACAAAAAAAATCAATACCCATAATGCTAACGTTCCTAATGACCCTTTTGGCCCTACAGGCGACCAGAGCACAGACCCAATGGGAAGCCCCGGCCAGTGCGGACAATTTGAACAATCCCTTAAAAAATGATGCCACGGCGACAGAAAGCGGCAAACGGACCTTCAGAATGCTCTGTGTGATCTGCCACGGGGCCAAGGGTAAGGGAGACGGCATGGGCGGAGCCGGATTGACCCCAAAACCCACCGACTTGACCAGTGCCAAGGTACAGTCCCAATCGGACGGTGCCCTATTCTGGAAATTGACCAACGGTAAGCCCCCTATGGCTTCCTATGAAACCGCACTTCCCGAAAACAAGAGATGGGAATTGATCAACTATATCAGAACCTTGAAAAAATGAAAAAACTACTAATGACCCTAATTATCTTAGGGTTGGGATCTTCGGCTTTGGCCCAGACCTACAACACCTTTGAACCCAGTAAGACGCAGTTCATGCTGCGTGGTTACGGACACACCGGATTTGAATATTTGGATACCGGTGGTGAACAAGAATCCACCTTTCTAGGGGCCACATTCGCCCCTATATTCCTCTACAAGCATTCCGACAAGCTCATGTTCGAGGCCGAACTGGAGTTTGAGCTCGAAGGAAATGAATTGAAAACGGGACTGGAATATGCCGATGTGATGTATGTGCTCAACAAGCACATGACCGTAAGGGCCGGTAAATTCCTGCTTCCCTTTGGAACCTTTATGGAGCGTTTGCACCCTGCATGGATCAACCGACTTCCAAGCAGACCCCTTGGATTTGGTCACGACGGAATTGCACCGGCCTCCGATATCGGTGTCGAACTCAGGGGGGCATTCGATCTGGGCGGTCCCAAAATGAACTATGCGGTTTATGTGACCAACGGTCCGCGCATCAAGGATGGAAGTGAGGAGCCTGAAGAAGCGGGTATGCTGGATTTCGGTTATTATGAAGATGTGAACCTGGCCAAGGCCTTGGGTGGCAGGATCGGCCTACTCCCGCTCTCGGATTCATCCATGGAATGGGGGATTTCCGCCTATACCACCAACAGTACCGGCGCAGAGGACTCCGATTACAAGGAAGTGGGTGCCTTTCTTTGGGCGCTGGATCTTTCCTATGTAAAATCGATCACCCCCTTACAAGGGGTTGTGGACATCAAGGCCCAGTACAACAGTTCCAATGTGGATACCGCCACCTACTATGAAATCGAAGATGGGATTTCCGAACCTTACTCCTTTGACAACCAAAGCAGCTCCTTTTATACACAATTGAGCTATCGCCCCATCATGTCGGGAAGCGACTTTATAAAGCAACTCGAATTTGTGGGTCGATATTCCGATTTTAACGCCCCTGAAGGAGCGGAGTGGGAAGAGAAGTCAACGCAGTACGCTTTTGGTTTGAACTATTGGCTGAGTTGGCGTTCCGTGGTCAAACTCAGCTATCAAACCACCAAGATGGAAGGTGGTCATGACAGTGATGGCACGACCCGAACCAATGGATTGTTTGTGCATTGGGCCATTGGATTTTAAAATCAAAAAAAGAAAGTGAAATGAAAACAACAACGAATTTTAAAGCAGCAATAATCCTGTCCGTCATGGCATCGATCATGGTCGCCTGCTCCTCCAATAAAAAACCCATTGCGACGGATACCGCGACCGAGGTGGCGGGGAGTGAAGTGGATTTCAAAATTGAAAAATCCGGGGCGCAGCTCTGGGGCGAGGTGTGCAACCGATGTCATATCGCCCCTTCACCCGCGGATTACAACGATACCGATTGGGAAACCATAAGCCTGCACATGCGGGTTCGGGCCAACCTGACGGAAGAGGAGATCACCAAAATCGAAACCTTTCTGAAATCAGCCAATTGACGTATAATCTTTAATTCATATACAATGAGAACTTTAGTAATTTTTTTTTCAGTGATGGGTCTTATGTCCTTAAACGGTTGCAAACAATCAACCGATGTAGAAGCCTTGCTTCAAAACGAGGAAACAAGAAGCGAGATCCTTAAAGATCTGGTACAAAACCATGATTATATGATGGAATTCATGGAACAGATGCAAGGGAGCGACCATGCCATGCAAATGATGCAGGGAAACAAAAAAATGATGGGCACCATGATGAAGGGACAAGGCATGCAAATGATGATGGGCGACAGCACCATGATGAACCAAATGATGGGCAACAGACAAATGATGCATTCCATGATGAACGGAATGATGAAGGATGGCGAGATGATGGGCGAAATGATGCAAATGATGCATGACAAAGGGATGATGAGCGAGGAATGCATTCAATCCGGCATGAAAATGATGGGGGACAAAGGAATGGGGATGAACCATTAGACCATGGGTTCGATCGGCCATGCCGAACACTTTGAATTCTTGACAACTAAAACGGATATCTCATGAAAAATCACTGGATATGGATGGTCCTGGGATGTGGACTACCACTGCTGTTCATTTTTTTGGCGCCTTCAATCGGGATGGGCGATGGCGCTTCCCTTTTCATTTTCATCCTGGTCATGTTCGCCATCCACCTGTTCATACCGCACGGTTCGCATGGACATGGTGGAAATGGCCACACCCATGACAGGGAAAACGAACAGGGTTGATCGGAACAATAGCACCCATGGACTCCAAGGAACGAAATATTTTAATACAACCTTAAATCAAGTATCATGCATTATTACGACGGACATTTTGGAGGTATGCACCTTATATGGTGGATTATCTGGATCATCTTTTTGGCTTGGATATTCTTTATCCCATCGGACATTCCCTATAAAAGGCACCAAGAGGATAGCCCACTGGAAATTTTAAAAAAAAGATTTGCGAAAGGCGAAATTTCCAAGGAGGAATTTGAGGAATCAAAAAAGGTCCTTCAAACTGACAATGAATCTAAAACAGAAAAACCATGAATCGATTTAATGTAAAAAAATTAGGCTTTGCCTTTGGTCTTACTGGGGCCATAATCTATTTGGGCTGTATGATCGTAATGGCAACGGCCGGCAAAGAGGGTACGATATCCTTTTTCAACAGTCTACTGCACGGATTGGACACCACCAGCATCATACGAATGGATGTGCCCCTGTCCGAGGCTTTTTTGGGGCTTGTACAGACCTTCATCATAGGTTGGCTCATCGGGGCGTGCATAGGTGGGCTTTACAATGCCCAGATCAAACATCGAAAATAGCCTTACGTTTCGAAGATCATGCAGTACGTTTGGTTCATATGGTCCCTTATCATCCTGGCACTCTGGGCACTCCTTTTTGTGTTGAAAAAAGGGTATAGGGAAGAAATGCTCAAGATGAGTCTTATCACCATGCCCTTTGGATTGACCGAGCCCCTGTTCGTGCCGGAATATTGGCTTCCCCCCTCTTTGTTCCAATTGGCCGAAAAAACGGGTTTTGACCTGGAAAGCTTGCTGTTTTCCTTTGCGATAGGTGGGATAGGCACCGTGCTCTACAATTTGATATTTGGAAGGGTCCTTTCCAAAATCCCTTTGATCGAGCGCCATCATAAAAGGCATAATCTGCACCTATATCTTCTTTTTGTGCCCGCATTGGTCTTTGTCCCCATGGCGTTGTTCACCAAGCTTAATCCCATTTATTGTGGTGTTTTGGCCCTGCTTGCGGGTGGGTTGGCCACCCTTTATTGCAGGCCCGATCTAAAGGGAAAGGTCTGGGTGGGCGGCTTCCTGTTCACCTTGTTGTATTTTTTGTATTTCGGGAGCATACTTCCCTTCTACCCCCAATACGTCGATCTGTACTGGAACCTGGACAATCTTACCGGTATCCTTGTTTTCGGCATTCCCATGGAAGAGCTATGGTTCGCTTTCACTTTTGGAATGTACTGGTCCGGTTTGTACGAACACCTATTCTGGAGAAAAACCGTGAAATCCGAAACCCTATCCATTGACCCAAACCCTAATTGAACATGGACACAACAAATTGCGACACATCAAAGATAATCTGTCTACCAGAGCCGGGTATGCCCCGGATAGTGGTCATTGGCGGTGGTTTTGCCGGACTGGCCTTGGCAAAGGAATTGAAAAACAAGAAGGTTCAAGTGGTCCTATTGGACAAAAACAACTTTCATGCGTTTCAGCCTTTATTGTACCAAGTGGCAACGAGTGCCCTGGAACCGGACAGCATAGTTTTCCCATTCAGAAAGCAGTTCAATGGCTTCAAAAACCTAGTGTTCCGATTGGCGGAAGTATCAGAAATCCAACCTTTGTCCAATACGGTAGTGACCGACAAGGGGGCCGTTTCCTATGATTACCTGGTTTTGGCCACTGGGACAACGACCAACTTTTTTGGTATGGAAAGCGTTGCTAGGAACAGTTTGGGCATGAAGGGCATACGTGATGCCCTCAACATCCGGCATTTGATGCTGCAAAATCTGGAGCAGGCCGCCATTACCTGTGATGGGGAGGAACGCGATGCCCTCACCAATTTTGTCATCGTGGGCGGCGGTCCGGCCGGGGTTGAAATGGCAGGGGCCTTGGCCGAATTTCGTAGATACATCCTGCCAAAGGACTATCCAGAGTACCCATCCTCCACCATGGAAATCTACTTGGTGGAAGCCCTTGACGAACTATTGGGCACCATGTCGGACAAGGCCTCCACCAAGACACTGGCCTATTTAAGGGAACTTGAGGTAAACGTACTGTTCAACGAATCGGTAAGTGGGTATGACGGTAGTGTGGTCACCACAAAAAGTGGAAAGGAGATCAAGGCAAAAAACCTCATATGGACCGCAGGGGTGCAGGGGCAGTTCCCCAAAGGCATTGCCCCTGATAAAGTGGTAAAGGGCAACCGGCTCAAGACCGATCCCCATTTACATGTTGAGGGGTATGGGAATATTTTTGCCATTGGGGACATAGCCGCCTTGATCGGGGAAACGACTCCCAAAGGGCATCCCCAAGTGGCGCAGGTAGCCATCCAACAAGGCAGGTACCTTGGGCGGTCTCTTTGGGCCACCCTTCATGGAAAACCAACAAAACCCTTTTCCTACAAAGACAAGGGATCATTGGCCACAGTGGGCAAGCGCAAGGCCGTCGCCGATTTGGGCAAATTCAGGTTTGGCGGGTATCCCGCCTGGCTATTGTGGTCCATCGTTCACCTTATGTCCATCAGTGGTTTTAGAAATAGAATCCTGGTCGGTTTGAACTGGGCCGCAAGTTATTTCACCTATGAAAAGGGCAACCGTTTGATTATAAGGAATTTTAGCCCTCCAGACCAAGGCCCACCTAAAAAATCCAGAACGGGAAACTTCGGGAACCATAAAGAAAAAGTCCAATGAAGCGGAAACCAATATCCTATGATGTGATCAAAGGGAGGCTGATTTTTGAAAGAAAGGCCTTCCATGGACCCTTCAGGGGTAGCATCCAATTTTTGAACAACGTCCAATGGATATATCTGGACGACACGACCACAATTGCAGAACACATAAAACCCTATGAGCCATGAACAATATTCTAGTACCCACCGACTTTTCCAAAAACTGTGAAAAAGCAGCACAATTGGCCTTGGAAATGGCCAAGGCATACCAATCCGAGATCCATTTTTTGCACCTTATGAAAACACCCGTGGATTGGATAAAGCTGGATAAGGAAAAGGAAAAGCGCTATCCGGAGACCCTTAAACAGATCGGCAAGGCCAAAGCCGCCTTACGGGAGTTGGAAAAAACGGCCGAACGGAAGGGACTGAAGTGCCGGACCTTTCTTCAGTTTGATGCCGGACAAGCAGATATCCTGGAGCATTCGGGACATTTTCACCATGACTTCATCATTACCGGGAGCAGCGGTACCAAAGGAGTCGTTCGCGAATTGACGGGAAGCAATGTGGAACAAATTGTACGAAAGGCCCATGTCCCCGTTATCGTTGTAAAGGATGAAAAGCTACACTTTCCCTTCAAGAACATCGTGTTCGTTTCGGACTTTGAGGAAGATTGCAGCCAAGCCTTCGAGAAGGTCATCTCCATTGCCAAAAAATGCAATGCCCGGATACACTTCTTGCGCATCAATACCGAAACCGACCACAACAGTATCCGATTGGGCCTGTCCCCCATTGAAAATTTGCTGAAGAAATTCCCGGGATTGGAAAACTATGCGCTGGCGGTCTATAATGAACCTTCCGTTGAAACGGGGATCAATACCTTTGTTGCACAGCATCCCATTGATCTTATCGCCATGGTCACCCACGGCAAAACAGGGTTTTTAAGCCTGTTCCGAACCAGTATTGCCGAGGGCGTCACCAACCATGCGTCCTTGCCCGTAATGACCTTACACCTCTAAGCCATGGCCAAATCCGTTAACCTTATCAAACATTCGGGCGATGTAGTCCCGTTCGATCGTAAAAAACTGATCCATTCCTTACAACGTGCCCGCGCAAGCGATGTACTCATACAACAAATTGTGGAGCAAGTCGAGCACCAGATCCAGGATGGCATGACCACAAAAAAAGTATATCAGCTGGCCTTTACAATGCTTCGGAAAAAGTCCCGTGTGAGTGCCTCTAGATACAAGCTCAAAAAAGCATTGATGGAATTGGGCCCCTCCGGTTTTCCCTTCGAGAAATTGGTCGGTGAACTCATGGGGCGCGAAGGATTCTCCACCCAGGTAGGTGTCATAGTAGCGGGCAATTGCGTACAGCACGAAGTGGATGTCATAGCCCAAAAGGAAAATGTACATTATATGATCGAATGCAAATACCACAGTGACCAAGGCCGGTTTTGCAATGTCAAGACCCCTTTGTATATCCATTCCCGCTTTCTGGATGTGGAAAAGCAATGGGTCCGCCAAAAGGGACATGGTGCCAAACTCCATAAAGGTGGGGTGTACACCAATACCCGGTTGACCACTGACGCCATCCAATATGGGAACTGTGTTGGATTGCTCCTGTGCAGTTGGGACCATCCGAACGGAAACGGACTCAAGGATAGAATAGACAAGGCGGGTCTTCATCCCTTGACCGCCTTGACGACCCTTACCAAAGGGGAAAAAACAAAATTACTGGATAAGGGCATCGTCCTTTGCAAGGACATCCACGAAAACCCAATGTTGTTGGATGACATGGGAATCTCCAGATCCCGGCAAAAAAACATCTTGAACGATTCAAGGGAATTATGCAAAACCCATAGTCATGGACCTAGATAAAACAAACATTCATTTTTTGGGGGCGTCAGGTACGGTCACCGGCTCAAAATATCTTTTGGACACAGGAGACAGAAAAATACTGGTGGATTGTGGACTGTTCCAGGGACTGAAGGAACTGCGCCTTAAAAACTGGGAATATCCACCCGTAACGGTTTCGGAAATAGATGTGGTATTGCTCACCCATGGCCATATGGACCATACGGGATATCTTCCCCGATTGGTGAAACAGGGATTCAATGGGTCCATTTATGGAACATATCCCACCTTGGACATCACAAAGATCATTTTAAACGACACTGCCAAAATACAAGAGCAGGAAGCCGAACGTGCGAATAAGGAGGGCTATTCGAAACACCGTCCTGCCCAACCTCTCTACGACCTAAAGGATGTGGAAAAGACCCTTCCGCATTTCAAGGGGGTTCCCCAATCCCAATGGATTACCCTATTCGATGGCATAAGGGTACGGTTCCAATACAACGGACACATCCTGGGAGCCACACATATCGACTTGGATATACACGGAAAGCGCTTTGTTTTTTCAGGGGATATTGGAAGAACCAAGGACCTATTGCTTTACCCACCCCTAAAACCGAGAAAGGCCGATGTGCTTTTCATTGAATCGACCTATGGTGGAAGGTTCCATCCCGATGAGGCGGAAGCCCTCCCCTTGATCGAAAAATTGGTCCAGGACACCATAGCCAGGGGCGGTAGCCTTTTTATCCCCAGCTTCTCGGTAGAACGGGCCCAGCTCATGATGCTCATTTTTTGGAGGTTGCTGAAGGAGGGCAAAATCCCCAAGGTCCAAATGATCATGGACAGTCCGATGGGTACCGATGTATTGGAGCTTTTCCATCGTACAAGGGATTGGCACAAGTTGGAAGACCATGAATGTGATGAGATGTGTTCCCACTTCAACGTGGTAAGCAGCTATCGTGAAACCATGGAGCTGCGTATGGACCATAGCCCCAAAATCGTCATTGCGGGAAGCGGGATGCTAACCGGGGGGAGAATGCTCAACTATTTAGAGACCCAGGCCCCAAACCCGAACAATACCTTGCTTTTTGTAGGGTATCAGGCCGAGGGTACCCGGGGCAGAAAGCTGTTGGAAGGTGAAAAAGAACTAAAAGTATATGGAAAATGGGTGCCTTTCAACATGCAGGTCTGCGAGGTCGAAGGCCTATCGGCACATGCGGACCATGAGGAACTCCTGGGCTGGATGGACAGGATGGCCAATGCACCGGAACGGATATTCATCGTCCATGGGGAAAAGGATGGTGCCATCGCCCTACAAAGGGGCATCAAGGAAACCTATGGTTGGGAGGCCGAGATCCCACAATTATATCAAATCGAAGAAATCGCATAGACCATGGAACCCAATTCAAACACCTTAACATACAAACACCTTGGCATATACACCCAAAATGAAAATGTGGTGTACATGCGGTATGATTGCCACGTCTGTAAATCGGAAGGATTCGAAGCCCTTGTCCGGATAAGGGTCTCCAAGGCACCCCGTTCCATTGTGGCAAGCCTGAACGTGGTAAGTTCGAACATGCTCTTACCCGGTGAGATCGGTCTGTCCGATGCTGCGGCCCAGAAACTGGACGTTTCCGAAAACGACCTGTTGCACGTCTCCCATTTGGAGCCCATAGCGTCCCTTGGCCATGTCAGGGCAAAGATCTACAACAACAAACTCGACCGTGAGGCCTATGGGCATATCATTACGGATATCCTTGCGGGGGACTATTCCAACATCCACCTGTCGGCCTTCATCACGGCCTGTGCCGGTGACCGTATGGACTTGGATGAGATCACCGACCTGACCAAGGTCATGATCACCTCGGGCAAAACCCTGGACTGGAACCAAAGCATCATCGTCGATAAGCATTGCATCGGTGGACTTCCCGGCAACCGCACGACTCCCTTGGTGGTGGCCATGGTCACCGCATATGGGCTAACGATGCCCAAAACATCCTCAAGGGCCATCACCTCCCCGGCAGGTACTGCGGACACCATGGAGGTCATGACCAACGTTACGCTTTCATCGGATGAAATAGAGCGGGTCGTAAACCAGGAAGGAGGCTGTTTTGTGTGGGGCGGAACAGCGCAACTGAGCCCTGCGGACGATGTGCTCATCAAAATTGAAAAGGCCTTGGATATCGATAGTGAAGGGCAACTTATCGCCTCGGTCCTATCCAAAAAAGCGGCCGCAGGCTCCACCCATGTGGTCATAGACATTCCTGTGGGCGAGACCGCCAAGGTTCGAAGCATGGAGATGGCCCAAAAACTTCAGAGGGATATGGAGGCGGTCGGCAGGGCCGTTGGCCTCACGGTAAAGATTGTGATAACGGACGGTACCCAACCTGTGGGAAGGGGCATAGGACCATCCCTGGAGGCCATGGATGTGCTCAGTGTGTTGAAAAATGAGGCCAAGGCCCCACAGGACCTAAAGGAACGTGCTGTTTTATTGGCAGGCGAACTGTTGGAACTTTCAGGAAAGGTGGTGTCAGGGGAAGGCAACAGAAGAGCACTTCAAGTATTGGAATCGGGAAAGGCCTACGATAAATTCATTTCCATTTGTGAAGCCCAGGGACGTTTCTCCCTCCCCGTCCCGGCACCCCATACCTTGGAGGTCAAAGCTGAAAGATCAGGTGTCCTACACCACATTGACAACAGAAAAATTGCCAAGCTCGCCAAGCTTTCAGGGGCGCCCCGGGCCAAATCCGCAGGGATTTCACTGTACGTCCGTTTGGGGGACCGTATAACAAAGGGCCAAACCCTTTATACCCTGCATGCGGTAACAGAGGGTGAACTACGATATGCACTGGACTATAAAAACGATCATGAAGACATCATAACCATCCTATAAAACTTAAACAACACCTATGGAAACCATTTTGTTCAGTCTACCCGGAAATGAAGAGCTCACTGCCCTTATGGCCAAGCAAATGAATGCCGAAGTGGGAAGGGCCATCTTGAGGAAATTCCCCGACGGGGAATCCTACACACGCATCCTTTCAAAGGTGGAAGGCAAGTGTGTTGTCCTGGTCTGTACCCTTCACGAACCGGATGAGAAACTGTTGCCCCTCTATTTTTTAAGCCACACCGCCAAGGCACTCGGGGCAAAGTGTACCTGTTTGGTGGCCCCCTATCTCGCCTATATGCGACAGGATACGATCTTTCAGGAAGGGGAAGGTGTGAGCGCTGCATTTTTCGGAAAGTTGGTTTCGGGCTTTGCCGATAGCATGGTCACGGTGGATCCCCATCTGCACAGGATCACCTCCTTGGGCAAGGTCTATACCATCCCCAACAAGGTCATCCCCGCGGCCGACAACATATCCAAGTGGATAACGGAACATATCAAAGATCCGGTATTGATCGGCCCCGATTCAGAAAGTGAGCAGTGGGTCTCGGAGGTCGCCAAGAATGCCGGTGCCCCATTTACCGTATTGCAAAAGATTCGCCACGGCGATCGGGACGTGGAAGTTTCGGTCCCCGAAATAGATACCTACAGGGATGCCACCCCGATCTTGGTGGATGATATCATATCCACGGCACGAACCATGATCGAGACTGTCGGCCATCTTAAAAATGCGGGCATGAAACCACCAGTTTGTATCGGTGTCCACGCGGTATTCTCGGGCAATGCCTATGGTGACCTATTGGCCGCCGGGGTCGGGAATGTGGTGACCTGCAATACCATCCCCCACCCATCGAATGCCATCGATTTGAGTGGTATATTGGCAAGTGAAGTACAAAAAATGATGCATCACTTATGAAAAAACAAGGTTTTTTGTTATTGTTCCCATTCCTGATGTTCGCTCTCACCGCGAACGGACAGACGGACATGCTTATCGGCCAAATTTCAGGCCGATCCATCGTACGGGAAAATTTTGATGGCCAAGGAGCATTGCTCAACAAACAAACGTTCAAAGTCGGCGCGATCATGGAGAAAAATGGCAATTATGCCATTAAGGTGGTCGCACAAATGTTCGATAGGGACAACGAACCGACCGACACCTACTCCACCCTCTATAGCTGCAAGCCCGATCAGGCCAGTATGATGGTCATGGCCTTCCCGTTTTCCGACCCAGGTTCAAAGGAGACCGAGATCAACGCCACATCCACGGGATTCAAGGGGCTGTATGACTTGGACCACCTTGGGGACATTGAGATGAAGTTGACCTTTGATTCGGGCCTTTTGAACTTTTTTGGATCCAAGAGCCTGATACGGATCTACGGGCGGACTTGGGACAACGGGCAAAATGAACTTGATTCAAAAATCGAGATCAAGGCCTATGCCCTGGGCATACGGATAAAACAACTCCACTATACCGTCAAGGAGGAATTGAACGAGGACGGTTTATTGAAATTTCAGAAATTTACCGAAGAGGACCAAAGTTATTTCACGATGACCTATAATTGAAAGCCCATGAAAAATTACGATACCCTTTCAGAAGCCATATCCGATTTACAGGCAAAGGGCTATACCTATGATTTTAACCTCAAGCCCCATTGCCTGGAATGCGCTTCCCTTAAAATCGAAATTCGACCGGAGGACTTTAAGGTCGACCAGACCCATCGTTTTGAGGGGATGAGCAGCACCGATGACAACAGCGTGCTGTACGCCATATCCTCCAAGGATGGCATCAGGGGCATCCTGGTGGATGCCTATGGCGTCTATGCCGAAAACATTTCTGAAAAAATGAGAAAAAAATTACGATAACCCATAAAAAGGACCGATCATGGAAAAGCACCAACACCACGACCATTCACAGATGAACCACGATAAGACCGACCACTCCAAAATGGACCATGGCCCCGGGGGCCATTCGGGGCACAACCCCGCACATGGCCAAATGGGCCACGACCACCACAAAATGATGATCGCCGACTTTCGAAAGCGATTTTGGGCAACGCTGGTACTCACCATACCCATCTTGTTCCTATCGCCGATGATCCAGGATTTCTTTGGATATGAATTCCTGCTTCCCGGTAACCCTTACTTTCTTTTCGGGCTTTCCACCATTGTATATTTCTATGGGGGATGGCCTTTTTTGAAAGGTTTTTGGTCAGAAATAAAACAGGGTGCACCGGGAATGATGACCTTGATCTCCATGGCCATTTCCGTAGCCTATTTCTATAGCACGGCCACCGTATTCGGACTGAAGGGCCAAGACTTTTTCTGGGAACTGTCCACCCTTATAGCCATCATGCTACTCGGGCATTGGATAGAGATGAAGAGCGTCCTTGGTGCCTCAAAAGCCTTACAGTTGTTGGTCAGCATGATGCCTGCCGAAGCACACCGTGTCAAAGGGGAAACCATAGAGGACATACCGTTGGAAGCGGTATTGAAAGATGACATCATACTGGTCAAGCCGGGGGAAAAGGTCCCAGCCGACGGTACCATCGTCGAAGGCAGCAGTTACCTGAACGAATCCATGCTCACGGGGGAATCGAAACCTGTAAAGAAAGAGGAAAAGGACAAGGTGATCGGCGGTTCGGTCAATGGCAACAGCACCTTAAAGGTCAAAGTGGAGCACACGGGCAAGGATAGTTACCTCAACAAAGTGATCACGATGGTGGAAGAGGCCCAAAAGACCAAGTCCAAAATGCAGAACCTTTCCGATAGGGCCGCCAAATGGTTAACCTATATCGCCTTGACCATTGGTTTTGGAACCCTGGCGGTATGGCTGGCCCTGGGTTTCCCCTTTGTTTATGCCCTGGAACGCATGGTGACCGTTATGGTCATTGCCTGTCCCCATGCCCTGGGTCTTGCCATCCCTTTGGTGGTGGCCATTTCCACCGCGGTATCCGCCCAAAACGGCCTATTGATCCGCAACAGGACCGCCTTTGAGGAATCCCGGAAGATATCGGCCTTGTTATTTGATAAAACGGGGACCCTGACCAAAGGTGATTTTGGCGTTACCCGAATCCAATCGGTCGATGACAACTATTCCCAGGATGAAGTCCTTCGCCTGGCAAGTGCCTTGGAACAAAGCTCGGAACACCCCATTGCCGTGGGTATCATCAAAAGGGCCCAAGAGAAAAAGGTCACCATTCCCAATCCCTTGAACTTTCATGCGATCACTGGAAAAGGGGTCGAGGCAACCGTGGAGGACAAACCGGTAAAAGTGGTCAGTCCCGGTTTTTTAAGGGACAACAACATTCCCATTCCCAAAGACGCCTATAGCGATGCCGCCGAAACCGTGGTATTTGTGTTGATCGAGGAAAAACTGGCCGGATACATTGCACTGGCCGATGAGATACGATCGGAATCCCAAGAGGCCATTCAGGTATTCAAGAAGAACGACATCAAGGTATTGATGGCCACTGGGGACAATGAAAAAACGGCCAGGGCCGTTAGCGAAAAACTCGGTTTGGATGGCTATTATGCCGAAGTGTTGCCCCACCAAAAAGTGGAAATAGTGGAAGAACTCCAACGTAAGGGCGAGTTCGTGGCCATGACCGGGGACGGTGTGAACGATGCCCCGGCCCTTGCAAAGGCCAATGTGGGCATTGCCGTTGGTTCCGGTACGGACGTTGCGGCGGAAACCGCCGACATCATCTTAGTCAACAGTAACCCCAAGGATATAGCCAATCTCATCCTGTTCGGCAAGGCCACCTACAACAAAATGATCCAGAACCTGATTTGGGCAACGGCCTATAATGTGGTCGCCATTCCGTTGGCCGCCGGTGTACTGTATTCCTCAGGGTTTGTCATGGGCCCTGCCGTCGGTGCGGTGTTCATGAGCCTGAGCACCATCATTGTGGCCATCAATGCGCAGTTGTTAAAACGTAAGATAGGAAGTAATCAGATAAAAGGATGATAGGCAAATAGAGCAATTTAGCATATAAAAGGGTGCATTCCCAATAGCAATACGGATTTTCAGTGTTCCCGCAATCCTATTAGGCCACTACGAAGAGAATACTGGATTCTGGTATTAATACTGCTGGAAGCCAGTTCCATTTTTCCTGAGGTGTACCATTCCTAATTTATTTCCTTTCTTGGTAACCATTATAACCTTTGTTATGGCAAAATTTTGTTTTCATGTTAAAGTGTATACCCTATAAGGGATTCCACTTCTCTTTATCGATAGGTCAATAGTTGAGCTCCAACCTTCTGCCTCCACGGCTTTCCAAGAGAATCAGTCTTAGATGCTCCTTATGGAATAGGACAAATTTGGGTAGCACAAGTACAAATCGTTGGGAAGTCCCGGTTTTAATAATTTTGGGTCGTTCAAAGATAAAGTGGGGTTCCAACCTGGTTTCTTGATACGAGGATCTCCGTTTCAAGCTGCCATTTATCCTTAGGGCCTCAAGGGTGCCTACTTCAAAATCAATGCCTGATCGGTTGCGCACCTCTACAACCATAAATACTTGAGCGTTTCGGTAGACCAACCTTTTCAACAGCAATCGGATTCCCTTTCTTCGCACCGATGCCAAGGCACCATTCCCATCACTTGATGGCAATCCCCTTAAAAGAGGAAATCGAGCTGTGTGGGAAGCCAAGGAATCCCCTTTTTTACCAGGTAATGGCTGTACTGGACCAATGCTATGCGCCTTGTCCACAAAAAAATGGGTTTGGGCAACGTTTTCCCTATAGGCCACCTTAAATTCATATGCTTGTCCGTCCATGGTGACCACCAAAAGGTTGGTAATGGTGTTGGCTGTGGACTGCAATAGCCCAAAATATTGAGCTTCTTCCCGGTTATAGGTAAAGATCGCTTTAGTGTTTCCCGTTATAGCCTGTTTGATGGGACTGGGAAAAAAGAGGGCCACGTTCATTTGTGAATTGGCTTGGATGGTGTCCAAAACCTTTTGGCCCGATACGGTGTGCCCATAGGCCATTAGCATTACTGCAATGATGACGTTTAGTGTTTTCATGATCTAGGTATTAAGAAAAATTGATAATGGTCGGAAATCTGAACTTCAACGGTACGTTGATCACGCTGAAATATGCGTTTGATCCCATTGAACTGGGGCACACCCGGCACATTGATCTCTCCAAGGCCCTCATCCAAAGACCGATCCACCACTTCACCCCGCAGATGGTTCTTCACATAAATCCCTTCCTGCCCATCCTGGGCATCATAGGCTTGCATATCCATAAGGGTTGTCCCCAATCGGGTAAGTTCCACCATCACCCGGTTGGGCCTTATCTTTACAAAGCCATAGAGGCGGGTACCTCCTGGCATCCTTTTCCCATCCACAACATAGTCATGGGCGAGTCGCAAGTCCAATCGTTGTCCATCCCGAAGGGTCTGGTCCCCATCCACATACACCTTGGCCACAGCAGTAGTTGGTAAATTTCCATCGGAACGGTTCCTTTTTGGATTGGAGGCAAAGAACAGTTGATGTACCAATCCTAGCTCCGTTTCCGTCCTTGGGGAACCCATTGTCAACTTTTCATCGTCTACCTTTACCTTCTTTACAGTCCCCAACCTGGGCATTACGCCTGCATCCGACACAGAAACTTTTTTCGCAGTAAAGGCATTGGTATCAAAGACACTGTCTATGATACGCTGCTTTTCATATTCCATATAATCGGGATTGAAATACCCTTTATCATCCACCATGTGGTCGGGATACACTTGTGGTGCCGTGGATTGTTTTTCCACCTTGATGGCTTCCACGGCTTCCAGTTTGGTTTCAAACTCCACCGAAGTGTCCTCCAGATCCGGCATGGGGATCCTCCCTACATCAAGGCTTTCCTTTTTTGGCTTACCAAAAGTGACGATGCTATATATGGTGATAAAGAGTACCATACATGCCAGTACCAGCACAAAAACTATTTTATTCTTCTGTGTTTTCATGAGTTTCTAGTTTACGAAGTGAGTTTTCAAAAAAATCAGTGATCAACAATCCATGAGGATTATGGGGAAAATTCCGTTCCACCTGGATCAAATGTCCCGAGGTCACCAGTTCATAGGTATCGGTGACGGTTCCCCGATTGATCCGTATGTGCAATTGGGTCCTAAACGCAAAGGAAGACCCATCCCAATCCAGCTCTGTATCGATTCGGATGACCTCTTGCACAAGGGAATATTGCAACAACCGGTTATAGAAACCGTCTGCCTTTTTCTGTTGAAAGACAGCACCAACGGAGGCATTGCCCAACCAAAGGGCCTTCTCCATGTTCTTCTCATAACTGCCGGCATCCACCCCATAAAACCACCTATGAAACTGTTCCAAATGGGCCAGGGCCTCCACTTCCAGATGATCTCGTTGTTCGGCCCAGGAAAGCGGTATGACCTCCCCTTCCCCATTGACCACGAAGGCCCCGTTCAACGATTCACGGTATATCCTGCCCACTAGGACCATAGCAACCATACAGACCAAACCCGAGGCGATAACCACGCCAAGAACCACAAAACGGTTGAGCCGCAGCACATGAACAATACTTTTAAAAGGTGTTTTCATAGACTTCAATTTAACCGGTGAACAATCGAAGGGTAAAACTGGTCGCCCTTCGGTACAATTTAAATTTGAGCAAGACAATAAAGCCAATGGTCCCGAGTTCAATGATGGAGGCAAAGAATTCACGCCCAAAATCAAAACCAAAGAGGTTCCCCCAGAAGTTGGTACTGATCTCCGTATAAAGGTTGTTGACGAAGACATTGACCAAAAAGAAGGCGGGAACCAGCATATATACTGCTGCATAGAGCTTGAAATAATTATAGGCCAATGGCCTGAACTTTTCAAAGACGGCCAAGCTGATGACCAAGGGAAAAAAGGCCTGTAGGATCCCCAATAGGAAATATCGCTCTGCAAGGAACAAAGGATAGATGAACAGGTCCATCAACCAAAGAATGACCCCGATGATAAAGGCCAAGACCTTTAATCCGTACAAAGGAGTGACCAAGGCCTCATACAACAGTGCCATGGCTTTCTTGGCGGCTTCCAAGGCACCCACATCCCGTTCCAGGTCCACATCCTGCAACTGTAATGGGAGGAGTGCCGGAGCCGTGTCCCGGTATTGGGCCTCAATGGCCACCAGGATCCCATCGAACACTCCCAATACCTCAGTGGAGAAAATGACCAAGAGCACCACCAAAAAATTCTTGGCCAGTTCCGTGGGGGTCAACCCCCAGGTATGGCCATCGGTGGAAGCTATTCCCTCATTGTATTTCTTCAAAATATTGATCAAAAAAAACAGTACGGCCAGGGTCTTCATCCCCACAATGGTATATTGGGAGAAATCACTGTCCTTGATGGTCTGGAAGACGGCATCCACATATTCCAATCCTATGCCCAAAAAGATTCCCGCCATCAGTAATTGGTTTCCCGGTTATTGATGATATCCTGCATACGCCGAAAGGAGATGATTTCCCGGTACCTTCGTGTCTTGACCTCCAACTCGGCCACCATTTCCTGCGACTGCACTTTTTTTTCCATCAAAATGGCCGTGCGCTCCGCATCGGACATCTTCAAAAAATCACTGGACAAAATCTGGTTTACAAAATCGAGATCATCAATGGCCGTATCCATGATCTGTTCAAAGGCTCTGGATACCTGTTCCACCTCCCCGGCTTTGATATAGGGGGAATTCAAAATATCCCTCAATTCATTTTGCACGGTATTGAAAAGGATTTCATTGTTCCGTGCGAGTTCCCGCACCGCCTTCAATTGTTTAATGGTATTGTTGACTTTGACAATATTGTCCTTCTGTTCCTTTAAAAACTCCACGGTCTTTAGCAGTTCAGAGGTCTGCTTTGCAGATTCCAACAGGGATTTGGTCATGCTGATAAAGTTCGTATTGTCATACACCGGCATTCCCTGGGCCGTAGCACGGCCGGGCAAGGAAATGGCCAAGATCAGAGCGAGTATCAAAGTCTTGGGATTCTTCCAAAGGGTTTGTTTTATTGTTACTCTCATATCATTTTCTTTTGTTGATTTATAAATTCAGTAATGGCCCGTTCCATATTCCCAAACTGTTCAAAGAGCTCCATAAGCTGGCCATGTTCCACCCCATCGGTGAGATAGGCGGCATAGACCTCTGGGGGCACCTCCAAGCGAAAGACATTGCTTTCCTTCCCGATTTTGATAAAGATTTCGGTGTATTTGCGCACCCCGGTAAGGTTGTTTCTAAGGGACTTCAATTGATTGAGATCATGGTTGGAGAGGTGCAACCGTCTAACCAATTCATCATAGCCCTTCTCGTTCCGTAAACTGTACACGACCTGCGTATTCTCCAGGATACTTGCCGAAGTGGCATTTTCCGGTAATTGGTTGATGGATTGCAGGATGATACCAATGGCCCCGTTTTGCTTTCGGATGGCCTGGTAATAGAACTCCACACTCTCCAATACATGGGGAAATTTAAGCTGCTTGGCAAACTCATCGAAAAGAATAATGCCCCGTTCCGACCTGTTCCTCCAAATGGTGCGTTGGATGGCGGACTTGATCAATTTGAGCATTACGGACAGGATTTCCTTATTGTCTCGCACTTTGTCCAGTTCAAAGACAATCAGGCGCTTGTCCTCTATTTTATAGGTCTGGTCTTCTGCCACATGGAACAGAAAACTGTACAGTCCCCCATCCACATATTCGGAAAGGATGTGCAAAAATCCATAAACATTGAAATCGGATTCCTGAACCCTTGTATCCTCTATCAGGGTATCCTTGTGTTTGTCCACGAACTGATATAGGGAAGCCAGGGAATGCCCATCCCTGACCGTATCATAGTAGTGCAACAACACTTTTTTCAAGGCCACTTCCTTGGATTTGGTCACCTGGTTTTCGGCCAAGAGCTCCAAAAGAAACAGGGCCAGATCTTCCAAGCGTTCAGGGGTCAAATCGGACTGCTCTGAAATATAAAAGGGATTGATGCCCAGATTCTTCCCCTGTTCGTATCGCAGGATGACATGATCATCGGGATACAATTGGGCAAATTTGGCATAGGAACCCCCTAGATCGATAATGACCAATCGTACATCGGCCTCAAAGTATTGACGTAGGATATTATTGGCCAAGAAGGACTTTCCTTCCCCTGTCGGGGCAAAAATGGCAAAATTTCGGGCCTTGATACGCCGTTTACCCTCGTCCCACACATCCTTGACCACAGGAATATTGTTCTGTCTATCATTAAAAACGATTCCTGATTCATCAGAGCGATAATTGGTATTGTTGATATACAGACAAAGAGCGGCCTTCAGGTCCATCACAAAAAGATCTTCATTGGAAAAGTTGGAAGCATGACTGGGATAAGAGTTCAATAAATAATGTTTGCGCTCCTCCCCATGGGGATGATAGGGTCGTATATCCAGTTCCTTCAATGTGGCCTTAATGCTAGAAGCAATGCGCTTCAACACGCCAACCTCCGTATGCCAAAAAACAATATTCACATGGCCACGAACGATCCGTGCGGTATCATCCCCATTGATCCGATCCAAGATATGTTGGACCTTGTTGCGAACCACTTTGTTCTGGGAGCCAAAATTGGAGCTCTTGGAGAGTTCCTCAATTTTTTTGTCCAATAGTTTACGCCATTGATGGGTATCGTCCAGATAAAGGATTTGGTTGATGATATGGTTTTCCCCCAACTCCAATCCCAGACCGTCCAAAAAACCCTTATGAAAGCTGAACCCGTCCGAACTGAATTTGCCGTTGGGCACACTGCTCTGAACCGTTTCTCCGAAACAACCTTCATTAGTGAAGGCCATCACATCGAAATAATGGTCACCAATTTCTATGGGGCCTTTTCCGAGCTGGATATCCGTATCAAAACCTTGATTGAACCCATTGAAATAATCCTGGGTATGCTGTAATATTGCTTCAGGTTCCATGGGAACCATGGACACGCTTTTGGAGTTGTTGACATAGGATACCGCATCGTTGATGGCGGTCACAAATTCAGCTACCTGCACATCCAGTTTCCGGTGCAACCCTTTTTCCACTTTTCGAAAGGGATTGACATATTTAGTGGCATTAAGGGCCTTCTCAAGAGGAAGTACAAAGAAGAGATAACTCTGATGGTCCAAATGTTCCCTACCCAAAAAATAATCATGGGTGGCCTTGGCCAGAAAGGTATCCCTTGGAAGATTCTTAGCATCATAACCTTTCTTTTGGTATACATCCTGTTTATGGATAACCGTACCCACCGGCAAGGATTTAAAGGCTTGGAACCACATCCTGTGAAGCTCCTCAAAATCCGTTTCAGAAAGGGAATATATCTCCGGCAGTTCCACCTGATAACACAATACCACATTCCCATTGCTCCCAAAGACCACATGGTTCTGGATATCCAGGATTGGGTGAAATGCATTGAAATTCAGTTTAGACATAGTCAAGGAGGTTTAACTGTTTTAGGCTTATGGTCTTGGGAAAGGTTTGCACTACCTTCAATTGGAAAGGTTTCTTCACCCACTGCAACAATGCCCCATAGAGCAGGGCATTGAAGAGCAGTAGGCCCACGATGACACTAAAATGAAACGAAAAAATGATGATCAAAAGCGAACAGATGATAGACGCCATCATCAGGGCAAACAGGGAAATGGTCAGCCCCATGATCATGGCCCGCTTTCGTATATTCCGATAGACCTCATACTGTTTCATCAGACCACGATTCCAATGAGATAGGTAAAGATGCCCACCACGGCACCGGCAATCAGCACAAAGACCAAGACCCGGGTAATACCCCTTTTTAGGTCAGCGTTCTCCCCAAAGAAATGTCCGGCATTAAAAAGGAAACCTACCAAAAAGATGACCCCAAGGATGATAGGAAATATGGCCCGAATGGTATCTGAAATATCATTGACCGAATCCTCGATGCCACCGATCTGGGCCAAAAGGGCACTGGAGGTAAAAAGCAATACTAAGGTGATGAAGAAAGATTTTCGCATATCGTAAACGTTTAAGGGTTAGACGATTAATGATATGTGAAAAGTACAGGAATATTCGATTCAAATAACTGAATATCAGATATTTGTGAATATAATAAAAATTGGTTTTGAATGGATTTTGTTAATGCCAATTGGCATCAAATTTCATTAAAAACTAAAATGTGAATGTTGAAAAGTTAAAACTTCATTTAAAAGTAAATGACCTTTTATTCTAAAAATAAGATTTGGAATATTGCTTTCAACACATAATTCCATTTTAATCAATAAATATAAGGATGCAGCCCTATGGTTTTTGGTAGTTTCTACAACTACATTAAAATACCATTTATTTGCAGCTGATAAGATCATAAAAATTACGCAATATTCTTTGTTTTATTTCTTTGGGATTAATGTCGTTTTTCGAGTGACAAATTCCATCCAAAATACTATCAACCATTAAAGGTGTGAATTTTTTTGAGCCCAATGAAGTAAATGGGCCATCAGATTCTATAAGCAAACGATTGATAGGAATTCTATCAATAATTTTTTGTCCATTTTTGGATTTTGTCATTTGGTAGTTTATAGAAAAATAATATCCTAGCGAGATTGCCCTTTCTAGGTTTTTTAAAGAACCGGAATACCAATGTAAAATAACTTTCCCAGGAAATTCATTGCCAAAGATATCAAGCAAATCAGTTTCTGCACGTCGACTATGAACGGTCAATATTTTATCTCCAAAAGCGGCACAGGACGAAACAATTTTTTCAAAAACAAGGATTTGCTTTTTATAGTCAGAGGGTGTTTTATTATAATTATCCAACCCGACTTCACCAATATATTTAGTTTTACTAAGTAATGATATAAATTGGTCAATCTCTTTATACCTTTCAGAAACTAGCTCAGGATGAAGCCCAAGAGCTGGTCTAATATATTTGCTATTTTTTGTTATGTTCTCGGTATAAAAATAAACTTGAGGGCTATTTGTAACCGCAATGGTATAAATTTCATGCTTTTCTATTTGACGTACAATATCAATAGGATTAGCCATTAAATCAAGGTGAAAATGAGTATCATGGTACTTCATTTTAAAAATTCATTTACTTCTTTCATACCACGTAGATAAACATCTATATATTTATCCAGTTCTTGTCTATTCTCAAAAGGTATAGGTCCAGAACTTAAAATATCAAACATTACAGTTCTTTTGGGGCGGTTCTCCAAACGTTTTAATGCAAGTTTAAAGGCCCTAATATCGCTACCAGAAATTGACTTTTGTGATGGAGTATTTTGATTTATGTTGTGTACATATTCGGTTCCAGTTATTCCGCTTTTCTTTTCAGCAGCTTGCCTAATTATACAAGGTACACAATAACCACATTGAATTCCCGGTCTCATTCCAGAATATCTACTGTTTTCTGAGTGTGAACAAGAAAGGGTTTCGGGAGATAATTTTTTAAGCAATTCTTGATTCTTACATTCCATCATCATTTCACCTTTGGTATTCCATTGATATGGGTTTATAATTTTATTATTTATACCCAGCTCTAAGATGAATTTTTTAAACATTGATAAATAGTACGGATGTGTGGTTCTTGTGCTATGACTACTCAATCTAGTTCCGGTAAGAGGGACATTTAAAGAAATTAAGCCATTTTCAGGAATGATAAAGTCAATTTTATCATCCATTGTATTAGCAACTATTAATCCCAGACACAAAAATAAAAAAGACCTTGCTCTAGAGCTTTCTTCTTTTGAAGCCTTTTTATGTTGTTGATTTGGCTGTACATAAAATTGGTAATTAGTGAAGGATTTATCACCATATTTTTTCTTTAAATTTTCATATAATTTAGTTTGGGCACTTTTATCAGCTCCTCTTTTATAATGACTTACAAAGGTTACTTTCTTTTTATTCTCCAATAAATTAATAGCTCCTATAAATGAGTCCATACCACCCGAAAATAAAGCAACAGTTTCGATGTTATGGGGATTGCTAGTTTTAATAAGTTCAATCTGTTTTCCCTCTATTATTTCATTCTGTCTAAAATAAATTTCCCATTTGTCACCACTTAAAAATGATAATAATTTCTGCAAATCCTCTTTTGTTTTTTCCCATTTTTCTATGGAGGAAACTGGCATATAAATTTTTAGATGGCGACTCCACTCTTGAAACCCAAAAGCTTTTCTTGAAACGACTTGGTCGGTGGTATAAATTCCAAGGGATAAATGCAATAAATCTAAAACAACTTCTGTTGGTTCGATTTTTGCCAAACGTAGTTCTTTAAAAATATTAGTTCCCAAGGCAGATTGATTGTCTGCGAATTGCATAGTATTTAGAACATACTTCTCTTCTGTTCCCGATACTTTTACATCAAATGTATCTTTTTCACTATTTTTTATAATTATATGCCAGATGCTCATTTTTCCAAAGTTGAATATGCGAGTTCAAATATGTCTTCTATAATTTTACGTCCCTCTCCTTGAGCTAAATCCAGTTTAGAAACATCAGTCTTTTGAAACCCATTTTTCACCTCATCCCTTATGAAAAAACGCATTTCGTTCTCAAGTTTTATAGCTTCGCTCTCTGTCAAATCATTTCGTTCAAGTGCAATTCCAGCTTCATAAACCCATTTTTTAAAAATGTAAGCACTAACAAATTCAACTACTGTATCTGAAAGTGTTTCAGAATCGATGCTATCGATTGCTACAATGTCCTTTCCACTATCAAGGATTTTTTCATAGAGCCTATCAAATGCAATCATAATGGCTGCACGTGCTATGGCCTCATCATTTGTACTGCCAGATGGGGCTATTCGATCTGCAATTTTAGCGATAACTTCTTCCCCAGATTTACCGATACAATCAGACAGATCGTATTTTTGCAAAGTTTCTTTAAACCCGTCCTTCGATACTCCGTCCAAAAATCCAAGGTAATTTCTACCCACATTAATTCCCGCGATTGAGGATTTTGTTGCGGCCTTACTACCCCCTGATGACCTTATGTAGGATTTCGCAAATTTTTTGAAATTAGAACCTTTGCCTCCATTAGAGATTCTTGTAAGAATGCTTTTTGTTCCGGTCAGTTTTTGTGTTGGCACTTGTTCGGGTTTCGAATCTACAGTATTATCAGGATTATTCTCGGTCGGCTGATTATCTTCTGGTACTGGAGAATTATCAGAACCATTTGCCCAACTTGGTAACAATGGTGTACTCCCTTTTGGACCTGTCCCTGATGCAGATGTTCCCATGATTTATTACAGATTTTTAAGTTTACGTTTTGCGATTCCTGCTAAACGTTTGTTCGTTGTACTTTTACTCCAGTCACTAATCATTTTATTGACTGTTGGTTCGTGAGATGTATTTTCTGAAATCCCTTGTAACCAGGTAGTAATGCTAAGTGGTAAAACCTGATGCGGTAATTTATCTATTAAGCTTAATAATTGGGAAACAAGTTCCTTTCTTACCTTACAAAAGTCAATTAAACGTTTTAATGTTGGCGCTTCTCCTTCTTGTGCTCCTTCATTTTTCATCTTCTCAGCAAGTGATTCAAAAATTGCAGAAGAATCACCATCACTAAGGGTGTTAGTTTCTTTTATGGCTAAACTTCTTATAGTTTCTGAATCATTTAGGATTTTAATATAGAGTTCCTGAGCCTGGGAACTCATTCTTTGGATATTTGTCCCTGACACTGATAATTTATCCCTTGAATAATAGAAATAGGATTGTAGATTGACATCGGCGAGATTAGGCTCTGATGAAAGCCATTTTTTAATCCAAGAATCTTGTAAATAACTTTGATATTCTACAGGCAATTCGTCAAACTTTTCGTCATTATCTTGGATCGCCAACTCCTCCATTACCTTCAATTCGGAAACTATTCCCTGGTTTTGGGCTTGTTGTTGATACAGGCTTTTAAACGTTTCTGACTTGAAATATTCCAAAAGCATTAATTTGGCCAGAATTCGTTTGTCGAGAACTTCACCCTTAGAGTTTGCCATCTGGTGCCTCAATAAAAGTGTATTTAAAAATCTCTTGGTTTGTCTTGGATTACCATTGAGGCCAACTGCAAGGACAGACACTAATTGTGCCGAAAGAAGCAAAGCTTCTTTTAAATTTTCATCTACTTCATTTACAAACTCACTAGCATTTTCAAGTTTATAAGTAAACCCAAATTGATCTTTATTTTTTTCTTTTAAAACACCAATTCTAATATGCTCAAACTCACCTACATCTGTATATAAGTATGTGAACAATAAATTAATGTAGGTCGTCAATTCTAAATCACTTAGGGGAGGGATTCTTATGGGATATTGAATTAATTTTTCAAGGTAATCGCGCCCTACTTCGGTATTATCGCCAGGAATTTCAGGAAACCTTCTTCTTACAGCATGCTTAATTAGCCTTTCGTCTGCACCGATAATAAATGCTGTTTTCTGAGCAAATAAGAATAATTTTATCGCCTCCAATGTTCCTATTACAGTATCTGGGGAACATCTATCTAAATCATCTATTAGCACCACTATTTTTTCAATATTAGTCTCCTTGATCAGCTCCTCAAATGCCAAATGAAATTCTTGGATATCATTTTTAAGGACTTCATCAGGGTCAGTACTTTCATTTTGTTTTTTTATATAATCCTCATAGTTCGCTTTAGATAATTTGGATAAAATATCAGAAGTAGTGGTAAGTGCAAGTCCAGCTGGTCCCATTAACATAAAACCAGCACCGTGCTTAACTGCTGATTGCCCTATTTTTAGTAAATCTATTTTTCTTAATAGTCTTGCAGCTATTTTTAGGGCTTTGTCTTGAGGTTTTCTTTGTTTAATGATTTCGTCAACAATCCTTCCCATTAGAACCGTTTTAGTGTCCTCATACCCTTCAAACAGCCATCCATTAAAATTTATAATCAATATGTCATCATTCTCATTATATTTTTCTTCAACCATTTTCATTAGGCTGGATTTTCCACTTCCCCAATCACCAAAAACGCCAATACTACAGGGTAATAAGCTGGCATTATCTATAATACTTGTAACTGCATTTACAAGATGTTGGTAATCTATAAAATCAGAATTTGTCTCGTTGTCATTCCACATACACCAATAACCTTTAATAAACAAAAAAGCCAATGAAAATCCACCAGCCCCTTCTATCGTTGTCCCAAATAATTTTCTTGGTTTGAATTTAAAAAATTTTAACGTTTATTCTTACAGGTTTCCGTAAAGTTTGAACTTTTGTAAGATTATCCTAATTTCTCTTATCAAAACTTTTCGTATCAAATGCAATCAAATTGAACAACTGGCGCATCCTGGAACGAACACGATTTCCATAGCGATCTTCAAGCTCTTGGGCATTGAGGTTGGTCGTGGCATGGGTCTTAAACTTATGATCCATAAACAGTTCATATCGAGATAGCAGAATCTCCCCAAGCACATTGCAATCCTTTCCAAAATGAACCCCATCGGGCTCCACGCCCAGATCATCAAAACAAAAGGATTGGGAATTCCCATAATCCCCAATGATTTTATATCCGAGATGGTTGAATCCATACACAATGTTTCGACTGGGGATGACTTCATAGGGCCTTTGATGTGGTACCATGAACTTGAACAGTTTCATCAGACTGGTCTTCCCACAACCCACCGGTCCAGAGAGGAGTAGCCCTTTGTCCACGTCAATGCCATATTGCTTACAGCGATCCTGGTCACGGATAAAATAAAGGCTTAGCTTGTAAAGGATCTCCCGGTCCTCTCTATGGATCCTGAACTTTTTGCCGAAAAGGAGTTTTCCCTTGGCATCAAGATAGACCAGTATCTTCTCGAAATCGTATTTAATCTCCCTGCCCTTCAAGGAGCCCAGTTCATAACTTATGGCACCTTCAGTAATGATATGTGGGGCCTTAAAATTCATAGCGGTTCGTTGTAGTCCTTGTCCTTGATGGTCCGTAAGTTGTCCCGATATGGGACGGCGGGGGTGTGTTTGGCATTGTTTTTATCAACCTTTAACACTTCCATTTTTATTTTTTTCCGGTTCTGCCCGTTTATATTGTTTTTTATTGTTTGTATTTGTTTGTTTATAGGTACCAATGCTTGTCCATTGCTTGTCCCAATTTTGGTACGGTGCCGGTCCACTGCTTGTCCAATACTTGTCCCAAAATCGAACATCTTGATCCGGCTGCCCTTATAGGGATTGTGAGATGGGGAATACAGGATATAGTTCCAATGGCTGAGCTCGCGGATGCAGCGGTGATAGGTCGATTTGGACCCGATTTTGGCATAGGCCATGGCCTCTTCCCTACTGATGTAGAACTCGGCCACAAAATAATTTTGGTTCCACAATTGGAAGAGCCCGATATACAGGCTGACATGGGTCGGGTTCAAACGGTTGTCCTTGGCAAATTGTGCAAAAACCCCATTAAGGTGTTTGATGTAATTGACTTCTTCCAAACCTAGATGCGGTTATGGATCTTGTTCTGCTCCAATACTTCCATGATTTCGTGGTATTCGTAGTAAAGCACCCCTCCAATTTTTGTATATGGCAGGGTGCCATTGATGCGAAGATTCTGCAAGGTGCCAGGCGATATGCCCAGCAGTTCTCGGACCTCATTGGATTTCAGCCATTTTTTGCCCTGTTGTCCATTTTGATCTTTCAATAATGCTTTGATGTCTTCCAAGAGTTCCACTTTGAACTCCATGAGATCTTCGGTGGTAATGATGGTAGCTCCCATATGTTTTTGTTTTAAAGGGAAGGGCCACTGAATGATTTTTAGGTCTTTTGGTGACCCATCCACTGATTTGACTTTCAGGGCAAAACTGAAAAAGCTTTTTGGAAATCGTTCCCAAGTTGGTACCAACTTGGGAACGATTTTTATTTCATAAAATATGGTGTTGTTTGTTTTCAAATGGACTTTGGAAGCTCAAAAAACTACCTAAAAACTTGCAAAATAGCATGCCAGAACCTCCGAATACCAAAATACCCAAGTTGGTACCAACTTGGGAAAAACAAATTCTCATTCATCCAGGGATTCCATGCGCTGTTGGAGCATTTCAATAAGTTTGTCCAAGAACCGGGTCCTACTTCCCTTTCGGGACCTGATATCAATAAAGGTATGGTAGTAATTACCAAGGTCCACATTGTAAAAATGTTCAAAATGCGAGGCCATCTCCTTAATGTCCGTGGTACCGCTATTGATGCATTTGCTGGATTGGAGTGCATATAAAAGTTCGATCAAATCGGTCTTGTTGCCGGTCCAGAACAGTTTTGAAGGTTTTTCCATAGTCATGGTCTTTTGGGGTTCTAAATTGTTTTGTAGGTCATCCACCTCCTTTCTCAGGTATACGATGAGCATGTCATAGGCCATGATCGTTGCCACGGTACCATCCTGACAGGTGGAGAACTGGTCATCGATCAGAAAGTGGAAGGATTCAAGGGGTAGCCTAAGGTCTCGGTTCCCCCTGACAAAATATTGTTCATCCAGGGACATTGCCCCACGACGGTAATAGTTATAGAATTCCAGATTGTCATTGAAAAAGGTCTGGAACTTATCAATCTGGTGCTGAAGGTATTTAATCTGCGCTGCATTGATCCCCCTTGGCCGCTTGCTCTCGATATTGAACAATTTGACATAATAGATAAGCTTACTAAAGATTTGGGGCTTGACGTGCTTGAAGAAGTAAATTTCGTCCGCTTGGGTCTCGAAGGTCTTGCCGGTAATCTGTTTTTGGAGTTTACGGATACTTTTCTCCACGAGAACGATACCCTTTTCCGCTTTGAAAAGGATATCCCCGTTCCCGCTTTCCAAGGCATCCAATTGGCCTTCAAATTCCGATAGCAGCTTTTGGTATTTCATGACGATTTCGCATTAATGCTGGCCTTCCATGATTCCGAGCAATTCCAGGATGAAATTGTCATTGGTCTGGAGATAGGCATATTTTTTCTCTACCGTTGCACCAAGTTTCCGTTTCTCAAAGGCTGCGGTCAACCCAAAATCGATTTTGGGAATGCCCAATCCAATGGCCCGTTCAATGGTCCGGTAGAGCAACTGTCGATAAATGGCAAACTCTTCCAGACCGTCATAATCCATACCCACAAAGGCAGGCACATAGACTTGCTTCAAGTTGGTATAGCAGAACATTACACCCACCATCTTTTCAGGTTTATCCAATGAACAAAGGACAATAAACTCCCACAAATGGTTTTCGTTCATCTTTTCAAACAGGGAGTCCGGAAAGGAAAAGGTATTGAGCCCCAAATTTCTTGACTGTACTTCCCCAAATAAGGATTTGACCTGTTCAAGTTCAGATTTGGATAGCTTAGGAAGAACTATGGTCTTTGTCCTACCGAGATACGGCTGGACATCCTTTCGGAAATGTCTTCTGTTTCTGGAGGACAATCTTTGCAAATAATCTTCCATCGAATCCACCTCTCTCAAGTCAACAGAACAGGCGTTGGGCATCTGCACCCTTAAAAATCCCTGACCGTAAAGCGGTTCGTTCCATGACGTATGTTCACCAAAGTCCCGTAACACTATCATCTTGGCCCCTGACTGGAGTTCCAGTTTTTCCAAGGTTTCCAATAGCTTATCCCTTGCCTCCATGCCCAACCTATGTGATGCATTCCAATATAAGTGATCTCCTTCCGTGAACAAACAGCCCAGGGACAGGACCATGGATGACAAATGGTAGGGATCGGTTTTCCTTTCCTCCTCAATGGCAACAGAAATTTGTGCTTGTGCCAACATATCATCCTTCCAAAGGGAAAGGGTCACAAAAGTCATCAATAGGGGTATCCCATCAGTATCTTTTATGACCACATATCGAAACAACCAATTATGTTCTTTCCCAGGATTGCCATGAAACACTTCCTCCAAAAACTTCTGGCCATCCCAATCATAAACCCCTTGCCCACCTAAACTTTGGTTCCATTCTTCCTTCTTAACTTGATCAATGGTATCGAATACTTCAATGTTTAGCTCAGAGGATACTTTCGGTCCACTTAGAGTCTTTGGTTCCATTTTAAAGGCGTGAAATACCCTTTGGGAATCGGTCTGGGTATCTTCCAATGCCTTTGGAAAATGATATTCCATGGCCTCCACCAATGCTTTGATTTCCTCTTTTTGGTTATGCCTTGAAATCGTAATCCTTACACCTGTATTCTTTACAGGTACCGCAGGAAAGATACCGAGATTGACAAAGAAGCCCTCCCCCATCAAACGGTTCACAAAATTGTACCCCGTTTTGGGCATACCGGTCCCGATATAGAAAACTGGGGATTCATTCAGATCGATCAAGGGAAGTTTCGTTATCGAAAGGCAATCATTGAAATAATCGATGCGTTCCCTCAATTCTTGTTGTAACCCATAAATCTCCGGGGATAGATGGATTTGTGCTGAGGCCATGGCGGCAGCTACCGAAGCAGGTTCCAATTGGGCGGAGAAGGTCAAGGGCCCACCAAAGGTCTTGATCTTATCGTACATGGATGCATTGGAACAGGCCAGAACAGCCCCGCTGGCCCCAAAGGTTTTGCTCAGTGTACCGAAGAGCAATACATTTTCAGGCAATTCCCCCAATTGGTCCAACACATATCCGGTACCATTCCTTCCCACCCAACTCATACCATGTACGTCATCAAAATAAAAATGTAACTGTGGATATCTTTTTGCCAACCCCATCAGTTCTTTGACTGGGGCATAGTCCCCATACATGGAATAAATACCATCGGCCATGTACCAAATCCTGCCTTTGGAATGCCGGTATTTTTTGATCTTGTCCACCAACATCTCCAATTGGTTATGTCGGATCATCTCGATGGGCACACTTCGAGTCTTTAGCATTTTGGCCGCATTCTGTACACTCCAATGGACCTGGTGGTCCAGAATGATTACGTCTTCATCGTCCACTGCACTGGGGATGACCCCTAAGTGCCCGAGGGTACTGTTTTTGGTAATGACAATGGGATAGCCATACATTTCAGAAATCGAGTTTTCCAGTTCCTCATACAATGGATTGGAAATATAGGATTTTGATAAGGGAAATTGTGTCCCATAGCAATCAATGGCCTCCTTGGCGGCCCTTTTTAATCTGGGATCCTGTTCCAATCCCAAGTAACCCGTAGTACCAAAGTGGTACAGTTCCTTCCCCTCTACCTCAATGGTCCTGCCCGAAAAGGATGCTCCCCCTGCATAGAGGTGTAATACCCCGGCATTCTTGGCATCGGTAAATACCTCGTGTACGGTGTTCAAAAAATTGTGGTGTTTGATCTTTGCCATTTTGTTTGATTTAAATTGTACTAAAAAGTAATGGCATTTGTAAGATTAGATGCTATCCTATACTGATATACTCCGTTTCAATCAAGCATTATTCCGTTTAAGTCAAGTCAAATACCTTTATTTAAGGGTAATGAATCAAATGACCGAATTGAGTTCTATTAATTTTGTAAATTCAAGGTTTTACCAGTTTTCACCACATGAAAAAATCACATGAAAACAAATACACCATTTATTTGATGACCGATGAGTTGCTGCACATCATATACAAAAAAGACCATTGTATCGACCTAAAGGCAGCGCAACTTATCGTCAGGGACCGAATGATGCTCCAAAATGGCCGTGAAATGCCCGTTCTCTGTGATATTCGTGAAGTAAGAAGGGTCAATAAACCGGCCCGGGACTATTTGGCCTTGGAGGGTTCACAATGGGTTAAGGCCTTGGCCTTCTTGATCGATCCCCCAGTAACCGATGTGATCAGCTCCATTTATCTATGGACCCATGCTCAGTCGGTCCCCACCCGATCCTTTGTCAAAAAATCAGAGGCCTTGGCCTTTTTAAAATCCATAAAATAACCTATGCTTCTATACAAATAAAGAGACTCCAGTTATTAACTACTAAACCTGACAACCATGCCGAACAATGACGATTTTAGGGTAAAGCGCATCCAACGGATGTTACTGGAAATGGCCCGTGGCAATTTCTTCTACAGTTTGGAACCCACCCATAAAAATGACAATGTCGCATCCTTGGTCGTGATGCTCAATATGGTCAACGAGGAGATCAGGGCCTCCTTTATCCATCAAGGGTTTGCCAACGCACACAACACCCCACAATGCATCATCCAACTTTCCTTTCTGATGGATACATATGGTACTATAGAAATGGTCACCAACAGTACCTGCTCGCTATTGTCCTCATTGCAAAAAGAAATCATTGGAAAACCAATTACCGATTTTATGACCGAGCGTTCCCAAAAAGTATGGGCGAAGAAGATGGTCAAACATTTGAAAAGGGTACGTTCTGAAACTGTCCAGTTTTTGGAGTTTATAACCAAAGACGGGCTATTGTTAGGTAAGGACTGCCATATATCAGTATTCCGATCTTTGGACGGGAGTGGGCAGAAAATACTATTGGACACGGTTTTCTTCTCCAAGGGAGAGCCCTTTGGGACGGAGTTGCCCAAAAAGACGCTCAAAGTGACCAAGGGCATAAAAGAGCCCAAAGTCACGCTGACACCTGAGGATATTGAAATGATCCGGGATGTCCATGATATGATCATCAACAACTTGGACAAGGATCTACCTTTGCTAAAAGATCTTGCCCTACAAATGGGCACCAACGAATACAAATTGAAGTATGGGTTCAAACAACTCTATGTCACTACCATATTTCGGTTCCTAACCCATGAACGTTTAAGAAAGACGAAGACCTTGATCCAGCATAGCAACTTATCCTTGAAAGAAATCGCGCATTTGACTGGCTTCAAGAGTGCGGCCCATTTCTCCAGGGCATTTAGGGACAAGTATGGTAAATCACCCAGTGATTTGAGGGGGTAACACCCTCAAAATGGGCAAATTACTCCGTTTGCGTCAAGGAATGCTCCGTTTCAAGTAAATCCGACTCCCGAACTTTGTCATATCAATCCAAAGGATATGAAAGGTTTAAAACATTTACAGGTCTGGATTCCCTATGCGGTCAGTATACTCTGTTCCATATTGTTCATTTATGCAGCCACAAGCAAACTATGGGATTTCCAAAACTTTAAAACACAACTGGGCCAATCCCCCATTTTGACCGCTTACGCGGAATGGGTGGTTTGGTTGGTTCCCTTGACGGAATATATACTCGCATTTCTGATACTGGCGGATAGATTCCGTCTGATCGCCCTTTATGGCACTTTGGGACTGATGACCATGTTCACTACCTATATTGTACTGGTCCTCAACTTCAGTGATTACATCCCCTGTACCTGTGGAGGTGTACTGGAAGCCATGGGGTGGACCGAACATATCATCTTCAACGCTTTCTTTATGGTCCTTGTGACCTTGGCCATTCTTCTCTCCACCCCCAAACTCCCACCAAAAGCAATACCAACATGATAGCGAACAACAGTTACATCAAAATCTTCGGAACCATGGGACTAAGCATTGGTCTAATGGTCATCCTGTTCCTTTCATCCGAACAAGAGGTGCACCGCAACAATGCCTTCATCCGCAGATATCCACCACACCCCATCACGAAACTATACGATTTGGACGTTGGACATAATTCCTATTACATTGCCGGGTTTGACCGGGACCTTCTTTATTTGGGCAATCGTTCGGCCCCATGGCATTTGTTACAGGTCAACATGAGGACAAAGGACACCTTGCCCATCCGCTTGACACCATCGAGCAACGGGTTACGGTACCGTTCCATACATACTTCGGTATTCCCTCCCTATTTTTTTGTCATGGACGGGACCATGCCCTTTATCCTTCGTGGCAGATTAGGAGAATGGAAGGCCCATGCATGGATGGAAGGAGCAGCTTTTTTCGATAGGGCAGTTCCTGTCGACAGCCATCTAATGTTCATCCGGACCATTAGTTCAAAGACGCAAAAATCAACTTTGGGAATCATCAAAAAAACAACCGGCTTTCAGGTAGCATTGGACACTACCCTATTGGAAGCGCAGATTGACGGCATTTTCGATGTGGATGGGACAATGGTCCTGTCCAAAGAAACTGCAACGATGGGCTATGTGTATTATTACCGGAACCAATTCATGACAATGAATCTTGAAATGAAGGGCTTACATCGGCACCGAACCATAGATACGGTGGAAACCGCCCAAATTTCACTTGCTGAACCGAACCTAAAGGGCGATGTCTCCATGAAATCACCACCATTGTTCATCAATAAGGCAACTTGTATGTCCCGGAATCTACTGCTGATAGTTTCGGACCGACTGGGCAAAAATGAAAGTGAGGAAATGTTGGACGAGGCCACGATCGTCGATGCATACGACTATCTCAAGGGATCCTATGAATATAGTTTTTACATCTACGACATCAAAAAACACAAAGTAAGGGAATTTGCCGTCCACGAGGGTTATCTGGTGGCATTGTTGGACACACAGATCTCGGTATATGAGACCCGTGAACCCTATTTTGATGGGCCCATAACAAACAACCAAAGCATAAAAGATTACCTACTGGCCAGTAGCGGGAGAAGATCGAAAACCCGTACAACAGAGTAGATCCTAACATTTATTAATTATTTCATTATGAAAACAAAAATGATCAAATTCATTATTCCGGTCATGGCCATTGTATTTGCCATTGCCACAAGTGCCTTTACTGCTGTTGACGCAGCAGCTGATGACGCAGCCATTACCCAAGGGTATGTGTTCGATGCCACCCAGTCACCCAAATGTCAAGAGGTGAACAACTTGGATTGTTCCTTGGATGGTGATTATATGTGTACCTATGCTGGAAAGCAGGTATACCGAATTCCAGGGGCAACCGTCTGTAGCATTCCTTTGAAGAGGGTCACACCCAATTAATCAAAAAAGAGGGAGCCTTGATAGGCTCCTTTCTTTTTTCAATTTCCACGATTCGCCCTCAGTATGCCATTTACCTTCATAAGGCACAGTTCCAAATGCGCTTTGTCCACCGGATCGATTTTCTTTCCAATATCCTTTTTCAACAATTTTTGAATGCCTTGGGCCTGCACATAAAATATGCTCCTCACATAACTTCCGTATCCATAGCCATCGATACCAAGGTTACCACTGGCATTCAAGTTATACGTTGGAAAGACCTTGGACAACAGGGACAGATAAGTCATTTGAAGATCTCTTTTTCCTTCGTCCATATCTTTAAGGTCACCGAAAAGCCGTGGCCCCAGGGTCAGGACCAATTGTTGGGTCAATCCCGAATGGCTGCCGGAAAGTTCCATTTGTTCCAATCGCTTGATGCGTAATGGATTTACCATATCGGTCAACAATTTTACTCGATATTCAAACAATTTATCCGCATTTGTGGTATAGCGGATCCTGGACAAGAACGATGGATGGGACAGCCAATCAGGGGTGTCCAAGACATTTTGCAACAGAAAGTCCATGGCCTGTATCTGGTCCTCCATCGAAATGGGTTCGTAAACAAGACCGTTCTGCGTCCCGATCTTGTATTGGATTTTGTATCCCCCGATCATGGATAGGACATGAAGCATTTGATGGTACCATAATTCCAAGCTCCGGTCATATAACCGTTCCAAAAGTTCATCATCCCTTTGATTCTTGTTTAAGATCGGCAACAGCTCCAATACCCTTTGGAGATTTTTTTGGCCCAGCACCGTACTTTTTATGGGATCATCACTTCCCACTACTTCATTCGCACTACCGGGACCAAGGGTTTCAAAGGTTCCAAGGTTGTAACGCAACCAGGGTAGACTGTCCTGTTGGTCCACAAGGGTGTCCAAATAGGGCCTTTCATCTTCCGGACTTTCCACCCCTGCAATCTGACCGTACCCCCATTGAATCTGGAACGCATCCATGGGTCCCACCTTTTGGATCAAAAGATCGGCCGGTATGCCATCTTCTGGTTGAGCCACATGGTTATGCCTGCAATAGCTCATCACGCTCGGGGTATGTCCCATTGTTTCCAACCATTCGGCATCCCGAATACGCTCCAACGGATAGGCAAACTCCCCAAAATTCGCATCCCGGATGCCGAGGATATGGCCCATTTCATGTGCCGTTACATACTGCAGCAATTCCCCTTTAAGGTCATCCGGCAGGGGATATTGCTGCGCTCTTGAATCCAACGGGGCACAGCGCACGATATAATCATCGGTAAGGCTTGGGAAAGGATTGGCCAAAAGGATATCCCCCTTTAAGATTTCCCCTGTACGTTCATCAACGATCTTCCGCACCGAGGACCCTCCCCGTATTTGGCTTCCCCTTACATCCACATACTTTGCCCATCGGATCATGGAATAATTGACGCTGTTTTCAATATACCCCCCTTTACCCCTTGGCAATTCCCTGACTTCAATGGCATTACTAAAACCTGCCCTCTCAAATGCGGGCAACCATTCCAGTACCCCGGCCTTGATATAGGGCTTCCATTTATCGGGGGTCTTGGGATCGAGATAAAGGACAATGGGCTTGATGGGGTCGGTGATAACCGCTCCTTTGTCCTTTTTTTCCAAGCGCCAGCGTGCAATGCTACCTATCTCCGTTTTAACCTGTTCATTGATGATATCGTATTGGTCTTCGTAGGTAAAGGCCATCCTATGGTCAAACAATCGTGGCACCATTGGATTTGGCAACGCAAAGAAACTGAAGTATACCTCCTTGGTCCTTCTGGAATTGCGATACGTAGTGGTCCGTTTGGTCCGGATGATGGTCTCCTTGTCCAAATAGGACACATCCGTTATGTACGACTGCTCGATAAGCACGGTCTCCGGGTCCTCCAACCCCCATTTTATCGGGGTCTGTAAAAACAGTTCCGTGGCATCGATAAACACAGAACCCCTGTAGCTTAGGTCCTTTAGGATGGGAAAACGCCCCAGGATATGGGATTCTATGGCATAATTGTCATAAATGGGAAGGTAAAATCCCAATGCCGAACGTACTCTGTCCAGTGTCAAAAGGACATGGTTCCCTTCCCTGGACCATACCACTTGGTGTTGACCTTTGCCATGACGAACAAACAGTACCGGGACATCCCATAGGGCGGAATCCAGTTCCAACAGAAGGCGTTCGTTTTCCAAATGGCCCTTGATGCCAAAATTGGCCTGCCCCCAGAGGGGACAGACCGCTAACCAAACAATGCACGAAAACAAAAATCGATGCTTCATGTATATTTTCAATAGACCTATATGCACCTCAATACCCTTCATTCTGCGGCAATAGATTGGGGTTCAACAGCAGTTCCGATTCCGGGATGGGCAGCAATCGGTCCGAACTCTCCCACCCCGGTTTGATGAGCGCCAATACCGCATCCGCCCTACCGGTGCGTTTGAGATCAAAGAACCGATGGCCCTGTTCGGAAAAAAACTCGACCCTTCGTTCCGCTTGAACGGCTTGCAATAGGGAAGCCTGGTCCAAGTTGTCGAGAAAAGGCAAGGTGGCCCTGCCGCGAACCGTGTTCAAAAATTCCAGGGCAGGACCAAGATTTCCCAATTGGGCATTGGCTTCCGCCAAAATCAAATACTGTTCCGCCAATCGAAAGATGATGGAACATTCCTGGGTGGAGGCCGTCGGCACATATTCACGGTATTTGTACGGGAAATACCAAGTTTCCGATCCATCCGTGACCGACCCCACCCATTGCTCCAATCGCGCGTCGCCTTCCTCAAAACTGTTTATCAGGGACTGGGTCAATGCCGAATTGGGAGGCGGTCCATTCACGATCACAAAGGTGAACGCTTCCTTGGTGTTGTTCCCCGGAAGGCCGGGTCCCAGTTGCCAAAGGATCTCCGGGCTATCCTTAAGGAACACCCTATCCATATCAGTATTGAGTGCATACCCGCTATCACCTAGGATAGCCGAGGCCTCATCAATCGCCAATTGCCAATTTTCTTGGTACAGGTATACCCGGGCCAACAAGGCGGATGCGGTCCAATAATCCGGACGAAACCTTTCGAAATCGGTTGCTGATAATGCAAGCAGCTCCTTTGCCAGCAGAAGATCGTCCTCAATGTTTTGGTAGACCATTGCCAATTCCAGTCTACCAACATCCTTGTTTTCGTCATAGTCCGTGGTCATTATATATGGAATCTCCCCAAAGAGGTTCACCAAATGGAAGTGGATAAAGGCCCTTATAAAATAGGCTTCACCGAGAAATCGCCCTTTCTCGCCTTCCGTCAGGGAACCGGAGCTTGAAACGCCCTCCAGTAGCGCATTGGCCGCATAGACAAGTCCATAACCAGTATCCCAAAGGTTCTTGACACTGTTGTCCGAGGGCAGCACGGTATTATTGGTATAATTGAGCACAGCCGGAAGGGAGGAACTGTAAAGCTCCAATTCATCCGAATAATGCCCCATTAGGTAGGACAGTCCTTGTGTACCCCCGGTTGTAAAACCATTTTCCCTGAGTTCTGCATAAATGTGTGCAAAAGCGGCATCCACAGTTGCGGCATTCTCAAAGACCACCTCACCGGTCAACTGGTTCTTTGGGGGATCCACTTCCAAATAGTCCTCACAGGAAAGGGTCAGAAGGATCATACCCATAAGGCCAACGATATGTTTTGGCAACCAAGTCAATATATTTCTTGTATTCATCTTGTTTTGTTTAAAAAGTTAGTCTTGTGCCCAAGGTCACCACCCTCAATGGTGGAACGGCCTGATTGCTCCGTGTCTCCGGATCCAGACCATCATATCCTGTAAGGGTCAACAGGTTCTGTCCCCTGAGGTATAGCTCGCAGCCAAATCCGTGGTGCTTTTTTTCCCTAAGCTGATACGACAGGGAGAGTGTCTTCAATCGGATATAGGAAGCATCGGTAATGGAGGCATCGCTCTGTGTATATTGCCGGAAACCTTGGGCTGCCTCTTGGGATGCCCCTGTGGAAAAACGTTGGAAAGGCACCAAATCCCCTTCCTGCTGCCAACGTTGCAATACAGACGTTGGCTGATTGGCCAAACCACCCACAATGATATTGCCCGGGGTCCAATACCCACTACCCTGTTGTTTCGTGAATTGAAAGAGCATATCCCATTTGAATTTCCCTATGGTGACCGTATTGGTAAGGCCTCCATAGAAGGATGGGTTCAGGTCCATTACAATTTGTCGGTCCTCCGGGCTTGATAAGACCCCATCACCATTGAAGTCCTCGAATTCATATAATCCTGTCCCCGGATTGACACCATTGGACCGATATACCTTGGAAATGTTCAACGGTTGGCCTATCACCAATTGATTGGCATAGGTGGAACCTTCCAGATCGGGAAATGAAACCAACCGGTTCCGGGGAACGGTAAAGTTCAGCCCGGTGGACCAAGAAAAGTTCTTTCCGTTGATGTTGACCGTGTTCAGTTCGAACTCCCATCCCGTATTCTCCACCGTCGCGTTCAGATTGGCATTCACCGAGGAAAATCCCGTGGTCGCCGGAAGGGGTACCCCCACCAATTGGTTGGTGGAGCGGTTCCTATAATAAGTACCACTCAAAAATATCCGGTCGTCAAAAAATCCGAGTTCCAGGGCAACTTCCAATTTCTTGTTTTCCTCCCAACTGAAGTTCGGGTTGAACAATCGTGTGGGGTACAACCCTATGGTATTTTGGTATTGCTGTGTACCAAAGGAGTAGGTATCCAGGTATTGGTAGTCCCCTATTTGATCACTGCCGGAGGTGCCATAACTCCCCCTAAGCTTTCCAAAGCTCAGCATTGGAAACCCTTGTCGGATGAACGCTTCCTTTGAAAAAACATAGGCAGCCCCGATGGCGCCAAAATTGGCAAAGCGCTTATCGGTCCCAAACCGGCTGGAACCATCACGCCGCCCGGTGAAATTCAAAAAATAGCGATTCTTCACCGCCAGGTTCACCCGTCCATAAAGAGCCTGATACCGATATTCCTCGGTCACATCCGCTATGGGGAATTGACTGGAGGCCGCCGATAGATTGTCCATCAAGCCATTATTGGTGAACCCAAAGGCAAATTGGGAACGTCTTTGCGTTGTTTGACCCTGAAAGGTTAGTCCTGCCAATGTGGTCAATCGTAGCACCCCAAATTCACGGTCATAGTGAAGTTGTGGCTCAACGATATAGGAAGTCCTTTCCCCTGTATTGTGCACGGCATAGGAAGCCTCCGGCCCTATCCCATAGGCAGGGTCATAGATCGTGGAAGGAACGGTTGTCAACTCACGCAGATGGTTTTCCGTATAGCCTAGGTTCGCACTTGCCCTTAGACCATCGACCAAGCGATATTCCAAGCGCGCATTCGAAATCAATGTCTTCCCATCCGAGGTGTAGTTGCCCTGAAGCTTGGCCAAGGGATTGCTCCAAGTCGAATTCTCCCAGTTCAACACGCCATCTTCCGTATAAAGCTCCGGGGCATTGGGAGCCAAGTTAAGGGCATCCAATACCAACAATCCGTCCCCTGGAAGTCGGTTCTTGTTGGCACTGAAGGTGGTGGACAACTGTATGGAGAATCGATTGTTCGCGGACCTGTGTCCCAGATTGCTCAATACCCCGATCTTATCATTGTTGAAATCCCCGGGAAAGACACTGGTCTGCCTGTGAAAGTTACCACTGACCAAGAACTGCGTGGTTTCATTTCCCCCCGAAATGGAGCCTTGGACATCGGTAAGATAGGAGGTATTGCCGAACAATTTCCTTTGCCAATCCGTATGCCTGTCCATGTCCCAGGTCCCGTTCACATCATAGGCGTAGAAAGGGATGGGATCAATGCCATCATTGGCAAAGGCCTCCCTCCTCATTGCCAGATACCCCGGTGTATCCAAAAGATCGACCTTGTTGGCAATTCTTCCCAAGCCTGTTTGCAGGCCCACCTCAATTTTGGTGGCTCCAGAATTCCCTTTTTTTGTTGTGATCAGCACCACCCCATTGGCCCCTCGGGACCCATAGATGGCCGTGGCATCCGCATCCTTGAGGATTTCGATGCTTTCAATATCGGAAGGATTGATGTTGTTCAAAGGGCTTATCCCCCCACCGGGTAAGGGCAATGATGCCTGTGACTCCCCCAAGGTGTTGGAGGCATAGGGAACACCATCAATGATGTAGAGGGGTTCATTGGCCCCTGAACGGATACTGTTCCGACCCCTGATCTGTATCTTGAAATTGGAACCCGGCAATCCGGAAACCTGTTCAATTTCAACTCCGGCCACACGCCCTTGAAGAGCCGCCAAGGGATTGGAAATCGGCTGTTTTTCAATATCAATGGATTCAACCCTTTCAATGGAACCGGTCCTCTCCCGCTCCGAGACGGTATAGTAACCCGCATTGAGGACCACTTCCCCCAACGCAGTGACATCCTCTTCCATTTGGACAATCACTTGTTCCCTACCCTCAATCGGGACAGTAAGGGATTTAAAACCAACCATGGAAAAGATAAGCACATCTGTAGGACCCGCATTGATAGAAAAGGAACCATCTAATTCTGAAATAGTTCCAATATTCTTGGATTCCAACACAAGGTTCACCCCGGCCAGGGGATTCCCCGAAGTATCGGTCACGGTGCCAGAAACAGTGACTTGTGGTGGTTCCAAGACTGTGCCCGCCTGCATTGTGATCGCGAAAAAAGGCATTAAAAAGACATATAGTGACATGTACAGGAAAACCCTGTACATGCGTGATTTTGATTTTTTCATAAATTGAGTTCGTTTGATTTCTTTGTTAGTTGTTCATCACACTACCCAAAAAAGCCACGGGAAAGTCGTAACTTCCAGAAGGGCATCAAGGTTCGGACAAAGGCCATCCTGTCCAAGGGAAAAAAGCCCATGGAAATGGATTCCTTAACCAAAAAAGACCATGATTTCGTGCTGGGTCGGTTACCCAAAAAGTGTAGTCGTTAGTTGTGGGACTAAAGGATATTGTGAACCGAAAAATCAGTGTAACGGGTATCCCACAACCCTAGTCTTGGAATTATACGGGGTTCTTTGGCTTTTTTTTAAATAGTATATCGAACACCGAATGTGATTTCCCAAAAACAGGACAAGCACATGGTGTGAACCCTAAATGAAAAAATTGCCAAATGTTTCCCATAACCTAAAAGGTTAGCGACACATCGAAAGTGAATAAAAAACCAAACGCTAAGAAAAAGTTGAGATAACCTTAAATACAAAAAGGCGCGGAACCCAACTTAACGACCTGGGGCACTGGTAGAGCCTTGGAAACGATAAGCGAGCCCACGCCCGGGTCGTGAGCAAGTTAGCTTATCCTCTCGTTTCCATAAAAATTACCAGTTTTCAAGTCGAGATTCAAAGCAATTGCTTCTATACTTTCAGAAGAATCGCAATTTATGTATTCAAAAACGAATATAGAAAACATTTTTTTGTCTACCAAGTGGCTTACCATTCTTTTTAAGAGAATTGCAAAATTGCATTATGGCGTCACTTTCTAAACAGGATATAATTTTGGCAAATAAAATTGCGGCGCGCATTAAAAATCTTCGTATTCAAGTTACCGGTGCAAAACAAATGGATTTTGTAACTAAGTTTAATGTTGACAAACAAAGCATCAGTCGTTGGGAAAGCCAAATCAGAATTGACAAAAAAACAGGTGAACCCAAAGGAAGAGGCGTTACGATTTATACGATTAAAAAATTCTGCGATATTATTGGAATAACCCTATCAGATTTTTTTGACGACCCCATATTCAATAATGACAATTAATAAAAGGCAATCTACAATTTTTCTCTCCGGTTCATTTTAATTGAAATTTCTTACATTTAACCATAATACTTTCCCCCCGCAAATTTTATCGAACCATTTGTTCAGTATGCTTTGTATTTGAACGCTAAGCTCGGATAGTAGAGCCAATTAGATAAGAGCTATATCGGACTTAAAGTCCGATATTATTACTAGTTATGCTTCAACTAAAAAAGATAAGTTCGCCAATTAAAAACACGAAACTGAATGACACATTTTGACCCAGGAAAAAATAAAGTACTCTTTGGTAGTACAGATAAATTGGCTGATTGGATAGTTGAAAATTTAGAACAAGGAAAAATCATAGATAAAATCAAGTTGATGCTTAAAAACTATCTTGAATTGGATAATGTAAGCTTTCTTTTTGGTTCAGGAACTTCAATTCATTTGGGAGCCGTAGCAATCAGAAACTTCCCTTTAGAAGTAGAAAATTATATCAAAGAACAAGACCCTGAAGGAACAGGTATTTATTCACATTTTATTTTTGTGATCAAACAACTTCAGGGTGAATTATTAAAATTTGGCAAAGCTCACCTAATAGATGATACTCAAACCTTTGAAGACAATAGAAAGTGGAAATTTGAAATTCAAGATGATATTGTCCGTGATATTGAATCATTGGAAATAGCAATTGAATACGAAAAAGTTTTAAATTACTTAATTGCACTTGATTTTGTTTTTAAAGAAGATAAAAGCAAGGCAAGAACCGATAAATATGCTGAATTAATAACTACAATCAAAGAGGGATTATTCAATGTTTGTAACTTGGATAATAGGCCTGCTTCCCAAACAATAATTGACAAAAAAAAAGCAAGCCAATTCACAAAAGATAAAGCACAAGGTGAATTACTTGAGTCAAGAAGCAAGTATATTTTTCATGAAAAATTCCTAAAGGCTCTTCTCCAAAGACCATTGAATTTAAGACGAGCAAATATTTTCACCGCCAATTACGATTTAGCTTTTGAATATGCTTTTGATAAGCTTGGAGTTCACTACATTGATGGGTTTTCAGGTTTTCATAAAAGATTCTTTAAACCCGAAACATTTGAGTACGATATTTTTTACCCAGGGTCTACTACTTCAGGTAAGGTTCAAAGAATAGAAAAAGTTGTAAGATATTATAAACTTCATGGTTCATTATCTTGGGTTAACTCAGAATCTAGAGATGCTAATAATCTTTATGGTATTGAAGAAAAGCCTCTTGAGCTTATTGAGTCTCTCAAGAAAAAGGGAGAAATAATTATTTATCCTTCGGCAGTAAAAAAGTCATATACTCTTGACCTTCCATATTCTGAACTATTTAGACAATTTGCTTCAACGATAACTCAATCCCAATCTGTGCTCATTACTATTGGATATTCTTTTGCTGATGACCACTTTAACGATATTATCTATCAGGCATTATCGAACCCTACGTTTACACTTATTGTAATCGACCATCAAGGTACACGGAACGAATATATTCAAAAGCTGAAAGAACTTAACGATCCTAGAATCATAATACTTGAAGGTGATTTTTTTGGTGACTTTCTGACCTTTGCAGATACTTTGATGCCCAATTTCAATAATGTGGACAACAACGAAAATGTTGCAAATACCTTGAACGAGCTTTTAAATACAAAGACTTCTAATTCTGAACCCGCTAAAGCAAAAGAAGAATGAGCGAAAGAAGCATTGGTAAAGTGATTTCTGTTGATAGCTTTAGAGCATATATCAGACTAGATGATGATTTGAAAAGTCTTTATAAAAGTGGATATGAAGATATTTTTGAAGTCGCAAGAATAAATTCTTACATAATAATACCAATTGGTGCTGATAAAATTGTTGCCATGGTTACAAGTGTTCGGGCAATTGACGAAACTGAATTTGAAAAAAATAAAGCAGCTATTTTTTTAACTAAATCTGCCAGGTATTTAGTTGCCACAATGATTGGAACCATTGAAAATAGTGGAAAATATATTCAAGGGGTATATAATTATCCTATTCTCGACAACCCTGTTTGGTACGTAACAAGTCAAGACTTGGACAATATCTTTGACCAAAAGAAAAAAGAAGACGCTGAGGAAATAAATTTCGAGGACGACTTTTATCTTCCCATTGGAACATCACCTTCTTTTTCTGATTATAAAATTAAAATTAACCCAGATAAATTCTTTGGTAAACATGCTGCAATACTTGGTAATACCGGTTCCGGTAAATCTTGCACGTTTGCATCCATCATTCAAAGCATGTTCGATTTTGATTACAATGGGAAGAAACTTCAAAATGCGCATATCATAATATTTGATACAAATGGAGAGTACAAACAAGCATTTCAAGGAACGAAAGAAGCACCATATAAGAATCTAGAATTAGTCAATCCATTTCATATAGATAAAGATGGAACTAGGATACCTTTTTGGTTTATGAATTTTGCTGATTTTGATTACCTTTTTGAACCTACTTCAGGCACTCAAGCACCAGTTTTTAAACATGCTCTTGGAATGGCTAAAAATCAAACACAGGCCGTCAGTCAAAAACTTATTCCACAAGCTTTTTTATCAAGACTAACTGCTATAATACAAGAATGTGAAGACAATGATTTTAAAATCAAAAATACTATATATGAGGGTTTAGATGAATTTGGAAAGGAATTATCAGCATTAGATACAGACTTTGACAAAACAAATTTATTAAACGCATTGCGTGAACTCTTAAAAGAAAAAAGCAAACTCACTAAACCGGACAAATACGTCAACGGGAATGTCAGTTCTTCTGTGCTAACGGAAAGCTCAAATGGTTTGCGAAAAGAATTATCATTATATTATACTTCAGTCAATAAAATTGAAATAGCTAAAGAACGAAATATTGATTTACCAATATATTTTAGTTTCCAGGGACTTATAGAAAGATTCTTTGATGAAGCAATCAATGAACAAGAAAATTCAGGTAATAGACTAAGGGAGTTTGTTTCGACGCTCAGATTAAGATTACAATCATATTTGAGTGACGAAAGGATTTCACAGCCTTTGCTTTTAAATCAACCTGAAGAAATTCCGAATGCTTTGGCGAAATTCATTGCCTTTATTTTAGGAGACTTTTGCAAAGTATATAAAAGTGCACACACAGACATATTCACTAATTTTTATAAAAAACAGCTTGACAAAGAAGAAATCGAAAAACTAGTTGAAGACAAACCAAGTCAAGTTACAATTATTGACATGTCTTTATTGCCTTATGAAGTTTTAGAAACAATAACAGGATTAATTGGTAGACTTATATTAGACTTTGTTTCTCGTTTTCCAGAAAGCGATCGAGGTAAACTACCAATGGTTATAGCCCTCGAAGAAGCGCAAAATTATATTCCAGAGAAAAATAGAGGTGATAGAGAGTCAATAGCCAAAAAAGTATTTGAGCGTATTGCAAGAGAAGGTCGTAAATATGGTATTTCTCTACTCGTTTCGAGTCAGCGTCCCTCTGAATTATCAAAGACAGTGTTATCCCAATGTAATTCTTTTATTATCCACAGATTACAGAACCCAGAAGACCAAAAATATGTCCGACAATTAGTTTCAGCCGCTAACGAAGATATATTACAACAATTACCAATTTTACCACAGCAGCATGTTGTTATTATGGGAGATGCTGTGAGAACTCCAGTTCAAGCAAGAATGAACAATGCAGATCCAAGACCTAATAGTAATAACCCAAAATTTGTAGAAAACTGGACAATGGATTTACCAGAAAACTTCCCCAACTATGAAAAAATCGCTGAAGCATGGGAAAAAGGAGAGAAATACAACCCTTCTAATTGAGGACTAAGTTTAAAGTAATGAACAAAAATTTAGCTTGGTGTAATTCTTAGCGCAATCGAGTGAGGATAATTAAGAATCCTTTTTTTCAACCCTTTCAAGTTTGTCTGTATATTCTTTTAATTTGGGCAATGCAACCCGAGCGTCTAAATAGTAACTGTCGAACAGAATTGGTGGCTCGGTAAATTCGTAGGTTAGCGTTCTACTGGAAAGTGAATTCTTAAGTAAGTCAGTCAATTCATTCGTTAGAGAAAAATAGTCTAGCATAAAGTCCTTGGTCAATTCACCTTCCTTCCAAACGCTAAAAGTTCCTTCCTCGGTATGCATCTCTCCATTCAACAACATATTTTTAATTTCATGGATATTTCGCACTGGATATTGAAAGATATTTCCGTTAAAAAGTCTGTTGCTTAAAACAATGCAGGAAACTATATGTTTAATTCCATCTGTTCGGATCTTAAGCTTTCTTTCTAATAGCACCATTAGTTCTCCACTTTCAAACATCCCACTAATTTTGCCAAGTTGACTTTCTGCTTTTTGGATATAGTCAAAAGTGGTTCGTAGATCATAGGGACTTACTGGGTGCAAAGATTGTTTACATTCAAAGATAAATAAGGTGTCCTCAAAAACAGCACAAACGTCAATATCCGTAACCTTGATGGATATTTCGGAGAAGCAAGGTATACCGACTTTTTCAAATGTCCTAGTCAATTCGGCAACTAGGTTTTCTCCAGTTCCAAGTAATGCGCTATTTGATTTTTTGTATTGCGAGGCATATAAATTCCTGATGGTATTGGAATTGGCAAAAATTGAAAGTGGCGTGATAAATTGATTGCTCAAAAAAAGTATGGGATGATATTGCAGGTCAAAGACATAATCTAATCCAGGTTCCCAACACACAATATCCAAGAACGATTCTATTTTTTCATTTGGAAACAACATCTCCATCATTTCATGGTATTGATCAAAATCTTGAACGGGAATAAGGGAGCGTAACAAAAGATCGGTATCAACTTTCTCTATCTTATAAATCTCCTTTGCAAACATCATATATAGCATTAGGTAAATCCTTCTTATCTTCATAAAGTCAAAGAGTGTTAAATCATCTTTGATGAGCACTTTTTTTAAATCATCTGGGGTTAGCAATTGTTCCTTGAATATCCCATATAGATAAACTACCTCCTCTTTAAAGAGGGCATCAGGCTTAATAAAATGTTCGATGATATAGGCATATACCGGCTCAGGAAACTCTAATCTATATCTTGGATAGTTATAGGTCTCGGTCTTTGCAAAGAACTTAAATTCTTCCAGCTCGTTAAGTTTATCAATAAATTCTTCAAGGGATATTGCATCGACCCCATCGATTCGATCATTTTCTGTTTGAATAGCTGATCTGATGTAACCTGCGCGTATCGATTTTTCAAAATCCTCAAAAGGAGGCTTAATGTAGAGTTGATTCTTTTCCTTTTTACAGGTGTACTTGAAACTATCTATCATTATTTCAAATTCTCTGAAATCCACATGGTAGCAAGCTGGAACTATTAATCTGTTTATAGAACCACTTTTAATATATTCCTCATCCACACGGGAGACATCAATGTTTGTGCTTTTAATCCTATCAGAATAAAAGTGTATCAAATAGGAAACTGCAGAAGCAATTTCTTCCTTCGTTCTATTCGAAAGCTCCGATAAATCATTGCCCTTTTCAGGATGATGGTTGGATAAAAACAGAAAATCCGTGGCGGACAATAGTGATTTGATAATTGATTTTCCCTTACTACTTCTTTCAAATGATTTGAATTCCTTGATTATAAATTGTTCAATGGCTTGATAAGAATCATAGATGCCAGAAAAGTTTATAATGCTTTCAAGATAATCATGGTCATGTGATGAAAAATTTTCAAACTCTTTACCTATTTCCAATAGTTCAGAGGCAAGAGGTTCGATGATGCACTTTTTGTTCACATATTTTGAATACCTAAAAAGACCCTTTCTACGTATGAAATCAAATGTTTGTCCCGGTTCATAAAATAAAGTGACAAGTAGCCTATTTCTAGTAACCAAATAATCTCCTTTTGAAATATGCAACTCTATATTATTTAGAAAACCCCTGAGGGTCTTTCTGGTCATTTTATATTCAAAATTCTTCTTGAGCTCCTTCTTTAGAATTACCTTATCAATTTTTTTAAAGTTTATATCGTCAAAGTTCATTTGAAAACAATTCGTTGTGGTTTTTTCCTTAATCTTAATCTCACTTTACTTACGTTCCTACCTATCCAATTTAAGGATAAAAATGATAAAACTTCTTCCAATTTCTTCATTGATTACTATTATTAATTTAATTGTATTTACCCAAAAAACAGAAGACACTTCAAGTAAAATTTATAGATGAAAATTCTATTTATTGCCATGAAAAATAGTCCCTATATCATGATGCACTTTTAGGTAATGCTGTTCGAGTTCCAATTCTGAAATCTTCAATGGTTTTGGCAATCCCCTTTCAATTGTTGGTTTCTGAAACTGCACCTTTCTATCCTTACCATCAGCAAATACCACAAACTCCCCTTGTTTCAACCGAAAAAACACCTCGGCCCTCCTTTTGGAAACCTCCTTCTCCCCTTCTGTTATCCGTCGTTCCAGATTCAGGCCTGAACTCTTGCTCACACTTCGGGTCGGAATTTTGACCAACTCAAAAAACCGCTCATAGTATCTTGCCGTATCAGGGTCGTTCACCTTACCAAAGAACTGATAGGATAGATTGGAAAGTATCGCCTTGCTCGCCTTCTCCCCGTACATCATATCATTTTGGATCTTGTCCTGAAGCACATATACACTCACGATGTCATAACTCCGCAAGGTTGCCGGTATGCGGTGCATGTTCAATAATCGCAAAGTCGAGGCTTCCTCCAACAACATAAAGGAAGCTTTCCGATGGCGTTGGCTCATCTGTTTGGATATCGTATGGATGATCGTGGCGATCACAGGAGAAAGGGAAGCATCCTTTTGGGGGTTATTCACTAAGGCAATGACGGAAGGGTGGTCTTCATTATTGATATCCAGGGAAATCTCATCTGCGGAAAGCACCATAAAAATCTTCCGCGTACTGATCTTTTTAAAACCATTGGCCAAGGTGCTGAGCACTCCAGCAGTTTGCCTTTCGGACCCGATACCACTGATAAAGGCATCCGCCATGGCCCGCGAAGTGATGTTCCCTTTTAAAAACTTGATCAAGCTCTTGGTGGCCAATTGTTGAAAAACGGCCATGAGATGGGGCAGGGTACAATAGTGCGGATAATCCGTCTTTAATCGCCAAATCAATCCACTGATCAAGCCCTCGGCTGCATCCTTAAAAAAACGGGAAGTACTGTTCTCATCGGAGTCCCTATGTTCCATCAAGTTCTCCAACAGCACCCGGGACACCTCATGAACACTTTCTTCATCCGGCAAATATCGGGGAGCAATGGGATTGACCCGATTATAAATAGGCCCAAAAGAAACAATCTTAAAGGGGATCTGCTCTCCATCCCACAACGGATATGCCATTTCAGTGATCTCAAAATCCTTGTAATCATGGATGACCCCGGAGAAATGCTCCTTTTGAAAATGCTTTAAAAAATTATAAATGACACTCTCCGTCTTTCCACTCCCTGCAGAGGCCATCACCGACACACCTCGCCTAATGTTTCCTAAGACCAACGGCCTCCCCTTTACCTTCATTTTCACCTCAAAGACCTTGGAGGGTTTCTTATTGTCTTTGTAGTGGTCCACCAAACCATAGATTACCACATGGACAAAAACCAGTGGCAACCATAGGACCAATGCCCCCTTTATAAAATCATCCCATCCTCCTACTAAACCATTGGCCACCGCTAAAAGAATAATTCCCAAAACCCAAATGACAAACCCATATTTGAGATACCGATTGGCCAAATAAGAAATTCCTCCCCCTATCACCATACCAGATACAATTTCAATCCATCCTAAACTTTCCATATCTATATTATTTATATTCCAATCGATCCCGACTCCAGGGCTTTTCCGATACCTTTTTTGAGTTGCATTAGGGTCTTATACGCCAACTGAGCTTGGTTCGTGGGGATGCTCGGCACCTTGACCCCTGCCTTGAACAACAATTGTTTGGCGGCCTGTTTCTCGTTGGAAGGAAGCCCTAAAAGGGTTGCAAAGAATTGTTTGGGATCCTTGTCCAAGAGGTTTCGGGCATGGTAGGTCTCCACAAAGTTCCTCCGGTACCCAAATTGTCTGTCAAAGCTCTTCTCCGCCGCCCGATAGAATTTGTCCCGGTCAAACCCCTGTTTGACCTTCTCCCCATTGAGGGTGGTTTCCGAGGTCCGGAACTTGGATCCTGGTGAGAGGCTATGGGCGTTGGTGATATCCTTCCGGCTGACGATGATATGGATATGGCTCTGGTGGCCTTCCTTTGTCATTCCGGGAACGATGCGCTTGCCATTTTGTTTATGGGGCGCCTCCGTTTCCAAGACCTGTATTTTTTCCTTAAGTTTGGCCATGTCCCCTTGCTCCCTACCTTCTTTGATGGCCCTGACCTGGTGTTGCAGCTCCAAGATCTTGCTGGCATAGGCCTGGTTCTCCTTGACTTTCTTGTCCTTTTCGGAATAGGTGCGTTCCCGTTCCAACTTCGCGAAATAGAGCACATCCTTGACCGTCACCTCTTTGTCCCGATAAAAGGAGGCTGCATAGGTCTTCATGATTTCCCGGCTGTACTCTTTCAGCTTTTCGGGGTCGTTGCCGATATGGTTGAGCTCGCTTTGGGAGGGACTGACCATGATAGAATAAAACTTGGGATCTTTCTTGCTGAGTTTGGAGGTATTGGCATCGATCTCGGCAACGACCCTTTGGGCATCGATGTCATTTTCTGTTTGATTGAAAAAGAGTTCTTGCTCTTCTAATGCCTTACCTTCGTTCTCCTTTTCGAGATACTTGACAAAATCACTGGCACTGCCGTGATATTTATCCCCCAAATGTTGTCTTGTGATGGCGATGTACATGCTTATAGATTTTTGAGTTTGGTGCGGTACTGTTCAATGGCCCCTGGTTTGAGGTCCAATTTGAGGTGGTCCTTCCCGAAGCGGTTCTTGGTCACGGACACATGGTCCAGCACATGGTTAAAATCAGCTTTCAATTCTTCCAACTGTTCCTTCAGGCGTTCATGTACGATCTTGGGCACCGTGGTCTCCTTGTCCAGGAGTTCGGGATTGGTGGGGGTATTGATCTCGGTCAGTTGTTTTTCAAAAAACTCAAAGTCCCCCTCCCATTCCTCGCCTTCTTCAGACTCCAGTTCCTGCTGAAAAAGAGCCTGTATCATACTGACCGTGGGAAGGGTCTGTTCCTTTTCGATACTCCGCATGATGGCCACCATGGCATTGAATCGCCTTTTGATCAGATATTTAAGGCTTGCAATGGTCTCGTGCATCCGTTCATCGGGCGATATACCATTATGGTCAAAGAACTCCACCATGGTCAACAAGGTCATGGAATGGGACTTTCCTTGCCGTTTGGAAAAGCTCCGAAATTTCAGGGCCACCGAGATTTTTATCCTCAGTCCCGCAAACGTTTCTTTTTCGTATCCTTTATCCATTTTTTCAACAAAAATTCCTTGGTTTTACTGGGCCCGGCCCATTTTTTCAACAAAAACCAAAAGCTCAAAATTTTATAAAATACCCAAAACACCCATAAACATGGGCCTTGCGGAGCAACTATGATCGGTAGCGTTGCGCCAGCACGCTATCCTCTTGCTTCTCCGATTTGTCCCGAAGGGACAAAATCGTATCGCTCAACATGGGTCAAGGCCCAGTTGCCTAATCTGTAAAAGTCAAATCGATGGGTACGGAACAAGGAAAGTCAAACTGATCTACCAAAGCAGATCAAAATAATTCCGCACCTAAAATGCTGTTGAAAACCAACCCTTTAAAGATAGAAAAACCAAGGTTCAGGACATAAAAAAAGCCCATCATAATGGATGGGCTTCGATGGTGTGTTTTGGGTTTTACATATTGAATACAAAATCATAATTGTATAGATTTCGCATGGCTTCATCTTCCAAGAGGGCATCATAGTCCTTATCGTGGGTTTCTGCAAATTGGCGCAGTTCGGTCCCGGAACGGCTTTCCACATCTTCTTTGGATATGGAAAGCAAACGTTCTTGGGTTTCGCTATCGAGATTGGTAAAATTCAAATAGACCATAATTCAATGCTTAAAAACTTCATTGTTTATAAATCATAAAGGCTAGGATCAAATCCATCGGGATAATACCTAGGGTCGTTTTGTTCTTCCAACCATTTTTCAAATTCCGTCATTTCTGTATTCGCTGTATTCGCTTCCATGACCATTGGATTAAAGAATTCCATTATCAGCAAAACTGTAATACCTACCATCAGGCGCAAGGATGATATGGTCCAAAACCTTGACATCAAAAAGCTGTGCGGCTTCTTTGATCTTTTGGGTCAATTGTTTGTCCTGATAACTTGCCTTAAGTTGACCAGAGGGATGGTTATGGGTCAAGATAATCCCAACGGAAAGGGTCTTTAGGGTAATGGCAAAAAGGATGCGCAGATCCACCATGGTACCCGTGATGCCCCCATGGGATAATGGATAGATACCCTTGACCTTGTTGGACTGGTTGAGCAGCACGATCTTAAAGGTCTCGTGCAGGCCTATGGTCTTGTTGTCCCAATTTTGGAACAATAGATTCGCCACCTCATTGGAGTTCGTCACGGACAGGGATTTCAGGGTACTGAGCTTTTCCCGATAACTGATCTGTATTTCATTGACACGGTGTTCCATTTCAAATATGTTAAGGATGAAAAAAGAAAGGGATGCCCAAAGACTGGACACCCCCTATCCATTTTACTCGGTGGTATTGTTATCACCACCACCCAAAAGCAGGATCTCACTGGCCACGACTTCGGTCACATACTTTTTATTGCCCTCTTTGTCCTCATAGGATCGGGAGGTCAATTTCCCTTCGATGGCAACTTCCTTGCCCTTGGTCACAAAACCTTCGATGATGTCGGCCAGTTTTCCCCATGCGATGATGGTGTGCCATTCGGTATTGGTCACCCGTTCCCCTTCGGAGTTCTTGTAATGTTCATTGGTGGCCATGGTGAACCGTGCCACACGTTTCCCCTTTTCAAGGTCTGTAATGGTGGGATCCTGCCCCACATTTCCGATAAGTTGCACTTTGTTTCTCAATGTACTCATGATAAAAAGTTTTAAAGGCCTGCTATCTTCCAGTATGGATAAATCAGCAAACAGGGTTAAAAATTTCCCCTCTATTTTTTTGGTCATTGTTTCCCAAATTTTAAGGGGCGTTTGTTTGCTTCTTACGTGCGTAGCACAATAAAAGAAGGGGGTTCTGTCAAGGCTTTTGGACAGAAATCGGGAGGCTCCGCGACGTAGCAAAACCTTTAGGTTTTCAAGGAAGTGGAAACCCTATTTATGGACAAAACCTGCCTTGGCCTTGACAGGTTCGATAAGGGCCCTAGGAATTCCATCCGACCCATTGGCAAGGGAGCGTACGGGAAGTTAAGCGACTGCAGGCGATGGTGTCCTGATTGGAAGTCCTTGGGCCCTGCCCTGTTTTTCGATGCCCCGAAAAACAATCAGGGCTTCTTTTATTACGGGACCCTTAAAATTTGATGGGCGGACAAGCGGATTTGCGGCCTTATAGGCAAAACCCCAAGAAGGGTTTGCAAAGGAAGGACGCACCAAAAATCCGTTTGGGCGACTTCCGTTTTGCCCAAATGAAGTTTCATCAAACATTACGACAATAAGGGAACAAAAGTATTGGAGTTACCCTACGACCGGGTTATTTTTCATCTACAGTGATAAGCATTTCGTAATTGTTCGGATAAGATTCTTTATGCCCGGAAGCTTTCATATTGTCTCATAAGTCCTGTCGCCGTTTCTCGAAGAATCAGACCCCTAACCTTCCTGAAGTCCCCTCCAAAACAAGGAAAGTTGTTTGGGTGTCTCAACCTGCGAAGCGTCTCATGTACAATTTTATTGAAGGTCTTGGCCAACCATGGAGCTGCCAACAACGGCTGAAATATAAGTTAGCCCAAAAAATAGTTCCTCTTTGAAACTAAGTGTTCCACTTCATCCGCTGAAGTCGAACAGCATTCAATATTGCCAATAAGGCAACCCCCACATCAGCAAAAACTGCTTCCCACATCGTGGCTAGGCCTCCCGCTCCAAGGATGAGCACAAATGCCTTCACGCCAAAAGCGAGCCCAATATTTTGCCAAACTATCTTTCGGGTGGAGCGTCCTATTTTAATGGCCCGTGCCATCTTGCTCGGTTGGTCGGTCTGAATGATGACATCTGCTGTTTCAATGGCCACATCACTACCCAAGCCTCCCATGGCAATGCCCACATCGCTGATGGCCAGAACGGGCGCATCATTAATGCCATCGCCCATAAAGGCCACTTTGGTGTCTGATTGTTTTTTGAGTTCTTCGACTTCGCCGAGCTTATCTTCTGGTAATAGGCCGCCCTTTGCCCAATCAAAGTTTAACTTTTTCGAGACTTGTTGCGTTATGGAATCTTTGTCACCCGAAAGCATTATGATTTTCGAAATCCCGGCATCCCTGATTTGTTGGATGGCTAGATGGGCATCTTCCTTGAGTTCATCTGCAATGGTAACATAGCCTGCAAATTTTTCATCAATGGCCAACATTACAATAGAATCTACAATATCATCGGTTTCTGGAGGCACATCAATGTTGTTTGAGGCCATTAGCGCTTTATTGCCCACCAGCACTGTTTTCCCATTGACCGTTCCCCTTAATCCCTTTCCGGCAACTTCCGAAACATCGGTTGCCTTTATATCCGTTCCTTCGGCTTTGTATTCCAAAATTGCTTTTGCTATGGGATGGGTAGATTGTTCCTCCATGGCCATCAAGTATTTCATAAACTTGGCTTCCTCAAATTGGGCAGTCTTGATCTCCTTGATTTTAAAAACCCCTTTGGTAACGGTTCCCGTTTTGTCCATCACTACCGTGTTCACTTTGGTGATTGCTTCCAAAAAAGATGCACCTTTGAAAAGAATCCCATTTCGGGATGCCGCTCCCAGACCACCAAAATAGCCGAGCGGAATGGAAATGACCAAGGCACAGGGACAGGAAACCACAAGGAATATTAAAGCGCGATAAAGCCAATCCCTAAATACATAGTCATTTAGAAAAAAGTAGGGCAAGAACGTTAATCCAATGGCAAGGAAAACTACAATGGGCGTATAAATTCTCGCAAATTTTCTGATGAACAGTTCTGTCTTTGATTTTCTGGCTGTAGCGTTTTGTACCATATCCAAGATTCGAGTGATGGAACTGTCCTTGAATTCTTTGGAGGTTTCTACATCGATAACACCCTCAAGATTAATACTTCCGGCATAGACTTTTTCGTCTCTATTTATCGTATCGGGCTTACTTTCGCCAGTAATTGCCGCCGTATTGAGAGAAGCTCTTTCGGATAAGAGAATGCCGTCCAAGGGGATTTTCTCCCCCACACGTACTTGTATCCTTTCGCCAATCTCGACGGTTTGGGGATTTACGGTAACGAAATTCCCGTTACGAAGCACCAAAGCTTCGTCCGGTCGCGCATCCAAAAGGGCCTTAATATTTCCCTTTGCCCGATTGACTGCTGCATTTTGGAACAGTTCGCCCACGGCGTAAAACAACATTACGGCCACGCCCTCTGGGTATTCGCCTATGGCAAAGGCCCCTAGAGTGGCAATGGACATCAGGAAAAATTCAGTAAAGAAATCACCATGCTTTATACTGTTCCAACCTTCTCTGATGACAGGGAAACCAACAGGCAAATAGGCAAGGGTGTACCATGCGATCCTTATCCAGCCCTTGAAAAACGGGAAAGCATCAAAATAGTCCACTGCTATGCCGATGATGAGCATTACAAAACTGAAAATGGCCGGTAAATAGGTCTTGAATTTAGATACACCTTCAGGACCGCCATGGTTATGGCCACTCTCGTGTCCGTGTTCGCCTTGGCGTTCCTTTGAACCTAGATCACGTAGTTTTACTTTTTTCTTTTTCATAGACGGTAAGGTCGTAATTAGTTTCGTGCAACGGAAGTGCATTTATTGACCGCTGCATTTGTCGCAGATTCCCTTAATGACCAAATTGGCATTTTCTGCCACATACCCATCAGGTAGATTGATATGGGGAATCTTATGCTCAGTGAGACAGACCGTTTCATCACAGTTATCGCAATGAAAGTGCAGGTGCAGATCTTGTTCCATTTCACAATTGCAACCTGGTTCGCACAGGGCATACTTTGAAATATTGGTGCCATCATCTATTTGGTGCACAATGCGTTTTTCCTCAAAGGTCTTCAGGGTCCGGTACAATGTGGTTCTGTCCGCTTTTGAGAAAGCGTTCTCCATATCGGTCAGGGCAATGGCCACTTCCTTTTCAGCCAAATATTTATAGATCAAAATACGCATCGCCGTTGGGCGTACACCTTTATTTTCCAATGTTTTTTCAATGTCTGTCATCATATTGTAATTTTATCAATGGCTATGTCCCGCATCCCCTTTTTTCATTTGGGCCATTAAATAGTAGGCATTGTTGTATGCAAATGTAGTATTTGGCCCAACGGAATCTACAAAATCGATGGCGACCCAATCCCCGTCATTTGGGCCTGTGTTAATTTCGACAGGTTTGAAGCTCCAGTCATTGCCTTCACGCTCCGCTTTAAAAATATACTTCTTTCCCTCGTTCGAACTTATTGCACTTTCAGGCACCGCAACGGTCTCGGATTTTTGGATTTCAATCCGTCCTTCAACATACATCCCTGGAATCAGCTGCCCTTCCTTGTTCTCGATTTCAGCATGGACGTGTATCGCTTTGGGATTTTGCTCGAAAGTTTTCCCTACGGAATAAATTTTCGCAGTAAGTTCCTTTCCGGGAATGGATTGTACATTGAAGGATACTTGCTGGCCTACCTTTACTTTGTACACATCCTTTTCAAACACCATTAAATCGGCATGGACGTGATGGGTGTCAACGATTTCAAATAGGTCGGTCTGCGGTTCTACGTACTGCCCGGTCTTCACCGCTACTTTTTGGACAAATCCCTCAATGGGACTTCGCAATGCCACCCGTTGGTAAATCGTACCGTTTCTGACCCCGGATGCACTAATGTTCAATTGTTCCAACTGTGCTTCCAATCCTTTTGCTAGGCTTTGGGAGGCCCGGTATTCCGCTTCGGCCTTTTGAAAGTTGGCCCCGCTGCCCACCCCGGCATCATACAGGGTTTTTTGTCTTTCAAATTCCTTCTTAAGAAACTGGCTGTTACTGTAGGCGTTCAGGAAATCGGTCTGTTTCTGGATGATATTGGGGTGGGACAGATAGGCAACCGTTTGACCTTTGCTTACTTTGTCGCCTTCAATGACCTCTATGGACACCACATTGGCACCCACGACGGTAGTAATGGTCGCTTCGTTCTGTGGTGGGACCTCCAGTTGGCCATTGGCCTCCACATATTGCTTCATAACACGTGGGGCAACGGTATCGATTTTCATGTTAAGGTTGCGGAATTGCGTTTCCGTTAGCATGGCTTCTTTGGCTTCACCTTCTTTGTGCATTTCACCCACTTCAGGATTTTTTTGCTTTGCTTCCTCAGTATCGGCTTTGGAATTCCCACAGGAAGTAAGAACCAAGAGCATCGTCACGAGCCCGATAACGCTATATTTAAAAAGATTGTTCATTTGTCTATTGTTTAAAATATTGTAGTTCAAATACTGATTCCAGATAGTTGTCAAGAGCGTCAAGTGCATCCGTTTCCGTGTTTATGGCATCCCGAATAATCTGTGTGAACGCTGCATAGTCCACCGCACCCTCCGCGTAGGCCAACAATGCTCCCCTGCGCTGCTCTTGGGCAAGCGGCAAGGCCTTGTCCCTATAAAATTGCCACGATGCGCTCCATTTCCGATAGGCTTGCACCGCCTGCCGATATTCGGATTGCAGCTGGCGTTTGGTATAATCCGCATTGGTCTTTGCGATTTCACTTTCAATTTTGGCGGCCTTGGCTTGACTACGCTGTCCACCTGAAAACAAAGGAACCGAAATGCCGGCTTGATAGGTGTAGAACCCGCTATTGCCATTGACCTGTTGCAGTCCGCCCTGAAGGTTGAACTTAGGCAGCAAGTCAGCCCGTGCCGCATCATATGTCGCCTCGGCCTCTTCGATGCGCCTTTGTGAAAGTTCCAGCTCTGGGTGTTTTCCCAAATCCCCGTCCCATCCCAAAACCGTTACCGCACTTTCATCAAGCTTTTCTGGAACGGAATAGTAGATGTCCGAAACCAACCAAAGATTGAGCTTTTGCAGGGCGATGGCATAATCACTTTCGGCCTGTTGCAGTTGATTGTTGATTTGTAAGGCCTGATTTGTGGCCGATGAATATTCCAGCCGGGAAATGGCTTCTACCTTGAAGTTGAGTTCTATTGCTTTTTTAAACTGTGAATAAATGGAATCCAGTTCACGGTACAGTTCAAATTTCTGTCGTTGTCGATAGGCTTCTGACCAAGCCTTTTTGACCTCCTGTTCCACTTGCAGTTCGGAAAGGTCAAGAGCTGTCTCGGCCAAAGCGATGCGTTGTCTCTGCAAACGCCTTTTTGCACGGATGCTTAAAAGGTCGATATTCTGTTGTCCAACCCCAACCAAGGTATAAATTCCTTGTCCGTCCACAATTTCTTCGCCACCTGTGAAGACCTGGGTATTGCCAAGGTCGTAAGCCATACCTTTTAGGGCGGTTTGTTTTTGGACCTCCCATTGTTTCGCTTTCAACAGCGGGTAGTTTTTCTTGGAAACTTCCACCGCCTCTTCCAATGAAATAGCGGGCAGTGAATCTTTAGGCTGGATCTGCCGTGCATTTTCAAAACCTTCTTGCGCATGCATTTTGGCAGGCAGTGCGGTGGCGAACAAAAGAAGGACCATGACCACAGGGGTAACCCATTTCGGGTCGGGTTTACTCATCCGTTCCGAACGTCCCTCGACCCATTGGTAAAAGATGGGTAGGATAAAGAGGGTCAAGAGGGTCGAAGTTATCAAGCCACCAATGACCACGGTGGCCAAAGGTCGCTGTACCTCTGCCCCGGCCGAAGCCGAAACGGCCATGGGAAGAAACCCTAAAATATCCGTAAAGGCCGTGAGCATAATGGGACGAATCCGTCTTTTGGTGCCTTCTATAATTCTACCTTTAAGATTGGTCACGCCTTCTTCCTTCAGTTCATTGAGACCACTTATCATGACGAGTCCGTTCAGAACGGCCACGCCAAAAAGCACGATAAAGCCGACCCCCGCGGAAATACTAAAGGGCATATCCCTTAACCAGAGGGCGAACACACCGCCAATGGTGGCCATCGGGATGGCGAGGTAGATCATCAAGGTCTGTGGAAATGACTTTAGCGCAAAATAAATCAATATGAAAATCAGGAACAAGGCAATAGGGACAACAGTTTGCAATCTATTGCTGGCGCGTTCCAGATTTTCGAAAGCACCACCATACCGAATGTAATATCCTGTGGGCAGGTCAAACTGGGCATCCAATTTTTCTTGGATATCCTCTACAACGGATTTTACATCACGGTCGCGAATATTGATGCCCACATAGGTCCGCCTATTGGTATTGTCACGGCTTATCTGCATGGGGCCGGGTTCATAACTTACCTCGGCAATTTCCCGTAATGGGATTTGCGAACCATTGGGCAGGTTGATGAACAGGTTCTGGATGTCCTCGATGCCTTGCCGGTTTTCCTTTTGAAGTCTTACGACCAGGTCAAACCGTTTTTCACCCTCGAAGATTACGCCCGCCTTTCCTCCTGCAAAGGCGGCCTGTACCACTTTATTGAGCTGTTCGATCTTTAGACCGTACTGTGCCAATTTATTGCGGTTATAGTCAATGGTGATTTGTGGTAGGCCGTCCGTGGCCTCAACTTTCATATCTGCCACACCGGGAACGGTGGCAATGATTTCCCCCATTTCCTCGGCCTTGCTTGCCAATATGCCGAGGTCTTCCCCGAACAATTTAATGGCCACATCCTCACGAACACCCGTAAGCAATTCGTTGAAGCGCATTTCGATAGGTTGGGTAAACTCAAAATTCACACCGGGAACGATACTGATGGCCTCCTTCATTTTTTCCACCAATTCATCCTTGCTTTCTGCAGATGTCCATTCATCCGTTGGTTTGAGGATAACGAAGACATCGGCGATATCCATGGGCATCGGGTCCGTTGGTACATCGGCGACACCGATACGGCTGAGAACGGTTTCCGCTTCGGGAAATTCGGCCTTCACGATACGTTCAATCTTTGTCGTGGTTTCGATGGTTTCCGACAGGGAACTGCCGGGTTTCAAGATCGCGTGAAAGGCAATATCACCTTCGTCCAATTGAGGGATAAACTCACCACCCATTCTCGTAAAGGCGAAAATGGCAATGGCAAAAAGGCCAATGGCAATGCTTACGACCACTTTGGCCTTGGAAAGTGATTTGGTCAACAACGGTTCATATTGCTGCTCAATCCAATGCACGAACCTATCGCCATAGGATTGTTTTTTGGATTTTGGCGGCCGTAGGAACAATGCCGAAACCATGGGCACATAGGTAAGGCACAATAGCATGGCCCCGATCATGGCGAAAATGAAGGTGAGGGCCATGGGCCGGAACATTTTCCCTTCGACGCCCTCCAAGGCTAAAATGGGCAGGAACACGATTAGAATGATCAGCTGGCCAAAGAAAGCGGCGTTCATCATTTTTTTGGAGGCCTTGGCGGCGATGTCATCCCGTGTTTCTGCACTAACGCCATTCTTTTTGACCACATAGGAGTACATTAAAAAAACGGTGCCCTCTACGATGATCACCGCACCATCCACAATGATTCCAAAATCGATTGCCCCCAAGCTCATCAAGTTTGCCCATACGTCAAAAACATTCATCAGAATAAAGGCAAACAATAGGGATAAGGGTATGGTCGAAGCCACAATGAGTCCGCCACGCCAATTTCCCAATAACAAGACCAACACGAAGATCACGATAAGCCCACCTTCCAAAAGGTTCCCCGTTACCGTGCCTGTTGTCTCGGCGATCAATTCGCTGCGGTCAAGGAAAGGTTTGATGGAAACACCTTCAGGAAGGGACCGTTGTATCTGTTCTACCCGTTGGCTCACATTTTCAATCACCTCATTGGAATTAGCCCCCTTGAGCATCAAGATCATTCCGCCCACGGCTTCGCCTTTACCATCTTTGGTAAGCGCACCATAGCGTACCGCACTTCCCATGCTTACCTTACCTATATCCTTCACTTTGATGGGAATGCCATTAACGGCCTTGACCACCATGTTTTCAATATCAGATATGGTCCTGGCCAGTCCTTCACCACGAATGAAGTTGGCTTGATGGTTACGCTCGATGTAGGCCCCACCTGTATTCTGGTTGTTGTTTTCAAGGGCCGAGAACACTTCTGTAATGGTTATACCAATGGCGCGAAGTTCGTCCGGGTCAACCGCCACTTCGTATTGCTTTTTGTTTCCGCCAAAGGCGTTTACCTCGACCACGCCGGGTACCATGGCCATCTGTCTCCGTACAATCCAGTCCTGCATCGTTCGCAGTTCCGTTGCCGAATATTCACCTTGATGTTCATCATCTACTTCAAGGGTATATTGATAGATTTCACCCAATCCCGTTGAAATTGGCCCCATAACGGGTTTGCCAAAGCCAGAAGGGATCTGTTCCTGAACCTCGGGCAGTTTTTCGGCTACAAGTTGTCTGGGCAAATAAGTGCCCACCTCATCGTCAAATACAATGGTCACCACAGAAAGCCCAAAACGGGAAACAGAGCGGATTTCCTTGACATTGGGTAGGTTGCTCATCGCAACTTCCACGGGATAGGTCACGAATTGCTCAATATCCTCTGTTCCCAGATTAGGTGATTGAGTGATGACCTGCACTTGATTATTGGTGATATCCGGTACGGCATCGATGGGAACTTGGGTCATGCTATAAACGCCCGCACCAATCAATGCGAGGGTCAGCAGACCTATAATAAATTTGTTATTGATTGAAAAATCAATGATTCTGTTGATCATATAAAATGTGTTTTAATTCAGTTGAACCAATGCAATAGGGTTGCAAGTATGAGGGAACAGGTCTTTGAAAAGTTCAAAGTCCATAAACCTCATAATCGGATATAGCTATCCTGTAAAACTGAATTAAACCTGTGGAGGTTGAAATAGTGGGTCGGTAAATTCCTTGCCCAATCCTTCAAAATGGGTGAAATCCTCTTCAAGGTAAGTCTCTTGAAGCGGCTGGAATCGAGCTATACCAAAATCCACCGTGTGCACATGGCAGCAATGGCAGTGGCAAAATGGTGAGCATAGTTCACAATTCTCGCTGTGTTCACCATCAAATTGAACCAGATAAACACCTTGGGAGTCTTCTGTTACGTTACCCGCATCACTGCAAGGAACCACATTGAGTGCCAACACGTAGATGGATAATATGACGGTAAAAAATTTCACTTTGCAAAGATAACAAAACTTTGGTGCAACTGCATTGCAAAATCCGGAAAGGACCTATTGAAGATTTAGTGTGTGGAACCAAGAGCATTCCATTTCAAATTTCAAAGGATGATCAAATGGGGCAATCCGGACCATCCAAAATTCAAGACAGGAAATTTCCAATCCATACCGACCCCCAAAAGGCTATGGTCTATACCAGAGTACGTCCCAATCCCAATTCGTCTGGAAAAAATCAAAGTATCCAAGAACGCTCATGATAGCCGAAAAAATAAATCACTGCTGGAACAAGCCACTACAACTGCCATGGATCACGAAACAAAGTACAGTTGGCAAGTGGAACAAGCAAACGTTCCTTGTAATGGACAAGCTGTCCAACTGACCGTAATAAACGGTCTTAATCATAGTACAAAATGGTGGCTTATAAGATTTAATTTATGTAGTGGGCAGTACTAAAGGCCACGTCCGATGTATAAAAGTCCTATTCAAACGGGGCAAGTTGACCTGTAATGGGATGCTTCCTTGAATGATAAGCCAGTCGTTCCATAAACCGGTCATAAAAAAACAATTTATTTAAGCATTTGCTTATATAATGATATAACCTTATCTTTAATAAAATTTTTATCATGGCCCTTGAAATAAGTTGCACCCGCGCCGAGGCGGATCAAAAGCAGTTGATGCGCTGTCGCGAGACACTACGGATGAGTTCGAATTCAATCAACACTATTGGTAAGGTACTGGCCCTAGCAGGAAATGAGACCAGATTGAAGATTCTTTTCCTGCTGAACAAGGAAGGTGAGCTCTGCCCTTGTGATTTTTCAGATATACTGGAAATGACCGTACCCGCAATTTCGCAGCATATCCGTAAGATGAAGGATGCTGGTCTAATTACCTCCAGACGGGAAGGTCAAACCTTGTATTACTCACTGGTAAAAGGCCAAAGCGAGGTGTTGGAAGGCATATTCAGCAGGCTTCAGGAAAACAAAAAAGTTGCATAGAATGAACATAGAAAGATCATCATATTCAGCAATGTTCACTGGAGTTTTTACAGCGATCACAGCTTCATTATGCTGCATCACACCTGTGCTTGCATTGATTGCGGGCACCAGCGGAATGGCATCTACCTTTGCATGGCTGGAAGCTTTCAGACCATTTTTTATAGGCCTGACCGTATTGGTACTTGGATTTGCCTGGTACCAGAAGCTAAAGTCAAAATCGCAGCAAGAAATTGATTGTGCCTGTGAAAATGATGTAAAACCTTCTTTTCTACAATCAAAAAGGTTCCTGCTGTTTGTTACCCTCTTTGCGGGACTGATGCTGGCATTTCCATATTTCTCAGGGCTTTTTTATGCCCAACCGACCAAGGAAATCATATATGTGCAGCAGGACAACATGGTAGATATAACCTTTACAGTGGAAGGAATGACCTGTTCCGGCTGCGAAAACCACATTGAGAGCGAGGTCAACAAATTGGACGGTATCGTTTCAGTAAAAGCAAGCTATGAAAAAAGCAATACTACAGTTAAATATGACCGTACCAAAGTTACGGAGCAACGAATCATAAAGGCCATCAACAATACGGGCTATAACGTTTCCGAATAATATGGATACAAAAATATTATCTACCATTACCTGTCCGAAATGTGGGTACCAAGAAGAGGAAGAAATGCCAACCGATGCTTGCCAGTACTTTTATGAATGTAAAAACTGTCACGAAGTAATTCGACCTAAAGAAGGCGATTGCTGTGTTTTTTGTTCCTATGGCTCTGTCGCCTGTCCACCCATACAGAATAAATCTTCCTGTTGTTGACGAGAATAGTGGTAGACCAACCTTTTCACAACCATATATTGCAGATAAAATATAAATTATGATACCAAAAGATTTAAGCCAGGACATCAAAACGAGACTTCAAAGCATCAATGGACAGGTAAACGGTTTGGTCAGGTTATTGGACGAAAGTTCCGACCCCGAGAAGATTTTGGTACAGTTCAAAGCAGTGAAGAACGCCTTGGACAAGGCACATCACCTGCTCCTCGATGAGACCTATCGAAAGACCCTCGCCATCAAGATATCTGAGACTGTCGAGGCCTGTCCAGGAAATTGCGGCAATGAAGAACGTATCGAATTTATACGAAAGCAATTTCCAGATTTGGAATTGGACAGCCTAACGGAAAAGATGAAGGAGATAGATGCGCTCAAGGCCAAACTCGAAAACCACAAAAATGCCTGACCTCCCCATAATCAGAACCGATTTGATGGCCTGCACGATGCGGGCTTTTTTTTTGAAATTTTATTTGGAGACCACCCTACCCATCATTCTACCTTTGATGCATTGTTTGAATTCCATGTCGTGTACAGGAAATTTTAAACTATTTAAAAAACAGAAACATGAAACGTCAAGTAGAAGTATTTACGGCCAATTGTCCGGTCTGTGACCCCGTGGTCAAAAAGATAAAGGAACTGGCCTGCGATACATGTGAGGTAACGACCTATGATCTGATCAGGCAATGTGAGGACAAGACCTGTCTTGATAAGTTGGAGAAATACGGCATCAAGAAAGTGCCTGCTGTGGTCGTGAACGGTGAGCTCTTGGAGTGCTGTAAGGATTCGGCCATTACCGAAATGGAATTGGTGGAAGCAGGAATTGGCAGTCATAATTGAAAAGTGTTTGCATATGATTTGTAGAATATTCCTGAACATTCGCTATGTCAAATTGATATTGCTATTGGCCATATCAGGATCGGTGATGGCCCAGGGCCACGGCCCCCTCTATGGGCTACAGACACCGACCCTTGCCAAAGGCGGGGTGGATTTGAACGTGGCCGGGATGAGCCTAGGCACAGAAACCGAAACCTCCTATATGTTGCGCTACCTATTTTCCTATGGCATTACAGAAGATCTACAGGTAAACCTTACCACGCCCACACTGATAGAACGGTTGGGCGAGACGCCAAGGACACGGGGCAATAGCAATATGCCCGCCAATGGGGATATCGAGGCTTCCCTTTGGTACCGTTTTTTCTCGAACGCCTTTGGTGTGGGAAAGCGGTTTGAGTCCACTGCCATCGTGGGTGTTTCCGCTCCTACCGATAATGTCAGGGGACAGGTCAATGTCGGCAACGCTATACATGCGGCCATTTCCACGGGCTATGCCTCACGCACTTGGTATGCATGGATCGGTGGCGGTTACCAATATTATTTTGAAAGAGATGACGAACGATTGGGCGACCTGCCCTATGCGAGTGCCGTTGTGGGGTACCGGCCCAATATCTTTTTGGGTGATTACCCAAAACCCGATTGGCGCATCTTTATCGAATCATTGGCCGAATTCCCTGGAGGCAATAAAATTGATGGACAACTGGATTTGAGCGATACGCGCAGTACAAAGGTTTTGGTGGGACCTTCTTTCCTAGGACTTTACGGTGCTTGGGGCATATCCTTTGGTGCGATGGTTCCAGTAGTACAGGATTTGACACCCGGTTCGGTAAAAGAAAGGTATCGGATTGCCGTAAATTTAAGTTATTGGTTGTAAACACAGTATAAATTAAAAAGCACATAAAATGAAAAACATCAAAATGATGGCCCTGATCGGTATTTTTGGAATAGGCACGATAAGCGGCCAAATCGCCAGGGTTGACCAAGAAGTCTATGGAATGGACTGCGCGCCCTGTGCCTATGGATTGGAACGCGGGTTGAAAAAGATGGACGGGCTTCAGGAGGTTCGCGTCAGCCTGAACGATGGAAAAGCGTATTTGGGATTGGCCGAAAAGAATGACCTTACCTTACGTAGCATTCAGGAAGAGGTCAAAAAGAACGGTTTTTCGGCAAAGAAAGCCGAAGTGGTTCTAATGGGTAACGCAACGAAAGAGGATGGCCAATGGTACATCGAGACCGATAACGAACGGTTTGCGGTATCGCAGGATACATCTATCGAATTGGTTCAAAAATTGGCGGTGGGCAGGACAACGCTGAGTGGCACGGTACAGGATGAAGATGATGATAATCTCTCGGACCAATGGGAGATCATACTGTCCAAAATAGAATAGGCCTTATGAAAGTAATTCTCAAAATGGTATTGGGCACCAGCTTGGTAGCGGCCCTTCTTCCGGTAATGTGCTGTTTGGCCCCGACCTTGTTGTCGGTCGTGGCGGGACTGGGTTTCTTGGGTGGGAATTTTGAATGGGTGCATCCCGTGCAGCCCTATCTGACCACTATTTCGGCAGGAACGCTTGGGTTCGCCCATTTTAAAAACATCAAAAATGAAAGGAAATGTGGGAATGCAGGTCCTTGTCAAAACCATGGACAAAAGCACCTCATTAATTCGTGGACGCTTTGGACCGTTACATTTCTGGTTTTAATACTTACGATAGTAAACTATGGATATGAATATTAGACCCGCACATATTATTCAGGTTGTTTTTTTACTGTCCCTTATGTCAAGTTGTGAGCAGCCCGAGAAACAATGGCAGTTCGAACGGAAGATCATGCTGCCCGAGAAAGCCCGACCCTTGGCTTTGGCCAAAGATGGTGATGCGATATGGTTTTCCGATCCTGATTATTTTAGGCTTTACAAGATCGACCGGGACGGAGAGCTGTTGGATTCGATTACTGGTATCCAGCGACCAATGAACATCCATATTGACAATGGCACCCTGTTTATTCCCGAATTTTTGACGGACACCATCTGGCAATATAGAGATGACAAAAGATGGCCTTTGAAACTATCCAAAAGACCACAGGCCCCATCAGGGGTTTCCATTTACGGAGATACAGTTCTTGTAGCCGATTTTTATAACCACCGAATCATCGTACAGACACTGAATGAATGCTTCACTATTGGTAGGCAGGGGCACAAAGATGGGGAGCTGTACTATCCGATAGACGTAAAGATGAAGGATAACAGGATATATGTGGCCGATGCGTACAACAGCAGAATACAGGTATTCGGGTTCAATGGAACACACCTAAAAACCATTGGTGGAAATGAAAAAATGAACGTCGCTTCAGGTATTGCAATGGGGGAAAGGGAGTTCGCAATTACCGACCAGGAAAATAGTAGGGTGCTGATTTACGATTTTGACGGAGTATTGAAACAGGTATTGACCGACCATATCAATTATCCAACGGATGTTCTGTTCGACGGGAATTACCTTTATAGCACGAATTTTAAGGAAAACTCAATTTTAATCTGGTCCAGAAGATAGTGACATAAATCGGGGTTAATTCACTGGCTCCTAAAAAGGAATATTTTTCATAATAATAGAACTTTTTTTTATAAAAAATTTGGTTTTTAATAGAGAATATAGAAAGTGACATCGGCTACGGTTTTATGCCCTCCCTTGTCCGAGAAATATTTTCCCGGTTTATCTTTGGGCAGTATTGATCGGAATAGGTTCTACACCCCATTATTTGGCCATCAGTGCACCCGTACCTACCTGCCTTGGGTCAGGTTTCAAGGGCTGTTTGAGGGTCGAGATCACCTCCAGACTGTAATGTCCGAACTCCTCGGTCACAGTTCCGTGGCATAAATAGATGCCCTTTCCGTGAATGGGAGTGGATGCCATCGTTTGGGGGAAGTGTACACAATCAAAAAAGTGGCCTTCCAGATCGAGCATGGTGGTAAAGCGCATGGTGTCCCCTTTGGACGTGGTGTTCAAACGGGTATGTACCAGGGAACCATAGATCCAAATCTTTTGATTGACTTGGGCCCCAAAATCACTGGCGGTCAATCGGCTCCTTACCTTGCCATCCATGAGTTCGTAATATCCACATAACGGAAAGCCCAAGAGTTCCATTTGGTCATAGGCATCCTCATTGGGATGGGAAGGTAAATTCGGCAATGTAAAATGCCTGTGATTGGGTTTAAACAGCTGTTTCTGGACAGTTTCCTTTCGATGGGCCTTGGTCTTGAACACGGCCTGCCAAAGCAGTTGTTTCTTGGGCACTCCAAAGACACGAAAGGCATCGATACGCACCAAGATGGTCAACTGTTCAAGGGCAATGGGGATACGGTCGATAAAATCATCAAAATTCCGGAATTTGCCATGGAGTTGCCTTTCGTTGAGGATGCGTTGGATGACCAAACGTTCCAAACTCCGAAGTTGTCCCAGTCCCAAATAGATGTGTTTCCCATAGATAGCATTGACATGGTCACTGCGGTTGATACAGGGCGGATGGATAATTCCTCCCCACATTTTAGCCTCATGGACATAGAGTTCCGTATCATAGAACCCTCCCCCATTGTTGAGCACAGCCACCATAAACTCCAGAGGGAAGTAGCATTTCAGATATAGGCTCTGGTAGCTCTCCACGGCATAGGAAGCCGAATGTCCCTTGGCAAAGGCATAGCCCGCAAAACTCTCGATCTGTTCCCAGACCATTTGGGTCAGGGCAGCATCGTGACCCCTTTGCTTGCAGTTTTCAAAAAACTTCAACCTGACCGCCTGGAACTCTTCCCGGGAACGGAATTTTCCGCTCATCCCCCGTCTCAGGACATCGGCTTCTCCAAGGTCCAATCCTGCAAAGAGGTGTGCCACTTTGAGCACATCCTCCTGATAGACCATGATGCCATGGGTCTCCGGCATGATTTCCAACAGGATGGGATTGGCTTCCTTGCGTCGTTCCGGTTCACGTTCCCTTCGGATGTATTCATCCTTCATTCCAGAGGAGGACACCCCGGGACGGATCACGGAGCTGGCCGCCACCAGTCCCAAATAGTCATGGGTCCGCAATTTCTTCATCAGACCCCGCATGGCCGGGGATTCCACATAATAGGCCCCAATGGCCCTCCCTTGGCTCAACAGTCGGTTGATGTTGACATCCTGCTTCATCGCCTCCACGCTCTTGATGTCCCAAAGCACGGCATCCGGTTGGTTGCACTTGATGACTTCCACTGCCTCCTTGATCTTGGCCAATCCCCGTTGCCCTAGAATATCAAACTTGAACAGGCCCACATCCTCGGCAATGACCATATCGAACTGTACCGTCGGGAACCCTTTGGGTGGTAGTGTCGTGGCCGAATAATAATGCTCAGAACGGTCCAGGATCAGGATGCCCGAGGAATGCACACTGATGTAATTGGGCATCCCATGGATATAGGTGGCGTATTTGAGCACCAATCGGGCCAGTTCGTCCAAGGCTCCCTGCTCGTACCGACCCGAACTAAGCTTATCGATTTCCTCGGTGGGCAGGCCGAACACCTTGCCCAGTTCCCGAACGGCAGCCCGGTACTTAAAGGTGTTATAGGTGCCCAATAGGGCCACATGTCCGAAACGCTTGAAGATATAGGCCGTGACATCATCCCGGTCCCAAGTGGAGAAATCAATGTCAAAATCCGGGGGCGAGGCTCGAAAGGGATTGATGAACCGTTCGAAATAGAGGTCCAGTTCAATGGGATCCACATCGGTGATCCCAATAAGGTAGGCCACCAGACTGTTGGCCCCACTTCCCCTACCCACATAGGGATAACCCTTGGACTTGGCATATGAGACGATATCATGGTTGATCAAAAAGTAGGACACAAAATCCAGCTCCTGGATGGTACGCAGTTCTCGGAACATACGTTCCCTGACCTTTTTGGTCGGATGGGCATAGCGTCGGGGCAGTCCTTCCAAGGCCAGTTCCCGCAATCGTTCCACATCCATGGCCTTGGATGCTAAAAAACGGGACTGGTTTTGGGAAACCCGTTCACTTCCAAACCCAAAGGCAATTGTACAGGAGTCCATTAGCCGCTGTGTGTTCTCCAAAATATGGGGAACATCGGCCAAAGCCCTTTTCAATTCCTCCATGGGCCGAAGGGTATCGGTGGGTCTGGCCTCCTCAGACTGGGGGAGTTTGCTCAATAGTGTGTTCAAGCCTATGGCCCGAAGTAACCGATGGGTATTGAAATCCTTTTTGCTACGAAAGCTCACGGGCTGTAACAACACCAATCTGTCGGTATAATCCCGATACTTGGAGAACCGTAATTTCCGGAGCTCTTCCACGGATACCCCAATGTACTCATAAGCCCGGAAGTCCGTTCGTTCCTCTTCCTGTATCTTCTCGAAAGGATAGATGACATGGACATGTTCAAATATTGGAGCCACGGAGGGAATGGATGTTCCCTTATGCAAATGTTCAGAAAGAAAGGCATTGATTTCCCGAAACCCCTCATTGTTTTGTGCCAGGCCCACAAACTCCTGTACGTTACCGTTGCGAAAATCAATCCCCAAAATGGGACGTATCCCCTGTTCGTTGGCCAATCGCACAAAGTTCATGCCCGCCGAACTATTGTTGATGTCGGTCAGGGCCAAGGTTTCCACCCCATGGGAACGGGCCAACTCCAAGAGCTCTGTTTCGGAGAGCACCCCGTAGTTCAAAGAGTAATATGTATGACAGTTCAGGTACATTATTGCTGTCTATGGGCCAATAAAATGGGAGGCTGTCCGTCAAAAGGGTTTCCGCCCCTTCCAATACTGTGTGCCCCCATGGCCGAGGCCCGCATCAGACTGGATTCCCCAAAACGGTTCCGTACCCGGTCCATGGCCTGGTAGAGGTTGAGCAGTTTTTCATCATCGGCAAAAAGGTCTATCTGATAATGCCCTCCCACGATATGACTGTAGTTGACCCCAACAAGTCGGATCAGCATCCTCCGGTCATAAAGGGAGGTAAAGAGTTCCTTCACCAAGGGTACCAACACATGGTCCGCAGCCGTATAGGGAACCCGTTTCTGCTTCGTATAGGTCTTAAAGTCACTATATCGGATCTTCACACTCACACAGCCCGTCATCTTGTTTGCCCTTCGGAGTTGGTAGGCCAGGTTCTCCGCCATGGCGAACAAGGTAGTCTCCAATTTGACCATATCGGTGGTATCCTTCCCATAGGTCCGTTCCGTGGAAATGGACTTCCGTTCATGAAAAGGGACCAAGGGGGAATTATCCAGCCCTTGGGCCCGCATCCAGATGGTCCGTCCATGCAGGCCAAAGGCACTTTCCAACATTTCCAAGGGCAGTTCCTGTACGGTCTGTATGGTGGTCACCCCCATATTGGACAACAATCCATAGGTCTTCTCCCCCACCGAGGGCAGTTTACGGATGTGCAGGGGTGCCAAGAACTCCTTTTCCAGTCCAAGGTCAATCTTCATCTGGTTGTTGGGCTTGGCCTCCCCTGTGGCCACTTTGGAGACCACCTTGTTCTGGGACAGTCCAAAGGAAATGGGCAACCCCGTTTCCCTCAGAATCCGTTGGCGCATTTCGGAGGCATACTTATAGCAGCCAAAGAAGCGGTCCATCCCCGAAAGGTCGGCATAGAACTCGTCCACACTGGCCTTTTCAAAGACCGGCACGCTCTCCTTGATGATCTCGGTCACATTGTCCGAAAACTTCATATAGGTCCCTGCATTGCCCTTGATGACGGTGGCCTCTGGACACAATCTCCGGGCTACTTTCATGGACATGCCTGAATGCACCCCAAAGCGACGGGTCTCATAACTGCAGGCCGCCACAACCCCTCTATCCCCCAACCCTCCGACCAAAAGGGGCCGCTTCAACAAACGACTGTCCAACAGCCGCTCACAGGAGACGAAGAAGGTATCCAAATCAAGATGGAGAATGGTGGGTTTCATAAAAATTATTGGATTTATTCCTATTTATTGGAAATTATCCAAATGTACTGAAAGTGATAATCCATTTCAAAACTTTAACAATTTTGCCTAACTTATGGCTGCATTAATGCAACCTTAAGATGTGTTACTCGACAAGACAGACCCGCGAACGAAAGGAACTGGAGAAATTGCTCTCCGTCAAGGCCATGTACGGTGATCTTGACACTGATGTGGAACTGATCTATTTTCATGCCAATGGCTGGAGCCATCCTGTGATGTGGACCTTGGGCCAGGAAGAACCCAATAATTTGCTCCCTGCCATGTGGGGTATCATGCCCCCAAAGGAAAAGCAGGAAAATTATTCGGAGTATTTCAAAAACCCAAAGACCTTTGGGGGATTGAATGCCAAATCAGAAAAGCTCTTTGACCACTATATGTATCGGTATTGTTGGGAAAACCAACGGTGCATCATTCCCGTGGACGGTTTCTTTGAACCGCATAATACCAAGGTGAAGGTCAAGGGCAAGGACTTTAAGGTTCCCTTTTACTTCCATAGAAAGAACGGTGACCCGCTATATCTTGCAGGCATCTATACAAACACCTCAGATGGAAGAAGGACCTTTGCTGTCCTCACCAAGGATGCCACCCCTATGTTTGAAGAGATCCACAATGAAAAGAAAAGGCGACCCGTGATCATAGATGATGAAAATTTAGATGCTTGGTTACATAACGGCAACAATGAATCCGACGTTCAAGATCTTATCGATGACGATTTATGGGAAGGTGATCTCGAAGCCTATCCCGTCACCAAGGATCTATATAGTAGAAGTGTGGATTCCAACTATCAGGGTATCATAGACAAAGTGGATTACGAAGAAGTGTCGATCTCCTATAGATGACCATAAAAAAAGAGGGGCCTGTTTCCAGACCCCCAGTGATAAAAATCAATCCTTGAATACCTTGGCCTGCTGCTCCAGGGCAACTACCCTTTCCTTGATCCGTGCTTCTCGCTTTTGCCGACTTTCGACATAGGTTTCTTCAATGGCCGAGATCTTGTCCTTGTAAAAGGATAGCATCGCCACATAGAAGGATTGGTTGGTCATGTCATTGGTATGGTTGCTTTCCCCAAGGTGTACCTGCCTGGTCAACAAAAACCGTATCAGTTTATAGAAGGCCTCTTTCTTGAAGTTTTGTTTGAACCGGGCCACCAGCTCCTCTCGGGACAATTTGGAATCCTCCCCAATGAACCCCTCAAAATGTTCCCTTTGACTATAATATCCAATGTTGTTCTCGAACAGTGAGATGGAGATGGCCACCATTTCATCCGTGGTCAAAGGTTTGTTCCTATTGATGTAATCCGTTTCCCGGATCATATCCACCACTTCCTTGAACTGGTGGTTGTTCTCGATCTGTTTTTTCCTAAGTTCCCGTGCATTGATCTTGATGATCTGTTCCTCTGGGGAACATTCGGCCATCTTCCGTTCCTCCAAGGACTTGGCATCTGAACTTCCATTATTGGTTTCTTCCCTGACCTTTACAAAAATGGACTGTGTCAAGTAGGTATCCGTTTCCAGTAGAATACCCTTTTCAAATCCATTTTCCACGGCCTTGTCCCATGCCTCCTTTTCCTCGGTGAAGGATTCCAAAGCTTCGTCAAGGAATTCAGCCAATTCTTCCTCGGTGTATTCATAGTGCCGGTGCTCTTCTTTAATGCTTTTCATGGTAGGCTCAACAGGCTCCTTTAAAATTTCGAATTCATTGGTCAAATGTACTTCTAGACCTTCTTTTTCCATTTGGGCCATGACCCACTGGTTGCGTTCCTCGTCCACCCAATATTTGTTGATGTTGGGCACCAGTTTCAATCCTTCCTTTTTTACTCTTTTCAGGAGTTGCAAAAAGGTCTTTGTCTTTTTGTTCTCAAAACAGGAGGTCCGGGTACAGACCATCTTCCCTTCCCCGAACAAGTTGCCTTGGTTGGCAGCGTTGAAAGGGCAGGCAACACATGCCCCTGCTTTGGGCAATAAGGTCTTATCTGTCACATCAAAGCTGGCCTTGGTCAGGTCAAAGGTTCGGCTCTCGATCATCCGTTTGATTCGATGTTCCTGAAATTTCCCTTCCAGGCTTTCCAATAACATCTGTTGTTCGCCGGGCTCAAAAAGTGCCACTGCGACTCCCAAGGACAAGGTCATTTCCCCATTTCGGACAAAGGCCTTGAATCCCTCGATTAAACCGGCCAATTTGATACGCTGGCGGATAAAGTTCTCCGAACGCCCGAGACGTTTGGCAATCTCAACGGGTTCGTAACGGTCCAACAAAAATTGGATGGCCTCGGCCTCCTCAGTAGGTTCCACATCTTTCCTTTGGAGGTTTTCGATGATCTGGACTTCCAAAATTTCAGAGCCCGTATATTCCCTTATCATGGCTGGAATAGTAGACAATCCTGCCAATTTACTGGCTCGAAATCGCCTTTCACCCATGATGATGATATAGCCGTCATCAGATTTTCTCACAGTGATGGGCTGCAATACACCATGCTCGGCAATACTCTGTGCCAAATGATTGAGACTTTGTTCATCCAAGGTTTTTCTGGGTTGTGTCGGATCTGGCGAAACCAAACCGATTTCCAACATCTGGATCTGTGGAACAGAGTACTGTTCCTTCTGCGGTGCGGGTCGGTTTGCTTTTGATGATTGGTCCGCATTCCTTTTGCTTGTCGTTCTTTGTTTTGTTTGTGCTTCCATGATTTTTTGGATTTTTGGTTAAACAATATTTGAGCGGAAACCAAGCGGAAGACAAAATTTTGGAGTGGCAAGGAAACGGAATAAACAGTGACCATCGGAACGGTTTTATGCCGTCCCTTGTCCGAGAAAATAGTGCGAGCTTAACTTTCGGGAATATTGGTAAGAAAATAAAAGTTATAAGGCAAAATTCAAGCGTTGGTGCCTGATGTGATTTATAATGGTTTCAAAAGCGCTCCTTGGGAACCCAATGGTTGCCCTTACCATGCATATAGACAAGTTTAAGAATTTTGGCCCAAGAGCACACTGTTCATTAATTTGTTTATAACACACCGTCGACCAAGCCCCTACCCCATTGACTTTCTTCCTGGGAAAAACTAACTTCACTACATGGTAAACATCGGTGTTCATGAGCTATTTTGATATTTCGAGTGAATTGTGAACACCGATGTTTACCATGTGGAAAATTTGCCTAGTGCTGTTGGTCAAGACCAACAGCACTAGGTTTACACCCTCCATCTTTTGTAATTTTCACTCTTGTCTCCCCAAAAATTTATTCGTCACATTTTTTTACTAAATTTGTGACAAAAAATAAGTTACAAAATGCCCATACCCACTGAAAAACTTATAAAAAATTCAATTTCGAACCATAAGCGTGGAAAAATTTTTTTCCCGAAAAACTTTTCCAAATTCGGTACATCTGAAGCGATAAGGCAAGCATTGAAAAGGTTAGAGGACAAAGGTTTTTTGATCCGATTGGCCCAAGGCATTTATCTATATCCCAAAGAACACAAGCTACTTGGGACGTTATATCCGTCTTTGGAAGAAATTGCCAAAGCAATCTCTAAAAGGGATAAGGCCAGAATTATTCCCACTGGGATTCAGGCGCTCAACCAACTGGGGCTTTCCACACAGGTACCTTTGAATTTAGTTTACTTGACGGACGGAACTTCCCGTACCATATCCGTTGGGGAAAATACAATAAAGTTTAAAAAGGCTTCCCCTAAAATTCTAGCCGTCAAGAGTGAGACCAATATTCTTATCATGCAAGCCCTGCGCCAATTGGGCAAACACAATATAGATGACAAAACCTTGGAGAAAATAAATATGATACTCCAAAAGGTTGATAGAGAATCAATAGTTCATGATATGAAGCTAGCTCCTGTTTGGATTTCTGAAATTATGCAAAATTCACTATCAAAAAGGGAACCGACATGAAGGAATGGTTTGATTTATCCGAACAGGACAGAAGAGAAGTGATTGTTCAAACAAGTATTTTAAAAGGCCTTCCACAGGCGGCCATAGAAAAGGATTGGTGGGTGGTCGCTGTCCTTCGCACCCTATTCGAAACCAAATATTCAAACCATCTGGTTTTCAAAGGAGGTACATCCTTGAGCAAGGCATGGAGACTTATTGAGCGCTTTTCGGAGGACATAGATCTGGGTATGGATAAATCCTTTTTTGAATTTGAGGGAGATCTTTCCCGAAAACAGGTTAAAAAACTTAGAAAGGCATCATGCAAGTTTGTGAGCGAGATACTGCCACAAGATTTAGAGGATAAGCTTCATGAAATGGGCATCAAGGATTTTACCATCCATGTCCGCGATTTTGAAGAATCGGATACTGATCCCTTGGCCATTGAAATCCGCTATAAGTCATTGGTCGACAAGGTTCCCTATTTAGAACCCAGAATACTGGTTGAAATAAGCTCCAGGTCACTTCGGGGACCCTTTGAAAATAGAGAGGTTATATCGTTTATTGGGGAAATGTACAAAGGCCTATCCTTTGCTGATAAAGCCGTTTATATACCCACAGTTTTGCCTCAACGCACATTTTTGGAAAAACTGTTCCTATTGCATGAGGAATTTCAGAAACCAAAAGAACGGGGACCAATAAGAGGTCATCGAATGACAAGGCATTTATATGATGTATCCAGAATGATGGATACAGGATTTGGGGAATCGGCAATAAAGGACAAAGCATTGTACGACAAAATTGTGGCACACCGAGAAGTATATGCACGAATATCTTGGATCGATTATTCAAAGCATGGTTATAAAACTTTGAATTTCATTCCACCTGAAGAAGTTATGGCAGAATGGGAAGAAGATTATGCGGAGATGAAAGAGAGCATGTTCTATGGTAAAACGGAAAGCTTTAAAGATTTAATCAACAAGCTAACCGGCTTGAGAGATAGGTTTAATTCAGCCTAGTTCATTTTGATTCCAATTGTTCTCAAATAGCCCAGAAACAGGACTCAAATGTTAAAGTAGCGTTGAAGTAGAGTCCCTTTCCGCGACAGCTGACTTTTGACCCCTTGAAACTAAGTGTCCTGTCTTATCTGTTGAAGTCGAACTGCATTCGATATTGCGCATAAAACAACCCGCTCATCAGCAAAAACTGCTTTCCTGAAAGGTATTCTAAATAGAAATAACAATACCCCTACAGCTCTACCGTACAATTCTCAAATTGGGAACCCCACTGTTATCTTGAATTTTATGGCTGCTCTCATCCAATATGTTTTTCAATTGGGCCATGTCCTTACTGATTTTCTTTTCCACCACCCTTGCATACTTTTGGGTCGTAGAAAGCTTGGTATGCCCCAAGAGCTTGGAAACGGTCTCTATGGGTACGTCGTTCATAAGGGTGATTGTTGTTGCAAAGGTATGTCTGGCCACATGGAACGTTAGGTGCTTATCAATATTTGCCCTTTGTGCAATGATCTTTAGGTATTGGTTCACCTTTTGATTTGAGTACACAGGAAGAACAATATCTTCATTTTTGGGAAAATCCGCATACTTCTCCAAGATTTTCTTGGCTTTGGTCAATAGGGGGACCTTGACTTCGGTCTTGGTCTTTTGGCGCTTTACATCGATCCATAGTTCCCCATCGATGCCGGATACGATACCGTTGGGTTTGAGAAGTTTGATCTCAATGTAGCTCAGTCCAGTATAGCATGCAAAAAGGAAAATATCGCGGACCAGTTCCATCCCCTTTTCCTCGAATTTCAATTGGCCCAGTGCCAAGATTTCCTCCTCTTCCAGAAAAGCACTGTCATAATCCTCCATTTTCACTTTATAGAGGTTGAAGGGATTCTTGGGGATGCAATCAAATTTATAGGCCATGGTCACCAATTTCTTGAACCGTAGCATATGTTTCATGATGCCATTGTTGTTCAATGTTTGGAACGACTTGATGGGTTCGCAGTTCCGCAGGAAGTTTTCAAATTCAATCAAAAAGGCATAGTCAATGGAGGCCAACCCAATATCGGGCACCCGATATTTTTTGGCAATGAAACGTTTCAGGTAGGTCTCTGTAGAAGAATAGTTCTTGACTGTCCCTTTGGCCAGTTTGGGCAACTCATAGGTTCGGTTATACTCCAAAAGGTCCAATAGGGTGAGCATCACCTTGTCCTTCCCCAGATATCTAAGCTTGATGGATTGTGCCGTTATAAAGTTGCTCTCCGCACAGAGTTGTCGATGGCATTCCAGTAATTTTGCCCGGACGTCGTCCAAATATTTGTTGACAACAACGGATTCACTGGCCCTATGGTCCATTTTTCCCAAAATAGGACACCATCGTTCTTCAAAAGTTGATCGATGGACACTGAGATCTGCATTTTTTCCTTTACATCTGATTCGGACATAAATTGGAAAACGTCCATCTTTTTTTCTTCCTGATTTTTTCAGCCAAAAACTGATACTGAAGGCGTTAGAGGTATTCATGTGTTCTCGCTTTAAGTTAAACTTTGGATTAAGCGAAAGTCAAATCACACGAAAAATCAATTACGGAAGTACAATTTAGGGAATTTTTCCCGACAAAAATAGGACACTCTATAGGACATCCTCATCGATGGTTTCAGATGGAAATAAAAAAAACCAGAAAAAATTAATTTTCTGGTTTTCAATTAATTAAGGTTTTACTTAGTGTCATAAAACCATGGTTCGTCGGGATGACTGGAAGAAATCGACTTTTACAACAATTTCATAGTCAACACTTTATACTGTATTTCAAAACTGATTAACCGAACTCTAAACTGTAATCAAAACAGTACATTCAGTTGCAAAACTTATGGGTGTTTTACACCACTAATTTAAGCAATTTTTGATAAGCAATGATTTGAGATTCAATGTATCTTATTGATATAAACTCAATTACTTTTTGCACTTCAGTACATCAATGCAGGAATGTCGGGAGAAATTATCGTGAAGAAGGGTTTGGAGTTTAACGAAATCATTGAGTTTTCATCAGGCCATCATTTTGTCAGAAGGGAAATTTTATGAATTTAGTGTTGTCTTAAAAGGGGTATGGCTGCAGGCTGGTATAGTATTCGTATTAATTTCAATTAGTATTTTCTAAAATTATATTATATAAATCTTCTTCTAATTTGTTGTAAGTCTCTTTATATCTATTATTACTGAGTATTAGTAAATATTCATTGCTATCTGGCAAATAAATGGCCGAAGTTTTGTAACCTGACCAACTACCGTTATGATACACCCACCTACCCTTACTTTCTGTTTCATAAATTGCAAAACCAAAACCATATTTTGACGATACAGCATCAACAGTTAGCATTTCATATTTTCCTTCTTCGGTAATTAATTTGTTATACCTCAATGCTTTCTTCCATTTTTCGAGATCAAGAATTGAAGAGTAAATTCCTCTATCACCTACAATACCATTCATCCAAAGAATATGCTTATGCTTTTTATCATTTTCTACTTTTTGGTATTTACCTTTCCGATTGTTGTAGGTATATCCTTTTGCAATATTTAGATACGTCTGATGAATTTCACTTACACCATTTACACTAGATGTTGACATTCCCGAAGGTTCAAAAATATTTTTATGAACATAAGACTTAAAAGATTGCCCGCTTAATTTCTCTATTATTGAGGCTAAAATGACATAACCTGTATTATTATAATCATACTGGCTTCCTGGTTTAAAAACTAAATCTAATTTCAATTTTACTAAAACATCAATAACATCCTGATTGTATGCTATTTTGTTTCTTTTCCAATATTTTTTATTGTAAAATATATCTTGATAATCTGGTAGACCTGATTGGTGCCTTAGTAAATGTTCAATTGTAATGTTATCGTAAGGAAAATTATTAATTATTTCACTCACTTTAGTACTGTATTCGAGCAAACCCTTTTCCTTAAGTTGTACTATTGCCAATGCTGTAAACTGTTTAGAAACAGAAGCTAGCTCAAAAATCGTAGAATCATTAAGTGCTTTTTTATTAGAAAAATCACTGTATCCATAGTTACCTGTAAAAACTATTGAATCATTTGAAGAGAAAAGTACATTTCCGTTGAATCCTTTATTGTGATGTACCAAAGCCAAGCTATCGATTTTCTTAATAAATTGACCTCTAACTATTAACGATAGAAGTCCAAAAAATAATAGAAGTCCGACTGTTCTGTTTTTTAATGATTGATTTTTCATTTTCTTATGCTTTGAATAAAATCTAAATTAAATGTTTTGTACAAACCCTATTTCAATTTCTGATTTGACAATTCCCTTACCACCTGCCATTAAATTATCTATTTCTCCTTTATTTGAAATTTCTAAGTCAACATATATTAAGCTAGGAGAAGGAGATGACATAAATTTGCCCTGTTGTATTAAATATCTTTTTTTTTGAATTTTTAATTTATCATAGATGTAACAAGCCAAAGGTCCTGCGGCCATACCAGTGCCAGATTCCTCGTTAATACCATATCTAGGAGCAAACATTCTTGTGCTTGCATCTCTATTTGATAATTTTAAATTTGGTGTAAATACATAGTATCCAATTAGATCATGTTTCCCACTTATTTTATTTATTAAATCAAAATCTGGCTTTATATCTTTTAAGATCTGAAGATTGTTGACAGGGATTATTAAGAATGAATTACCTGTATTGACAATTTCTATCGAAGCATTTTTAAGTAAATCTAATTTACTTATTTTCAACGACTTTAAAATTATATCTTCGTCATCATTAATACTTTGATACTTTGGAGGTTTTTGTTGCATAAATGCCAATTCTCCATCAAATTTTATCTCTCTATTCCCATCAATTGTCTCCTTTGAGGATATTGAGCCAATAACATATTCATTCTGTTTTAAATAAGAGAAAGTTGCTACTGTCGCATGGCCACAGTGGGCAATCTGCTTGGTAGGTGTGAAAAAATCCAATTTAAAATCAGCACTTTTTGATTTTGAGACGAAAGCAGTTTCAGATAGTCCAACTTTTTTAGCGATATCCAGTTTTTGTTGAGCCGTCAACTTATCGGAATTTAAAACCAATCCGGCGGAGTTCCCTCCTGTTTCATTGTCAACAAAGGCATTTATAATTTGAACTTTGATTGTATTTTCTACCATATCATTTATTTTAACTCTTTATAGGAAACTCTATTCTTTATTATAATCTGATTGGTGATTTAGTTTTTATTTTTTTATTTGAATACAAGAAACTGGTGGGCCCCATTCTTTTGGCACTTGATTAGATGTCAATAAATTAAAATGACCACTACATCCACCCAAATGCTTGGATTTCGCCTTGTAAATCACAGTGTCTATTCTATGAAATCGAATTGAATAACTGCACATTACACAAGGTTCTTTATTACTTATTAAAATTGCGCCAGACATATTTTTTCCAATAATTTTCCTTGCCTTTCTTATAACTTCCATTTCTGCATGGCAGCTAATATCCTTTTTTGAAGTGGCAGTTTCTTCAGCTTTTGCCACAATCTTGCCATCTAAGAGGATAAGGCTACCTACCATACTGTTACCTTTGGATAAGGCACTTTCTGCAAGGGCCTCACAAATTTCCATGTACTGTGTAAAATCTTGCATAGCATTGTTTTTTTTACCGAAATACTGGATGTTTAGAATATTCTATACCTTTTTATCTAAGCTTAAGATATTACCTTAAAATCATATGATATGGGTCGTTATTTCCAAGAGTTCCATTCATTGACATTGAACGACATTATAGTTTGGAGCAGATAAATTGGCTACAGGAACTATCTTGTATATGAGAGTGTTCCCATAGCCTAACTATATTTACTTGATATTGTTTTTCTTAAGAAATCTTAAAATATGTTGTGCAATTTCATCACCTTTTTCCTCCAAGGCAAAGTGACCGGTATCCAACAAATTGAAGTCAACATTTTTGAGGTCTCTTTTGTAAGGATAAGCACCTTCGGCAGGAAAAATATAATCGTTCTTGCCCCAAACTATCAATGTAGGAGGTTGATAATCCCGAAAATATTTTTGCCAAACTGGATACAACGGTACATTGGTACGATAGTCATAGAACATTGCCAATTGGATATTATTATTTCCAGCTCGTTTCAAGTGCTGAAGATCAATATGCCAATTATCGGGACTAATCTTTGTGGTGTCTTTAACCCCATGCGTATATTGCCATTTAAGTCCATCTGGTGAATGAAATCCTTCAAGTGCCTTGCCATTCTCTTCAGTATATTCATTCCAATATTTTTTTATCGGAATCCAGAAATCACGAAGTCCCTCATCATATGCATTTCCATTTTGGATAATCAGTGACTCTACACGTTTAGGGTGCTTGGCCGCAATTCGAAAACCGATTGGAGCACCATAGTCCATAAGATAAATACTGTATTTTCCGACCTTTTTAGCTGCGAGGAAGTCTTCAACTATCTTAGACATATTGTCAAAAGAATATTCAAACTCCTCCATGGACGGTTGTTCACTTCTCCCATAACCCGGGTAATCCGGTGCTAGAACATGATAATCATCAGATAATTCCGATATCAGATTCCTAAACATATGGGATGAGGTCGGATAGCCATGCAACAAAAGAATAGTGGGATTTTCAGTGTTACCTGCCTCTCGATAAAAAATATCCACCCCCTCTATCTTTATGGTTCTGTAACTGGTTCTGTTTTTTACAGAGGAAATGGACACACCCTCCCCAACATTTTCAATTTTGGCAAACGAATAAAGGGATATTGAAATGATTGCAATGGACATTACACCTATTGCTGATTTTAAAATTGTAGTTTTCATTCTTATTATTTTTTTATTGTTGAAATTTCTCTATTTATCTTCACTTGTCTATTTGCTTTACAGTAAGTGAGTCTGTTATACTTCAAACCGTTTTACTAAACGATGACATTTTTGTGATGCGGTGTTTTCTTCTTATATCTCCAATTTTTAGTTAAACTTTAAAAACACTATAACCAAACGTTTGGTTATATTTATGTTTAAATTTTTTTGTGTTCAATACATATTTTTCAATGATTGTATTACATTTTCGAATGGTTCTAATGAACCCAAACCTTCGGATACGACCAAACCTCCTTGAATTTGTACCAAAACTTGCACTGCTTTTTCAGTCGCTTCCTTCTCGCTTAAGCCAAAATCCATTCCTAAAACAGTAAATGCATCAATCCAAGTAGACATACTACTCTTTATTTTATTTCCGAACAGACCTTCATGGGAATTATCCATGGATAAAGCCCTGAGAATACACATATCCCTTCCATTTTTGTAAAGATCTTCGCCTATCGCTTTAAGTACCGAGTTAAGTCTCTCCTTTGGAGCTATGGAACGTTGGATAAGAAGTTTGTATATATGATCCCTCACCCATTCATATGTAAATTCCAGTGCTGCATCCGCAATTTCTTTCTTACCACCTGGAAACCTGTGATACAAACTCGCTTTGTTCAGTTGGACAGCATCTGCTAATTGATTGAGACTTGACCCCTCATATCCTTTCTTTCTAAGAACAGACATTAAGTTAATTATCAATTCCTTATCTTCCATTTTCTTCGGCCGCATAACCTTTCGTTTACAAATTTCATTGCAAATGTAATACATTTTTTAATTTACCAAACGTTTGGTTATATTTTTTTGTTTACTTTAACATTAATTGCCCCTGTATTAAATAAAAAGGCTACATTCTCAATATCCCAACCTAGCTGTTTAAAAATATAACAAGAAGCACCCCCAAATTCTTACCCCCAACTTTTGCGCATGGATCCTATCGGGTTTTTGTAGTGTTCCGGTGGATAAGCGTGAAGCAAAAACACGATAGGGCGCAACCTACTTTTTAGATTTCAGTACCCCATATCCTCACCTGTGCCCCTAGCCTTATCGATACCCCTTCCAAGTGCCTTGATGATCTTGGCAGCCATTTGTACTTTATTGGTCGGTATACTCGGAGCCTTGACCCCCATTGTCTTAAGAAGTTTAAATGCCATGTCCTTTTCCTTGGTGGGCAGTCCCATCACCTTGGCAAAGAACTTCCCCGGTTCCTTAGCATGGGCCTTTCTCCCAACATAGGATTCCACATAGTTCCTTTTAAATCCCGTTGTTTTATCAAAAGTCTTTTCCGCAGCTTGGTAAAAACTGTCCCTATCAAATCCTCTCTTGACCGTTTTTCCATTTAATTCAACCTCGGATGCTTTGTGCTTGGCCATTGGTGAAAGCGTATAGGTGTTCGTCACGTCCCTTCTGCTGACAATGATATGGATATGGGTCTGTGGTCCTTCCTTTTTCATCCCTGCGGCCACCAATTGTCCGTTCTGTTTGTGTGGGGCCAATCTTGTTTGCTCTGCAATCCTTTTTTCAAGCCCTTTGACGTTCCCGATGGATTCGCCTCGTTCCACTTTCCGAATCTCGTTCCTGAGCCTTGCTATCTCCCCTCGGTAGGGCGCATTCTCCTGCACTTGTCTATCAAATCCCCGATAGGTGCGTTCATGTTCTATCTTGGCATAATATTTTAGGTTCTCGACCTTGACCTCTTGGTTGCGATGGAAACTCTTGGCATAGTCCTCCATGAGCTTCCTTGTGTATTCCCTTAGCAGGTTTGGGTCATTTCCAATGGCCTTAAGTTCCCTTTGGTTGGGACTGACCACAATGGAATAGAACTTCGGGTCTTTCTGCCTTAGTTTGGCCGTATTGGCATCTATTTCCTCAATGACCGTTTGAGGGCTTACGCTGTCATTTTCTTGGTCGAAGAATTCTTCCCTTTGTTCGGGCAACCTGTCCTCGTTTTCCTTTTCCAGATAGTCCACATAGCTCCCTACACTGGAGTTATAGGTACTGCCCATTTTCTGCGCTGAGATGGTAAGGTACATATGCGCTATCTTAATTGATGTTTAAGGCTTTCAAAATCCCCGATGCCCATATTTATTTTTAAATAGGGTTTTCCCATCATTGGCTCCACCTTCTCCACACTGTTGAGGATTTCATTGCAACGCTTTTTATGGCTTTCCAATTCGCGGAGTATTCTATCGTGCTCTGTTTTCGGAACAGTGTTTCTAGGCTCCAAAAAATCCCTTCGCTCTTCCTGAATTTGGACAGGTTCCCGTTTCGGTTTCCTCCCATCCTTTACATAGGCCTCGTAAAGAATGAGTACCATTTCATAGGTGGGCCGGATACTGGTCTTTTCCATGTTCTTGATAATGGCGATGAGCCTATCGAATTTCTTCATCATCTGACGCTCCAATTTTTTGATGTTGTCAAGGATGATCTTTGTTCCCTCCCCAAAAGGATCAAGGCTGTTCTCCTTGAAGAATTGTATCATTTCATCCAACACTTCACTATGGGACTTGTTGAATTTTTTGGAATAGCTGCGAAAGCGTGTAGCCGTTTCTTTCTTTACGGTGATATTGGAATAACCGCCTGTCCCTTTCTTTGTTCTGTCATTTGTTTTTTGCTTTTCCATAGGCCGAATTTTGTTTTTTAGTGAAATTGCGTCAATTTTTACGTCAAAAATCTCCAGTGTTTACAGGGCTTCCCAAAGGGTTTACTGTAGATTTCGGAAAATTCTACTGTAGCCCCTGATTTTGCTCAGTATTTCAATATTCTATTAATCAACTGGTTTTCAACTTGTTGAAGACCCGAAAGCAACCGTGATGGCGCAATCTGCGCATCACCCTCTTGCTATTCCTTCGTCCCGCAAGCGGAACCGAATAAATACATCCTTTTCATCCTTCGGCTGCTTTTTTGATCTGCATATGTTCTATAAGGTTTTGCATGTCCTCCCCTATCTTGTGTTCCAATACCCTGGCATAGATTTGGGTAGTGGACAGTTTGGTATGGCCGAGCATTTTGGAAACTGTTTCTATCGGTACTCCATTGGAAAGGGTTACTGTGGTTGCAAAAGTGTGCCTGGCCGAATGAAAGGATATGGTTTTATAAATACCACAGGCCTTGGCAATTTCCTTTAGATATTTGTTTGTCTTTTGATTCGAGAGTACAGGTAGTATTTTAGTATCGGCCTCTGGACTGTCCCAATACTTTTCAATGATTTCTTTTGCTTTGGGCAATAAGGGCAGTTTTACACTTTCCGATGTTTTTTCCCTTTTGGTATAAATCCATTGGTTTCCATCAATACCAAGTACCAGTTGATTCTTTTCAAGTTCCCGGACATCGATATAGGATAGGCCAGTATAACAGGCGAAAAGGAATGCATCCTTGACCTTTTCATAGCCTGCCCCAGTAAAGTTCGTTTCTTCAATGAGCCTGAGTTCCCTTTCCGTTAGATAACTGCGTTCCGTTTTATGAAATCTGAGCTTATAGTTAATGAAGGGGTCTTTGTCCAACCATTCCAACTTAACGCCAAGCTTGACCATTTTCATCAAACGCTCCAAGTGTTTCATGGCCCCATTATTTGTACATTTCTTTCCCTTTTGGAGTTGTGGGCCGTTCAATAGATAGTGTTCAAAATCGGTGATGAACTTATAATTCAATTGTTTCAATCGGATGTCGGGGAGTTTGTATTTGGATTCCAAAAAGCGAAAAAGATACTTTTTGGTCCCATAATAGTTCTTCATCGTTCCGGGGCGGAGCACACTCTTTTGTGTTTTGTTATGATACTCGATAAGTTCAAACAGGGTATTATGCTGCTCGTCCTGTCCTAGATAACGGGCCTTGATTGCCTGTGCCGTGATTAGCTTTTCTTCCCGCAACAATACCTTGTGGGTGTCCATGATTGCGGCATACACCTCATCAAGGTAGCTGTTCAATAAACGGGCCTTGTGGGTTAGACCATGGAGCCTTCCCTTGTTTTCGTCCCATTCATTCACCGAGGTATAACGTTTCAAACTGATTTCCGCCCTTTTCCCATTGACGGTGATACGGGCATAAATGGTCAACTTTTGGGGATTATTGGAAATGTCCCGTGTGAAGAGAAGGACTTTTAATGTGTTGGAATTGCGCATAATACATAACTTTTGGGTTTGACAAAACAGGTTTGCAAAACACCCTTGAACAGCGTCAAACGCTATCTAAATTATGCACAATGAACGTACCGAACCATTCACCGAACTCTACACCTTTTATATGGTTTTAAATGAATTCAATTGAATGCAATTAAAACAAAAAGCACTGTCAATCAGTCAGTTGACAGTGCTTTGATACCACCTGTTTAGTGGTTCGTCGGGATGACTGGATTCGAACCAGCGACCACACGCACCCCATGCGTGTACGCTACCAGACTGCGCCACATCCCGAAAAGGGATTGCAAAAATAGAAATTTTGATGATATTTCTACCCGATACCTTTAAAACTTTTTTCTAAAATATAGGTCTACAGTTTTTGCCGATCCTTTTACTCCCGGTACAGCGTAAAGTGTCCTACGAACTGTTGTTTTTCATTGTCGTTGGCATAAACCACATACCAATAATCCCCAGTAGGCAAAGGCTTACCGTCATACGTGCCATCCCATTTTTTAACTTGATCTAAGCGGGCCACTACTCTACCGTACCTATCATATATAATTACATCGATAAATGGGAAGTATTCACGATTTTCCGGATACCAATAGTCGTTCAAATTATCTCCATCTGGAGTAAAGAAGTTCGGCATCTCCGGCATTCCTTCAAAATCAAACGGCATTATCAGTGTTGCTTCACATCCATTTTGATCTCGCACCATAATCGTTATGTTTGAGTCAACTGTGACATTAAAGGTATTCACCTCTCCGTAGGACTCTCCTTGGAAGAAATATTCATATCCACCAAAGCCACCGGTGGCAATGGCCGTAATTTCATCTGGACCGGTTTTTGTGGCTTCCAATGTGAGCGGTTCATATGCTTCTATTTCAAATTCCACAAAAGTGACACATCCGTTGGCATGGTATATATATACCGTATGCTCTCCAGCAGGAAGATCCCCGAACGTTCTTTGAGTGGTAGCCAATGCTATATCGTCCACATCTAAAGAAAACAATAAATCCGACAACTGGGACTGGTCCTCAATAGAAATGGTCGTAGTGCTATTGGGAAATATTCCCTCACAACCATATTCAACCATTGGTTCTGCAACAATATCTATCCCTATTCCTATTTCCGCAATAACATTGGTTTGACAACCATTGGCATCCCTAACAAATATAACATAGGTTTCACCTCCCTGAAGATTATCAAAGAACAAACTATCGTTTTGAACAAAATCCGCATCGTCGGCAGAATTTACACTAGTAAAATAAGGAGCGGTACCTCCGGTCACTTCAAGGGTAAGGGTTCCGTTGGCATCGCCCATACAGGTTTCGGGCGTGGTATTGACCACTCCTGCCACCAACTCCATGGGCTGGGTAATCTCTACTGTTCTTGTTATGGTGCAACCCAAATCATCTTGAATGATGATGTCGTACGTGCGAGGTGCCAAGTCCGTAAAGGTTTTTCTATTTGGGTTTACTGGATCATCCCCTTCAAAAAATTCACTTAAGGTATCCGAAATGGAATATCTAATTTGTCCGGTTCCCCCACTGGCCTCAATAATAATCTGTCCATTCATATCTCCCGCACAAACTACCGGTACAGCTTCCAAATAATCCAATACCAAAGGGTCTTTTGGTTCAATGATAATTGGATCGGATATGGCCTCGCATCCTCCACTTTGAGCAAAAACATAATACGTACCGGGATTCAACTCTCTAAAAATACCCGAGCTTTGTGCAGGACGAACAATTGTTGCAGCCGATGGAGGCAACGTATTGGAGTTTACCAAGGTATATACATAGTTTCCGATACCCCCAAAAGCTTCAGATCGTATTATTCCCGTTGCCTCTCCAGCACAATTAATGGTAGCGTTGGTCAAATCCAAATCGATTACCAAAGGTGCAGCTGGATCTAACGAGATTTGGTTGGATTTCTCAAATGGACATCCATTGGAATTTTGAACATCGTACTGGAACGGCCCTGGATCCAAGGTTATATCTGCGGCAATCTCTATGCTGGTCATTCCAGCCCCGAAAGGCACAAATGGGTCAGTGGTTCCCGATCTTCTATAAAAATAATCCACTCCTGGTTCTGGATTGGTCACCGTAAGTTCCATTCTACCTAAATTTCCGCATCCCGGTGGTTGTAATTCCACTAGTTCGGCAACTACGATTTCGGGGTCTTGAATATCAATGGGAAGGGTTGTAAAACTACAGTTCCACCCATCAAAAATGGTTATGGTATATTCTCCTGCAGACAAATTGGCAAATCTCGGTGTGGTTTGAAGACCACTATTGGTACCGTCCGTAATTCTATTCAATTGATATAAGTAGTTTCCAATTCCCTGTCCTCCAGATTCGTTCAATGCTTCGATCACAGCATTGTTATCGTTGTTACAGGCCAATGGGCTTACCACTTGGATATCTGCTGTTATAGGTGTGGGCAATGGTAGGTCAATATCGATTGTAGATTCACAGCCTCTCAAATCACGCACATTTACGGTATAGGTATCCGTAGACAAGTTTTCAAAAACGGGGTTGGTGTTCGGATAATCCACCAAAATAGTACCATCCGATGCTACCAATTGATATTCATAGGTACCCCATCCCCCATCACCAGTAGCAGTTATTTCACCAAAACCGGGCACATTACAGGTAACTGGTGATGTCTGAACCGCATTCACCGATAGCGCTCTATCGGGGGAACGAACGGTAGTAACATTACTTACCGCATCACAAAATGGAGTATTCAAGGCTTCGATCCTGACCACCAAGTTTCCGGCAGGTACATTTTGAATAATTTCAGGGCTGTTTATCGGTGCATTGGTATCAAAAGTTCCCGTGACCCCTGTGGATGTTTCAACTCCGGCATTGTCTCGTGTGAAAACCTCATAATTATAAACTCCGCTATAATTATTGATTTCCAGACTTATGGAACCGTCACTACCATTAAAACAGGTTACAGGATCTACTTCCGAGATTACCGCCTCAATATTGTTGTATTCGGGCATAGTGATCGTAGTGGTCAAATATGTACATCCCCCGCTGCCTACATCGGTTACTGCAAAAATATAATCACCTGGTGTGGAAATATCCCAGCTTACCCTATCGCCACCGCCTGAACTTCGTGCGGGCTCCGAACCTAACGGCAAGATTTCCACTTCATAATTTCCTGGACCTTCGTTCACAATAATATCAATAGAACCGGGACTTACACCTGCTCCTGAAGCATCGCAAGTAATTTGGTTCACATTGTAACTAAAGGTAATGTCTGTTGGCGTATTGATGGTTACCGTGGCGGTTTCTTCACATCCATTTTGATCTCTGGCGGTCAGAATAATGGTTTGGTCCGTACCATTATCAATAACTTCAAAGGTATTGCTGGTCTGGAAATTGGTGCCATCAAATTGTGGCGTACCATCATTCATGCTATACGTATAGGAACCCGAACCTGTTGGGGCGCCCGTGCCATCTCCATTATCATCGGTATAAATAGTTATGGTTGCCGTACTAAATTGATTACTGGATGGGTTACAGCTAAATGCGGTATTGACAGCATTCACCAATAATTCGGTAGGTTCATCTATAATGATGTTGCCTGTTCGATCAGAACAGCCTCTATCCGAAACCACTTCTACCTGATAGGTATCGGGCTGAAGATTATCGAACACAGGTGAACCCTGTGGCCCGGCAATAATATTTGATGTTGATCCTTGATACAAAATATAGCTGATAGGCGTATCGGTGTCACTTCCCGGTTGAAGTTCCACAGTTATCGTCCCGTCATCCGCCCCAAAACAAGTAACATCGCTGCTTGGTGTCGCCGTAATCACTGGAGTGTCCACCAAAGAAACGTTTACTATGGCTTCATCGGAACACAAAGGCATAGTGTTGGAGTTTAAATCCGTTACCAGAATATTGTAATCTCCCGGTAACACGTTCGTGAAAATATTGGTGCTCTGCGCTGGACCAATATTGTTGAGTGCAGCATCTCTCAATTGATATTCAAAAGTGCCACTTCCCCCAGTGGTATTCACGGTTATCTCACCATCGCCTGCGTTACAGGTCGGGTATGAGGTAGCATCGGCACTGATCGCAAAGAAATCGAATACATCTGCCGTTACCGTATTTATACATCCATTACCATCCCTAACCGTGATGACGTAGCTTCCTGGATTGGGCACTATAAATGTTGTTCCGGTCTGGAATCCACTACCAATATCGTACTGAAAAGTTTCTTCTGGCAATCCCGAACCTGTTGAAAGTGGGGATACCATATTAATTTGATAACCACTTGTTGCTGTACATTGATTGACTACATCGATCACTGGGTTGGGCACCCCTGCTTCTTGAGTAACGGACAGTGTTGTGAGGGCAGTACACCCATTGGCATCCTGCACATAAAAATCATAATCGTTCGGGTACGGACCCGGTATTTCAAATGTTGTTTCGGAGGTAAATGTTACTGGCGCAGGGTCACCTGTGGGCACGTAAGCATAGGTATATGGGCCTGTACTCCCAAAACCTCTTACGGTGACCAAGGCCCCGACGTTACATGTGGCCTCCACAAAATTATCGATGGCAATGGATACCGAACTAATATCAATAAAAGCCAAAGTACTTCCACTACAACCATTAGTGTCGTCTGTAACTATAATCTGATAGTTCCCGGGTGCCAAACTTGTAAATGTATCCGTATAAGGTATGGCTTCTCCGCTGAATGATTGGGTAGAAACCGTTGTTCCCGTATCTGTATTTTGCAGGGTTACCGTAAAGTCCCCTGGTGCCGAAATTCCAGAAACTTCATAATCAATAGAACCACTGCCCGCCACATTACACGATGCAGACAAAGAGGTTGCCGCAACGGCCACGGGGTTTACAGGGCCAATTGGATCTATTTCTTGTATATAGGTACAGCCCAAGGCATCCCTTACTTCCACGAAGTAAGTTACTCCAGGCACCACAAGTCCGGTTACATCGAAAATATCATTACCTGCTCCTGTTCCTGGGGTCCAAATAGGGTCTCCCACTAATCTGAATTCATAAGGCCCTGTTCCTCCCGAGGCCTGAACCCTATATGGAAATACAGTATCGGAACACAATAGCGGTGCTGCATCCAAAGGTGTAAGGTTGAGCTGGTTTTGATCAATAACTACCTGATCTCTGTCCTCACACCCTTGAGAATCTGTAGTAATTACGGTATAGTTTCCTATGGGTAGATTCGGGAAGTTTACCGTTGTACTTGCCGTTCCTGTAGAAGACGCTACCATTCCCCCAAATTCATCCACTAAAATATAATCATATGGTCCTACACCATTGTTTATTGTAGTGGATATAGACCCATTCACAGAGCCTATCGCACAAACGGCGTCTGTTGGGGTGGCTGTTGCATCTAATGGATCACTTGGTGCTATGGTTACCGAATATGCCGGACTCACACATCCTCTGCTATCCCTGATTATAAATCCACCATGCACACCAGGTCCGTAACCAGAAAATATATTTTGTGTGCTAAAGGTTGCTCCATTATCGTTACTGAACTCATATGGCGGAACGCCCTGAGTAGTGTCAGGAATCAATTCTACCAATCCACTGGTATTATCCCCACATTGAGTATCCGTGGCCACTGCCGTTCCAGCAATGGTTTCTGGCGGGGAAATGGTCACAGTATTGGTCTCTGTAGTACATCCTCTAGCATCTGTAATCAAGAACTGGAAGGTGGTATCCGAAATTATGGAACCATCGTTGGGAATATTGTACACAAAAGAGTTTCCTGCTATATTGTTGTTATCTGAAGTATATGGAGCACCATTGATGCTCACTTCATATATATCATAATCTCCAGAAGAGGTATATCCATTGCTTATATCAACCTGAATCTGACCGGGAGGTCCTGCACAATCCAATTCTTGGATAGTGGTTGCATTGGCCATTACCTGTGGTTCTATAGTTGCCGTTACGGTGTCTCTACAATCGTTGGCATCCACTACTTGAATGGTATAGGTTCCCGGGGTTAGTCCCGCAAAACTATTGCTAGCTCCCAAGGGACCTCCATTGATCCTATATTGATAGGGCGCCAAACCACCAGAAGCGTTTACCACCAACGTTGCCGCTGTAAAGTTATCGTAACAATAGTCCGATGCCACATTGTCAAGAGTCAAAGTCGGTGCAGCCAGTCGAGTCAATGTAAAACTGTCGGTCACAGTACATCCGTTGGCATCCGTTACACTTACTTGATAGGTTCCATCTTGGGACAAATTAGAGAATGTACTGCCATTTTTGGGCCCACGAGTAGATCCATCGGGCTGAGTCAAAGTATACCGATTACCGCCCCAACCGCCAACGGTATTGACACGAACTGCTCCAATATTTCCGTTTTGACAGCTCATATCGGTAACATCGAGACTAGCTATTGCAAATGCCGTGGCTGGTTCTTCGATGACCAAAGTTGCCGTATCGGTACAATTGGTTTCTTCATCGGTCACTAAAATTACATAACTACCGGCCGTTAATCCTGTCAAAGGAAGAATACTGCTGTTCTGGCCCGTGGTTACCGGACCTCCGTCAATACTATAACTATATGTGGTATTGAATCCATCCACCAAAAAACGTCCCTCACCATCAGAATCGCCAACACAGGTAACTACTTTGGTCTGTTGTCCTTGCACTCCAATGGAACTAATATCAGTAATGGCATAATTTTCATCATACGAACAGCCTTCATCATCGGTTACCCTAAAAGTATAGGTCCCTAATCCCAAACCTGGGAACGTGCTGCTGCCTCCATTGTTTACTGCACTGGCTGCAGGGGCGATAATCTCATAAGTATAGGTTCCCGAACCTCCTGTAACCGTTAAGTCCAAAGTGGCGGTTGTGGTGATACAATCCAAACTGGAAATACTAAAACCGATATCCGATGGCTTGTTCAAAGCATTAAAGGTGATATCGGAAAGCGCCTGTACACAGCCATTGGCATCACGAATCATTGGTGTATAAGTTCCAACTCCCAAATTGGGAAATACCGGATTTGTACTAAAACCGGCCCCAACACTATACTCATAAGGAGCCGTTCCTCCACCTACTCCCGAAATGGTGATCTGTCCTCCATTTTCGTCCAAACAGGTCGGTTCGCTGTCCGGGGTAGCTGTAGCGGTAATTGTTGACGGTGTACCGATAGTTGCCGTTTGTGGCGTTGTTGTACAGGAGAACGAGTCTTGCTCGTAGCGGAGCACAACATCGTAATTTCCCGGGGCTAAATTGGAGAATACATTACTTATCTGAAAAGTAACTCCGTTATCTACACTATACAGTATTTCGTATCCAAAACCACTGGTCACATTTATGGTAATCCTTCCATCATTGGCTCCTCCACAATTGGCATCTTCTTCTATAAAACTAAAAATTGGCGGTGGTATATCCTCTACATCCACTGCTGCGGTTCGTTGGCATCCATTGGCATCCTCCACCAATATATTATATGTACCTGCGGTAGTTACGGAAAAGGTGGAGCTAGAGGTGTAGGTAGAACCAAATGGCCCTCCATCCACACTAAAACGGTAAGGTGCGGTTCCTCCATTGGTGACTACGTTCACATTTACAGAAGCAGCTCCACAACCAAAACTATCCGATGCGGTTGCAGAAACGGCCAAAGGACTTATACCTCCACCGATTGTTATGGGGTCACCATCAATATCGGTTGTAATGGTTTCCGAACAGTTATTGGTTTCCACCCGAATACTATATGTTCCGGGGCTTACATTTGCAAAAGTGTATGTATCCGATCCGTTAGGACCGAAGGTGTCCACAGTAACCCCATTTTTAACCAATCGATAGGTATAAAAACCCGGTACTCCGGAAACAGCGACATCTATACTGCCCAACTCGCCACTACATAAAATATCGTTTGCAGTAACATCTACATTGATGTCCAGATCATCAACGGTGACAAGATTGGAAGGAAAAACACATGCCGTAGCAGAAACATTCTTTAACCGAACGTATACTCGGTAATCGCCTGCAGCCGTGATATCAAAAAAAGGATCGTCTTGAAAAGGTCCGGCAGCACTGTTCAAGCTATATTCATAACCTGCTGGAACATTGGTCACTTCTACCCTGCCCGGATTGCCACAGATGATATCTTCTTTGATCAATTGTGGATTTAATGGGTTTAGTGTGGATTTAAAGTAAAAGTATTGACCGGAATCAACACGCACCCTAAATTCGCCAGCAGTGGAAAGATCAAATGTTGGATCCACACCTACTGTATTCCAAGTACATGCGTTATTTATTGTTGGACAATCATCTACAACTGTAGGGGCACAAGAATTGGGGTCAAGCTGTTGCCATTCGTACAAGTTTCCGGACTGACTTAATGTTAGTGTGCGGATATCACTGGTACCACACAAGAAGAATTTTGCCAAAGTGCTTCCATCGTTCGGACATACCACTTCCTCGTTCGCTCCATTAATTATGGTAGCAAACATTGGAGCAGTCGCGAATAATTCAATATCTTCGGAGGATGCTCTTTGGATCGTAGTGCTGGGAACCTTCTTTTCTGTTTTGGACTCTGTAGTGTTGGATACCAAATTAACCAGTATCCTTGTTACATTGGTCTTTGCCAAAACTGTTGAGCCGAAGATTGATATGAACACCAACAACACGACATAAAATAAATGCCTTGTTTTTTGTGGGAGCATAGGTTAAGCCTTGTTAAGAAGAACACTCAGATTTGGGGTCTTAATATTCTTTGATAGTAATTTTCTTTTCTTATATAATTCTGATTATCTTAAACACACACGGCATCAAAATATTGCCGTTAATCTATAAAATCTGTTACTTTAACGTAAAAGTATGCAAAAAATTATCCTGATCATCTATTTTTTCGTTGTACTGCTAGGTACATCTTGCGCCCAAACGTCCGATAAAGACATAAAAACTCCCAAATCCCTTGATTTTACTACGGAACTTGTCCAAGGAGGCATACAAAACCCTTGGGGAATGGTTTTTCTGTCCAACACTACCTTTTTGGTTACCGATAAGTCTGGCAAACTGATACTTAGCAAATCCGGAGAAGCCATTGAAGTTGAAAATACCCCTTCAATTTATAACCGTGGCCAAGGCGGATTAATGGATATTGAACTGCATCCCGATTATTCCCAAAATGGATGGATATATTTCTCATTCGCTTCGGAAGAGGGAGAAGGAAAAGGTGGAAACACTGCCATTATGCGCGCAAAACTGTCCGGGTACAAATTGGTTCAACAAGAGGTATTGTACAAAGCATCACCCAATTCGACCAAAGGGCAACACTTTGGGTCACGCATAGAGTTCGACAACGATGGCTATCTATACTTTTCTGTTGGTGACAGGGGAAACAGAGATGTAAATCCCCAAGACATTACAAGAGATGGAGGCAAGATTTATCGTCTACACGATGATGGTCGGATTCCGAACGACAACCCCTTTGTAAACGAACCCAATGCAAAAAAAGCAATTTACAGTTATGGACACCGCAACCCGCAAGGCCTAGTATTGCATCCAGAAACAGGAGAACTATGGGAGCATGAACACGGCCCAAGAGGTGGTGACGAACTAAATATTGTACAAAAGGGCAAAAACTACGGATGGCCCGTTATTACTTACGGAATAAATTATAGTGGAACACCAATCACCGACGAAACCAGTAGACCGGGCATGGAACAACCCATCCATCAGTGGACACCATCCATTGCTCCGTCCGGTGTTACCATTGTTACTTCGGATAAATATCCTGATTGGCAAGGAAATCTGCTGGTCGGCTCTTTGGCATTCCAATATTTGGAACGATTGGTAGTCGAAAACAACACGGTCACCTATCGAGAAAAATTACTCGATGGTATGGGGCGAGTCCGAAACGTGCGTCAAGCTCCGGATGGTTTTATTTATGTGGGTATCGAAGGGAAGGGAATATTCCGTTTGGTGCCCAAGTAATCGACCCACTACTTTAATGCATCGATGGCCAGCTTAACAGAACCGTATTTTTTGAGTACTTTTTCAGCTTCATCGTAACTAAGACCAAGCTCTTCCATTATGTAGCGCGTGCCCCTGTCCACCAGCTTGGTATTGCTCAACTGCATGTTCACCATTTTATTTCCTTTTACCCTGCCGATGCGAATCATTAGGGCCGTAGAAATCATGTTCAATACCAGTTTTTGACTTGTTCCGCTCTTCATTCGGGTACTTCCTGTTAAAAACTCTGGTCCAACATTTACCTCAATGGGAATATCAACGGATGTGGCCAAAGGCGAACCTGGATTGTTTGTAATTCCACCCGTAAGAATACCATGGGCCTTGGCATCGGCAATTCCACCCAAAACGTATGGTGTTGTACCCGAGGCCGCTATACCCACAAGAACATCATTTTCATTAATATCGTATTCCATGAGGTCTTTCCAAGCCTGTTCGGTATCATCCTCGGCAAACTCCACTGCTTTTCTAATAGCTTGATCACCACCGGCAATGAGTCCGATCACCTTATCGTAGGGCATCCCGAACGTAGGTGGTATTTCGGAAGCGTCTAAAATACCTAATCTCCCACTGGTACCTGCACCAATATAGAAAAGCCTGCCCCCTTTTTCAAAACGTTTGGCAGTCTCATCCACTATTTGGGCTACTTGCGGCAGCACCGACTCCACTGCATCTGCAATCTTTTTATCTTCGTTGTTGATGTTGGCAACTATTTCCAAGGTATCCATTTGGTCCAATCCGTCGTAATTGGATGGCTCCTCCGTAATCTTAATGTGCTTTTCTATCACTATATTATAATATTTGTATGTTCAGATTTTTAAATGCGTCCAGTTTCATGTCCCAAGGTTCCAATTCTGTTATCATTACATCAACTTCTTCTACCCCGCATATTTTATAACGTTGGGTCGACCCGATTTTTTCTGATATGCAAGGCGACACTACTTTTCTTGAACTATGTATCATAGCCTTTTTCATTTGGACTATCTCCCAATCAAATTCCGTTAACCCCTCCATGGGATGAATCGAGTTGGTTCCCAAAAAGCAGATATCCACTTTTATTTCCGACAGCATGTTGATAGCGCTGCCGCCAATGGTAATTTGTGAGTCTTTGGACAATCGGCCCCCAATAAAGATCACTTCAATATTGTCCTTGCTCAAAAGTTGAACTGCAATGGGAAGGCTCGGGGTAAAACATGTGAGTTTTATTTTCGGGGGGAGTTTTCTGGCCAGTTCCAGATTGGTTGTCCCTCCACTCAGTAAAATTACCTGTCCATCCTTAATGAGTCCAAGTGCTTTTTCCGCAATTTGCGATTTTTTTTCTAAGGAATAAATTTTTTTTCCTGTAGGATTATAATTATTAAACCCAAGAGAAACAGCTCCGCCATGCACTTTTTTTAATTGCTTGGAACTATGTAACTCCTTAATATCCCGTCGAATGGTATCCACCGAAACATTTAACCGATCGGCGATATCCGTCAGCAATATTCTGTTGTGGATTCCCACTTCATTCAATATAAACTGGTGTCTTTCTTCTTTTAACATACGTGGGATAAAGTTAAATAAATCCCAAAAACGGAACTAATAACCGCAAAATACTGCAAATAAATGCAGTTTTCAAGTGTAATTGTATATTATTTGCATTTTATTGCATTTAATGCAGTTTTTTGCATACATTTGGAATTAACTTTTCAGCATTTTGCTAGAACCTTATACATTTTGTTATGTACCAGCCTTATCAAGAAGAATTAAGATTTGAGAAAATCCACACCATTATTCATGGAAATTCTGATGTAGCTTCGTTATCCGTTGCCAACGAAATTGCCAGTTTGATCAACCAAAAACAGGAAGAAGGAAAAAAAGCCGTTTTGGGCTTGGCTACGGGCTCAACCCCTGTAAAAGTTTACGATTACCTAGTTCAATTTCATAAAGAAGGACGGTTGAGCTTTAAAAATGTCATCACCTTTAACTTGGATGAGTACTTCCCAATGAAACCGGATTCCATCCATAGCTATGTGAGATTTATGAACGAGCACCTGTTCGATCATATTGATATTGAACCACACAATATCCATATCCCAGATGGTAATATTTCCATGGACGAAATAAGAAAGTACTGTGAGGATTATGAGGAGAAAATTAAAAATGTAGGCGGAATAGACATCCAAATATTGGGTATTGGACGAACGGGTCACATTGGTTTTAACGAACCGGGATCCACATTGAACAGTAAAACCCGTCTGATCCGTTTGGACAGAATGACGAGACTCGATGCCGCAAGCGACTTCTTTGGCGAGGAAAATGTTCCCAAACGAGCCATTACCATGGGAGTCGGTACTATTATGAGTGCCCGTAAAATAATTCTTATGGCTTGGGGCGAAGGAAAGTCCAGCATTGTACAACAAGCCGTAGAGGGAAAAATAAAAGAATCGGTTCCGGCAACCTTCCTTCAGCATCACGATAATTGTGATTTTGTTTTGGACGAAGCGGCTGCATCATCCCTAACCAGAAAAAAGACCCCTTGGTTGGCCACAGAGTGTGACTGGGACGATAAATTGATCAAAACCGCCACCATCTGGCTATCAGAAAAGCTTGGAAAAGCCATTCTAAAATTGACCAACGAGGACTACAACGAATACGGAATGGGCAATCTGATCGCAGAGATCGGTTCCGCAGAACAAATAAACCTAAAGGTTTTTAACCAGTTACAGCACACCATTACGGGCTGGCCAGGAGGAAAACCGAATGCAGACGATAGCCAACGTCCTGAAAGAGCACAACCGCACCCAAAAACTTCCTTGATCTTTAGTCCGCATCCAGATGATGATGTGATTTCGATGGGAGGCACCTTATTGCGCCTGGTAGATCAGGGTCACAATGTACATGTGGCATATCAAACCTCTGGGAACATTGCTGTTTTTGATGATGAAGTAATCCGCTTCTTGGATTTTGCCATAGATGTACAAAAAGACAACAAAGAGCTTAAACAAAAGATAAAGAAAGTTAGAGAATTCTTGGCCAATAAAAAGCCTGGTGAATTGGATAGCCCCGAAGTACAAGAGTTCAAAGGCCTGATCAGAAAAGGAGAGGCTTTGGCCGCTTGTAGATATTGTGGCGTACCGGAAGAGAACGCCCATTTCCAGAACCTTCCGTTCTACGAAACAGGGGCAGTTCGCAAAAAACCACTTTCCGATGAGGATGTACAGCTAACGTACGACTTGCTCAACAAATTGAAGCCGCACCAGATTTTCGCCGCCGGAGATCTGTCGGACCCACACGGAACACACAGGGTATGTCTTCAGATTATTTTTAAGGCACTGGAAAAACTAAAAGAGGACAGGGTAGATTGGATACGGAACTGTTACGTATGGCTGTACCGTGGAGCGTGGCAAGAATGGGACATTGCCGATATGGAAATGGCAGTACCGATCGGCCCCAAGGATATGGCCCGTAAGATCACTGCCATCTTTAAACATCAATCCCAAAAGGACAGCGCTATGTTCCCGGGCAACGACGATCGTGAGTTTTGGCAGCGCGCCGAACAAAGAAACAAAGACACGGCGAACAGATACAACGAGCTTGGAATGGCAGAATATGAAGCCATAGAGGGATTTGTACGCTATCATTTTTAAAGAACGAACACTAACAACTCGATAAACTAAATTCAATTAAACTACTCAATTTTATGCGAAAACTTCATGACTATTTAGGATTGAGGTTCCGATTGGTGCTATTTGCACTCTTGGTATCAACGCTTTCCGCGTTTGGCCAGAGCCAATACACTTTTTCTGGAACCGTTACAGAAACCGGAACCAACCTTCCCTTGGCAGGTGCATCGGTTTTTATTGAAAACTCATCATTCGGCACCGTTACCGATTTTGATGGAAACTACACGTTTACTGCAACTCTTGACTCGGGTTCTTACACACTAGTATTCAGTTCACTAGGATTTACATCACAACGAATATCCATTGATGCCGGTGGGTCAACCACTATTACCAACGACATGGCCTTGGCCGAAGACCTTTTGAGCTTGGACGAGGTAGTTGTTACTGGTAGTGGCGCCGGTGTAAACAAAAGGACTTTAGGGAACGCCATTTCTTCTGTTAAAGCCGAACAATTGGTAGAAAATGGTGCTACACAGATCGATCAGGCCATTTCGGGTAAGATCACCGGCGCATTGGTACAACAAAATTCTGGAGATCCTGCCGGAGGTATCAGTATCCGTTTAAGGGGACCAAGTACCATCGCCGGTAGTTCCGATCCGTTGTATATTATTGATGGAATCATCATTAGCAACTCAAGTAACGAGTTGGTGGACTTAGGGGGAAATGCCCAGAACAGGTTAGCCGACATTAACCCTAACGACATTGAAAAAATCGAGGTAATCAAAGGAGCTGCTGCGGCAGCTATTTATGGTTCTCGAGCAAGTAACGGTGTTGTACAGATCTTTACCAAACAAGGTAGGAGCGGTGAGCCCAAGTTTACCTTTATGACCAATGCCCGTATCAATGAACTAAGAAAAGAAATTGATTACAATACAGTACCATTGGCCTGGGAAGTTCCTACGGACCGATCTAACCTGGCAACTTACGAAGTGGACCGTTACAACCTGCAAGATGAGTTGTTCGATACTGGTTTTGGTATAGAAAATTACCTATCCATGACAGGAGGTACAGAAAAAACATCATACTTTCTATCGGCTTCACACCTGGACAACGAAGGAATCATTAAAAACACCGATTTTAAAAGGTACGGTTTTAAAGCGAACATTACCCAAAAGGCTTCGGATTGGCTGGACATTACCGGTGGGTTCAACTACGTTCGCAGTGTAAGCAAGGATGTACCCAATGGTGGTATCAACAACCCATACGGTGCAATAACTGGTTATGTGTTCAGTGACAACTCAATAGACCCGTCACCGGACGAATCCGGGGTATACCCTGTAACCTCTCCATTGGTTCCAAGAACCAATCCTGCAGAAGCAGTGGCTCGTTTCGATTTCGGTCAGAAAACCAATCGTTTTATCACCAGCCTTGCTTTGGATGCAAAGTTCAACGATAACTTAAGTGCCAAATACACTTTTGGTATGGATTACTATAACCAATCGGCAACGGCATACATTCCAATTAACAATACATCTCCAAATGCCGATGGATATGCAAGAAGAGCTGATTTGAACAACTTTCAGTACAACTCTGACCTTAACGTAACGTATAGAACCGAGCTTACTGATGATATTAGGTCAACCTCTACCATTGGCGGATCTTGGCAGTATGAGGAACGCGAGAGCGTTGGCATTAACGCAACAGGGCTTCCTCCATTGGTTCAAACGGCAACAGGTGGAAGTATTTTAGAGCAAGGCGAAAGCCGTTCACAGATCTCTTATTGGGGTGCCTTCTATCAGCAATCATTCTCGTACAAGGACAAAATTTACATCAATGGTGCCGTGCGTATGGACGGAGCTTCTTCTTTTGGAGAAGACGAACGTAACCAATTGTATTTTAAAGCCAGTGGTTCTTACGTAATGTCGGACGAAGAGTTTTGGAAAAACACCTTTGGTGACGCTTTCAACATCTTTAAAGTTAGGGCATCTTGGGGTCAGGCAGGTAACCTTACCGCACTTGGCGCCTATTCAAGATTTACGAATTACAATCCATCAGCATTGACCGGAGCAGTTAGTCTTACTCCAAGCACACTACTTGGTAATGCCGATCTAAAACCCGAAAGACAAGATGAGTTCGAATTAGGTTTCGATTCAGGCTTTATGAACAACCGCTTAGGTATCGAGTTTACTTATTACAAACAAAAAGTAACCGATTTGCTACTGCAAAGGGTACTTGGCCCATCGAGTGGGTTTGGTTCTCGTTTTGAAAACGTTGGTAACTTGGAAAATACCGGTGTTGAAATACTATTGAGAGGAACCCCGATCAAGTCCCAAGATTTTAACTGGGATGTGACCGCTACTTTCTCCAAAAACAAAAACGAGGTTACCAATGTTGCCGGAGGTGGAAGAATTGCGCTTGGAGGAAGTTTCTCTACCAACTACGTAATCGAAGGTGAGCCATTGGGTGTATTCTATCGTCAGTTCTACGCAAGAAACGAAGACGGTTCCATTGCTTTGGATGAAAATGGATACCCATACAGAGGTACAACCGAAGATGGTGAAGCATCCAAGGTAATCGGTGATCCAAATCCAGATTGGTTTGGTTCTATAATCAACGAATTCTCCTATAAAGATTTCGGTCTTAGAGTTCAATTCGACGCCATCCAAGGCTACGATGTTTTCAACTGGAACAGAAGATTGATGGATAACGTAATCTTTGGTGGAGGTGCACAAGTTGGTGCAGAATTGTTAGGTGAGCTTCCCAAAGGATATGGTAGTGCACAAGCCAACATCTTCGAAGAGTTCGTTGAAGATGGTTCTTTTGTAAAACTTAGAGAGGTTGCTTTGAGCTACACCCTTAAACCAAAATGGGATTATATAGACAATGTGAAGTTCAGCCTGGTAGGACGTAACCTGATCTCTTGGGACGACTATTCCGGATGGGACCCAGAAGTAAGTGCTGCCGGACAAAGCAACGGTGTAAGAGGATTTGATTTTGCTACGGTGCCAATACCGAGAACCTACCAGTTAGGTGTAAACGTAAGCTTCTAATCTTAAAAAAATTGACAATGAAATTTTATAGATATTCTACATATAAGCTGATGTTCCTGCTAACCACCGTATTGGCAATCACATCGTGCGAAACAGACTTTGACAATCCAAATGCCGCTGCAAGTGATCAAGTTTTCACTTCCAGGGAAGGGATTTTGGCCACTACCATTGGAATGCAGGAACTGTATTCCACTACCGGTATGCGATATATTATCGAAACCCCTGCAATTACTACAAGAGAAGGAGGAATAACCACTACTTTCCAAAACATGATCGATTTGGAAGACGGTGGGGACATCCCTAACACCAATTCCAATGTAGTGGGATTGTGGACAACAATGCTAAGAGTAGTGGGAATTGCCGAGGACATTGCAGCAAATGCTGCCGAACTCGATATCGATGCAGGGACCAAAAGTGGTTTGATCGCCAATGCGAAGCTATTTCACGCCATGAGCATCGGAGCCATGGCTCAGAACTATGAGCAAGTAATTGTGGCGACTTCCGAGGACAATCCTCCTTTCATATCAAGAATCGAAGGGTACAACACCGCGATCAACTTGTTGAACGAAGCCAAGAGTGCCATCGCTGCAAATCCGATTTCTGCTGAGTTCGAAGCAGAGGTTTTAAGAGGGGATATTGATTTGGAGAACACCATAAATGCCATGTTGGCCAGATTTAATCTGTTCGCGGGCAACTACGATGCGGCCATCGCTGCAGCATCCGAAGTGGACCAAACCTCTAGTTCCGTTTTTACCTACGATACTCAAAACCTAAATCCAATTTGGAGCAGGGTTTTCCAGAACAGCGCTCCGAACTTTAAACCACAGGACAATTTTGGCTTGCCAGCTAGTTTTGTATTCGAAGACGGTGACGGCAGATTTGACTTTTACATGGTTCCTTTGGATGAATTGAACCAAAACCAATTCCCGATCGAAGATTTAGCAGGTTTCTTTGATGCAGACACAGGATCTATTCCAATTTATCTACCGGACGAGATGAACCTGATTATTGCCGAGGCCAATCTTAGAAAATCATCCCCCGATACCGGTGCTGCTGTTACTGCTCTAAATTTAGTGCTAACCGATACCGATGATGTTTTTGGGGTAAATGCCAACGTTTCTGCTTATGATGGGGATACTTCGGTTGCCGTATTGTTGGACGAGATATACAAAAACAGAAGAGCAGAACTGTTCTTAACAGGAATGAGTTTGGAAGATAGCCGACGATTTGGAAGACCCGACCCGACCCCTACAGTTCAGAATTTTGACGAAGAACGTAATAGAAACTTTTATCCTTACCCTAACACGGAAAGAGATAATAACACCAATACACCAGATGACCCAGCCATCTGATACAATTTTGTTTTAAGTTGTTAGTTGTTTAATTTAATCTTGCAAAAAGGCCTACATTTAGTGCATACGTAGGCCTTTTTTTTCGCTTATATGTTTCGAATTCTATACATAATCCCAGTTTTTATTTTTCTTTCCTGTGCTACCACCAAAGCCCCAAAAGAAGAATTTAGAGGTGTTTGGGTTGCCACTGTGGCCAATATCGATTGGCCCAAAAATCCCAATGACGAAGTAATCAAGAAAAAAAAGGATTTTATCCAAATCTTGGACTTCTACCAAAAAATGAACTTCAACGCGTCCATTGTTCAAGTTAGGACCGCAGGAGATGCCCTCTACCCTACTGATTTAGCACCGTGGTCCAGGTATCTGACCGGTAAGGAAGGTGAGGCTCCAAAAGAGTTCGATGGACCGCTAAAATGGATGATCGAAGAAACACACAAGCAAGGTATGGAATTTCATGCTTGGCTCAATCCGTACAGAGCTACAGTTAGCTTGGACACCGCCCAGCTCTCACAAAAGCACGACTTTTTCCAACATCCCGATTGGATCATCAAATACGGAAAAAAATATTACTACAACCCCGGACTGCCAGCGGTGCGAGAAAAATTCAATCAAATCATTGAAGAACTGGTCACCAATTATGAAATAGATGCCATTCATTTTGATGATTATTTCTACCCCTACAAAGTTGAAGGGGAAACTTTTGATGATACCGAAAGCTATAAAAAATATGGATTGCCGGGCCAGTCTTTGGAAGATTGGAGAAGAAGCAATGTGGATTCCTTGGTGAAGGATGTGTACAAAACCATCAAAAAACATAAACCTTGGGTACAGTTCGGCATTAGTCCATTTGGCGTTTGGAAAAACAAAAGTACCGACCCTTTGGGCTCCGATACCAAAGCCGGACAAACCACCTATGAAGACCTATATGCCGACCCCGTACTTTGGGTCCAAGAAGGTTGGCTGGATTATTTAGCGCCCCAAGTGTATTGGAGCATGGATTACCCCGTGGCATCACATAAAATTATCACATCTTGGTGGGCCAAAAACACACCCAACACCAATCTATACGTGGGCAATGGCACGTACAAAATCAAAAATAATGCGGACAAGGCTTGGAAGAAAAACAATGAAATTCCCAAGCAGTTGCATTTTGCCCGGGATTTGGATAACATTGACGGTAATATCTTTTTCAGCGCAAAATCCTTGATCGATCAGCACGAAAAGGTCAACAAAAAACTCCAAAAGAAATTTTACAATCTGCCCGCAAAAAATCCAGGGCCATTAAATCGTGTAGTGCGTGTAGTTCAACTTCCCGCTATCAAATCAGTCGAAGTCAGCAATACAATCATCGATCTATGTGTTTCCCATACTGATAATGTTCCTCGTTTTATAAACCTTTACGTTGTAAAACAAGGCAAAACAGAACTCATTGGAAAAGAATACCTTTCCGAAAGTGAAGTAGAAGGGTGTTATCAATTCAATATTACAAAAAAACATCTACGAAAAGATTTAGTAATCAACATAAGTGATGCATACGGCAACGAAAGCGCTGTGCAGCCACTAAATTTAAAATAGACCACTCATGCACGATATGCTTGTTCGACTTTTGGACCTTCCCGACATTTCTGAGGCGGAAAAAAACCTCTTCGAAAATCACGGCATAATATTCAAAAGGCCCATTAGTCCGGAAAAAAGTATTGTTGTGGATTGGATAAAGAAGCATTTCAGCAAAAATTGGGCGGACGAAACAGAAGTTGCCTTTGCCTCCAAGCCCGTAAACTGCTTTATTGCTCAGCGTGGACAGGAAATTTTAGGTTTCGCTTGTTTTGAAAGTACCGCCAAGAATTTTTTTGGCCCTACCGGTGTCCTAACCGACCAAAGAGGTAAAGGCATTGGTAAAATATTACTGATAAAGGCACTTATGGCCCTTAAAAATATGGGATACACCTATGCAATTATTGGAGGGGTCGGCCCTGCTGGCTATTATGAACAGGCCGTAGGCGCCAAGATCATAGAAAAGTCGGAAAAAAGTATTTATCAAAATCTATTAAAACAGCCTAAATGAATGTAGCTCCAAAAGATAAAAACGCTTGGTTGTGGATTCCTTTTTTATATTTCACTCAGGGAATCCCATACATTCTAGTGGTAACCGTTTCGGTAATTATGTACAAACGATTGGGCATTGGAAATGCAGAAATCGGCCTGTACACAAGTTGGTTATATCTGCCATGGGTAATAAAACCATTATGGAGCCCCTTGGTGGACATTAACAGTACCAAACGAAAGTGGTTCTTGGCCATGCAATTGATTATTTCGTTGGCATTTTTGGGAATCGGACTTTTTCTACCGTCCAACTCGTTCTTTATTATCACCTTAGCGTTTTTCTGGATGGCTGCTTTTGCATCGGCCACAAACGACATTGCCTCCGATGGGTATTATATGATCGGCCTTACACAGAAAAAACAATCGTTTTTTATAGGACTTCGCAGCACTTTTTACCGTTTGGCCATGGTTACCGGACAAGGGCTTTTGGTAATCTTTGCCGGTTTTCTGGAAAATAAATACGGGGACAATACCAAAGCATGGTCCATTACAATGATCTGCGCTGCTGTTTTAATGATCGCTTTGACCATATCCAACTTTTTTACCGCACCAAAATTTGAAGAGCCTGCCTTGCGATCGGATGAAAAACCTGCTGGATTTTTCGAAGTATTCGCCACCTTTTTTAGAAAACATCAAATCGGGGTAGCATTGCTGTTTATCCTAACCTATCGCTTGGGGGAATCCCAATTGGTGAAAATGGCCTCCCCTTTCCTACTGGACAAACTGGAAGTGGGCGGATTGGCCTATTCCACCGAAGCTGTGGGCACCATTTATGGCACCGTAGGCGTAATTATGCTATCACTTGGCGGCATTTTGGGCGGTATTTTAATATCTCGGGATGGCCTAAAAAAATGGATGCTTCCCATGCTGCTCGCACTAAATTTGCCCAACGCTCTGTATGCATTGTTGGCCGTTACACAAACGACCAGTATTTACGCAGTGGTGGGCACCGTAATCATAGAACAATTTGGTTATGGTTTCGGCTTTGCAGCATTTATGATGTACCTCATCTATGTGGCAGAAGGAGCTTCGAAAACATCGCACTATGCCATAGCGACCGGTTTTATGGCTCTTGGAATGATGCTGCCCGGAATGCTAAGCGGCTACATACAAGAATGGTTGGGTTATGATGGCTTCTTTATATGGGTGGTAATTGCCGCCTTGCCGGCTTTTATTGTGCTTCGTTATTTAAAATACCCTGCCGATTACGGCAAAAAAACTACCGATTCAAATGATTGATACCCATAGAACATACACACTTACCTCTGAACAACTTTCTTTACAACAGAAGGTAGGGCAATTATTTATGCCTGCCGTATTCATCAACGATACCGAGGAAGAGGTTCAAAAAATGGAAAAATTGATCAAGGATCACCATGTAGGATCCATTTGTTTTTTCCACAGCAGGGCCAGTGCCGCAACCAACTTCGAAGGCAAGAAAAAAGTGGTTCACAACGAAAAAAGCTATGATCGGTTATTGGAGCTTATAAACCGATACCAAAAAGCCGCTCAAATTCCGCTCATCATAGCCATCGATGCTGAATGGGGACTTGCCATGCGCATCGAGAACACACCACAATTTCCTTATGCGATCACATTGGGCGCCCTGAACAATAACAACGAACTTATTTATAAAGTGGGAGAAGCCATCGGGAAAGATTGTAAACATGCAGGCATCCAATGGAATTTGGCCCCCGTGGTCGATATCAACAACAATCCGGAAAATCCTGTTATTGGGTATCGGTCTTTTGGGGACGATAGGGATAGTGTACTCTCCAAGGCAGAAGCATTTCTAAAGGGAATGTCGGAAAGTGGGACTCTTAACTCCATTAAACACTTTCCAGGGCATGGCGATACGGCCACCGACTCCCATTTGGGACTGCCTGTTATCGATAAACCCTTGGATGACCTATTGAAGAATGAACTATATCCTTTTAAAAAACTGATAGATAAAGGGGTCGACTCCGTAATGGTCGGGCATTTGCTCTTGCCACAGATAGATCCCGATCACCCATCCACTACATCATCAAAGATTATTTCCGAGCTACTCCGAAAAGAGTTGGGTTTTAATGGTGTAGTAATTTCCGATGCACTAAATATGCATGCCGTATCCAAAAAGTTCGTTGAAAAAGGGGCGTTGGAAGCGGCTGCGTTTGCTGCTGGTATGGATGTCCTATGCTTTACCGAAAATGTGGCGGAAGGCATTACAAAAATCATAAATAATTCAACTAAAAAACAAATAGAACAAAGCTTTGAAAGGGTTTGGGCATTAAAACAGAAAGTTTTCGCCCCAAATACCGCTGTGCAAACTTCAAATGGGGATACTGTCCAATTAAACAAAGAAATCGCCCAAAATACCATTACGGAGCTTTATGGCAATCCACTCCTGGCAGAAAAAATCAAATCCTCCAACTTCTTGAATGTTTCTATAAGTTCTGGAAAAAGGAACCACTTTGCGGAACAGATAGCGGCACATTCGGGAATACAAGCCATAGATTTGGATACTGCATTGGCATCGGATAAAAAAAATGCCTTGCTGAGTATATTTCCACCCGCTGTAAAACCTAAAGATTTTTTTGGGTTTGATAAGAAGACATTGGCGTTGATCCATAGACTGATTCAAGAAAAAAACATCTTGATCTACCTTTTTGGCAACCCTTACGTGCTCGATATTTTACAATTGGCAGCGAATTCCAATGTAGCATTGATCTATCAGGATTTTCCAGAATTCCAAGAAGTTGCCGTTGAACACTTTTTAGGAAAAATAGAAGCTAAAGGAGCACTTCCCATTCAATTGAAAACATTCCAGCTATGAGTGATGAAATCAAAAAATCTTGGCATAAAAATGCCGAAGAATGGGTGAAAATTATTCAAAACAACGCAATTCCATCAAGAAAATATACGAATACGGCCATTCTCGACACACTAAAATCTTTGGATGGTGACTCCTTGGCGGACATTGGCTGCGGAGAAGGTTGGTTATCGCGGGAAATGCACACCTTGGGTTGGAAAACTACAGGAGTAGATGCAATACCAGGCTTAATCGAGCAAGCAAAAAAACAAGGTAACCATTCTTTTGAAGTGTTCACTTTTGAGGATATTATTGACGGAAAAGCAATTCCAAATGCACCTTTTGATGTTGCTGTCTTCAATTTTTGCCTGTATCTAAAAGATGGAACACAAGAGTTGTTTTCCAATACTTTAAAGCAATTAAAAGCAAACGGCGCCATTGTGATTCAGACTTTGCACCCCTATTTTTTGATTGAAAACGGTCTACCATATCAAAGTCAATGGCTCTCCGATTCTTGGAAAGGCCTGCCGGGCAACTTTACCGACGGACATTCTTGGTATGCTCGGACCATGGAAGATTGGATCGAGGTATTAAATATGGTTGAGCAGAGTAAATTTAGTTTTAAAGAAATCTTGAATAATGAACACAAGCCGATTTCTTTAATCATAGAAATAAGTAAGATATGAACACGTATAAAGTCTTGGGACTAATGTCCGGTACTTCTTTGGACGGTCTCGATATTGCCTATTGTCATATTTGGGAAGAGGCCGGAAAATGGAATTTTTCCATTAAAGAAACCGCAGAAATAGATTATTCCGACAAAATGCGGGAACATCTTAAAAACGCCATCCACCTTTCCGAAGAAGACCACGATCAATTGCACAAAGAATATGGAATTTTTTTAGGGCAAAAGACCAAGGAGTTTATAGAAAACTTGAAAGGAGATGTGGATTTTATTGCAAGTCATGGACATACTTCCCATCACAGACCGGAAGAAGGGATTACGTTTCAACTTGGCGATGGTCAACTATTGGCCAACACTTCCGGAAAAAAGGTAGTGTGCGACTTTAGAACTAAAGATGTGTCCCTAAAGGGACAAGGAGCTCCCTTGGTACCCATTGGTGATGAGCTTTTGTTCCATGAGTATGACTTTTGTCTGAATTTGGGCGGCATCAGCAATATTTCTTTTAAAAAGGACGGTAAACGTATAGCCTATGATATTGGTTTGGCCAATATGCCCTTGAACTTTATTACCCATAAAATGGGTATGGCCTATGACGAAGATGGAAAATTGGCACGTTCTGGAAAACTGGACCGAACCATGCTGGACAAACTGAACAACTTGGAGTACTACCAACTGCCCAATCCCAAATCCACGGGCTTTGAATGGTTTTCCTCCGAGATTCTACCAATAATAGAAAGCTCAAAAGCTTCCAATAAAGACCTGTTGCACACATTTATCCACCATAATTGCGAACAAATCGCAAATGCAGTACATCTGCACAAGAACAGTAGCGAAACTGACACCAAATTATTTGCTACGGGAGGGGGTGCACTTAACTCTTTCTTTATCGAAACGCTTCAAGAAAAGTTGGGAAGGGAAATCCAAGTTGTTGTACCTAGCAAAACTTTGATCGCTTATAAGGAAGCCTTGGTTTTTGCTTTAATGGGCGTTTTACGGCTAGAAGGTAAAACAAACGTGTTAAAGTCAGTTACCGGTGCAACGGAGGATTCTTGCAGTGGTGAAATATTCATGCCCGCAAAGGTTTAAGTCGTAGCTACCCTTTTTCTTTTAGGTTTGTTCACCCAAAGAAAAATGGTCAATGCGCACAATCCGCAAATGGCCAGACCGGCAAATAAAGGCCAAACCGTGTCTTTTACGAATTCACCGATAAAAGTGGCTATAGGTATGGACAGTAGAGTGGATACAAATCCGTTAATAGCAGCACCGATACCAGCAATGTGACCGATAGGCTCCATGGCAATGGATCGGAAATTTCCCCACATAAACCCAAGACAGAAAAACTGGATGGAAAGAAACCCTACCAAAATATAAATGCTGGGATTTGGTGAGTTCAAAAACAAAATGGAATACAAAATGGCAATAACACAAAAGGCTATAGTGGCCATAAGCGAAAGTTTCCGCATTCCAAAACGCATAACCAGAGTTCCGTTTAAAAAAGTTGAAAGACCTATGGAAATGGCCAATCCTGCAAAAATGTATGGAAACATTTCCTTGAGTGCGTATTGATCTTCAAAAATATGCTGGGCAGAACTTAAATACACCAAAAATGCTCCGGTCACCAGTCCCGATGTCAATGTAAAGGCAACCGTTTCCCTATGTTTGATAAATTCGCGAACACCATCGATAAACACATGCTTAGTGAACGGTATTTTATATTGTGGATGTAAAGTTTCCTTTTGACGTTTCCAAAACCAAATAGCAACAATAAGTACAAATACCAATTGAACGTAGAAGATGGCCTTCCACCCGGCAGCATCCAAGATAAGCTTACCAATGGCAGGAGCCACGACCGGTACCAGAATAAAGAAAGCAACCACAAAAGACATAATTTTTGCCATGTAGTCTCCTTCGTAGGTATCCCGAATTATAGAGATGGAAATGGTTCTTGGAGCGGAAAGTCCAATACCCTGTAAAATTCTTCCGACCACCATAATTTCCAACGAGGGCGCATATAAACAAATAATACTTGCCACTAAAAATATTACGAAACCGACATAAACCACCGGTTTTCTCCCAAAACTATCGGATATGGGGCCAAAAAATAATTGTCCCAGACCAAGACCCAAGAAAATCATGGTGACCAATAACTGGTTATCCGTTGGATCGGTACTATTAATAGCTTCTCCGATATTGGAAATGGCAGGCAAAATGGCATCTATGGCCAAGGCCACGATGGACATTAAAGCAGCCATCATGGCCACAAACTCAAAATTGGGTTTTTGATTTTGTTTTTGCATCCGGCAAAATTAGTGATACCCAATGGATCGCTAAAGCTTTTAAGAAAGGTTTAATGTTATGGAAACACTTATAACGTTGTAGTTAAAAATAAGTAAAATCAATCCTTGGTATTTTCTCTCGGTTTCGCTCAGGATTCGATGTAAAAAATCAATCTACCCAACAATTCACTTTATAACTACTTCAATATTATTATTTTCCAACCTTAAAGTTGAAACCTCTTAAATCCGGACTAACCTACAACGGAATGTTGCCGTGCTTCTTCCAAGGGGTCTGCACTTCTTTTTTTTCCAACATGGCAAACGTTTTCAACAATTTACTTCGGGTATCCTTTGGTAAGATTACCTCATCAATAAAACCGCGTTTGGCCGCCCTGTAAGGGTTAGCGAACTTGTCGGCATATTCGGTTTCCTTTTCCTTCAGTTTGGCTTCTGGATCTTCGGCTGCTGCAATTTCACGCCTAAAGATGATCTCACTGGCACCTTTCGCACCCATTACGGCAATTTCGGCAGAAGGCCAAGCATAGTTAAAGTCCGCACCAATGTGTTTGGAGTTCATTACATCATAAGCACCGCCATAAGCTTTGCGTGTAATTACGGTGACTCTTGGCACGGTTGCTTCACTTAAGGCATATAGTAATTTAGCGCCATGCATTATAATTCCGCTCCATTCCTGATCAGTTCCTGGCAAAAATCCGGGAACGTCCACCAGCACCAATAAAGGAATATTAAAGGAATCACAGAATCTCGTAAATCGTGCCGCTTTCCTGGAACTCTTTACACCAAGTACCCCGGCCAAGAACATGGGTTGATTGGCAATTACACCTATACTTCTTCCACCCAACCGGGCAAAACCGGTAATTATGTTTTCCGCATAATCCTTATGGATCTCGTAAAACGAGTCTGCGTCGATGATCCCATTGATCACATCGTGCATATCGTAAGGTTTGTTGGGATTATCGGGTACGATCCCCATTAGCTCCTCTCTGGTTTCATCCCCAAGTTCGTAGGGCAATAATGGCGTGGTTTCTTTATTGTTTTGAGGAAGATAATCCAATAATTTTCGGATATCGTCCAAACAAGCTGCATCGTTGGTAGAGGTTTTGTGGGCCACTCCCGATTTTACCGCGTGGGTACTTGCCCCGCCCAATTCCTCGGATGTAACGGTTTCGTTGGTTACCGTTTTTACCACATTGGGTCCCGTTACGAACATATAACTGGTTTCCTCTACCATTATAATAAAATCCGTCATGGCGGGGGAATACACTGCACCACCTGCACAAGGCCCCATGATAGCAGAAATTTGAGGAATTACGCCGGATGCCTGTACATTTCGGTAAAAAATATCGGCATAACCTCCCAAGGACCGAACTCCCTCTTGTATTCTAGCACCTCCTGAATCATTTAAACCAATAATTGGAGCGCCTACCTTCATGGCCAGATCCATGATCTTACATATTTTTTCGGCGTGTGTTTCCGACAATGCGCCACCAAAAACAGTAAAGTCCTGTGCATACACATAAACCAATCTTCCGTTTACCGTTCCATACCCGGTTACAACACCGTCCCCGTAATACATTTCCTTGTCCATACCAAAATCGGTGGTACGGTGGGTCACCAAAATTCCCATTTCTTCAAAGGAACCTTCGTCTAAAAAATAAAGGATTCGTTCTCGGGCGGTAAGCTTTTTCTTTTGATGTTGTTTTTCAATCCGTTTTTCGCCACCCCCTAAATGGGCTTCGGCAATTTTTTCTTGTAATGCTTTTATTTTGGGATCCATAGGATTCAGTTTGAAGGTAATCGTACTATTTTTTTATCTTCCAGATATTGATGCAGTGCAACCATTGCGGCAATCTCGGCCTCGTTGCCCATTTGATCCTTTATTTTCTCTGGAGAATAATAATTCTTTACAAAATGGGTATCAAAATTCCCTGATCGGAATGCTTCGTGGGCAAAAACAAAACTTCCAAAGGGCAATGTCGTCTGCACTCCTTTAACTTTATAATTCAGAATTGCTTCGAGCATAAGTTCAATGGCCTCTTCCCTAGTTTTTCCATAAGTAATGAGCTTGGATAACATAGGGTCATAGTAAATAGGTATGTCCATGCCCTCCCTAAATCCATTGTCCACCCGAATGCCATCGCCCACTGGCAATTGATAGGTCTCCAAGTTTCCTACACTAGGGAGAAAATCGTTTAAGGGATCTTCCGCATATACCCGTAATTCCACTGCATGTCCTTGAATTTTCAAGTCTTCCTGTTTCATAGGCAGTTCTTCTCCCCGGGCCACTTTTATTTGTAGCTCAACCAAATCCACTCCAGATATTATTTCGGTGACCGGGTGCTCCACTTGCAAACGGGTATTCATTTCCAGAAAGTAAAAATTGTGGTCGGCATCCATTAAAAACTCCACTGTGCCAGCTCCAATATAATCGCATGATTTTGCCACTTTACAAGCTGCAATCCCCATTTTTTCGCGCAGTTCAGGAGTTAGGATGGCCGATGGTGCCTCTTCTACCACTTTTTGGTGGCGACGTTGCACGCTACATTCCCTTTCAAAAAAATGAAGTACATTTCCGTGGGTATCGGCCATAACCTGAACCTCGATATGCCTAGGAGATGTAACATACTTTTCCACAAAAACGGAACCATCTCCAAAGGCCGAAGTAGCCTCACTAATGGCGCGTTGCATTCCGGATTCCAGATCTTCTTCTTTTTCAACGATCCGCATTCCCTTTCCTCCACCACCAGCAGAGGCCTTGATCAACACAGGGTAACCTACTTCATTGGCTATGTCGTGGGCCTTTGCCACATCGGAAATTGCTTCGTCTATACCGGGGACCATAGGAATATCGTAAGCCTTTACCGCTTCCTTGGCGGCCAATTTGCTTCCCATTATTCGAATGGCCTTGGATTTTGGTCCAATAAACGTGATGCCGCTTTTTTCAACAGCTTCGGCAAAATCGGCATTCTCGCTTAAAAACCCGTATCCCGGATGAATACCATCCACATTCAGGCTCCTGGCCACCTCAATTATTTTGTCACCTCGTAAATAAGATTGGTTGGATGGTGCCTCACCAATACAAACCGCCTCATCCGCAAATTGGACATGCGGTGCATTGCGATCTACTTCCGAGAAAACAGCTACGGTCTTTATGCCCATTTTTTTTGCGGTCCTCATTACACGAACTGCAATTTCGCCACGATTGGCCACTAATATTTTTCTCATGATGTTTTATTGAAATTCTATCAACAATTGTTTCTTTTCAACGGCATCACCTTGCGACACGCCAATTTTTTTTATCACACCATTACGTGGTGAGGTAATTATATTTTCCATTTTCATGGCTTCCAAAATTACCAATTGGTCCTCTTCGGATACTTCTTGGCCTTCCTTTACCAAAATATCCAAAATCAGTCCCGGCATGGGGGCAGCAATGGAGTCTATGTTTTTACCGCCATTGGTGGCAAAGCCCATTTTTTCTATGAGTTCGTCCAGAGGAGTTTGTATGGTGGCCCGATGTTCGCTTCCATCGACACTAATGGTATAAACGCCATTGTTAAAATCGGTCTCCAAGATCTTTACATGGTACGACCTACCCTCCTTTAATAAATGAAAGGTGCCGTTACCGGTTTTGATCAGATCTAACGAAGATATAGTGTCGGTGGAGAGTTTAAAGTCGAAGCCATCCCCTACTTTAACAGAGTATATATTGTCCATAAAAAAGGTTTCCATTGGTTAGCTTGATAAATATAAAGGTTAATGAATAAAAAACCATGTAAAGCTATACCTAATAAGCAGGATAAATTATGACAATCATCATTAATTGTTTTTATTGTAATCATTAATTATGCAGTATACTGGGATAGTTGGGAACAAAATCATTTGTTTATTTTTGACGACAAATTTTAAACTATGTTGATCTTAGGGATAGCAGGGGGCACAGGGTGCGGAAAAACAACGGTTGTAAACCAGATCGTGGAGCAATTGCCCCAAGATGAAGTGGGTATAATATCCCAAGATTCCTATTATAACGATCTTTCCCATTTAAGCAAAGAAGAAAGAGCGAAGGTAAATTTTGACCACCCCAACTCCATAGATTTTGATTTGCTGATCGAGCACATAGAACTATTAAGACAGGGAAAGTCCATAGAAACCCCCATTTATTCGTTCGTGGAAGAAACCCGGATGAAGGAAACCATTACCACACACCCCCGCAAAGTTATGATCGTGGAAGGTATTTTAGTTCTGAGCAACCCCAAATTAAGGGAAATGTTCGACATTAAAATCTATGTGCATGCCGATTCGGATGAACGTTTGATCAGACGGTTACAAAGGGACACCCGCGAACGGGGACATGATTTGGACAAGGTTCTAACAAGGTACCAAACCGCTGTTAAACCCATGCACCTTCAATTTATTGAACCATCCAAGGAGTTTGCGGACATAATTATCCCGAACAACCACTATAATACCGTAGCCGTGGATATTGTTAGAACCATAATCAACAATAAACTTGTATAGGTATGGGGTTAAGGGAATTGAAAAAAAAGAAGTGGTTCAAAATTATGACCAATACCTATATTTTGGTATTGACCATATTCGTGATCTGGATGGCCTTTTTTGATACCAATTCCTTGTTGATCCATTTGGAGCTGGAAAATGAAATAGACAAGCTCGAAAAAGAAAAAGAATTTCTGGAAACTGAAATTGAGAAGGACAAGGAAATCTTAAAAAAAATGTCCGACGATAAAGAATTGGAGAAGTTGGCCCGAGAAAAATATTTTATGAAAAAGGACAACGAAGAAATATTCCTTATCGAATATGAAGACAGCTTAAAGACTAAACAAAAATGAGCGACACTAACTTATTTCAAGAATTTCCCGAAGTCTCCACCAAAGAATGGAAACAAAAAATACAGGTAGACCTTAAAGGCGCAGATTACAACGAAGCATTGGTCTGGGAATCTTTGGAAGGCATCAATGTAAAACCATTTTACAACCAAGATGATCTAAAGGACATTCACTCCTATTCGATGCCCAACGACCACAAATGGCACATTGGGCAAGCCATTTATGTCGCAGACCCTATCAAAGCCAATTCCAAAGCTCTGGAAATTTTGAAAAAAGGAGTGGAGAGCCTTGTATTTACCATACCAGAGGAATCCATCGATTTTGAAAAATTGCTATCTGGCATCGACAAGACCGGAGTGGTACTTTATTTCAATTTCGAGTTTTTAGCCCTGGAACCTACAAAAAAGCTAGTCTCTCTCCTATCTAAAGAAAAGGCTAAGGCTTATCTGAACATAGACATTATCGGCAATTTGGCCAAAGAAGGCAACTGGTTCTACAATTTGGAAAAAGACCACGATATTTTTACCGAATTGGTGTCATTGGGCACTTCGGACATCTCCTTAATAGGAGTAGATCTATCGCTTTATCAAAATGCTGGAGCAAATATGGTCCAGCAATTGGCCTACGGCTTGGCCCATGCCAACGAATACCTCGACCATTTTATCAATTCCAAAAAAATCGAGGCACATCTCCCCATTACATTTAAAGTTGCGGTGGGCAGTAATTATTTTTTTGAAATAGCCAAAATAAAAGCACTTCGGTGGCTTTGGAACTCCTTGGCTTCGGAATATGGAATTTCCGGTGAGTGCCATATTATGGCCCAACCCTCCAAACGTAATAAAACACTCTACGATTACAACGTAAACATGCTGCGGACCACATCCGAAAGCATGTCCGCCGTTTTGGGGGGCGCCGACACGGTTTCCAATTCGGCATACGATGCCATATACCATAAGGACAATGCATTTGGAGAACGCATAGCCCGCAACCAATTGCTACTTTTAAAAGAAGAAGGGTATTTCTCCGATGCAGCCCAATTCACGGACGGTGCCTATTATATAGAATCGGTAACTCATCAATTGGCGGAAAAGGCCCTTTCACTTTTTAAACAGGTTGAAAAATCCGGAGGTTTTTGGGAAAACTTAAAAAAGGGCAACATCCAACAAAAAATAAAGGAGAGTGCCGAAAAAGAACAGCAACTATTTAATGCAGGAAAGATCGTTTCCCTAGGCACCAATAAATACCAGAACCCGCAAGATAGGATGAAAGACGACCTTGAACTCTATCCCTTTGTAAAAACCAAAGCGCGCAAAACCATTATCGAGCCCATTATTGAAAAACGATTGGCCGAAGCCACCGAACAAAAAAGATTGAACGATGAGTAGAAAAGACCTTCAACATCTGGAACTATCTGTCAGGTCGAGTGCAGTCGAGACCCAAAAAAACGGACACGAAAATTTTGCCGCGGGCATTGCCCCTTTCTTGCGTGGCCCCTACTCTACCATGTATGTGCGCAGACCATGGACCATTCGCCAGTATGCCGGGTTTTCAACAGCCGAGGAAAGCAACGCCTTTTACCGAAGGAATTTAGAGGCAGGACAAAAAGGCCTTTCAGTTGCTTTTGACCTACCCACCCACCGTGGATACGATTCGGACAATGATCGTGTTGTTGGCGATGTGGGCAAAGCGGGAGTTGCCATAGATTCTATCGAGGATATGAAAATCCTGTTCAACGGGATACCTTTGGATAAAATGTCGGTTTCCATGACCATGAACGGGGCCGTAATTCCCATTATGGCCTTTTACATTGTAGCAGGGTTGGAGCAAGGAGTGCCCATGGAGCAACTTTCCGGGACCATCCAAAATGATATTTTGAAAGAATTCATGGTTCGGAATACATACATTTACCCTCCCTCGCCATCCATGCAGATTGTGGCGGATATTTTTGAGTTTACCAGCAAACACATGCCTCGATTCAACAGTATCAGTATTTCCGGGTACCATATGCACGAAGCAGGAGCTCCTGCTGCTATGGAATTGGCCTACACCTTGGCCGATGGGGTAGAATATATTAGAACCGGGATAAAGGCAGGACTAAAAATTGATGAGTTCGCTCCTCGCCTATCATTTTTCTGGGGGATCGGAATGAATCATTTCTCCGAAATTGCCAAAATGAGGGCAGGTAGGATGCTCTGGGCCAAATTGGTCGAACAGTTCAACCCGACCAACCCAAAATCATCCATGCTCCGAACACACAGTCAGACCAGTGGCTGGAGCTTAACGGAGCAAGATCCATTCAACAATGTCGCAAGAACTACGATCGAAGCCATGGCGGCAGCATTTGGGGGCACACAAAGTCTTCACACAAATGCCTTGGACGAAGCCATAGCACTGCCAACCGATTTTTCTGCACGGATTGCTCGAAACACACAAATATATCTTCAGCAAGAAACACACATCACTAAAACCGTTGACCCTTGGGCCGGGAGCCATAAAGTGGAACAACTCACCCAAGAAATTGCCGAAAACGCATGGGAATTGATCCAAGAAGTAGAAAAATTGGGCGGCATGACAAAAGCCATTGAAAAAGGTATCCCAAAAATGCGTATTGAAGAGGCCGCAGCCAAAAAACAAGCTCGTATCGACAGTGGACAAGATGTTATTGTAGGAGTGAACAAATACCGCTTGGAAAATGAGGACGACCTTCAAATTTTGGAGGTGGACAATGCCAAGGTGAGAAAACAACAAATGGCGCGTCTTGACGAAATTCGAAACAAAAGGGACTCAAAAGCTGTAGAAAAAGCGCTCGATGCAATTCGAATTGCATCGAAAAAAGCCATGAACAACGATTCGGACCGCGGAAATTTGCTAGCTTTAGCAGTAGAAGCAGCCAAATTACGTGCAACCCTCGGTGAAATCAGCGATGCCATGGAGAGTGCATTTGGACGATACAGAGCTAAAATTCAATCTTTTACCGGAGTGTATTCCAAAGAAATTAAAAACGACGCGAGCTTTGAGAAGGCTCGAAAACTGGCAGACAGCTTTGCTGAACAAGAAGGCCGGAGACCTCGTATTATGGTTGCAAAAATGGGTCAAGACGGTCACGACCGTGGAGCCAAAGTTGTCGCTACAGGATATGCCGACCTTGGTTTTGATGTAGATATAGGACCATTGTTCCAAACCCCGGCCGAAGTAGCCAAACAAGCCGTAGAAAACGATGTGCATATCTTAGGAATTTCTTCCTTGGCCGGAGGACACAAGACCTTGGTTCCAGAGGTAGTAAAGGAATTGAGAAAATATGGGCGTGAGGATATTATGGTAATCGTGGGGGGGGTGATCCCAAAGCAAGATTACGACCATTTATTAACAAATGGTGCCGTTGCCGTTTTTGGTCCAGGGACCAAAATAGCCGATGCCGCCACAGAGATGCTGAATATTTTAATGAACTAAAACTTTAAGACTCTACCAATCACAAGTTTAACGTACTTTAACGCAGAATACCGGGTTTATTCACCCACTGTTAACAAATTACATTTTATTGCATCCTAAATAATCGTATTTTTAGCCCCTAACTTACTATGAAATGGGCAAGATTATTGCAATTGCAAACCAAAAGGGTGGTGTAGGCAAAACTACCACTACGGTAAACCTTGCGGCCTCCCTTGGTGTATTGGAAAAAAAGGTATTACTTATTGATGCCGACCCCCAAGCCAATGCAACATCTGGTTTAGGTGTTGACGTGGATTCTGTAGAAAAAGGAACCTATCAGCTTTTGGAACACACCATGAGTGTTGAAGAAGTGACCATACCTACAGATTCCCCGAATGTAGATTTGGTACCTGCACATATTGATTTGGTTGCCATCGAGATTGAATTGGTGGACAAGGACAATCGGGAATACATGCTCAAAGAAGCCTTGAAAAATCTGGGCGATAAGTACGATTTTGTATTGATTGATTGCGCCCCCTCACTAGGCCTATTGACCTTGAACGCACTTACGGCTGCAGACTCCGTAATGATTCCTATACAATGTGAGTATTTTGCCTTGGAAGGTCTTGGCAAACTATTGAACACAGTAAAGAGCGTCCAAAAAATACACAACAACGATTTGGACATCGAGGGCATGCTCTTGACCATGTACGATTCCAGGTTACGACTGTCCAACCAAGTTGTTGAAGAAGTAAAAAAACACTTTGCGGATATGGTCTTCGATACCATTATCCAAAGAAACGTTAGGCTCAGTGAAGCTCCAAGTTACGGGGAGAGCATCATAAAATATGACGCCAGTAGCAAAGGAGCGTCCAATTACCTTAACTTGGCCAACGAAATTTTGAAAAAAAACAAGGAGAAAGTTTAAATGGCGAAAGCAACAAAAAAACAGGCTTTGGGAAGAGGCCTGTCCGCCCTTTTAAAAGACCCGGACAACGATATTAAGTCCGTGTCGGACAAAAATGCGGATCAGGTAATCGGCAATGTAGTGGAACTGGATGTAAATTCCATAGAAGTAAATCCTTTTCAACCTCGTTCCAATTTTAACGACGAAGCACTCGAAGAACTGGCCAGTTCCATACGTGAGTTGGGCATTATACAACCCATAACCGTTAGAAAACTGGACTTTAACAAGTTCCAACTGGTTTCCGGGGAACGTAGGTTCCGTGCTTCAAAATTGGTAGGATTGGAAACTATTCCCGCCTACATCCGCATCGCCAACGATCAGGAATCCTTAGAGATGGCCTTGGTGGAAAACATCCAAAGACAGGATCTTGACCCTATCGAAATCGCGCTCTCCTACCAAAGGTTGATTGATGAAATAGAAATCACCCAAGAAAAATTGAGCGATCGTGTGGGCAAAAAACGTTCCACCATTACCAACTATCTACGATTGTTAAAACTCGACCCCATTATCCAAACGGGTATGAGAGATGGGTTTATAAGCATGGGGCATGGTAGGGCATTGATCAATATCGACAAGAAAAAGGAACAGATAGCGATCTACGAAAAAATTGTATCGGACGGCCTTTCCGTTAGAGCTACGGAACAATTGGTTAAATCGCACAAAAACCCAAAAGCCGCTGCATCCGAGAGCAAAAAAAGTTCGCAGAACGTACCCGGGTTTGTTTCCGAAAGTTTGGATTCCATCAAGAACCGGTTGGCCACCAAAGTGGATATCACCGCCTCGAAGAACGGAAAAGGAAAGATTGTGATACCATTTCATTCCGAAGAAGAATTCCAGCGCATCAAAAAATTATTGACAGGTGAATAAAAACCTCCTTTTATTGCTCTTTGCCTTTTTGATGTTTCAGTCCAGCTTTTCTCAAGAAGAAGAAAAAACTGAACGGACGAAAAAAACTCAAGATACCGATTCCCTTACCCAAAAAATGGAGGGAGAGGGTGTTACTTTTGAAGAAGTTACAAAAAAAGAGAACATCAACCCATTGGCACCTAGTAAAGCCGCATTCTATTCTGCCATTCTTCCAGGTTTGGGGCAGATATACAACAAACGGTATTGGAAAGCTCCAATAGTTTGGGGAGCTCTGGGAACCAGTATCTATGTGTATTCCTTCAATAATACAGAATATCGCAGGGCAAGAAATGCCTTTAAAAGAAGACTTGCCGGCTTCACCGATGATGAGTTCTCCAGAGAAGATGGAACCCCCATCATTTCTGACGAAGCATTGCAAGAAGCTCAGGAAAGTAGCCAAAGAGACAGGGATTTGGCCTTGGTGATCAGCATTGCACTATACGCCCTTAATATTATCGATGCCAATGTGGATTCCCACCTTAAACAATACAATGTAAGCGATGACCTTGCAGTGGATTTTAACCCCTACATAGAAATTAATCCTTTTACCAATAAGCCAAACTATGGAATGGCTATGGTCATAAAATTTTAGTTTGATGAATATTGGTCTGTTCGGATATGGTAAAATGGGAAAAAAAATCGAGCAAATTGCTCAGGATAGAGGTCATACCATAACCGCAAAAATAAACGATAGCTCGCAGGAAGTTGATTATTCCGCATTCGATGTTGCTATAGATTTTAGCACGCCGGAAACAGCTTTTGAGAACATAACCCGTTGTTTTGAGCACAAAGTGCCCGTAATTAGTGGCACAACCGGTTGGTTGGAAAAATACGAAGATGCCATCGAGATTTGCAATGCCAATCAGAGCGCCTTTATCTATGCTTCCAATTTTAGTTTGGGAGTTAATATTTTTTTTGAACTTAACAAGAAACTGGCCCAAATGATGGCCGGATTAGATCAGTACAGGGTTTCCATGGAAGAGATCCATCATACCCAAAAGTTGGATGCCCCCAGTGGCACGGCAATTACTCTTGCAGAGGGGATTATTTCAAATTCAACTTACAACAAATGGAAGTTGAATGAATCCGGAGACCACATTGTTCCCATAAAATCAATTCGAGAAGGCATGGTTCCCGGCACCCACACCATAAGCTACGGTAGTGCGGTGGATACTATTCAAATAAAGCACGAAGCGCACAATAGGGAAGGTTTTGCACTGGGTGCTGTTATTGCATCGGAATGGATTCAAGGAAAAGAAGGCGTATTTACGATGAAGGATGTGTTAAACCTAAGCTAAAAAACGTAACAGAAATATAGACCAAAGGTCTAACAAAGAAATATTTTTATATGGACGGTACACAGTGGATCATTTTTATCTTGATTATTCAGGTCATCCATTTTTTGGGAACATGGAAACTATACGTTAAAGCAGGTAGAAAACCTTGGGAAGCCGCCGTTCCCATCTACAATGGTATAGTTTTAATGAAAATAATAAACAGACCTTGGTGGTGGGTTCTATTACTGTTCATACCCATTATCAATTTATTGATGTTCCCAGTAGTGTGGGTCGAAACCATTAGAAGTTTTGGCAAAAACTCTCTTGTAGATACTTGGTTGGTGATTCTAACCCTTGGTTTTTATACGTACTATATCAACTATGCAGAAGATGTACAGTATATCGAAGACCGTAGCTTAAAGCCTAAAACAGGTTTGGGCGAGTGGGTAAGCTCCATAGTGTTTGCCATAGTTGCCGCCACATTTGTGCACACCTATTTTATACAACCATACGTAATTCCAACAGGGTCTTTGGAACGTACTTTGCGAGTGGGAGATTTCTTATTTGTAAGTAAGTTTCATTACGGCGCAAGAGTACCCATGACCACGCTGGCCGCACCCATGGTACACGATACGCTGCCAGTGCTAAAAACCAGATCGTATTTGGCGGATGTAAATCCAGAAACCCACAAAACCTCTTGGATAAACAAACTGCAATTGCCCTACATGCGATTGCCCGGTTTTGAAAAGGTCAAGAAGAACGATATTGTGGTTTTCAGTTTGCCCGCGGACACCCTGTACCAATTCTTTAAAGCTCAAAAGGCAGTTATAAAACCCATCGATAAAAAATCCAACTATGTAAAACGATGTGTTGGAACACCAGGTGATTCGTTAGAGGTAATTGGCGGGTATGTTTACATTAACGGAGAGCAATTACAGTTATCGGACAGGGCAAAACCTATGTACGTTTATGATGTTTATGCCAAAAATGGGGTGTCCAGTAGATATTTGGAAGAGGTAGATGCCTCGGATTACCTACGAACATACATTGCCACCAACCTCAACGAAGCACAGTACAATGCACTTGTACCATACGTATCCGGGGCAAAAACAGGTAACGATGGAAAAATAGAACTTTACACAAGCGAGAATGGGATACCCACAGAGGTTATCCGGCAATTTAGGATTTCGCTGTCGGAACAAAAACCACGCTCACGTATGGCGAATTTAACCAGTGACATGGTTACTGAGTTAAGAAACAATCCCGCCATTGATTCTGTTGTTCAAACAAACGACCCTAAGGGCATGTACGGTGGCAATACATTTCCGCAAAAGCCTAATTTATATCCTTGGAACAACGACAATTTTGGACCAATTTACATACCCAAGGCCGGTACAACGGTAGAAATCAATTCCAAAACCATTCCGTTGTACAAAAAAATTATTCGCGATTATGAACACAACGATGTCAAGGTTACCGGCAACAAAGTATTGATCAATGGCGAGGAAGCCGATAGCTACACCTTTAAGCAAGATTATTATTGGATGATGGGCGACAATCGCGACCACTCCGAAGACAGCAGGACTTGGGGGTATGTGCCCGAAGACCATATTGTTGGCAAACCCGTATTCCTTTGGATGAGCTTTGATAACTTTAGGCAAGGTATTTCCAATTGGAGGATTCGCTGGGAGCGAGTATTTACCACAGTTGGAGGTAGTGGAGAACCCGTATCCTATTTTTGGTACTTTATTGCCCTTTTGGCAGGTTGGTTCGTATTTGATTTCTTTAGAAAGAAAAAGAAGAAAAAAGCATAGCTAATATTTAATATTGTTGTTCTTGAAAATTCTGTTGCACCCTTCTTATTTTCCGAGTATTGCCACCTTTGCAGCTATTGCTCAATATGAAGTTGTTTGGGAAGCGCACGACAATTTTCAAAAACAGACGTATAGAAATCGCTGCTATATTTCCACGGACAAGGGCAAACACATGCTCAATATCCCAATTAAACACGTTGGGGGTAAAGAAGGGCGTCAAAAATATGCCGATGTTGTTATGGAAAACAGCTACAATTGGAAAAAGGAGCATTGGCGCACCTTGGAGACAGCCTATCGCACCTCTCCGTTTTTCGAGTTTTATGAAGATGACCTAAAAACACTCTTTACCGGACCCGACGAATCACTTTTCCGTTTCAACCAAAAGACGATTTCTTGTATTGCGGACTGTATCGGAATCAAAGTGCCGAACGAAACAACAGATCGATACCAAACGGCGCCTAAAAACCTAATAGATGCCCGTTTTTTGGTCAATGCCAAAAAAGAACAGGTATGGAAGATGGAAACATACACACAAGTATTTGAGGAACGCCATGATTTTATCCCCAATTTGAGTGTGCTGGACCTTTTGTTCAACGAAGGTACCAATACCCTGAGTTATCTAAAAAGTTTCCCTTTAGATCTTAACCCACATGCTTAGGCACATTATCCACTACGGAATACATTTTTTGGTCCCAATCCTTATTGCTCTTTATTTTTTTAAAGACAACAAAATAAAGGTTGCTTTAATACTTTTGGCCGGTATTGTAATTGATTTGGACCACTTGTTGGCCACCCCTCTTTTTGACCCCGATCGTTGCAGCATAGGTTTCCACCCGTTACATAGTGTTTGGGCCGTTTTAGTGTACAGCCTTTTGCCTTTTTTTAAAACGACCAGACTCTTGGGCCTTGCCCTGCTCCTTCATATTATTGCTGATATAACAGATTGCCTACTCATGTGAAGGCTTTAAGCGCAAGGTGGCCATAACCGGATAGTGATCGGATAATTTCACATCAAAATTTTGATGTGAAACAACCTCAAAATCAGGGTCTGCCAATATATAATCGATACGCAGTGGGAGTTTCCATAAATCGTAGGTCCGACCAAAACCACTTCCGCTTTCCAAGAAAGAATCCTGAAGATTTCCTTTCACTATTTTATAGACGTTGGAAAACTGTGTATTATTAAAATCCCCGCATAAAATATTGGCGTAAGGACTTTTTCTCAAATGTTCTTCAAATATTTTAGCTTGTTCCAATTGTTTTGAGAATGTATCGACCAATCTATGGTAGGTACGCTCAGACTTTTCCCCATCGGAAAAATTATCTGCGCTGGGTACTATACTAAAAGACTGTAAATGCACATTATAAACCCTCACAGTATCGTTGTTCAACGCAATATCTGCATAAATAATGTTGTTTATGGTTCCAGGCAGATTTAAGGAGCCATTGTTTACGATCGGGTATTTAGAAAATATAGCCTGTATAGTTCTTGGTTCTGAGTAAGGAGTCTCACTACGATAGGCGTACTGCGTTAATTGTCGATGGCGTATTCTATTGTGCTCCTGTATACATACAATATCAGGGTTTTGTGTTGTTATAAACTCTACAATACTATCTCCTATCCCTGGCTTTTTTATCCACCCATTCTTGTTGAATCCCCAAGCATTATATGACATGATCTTTAAGTCAGACGGTTTTTCTTCAATTTGATCGGAGTCTTCAAAACCATAAAAGGGACCTAGCAAAACATAACTCACCAATATAGCTATTGCGGAAAGCCAAAACCGCTTATTTAACCTCAACAGCCATAAAAAAAGGAAGAATGTATTAAATATAAAAAGAAAGGGTACGAACAAACTTAATACAGCAATTGGCGAGACAAGCTTAAAAGGCACAAAAGATATAACTCCAGTGATTATTAGCAACAGTGCAACAAGTAAGTTGACCGAAAAAACCGCCTTGACTAATATGGAGGCCGATTTTTTCACAATTTAATCCTCTTTACCGGCTTTAAATAAAAAATCCTTTTCTTCTTTGGATAGGCTCTCATAACCCGATTTACTGATTTTATCCAAAATCGTATCAATTTTCCGTTGTTTAGCTTGTTTATTGTATGCCTCCGAATTCTGAGACGCCGATTTTTTCTTGTAGACCGTTTTTAACGGAGCCTTTTTTTCTTTTGGCTTAAAAAGGTCCATGATAGACTGTCTAAATTTGGAAAAACCAGCACCAATATCATTACCTTTATATAACTGTCGTGCATACATATAGCCTAAAAATGCACCGCCCAAGTGGGCCATTCCCCCGCCAATATTCTCTCCCATTCCGATCAGCACCAAATCCTTGATCACCAAAGCCGCGCCGATATACCATAATTTGATATTAAAGAAAATTAGACGAACCTCCTGGTTGGGCAAATAGGCGCACACAAAGATCAAAACAGCGTTCACACCGGCGGAGGCACCGATCAAAGCCGTGTTGGAGTTGATCAAGGTCGGAAAAACGTTGTAGCTTAATAGAAATAGCATGCCGCCCAACATTAACCCTAAAAAATACACATTGATAAATCTTTGTGCATCAAAAAGATTCAGAAATATTCTGCTGGCAAAATATAGCACGATCATATTCCAAAAAATATGTCCCAAGCCGGCATGAAAAAAAGAGTAGGTCACCAAGGACCAGGGTTGCACCAAAAACTCAAAAAAATCCTTGGGCAAATGAAACCAGTGCGAAAACGTTTTGCCGAACAATGCTCCCGAAAGTCCATCAACAATAAAAATAAGTATGTTGATGGCAATCAGTTTTTCTGCTATGTTCAGTCTAGCGAACTGATATCTAAGTCCTCCGTTCATCATAAATCAATCCCAACGATTATTGTTAAATTGGTTCTTTTTCCAGTACCACATCATTAAAAATCCTATCAATGCTCCACCGATATGGGCGAAATGGGCCACTCCAGTGTTCACGTTGCCAATACCAAAAATCAAGTCCACAGCGATCAATATCGGAACAAAATATTTTGCCTTTATCGGCACGGGCAAAAAAATGAGCATCAGTTTGGCTTCCGAATACATAAAGGCAAAGGCCACCAAAATACCATAAATTGCCCCGGATGCACCCACTGCTGGGGTGTTAAAGGCCGTTAACATGCTATCAATGGTACTTTTCCCTGCAATATCGTACCAACTAGGGCTATATTGACCATTGGCCAAAATATCCAAAATCTGAGCTCTGGCAATACCTGCACCTTCCAAAGCATTCATTCCTTCGGTAAAAAGGTAGTAATTGACACCTGTATGCAATGCTGCCGATCCCAAACCGGCCGAAAAGTAGAAAAAGAGAAATTTGTTTTTTCCCCATATCTGCTCCAGGGGCGTTCCAAAGGCCCACAGGGCATACATATTGAACAAAATATGCATTAGGTTACCGTGCATAAACATATGGGTAACCACTTGCCACCATTCAAAATTTGGATTTTTTGGAAACCAGAGCGACATCCATTGGTACATTTGGTCCCCATATAAGGATGTAGCAAAAAACATGATCACGTTAATGATCAAAATATGTTTTACTGCTTCGGTAAGTCTACCCATCTAATTGAATTTTTTATCAATATCCCCTTCGGAGATAATGGTATATGTTATTTTTTGAAAAGGACTCAAAGTTGGTTCCTTGCATGCAAAAAGATTGTTCACCAACATTAATTGCGATTCTTGGTCCAAAACATTCCCTGTTTTAACGGCCAAGTTCCTGCTCAGTGCCTTGGCCAACATCTCTGCCTGCGAAATGGAACCATCAGCAAAACCTTCCGTATAATCCGCAATCAAACGGTCCAATACCGTGCCAATTCCACTTTCGGGAACCATCATGGGCACGCCTGTCACTTTTACAGTTTCCTCGTCCAAACTTTGAAAAGCAAAACCAATGTTTGTCAGGCTTTCATGAATTTCTTTGAGCACCGTTAATTCTTGTTGATTGAACGTTAGTTCCAATGGAAACAACAATTGTTGGCTTACACCTTCTTTTACCGTGATCTCGCCTAAAAACTTTTCAAAAAGAACACGCTCGTGCGCTCTATTTTGATGAATTACCAGCATCCCCGATTTCACCGTGCTCACTACATATTTCCTTCTCAATTGAAAGGTGCTGGCCAAATGCTCCTCAACCTCTTCACTGGAATATAAGGTTCCCTGTTCTTCACTTTCGGATTCGATCACAATACTGCTAAAGGTATTTTGATCGCTCTGATGACCAAGCCCTTCGTAGAGGTCTTCCCAACCTTTGGCACTCTGTTTTCGAAAACTTCCGCCCCCATTACTTCTTTGTGTCGCAGTTTCTTCAAAAGGATTAAATGCGGCATCCACGGTTACTTTTGGGATTATAGCGCCCTTTTCTTTGTAGGAATAAGGGGTATCCAAGTTTGGGTCGTGATCAAAATCCAAAACTGGTGCCACATTAAATTGCCCTAAGCTATGCTTTATGGTAGACCGTAAAATGGCATACAGCGTATTCTCATCATCAAACTTTACCTCTGTTTTAGTGGGGTGTATGTTGATGTCGATAGAAGATGGATCAACATCCAAATACAAAAAGTAGCCGGGATAAGTGTCGGATTTGATCAAACCTTCGAAAGCTGCCACTACGGCATGGTGCAAATAAGGGCTCTTAATAAATCGGTTGTTGGCAAAAAAGAACTGTTCCCCCCTACTTTTTTTGGCAAATTCGGGCTTACAGATAAAGCCGGAAACTTTAACCACTTCGGTCTCCTCGTTTACTGGCACTAATCGATTTTCCATTTTACTGCCAAAAATATGTACTATACGTTGTCGGGGCTTTGTAATGGGAAGATTAAAGATTTCAGAACCATTATTATAAAAATGGAACTCGATATTCGGATGAACCATGGCCACACGTTGGAATTCATCCGTTATATGCCGGAGTTCGACCTGGTTGGATTTTAAAAAATTACGCCTGGCGGGAATATTAAAAAACAGGTTTTTAACGGAAATAGAGGTTCCCTTTGGAGTTGCGACCACATCTTGGGACACTATTTTACTGCCTTCAATTTTTATTTGTGTCCCGATTTCGTTGACATTGGTCCTTGTTTGCATATCCACATGTGCAATTGCCGCTATGGATGCCAAGGCTTCACCCCGAAACCCTTTGGTCTGCAAATTGAACAAGTCCTGGGCCGAGGATATTTTGGAAGTTGCATGCCGCTCAAAGGACAATCGAGCGTCGGTTTCGGTCATTCCCACGCCGTTATCCACTACTTGAATAAGTGTTTTACCACCGTCCTTAATAATCAATTTTATCGCGGTCGCCCCTGCATCAATGGCATTTTCCATAAGCTCCTTTACAACAGAGGCAGGTCGTTGAACCACCTCCCCTGCGGCTATTTGGTTAGCAACATGGTCCGGTAAAAGTTTAATGATGTCCGCCATTATGGGTTTAGGAATATTGATAGGTCAAAATCGATAATAAACAGGAACACTAACACCAATACGGCCACAATGACCCAAAATCGAAGCTTTAAATTCTTATCGCCTTCGTTCTGTAAATCGTCCATTGCGGAGGTAAACTTATTCTTGAGACCCTTGTTGGAATGCGCCGTAGTCCGGAATTTATCCAACCTGTGCTCAATTTTAAAAGGATTCCCCTCCCCTTTGTAATATCTAGGGGTATAATCGAAGCTTTTGTTTTTTCTAAGTTTTAAAGGGTTTCGCATGATATCCTTGTCGCTGTAATCTCAAAGGTACTCAAATTAGAAAAAAAGGGTAGACGGTAAGTCCCAAAAAATGTTAACAGACCCTGTATGTTTAGGTTATTAGTGTGCTAGCGGCGCGAATTTATTTGCCCAAAACAGACATCTGAATAGCGGCAATGGCAGCTTCGGTCCCTTTGTTCCCATGCTTTCCTCCACTTCGAGCTCTGGACTGCTCTATGTTGTCGTCCGTTAATACGCAGAAAATTACAGGAACATCGTAGGCTACGTTCAAATCTTTGATCCCTTGGGCGGTAGCACTGCAAACAAAGTCGAAATGACTGGTTTCCCCCCGGATAACACTACCTATGGCAACTATAGCATCCACTTTTTCCGTTTGGATCATTTTTTTGCACCCGAACGTGAGCTCAAAACTTCCGGGTACGTTCCAACGGATAACATTTTCCGAAAGCGCACCGCAATCCAAAAGAGCCTCTTCCGCCCCTTTGTAAAGGGATTCGGTAATTTCATCGTTCCATTCAGAAACAACAATCCCAAACCGAAGTTCCTTCGCGTTTGGGATTTTATTTTTATCGTAAACGGACAAGTTTTTGTTCTCTGTGGCCATGGTTTAGTTTTGTGCCAATCCAATCAGGGCATCCACGTTATTGGCTTCTTGAGAGTTCGGGTATTCTTCTTTAATGCGCTCAAAATATTCCAAAGCTTTGCTTTTGTCCCCCAAGTCCAATGCAACAATACCCGCTTTGTGCAAAAATCTTGGTGCTGTAAATTCGTTATCGCTATGTGCAATGGCTTTTTCGTAATAATCCAAAGCGTCTTCTTGCTGGTTCAACTGGGAAAAAGCATCTCCAATACCCCCTTTGGCCATTGCGCCCATAATATCATCATCAGAAGAGAAACCTTCCAATTGAGCAACCGCTTGATCGTACTGTTTAAGGTTAAGGTAGGTCATGCCCGCCGAATATTTGGCAAGATTGGCGGCCTTGGTACCACTATACTCTTCGATAATATCCAAAAAACCATATTTACCTTGTGCTCCGTTCAGTGCAAGGGTGAACAACGAATCTTTCTCGGTTTCACTTGCCAAAGCCTGGTCAAAATATTGTTGTGGATAAAAAAGCTCGTTCGCTGCTGACGCTTCTTTTGGGTTCTGGATAAATTGATGGTAACCCAAGTAGGCCAAAACTCCCACCGCAATTACGCCAATTACGCCCAAAATATAGTTTTGGTTCTTTTGAACCCATGCTTCGGTTTTGGAAGCGCTCTCGTCCAAAGTATTAAAAACTTCGGCCGTTGTGCTGTCGTGTTCTTCTATCTGAGCTTCCTCTTCCTTATTTTTTGGCTTAAAGCCTCTCTTCTTGTATGTTGCCATCCATCATTTAATTGGTCGCGCAAAAATAAAGTTTTTATCCAAAACCAAAAGGTAATTTATTCGTTATTTTTGAATTCCCTTTTTTAAGGGGCCACCTTTTAATTCCGAATTGTTTCTCTATTTTTTTATGTTTTTAAGACATTTATCTTTAGTCAATTACAAAAATTTTGATTCCAAAACACTGGATTTCGACCCTGTGATCAATTGTTTGGTGGGCGATAACGGTGTGGGAAAGACCAATGTTTTGGATGCAATTTACCACTTGTGTTTTGGGAAAAGCTACTTTAATCCCGTGTCCACCCAAAACATAAAACACAATACCGATTTTTTTGTGGTCGAAGGTGAGTTTGAGAAAAACGGCAGAACGGAAAAAATACTCTGCTCCTTTAAAAAAGGCACAAAAAAAGTGATAAAGCGCAATGGCAAACCTTATGAGAAGTTCTCCGAACATATAGGTTTTTTACCACTTGTAATAATTTCCCCATCGGATCGCGACCTAATTTTAGAAGGGAGCGACACCAGAAGAAAGTTTATGGATGGCGTTATATCCCAATCGGACAAAGTGTATCTGCAAAACCTCATTAAGTACAACAAAGTTGTATCACAGCGAAACTCGCTATTAAAATACTTTGCTGCCAACCGCACGTTCGACCAGGACACCTTGAGTATTTACAACGAACAGTTGTATTCCTTGGGAACGGAAATCCATCAAAAAAGGGTTGAATTCATTAATTCTTTTCTGCCCATTTTTAAGGAGCAATACCAAAATATCTCGGAAAAGGACGAACAAATAAATCTTGCCTACGAAAGTCAGTTGAGCAACACCTCCCTTTTATCTCTTTTGGAAAGTAATATTGAAAAAGACCGTGCACTACAATACACTTCGGTCGGGGTGCACAAGGACGATCTTAATTTCACCATTGCCGGTCACCCCATCAAAAAATTTGGAAGTCAGGGACAACAAAAGTCTTTTTTGATCGCCTTAAAATTGGCACAGTTCCATTTTATAAAGCAATTGGCGGGCACCACCCCCATTCTATTATTGGATGATATTTTTGACAAATTGGACGAAAATCGCGTAGCGCATATTGTTGGCTTGGTTAAAAACGACAATTTTGGTCAGATTTTTATTAGCGACACCCATGCGGATAGAACAGAAAGCATTGTTAAAAATATTCATCAGAGCTATAAAATATTTAACTTGTGATAGTATGAAACGAATCCTTTCCATTGTATTGATCATTATGTTTTGGGCGTGTGCGGATTCTTCCATAAACAAAGAGGATTTGCACCACTTGAACGGCTATTGGGAAATTTCAGAAGTAATTTTCCCCGATGGTTCCGTAAAGGAATATGGCATCAATCCGAACATAGATTTCATCCAAGTAAATGATGACCAAGGATATCGTAAAAAAATGAAACCGCAATTTGATGGCACCTACGACACAACAAAAGATGTAGAAAGCTTTCAAATATCGAACATCAACGAATCAGTAATTTTACGCTATTCCACCCCTTTGAGCGAGTGGGAAGAAAAACTGGTACAATTGGATTCCCTTTCGTTTTCGGTAACCAACCAAGAAGGCGTTACCTATAAATATAAACGGTTCGAACCCATTAAAATTCCCCAATAATGGCCAAGAGACACAGTTCACATATTCCACTCAGCGAAGCACTGAACGAGTTTATCCAAGAGAACAAGCTCCAAAAGGGAATGGATAAGGTGAACGCCAGGGAGGCATGGACCAACTTGATGGGAAACGGGGTAAACAATTACACCACTGCCGTTGAGCTTAAAAATGAAACTTTGTTTGTTTCTCTTTCCTCCTCCGTACTTCGGGAAGAATTGAGCTTGGGCAAGAGCAAGATCATTAAAATGATCAATGAGGAAATGGGAAAGGAGCTGGTTAAAAAATTGGTTTTACGGTAATCAACGAAAAAACAAAAAAGCCACCTGAAAAAGGTGGCTTTTTTTATATCAATGTTGTATTTAAACTAGTAGATTTCCCTTCCTGAAAAGTGGAAAGCCCCTTCGATAGCGGCATTTTCATCACTATCGGAACCGTGAACAGCATTTTCTCCGATGCTGGCAGCGTACAGTTTACGGATGGTTCCTTCCGCTGCTTCCTCTGGGTTGGTTACCCCTATCAAAGCACGGAAATCGTCCACCGCATTGTCCTTTTCCAAAATGGCCGCCACAATGGGACCCCTTGTCATAAACTCCACCAATTCTCCAAAAAATGGACGCTCCTTGTGGATGGCATAGAATATTTCGGCATCCCTTTTGCTCAATTGTGTGTACTTCATGGCCACAATCTTAAATCCGGCAGCCGTAATTTTATCCAAAATTGCCCCGATATACCCATTTTCTACGGCATCAGGCTTAATCATGGTAAATGTTCTATTTCCAGTCATTTTTTAAATTTTGCGCAAACTTACACTTTTTCGACCAAGGTACAAGGCTCAATAGCTTTGTTTTAACTCTTGGAGCACTGACCCGTTATCTCCCATAATCTTAAACTCAGCCTCCATTTTTTTAATATTTAGGTTGATGATTCCATAGCTTTTATCCGAAACCACCTCTCCTACCCTATGTTGGTTCGGCTCTCCGTCAAAGCTAGCATAGGAATGTGTAAGTCCACTACTGGTAAAATCTATCAATGGGTAAGAAAGTCCGGAAACAGCGGTTTTTGAGAATTCTGAAATATGTCGATCTCCGGATAAAATGATAACTCCCTTTGCGCCGGACCGTACAATTATGTTCTCCAATCTCTCAACTTCCAAAGGAAAGTTGCCCCAAGATTCGAAACCATGTTCGCCGGAAAGCACCTGAATGCTGGACATGATCAGGTTAAAATCGGCATCGGATTCGTTGAGCTCGTTTTCCAGCCATTGCCATTGTGCATTCCCCAGTACGGTTGCCGTGGAATCCATCGTTGGTCGGTACCTTTTATTGGTATCTTCACTTTTTAGCAGTTCGCTTCTAAAATATCGGGTATCCAATACGATCACTTTTACTTTTCCAGCCTCTATCTCGTATTCGTGCGCCGCATATACGCCCTCACGGTTTCTCCGTTCACTCTCTTTGGGCACACCCATAAAATCGAGAAACACTTGCTGACTCTCTGCCTTTATGGCAAACTCCGCACCCCCATCGTTTAGACCAAAATCGTGATCGTCCCATGTTCCGATTATAGGAACCTCTTTTTTTAATTTTGCATATCCCGGAACCGTATCCTGCATGGCATATATAGTTCTCAATCTGTCTACGTCGTCCGTATCCGCGTACACAATATCGCCGCCCCAGATCCAAACATTTGGTTTTTCTGCCAAAATATCGTCCCAAAAAGGATTTGGTTCTTGTGACATATTGCAAGAACCAAAGGCAACCACAAAATCGATGGTCGGGGTTTCTTCGGTTTCAACCTTTTTTTCCTCCTTCTTTTTACAGGATGCAAAAAGAATTACCGCGGCCATTAAAATTTGAAAATGTTTCATGAAGTAATTTTAATCCATCAAAAATACACATTAACCAAGTTACCTCTATATTATATTATTGTATATTTGGCCGCATGAATTCAGCGGATATCACGACAGTAAAATCCATTCTTTCCCAACCTCAGAACATCGTAATCGTACCCCATAGAAACCCAGATGGCGACGCTATGGGATCGTGCTTGGGGCTAAGCGGATTTTTAAAGACCAAAGGACACAATGTCCGTGTTGTTTCCCCTAACGACTATCCAAAATTTTTAAAATGGATGCCGGGAAACGACGAAGTCATCAATTTTGAAAGGGAAAACCCAAAGGCCAAAGAAGCCATTGAAAATGCCTCCGTAATTTTTACCTTGGATTTTAACGACTTTTCCCGGGTTGGACAAATGGCATCGGCCCTGCAAGAGGCCACTGCTGATTTTATTATGATCGATCACCACCAGCAACCTAGCGATTACGCCAAGGTTACCTATTCCGATGTGACCATGAGCTCTACCTGCGAAATGGTATACAACTTTATAGATTTTTTAGGGGAGACCAACGGTATTGATGCAGATATAGCCACTAATCTATATACTGGCATAATGACGGACACCGGTTCTTTTAAGTACCGTTCCACATCCAGCAAAACCCATCGTGTAGTAGCTGACCTTATAGATAAAGGGGCGGACAATATGGCCATCCACCAAGAAGTTTTTGATACCAATTCACCTTCGCGTTTGCACCTTTTGGGCGTTGCATTGAGCAATATGGTGATTTTGCCCGATTACCGTACCGCTTACATTACCTTGACCCAAGACGAACTGGACCAACACGATTTTAAAAAAGGTGATACCGAAGGCTTTGTAAATTATGGCTTAACTTTGGAAGGTATTGTTTTTGCCGTGATTTTTATCGAAAACCGGGAAGAGGGCATCATAAAAATTTCTTTCCGTTCGGTAGGTGACTTTTCCGTAAACGAATTTGCGAGAGAACATTTTAACGGAGGGGGCCACAACAACGCCGCAGGCGGAAGGAGCGAAACCAACATGGAGGAAACCTTATCCAAATTCAATACAATTTTGAAAAGTTATAAAGACCAATTAAACCCATGAGAATTTTCCTAACCATACTTGTAGTTGCCATCTTTGTTGGGTGCCAAGGCCCAGAACCAAGAAGACCGGTCGAGGTTAAATCCGGAAGTTTCTTTAAAGAATCCATTGAGCGTACAAAAAAGCTCTTGGCAGAAGAAGAAAAAACGATTCAGGCCATTATCGCCAAAGACACGGCCAACGAGTATGTATCCAGTCCCAACGGGTTTTGGTATTATTATGAGAGCAAAAACGATACGGCCACCTATTTACCCAGAACGGGAGACCAGATTCTGTTCTCCTACAATTTAATGACCCTCGACAACGACACCATTTACTCGGCCAGCGATATTGGGCCAACCTCCCATGTAATAGACAAGCAACAATTGTTTCCCGGACTTCAAAACGCGGTAAAACTTTTAAAGATCAACGAAAAGGTTACGTTCTTGTTCCCATCACCAATGGCCTTTGGGTATCAGGGGGACAATAAAGCTATAGGTCCAAAAACACCCCTCAAATCATCAGTGGAATTACACACAATTATAATAGCTAACGACAGTTTAAATTAAATTTATAGACCATGAAGAAATTAATTTACATCATCCCCCTGTTCCTCCTAGTGATCATAGGTTGCAAATCGAGCAAATATGCCGATTTGGGCGATGGTATCTTTGCCGACATCCAAACCACCAAAGGAGATATTATTATTCAGTTGGAGTTTGAAAAAACCCCGGTAACCGTGGCCAACTTTGTATCCCTGGCAGAAGGTAAAAACCCCTATGTCAATAATGAATACAAGGACAAAAAATTCTATGACGGTATAGTTTTCCACAGGGTGATCAAAGATTTCATGATTCAAGGTGGTGATCCCACCGGAACCGGAAGTGGAAATATTGGATACACTTTTAAAGATGAGTTCAATGATTCCCTGCGCCACTCCAAAAAAGGGATACTATCCATGGCCAACCGAGGGCCAAAAACGAACAGTAGCCAGTTTTTTATCACCCATAAAGAAACACCATGGCTGGATAACAAGCATACCGTTTTTGGCGAAGTGGTCAAAGGAATGGATGTTGTGGACAGCATTGCCAATGTGGAAACCGGAGCAAGTGACAGACCAACCACTGATGTTGTTATGAACCACGTGGAAATTGTTAGAAATGGGAAAGAAGCCAGACAATTTGATGCCATTCAGGTCTTGACCGATTATTTCAAGGAAGCCAAAGAAGCCGAGGCTGCATTTATAAAAATGAAAGAAGATTTGGCCATTCAGTTTGCGGAGCAATTCGAAGAAGCCGAAGAAACCTCCAGCGGACTGCGCATATTGACCTTGGTAGAAGGTAACGGGGAACAACCGAAAATAGGCCAAAAAGCATTGGTCAATTATGCTGGGTGGTTGTTCAATGGAGAATTGTTCGATACCAATATTGAAAAAATAGCAATGGATTTCAACCAGTTGAACCCGGGCAGAAGAGACCAGGGAGGCTACCTACCTTTCCCAATGGATTACAGTCCCGACGCGCAGCTTGCCGCTGGTTTCCGTGAAGGATTGTTGACCATGAAGGTCGGCGATAAGCTCCGTTTGTTCATCCCCCCACATTTGGGATATGGTGACAACGACTATGGCCCCATCCCTGGTGGCTCAACTTTGGTCTTCGACATTGAGGTGGTCGGTATAGAATAAATAAGACCATTCAAATATTGATCAAAAAGCCGTACTTTTCCGTGCGGCTTTTTTATGCCATATATTGCTTCATTTTTAGATGAGACAAAAAACAAAGACCATAATTGCCATTGCCCTGCCGATACAGATTCTGCTGGTAAAATGGGTGAGCAACTTTCCGTCGTTTATTGAAGAATATTACAGCAATGGAATCTACCCGTATATTTCCATTGCTCTGAGAACGCTGTTCGGTTGGATTCCATTCTCTTTTGGAGATTTGCTGTACACTGTATTTACATTTATGGCCGTAAGATATCTTTTTAAACACTGGAAACACATCAAAAAGAAACCTTTGTTCTTTCTAAAGGACATTTTGGTGGTGATTTCCATAGTCTATTTTGCCTTTCATTTTTTATGGGGAATGAACTATCATCGCCAACCGATTGACCATAAATTTGGAATAGAACGCGAATATACGGTGGATGAATTGGTCGATTTCACCCATTTTATTGCAAAAAAAGCAAATCATTACCAGATGGAGTTAACAGGGGATACAATTTCACCGGTACATATCCCCTACACCAAAAAACAGATTTTTTCCAAAACCGAAGAAGCTTACACCAAATTTGAAAAACAGTATCCCAATTTTAAACACAGACACTTGAGTTTAAAATCGTCCATTTACAGTATACCCCTCACATATATGGGTTACGGCGGATATTTAAATCCATTTACCAACGAGGCACAAGTGAACGGAGCCACCCCAAAATTTAGGCTGCCCACAATTAGTTGTCACGAAGTTGGCCACCAATTGGGATATTCAGCGGAGGACGCCACCAATTTTATAGGCTTTTTGGTCACTTCCCACAGTAACGACCCTTATTTCAAGTATTCAGCTTACAATCATGCTTTGGGTTACTGCTTATCCGATCTATATTACAAAGACGAAGAAAAATACAAAGAAGTTGTGGCGAGCATTAACCTTGGGGTCAAGGAAAATTTTAATGAATTGCGCATATTCTGGGAAAAATATAAAAATCCCTTCGAGCCATTGTTCAAATCCGTGTTCAACACTTTTTTAAAGGTAAACAACCAAAAGGAGGGTATAAAAAGTTACAACTCGGTCGTTGGGCTTATGGTCAATTATAAAAAACAGCATTCCATGCAAGATTGAAACTTGTAGAGTACTCCTACAAAGGTTATCTTTAATCCGACTAATTCAATTTTAACCTTATGAAACTTAAAATTTTAGCCCTGTTTCTCTTCATGGGCAGTGTTTCTTTGTTTGCACAGGATTACTTTCCAATTAACGACGGTGTTAAAGCAAAGAAAAACAACAATTACATGGCATTTACCAATGCCAAGATCTACGTTACTCCCACACAAATCATCAACAATGGTACTTTACTGATTCAAAATGGTAAAGTAGTACAAGTGGGAAAATCTGTGACGATTCCTAAAAATGCGGTCATAGAGGACTTGAGCGGAAAATCCATTTATCCGTCATTTATCGATGTATTTTCTGGATTTGGCGTCAAGCTTCCAGAAAAGGCGAACGGTGGGGGCAGGTCTGCACAGTACGGTCCGTCCAGGGAAGGTTTTTACTGGAACGACCATATAATGCCAGAAAATGATGCCATAAACAACTTTAAGTACGATGCCAAACAGGCCAAAGAATTGAGGGATGCTGGTTTTGGAACCATCAACACCCATATAGAAGATGGAATCGCAAGAGGCACAGGTCTTTTGGTCGCACTGAATGACGAAGCGTCCGAAGCGCAACGAATTCTTTCCGATAGATCCGCACAATACTTCTCCTTTAAGAAAAGTCAAGCCTCCAGACAATCCTACCCAGGTTCTTTGATGGGAGCCATGGCATTGATGCGCCAACTGTATTACGACATGGATTGGTACAGCAAAGGAAATGTAGATACCAAAGACCGTTCCTTGGAAGCATTGATCGCCAATAAGGGAATGACCCAAATCTATGCTGCCGGAGATCAGGGCAACGTTTTGCGGGCCGACAAAATCGGGGACCTCTTTGGAATTCAATACACTATCTTGGGCGGTGGAGACGAATACGAATATATTGATGAAATCAAAGCTACCAATGCCAAGTTGATTCTTCCTCTAAATTTCCCGGATGCCTTTGATGTTTCCGACCCGTTCGAAGCTAAGTACATTGCCCTAAAGGATATGAGACATTGGAATTTAGCACCTACCAACCCCAAGGTTCTGAACGATATGGGTGTAGAGTTCTCCATTACAACGCATGGCCTTAAGTCTCCAAAAGAATTAAAGGAGAAGCTAATGAAAGCCATTGCTTACGGCCTACCCAAGACCAAGGCACTCGAGGCGCTGACCACCGTACCCGCTCAGATTTTGGGCAAATCCAACGAAATTGGTTCATTGCAAGCCGGTAGTCAGGCCAATTTCCTGATTACCTCCGGAGATATATTCGACGAGGGAACCACCCTTTACGAAAACTGGGTCCAAGGGTCTAAAAACGTAATCGAAAACATGGATATCGTCGATATTCGTGGAGACTATAATCTCGCAGTTTCAGGAACCACATACACGGTTTCCATTACCGGTAGTGCAAGCAAGCCTTCTTTGGAAATTAAAAAAGGGGAGGAAACCTTAGATTCCAAAATTGATTATTCCTCGGATTGGGTGAACATTTCCTTTAGTGAGGACAATATGGGATCCTACAGAATGGTAGCCCACATTGAGCCAAACACCCAAACCATTAAAGGAAGCGTTGTACATCCCAATGGGAACGAAACAATGGCCACATTGACAAAAACTTCACCCTTTGAAGAAAAACCCAAGGGCAATGAAGCAGCAGAAAAACCACAATTGATAGCCATGACCTCCCCAAATGTAGGTTATGGTTACAAAGAAAAACCGAAGCAAGAGAACATCCTTTTCCAAAACGCAACCGTTTGGACCGGGGAAGAAATTTTGGAAAACACCGATGTACTTGTAAAAAATGGTAAAATAGATAAGGTAGGTAAAGGGCTTCGTGCCGGAGGAGCTACCGTTGTGGATGCCACAGGCAAGCACCTTACAGCCGGTATTATCGACGAACACACCCATATTGCGGCCTTGGCCATAAACGAAGGAGGTCAAAATTCCTCTGCCGAAGTCCGAATGGAAGATGTAGTCGATGCCAAAGATGTAGCCATATACCGCGATTTGGCCGGAGGAGTGACCACTGCCCAATTGCTGCATGGTTCTGCCAACCCCATTGGCGGACAATCTGCGATTCTACGTTTAAAATGGGGCGAAAGTGCCGATAATATGGTGTTCGAAAACTCACCAAAGTTCATAAAATTCGCCTTGGGGGAAAACGTAAAACAATCCAATTGGGGCAGTTACTCCCGTTTCCCACAAACCAGAATGGGAGTTGAACAGGTGTACACCGATTATTTTCAGCGCGCCAAAGAATATGACGAAAAGAAAAAAAGTGGTCAACCCTATCGCCATGATGAAGAAATGGAAACCCTGGCAGAAATCTTGAACGGGGAACGATTCATCTCTTGCCACTCCTACGTTCAGAGCGAAATCAACATGATGATGAAAGTGGCCGAGAAATTCGGTTTCCGCGTTAACACCTTCACCCACATTTTGGAAGGCTACAAAGTAGCTGATAAAATGGCAGAGCACGGTGCCGGTGGCGGAACGTTCAGCGATTGGTGGGCATACAAGTACGAAGTGAAAGACGCCATACCACACAATGCAGCCATAATGATGAGCCAAGGTGTTACCGTGGCCATAAACAGTGATGATGCCGAAATGTCCAGAAGATTGAACCAAGAAGCTGGAAAGGCAGTAAAATATGGAGGGTTGTCCGAAATTGAAGCATGGAAAACCGTAACCCTGAACCCCGCAAAATTACTTCACTTGGATGATCGTGTAGGAAGTATTGCCGAAGGTAAAGAAGCTGATGTTGTACTTTGGAGCGACCACCCCTTGTCCGTATATGCCAAGGCAGAAAAAACCTTGATACAAGGTAAAGTCTATTTTGATATTGAAAAAGACAAGCAAATGAGGGACTCCATCAAAAAGGAACGTAACCAATTGATTGGAATGATGCTGAACGAAAAAAATAATGGAGGTAAAACACGTACTCCGGTTCAGAACAAGAAAAGAGAGTTTCACTGTGACAGCCTTTAAAAAGTAAATCATGAAAAAAATATTTTTAATCATAGCAATTGTTTTTGGAGTGTCGCTAAACGCTCAGCAAACCCCAGCTCCTCCTCAATCCGAACAAATAGCCATAATCGGTGCTACGGCCCATATTGGCAACGGAGAGGTTATTGAAAACTGTACCATAGTTTTCAAAGATGGTAAAATCACCGCCATTGGTTCCGATCTTATGGTTCCCACGATAGGCACCATGATCAATGCCGAAGGCAAACACGTATACCCTGGCTTTATCGCTCCGTCCAAATCACTCGGACTGGTAGAGGTCGATGCCGTTAGGGCCAGTGATGATCAAGATGAAATAGGTGAAATGATTCCGCACGTACGGAGCATAATTGCCTATAATGCAGAATCTCAAGTAGTGGAAAGTATGCGTCCAAACGGTGTATTGATCGGACAAGTTACCCCTCAGGGAGGGACCATCTCCGGCACTTCAAGCATTGTTCAGTTCGATGCATGGAACTGGGAGGACGCCTCCATTAAAACAGATGATGGAATCCATTTGAACTGGCCGAACTTTTTTAGAAGAGGCCGATGGTGGATGGGCGAAGAAAGAGGGTTTATCCCCAATAAAGAGTATGGCAAGGAGATGGAGGACATAAAAATGTTCTTTCTTAACTCCATTGCTTATGGCAAAGCAGGCGGAAAAGAGAAAAACCTACCGTTTGCAGCCATGCAAGGACTATTTGATGGGTCTCAACGCCTTTACATACATGCCGATGGTGAAAAGGAGATTACAGATGCCGTTTTGTTGTCCAAGGACATGGGGGTTAAGAATGTGGTGATCATTGGCGGATACCGAGCCAATAAAATTGCCGACCTGTTAAAATCACACAACATTCCTGTGCTTGTAGGTCGTACCCACTCCCTGCCCAATTTTGATGACGACGATTACGATATCACGTACAAATTGCCAAAACTATTGCTGGATGCAGGACTGCTGGTGGGATTACAAAATGAGGACGCGGCCAATTTCCAAACCAGGAATCTTGCATTTTATGCAGGTCAAACCGTAGCGCAAGGCCTGGACAAAGAAACAGCACTTCAATTGATTACAGGCAACACAGCTAAGATCTTAGGGATCGATGACAGGTACGGAACCTTAGAGGAAGGCAAGAGCGCCACTTTGTTCATTTCCGAAGGGGATGCGTTGGACATGCGCACCAATAAACTTTCCAAAGCATATATTGATGGTAGGGATGTTTCCTTGGAAACACACCAAACTGAATTATGGAAAAGATATATGGATAAATACGATAGGGAAAAAACAGGACAATAAACCAAATAAAAAAGGCGCTCAAATGAGCGCCTTTTTTTTAATTTAATTTTACATCCACATATTGGCCTTCATCCGGTTTGAAGTAAAATGATGCAGGCTTTACTTGCTCACTTAATGTAACTTCCTCAAAACTTACGGTACTTGCAGGCTCTAAAATAGTATCTCCCTCATGTTTGTGCCAGGTAATTGCCCTGGGCAATTGCAAACCATTTACGGATTGCCAATCGTTATAATTTATCCATCTCACATTATCGGAGCTCTCCCCAGAACGATAGGTCACCGTATAGCCCAACCAGGTCATTTTATGTGTGTCCGCATCAAAATGGATAAAATACTCATCTTTAGATGAGGCACCAACCCCATTCTTATACCCGATCTTAACCCCAGGATAACTTTTGCCCCCATATTGCAAATCCTCGGTTTCCGAATACACGATACCATCATCTGCCAAAACAAAGGGCATCGCATAGAAATAGAACATTAAATTATGATAGAAGCCTACATCTCCCTTGTAGTTTTCATCACTATCCAACAACCATGCTTGCTCTCCGTCAAAGCCCATGATCACAACATCGGTATCGATTCGATCCATTCTTGTCCATAAATCTACTGTATGCGTTTCTGGTCGCTCTGGTTTCGGAAGAACAAAAGACAATGTACGTTGCGCTTTCCACTGCTCTAGTCCTCCATGCGCATCGAAAACCTTTGCTAGGGCCTCTGGGTAATTTGCTTCGGGTTCTGAGACCACTTGCTTTACCGGTGTTTGGATCTCTTTGGTTTTTGTGCTTTGTTTACAGGCAGATAGAGCCAGTAAAAGTAATAGGATGGTTAATTTGTTCATGGTTTACAGTTTATAATTAAGCTAGTTGGTCGAAAACCTCTTATTATAATTACAGGAATATCTATTTTTACCGATCTATGGAAGTTAAACTCATAAGCAGCACCCAAAATTCTTTGGTGAAAAGAATTCTGCAGCTCAAAGAAAAATCCCGTGAACGAAAAAAGAGCGGGCTTTTTATCGTTGAAGGGCAAAGGGAAATAGCGTTGGCCCTAAAGGGCGGTTATACCATGCAGACCCTTCTTTTTTGTCCTGAAATTTTGAACAACCCTTCTATTGATACGCTCACCAAGGGCGCTTGCCCGGAAATTATAGAAATATCCGAAAATGTCTACGCTAAAATTGCGCACCGTGGTACCACCGAGGGTGTAATCGCCCTGATGAGTGCAAAGGACCATGCATTGCAGAACATTACCTTTACGAACAACACACCTTTGGTTCTCGTGGCCGAAGCTCCAGAAAAACCTGGAAACATTGGCGCACTTTTACGCACGGCCGATGCTGCTGCTGTAGATGCCGTTTTAATAGCAAACCCCAAATCCGACCTATATGGTCCGAACATAATCCGATCCAGTGTTGGCTGCCTTTTTACCAACCAAGTGGGTCTGGGTACAACGGACCAGATCATTACTTTTTTACAGACCAACCAAATCAAAATTTATTGTGCCGCATTGACCGCTTCCAAAAATTATGTGGATTGTGATTTTACAGGAGCCTCTGCCCTAGTTATGGGTACGGAGGCCACTGGACTCACCGATACATGGCTCCAAAATTCCGACCAAAACATAATTATTCCGATGCAAGGGGAAATAGACTCCATGAATGTTTCGGTATCCGCTGCAATACTTATATTTGAAGCGAAGCGCCAGCGCGGATTTTAAGCTATGGAAAAAAATACACTCTTTTATGCGATCCTTGCGATTCTCGTAACCCAATATCTGGCACACCAGTTCCTGGAATATCTGAATGCCAAGCGTTTCCAGTCCACATTACCTCCCGAACTGGCCGATGTCTTTGACGAAACCGAGTATCGAAAATCACAACAATATAAACGGGCCAACTACAAATTTGGTCTTATCTCCGATGGCTTTTCCCTTGTACTGACCGTATGTTTTTTAGTCCTTGGTGGATTTGAATGGGTAGATCGATTGACCCGTTCCATTACCGAAGATACTATTCCCATGGCATTGCTGTTTTTTGGGATTATAATGTTCGGTAGCGCACTTTTGGGACTCCCTTTTTCGTATTACAAAACTTTTGTGATCGAAGGGGAATATGGCTTTAACAAAACCACTAAATCCACTTTTTTGTCAGATAAAATAAAAGGGACTCTGCTCACTTTGGTCTTGGGAGGAGGTATGCTGGCATTATTTATACTTTTCTACATATCTACAGGCCGAAATTTTTGGATCTATATGTGGGTAGCTGTCGGGGTCTTTATTTTGTTCATTAATCTGTTCTACAGCCGGTTGATCGTACCACTGTTCAACAAACAGACCCCACTTGAAGAGGGCAGTCTAAAAAAATCCATTGAGGATTATGCAAAAAAGGTGGGTTTTGAGCTTCAAAATATATTTGTAATAGATGGCTCCAAACGTTCCACAAAAGCAAATGCCTATTTTTCGGGGTTTGGAAAAGAAAAGCGCATTACCCTGTTCGATACATTGATCAACGATTTGAGCGAGGATGAAATCGTGGCGGTCTTGGCCCATGAGGTTGGCCATTACAAACGAAAACATATTATTGCAAATCTTTTTGCATCGTTGTTCACTACAGGTGTTACGCTTTTTATCCTATCGTTGTTCATCAACCATCCAGAAATATCCTTGGCCATTGGCGTATCCACACCAAGTTTTCATGCCGCTTTGGTCGGGTTTGCCTTATTATATAGCCCTATTTCCGAAATAACCGGATTGATCATGAACTATTTATCGAGGAGATTCGAATTCCAAGCAGATAATTTTGCAAAACGTACATTTGCCGCATCCCCATTGATCTCATCATTAAAAAAGTTGTCCAAAAAAAGTCTGAGCAACCTCACCCCACATCCGGCCTACGTTTTTGTCCACTACTCACATCCACCTTTAATTGAACGTATCCGAAACCTAAAGGCATAGATTTTGTTGTTTAAAATTTAAGATTGTAGTAAATTTAATATACTATGACAGAGGCTGCGATTGAAAAAGAAAACAAGCAAATTGCGAAGCAGTACAAAGAATTACTTCGCATTAGCTACCAAACATTGACGGACGAGGACAAGAAATTGATTCGATCTGCATTCGATGTGGCCGTAGATGCCCATAAGGATCAACGACGAAAATCCGGTGAGGCCTATATTTTTCACCCTATTGCCGTTGCCAAAATTGTAGCTTCGGAAATTGGTCTGGATGCTGTTTCCATCGCCTCTGCCCTACTGCACGATGTTGTAGAGGATACGGCCTATACGCTGGACGATATTGAGCGTATGTTCGGCGAGACAGTGGCGCGGATCGTGGATGGGCTCACCAAGATCGCCCACTTAAAAAAAGATAAGGACATAAGTCAACAAGCAGAGAACTTTAGAAAAATGCTGTTGACGCTTCATGACGATGTCCGTGTAATCATTATCAAAATTGCGGACCGGTACCACAACATGCTCACCATGGATTCCATGCCGGAACACAAACAGGTAAAGATTGCTTCCGAAACACTATATATTTATGCGCCCCTGGCCCACAGAATTGGGCTTTACAATATTAAAACCCATCTTGAGGACCTCTCTTTAAAGTATACCGAACCAGAGGTTTACAACGATATCCAAGCAAAAATAGAGGACACCGAAGAGGAAAGCTTGGCCTATATCGAAGACTTTGCCAATGTTATCCGGACATCGCTGGACAAAGAAGGTCTTAATTACTACATCAAAGGTAGAATGAAATCCATTTTCTCCATCCGTAAAAAGATGAAGACTCAAAATGTAACTTTTGATGAAGTCTACGATAAGTTCGCAATTCGGATCATCTACAAATCCAATCGCAAGAACGAAAAATTCCTTGCTTGGAAAATCTACTCCATAGTTACCGATCACTTTACCCCAAACCCGATTCGACTTAGGGATTGGATCACCTCTCCCAAATCCACAGGGTACGAAGCTCTGCATATAACGGTAATGGGGCCAAAAGGAAAATGGGTAGAAGTTCAGATTCGTAGTGAGCGTATGCACGAAATTGCAGAAAAAGGCTATGCTGCGCACTTTAAGTACAAACATGGCAACCAAAAGGAACAAGGCATAGAAGAATGGCTCAACAAACTACAGGAAGCACTTGAAAATGCCAATGGCAATGCTGTCGACTTTGTCGAGGAATTTAAACTGAACCTTTATGCCAAGGAAATCTTTGTTTTTACTCCCAAAGGAGATTTAAAATCGATGCCCAAAGGTGCCACCGCCCTTGACTTTGCGTTTAACATCCATACCGAAGTAGGATTAAAGACCCGTGGAGCCCGTGTAAACGGAAAGCTGGTCCCGTTGGGCACAAAACTCAGGAGCGGTGATCAAGTGGAGATCATTACCTCGGAAAGTGCCAAACCTACTCAAAGTTGGTTGGATTATGCACAAACAGCAAGAGCTCGCTCCAAAATTAAATCGTCGTTGAGCGAAGAGAAAAAAGAGGTCGCGGCAGAAGGAAAGGAAATATTGCGACGAAAGTTAAAGGCCCAAAAAATAAACCTGAACGAGGACACCGTCAACAAATTGGTGACCTTTTTCAAGCTAAAAACAAGCTTGGACCTTTTCTATCGTGTCGGTATCGGTGTTATCGACAACGAAAAGCTCAAGGATTTTTCATCATCCTACCATAATGCATTTATCAATTTCTTCAAAAACAAAATCCGAAGAACCCCTACACCAAAAGATGTAGATAAAAACGAGATCACCACCAAATACGACCTACTAGTATTCGGCAAGGAAGAGGAAAGGCTCAACTATAAACTCTCGCAATGCTGCAATCCAATTCCCGGAGATGAGGTGTTTGGATTTGTAAGTGTTAACGATGGCATTAAAGTGCACAAAAAAAATTGCCCGAACGCCATATCGCTACAATCCAATTATGCCTATAGAATTATAAGTGCCAAGTGGATAGATTCTTCCCAAGAAGAGTTTTCTGTGGATATTCAAATAACCGGTATCGACAACATGGGATTGGTACAGGATATTACCAAGATCATATCGGAAAACATGCATGTAAACATGCGAAACCTCAACTTTAGTGCGGACGGAGGCACCTTTAAAGGAAAGATAACGCTCGTGGTCAAAAACAATAATATCCTTAAACGACTTATGAACCGTTTAAAGCAAGTTGAAGGAATAGATAAAGTAACAAGAATTTAATTTTTAACTGTACCTTTGTGCATTAGCTATGCAGAAAGCCATGGGAAACAACAAAAATCAGGAAATTGTAAAAAATGTGTTCACCTCGTTCCTAGAGGAGAAAGGACACCGCAAAACTCCTGAGCGCTACGCCATTTTACAGGAAATTTATGAAAGCGACGACCATTTTGACGTAGAATCCCTTTACATCAAAATGAAGACAAAAAACTATAGGGTAAGCCGGGCCACATTGTACAACACCATAGAACTTTTGTTGGAGAGCAAACTGGTTCGCAAGCACCAATTCGGCAAAAACCAGGCGCAATACGAAAAGTCTTATTTTGATCGTCAGCACGATCATGTTATCCTAACCGATACAGGAGAGGTAGTGGAGTTCTGTGACCCACGTATCCAATCCATCAAAAAAACCATTGAGGAGGTTTTTGACATTAAGATCAATAATCACTCATTATATTTCTACGGAACTCGAAACAAAGAAGAAAACCTAACCGAATAACCCACATATTACATGGTAGATTTATTGCTTGGACTCCAATGGGGAGACGAAGGAAAAGGAAAAATTGTTGATGTACTTACCAAGGAATACGATATTATAGCCCGTTTTCAAGGAGGGCCCAATGCAGGCCACACCTTGGAGTTTGATGGTATTAAGCACGTTTTGCATACGATTCCCTCTGGGATTTTTCATAAAAATGCGATCAATATAGTGGGGAACGGAGTCGTCATAGACCCCGTTATCTTTAAAAAAGAACTGGACAATCTCGAAAAATTCAATATCGATATCGAGTCCAAACTGTTCATTTCTCGAAAAGCACACCTGATTCTTCCAACCCATCGTTTGTTGGATGCCGCTTCCGAAGCATCCAAAGGAAAAGCAAAAATCGGTTCCACTTTAAAGGGTATTGGCCCTACCTACATGGACAAAACAGGCCGTAATGGAATGCGTGTTGGCGATTTGGAGTTCGATGATTGGAAAACAAAATACCGAGCCCTTGCCGACAAGCACGAGGCCATGATCGATTTTTACGATGTAGATATCCAGTATAATCTGGAAGAATTGGAGACAGAATTCTGTGAAGGTGTTGAAACATTGAAAAAATTGACCTTTATAGATAGCGAGGAATACATTTTCAAAGCGCAGGCCGAAGGCAAAAAGATTTTGGCCGAAGGTGCTCAAGGCTCCCTCTTGGACATCGATTTTGGAACCTACCCTTTTGTAACATCCTCGAATACTACCGCCGCCGGAGCGTGCACAGGATTAGGTGTTGCCCCAAACAACATTAAGCGTGTTTTGGGGATTTTTAAAGCCTACACCACCCGTGTGGGAAGCGGCCCGTTCCCTACTGAACTTTTTGATGAGGACGGTGCCAAAATGGCCAAAATAGGCAACGAATTCGGCGCAACAACAGGAAGACCACGTCGTTGTGGATGGTTGGATCTGGTAGCCCTAAAATATGCTGTTCAAATTAATGGTGTAACAGAACTAATGATGATGAAAGCAGACGTTCTTAGTGGCTTTGAATCCATTAAAGTATGTACGGCCTACTCCTATAAAGGAGAGCAAATACAGCATTTGCCCTACAACATAGAGAAAGAGTACGTTACTCCTGTGTACACGGAATTGAAAGGATGGTCCCAGAACCTTACCAAATTGTCCAAGGCAGAGGATATACCTAATACCCTGAACGAATATATCGGGTTCTTGGAAGAGCAGTTGAACGTACCCATTAAAATAGTATCCGTAGGTCCGGACAGGCTTCAAACTATTCATAGGTAAGACTCGGTTTTTTGTTCATTTTTGAGTAATTTAATAGTCCGGTTGTTCCTTCACGGACATTATACTCCTACTCAAACGCAATTGACTAAATATCAATACCATGAACAAAATATTGACCCTGCTATTAGTACTGGCAAGCCTTGTTTCCTGCCAAAAGAAAGAGCCAAAATCACTTTCCGTTGCATCTCCAAAGGGAACCAACTCCATAGAGTTTTTTCTATCGGAGAACGGCAATCCATTGTATGTGGTGAATCATAACAACAAAACTGTTATCGATTCCTCTTTTATCGGTTTTGATTTCAAAAATCAAAAATCCTTGAACAGAAATCTGGGCATTATCAATTCAACCACAACCACGGTAGATGAGACTTGGGAAATGCCCTGGGGGGAGCAAAAAGAGGTTGTGAACCAATACAACGAACTCAAAGTTGAGCTCGAAGAGACCCAAGCCCCAAACCGTAAATTCAACATCTATTTTAGGGCTTATGATGATGGTGTAGGTTTCCGGTATGAGTTTTTACCACAACAAGGCGTGGACAGTGTGGCAATAATGGACGAAAACACCCAATTTCAGCTCACAGAGGACTATACGTCATGGTGGATTCCAGGGGATTGGGATATCTACGAACACCGTTATAACAACTCTCTGGTTTCTGAGATAGATGCCATTTCCAAAAGAAACCACCCTGACCTTGCACAGACCTATATTCCAGAAAATGCGGTAAATACACCAGTAACCCTGCGAAACAAAGATGGACTGCACCTGAGTTTCCACGAAGCCAACCTGACCAATTATGCCGGCATGACCTTAAAAGTGGACAATAAATCTTTACTATTGACCAGTGAGCTGGTAGGTTCCGATCGACTCGGCCACAAAGTAAAAAGGGCGCTTCCCTTTAAAACACCTTGGCGAACGGTTCAAATTGCGGACAAGGCCACGGAACTTATCGAATCCAAATTGATCGTCAATCTCAACGAACCCAATAAATTGGGCAGTGTAGATTGGTTTGAACCAAAAAAATACGTCGGTATCTGGTGGGAGATGCACCTGGGCAAATCCACCTGGGACTATGCAGGCTCGCAAGACATGAACACATTTACGGAAGATGCCAAACCTACCGGGAAACATGGCGCAACAACCGAAAATACAAAACGCTACATCGACTTTGCTGCAAAAAACAACATTAAAGGTATATTGGTGGAAGGCTGGAATACAGGATGGGAGCATTGGATAGGTTTTGAAGACCGCGAAGGGGTCTTCGATTTTGTAACGCCCTACCCCGATTATGATCTGGAGGGACTTAACAAATACGCCAAAGAAAAAGGAGTGGAATTGATAATGCACCACGAAACTTCGGCAGCGCCCCGAACCTATGAGCAGCAGTTGGACACTGCCTATCAGTTAATGAACCAATTGGGCATACATTCCGTAAAAACCGGCTATGTAGGGAAAATAATTCCTAAAGGCGAGTACCACCACGGACAATGGATGGTTAATCATTATAGAAAAGTATTGGAAACAGCGGCCAAATACAACATAGCCATAAATGCCCACGAACCTATTAAAGCAACAGGAATACGAAGAACATACCCAAATGCCATTTCCAGGGAAGGATTAAGAGGCCAAGAATTTAATGCCTGGTCTGCCGATGGTGGCAATCCTGCAGAACATTTGCCCATTGTTGCTTTTACACGAATGTTGGCAGGACCTATAGATTTTACACCCGGTGTTTTTGATATTGAACTCCCCACAAAGGAAAATAACAGGGTCAGCACCACCATTGCCCAACAGTTGGCTCTTTATGTGGTAATCTACAGTCCCGTGCAAATGGCATGCGATCTGCCCGAAAATTATGAAAATCAACCAGCGTTCCAATTTATTAGGGACGTCGGGGTAGATTGGGACCGAACAGAAGTGCTAAATGGAGAAGTTGGTGATTACGTTACTATTGCACGCAAAGAACGTGGAACCGGAAATTGGTTTGTTGGCGGTATTACGGATGAAAACGCTAGGGAACTAACTGTTGATTTTGATTTTTTGGACGAGACCAGTAGTTACAAAGCCATTATTTATAAGGATGCCGAAAGTGCAAATTTTAGGACCGACCCTACTGCAATCGACATAGAAAATATAGAAGTAAATAAAAATTCAATCCTCAACATAAAACTTGCCGAAGGGGGAGGCTTTGCCATTAGTTTACTAAAAGAAAACGAGTAGCCTATGTGACTTAAATCACAGATGATACTTGGCAAAATCCGTAACTTTGTACCAAATAAAAATAAGAAGTTATGACAGATAAATTAAATCAAATAGGACTGGACAACAGAGCTTCCAAAGAGCTATCCGACAAGCTGAACGAACTGTTGGCAAACTATCAGATATTTTACATGAACGCACGTGGTTTCCATTGGAACATCAAGGGCGAAAAATTCTTTGAACTACATGTAAAATTCGAAGACCTGTACAACGACTCTTTGGAAAAAATCGATGAAATAGCCGAAAGAATCTTGACCTTAGGGTTTACACCCCTGCACAATTATGAAGATTATTCGGGAATCTCCAAGATAAAGGCCTCCAAAAATGTATCCGGTGGAAAAGACGCCGTTCAGGCCATATTGGATGGATACAAAGTATTGCTTCCATTGGAAAGAGAACTTTTGGAAATGGCCGGTGAATCCAACGACGAAGGCACAGGGGCATTGATGAGCGATTACATTAGAGAACAGGAGAAATTGGTTTGGATGTACTCCGCATTTTTAAACAAATAGATCACAGCTCACAGAATTGCCGTTGGGCCCTTTGTTCCCAAAGGTTATCTGGCTTTGTCACTCAAAGACAATTTTAGGATCATTCAGGATTTTGGCACATAAGCTTAAAGTATTGCTGAAATCTTGGATGATTTTATTTTTCAGAAGTATTTAAGTTGCTTCATGGTCTATATTAGCCTCCTTCGGATTTTCCTTAACACCTTCTTTTTTGCCATGGTTCAAATCTTCAGACCAACAAGATGTGACGTTCAGCTTGTGGTGAATTGCCAAAGCTTTCTAAACGATTTGTGCCACTTCAGCTAAAAATCCTACTTTTGACCAAAATTAAACGCATTTGAAAAGTATTTTATTTTTCATTTTATCGCTTCTGACTTTTGGTGTTTTCGCACAACAAAACCAACCCAAGGAAGGAAGACAAATAAACATTGTTTACGGGGCCAACTTTACCAAAGATGAGGCCCAGTTTCCAGGTGCATCGATTTTTAGCAAGGATGATGAGCGACAAGTACAGTTTGAACACCAAGGTGCCGACCTTTGGTGCGATATTGCCATATTTTATGCAGAAGAGAATCGATTAAAAGCCATTGGAAATATTCGATTGCAACAAGGGGATTCCATAGAAATGAACAGTGGCAAAATGGATTATGATGGCAACACCAAACTGGCCAAAGCTTGGGAGAAAGTAGACCTTACCAATGGCCAAATGACGTTGACCACGGATACCCTTTATTTGGATAGGGAAAAACAAACGGCTTACTACAATGCCGGAGGCAAGGTTGTAGATTCCGCCAATGTGCTCACGAGCATAATCGGCACGTATTTCATGACACCCAAAAAATACCAGTTCCAGCGCAAGGTACACATAGACAATCCGGAATACATTATCGATTCGGAGCAACTGGACTACTACACCACCTCCAAAAATGCCTATATGTATGGGCCTTCCACCATTACGGGAGAGGAATATAAAATCTATTGTGAGCGCGGTTTCTACGACACCAAAATTGAACAGGGCTACGGCATAAAGAACACCCAAATCGAGTACGACAACAAGATCATTGAGGGGGACAGCATTTATTTTGATAAGGCTACCGAATTTGCCTCGGCCACCAACAATATCAAGATCACGGACACTATCAACAATGGGGTGATCAAAGCACACTATGCCGAAGTGCACAAAGCAAAGGATTCCGTTTTTGCCACCAAAAGGGCAGTTTCCATCAATCTGGTGCAAAAAGATTCACTTTACATGCATGGCGACACCTTAATGGTAACCGGCAAAGAGGAAGAGCGCATCATCAGGGCATTCAGAAATGCCAAGTTTTATAAAACCGATTTGAGCGGTAAGTCGGATTCCATCCATTTTGATGAAAGAACAGGAATTACCGAACTGATCACCGACCCCATTTTATGGAATGTGGACAACCAGATTACCGGAGACAGCATCCATTTGATATCCGACATGGAGACCGATAAACTGGATTCTCTAAAGGTGATCGAAAACGCTTTCATTATTTCGCTGGACACTATAAGTGGAACGGGTTACAATCAGGCCAAAGGAAAAAATCTGTATGGCAAGTTCATAGAAAACGAACTTAAAATAATCGACCTGGTCCAAAATACCGAGGTAATCTATTATGTCTACAACGACGATGAAGAGCTAATTGGAATAGACAAGACGATTTGCAGTAAAATTAGGCTCCTAATGGCCGATAACGATATCGAGGACATCACCTTCTTTGTAAATCCAGATGGGGATATATTCCCCGAGACCGATTTGCCAGTAGAGAGCCGTAAACTAAAAGGCTTTGTTTGGCGTGGCGATGAACGGATCATGTCCAAAGAGGAAATTTTTGATGAAGACGATAACAATATCGAATTGGTAAAGATCCGGGGCATAGAAAATCCCATTGATATCGATGCCGAAGAAAACGAAAGGCAAAACAACGAGAACGATCCCATTACCGCCCCTAACACCAAGGCGGTAAAACCCAAACAGCCCACGCTAAAAAAGAAAGCGCAAACCCCATAATGTCTAAAAAAGATTTCTTTACATACCAAGCCCAAACCACACCGCATCCATTGGCCTTGGAAGTTTCGCATGCCAAAGGGAGCTATGTTTACGATACCGATGGCAATGCCCATTTGGATTTTGTAGCAGGCGTATCGGCCTGTAGTTTGGGGCATTGCCACCCCAAAGTGGTTGGTGCCATAAAGGCACAACTGGACGAATACATGCATGTTATGGTGTACGGCGAATATGTACAAAAACCAGCCGTGGAATTCTCCAAGCTGCTCTCTTCCCTCCTTCCAAGTAATTTGAACACCACTTATCTGGTCAACTCGGGTACAGAAGCTATGGAAGGAGCCCTAAAATTGGCACGCAGGCACACCGGTCGTTCAGAAATAATTGCGGCCAAAAATGCCTATCACGGGAACACCATGGGCAGTTTAAGCCTAATGGGGCTCGAAGAACGAAAAAGTCCGTTCCGACCTTTGATTCCGGATATAAGGTTTGTTCAATTTAACAATGAAGAAGATTTAATCAAAATTACAGAAAAAACTGCCGCAGTGGTATTGGAGACCATTCAAGGAGGAGCAGGGTTTATAGTACCGAAAAATGATTATTTAGAAAAAGTAAGGGCCCGCTGTAATAAGGTTGGGGCATTACTTATATTGGACGAAATACAGCCTGGGTTTGGCCGAACCGGTAAATTGTTCGCTTTTGAGCATTACAATTGTACTCCGGACATCTTGGTCATCGGCAAAGGAATGGCATCGGGTCTTCCCGTTGGCGCCTTTGTAGCCTCCAAACAGATCATGGCAGACCTTAAAGACAATCCAAAGTTGGGGCATATTACCACTTTTGGGGGCAATCCAGTAATTGCCGCCGCCAGTTTGGCCACCTTAAAAGAAATTACCGAAACGGACCTTATCCATCAAACATTGGCCAAAGAAAAACTGTTCCGTAAATTATTAAAGCACCCTTTGATCAAAGAAATTCGAGGGAAGGGCCTTATGCTCGCCCCCATTATGCAAAACGAGGATGTTGCCGATTATCTAATTCTTGAAGCGGCCAAAAAAGGTTTGATACTCTTTTGGCTATTATTTGAGCCAAAAGCTGTGAGAATATCGCCTCCGCTCACCATTTCCATGAAAGAAATCGAAGAAGGTTGCGACCATATTATCAGTATTTTAAATGGCTACCGACCCAATACTGTTAACTAATTTGTTGATAACATACCCCAAAATCGGACTTGAGCAGAACCACAAAAGGTTAATTTTAAGTCCATAGTTCAACCAAAAACGTTCCTATGGCGTTAGAATCTAACGAATATCCAGACAAATCCATACACAAATTTGAGTCCATGCTCAAGACGGATGACGTCTATTTCTTTGATGCGGAGGACTTTGAGGAAATTATTCATCATTACTTGAACAATGGCAAAATCTCTTTGGGAAAGAAGGCCATCCAAATCGGGCTGGAACAACATCCCAATTCCATGGAACTTAAACTTTTAAGAGTGGAAGTATTGGCCTTTGAGGATAAATTCGAGGCCGCTGAAACCCTTCTGGACGAAATCCAGACCATTAATGTGGCCAACGAGGAAATTTACATCCAACGGGCCAATATCAGGTCCAAGCAAGACAAGCACCAAGAGGCTGTAAACCTCTTGCTTGAAGCACTGCACATAACGGAGCACTCCTTCGATATTCATTCCCTATTGGGAATGGAGTATCTATTTATGGATAATTACGAGCAGGCAAAACTTAGCTTTATGCGCTGTGTAGAAATAGACGACCAAGATTACTCGTCCCTGTACAATGTTGTGTATTGTTTTGAATTCTTAGAAGATTTTGATGGTTGCATTTATTATTTGAACGATTATTTGGATCGCAATCCCTATTGTGAAGTCGCCTGGCACCAACTCGGAAAAATGTACTTGGCCAAAAATTTATACTTGGAAGCCCTTACCGCTTTTGACTTTGCCGTTATCTCGGACGATTCCTTCATTGGCGCATATTTTGAAAAAGGCAAAGTGTTGGAAAAGTTGGGCAGGTACAACGAAGCGATCGAAAATTACGAGTCCACCATTTCCATGGATGACCCAACCTCGTATGCGTTTTTACGCTTGGGAAAATGCCATGAAAAATTGGGCAATTTTGATTTGGCCAAATATTACTATTATCACACCGTACACGAAGACCCTTTATTGGACAAGGGATGGTTGGCCATTACCGATTTCCATTTTGGCCAAAAAAACTACGTAAAGGCACTGCACTACATAAACAAAGCAATAAATATAGATGGTGAAAATCCAAAGTACTGGAAAAAGGCCGCCAAGATTTATTTCGCCATGAACAATTTTGACGAAGCCGATTTTGCCTACAAACAAGCTGTAGAACTGGGAAATTATGAGATACTTACTTGGAAAAACTGGGCAGAGGTGCTCAGTAAAATCGGGGATTACAACTCGGCCATCCAAGTACTGATCCAAGGTTTGGAATTTTACCCGGACAACTCAGAGCTAACTTATAAGTTAGCGGGACTTCATTTAAAAAACAACGACTTGGGCGAAGCAAAAATCATCTTATCCAAGGCTATGAAAATTGATATTGGTAAATTGCGGCAGTTTGAGAAGGAATTCCCAGAATTCATTGAAGTAGATTGGGTGAAAGCATTGGTTTCCAAAATAAAGAAAGCAACCAAGTAGCCCGTATATTAACCAATAATATGCAAGCACGTCGTATACTGGACTACGTATTTATAACGCTTAAAGGAATGGCCATGGGTGCCGCAGATGTGGTCCCGGGAGTTTCCGGAGGAACCATTGCCTTTATTTCCGGGATTTATGAAGAACTCATCACTTCCATAAACAATATAAACCTTTCCCTTGTACCCTTGTTCCATAAAGAAGGGGCAAAGGCAGTCTGGAACAAAATCAACGGAAATTTTCTCGCGTCACTTTTTCTTGGGATCTTTATTAGTGTACTCTCTTTAGCAAAATTTCTGAGCTGGCTCTTGGAGAACGAACCGATTTTGCTCTGGTCGTTTTTCTTTGGCCTGGTGGTCGCATCCATTTTTATGGTGGCCAAAGAAATTACCAAATGGAACCTGGGATCCATACTCGTTTTTAGTGCTGGTTCGGTATTGGCCTATTTTATCACAGAATTGCCCGTAAACAACAATGTGGACAGCCTCCCATTTCTTTTCCTATCTGGGGCATTGGCCATTTGCGCCATGATTTTGCCCGGGATTTCCGGAGCCTTTATTCTAGTGCTCTTGGGCTCCTACAAGACCATTTTGGACGCAGTCCACGAAAGGGACATCAAAATAATACTAACCGTGGGCGTTGGGGCAATTTTTGGGCTTTTGAGCTTTGCACGCTTGCTCAAATGGATGTTCAACCACTACAAAAACATAACACTGGCCTTATTGACCGGTTTTATTTTGGGCTCCCTAAATAAAATTTGGCCCTGGAAAAAAGTATTGGAGACCAAAACCTTTGGAGAAAAGATCATTGTTGTAGATGATGTAAATGTGCTTCCGGGAACTTTTGAAGGTGACAATAAATTAATGCTTGCCATTATTCTGGCCGTACTAGGTTTTTCGCTTATTTTTATCTTAGAAAGATCAGCTTCTAAAAAGTAAGTAAAAACGGATGGGGCAAATGCATCAACCTAGAACATTTCTGGATAACTTTTTCTTGGTCGTAAAAGGTCTCTGCATGGGTGCTGCCAACAAGGTCCCAGGGGTTTCTGGAGGCATTGTCGCTTTTGTCGCCGGTTTTTATGAGGAATTTATCTATTCCCTTCAAAAACTAAATTCAAAAGCGCTCAAACTTTTCTTTAATGGAAGGTTCAAAAGCTTTTTCCAATATACCAATGCAAGGTTTTTAGGTTTACTGATATTCGGAATGCTGGTCAGTTATTTTAGTGTTTCCAGAGTTTTGGATTACCTCTTGGACCACAACGAACTCTTTGTTTGGGCCACATTTTTTGGAATGGTAATCGGTTCCATTTACTATATAGGTAAAGATTTTGCCCCATGGAACAAACGGACCATAATAGCCGGAACCATAGGTTTGGTTATCGGGTTGTCCATCAGTTTTTTAAGTCCGGCAAAAGAGAACGATAATTTGGCATTTATCTTTATCTGCGGAATTATAAGTGTTTCCGGAATGACCCTGCCCGGGCTATCCGGTTCTTTTATCTTAATATTATTGGGCAATTATGTGCTGCTTTTGGTCGATTCGGTGAATGCACTCTATGATACTTTTGCGGAGGTTTTCTCGGGAGATTTTAGCTTTGTAAAAAATCCAGAACGTATAAAGATCTTAAAGATCTTAGGTGTTTTCACCCTGGGCTCAGCCGCGGGTTTGGTAACTTTTTCGCATTTGCTCAGTTATGTCCTCAAACATTTTAAGGCCACCACGACTTCTGTATTGCTCGGCTTTATAACCGGCTCTTTGGGCGTGCTTTGGCCATGGAAAAGAACCATTTTTAAATTGGACGGAACAGGCACGCCCTTACTGGACTCCAATGGAGATAAAATAATTTTGAACTACGAACGCTTTTTACCACGGATAGGCTCTCCGGAAACATGGTGGGCCATACTTTTTATAATATTGGGTGTTTTGGTATTATTACTACTGGATTGGTATGGCAAAAACAGAGAGAAAAATGAAAAGATTCGGGCTGCTAGGTAAAAATATATCCTATTCTTTTTCTGAAGGATATTTTACAAAAAAATTCGAAGAACTAGGGCTTTTAGACCATAGTTACGAAAACTTTGACCTCCAGGACATTGAAGAGTTCAGTAGCGTATTGGCCCAAGATCACCTTACAGGTCTAAATGTTACCATTCCTTATAAAGAAGCTGTTATCCCATTTTTGGATGAATTGGACCCAAAAGCCGAAAAAATAGGTGCCGTGAACACTATTCAATTTTCCCCCAGCGGACTAAAAGGTTTCAATACGGACGCCTATGGCTTTCAAAAATCGCTCGAGCCTTATCTTAGACCGCACCATAAAAATGCATTGATCTTGGGAACAGGTGGCGCATCCAAAGCTATCCGCTTTGTTTTGAACGAGCTTGGTATTGCCAACACTTATGTGTCCCGGCACAAAAAGCAAAATCAATATACTTACGAGGAGCTAAATGAACAGGTTATAAAAGATAATCAGCTTATAATTAATTGTACACCGCTGGGCACTTACCCCGATATCGAAGACAAACCAAAACTGCCCTATCAGCATATCGGGGCCGGACATTTGCTGTACGATCTTATCTATAATCCGGAGAAAACAGCTTTTTTATCCAAGGGAGAATCGCAAGGGGCCACCATTTGTAATGGATTAAAAATGTTGGAAGGGCAAGCGGAAAAAGCTTGGGAAATCTGGAACAATGCCTAAGAAACATTCATCAATATACAGTTCACTACCAACCACAGATTCCTGAAATTCACCAAAAGAAGAATCAATACTTTTGGGATTAGACGATTAAGTTGTTAAATTGGCTATAATTTTCATCAATCAACAGCTAAATACGCTACTAATGCAGGAAAACGATGGTAAACTTCAGCATGCTGAAGGTGGAATAGAGGAAACGTCCGAAAACAAAAATGGTCAATTGGAAGAAAGCGCACAAGCCGAACCAAAAACGACCGGGGAAGTTACATCTGAAAGTGAAGCCAAGGAACAACCGGATAACGAATCCCAACAGGCCACCGAAGATGACAAAACGGACGATTCCAATGAACATTTAGATGAAATCGATGAATCCAATGCGGAGGATGCCGAAGATACGGAAAACGAAAAGCGGCACACCATTCCCATGTTGGACTACCACTCCATGTCCATGGAAAATTTGGTGGGCGAATTACAACGCTTGGTAAAAAATGAAAAAGTACAGGCCATCCACAAGCATGTAAGTTCCATTAAATATGAATTTGATCAAAAGTTTCAGGAGTTTCTGGATGAAAAGAAAGAAGAGTTCATAGCCAAGGGTGGCAACGAAATTGATTTTAGGTACAACTCTGTTGCCAAAAGGCAATTCAACGAAGTATATTCCGACTACCGGGAAAAACGCGATCAATACTATAAAAATTTAGACCAATCCCTGAAGGACAACCTTAACAAGCGTTTGAACATCATTGAGGAACTAAAGGGATTAATAGATATCGAAGAAGATATCAATACGACCTACAATAACTTTAAAGACCTACAAAACCGCTGGAAAAATGCAGGGCCGGTGCCACGTGCCAACTACAACGATGTTTGGCGAACGTATCACCACCATATGGAGATCTTTTACGATTTTTTGCACCTCAACCGTGAGCTACGTGATCTTGACTTTAAACACAATCTTGAGGAAAAACAAAAATTGGTAGAACGCGCCGAAGCTTTGGTCGCCGAACCGGATTTGAACAAAGCGTTCAGGGAATTGCAGACACTTCACAAAATCTGGAAAGAAGATGTTGGCCCGGTGGCCAAAGAGCATAGGGAGGAAATTTGGGAAAAGTTCAGCAACGCCACCAAAGCCATGCACCAACGTAGGCAGGAACATTTCCAAGAACTGGAGAAAGTCTATGAAAAAAACCTAGAAAAAAAGCACGAAATAATCGCTTCCATTGCTCAAATAGCTGAGAATGTAGCGAACAACCATCGAGGAATCCAACAACAGATCAAAGAGGTGGAGGCCTTACGCGACGCGTTCTTTAAAGCTGGCAGGGTCCCTCAAAAGGTGAACGAAGAAACTTGGAGCTATTTTAAGGAAACCGTTCGCAAATTCAATAGGAACAAAAATGCTTTTTACAAGAACCAGAAAAAAGAGCAGCAAGTAAATCTAGAAAAGAAAAAAGAATTGTTGGATTTGGCGATTTCTTTAAAAGACAGTGATGATTGGGCGGAGGTTACTCCGCAAATGAAACGAATTCAGCGCGATTGGAAGAAAATAGGCCATGTGCCCAGAAAGTATTCCGATAAAATCTGGAAAGAGTTTAAAGATGCCTGTAATCATTACTTTGATCGTTTACACGCCGAAAAGAATGATGAACACAATGCGGAATTCGAGAACTTTAAAAAGAAGAGCGCATGTTTGGACCGCCTTAAGGCATTCCAGTTAAGTGGTGATAAAAAGAAGGATTTAGAAGATCTAAAGGCATTTTTGACCGAATGGAAACAATATGGCCGAATTCCATACAACAAGAAACACATCAACAGCAAGTTCAATAAAATAATCGATGCCCTCTTCAAGAAATTGGGCATTGGCAAACAAGAATCCGAATTACTTAAATATGGGAACAAGGTTCAAGAACTTGCAAAAACTGAAGATAACCATGCCATTGGCAACGAGCGTGTTTTTGTGAAACGTAAAATAGATGAAGTCAAATCGGAAATACGACAATTGGAGAACAATCTTCAATTTTTCTCTGGTGATTCTGAGGACAACCCCTTGGTGAAGGAGGTCGTTCAAAAATTGAACAAACAAAAAGATGCACTCCAGACTTGGAAGGAAAAAATGAAGAATCTTAATATTCTGGAGCACAAACTCAACAAAGAATCCGAAGCGGAGGAAGAATCCGATGGCGGTGAGGAAGAGTAAGGGATTGACCCTTACTCAATTCCATCCACAAAACTTTTGATCACTTTTAATCCAATCCCCTTAAAAAGTATTGGATCAAGTCGGTGGTCGTCACAATTCCTTTTAGTTTATCGCCCTCCACTACGGGCAATGCATGGAATTCCCTATTTGCCAATATCTGTGCGACTTCCTTAATGGTCGCATTGGGGTCTACGCTCACCAAATTGCTCACCATTACCTGAGGAATAGTAAACATATTGTACACAATGGTATCCACCACTTCCTCATGTTCATCAATGGCGTCGGCAAAACTGATCCGCATTAAGTCGGTAAGGCTCAGCATGCCCTTTATATTTTCACCATCCACAACAGGAATATGTCTTATGTTATGTTTTTTAAAAAGTCGTTCAGCGGTCACCAAATCATCTTTGGTGCTCAATGTGACCAGGTTCTTGGTCATTATTTGAGAAACGGGCACACCAATTTTCATCTTTTCAATTGTTTTAATTATATGTAATCAAGTTACCCCAATACGAGGTTGAAAAGTATGATAATTGTCAGTTAATCTTATTTGGCAACGTTTACCGATCTGGTTTCCCTGATCACGGTTACCTTAACTTGACCCGGATAGGTCATATCGGTCTGTATTTTTTGTGAGATTTCGAAAGATAGCTCGGCGGCTTTATCGTCGTTCACTTTCTCACTTTCCACGATTACACGAAGTTCCCTACCGGCTTGTATGGCATATGCTTTTTGCACCCCATGAAAACCGAAGGCGATATCTTCCAAATCCTTTAGTCGCTGTATGTACGAGTCCAAAACCTGTCTCCTTGCACCTGGTCGGGCACCACTGATCGCATCACAAACTTGAACAATGGGAGATATTAAAGTAGTCATTTCAACTTCGTCGTGGTGAGCTCCGATAGCGTTGCATACTTCCTCTTTTTCACCATATTTCTGTGCCCATTGCATACCTAAGATCGCGTGAGGGGTCTCCACCTCCACTTCGGCCATTGGTACTTTACCTATATCGTGCAAAAGTCCGGCCCTTTTCGCCAATTTAGGGTTTAGGCCAAGTTCGGCGGCCATTACCCCACAGAGCTTGGCAACTTCTCTGGAGTGCTGTAACAAGTTTTGACCGTACGAAGATCTATACTTCATACGTCCTACCGCTTTGATCAGTTCTGGATGAAGGCCATGGATACCCAAATCTATTACGGTACGTTTCCCTATTTCAGCAATCTCTTCATTAATTTGCTTTTCGGTTTTTTTCACAACCTCTTCTATACGTGCTGGGTGAATTCGTCCATCTGTCACCAATCTGTGCAGGGACAAACGGGCCACTTCCCTTCTAACGGAATCAAAACAGGATAAAATAATTGCTTCTGGAGTATCGTCCACAATAATTTCCACTCCGGTCGCCGATTCCAAAGCACGAATATTTCGTCCTTCCCTACCGATTATGCGTCCTTTTACATCGTCGGACTCCAAATTAAACACGGACACACAATTTTCTACTGCTTCCTCCGTACCGATTCGTTGAATAGTGTTTACTACAATCTTTCGAGCCTCCTGCTGTGCGGTCAGTTTGGCCTCTTCCATAGTATTTTGAAGATAGGCCATGGCATCGCTCTTCGCGGTTTCCTTTAATGACTCCAATAACTGGGCCTTAGCATCTTCTGCAGATAGCCCGGATATCACTTCCAACTGTTGTACTTGGCTCTTGTGTAGTTTTTCGACTTCGGCCTGCTTTTTATCAAGAATTTCACTCTTGTGGGATACTTCTTGTATTTTGCCCTGAAGTTGGTCGTTCAACTTTTTATTTTTGGCCAACTCACTGCTCACTTGGGACTCTTTGTCCCTAGTTCTCTTTTCGGCCTCGGCAATTTTCTTGTCCTTATTGATTATAACTTTTTCATGTTCGGCCTTCAGTTCCAAAAATTTTTCCTTTGCCTGGAAAATTTTGTCCTTTTTTATGCCCTCTCCTTCTTTCTTTGCTTCTTTTATGATATCGGCAGCTTCCTTTTTTGCCCCTGCAATGGTCTTGGACGCTTTGCCTTTCTCCATCATCTTTGCAATTGAAAAGCCAATGGCAAGCCCTACAACAGCTGCGACAGCAATTACTACGATATTATCCATGTTTGTTTGTGTTTAGTTAAAAAAAAAGCCCACATAGGCTGAAGTTTTGTACAAACTCCAAATTACAGGTTTAGGGCTAACAGACTGATCAAGGATCCCTATGCAAGTAGGGCCTGCTTTTACAATCTAAACTCACCCTTTTGAATTATAATAGTGTTGAGTTTGTCAAAAAATATTACCTATGTGGGCAGTAACATTATTTTATTTAAAAGAACTTATTCTCCCAGTTTGGAATGTACCAGTTCATCTAATGCCCTGAGCCTTTGCATGGCTGCTTCCGCATTTTCAGAACGATCTATCCCACTCTGCTCAATTTTGGATGCAAATTGTAGGGCACACATGGCCAATACATCTTGCTTGTCCCGAACTGCATAATTTTGCTCAAACTTTTTGGCCAGGTTTTCAATGTTCTTGGCCGCCTTCCGCAATCCTTCTTCTTGCTTGGGGTCTATGGTCAATGGATATACCCTATCGGCAATGGAAAGCTTTATTTTGAGCTTCTCGTTCATATTTCTGTAACTAATCAATCCGCTAGTTTGGCTATGCAAACATCAAGTTCGCGAATCAATGTATTTATCTTGAGCTTAGCTTCTGTTTTACTCGTATTACTACCCAGCATCGTGTTTGCCATTTTAAGGGAATCGTACTTCTCCTCCCATTGGTTCAGAGCGTCGTCCTTGAGTTTGTTTTCATCCTTTAGATGTTCCAATTCAAGCTTTAAATTAGCGTTCAATTGGTGCAACAGCTCCATTTTGTGCAGCAGTTTGCTCACCTTGTTCTCCAAAGAATCCACAATCTCAACAAGTTCGCTCATATATGCAAACAACAATACGTATTACACAAAGTTAACCAACCTAGGACAACCTCGCAATACTTTTTACATTTATTCTTGTTCCGTTTACCAAAGCTTTAGAGCTGTTGCGTTAAATCTTTTCTTAAAACAAAACATTGGTTACTTTCGTAATAGAATTACTGATCTTTTATGCGTAGAACACTATTTTTAGCCTTCTTTTTATTTGCAATTTATCTAGCTGCACAAGAAAAATATCCGCAAAACACATTTCGTTCACCATTGGACATCCCCTTGGTACTTTCCGGCACCTTTGGTGAACTACGTTCCAACCATTTCCACTCCGGTATGGACCTTAAGACCCAACAAAGGGAAGGCCTCCCGGTTTACGCTATCGAAGATGGCACGGTAACCCGCATCAAAATCTCGCATTGGGGCTACGGTAAGGCCCTGTACGTTGCGCATCCCAATGGGCATACGTCTGTGTATGCCCACCTTCAAAAATTTGGGCCAGAAATAGAGAAGTACGTAAAAAAAGTGCAGTACCAAAAGCAGTCTTTCGAGGTTGAAATGTTCCCCGATTATGGAGAGTTAAAAGTAGCGAAAGGAGATATTATCGCATTTTCCGGTAACACGGGAGGGTCCGCAGGGCCCCATCTACATTTTGAGATTCGAAACAGCGTAAACGGAAAACCTACCAATCCCCTGCTCTATGGTTACGAAGTAAGGGATGCCACAGACCCGACTTTGCTGGGACTTTTTGCATACCCACTGGCCAAGGGTGCATTGGTAAATCAGAGTGCAGAAAAAATTCAATTGAATTATAAAAAACAAGCAGACGGTTCTTTTTTGGCCGATAAGGTAACCGCGGTCGGTACAATCGGGTTCGGCATCAATAGCTTTGACCGTTTGGATATGGCCGCCAATAAAAATGGCGTATATGCCGTAAAACAAACTGTAAACGGCAAGGTTTATTCTGAATTCGACTTTGACACTTTCTCGTTCGGCGAAACACGGTACATCAACACTTTAATCGATTACGCCCACTTTTATAACCACAGACAGCGCATTCAAAAGTGCTTTAAAGAGCCCTATAACCATTTAAGTATCTACAAGTCCCTTTATAATGATGGTAAAATTGAGATTATCGAAGGTCTGTCCTATACTGTGGAAATCCTTATTTCCGATCTGGCCGGTAACACTACTAAACTCATAATTCCCGTGGAAGGCAAAATGCAAGAGGAGAAAATTGCCAAGAAAAATGACCCTACAGATAATTTCTTGATAGCCAATAAGCCCAATAACTTTGATTTGGGCGCTGCAAAAGTATTTTTTCCCGCTAGCACGTTTTATGAAGATTTCTATATCGACCTTCAAAAAGGAACCGACACCATTACCATACACAACAACAGCGTTGCGGCACACCGAAATTTCACTATCAGTTTCGACCCATCAAAATATACCAAGGAAGAACGAAAACAAATGTTCATTGCCCATCTGGACAGCAAAAAGAGACCATCTTATTCAAAAACCTACAAGAGAGACGGTTCTTTTACCACCCGAACGCGGACTTTGGGCACATACACCCTTGTCAAGGACAGTATTCCTCCTACCATTAGACCAAAGAACTTCAAGGAAAAGCAATGGCTCAGCAACTACAATTACTTGAGTCTACTTATTTCCGATGACCTTAGTGGAATAGATAGTTATTCCGCCACATTGAACGGAAAATGGATTTTGATGGAATACGAACCAAAGACAAACACCATTACCTATAATTTTGAGGATAATATAACCAACGACACGGAATGCGACCTCATAGTTACGGTTACGGACAATGTGGGCAACTCCACTATATTTAGTACCAAGTTTTTCAGGAAATAGGCGTATTTTTGCATTCGAAAAATAATCAAGTACAATTATTTGTTGACCTTTTTCAAGCTCAAAGACCTAATCAACCAGAATTATTTTTTAAAGTATGCCAAACCTTTTACATAGGTGTTGAATTAAATATTGATCCATGAAAAAAATTGTCTTCGTAGTTATTCTTTTGATCACAGGCATTATGTCCGCCCAAAAGAACATTTATGAAAACATCAGGTTTGACCAACTTACCAGTAACCACGAGGTTTTGGCCATAATTCCATTTATTGCCCATTTGGAATTGGAGGAAACGGTAGATAGTGAAGACCTCAAGATTTTGGCAGAAAAAGAAGGGTACGCGGTACAAAATGCATTGGAGACCTATTTTTCCAAACGCAAAAAGCGCAAAAAATTCAATGTGGATTTTCAGAATATAAACAACACCAATGCCATATTGGCCCAAAACGATATCGATTACACCAACATTGATACCTACACCACCAAGGAATTGTGCGAAGTTTTGGATGTAGATGGCATTATCAGCGGCAACCTAAACCTGAACATTTTATTATCCGAAGGCGTACCTACGGATTTTAGCATTTTGGACTACTTTAGCGGAAATGCCAACTATGGCAGAATCGGTGTAAAAATAAGCGATGGCGAAACCGGCAAACTCCTTTGGAAGTACGAAAACGCCATTTCCAAAAAAACAGGTAAAAACACCACCGAACTCATCGATAAAATGATGAAGACCGCCTCCCGAAAATTTCCTTACGACAGGGAAAAACGCAAGAACCGTAATTAATTATCCTTTTTAACTGTTCGCAAACTCTTTGAGGACCTGAACGGTATAATCTATTTCTTCCCTGGTATTGTACATGGAAAAAGAAAAACGAAGACTGGGCTTCTCCTGTTCTTCCCACTCAAGAATTTCGTTGAGCACATGGGATCCCTGACTACTACCTGATTGACAGGCACTCCCCTTGGAACAAGCAATACCTTTCATATCCAAATGGAAAAGCAACATTAGGCCTTTTTGTTTATCAAAAGGTAAGCGCACGTTGGCCAAGGTGTAGGTACTTTTCTCCAAATCTCCAGAAAGCCCATTGCACACCGCATCGGGAATCTCTTGTTTAAGCTTTTCCAAAAAGTATTGTTTAAGCGATTTAATAGCCTCTGTTTCTTCCTCTATGTTCTCGTATGCCTTAATAAAAGCCTCTTCCAACCCAACAATATTATGGAAAGGCTCGGTCCCTGCCCTAAAACCGCGTTCTTGGGAACCACCAAAAATCAATGGCTTTAATCCGGAATTTTTTCGGATAAAGGCAAACCCTATTCCTTTGGGCCCATGGAATTTGTGGGCAGCCGCCGTCATAAAATCAATATTTACATTTTGTACATCCCAAGGGTAATGCCCAATGGATTGCACCGTATCGGAATGAAAAAGAGCATTATTTGCCTTACAAAGTTCGCCAACAGTGCCAATATCCAATATATTGCCGATTTCGTTGTTTACATGCATTAAGCTTACCAACTTTTTGGAATCGCTCTTTTTGAGCAGGCTCTCCAAATGATCCATTTTAGGGTTGCCATTTTCGTCCAGATCTACGTACCAGACATTGATACCGTACTCTTTTTCGAGCTCTTCTACTGTATGTAAGACGGCATGGTGCTCAATTTTAGATGTGATTATGGTCTCAACATCCAGATCCCTCACCGCACATCTCAAAATCATATTGTCCGCCTCCGTTCCTCCAGAGGTGAAAATAATTTCGGAGGGATGGGCATTCAACGTTTTTGCAATGGTCTTTCTGGCCTGTTCAACAGCTGTTTTGGCCGATCTCCCAAAACTGTGGGTGGAAGAAGGGTTTCCATAAAACTGTGCCAATGCCTCTTGCATTCGCTCGATTACTTCTTTTCTAACCTGCGTGGTAGCAGCATTATCCAGATAGACTTTTTGCATGGTTGATTTTACTTTAAACGGGTGTAAAAGTACACGAATTAAGTTAATTTCTTTTAAAGTAAGCTCGGGAATTGGGGTATTAAAATGGAATTGCATTAAATTTGGCGCATGAGAAAAATTTTCTTTCCCTTTCTTTGTTTTGGAGCTCTACTTTCTTGCAGTGATGGCGACCTTGAAATCGAGACCATTGATTTTGACAGTGTAACTTTGGATTACTGCTCCGACCCAACAACCGACGCCAAGAACATTCTTTTTAAGATAAATGAAAGTGAGTCCTTGATTTTGGAACTCCAAAGTGGCGTTTTGAACAATGGCGTTGCCGGGGAAACGGTTACCACCGAAAGTACTGTGCCCGGTCAATCCCAGATTACTTACCGAGTTTTTTCCGATGATGTGGACAGCGATTATTTCTGCAGCGATATTCCGCCCGCACAACCCACTGTTATTGATGAGGTCGAAGCAGAAGATGGCTCTGTGATTATTGAAACCATTGTTGATCCCGATGATGCCTCGTCATTTTTGCACACCATAAGTCTTAGTGGAATTTCTTTTGTGACCGACAACGGGGAACGGATCACCAATATTGCGATAAGTGAATTTGGCGAGGTAACCACCAATGTTCCCGATTAAGCGTTCTGGTAAATGTAAACTTCGGTTGCGCCCAAACCATATTTTTGATAATCGGCATCGTAAAATTTTAGATTTTCGTACCTATTAAAAAGGTAATGCAGTTCTTCCTTGAGCACCCCCTCGCCCACACCATGTATAAAAACTACTTTTTGAATACGTTTTCGAATGGCAAAATCCAACTGACTCTTCGCGGTCTCCAACTGGATATTTAGCATATCGTAATTGCTCATGCCCTTGCTCGATTTTACCAATTGATGAATATGCAGGTCCACTTCCATTTTCGGTGCGCTTCGCTCTTTGGGCCTCAATACAGGTGAAGTTCTTTTTTTGGGCAGTTCTTTCTGTTTTTTGACTTGAGCAGCTTCAAAATTGGATACAGTAATGTCCCCCTCGATCTTTACAAGGTCGTGGGACATAAATCGCATGGGGAACCCATCATCCGTAAGTATGGTAACCTCATCACCTTCAACCTGTTGAACAATGCCCGCTATGGCTTCGTCCAAAACCTCCACCCTGTCTCCTTTTAAAAATTTGCCCATATTTAATTTCTGTGGTAAAAAATGATGTAAAAATTAAACCTGAATACAAAAATAATAGTATTTTTCGGCCACCACAGTCTATGATGTACCTAACACCAACCATATTCGCCATTGACCTGAAGGACTACATGTTACCTTGCCTTAATAAAAAGTTATTGGGCGTGGATTGTCCCGGTTGTGGTATGCAACGTGCCGTAGATCTGCTTCTACATGGTGATTTTATAGCTGCATTTTATATGTACCCGGCCATTTATCCCATTGTTGCGCTACTCGTTTTTTTACTGGCAAACATATTTTTTAGTTTTAAACATGCACAGCAGGTAAAATGGTTTTTGTTGTTGTTTACAGCGGGTACCATCATAGTAAGTTACATCATAAAAATGAATAACCTTTTTAATTAAAATCTTTAGATTATGGAACAACAAAAACTTCCAAATGCAACGCTGATCATGGTATTCGGTATTATATCGATAGTTACCTGTTGCTGCTACGGGGTAATCGGTCTAATTTTTGGTGTTATTGGTTTAATATTGGCCAACAAAGCATTGAAACTTTATGCCGAAAACCCAGAAATGTACGATGGTGTACAATCCGTTAAAACCGGTAGAATACTCTCCATTATCGGTATTGTACTAAATGTGCTTTATCTCTTAATGTCCCTTTGGGCCATATCTGCTTTTGGATGGGATGCCCTACAGGACCCGCAAAGAATGCAAGAAATTCTTGAACAATATCAATAAAATCAACATATGAACCAACAACCCTTACCCGGGGCAAGTACAGTGTTGACAATGGGGATACTCTCCATTGTCGGCACTTTGTTCTGCTGTGGCCCACTGGGAGCCATATTTAGTATTATTGGCCTTTCAAAAGCTAAATCCGCAAGTAATCTTTACCACCAAAATCCAGAAAGTTATACCGACTTCAGTAATGTAAAAACAGGAAAAATACTGTCATACATAGGGTTGGTGATCGCCTTGATCTATTTGGTGCTCACAATTCTTTACTTTGGATTTATTGTGGCCATGATCACAACAGGAGAATTTAGTGGCGAATTTTAATTCGCCACTTCACTTATAAATTTTAGACGGTACAAACGCAGCTCCTCGTCCTCGTAATCACCATCAAACTCATCTACGGCAGCCGAAATGGAATCGGTATCCGCATCAAGAAAGTAATCATGGATTTCTTCTTGTTGGTCTTCATCCAGAATTTCATCTATCCAGTAACCAATGTTCAACTTGGTACCACTGAACACGATCTGCTCCATTTCTTTGATAAGTTCGGGAAGCTCCAGCCCTTTTGCCGATGCAATATCATCCAAGGGCAATTTTCTATCCACACTCTGAATTACGTACAGTTTTAAACCCGAATTGGCACCCGTGCTTTTCACTACAAGATCGTCCGGCCTGGTAATTTCGTTCTCATCCACATATTTGGAAATAAGGTCTACGAACGGTTTACCATATTTTTTTGCCTTGCCCTCGCCAACACCCTGAATATTTATTATTTCCTGCATGGTCACTGGGTACTTAAGGGACATATCTTCCAGTGAGGGGTCTTGAAAGACCACAAATGGAGGAACTTCTCTTTTTTGAGCTTCCCTTTTCCTTAGATCTTTGAGCAATTTCAACAAGTTTTCGTCTGCAACGGCTCCATTGGATTTTTCAGGAACGACTATATTTCCTGTATCATCCTTGGAATACACATGATCCTTGGTCATCATAAAAGATTCTGGATTGTCCAAAAACTTTTTGCCGTTTTCTGTTAAATGCAGGATTCCGTATTGCTCGATTTCCTTTTTTAAGAGACCTGCCACCAAAACTTGGCGCGTTAAAGCCATCCAAAATGTTTTGTCCTGTTCTTTTCCTATTCCAAAAAAGTCTTTCTCATCGGTTTTATGGGAGGAGATCATCGCATTGGTTTTGCCCACCAGGATACGGACAATTTCTTTGGTCTTGAATTTCTCCTTGGTTTCCTTTACCACGTGCAACAATTTGGTTACTTCCGCTTTGGCCTCTTCTTTAGGTTTTGGGTTTCGGGAGTTATCGTCCATGTCGGCGCCTTCACCGTTCACTTCGTCAAAATCCTCACCGAAATAGTGTAGTATAAACTTTCTACGGGACATGGAGGTTTCGGCATAAGCCACAATTTCTTGAAGCAGGGCATTACCGATCTCTTGTTCCGCCACAGGTTTACCGGACATGAATTTTTCCAGTTTTTCCACATCTTTATAGGCGTAATAGGCCAAACAGTGCCCTTCGCCCCCATCCCTACCTGCACGACCAGTTTCCTGATAATAACTTTCTATACTTTTTGGAATATCGTGATGGATCACAAATCGGACATCCGGCTTGTCGATTCCCATTCCAAAAGCAATCGTAGCAACAACCACATCCACTTCCTCCATTAAGAACATATCTTGATACTTGGAACGCGTCTTGGCATCGAAGCCTGCATGGTAGGGCACCGCACTTACCCCATTTACCTGAAGCACTTGTGCCAATTCTTCTACACGTTTTCTGCTCAAACAATAAATTATACCAGATTTACCCTGATTTTGTTTAACAAAACGGATAATATCGGCATCCACATTCTTGGTTTTGGGACGTACTTCGTAAAATAGATTGGGCCTATTGAACGATGCTTTGAATACCCTGGCATCCGTCATACCCAAATTTTTAATAATATCCTCTTGCACCTTTGGTGTTGCCGTAGCGGTTAGGCCGATTATGGGAATATTATCTCCCAATCGATTTATAATTCCTCTTAAATTTCGGTATTCGGGCCTAAAGTCGTGGCCCCACTCCGATATACAATGAGCCTCATCCACCGCCACAAAAGAAAGTTTGACCTTTCTTAAAAACTCCACATTTTCCTCCTTGGTCAGTGATTCCGGAGCCACATAGAGCAATTTGGTAACCCCATTTACTATGTCCTCCTTTACTTGTTTTACCTCGGTCTTGGTCAGGGAAGAATTTAACACATGGGCTATTCCATGTTGTTCGGATATTCCGCGAATGGCATCGACCTGGTTTTTCATAAGGGCGATCAATGGGGAAACCACAATGGCGGTCCCCTCTTTCATTAATGCCGGTAATTGGTAACAGAGGGATTTGCCTCCTCCCGTGGGCATAATCACAAAAGTATCGTTGTCACTTAGAATGTTTTGGATCACACCTTCTTGTAATCCTTTAAACTTTGAGAAACCAAAATATTTTTTGAGCGAGGAATGCAAATCAGTGTTCGTTAGGCTCATTTCCGCATTTTTCAATTTATTACAAACAACCTAAAAGGTAGTTGAAGCTTTTATTAAACAATTCCAATACAGGTAAATCCAAAATCATTTTCGAAATAGTCTGTATAAGATAGTTTGATTAGTTTTGTAAACTTAAATATAACACATTCTTTTAGGAATACAATCAGTTAATCCGTTAATTACTTTGAACGACAAAAAGTCAATTTTATCCATAGCAAAGCGGACCCTTGAAATAGAGAGCAAGGCCATTGCAAATTTAATAGGTCTGTTGGACGACCATTTTGAACAAGCGGTTCAGCATATACTTGAATCCGATGGAAGAGTCGTAGTTTCCGGCATTGGTAAAAGCGCCATAATTGCATCAAAAATTGTAGCAACCTTAAATTCTACTGGCACACCTGCAATTTTTATGCATGCCGCCGATGCCATACACGGGGATTTGGGCACTATTCAACAAAATGATGTGGTCATATGCCTTTCTCAGAGCGGGAACACACCAGAAATTAAAGCCTTATTGCCCCTAATTAAGGCGGGCAACCACAAATTGATAGGAATTACAGGAAACATGGATTCCGTTTTAGCCAAACAAGCAGATTTTGTGCTCAACACCTACGTGGAGAAAGAGGCATGCCCCAATAATTTAGCACCCACAACCAGTACTTCGGCCCAAATGGCGGTCGGTGACGCACTGGCCATTTGTTTATTGGAGCTTAAAGGATTCAGCAGCACCGATTTTGCCAAGTACCATCCTGGTGGGGCTTTGGGCAAAAAATTATATTTACGGGTGGCCGATATTGTGCTCAACAATCAAAAACCGCAAGTGGACGTAAATACCAAAGTAAAGGATGTAATCGTCGAAATCTCCGAAAAAATGTTGGGTGTTACCGCCGTTATGGACAAGGACATAGTGGTAGGAATCGTTACCGATGGCGATGTTAGGAGGATGTTGAGCAAATACGACAATATAAGCGGACTTACCGCAAGGGACATCATGACCTCCAATCCCAAAACAATAGATGTGGATACTTTGGCCGTTAAGGCCCTTAAAATGTTACAAGAACAGAGCATATCGCAACTATTGGCCTTTGACGGTGATTCGTATGCCGGCGTAGTCCATATCCATAACCTTATAAACGAGGGAATCCTATAATGGCTAAAAAAGAGAGAAAAAACCCAGACGAAATGTCCTTTTTGGACCATTTGGAAGAATTGCGCTGGCACTTGGTCCGATCCACATTGGCCGTGGTCATAATAGCGTGTGTCGCCTTTGTTTTTAGAGGCTTTATTTTTGATACTATCTTGTTCGGCCCAAAGAACATGGACTTCCCAACCTATCAATTTTTCTGTAATATAGGAAAGTTGTTCGGGGTAGATTCGGAATTTTGTGGCGACGAAATCCCGTTTACCATTCAAAGTAGGTTGATGGCCGGTCAATTCTCCGCACATATCTGGACCTCTATCTGGGCGGGCGTAATTCTCGGATTTCCATATATTTTATGGGAGTTGTGGAAATTTATCAGCCCCGGACTCTACGAAAACGAAAGAAAACATTCAAAAGGGTTCATTATAACGGCTTCGGGATTGTTTTTCCTTGGTGTATTGTTCGGATACTACATTGTTGCCCCGCTTTCCATCAACTTTTTGGGGTCGTACCAGGTCAGTAAGGAAGTATTGAACGAAATCGACCTGGCTTCTTACATTGGAACGGTCAGGGCCTCCGTGATCGCTTGCGGGATCATGTTTGAGTTGCCCATTGTAATATTTTTCTTGACCAAAGTTGGACTGGTAACCCCCGAAATCCTCAAAAAGTATAGAAAAATAGCTTTGGTGATCATTCTGATTTTATCGGCGATCATTACCCCTCCCGATGTAACCAGCCAAATCATTGTATGTATTCCTGTATTGATTTTGTACCAGGTAAGCATATTTATATCAAAAATGGTAGTAAAAAGCGAAGCTAGAAAAGTAAAAGCTACAAAAAATGGCAAATAATAAAGTAGAAGAGTTCAATGCATATCGCGCCAAGATGAACGATAAGCTGCTCGCAGAGAACAACAAGCTCATAAAGCGTATCTTCAACCTGGACACCAACGCCTATATGGAAGGCGCACTGGATGTAAAGACCAAAGAATTATTGGGTCTGGTCGCCTCGGCCGTGCTGCGATGTGACGATTGCGTGAAATATCACCTCGAAAGCTCCAAAAATGCAGGGGCCAATAAAGAAGAAGTTATGGAAACGTTGGGCATAGCCACTTTGGTAGGCGGAACCATAGTGATTCCGCATTTACGACGAGCGTATGAGTTTTGGGAAGATTTGGAGGAGAGCGAAGCTTAAAAAAATCCAAAAGACCATTCACTAAAAAAAGAATATGTTTAGTTTTGGCAAATTCCTATGAAGCTACGCGCAGAAAATATTATGAAGGCCTATCGAGGCCGAAAAGTTGTCAAGGGCATATCGCTCGAGGTCAATCAGGGTGAAATTGTTGGACTATTGGGGCCCAATGGGGCAGGTAAGACCACATCGTTCTACATGATCGTGGGACTTATTAAACCGAATGGCGGAAACATCTACCTGGACAGTACGGATATCACTAGCTTCCCCATGTACAAAAGGGCACAGCATGGAATTGGCTATTTAGCCCAAGAAGCATCGGTCTTCCGAAAACTCAGCATAGAAAAAAATATATTGAGTGTGTTGCAGCTTACCAAATTGAGCAAAAAAGAACAACACATGAAGATGGAGTCCCTGATCGATGAATTTGGTCTGGGGCATATACGTAAAAACCGTGGGGATTTGCTGTCCGGGGGCGAACGTCGCCGTACCGAGATAGCCCGCGCACTGGCCACAGACCCTAAATTTATTTTATTGGACGAGCCCTTTGCAGGGGTTGACCCCGTTGCGGTAGAAGATATTCAGCGCATCGTGGCCCAATTAAAAAACAAGAACATTGGCATCCTGATCACCGACCATAATGTGCAGGAAACTTTGGCCATTACCGAACGCTCGTACTTAATGTTCGAAGGCGGCATTCTAAAGGCCGGAGTTCCCGAGGAACTTGCCGTTGACGAAATGGTCCGGAAAGTGTATCTGGGGCAAAACTTTGAACTTCGAAAAAAGAAGCTCGACTTTTAAGCTTATTTTTTATTTCTCTTTTTAAGCTCCACTTGAATGGTTGGAGAAAGGCGCGTTAAATGCTCAATAAATCGCATTTTATCCTTAGGTGAGATTACCGTCCTGCTGTATTTACCGTAGTATACTTCCAACCGGCTCAAAGATGCCGCAGGGGCACTGATCGGATTGTTCGATTCCACTATTCGTGTTATGTCCTTGATCGGTATATTCTTTTTGACCACAAATAAAGAGGTCACCGTTAATATTTCATCCGAAACTGTATAGGAAATGGAGAAAAAAAGAAGTACAAAGACCAGCATAATGGCAAACTGAATTATCACACCGATCAGACTACTCTCCCCAAAAGAACCAACTATCCCGATACCAAAAATCAATAGAACAGGCATCAATAGCTCTAGCCCCACTTTGGATGGATACACCACAGCTTCTGTGGAACCATCAAATACGTCCTTATGTTGTTTTTCCTCCTCCATCGATGAGAGACATCAAAATATAGATAAAGATAATCAAGGGTATTGCCAAAAAACGTAGGGTCAACAATAACACCAAACTCCCGATCAAGAACAAATATCGAATACCATTATCCTTAAAGCTTCCGTTCTTAAATTTTAGGGCAAACAATTTAATGGGAGAATTCAATAAATAGGTGCTGATCACTGTAATGATCACTAAAAACCATGGATTTAAGATAATGTTGTTCAAGGTTTCGTTATCGTGATACATAAGAATCATGGGCAGCGAAAGAATCAACAAAGCATTTGCGGGAGTAGGGAGACCAACAAAGGAAGAGACTTGGTTCTCGTCCACATTAAATTTGGCCAACCGGTACGCAGATGCCAATGTAATGGCAAAACCAACAAATGGCAATAAGGTCAGTTCGGCATCATGGCCAATAAACCCAAGGTTCCAGCCACCCCTTTCCGCCATACTCAATAGTTGAAACATAACCACCCCGGGCACAAGGCCACTGGTAATTACATCGGCCAAAGAATCCAACTGAATACCAATATCACTCTGCACATTTAATGCTCGGGCGGCCAAGCCATCAAAAAAATCGAAGAAAATCCCGATAAAAACAAAAAGTGCGGCCCACTCCAAGTGATTTAAAACAGCAAAAACTGTGGCGATACAGCCACTAAAAACATTAAGGAGCGTCAAAAAGTTGGGAATATAGGACTTCATGAAATTGGATTTGCGTAAAAATAATGGAAAAAATAAACTGTTGGCAACGTATGGTGGACCGAGTCGTTTTTATTTAGATATTTGCGCTGATAACGATCAGAATGAAAAAGATATTTCTTCTTTTATCTTTATTTCTCATTACAGGGAATTTTGTTTTCTCCCAAGCACCACAGCTATCGGAAAATTCCAAAGTAAGTCTTTTAACATGTGCAGGGGGCGATGTACTATATTATGCATTTGGACATAGCGCATTTCGGGTACAGGATTCGGTTTTAGGGATTGATGTTGTCTACAACTACGGTACTTTTGACTTTAACCAACCCAATTTTTATTTAAATTTTACCAAGGGAAGGATGATCTATTCCCTTTCCCGAAGAAGTTTTGAGTCGTTTTTGTTTGAATATGAGTTGGAAAAAAGATGGGTAAAAGAGCAAGTTCTAGATTTAAACCTTGAGCAACGCAACCAACTCCTTGCATTTTTTGAAGAAAACTATCTCCCCGAAAACCGAGATTACCTGTACGACCCTCTATTGAACAACTGCTCCAGTATTACCGGAGATATTTTAAAAGAACAATTTGGAGATGCTGTGGTATTCGATGGATCATATCTGGAGAAACGATATACTTTTCGGCAATTGGTAAGGCAATTCTTAAATGTAAATACCTGGTCCATGTTCGGCATAGACCTGGCCTTTGGATCCCCTGTGGACAGACAGGCAACCGTACAGGAACATATGTTCTTGCCCTACTATGCCATGGAACAACTACGACATACTACCCTGAACGGGAAACCCCTGGTCAAGAGGGAGCGCACCATTTTGGATTATAACGAACACTCGCAAAGTGGTTTTTTTCCGCTCTCTCCTTTGTTCTGGTTTATGTTGCTCTTGGCGTTTACGGCCATCATCACCTATTTCGACAACAAACATAAGGCACGAAGCCGCTGGTTGGACTTTACCCTGTTGTTCATTTCCGGATTGGCCGGCACCTTCCTTTTCTTGTTATGGGTAGCGGCAGATCACACCTCCACACCTTATAATTACAACATACTATGGGCTTTCCCGATAAATTTAGGAGTTGCGTTTGTATTCGTTTTTCAGGATAACATTCCAAAATGGGGCACAAAATATCTATGGTTTGCCCTAAGTTTGATAGTCCTTGTTCTTTTATTATGGATTATCAAAGTTCAGATTTTTTCACCTGTACTTATTCCTTTACTTTTGACCCTGGTCATCCGATACTTGTATATGATCAAGTATTCCAAATTGTAGATTGGCACTCAAAAAACACCCATGAACTTATTAACGGTCGAAAACATATCAAAATCCTATGGAGAACTGGTGCTCTTCTCGGATATTTCCTTTGGAATCAATAAAGACCAAAAGATTGCATTGATTGCCAAAAATGGAAGTGGAAAAACCTCTATTCTCAATATTATGTCGGGAAAGGATACCTCCGAAACCGGTCAGGTGACCACCCGCAAAGGCATTAAAGTCTCTTTTTTGGAACAAGAGCCGGACCTAAATCCCAACTTAACCATTGAACAGACCATATTTACCACGGATAACGAAATCCTAAAAGTAATTGCCGCATACGAAAAAGCGGTGGAAAACCCCGATAACGCAGACCAATACCAAAAGGCCTTCGAAGCAATGGAACGCCTTAATGCCTGGGATTTTGAAACCCAGTACAAGCAAATACTTTTCCAATTACAACTTTCCAACCTCGACGCTAAAGTAAGTACACTTTCGGGCGGACAAAAGAAGCGTTTGGCCCTGGCCAATGCCTTGCTCAACAAACCCGATTTGTTGATTTTGGACGAGCCGACCAACCACTTGGACCTAGAAATGATCGAATGGTTGGAGGCTTATTTTGCAAAAGAGAGCATTACGCTGTTTATGGTGACCCATGATCGATACTTTTTGGACAGGGTTTGTAACGAGATCATTGAATTGGACAATAACCAGCTTTACACCTATAAAGGCAACTATTCGTATTACCTTACCGAAAAAGAATCTCGATTGGAGCGCGAAGCAGTAGAGCAACAAAAGACCAAAATGCTCTACAAAAAAGAGCTGGATTGGATGCGAAGGCAACCCAAGGCCCGTACCACAAAATCCAAATCCCGTATCGATGATTTTGCAGAGATCAAAAAACGTGCACATCAACGCCGAACAGAGCACGAAGTCCAATTAGAGCTAAATATGGAGCGCTTGGGCAGTAAAATTTTAGAGCTTCATAACATTTCCAAATCATACGGAGATAAAAAAATACTGGACAAGTTCGACTACAACTTCACCAAAGGTGAACGGGTGGGCATTATTGGCAAGAACGGAACTGGAAAATCTACTTTTTTGAACATCATTACCCAAAACGAGGATGTAGATAACGGAAAGGTTGTGGTCGGGGACACTTTAAGATTTGGTTATTACACCCAAAAGGGAATTCCAGATAAGGATGGCCAAAAGGTTATTGACGTAATTCGAGAGTTTGGGGATTACATTCCTTTAAAAAAAGGACGACAGATTTCCGCACAACAATTATTGGAACGCTTTCTATTTGATCGTAAAAAACAATACGATTTTGTCGAGAAATTGAGCGGTGGTGAACGCAAACGATTGTATTTATGTACTGTCCTGATTCAAAATCCTAATTTTCTTATTCTGGATGAGCCCACCAACGATCTGGATATTGTTACACTTAATGTTCTGGAAAGTTTTTTGTTGGATTTTCCAGGCTGTTTGATCGTGGTTTCGCACGACCGTTATTTTATGGATAAAATCGTAGATCACCTCTTTGTTTTTCGAGGAGAAGGAGTTATTGAAGATTTCCCCGGAAACTATTCGGACTACCGAATCTACGAAAACAGCAAGGTAATCGAGGAACGGGAGAACAAAACAAACTCGACCGAAAAAACAGAAAATAATTGGAGGGACACCAGTGGGGGAAAACTTTCCTATTCGGAGCAAAAAGAATACAAACAATTGGAGAAGGACATTCAAAAATTGGAAGAGAAAAAGGTTGAGCTCCAGAACAAGTTCACCGACCCCGATTTGGATGGAGGCGAAATAGCCGATCTTTCCAAAGAGCTCAAAGAAATAACCGATACCATTGAACAAAAAACAGAACGTTGGTTCGAACTTTCTTCCATTTTAGAAGGATAAAGATGTGGTTTCGAGTTGTTTCATACCTAAAATTCTTAGTTAAATCCACAAATGAGCATGGCGTGCACTCCCCTTTTGTGTACAATTATGTGACCAAATGTCTTTATTCCAAAAAAAGACTCGACCGGAACAGGAGTATCAATATTTTGCTCAAGACCATAGCTTATTTCAAATTTGAAAGCATCTCAATACCGGACAAACCTGAAATCCAAGATTTGGTAAGACAACACTTTGGTGAAACTCAATTCGATAAAAAGATAATCCATCTTCTTTTTGTGGACGGATTGGATACTGCCTCCTTTAAAAAAATGTTTTCCGAAGAAACTTTGCGGAACAACAGTATTATTTTAATCGATTCCATTTATAAATGTAAAGAAAGTTTGAACCTATGGCACCGATTGATTGCCCAGCCCGAAATTACCGTGAGCATAGACATGTACCATTGTGGTCTTATATCCATACGCAGGGAACAGGTAAAGGAACATTTTACGATTCGAATTTAAAGCGGTAATTTTAGGTTATGGAAAATATTGCGACAGATAACACCATTTGGTACGTACTCGCTGTCTTGGGACTTATTTATCTGGTTGTTTTGTACAGAAACAAAAAAGCTACAAAACGAAGAAAGTCCCGAAAATTTATGGAGGGTAAACGCCAACACGACAAGAACAACAAACAATAATCAATTGACCATTATTAATAGCCAGAGATATTAGGTAAACATCCTTGACTACTGACTACTGACTACTGACTACTGACTACAGAAAAAATGAAGATCTACACCAAAACCGGAGATAAGGGAAAAACATCTTTATTTACCGGCACACGGGTACCCAAACACCACGTAAGAATAGAGAGTTATGGTACCATAGACGAACTCAACTCCTATTTGGGACTATTGCGCGATCAAGAAATGGATGTGCGCTCAAAACAAACATTGACCCAGATCCAAGAGAAATTATTTACCGTGGGTTCTATTTTGGCCACAGAGCCAAACAAGGACAATAGGTTAAAAATTCCGCGCATAAGTACCGGGGATATAGAATTTTTGGAGAAAGAAATGGACAAAATGAACGAAGCTCTTCCAGAAATGACACATTTTATACTTCCGGGAGGGCATACAACAGTGTCATACTGTCATATTGCGAGAACCGTTTGCCGCCGGGGGGAAAGATTGATTTCTTACTTACATGAAAATGAACCCGTACCGGACAACCTACTATCATACATTAACCGATTATCCGATTATTTGTTCGTATTGGCACGCAAATTGTCGAAGGATTTAAACGCGAAGGAAATAAAATGGATTCCCGAGAAATTGGACCAATAAATTCGCTTTTTTACCCTAATTGTTTTGTTAACCACAAAATAATTTTTAAATAATTGTGTTTTTACTTGACAAATTGGGTTTAAAAATTATTTTTGCAAAAAATTATAAATCAAACCGTTACTATGTACTGGACGTTAGAACTAGCTTCATATTTAAGTGATGCGCCTTGGCCAGCAACCAAAGACGAACTGATAGATTACGCGATTCGAACTGGAGCTCCCCTGGAAGTTGTAGAGAATTTACAATCTATGGAAGAAGAAGGAGGAGAAATATATGAGTCAATTGAGGAAATCTGGCCCGATTATCCCACCGAGGAAGATTACCTCTGGAACGAGGACGAATATTAAATCCTAAAAACACAAACCACATTAAAAAAGTCTCAATTGAGGCTTTTTTTTATGTAATTTTGACAGCCTAGCAAAAGAATTCCATCGTAATCCCATCAATGGAACAGCTTTTGACAATCAATAGAAAAAACATTTCATGAGTTTTATTAATTCCGTACTAAAGGTTTTTGTTGGAGACAAATCGGAGAAGGATGTAAAATCTTTACAGCCCTTGGTAAAAGAGATAAAATCCTTTGAGCAACAGCTAGAAGGCCTATCGCATGACGAACTTAGACAAAAAACAGTATCCTTTAAGGCCAAAATCGCCGAAGACTGTAAAGAAATAAACGATAAAATTGCCGAACTACAGGCAGAAGTGGAAAATTCTTCCGATATAGACCGTAACGAGGAAATCTATGCCGAAATAGACAAACTGAACGAGGAAGCCTACAAAATTTCCGAAAAAACGCTGAACGAGATACTTCCCGAAGCCTTTGCCGTAGTTAAGGAAACAGCTAAACGTTTTGCTGCCAACAAAACCATAACCGTTACTGCCAGCGAGTTTGACAGAGCATTATCCGGCGATAAGGATTATGTTTCCTTGGAAGGGGACAAGGCCGTTTGGCAAAATTCATGGGATGCCGCAGGAAAAGAGGTAACCTGGGATATGGTACATTACGATGTACAGCTAATAGGCGGTATTGCGCTACATCAAGGTAAAATTGCCGAGATGCAAACCGGTGAAGGTAAAACATTGGTCGCCACTCTCCCACTCTACTTAAATGCACTTGCAGGAAAAGGAGCGCATTTGGTAACGGTGAACGATTATCTTGCCAAAAGGGACAGTACTTGGATGGCACCTATTTTTGAGTTCCATGGCCTATCCGTAGATTGTATAGACAAGCACACGCCCAATTCCGACGGACGTAGAGCGGCTTACAACGCAGATATCACTTACGGAACAAATAACGAGTTTGGGTTTGATTACCTCCGCGACAATATGGCCCACACTCCAGATGATCTGGTACAGCGACCACACCATTACGCCATTGTGGATGAGGTAGATTCGGTATTGATAGATGATGCCCGTACCCCTTTGATCATTTCAGGACCCGTTCCCGAAGGCGATCGCCACGAGTTCAACGAACTAAAACCACAAGTAGCCAATATTGTACAACAACAGCGACAGCACCTTACCGGAGTACTGGCCGAGGCCAAAAAATTGATCAAGGAAGGAAACACCAAAGAAGGAGGGTTCCTTTTGCTTCGGGTACATCGTGGACTACCAAAAAATAAGGCCCTTATTAAGTTTTTGAGTGAAGAAGGAGTAAAACAGCTGCTTCAGAAAACCGAAAACTTTTACATGCAGGACAACAATAGGGAAATGCCAAAAGTGGATGAGGACCTATTGTTTGTAATCGATGAAAAAAACAACCAGATCGAGTTGACCGATAAAGGAGTGGAATCCATTTCCACCGATCAGGACAAAGAGTTTTTTGTGATGCCAGATATTGGCAGTGAAATAGCAAAAATCGAAAACCAAGGGCTGGAAATCGAAAAAGAAGCTGAGCTCAAAGAAGAACTTTTCAAGGATTTTGCCGTAAAAAGCGAACGTATCCATACCATGACCCAGTTGTTGAAAGCCTATACCCTATTCGAAAAAGATGTGGAGTATGTGGTAATGAACAATAAGGTAATGATCGTGGACGAGCAAACGGGCCGTATTATGGACGGGCGTAGATACTCGGACGGACTCCACCAAGCCATCGAGGCCAAGGAGAACGTAAAAATCGAAGCCATGACCCAGACTTTTGCCACCATTACCCTCCAGAACTACTTTAGAATGTACAACAAGCTTTCTGGTATGACAGGTACAGCGGTGACGGAAGCAGGAGAATTTTGGGAAATCTACGAGTTGGATGTAATGGAAATTCCCACCAACAGACCCATTGCCCGAGACGATAGGCACGATTTGATCTATAAGACCAAGCGAGAAAAATATAACGCCATTATAGAAGAGGTTACAAAACTATCTCAAGCAGGACGACCTGTATTGATCGGTACCACCTCTGTAGAAATATCCGAATTACTGTCCAAATTGTTGAGTGTTCGTAAAGTGCCCCACAATGTGCTGAACGCAAAACTACATAAAAAAGAAGCCGATATCGTGGCAGAAGCCGGTAAAGGTGGCGTGGTAACGATAGCAACCAATATGGCCGGTAGGGGTACGGATATTAAATTATCTCCAGAAGTAAAAGAGGCCGGAGGTTTGGCGATCATCGGTACAGAACGCCACGATTCCAGACGTGTGGACCGACAGTTAAGAGGTCGTTCCGGTCGCCAAGGAGACCCGGGAAGTTCACAGTTCTACGTGTCTTTGGAAGACAATTTAATGCGATTGTTCGGATCGGACCGTGTGGCCAAAATGATGGACCGTATGGGCTTGGAAGATGGAGAAGTGATTCAGCACTCCATGATGACCAAATCCATTGAGCGTGCCCAGAAAAAAGTGGAGGAGAACAACTTTGGTATCCGTAAACGTTTGTTGGAGTATGATGATGTAATGAACGCCCAACGTGAGGTCATCTACAAGAGAAGAAGGCACGCATTGGAAGGTGAGCGCTTAAAAGTGGATATCGCCAATATGATCTACGATACCTGTGAAGCTATCGCCGAGACCAACAAAATGGCGGATGACTACAAAAACTTTGAGTTCGAGCTCATCAAATATTTCTCCATTACATCACCGATCAATGAAGAGGAATTCAAGAAAATGAGCTTTCAGCAAATTGCCACTAAAGTCAACGATGAGGCCTATAAGTACTACAAAGAAAAAATGGAACGTAGCGCCACGGTCGCCTTCCAGGTCATCAAAAAAGTATATGAAGATGAGGCCAACAAATTTGAACGTATTGTAGTTCCCTTTACGGACGGCATCAAATCCTTGAACGTTGTTACCAATTTGGAAAAGGCGTACAATACCGATGGAAAACAGTTGATCACGGATTTTGAGAAGAACATCACATTGGCCATCATCGATGATTCGTGGAAAACGCATTTGCGTAAAATGGACGAATTAAAACAGTCCGTACAATTGGCGGTTCACGAGCAAAAAGACCCCTTGTTGATCTATAAGTTCGAAGCATTTGAACTTTTCAAGGAAATGATGGACAAGGTGAACAAAGAAGTCATCTCGTTCCTCTTCAAAGGCGAATTGCCTTCCGAAAACACCAATCAAATCCAGGAAGCTCGAACAGTTCGCAGGCCCAAAGAAAAACTTCAAACAACAAAAGAAGAGATTCCTAACAGCGATGAGCTTGCAGCACAGAACAGGGCCGCAGGACAAACACAGGGTCAAAGACCGCAAATAACCGAGACCATTGTGCGGGAAAAACCAAAAATTGGGCGAAACGAAAGGGTCACCATTAAAAACGTGATGTCCGGTGAAAGCAAAACAGTGAAATTCAAACAGGCTGAACCCCTGATAGATAAAGGAGAATGGGTACTGGTCAACGACTAAAAAACCCGTCTAAAAAACCACAAAGTGGCAGTTAATATAGCTGCCACTTTTTTTATATAAAAAACATAATTAGATTTACAGCAATAAACACCCCATTAAGCTACCTTTTTGCAAGCATATTCAACTTTAGGCAATAGAGGGACATTCACGCACAGCATATGAGAATTCCTAATAAGGATACATACAGATTACAAGATAAGATTGATTTGATACTAAAGGTAAATTACAACTCATCCTTCTTTGCTGCCGTTTTTGGCTTGGTCTGCTATTTCTTTTTGGATATAGATGGAGTTATCACCTATACCTTTATAGGTTATGCCGCAATCAACTTAACAAACACACTTTTATACCGGCAGCATAAAAATTTGGTGCTGACCTATAATTTTACATCTATCCTCTCCATGATCGGTGCCATTGTGATCACCATGTACAGTGGAGGGATTCAAAGCCCCTTTATTTTTGTTCTCGCCATTATCGTTTTTGCAGGATATGTAACCACTAAGGTTTTCGGCCAGTTATATCTAATAATCAATCTGGCCGTGCTCACTTTGCTCTTTCTCTATGATACCGGTGATTTCAGAATTTCGGAAAATACCGTTCCAATGCAGTCAAGGAGCTGGTTCGCCTATTTAAGTGCCGTTTTTGCAGTATATCTTTTGGGAGGTGTCTTTGGCAAGAATTTACTCAGGGCCCACCATCGCCTGTACAAATCCAGAAACGAAATTCAAGACCGTATTGCAGAAAAGGAGACTTTGTTAAAAGAAGTGCACCACCGGGTAAAAAACAATCTTCAAACGGTTTCCAGTCTGTTGAGCCTACAGTCCAGGGCAATCGACGATGACAAGATCAGTAATATCATCAAAAGCAGTCAAAATCGTGTGGTATCCATGGCCATGGTACACGAGATGCTGTACAAGCGAGACGATTATCTTTCAAAAATAGAATTAAAACCATACGTACAAGAACTTTGTGATTATCTGGTACGTTCGGTAAAGGGAAGCGGTACCGATGTAAAGGTAGATTTAGATATTAAAAACTATAAATTAAGTATCGATACCATAATCCCCCTTGGACTTATAATCAACGAAACCATTACCAATGCCTTAAAATATGGTATTGCAGGGGTCCAGGATGGGGAAATCCACGTATCTGTGGACAAAATTGGCGATAACCGTTATAAAATGTACTTAGGGGACAATGGTATTGGATATTCCGAGGAAATCAATCCAAAAACTTCCAATTCACTCGGTTTAAAACTGATTTACAATTTGGCCCGGCAGCTTAGAGGGTCAATTACCAGGGATTACGCAAAACAGGGAACACATTACTCCATTGAGTTTGAAGAAGTAATCGAGCAGTTCAACTCGGTAGATCACTAGGGTATTTATATAAAAAGGTCGGTAAAACCGACCTCTTCATTATTTTTCTTCTCTAAAGTTTCTCTTTCTAAGATTTCCTTTGTCTAAAGGAGAATGCTATGGTCGCTAGAACAAACGCAACACCAAAAATCAAAATAAAAGGAATTATAAATGCAAACATGGTGATTAGGCCAATTTAGACTTGTTTCTTTTTGTTTTAAAAGAAAGTTCTTTTTTGATACGTGAGTTCTTAAACTTGTACAATCTTACCATTTGTCTATCCTTTCTGATGCTATTGTTGATTTCTATGTTCAACTCAACACCTTCAGTGATAACATCCACTTTAGTTTCTTTGGAAATGTTCTGGGCAGATGCCATAGTTCCGAAAAAAGCGATTGCGATGATGGTGAAAATTGTCTTCATAGTTCCGATTGTTTTACGATGTAAAATTACTTTCGCAAACAAGCTTAACTGGATTTCCATCGGTCAATGACATTTTTCCGTCGGTGAATATTTTTTTTTCAGATAAAGTGCATTTTATCCTCGACAACGGTTTTTAAGGTCAAAAACAACATACCGAACGCATGTGCATTTCATCGATGATTTCGCTTTTAGCTCCATTGCAACTTACTGAGGACCAATAAGTTATTTGTAGGAAAAAGATTATATTTTTAGTATGATGCGTAAGAAATAACAACATTGTTCTGTAATCCTGAACTTATCTACAAACTACCCAACTGTGAAGTAAATTAAAGCGATTAACATTTTTTAACGCCTTTTTCAGTAATAGTTCCTATCTTATTACAACTAAACAAGAAACTAAAATGAACATTGTGAAAACTACATTTCTGACCCTGTTAATTTTGGCTTCCTTAAGTTGCCAATCCAAAACCAAATCCGATAATCAGGAAATTGCACAAAAAGAACAAATCACACATTCAGTAAAAACAAGTTTAAGTGCCGACCAACTTAAAAATTATGAGACGGCCTACTTTGCAAGTGGGTGCTTTTGGTGCGTTGAAGCTATTTTTGAAAGTGTAAAGGGTGTTAAAGAAGTGTATTCCGGGTATTCGGGCGGGACGGAGAAAAACCCGACCTACGAGCAAGTTTCTTATGGTAGAACCTCCCATGCCGAGGCCGTGGAAATATATTACGACCCAAAAATAATATCGTTTACCCAACTGGTACAGGTGTTTTTTGGTTCGCACGACCCAACCACCCTAAACCGACAGGGACCCGACCGTGGCGCACAATACCGTTCCATTGCTTTTTATAAAAACGAAAAGGAGAAGAAAATCATCAAAGATTACATTGGTGCACTGGAGGCCGAAAATGTTTATGGCGAACGCACCATTGTGACCGAAGTAAAGGTTTTTGATAAATTCTACAGAGCGGAAGAATACCATCAGGATTATGAGAGGCGTAATCCGAACAACAGTTACATCCGTAATGTTTCGGTTCCCAGATTGAACCGTTTCAAGGAAAACTTTCAGTCTTATTTAAAGGAAGATGCTCATTAAGCGATGGGTGGGGGATAGTTGGCCGGCCAATGTTAGAAGAAAATAAATTGGATTGAGACTGCCTTGTTGGTATAGGTGATTCTATTTAATGGTAGTACGACAAAAATCAGTCCTTGAGAACCACCTCACTGAATTTAGAATTGATTTTGATGGTCTTGCCATCTTGCTTATGGATATTATAGCCCGTATGTAAATTTCCACCGTACTTTTTTGTAGAACTCAATTTTAACGTTTCTGGGTATTTGAACCCAGACGTGTTCTCGTTCACAGTAATAACATAAGCAGTTTGGGGCAGTTTACAATCCAGTTCACCATTTTCCATAGAGATATCCACTGAATTAAAACTATCGGCTATTCCATCTATTTGCAATAAGCCAAAGGTATTGGTGACCATGGCCTTACTGGCCAATCTACCGATCACCACATTGGACGAAACGGATTTGAGCTTTAGTTCGTTCACCTCTTTTAGATTAACCTTTTCCGAATAGTCGGTACTTAAGCTACCGTAGTTCCAGTTTTTAACCGTTACCGGGGAATATGATACCCGTATGTCGGTGTTTGCCCCATCTATTGTGGAGGCCAGCAAGCTTGCGTAAGACAAGCTTGCATTGATGTTTTTGGCATTCTCCGCCAATTTTACCTCCCCGTGGCGTACATTCATGTTCAGTTTAATGTACTTGGGCATTTTAATGATTATTCGTTTTTTGACTTTGTACTCTTTATGTTTTCCATCGGAAGAGAAGTAGAACACATTTGGGCTTCCATGTATGGTTCGGGCTTCCTCTCTGAGTTGTTTTCTCAGCTCCGCCTGTTCTGCCCGTAACTCTTCCCGCTGCGCACGCATTTCCTCGCGTTGTTCGCGCAATCTTTCGTGCATCTCTTCTCGAACTTTTTCGCGTTCTTCCCTCATTTTCTCCCGCTCTTCACGTAATTCCTCTCTTTGGGCATCGCGTTCCTCCGCCATTTTTTCCATCTCTTTGCCCCATTCCTCAAAACGCTCTTTATATTCCTTATCGAATGTTTTATCGAACTCCTTTTTCCATTCCTTCATATACTTATCCCCGTCTTTCTTAAAAGCATCGTAATCAAATTCGATGGGCGGCAGGGGAGGCAAGGGCGGCATAGAGGGTATCATTGCAATTTCTGGGATAATAATTTCCGGGATTTCCACATGCTCAATGATCTCAGCTACCGAGGGAATATCGGGAATATCTATGTTTACTGTCCTAAAATCAAATGCATAGGGGCTAGCTCCTTGGGTACTGATCTCAATTTCCTGGCTGTTCCCCATAATTTTTACCCGATCTTTATCAAAATATGACTGTGCTTCGTCATCTGCCACACCTTCCAATTCGATTACGGCGGTAATTTCGACCTGATCTTTGTTCCAAGTCTCAAATTCAATATCGGCGTAACTGGTACTAATATTGATTTCGGTATCCTTGTTTACATTAAAGGTTTCCTTGTAGGTTTTGGAATTTTCTTGCGCATGGCAGGAGAACCCGACCATGGCAAGAAGCAATCCACTAAACAATATTTGATGATTCCTGTTCATTTTTTGATGATTTTAATTGATTCAACTTTGATTTTAATTTTTGCAGCAACTGCAGCCTTAGTTGTAAATTATTGATCAAGGCGCTTATGGTTTGATCATTGGGTCCCAATTGGTTCAGCTCCGCGTTCAGTCTTTGGTATTCCGTGTTGAGTTCCGCCAAACGATCCATATAACTCTCCACCAACTCTTTATTTCCTGGGTCATCGGCCAAATCGGCCAATTGCAAATTAATATTGGTTGTGTAATAGGTCTCGATTTTTTTAAGATCCGGCGATAAATCCCCCAGTGAGATACCTTGCCTTTCTTTGCCAGCATTCTCTCGATCCACAACCGTTACCTTTTCTACAGGATCAACCGGTGTATCATTAAAATAAAATAAAGCCAATCCCAAGATTATTACAACAGATGCCGCAATCTGCATCCAAAGGGAGATAACCTTTTTCTTGGGTGGAACCTGGGGCAGTTCCTCTTCCAGCTTCGCAAAAAATCGGTCTTCATGCCCTTGCTTCATTTGGAAGTGTCTCCGCTCCCTCTCTTTTTCGAACATTTTTCTAAGATCACGTGCCATAAGCCATATCTTTTAATTTTTCCTTTAATTGTGCCTTTCCCCTGAGCAATCGGGTTCTGGATGCCGTTTCGGTAATTGCCAATATTTTCGATATCTCCGAATGGTCGTACCCTTCTACCAAAAACAACTGGACAACATATTTATATTTGGATGGCAGTTCCTCGATGGCCTGATTTACCTGTTCCATGGAAATACCTTCTTCTACAGACCAATCATCTTCCTCTGCCACTTGCAGATAACTTTCGTTCAGCTCCACCGTTCGCTGGTGTTTCGATTTTAAATAATCGATACTCCCGTTCACCACAATTCGCTTTAACCAGGCCCCAAAAGTGACATCTCCCTTAAATTGACCAATTCGTTGAAAAGCTTTTATGAACGAATCCTGCAGCACATCTTCAGCATCGTCCGTGTTCTTAAGAAAGCGCATGGCCACGCAGAACATGCCATCGCAATACTGACGGTACAGTTGCATCTGTGCATTGCGGTCGTTGGCCTTGCACTTTTCAACGAGCTCAATATGGAGCGTACTCGGTTCTATGTTTGGTTTTTTAGTTGTTACTGTAATAAGGACGATGCAAAAATTGCAACGTTGCAAATTAGGGTGTTTTTGATTTAATTTTAACAAAAAAGCCCCGTCGATTATCATCAACAGGGCTCATAATTAAAAAGTTACTTAATTTATTCGTCCATCAATAAATTTAAGTGAACGGTAATATTATCTCTTGTGGCCTTGCTGTACGGGCACATTTCGTGAGCTTCATTAATAATGGTCTCCCCCATTTCCTTATCCACAGTGGGCAAATAGGTGTCCAAAGTAACCTCAAGAAAAAAACCTTCTTCCTCTTTGTTCAATACTACGATAGCAGTTACACTAAAATCGCCCAAATCTTCCACTTTATGCATTTTTGCAACGGCCTCTACAGCTCCGGCATAACATGTGGAGTAAGCCGCGGCAAACAGTTCTTCGGGATTTGTGGATTTAGGATCAGGTTTACCATTGGAATTGGGCATACTGATATCAAAATCCAAAACGCCGTCCTCACTCGTTACATGTCCTGCTCTTCCCCCTGTATTGGTGGCCTTGGCCTCAAAAATAGTCTTCATCTTTTAAAATGTTTATAGGTTCGTAAAAAACCGGCACCGGTTCGGTGCTCGATCATTTTACGAATAAGGTACCAAATTGTAGGCGTAAGTCCGATTAATTGGATATTAAATTTTTGTGAAATGGGTAAACCAAAAAGTAATCGCAATTCCTTTTGTGAGTTCACTTAAACCCGCAAAATCTTTATAAATTCGTACAAACATTAGAAACGTACTCTTGGCAGACGATAATAAGACACCCGTGGACACTATTTCCAGAATTAAGGCGCTCAGAAAACAAGAACTTTCTGCCGATGTCTTGGCCCAAGGTATTTTTAATGGAAACAAGGCCATGCTTGCCAAGGCCATAACGCTGTTGGAAAGCACAAGACCAGCGCATTTTGAAAAAGCCAATACCGTAATTGAAAAATGCTTGGCCCGACCTACGAACAGCATTCGTTTAGGAATCACAGGGGTTCCCGGAGTGGGCAAAAGCTCCTTTATCGAATCTTTGGGAACAACCTTGACCGAACAGGGCAACAAAGTAGCCGTTCTCGCCGTAGACCCTACGAGCTCATTGAGCAAAGGAAGTATTTTGGGGGACAAAACCCGAATGGAAACTTTGGCCAAAGATTCGAATGCTTTTATCCGCCCATCACCATCCGGAACATCCTTGGGCGGTGTTGCGCAAAAGACCCGAGAAAGTATTATTCTTTGTGAAGCCGCTGGCTACAATGTTATTTTGGTAGAAACCGTTGGTGTTGGACAAAGCGAAATTGCCGTTCACAGTATGGTCGATTTTTTCCTTTTATTGAAATTATCTGGTGCAGGCGACGAGCTACAGGGTATAAAACGGGGCATTATGGAAATGGCCGATGCCATTGCCATCAACAAAGCGGATGGCAGCAATTTGGAACATGCCAAGCTGGCCATGACAGAGTTTTCCAGAGCCTTACATCTTTACCCTCCAAAAGCTAATGGGTGGACACCCAAAGTAATGAAGTGTTCCGCAATGGAGAAAACAGGAATTGAAGAAATCTGGGAAATGGTGCAGCGATTTGTAGAGCACAATAGGAAAAATGGCTTTTTTGAAAAGAATCGACAACTCCAAAACAAAAACTGGTTCCTTCAGACCGTGGACGAATACATCAAACAATTTTTCCATCAAAAAGAAACCTTTAAAAAAGAACAGGCCAAGTTATTGACAGAGATTGAGGAACATAAAATCTCTCCATTCTACGCCGCAAAAATCCTATTGGACAAGATTACCGAGGAACTTTAAATAAAAGCAATAAATTTGCACAGATTTTATACTGAATGAACACCGTCACCGATTCCCTTTTATCCATAGTGGTTCCTTTGTACAACGAGGAGGACAATGTGGTTCTTTTGACCGAAAAAATCAACGAAAGCCTTGATGGGTATAACTATCAAATCATTTATGTAGATGATTTTTCTACGGATAAAACCCGTCAGAAGGTCAAGGAAATGGATGATAAAAAGGTTCATTTGATCGAGTTGAAAAAGAACTATGGCCAAAGTTTGGCCCTTGCCGCCGGAATTGATTATGCCGAGGGCGAATACATCATTACCATGGATGGTGATCTGCAAAACGATCCATCCGACATTCCACAAATGTTATCGTTTGCCATAACCGAAGAATATGATGTGGTAACGGGAATCCGTCAGAAAAGAAAAGATTCGTTGGTTAAAAAAATACCTTCCAAGATTGCCAACTTTTTGGTACGGAGGGTGACTAAATTGGATATTAAAGATAACGGCTGTGCACTCAAGGTTTTCACCAAGGATATTGCAAAAAGTCTGAATTTATACGGTGAAATGCACCGTTTTATCACGCTTTTAGCCCATTTGGAAGGTGCACAGATCAAACAGGTGCCTGTAAAGCATCATGCAAGGCACGCTGGGGTTTCCAAATATGGTTTGGAGCGTGTTTTTAAAGTTGTGGCCGATATGATGCTGCTACTTTTCATTAGAAAATACTTCCAACGCCCCATTCACCTTTTCGGAATCTTCGGGGTTTTGTTGGTCATCCTCGGGATTTTTATCAATATTTATCTATTGATCGTTAAACTAGGATTTGATCAAGATATTGGAACCAGACCCTTACTTATTTTTGGAATGATGTTCATTGTTGGGGGAATTCAACTGTTTACCATTGGCATTGTAATGGAGCTCTTGATCCGTACCTACTACGAATCGCAACAGAAAAGACCATATCGCATCAAAAAAATAAGCATAGGTGACGGAAAAGCTGCGTAAAAAGCTCATCACTGCCCTAAAAATTATTGTTAGTGCGGTACTGATTTACTTTATTTTCACCAAAATAGAGTTGAAGGATATAGTCCAGACCTTAAAAAAAAGCGAGCCTCTTTATTTATTCTTGGCCTTGTTGTTTTTTGTGCTTTCGAAAATAATTTCAGCCTTTAGAACCAACTTGTATTTCCATCAGATGGGTGCTAAAGTGTCTCAATTAAGCAACCTAAAGCTGTATCTGCTGGGCATGTTCTACAACCTCTTTTTACCGGGAGGTATTGGTGGCGATGCTTACAAAGGCTACGTCATTCAAAAAGTGTATCAACCTGGCACCAAAAAAGTAGTGTCCAGTTTATTGCTGGACCGCTTAAGCGGGATGCTGTTACTTTTTATTTATGCCTGCGTGCTTGCTTTGCTTTCCAAAAATGAGTTTTTCCAAAGTTTTTTCTGGTTGATTGTAGCTGCCATTCCGCTGAGTGTTGTGGCATTTTGGTTTGTAAACAAGATATTTTTTACCTCTACCCTGCCCGTATTTTGGAAATCCGTTAGCTTTTCCGCTCTGGTTCAATTGGCACAGTTGGTCTGCGTTCTTTTTGTTTTGAAATCTTTGTCCGTTGATACGGACTTCATTGAATACCTATTTGTTTTCTTAGTATCTTCCATCGTTTCCGTAATTCCATTAACGATCGGGGGAATTGGAAGTAGAGAGGTTACTTTTTTATATGGCGCAAAATGGCTGGGACTGGATGAGAGCACTTCCATTGGCATCAGTTTCACCTTCTTTTTGATTACGGCACTCACCTCCCTTTTTGGTGTAATCTACCACTTTAAAAAGCCACAGCTGGAATCTGTCGACTAATTTAGATGCACCAAGTGCATTTTATTCAACTTTTCTTTGCGCGATTCGGGATTCAAAAACTTGATCTGTAATCTGGTAATACGAAATTGGTCCACAGTTATTTCATTATCCCAAGCAATTCCGTTTTTTTTCAATAGTTCCAGTTCTTTATCGGTAGCATATACCCAAACATCCTTCATGTTCTTCAAATCTGAAGTGGAAACAATATTGACAGGATTTTGATTATAAAAATCCAAAGCCCAGGTATGTCTTTCGTTAATTTTATAAATGTCATCCACGGGAATATTCCTCTCCTTTACCTGCTGTGCCATATTAGAACCTCCTTGGTATTCGAGTAATTTTGGATAGAAATGGGCATTCATAAAACCATTCAATAAAACTGAGCTAAAAATGGCAACGGTAACAATCTTGGCGTAGACAACTTCCCTTTTTTGAACAAAATAAACCACCATACCTAGTGCCAGCAACAAGAATGCATAGCCATACCAATGTTCCAATTGGAAAACAGTAAAACTTATCAATAAGGTAAAGACAACTACCAATCCCAATATAAAATATTGGATTCCGAGTATCACCTTTGCCATCTTCAATTTTTCCTGCTGATGTAAAACATACAGGAAACCCGCAGATAAAATTGCATATAAAGGCATCAACACATTCATGTAATGCGGCAATTTAAATTGCGCAAAGCTGATGAGCAGGAACAAAATTGAAATTCCACCCACGGTCAAAAATTCCAAATTGGTTTTGTAGGAGAACTTGATTTCCCAAAAGGCTTTCACCTTTATCCAATAACCAACCAAAGCAAGGACCGTCCAAGGCAAGAACACCCACAAAAAGGTGTGGAAAAAAAAGAAAAAGTCGCTACTGTTCTTCCCAACGCCCTCGCCACTCATCCGCTCAAAACTTTGTTCCCAAAAAATAAAGAAGATACCGCTGCGGTTATCCTTACCACGAATTACTTTCTCGGGGTGCAAATCAAATTGATGATAATAGGCATATAACATCGGGGTTATCATCAAACCAAAAACAAGAAGGGCTACCAATAACTTCCAATGGAGCAATCGTTCCCACTTTCGGGTATAGGCCAAATGGCAGAGTATAGAAATTCCAATGACCACGAGGGCAATCTGTCCTTTAGTAGAAAAAGCCATACCCGCTCCCAAAGCACCCAAAGCAATACTTTTTAGTGTTCCTTTTTCGATATATGTGGCCAATTGCCAAATGGAGAATATTGTAAATCCAGTTAAAACGGCATCGGTACGGACATCAATGTTGGCCAAGACGATGGTCTGGGCCGTCATAAAAATCAATGAGGCAAAACGACCCACATCTTTATTGTAGAGCGATTTTCCCAGACCGTAGCAACTATAGGCGCCCAACAAAGTGGATAAAATACCGGGAATGCGATACGCCCAATCGTGAATTCCAAATATCTTAAAGGAAATTGCGGCCAACCAGTAGTGCATATGAGGCTTGTCCAGATACTCCTCGGGGCCTTTAAAAAGGCTTAGAAAGTCGTTTTCCTGCACCATTCGCATGGCCATAACCGCAAACTGGGCCGAATCGTTCTCGAACAAGGTTGCGAACATTCCAATAATGTACACCAACACGATCAGCGCAATATAAAACCAGTATCTGGCGGTCGAGATCATACCCCTGTTTTTTGGAAAGCAAATATAGCTAACTTGGCCCATAACCAACCAAAAAGCGAACCTATCAAAGCTCCAGTCAGCACATCCAACGGATAGTGCACACCAATATAAATGCGGCTATAGGCCACAATGCAGGCCCAAAGAAGTAATACCCAAGCAATGTATTTCACTTTGTTCCTGAACATCACCGTAAAGAAAATGGCCGGTCCGAACGAATTGGCGGCATGGGCAGAAAAATACCCGAATTGACCTCCACAATAGCTTTTCACCAAGCGCATTACACTACTAACCTCGGGTTCGTGGCATGGTCGCAAACGACCAATACCGTATTTAAAAAAGTTGGACAATTGGTCGGTACAGGTAATCAACAATGCGATGGACACCAAAATTATCCCGGTTCCTTTCCACCCAAACGTTCGATAGGATAAATAAAGTAATAGAATATAGAGCGGGGCCGAGTTTCTGGTCTTGGTCATAAACATCCAAAAACCATCCCAAGTCTCCGTTCCCAATCCGTTCAGGAACAAAAACAAGTCCTTATCGTATTGCAGCAGTTGTTCGAGCATTACGAGTCGTATCTGGAAACTTCCCTATCGTAAAATGCAGTTGCCGCCTCGACCAGATTTTCAGTTTCATCCATTAGATCGGCCTCATCTTCTTTAGAAAATTCCTCCATCCATTCCACTTCATCATTTTCAAGGTTGATAATAAATCTCGGGTACTCGGTATGAACAATAAAGATGGCCTCGGGATGATCGGTATTATCGGCCAATAAAAATTTAGGTAGTTCCATGTATCAAATAGTTAGATTTCAAATTTTGGAATCTTCTTAACTCAATTGTCTTTATGCGTAATTTTCAGCTTTTCTGCTACCTCATCATAATATTCTTGTGACAGTACTTCTGTCCAAGTTGTCGGCTGTTCACCGCTATACAAAGCCAAATACGTTACATCACTAAATTTTGTTGAGGAATGCCAATGCTCAATATTTTTTTCACATTTAATGACATCGCCTTCTTTTAGTATCAACGGTTCCTTACCACTTTCTTGATAATATGCTTCTCCATCTACAATAATCAGAACTTGAGCAGAACTATGTTTGTGCCAATCCAGGGTCGAGTTAGCTTTAAAAGTTGCTTTTGTGATATTATACCCTAAATCTGTATCATCGTGGATAATAGCATTCAGCCAAGCTTCTCCAAGATAATGTGTGTTTGGTGCTTTTGTGCCTTCTGTTAGATATGAGGAAAGTTTATATTCAGAATTTTGAGAAAATACCGATAATGAGGTTAAAATTGATAGAGCAAAAATTGAATATTTCATTCTATAAAATTATTGGTTCATATATTTCTTCGTCAAAAAGTTAAATCGAAGATACAACATTACCGCTGATGCTGTAAGTCCGGACAATAATCCGATCCAGATTCCTGTGCTTTCCAAATCGGTGTGCAATCCCAAATAATAACTGATAGGAAAACCTATCAACCAATACGCAATAAAAGTGATGAGCGTGGGTATCTTCACATCTTGCAAACCGCGCAAGGCTCCCAATACTACTACTTGAAGTCCATCCGAAATCTGAAAAAAAGCAGCAACCAACAGTAATTTGGCAGCAACAATGATCACTTCGGTATTGTCGGCTTGGTTGGCAATATCGCCAACATCCAAATAAATGGTAGGGAACCAATGCCTACCCACCAAGAAAATAGCTGCAAAGACCACTTCCAAAATAAAGGTCAAGAAAAAAATGGATTCTGCGATACGCTTCAAATCTTTATGGTTGCGCAATCCTTTTTGGTTACCGACCCTTACCATTGCGGCAACACTCAGTCCCATTCCCACCATAAACGTCATACTGCTCAAGTTCAGGGCAATTTGATTTGCGGCTTGGGCATTCTTACCAAGTACACCGCTCAACCATATGGCAGCGGTAAAAATGGCAACTTCAAAAAACATCTGTAAAGCTGATGGAAACCCTAAACTGATGATTTTACGCATCACTTTTTTCTCGATCTTCTTAAAATTGAATTGGGTCACATAGGATTCAAATTTCTTTTTACGCTTGAGCAAATACCAAATATAGGCAACCATAATCACACGAGATACCAAGGTGCCAACGGCAGCACCTACAATTCCCAATTTTGGAAATCCGAAGGAACCGAAAATAAGCAAATAGTTGAGGGTTATGTTCACCGCATTTGCCAATATTGTGGCATACATGGGATATTTGGTCTGGGAAAGTCCTTCTGAAAATTGTTTGAAAGCTTGAAAAATAATCAACGGCACCAACGAAAAGGCCACTAAATCCAAGTAGGGCAAAGCGAGTTCCACCACTTCCGGAGGCTGTTCCATATGATGGATCAGAGGTTTGCAAACCTGTATAAGTCCAAATAGCGATAGTCCTAGTACCGTACAAAGTACCAAACCGTGTTTTAAGGCACTTTTGCCTGCTGCTTGGTCCTTTGCACCATCGGCTTCTGCCACCAATGGCGTAATCGCAGTTGAAAAACCTATGCCAAGCGACATGGCTACAAACACAAAGCTATTTCCCAAAGAAACGGCTGCCAACTCTGCGGTACCCAATTGCCCAACCATAATATTGTCGGCAAAAGCCACAAAGGTATGCCCCAACATCCCCAAAATAACAGGATAGGACAACCTTAGGTTGTAGGCAAACTCTTTAGTATAGTTTTGAAACACTTTGGATAATTAAAAAGGATGGCAAATATAGCCAGATCGGCCATAATTTTTGTCCATCTTTGACTTAGATTATGGATAATTTTCAAAGCTGTTTGGCCTCTTCCCAAAACACATCCATTTCGGCCAAGGTCATATCGCTCATGGTCTTCCCCAACTCTTTGGCTTTTTGTTCCAAATATTGAAAGCGTTTGATGAATTTTTTATTGGTCCGCTCCAACGCATTTTCTGGATTAATTTTCAAGAAACGGGCATAGTTCACCATGGAAAACAGCACATCGCCAAACTCGGACTCCATTTTATCCGCATTATGGGCCTCCACTTCTTCTTGAAATTCCCCCAGTTCTTCTTTCAACTTTTCAAAAACCTGTTCGGGATGTTCCCAATCAAACCCTACTCCTGCTACCTTATCTTGGATTCGGTTGGCCTTGACTAAGGATGGTAGACCATTGGGCACTCCCTCTAGCACACTCTTTTTGCCTTCTTTTAGTTTGATATTTTCCCAATTTTGCTTTACCTCCTCTTCATTTTCAACCTTCACATCGCCATAAATGTGGGGGTGCCTATTGATGAGTTTCTCACAAATTCCGTTGGCAACATCGGCAATATCAAAATCCTGCGTCTCCGAACCTATTTTGGCATAAAAAACAATGTGCAATAAAATATCGCCCAGTTCTTTTTTGACTTCTTCAAGGTCATTGTCCAAAATGGCATCGCCCAACTCATAGGTTTCTTCGATCGTTAAATGACGAAGTGTTTGCATAGTCTGCTTTTTATCCCATGGACATTGTTCGCGCAGTTCGTCCATAATGGTCAATAAGCGATCTAAAGCTGCCAATTGTTCCGATCTTGTGTTCATGGTATTGGATTTTAACCAAAAATACGAAGTCCAGTTGGTTGAAATTTCATCCTAAAAATTTACTTATGAAAAGTGTCCCTCTATTTTTCAACAAAGAGGACTTACGGAAAAATATCACTATATTCAACGACATTTTTGGGCTAAATACAGTAGAATGAAACAACTATTTATTGCGTTGCTCGTACTTCCGTTGACGATGTTGGGGCAAACCGATAATCCTTTTAAAAATGAAGTAAAATCCGTTCAGCAAAAAAACGATTCTCTTTGGGATTCATCTAAACCTACCATTATTTTTACAGGCAGTTCCAGTATTCGTTTATGGAAAGATCTACAAGAACGTTTTCCCGAGCATCAAGTCCTAAATACTGGTTTTGGGGGTTCTCAATTTTCGGACCTCGAACTTTATTTGGATGAACTCATTTTAAACTACGATCCTGTAAAAGTCTTTATCTACGAAGGTGACAACGATATTTTTGAAAGAAAAAGTCCTAGAAAAGTTATAAAAAAAGCAGAGGGCATTCTCCGAACACTCCGGCAAGAAAAACCAAATATGGAGATTGTACTCATTTCTGCAAAGCCAAGTATTTCTCGATGGAAGTTTAGGGGAAAATACCGTCGTTTAAATCGTAAACTCAACAAATTGGCCGCAGAAAACAGTGGAATTGATTTTGTTGATGTTTGGCACCCCATGTTGGACAAAAAAAAGGTGAAACAGGACATTTTTATTGAAGACGGGCTTCACATGAACTCCAAGGGCTACGACATCTGGTACAATGCCATAAAAGATTACATAGACTAAAACAATAAAAGTGATTTATAGATCCATTCTACTGTTCGTTGCATTTATCTTTTTGGCGTCTTGCCAGGAGAAAAAAGAGGAAATCAGTTTTCCCAAAACCGACCTTGCCAAAGCTCCGTTGGTCCCAAAACCCATTAAAACCATTTCCACGGGAAGTGCTTTTGGCCTAGATGCTGGAACAGCTATTTTTACATCCAACTCCGATGCGGGATTCGAAAAGGTGGGAAAGTTTCTTTCCGAGCAGATAAAGTCCAAAACCGGTTTACAAATTGGCGTAAATTCAGCTACCGAAGGAACATTGGAGCGCTTGATCTACATCAACCAATCGGATAGTGTGGATTTAAAGGGACCAGAGGCTTATCAGATCTACATTAAAAAAGATTCTATTTTATTGAACGCCAAAACTGCGGCCGGAGCGTTCAGGGGCGTACAAACATTGCGTCAGTTAATCCCTGAAAAAAGTAATGATACACTAACAGATCACCCAATTTGGGTAATTCCATCGGGAAAGATCATCGACGCTCCCAGATTCGAATATCGTGGTTCCATGTTGGATGTGGCCCGGCACTTTTTTACCGTAGAAGAAGTCAAAAAATATATCGACGCCCTTGCATACTACAAATTCAACACCCTGCACCTGCACCTAACGGATGACCAAGGTTGGCGCATTGAAATCAAATCTTGGCCCAAGCTAACCAAAATCGGTGGCGCCAGCGAGGTCGGCGGTGGAGAAGGTGGTTTTTACACTCAAGAACAGTTTAAGGATATTGTAGCCTATGCTGCGGAAAGACATATTACCATTATTCCGGAAATTGATATGCCCGGACACACCAACGCCGCATCCCTAAGCTACCCCTTTTTACATGCCCCAGATGCCGAAACTCCACGCGTTAGAACGGACATGAGATTGGGTTACAGTTCTTTTGATGCCAAAAAAGATACCGTATATAGCTTTTTGGATGATGTAATCGGTGAAATTACCGCCATGACTCCCGGTCCATATTTTCATATTGGCGGAGATGAGAGCCATGCCACCAAAAAAAGTGACTATATCCGCTTTGTGGAAAAAGTGCAAAAAATTGTTCGGAAACACAACAAAAGAATGGTCGGTTGGAACGAAATAGTACAAGCAGAACTTGATTCCAGTTCAGTGATTCATTTTTGGAACAAACCTGAATATGCCCTAAAAGCCATTGAAAATGGCTCAAAGGTTATTATGTCGCCAGCAAAAAAAGCCTATTTGGATATGAAGTATGATTCCATATCTGAATATGGACTGAATTGGGCAGGCCTCATTCCGGTTGATATTGCCTACAAATGGGACCCTGGGACTTATGTAGAAAATCTTCCTGAAGAGAATATTCTTGGCGTCGAAGCCCCCCTATGGTCCGAAACCATAAGCAATAGTGAAGAGTTGGAATATTTGGCCTTTCCAAGACTTATTGGATATGCGGAATTGGGATGGTCTCCAAGCGAACATCTTGATTGGGATGACTACAAAGAGCGTTTGGCCGCACAGGTTTCCTATCTGGAAGCCATGCAGATCAATTATTACCCAACTAAATTGGTGAACTGGAAAAAGGAATAGTTGTTATTCTTCTTCCTGTGAAGCAGAAACAGTAGGTTCCTCTGAATCATTTTCTTCTTTGACAAAATCGGTGATGTTATTGTCGAGAAGGATGTTGTACCACTGTATGATCTTTTTGATGTCACTGGCGTAGACACGATCTTCATCATAATTGGGCAGTACCTCGAAGAAATACTCTTCCAACTCGATTTTGTCAGCCTTATGGCTGATCGATGTTTTGTTGCCTCCTTCTTTCTCTTTGATTTTTTGGAACACTTCCCTTAACGGAAGCTCTTCCTCCAGGGTGTAAATGGCTATTTCGGACAACACGCTTACATTGCTTCTTAATCCAACGGTTACACGTTTGCCATCCAATAGGGATTCGCCAACAAAGCCACCACGGGTTTGGGTCAATAATTTGTAAAGTCCTGGTTTACCTCCAATAGATAAAATCTTGTCTAATGCCATTCAAATAGTAATTTATGGGCGCAAAAATATGTTTTTATCGCAAATAGTGATTTTTTTAACGTGCTTTTTTGATATTGGGAAACCGCATTCGGTAGTCAACGTTTATTTTCCCTTTGGATATTTTGTCCAATCTGTTTTTTAAAAGTCGCTTTTTTAGGGTCGATAGTTTGTCCGTAAACAGAATGCCTTCGATATGGTCGTATTCGTGCTGAATAACTCTGGCCAAAAGCCCATCAAACGTTTCCGTACGTGATTTAAAATCTTCGTCCAAATAGGTTATGGTCACTTCTGGTTTTCGTTTTACATCTTCCCGAACGTCGGGAATGCTCAAGCAACCTTCGTTAAAGTCCCATTCCTTGCCGTTCTCTTCCTCGATCTTGGCATTGATAAAGACTTTTTTGAAACCATTTAGTTTCTCCTGTTCTTCTTTGCTCAAATCCTCATCATCGGAAAAAGGGGTGGTATCTACCATAAAAATTCGAATTGGAAGTCCCACTTGTGGAGCTGCCAATCCAACACCATGTGCATTGTACATGGTCTCCCACATGTTGGCAATCAATTCTTCCAACTTTGGATAATCGGATGCAATATCCTTCGCTTTTTTTCGTAAAACGGGGTCTCCGTAGGCTACTATAGGTAAAATCATAAATTAAAATCTGTTTAAATAGGCCTGCAAAATCAATGTGGCGCTTATTTCATCGACCAAGGCCTTATCCCTTCTTTTCTTCTTTTTCATACCACTGTCCAACATGGACTGGAATGCCATTTTAGAAGTAAACCTTTCATCTTGGCGTTCAACGGGCATAGCTGGAAACTTGGCCGATAACTGCTTTAGGAAGTCTTGGATGAGAGCTTCGGACTCGGAGGCCGTATTGTCCATTTGTTTGGGAAATCCAACCACAAAGCGTTCCACCGATTCCTTTTTTGTATAGTCCTCCAAAAACTTTAACAGGTCCTTGGTGTCAACGGTGGTCAATCCAGAGGCAATCAACTGAAGCTCATCGGTGACCGCAATTCCCGTACGTACTTTTCCAAAATCCAATGCCAAAACTCTTGCCAAAACAACTTTTTGGCAAAAATAACCTTAAATATGTTATAGCCTTAAAAATGGAGGCCATAATTATATGATGGCACTTATCTTTGTCAAAATTTTAAGAAAAATGACAGGACTTAGAGCATTGATCGAGCAAGCATGGGACAATAGATCATTATTGGAAGACGAAAAGACCCAGATGGCCATTAGAGAAGTAATAGACCTTATTGATCTTGGCGAGCTGCGATGCGCAGAACCCACGGAAAATGGTTGGCAAATAAATGAATGGGTAAAAAAAGCGGTAGTGCTATACTTCCCCATACAAAAAATGGAGGTCCTCGAAGCTGGTATTTTTGAATATCACGACAAGATTCCCTTGAAAAGAGGATACAAAGAAAAAGGTGTTCGTGTGGTACCCCATGCCGTGGCAAGGCACGGAGCTTATATTTCCAAAGGAACCATTTTAATGCCAAGTTATGTAAACATTGGTGCCTATGTGGACGAGGGGACCATGGTGGATACTTGGGCCACGGTGGGCAGTTGTGCTCAAATCGGTAAAAACGTCCATTTAAGTGGTGGTGTAGGTATCGGTGGGGTTTTGGAACCATTGCAAGCTGCTCCGGTTATTATTGAGGACAATGCATTTATCGGCTCCAGATGTATTGTTGTGGAAGGGGTCCGTGTTGAAAAGGAGGCTGTTTTGGGAGCAAATGTGGTTTTAACGGCTTCTACGAAAATTATTGATGTAACAGGGAGTGAGCCTGTTGAACTGAAAGGTCGTGTTCCCGCAAGATCGGTTGTGATACCGGGCAGCTACACCAAAAATTTTCCTGCCGGCGATTACCAAGTGCCATGCGCCTTGATCATTGGCAAACGAAAGGAGAGCACCGACAAGAAAACATCGTTGAACAATGCCTTGCGCGAGCACAATGTTGCAGTTTAGATCAAGGCGTTCCGATCTTCTGATTTTTTAAAAACGGAATCAAAATATACAGTTTGGGTTGTTTTTTTATTAAAATTAAAGCAACCCAAACACTATTCCAGCCTCTAATAAATACATGTCAAAAACTATTTTTAACAAAAACCGGGTAGGGAAACGTCGTTGTTGATTGTTGTAAGAAAAATAAACGGCAAAACAATTTTTACGCCTTTTTTTTGTTATAGATTTGTAAACACCAAAACACTACACCAATTAATATGGCTGGATTACGCACCCCAAAGCAAAAATTATCAGCACTCATAATCACCTATAACGAAATTGGATACATTGAGAAATGTATCGATTCCGTTTCTTTTGCTGATGAAATCGTGGTTGTAGACTCTTACAGTACGGACGGCACATACGAGTATCTGTTAAGCCATCCGAAGGTAAGGGTAATTCAAAATCCATTTAAAAATTTTACTGCACAGAAATCCTTTGCGCTAAAGCAATCCTCTAATGATTGGGTCTTGTTTTTAGATGCAGATGAAGTTGTGACCAAAAGTCTGCAAACAGAAATTATTGAAACCATCAATAAGGAAAACGCAGATGAAGCCTATTGGTTCTACCGCCAGTTTATGTTCCAAAACGAGCGATTGAACTTTAGCGGTTGGCAAACAGACAAAAATTATAGATTGTTCCGCAAAAGCAAAGCACATTTCACCGATAAAAAAATAGTTCACGAAACCTTGGTTGTCGATGGAACATCTGGAATTCTCCAAGAAAAGCTTATCCATTATTGCTACAAGGACTATCAGGACTACAAGGGCAAAATGTTGAAATATGGCCAACTAAAAGCAAAAGAGGATTTTTATAGGGAAAAACACTTCAACTACCTTTTAATGATTATAAAGCCAGCGTGGAAATTCTTTAACCACTACATTTTGCGCCTAGGAATTCTTGATGGCAAAAAAGGATGGACTATTTGCTATTTAAACGCTCTTGGTGTTTTGGAGAGGTTCCGAGAATTAAAAAGGTTGGAAAAAAAGAATCAACTGGCCTATTATTTGGTAATGCCATAGTGCGTCCACACCAATTTGTTAGATCTGGTCTCCTTACGTATGGCTTGGTTTTTTGCAATGGATTCGGGCGTTTTATAGCCTCGTTTATGATCTAAATGCACACAAACGGCACTATAGCGCAATTGCTTAGATTTTATTCCAAAATTGAACAAACGTTCACCCAGTTCGCGATCCTGCCCGCCGTATTGCATCCGCTCATCAAAACCGTTCACGTTCAAAACATCCTTCTTCCAACCCGAAGAGTTATGTCCGTTCCAACTAGCGTTCGTCGGAGTTATGGTATTGAGCAATTTAGAGACAAGGCCACTCGCCGTTAGTTTATTGTTTTTAAAAGTTTTTGGAATCCCCTTTTCTTTGAGCCAATGGATGTTAAAGCAGTTTTGTTTTTCAATATCCTCCAGTGTAATCAACTTGGATATGTTCATGGGCAACATGTAGTACCCTCCCGAAATAAAATACCCGGGTTCTTTGTTAATGTAATGCACCTCCACAAAGTCTTCTCTTGGAATACAATCACCATCCGTCATTATAATATACTCCGCATTGCAAGCTTCGACTGCCTTGTTAAGGATCCTTGACTTCTGGAAACCATCGTCCTCCTGCCAAACATGGATAATATTGTAAAAAACATTTTCGGACATCTCATCCAATAATTCTTTGGTCTTTGGACCAGATCCATCATCGGCAATAACCACTTCAAAATCCTTGAAGATTTGGCAATTGAAGCCCCAAAGTACTTTTTTTAACCACTCTTCGGCATTGTACGTACTTATGATTACTGATATTTTCGGAGATTCTTTTTCCTGTGGGTTCATCTTGGCAAAAATAGAAATATTAAATGTTATCTCATATCCTTAATTTTGCGATTCTAAACTTACCATAATGAAGGTTAAGGAACACCTAGTTATCCAACTTAATAATTAGAGGCCGTTTAAATCAAAAACTATCCAATATGAAAATCTGCATTACACGAACAGAAAAACACGCATATTCCGAAACCTTCATTAGGGACCAAATAAAGGAATTCAAATCACTTTGCGAAACATATACCATTCATAGTGGGAGGTATCCGGAGAGAATGGAAAACGGCAGTCTTTTAAACCCATATCTCTTTTGGGTTTTTCACAAAATGATAAAAATCCTGGTGGGCAGAAATAACTACTTTAGCGATTATGGAGTAAAAAAATATCTCAATAAAAATAAAATCGATGTTGTCCTAGCGAATTACGGAATGAGTGCATCTCATATGGTCGCCCCTTGTAAAGCCCTGAATATACCCTTAATAGTCATTTTTCATGGACATGATGCAACGGACAAAAAATTACTAAATGAATACAAACACAAATATGTAAAATTGTTTGACTATGCCTCAAACATAATTGTTGTTTCAAACGACATGAAATCACAACTCATTGGACTCGGTGCCCCGAAAAGCAAAATACAAATTATTCCTTGTGGAGTAAATACTTCAATGTTTGAGTCGAACACCGAGCCTGCTCAACAAAAAACATTTCTAGCAGTAGGAAGGTTAACCGCAAAAAAAGGACCATTGTACACAATTAAAGCATTTAATTCAGTCTTACAAAAACATCCGGATTCAAAACTAATTTTTGTAGGGAACAAAAATGGCCTCTACAACGAATGTCAAGATTTGATCTCGAATCTTGGCATAGGAAAATCTGTTACCTTCACTGGAATTTTAAGTCAAAAAGAAATTTCAATTTTAATGAAATCTTCACTGGCTTTTGTTCAGCATTCAATTACAGCTCCAAATGGGGACATGGAAGGTTCCCCTGTCAGTATTATGGAAGCTGCATCTTCCGGTCTACCAATAGTAAGCACAAAACACGCAGGCATCAAAGAACTTGTTGTTCACGATAAAACTGGTTTTTTGGTCGATGAAAAAGACGTGAATAAAATGGCAGAATACATGATCGAATTATGTGATAATTTTCAGTTAGCTAAATCTATGGGGATGGCAGGAAGAAACCATATGGAACAGCATTATGAACAAAAAAGACAAATAGGCAAGCTTTACGATTTAGCCAAGGATATAGTTTCATCTAAAAAATAAAACATTTTAAACGCTGATTATACCATATGACCGAAGAAATCAATAATTGTAACCGAGTTCTGCAAGAAGGCGGGCTCATCCTCTACCCTACCGATACGGTTTGGGGCATAGGTTGCGATGCCACCAATCCCGAGGCCGTAAAAAAGGTATACGCCCTTAAAAAAAGAGAGGACTCCAAAGCACTGATATGTTTGGTGGCCAACCAAGCCATGCTGGAACGACATGTAAAACAGGTGCCCGAGGTCGCTTACGATATTATGGATCTGGCCACAAAACCCACCACCATAGTTTTTGACGACCCTATAGGCATTGCCGACAACCTGGTTGCTGCGGACAACACCCTGGCCATTCGGGTTGCATCGGACAAATTTTGCCAATACCTCATCAATAAATTCAGAAAACCCATTGTGTCAACTTCGGCCAATATTTCTGGTAATCCTACCCCAAAACATTTCAAGGATATTGATCAAGAAATTTTAAAAGGAGTGGACTATGTGGTAAATTTGCAGAACGAAAACAAAAACCCTTCTCCTTCTTCCATAATTAAGTTAAGTAACGACGGTAAGGTGAAGGTTATCCGGGAATAAGAATGACGAAGGAATTCCATACAGCCGCAATACAGCACCCTATTTTTAAACTTATTGGCGAAGCTTCTGATGAGCTCGGAACAGATTCCTATGTGATCGGCGGGTATGTCCGTGATTATTTTTTAAAACGAAATACCCCAAAAGATATCGATATTGTTGCCATTGGCAGCGGCATTGAATTGGCCAAAAAAGTGGCTTCCAAATTAAAGGGCAAACCGGATATTTCCGTTTTTAAAAATTTCGGTACGGCCATGATCAAATACAAAGACCTGGAACTGGAATTTGTGGGCGCCCGAAAAGAAAGCTATAACCGAGACAGCCGTAAACCCATTGTCGAAGATGGCACGCTCGAAGATGACCAAAACCGTCGCGACTTCACCATAAACGCCATGGCATTGGCACTGAACCAATCCAATTTTGGTCAACTTTTAGATCCTTTTGATGGTTTGGCGGATTTGGCCAAACAACTTATCCGCACGCCCTTGGAGCCGGGCATCACATACTCGGACGATCCATTAAGGATGATGCGAGCCATACGATTTGCCTCACAATTGCGCTTTACCATCGAATTGCCATCTCTCCAGGCCATTGCAGAGCACAAGGATCGAATAAAAATTGTATCCAAGGAACGTATTGTGGACGAACTCAATAAAATATTGATGAGTTCCCAACCATCGCTAGGCTTTACACTGATGCACAAAACCGGACTTCTTCCTTTAATTCTACCTGAACTAACGGCCTTACAAGGCATCGAAGAAATAGAGGGACAACGCCATAAGGACAATTTTTGGCACACATTGGAGGTAGTGGACAATATTGCACAAACAACGGGCAATCTTTGGCTGCGTTGGGCGGCACTGCTTCACGATATTGGAAAGGCACCTACCAAGAAATTCCATAAAAAAATAGGTTGGACCTTCCATGCCCATGAGTTTGTCGGTGCTAAAATGGTCTATAAACTTTTTAAAAGATTACGAATGCCATTGAACGATAAAATGAAATTCGTTCAAAAAATGGTATTGATGAGCTCACGGCCCATTATACTGTCCGAAGACCATGTAACCGATTCTGCGGTAAGGCGATTGGTGTTCGATGCCGGTGATCACGTGGAAGACCTGATGACCCTTTGCGAAGCGGACATTACCACCAAGAACCCCAAAAAACAAAAAAAATACAAGAACAATTTTAAGATCGTTCGCCAAAAAATAGTCGAAGTCGAAGAACGGGATCACATCCGAAATTTTCAACCTCCGGTTTCCGGCGAAGAGATCATGAAAACCTTCAACCTAAAACCATCCAAAGAAATAGGCATTATTAAAGACGCGATCAAAGAGGCAATCTTAGAGGGAGAAATCCCCAACGAATATGAAGCGGCCTACAACTTTATGTTAAAAAAGGGCGAAAAAATGAATCTAAAAGTCCATTCCGAATGAAAAAGAACAAATATGTGGTGTATTGGTTGTTAACTGGATGTTTTCTCATTTTTATAATGGTTTTGGTAGGAGGCATCACCCGACTTACCCACTCGGGGCTGTCCATTTCCGATTATAAACTTATTCAAGGTACAATCCCCCCCATGAACGAACAAGAATGGGAGGAAGCCTTTGAACTCTACAAGCAATATCCCGAGTACCAAAAACTCAACTATCATTTTGGAATCGAGGAATTCAAGGACATTTACTTTTGGGAATGGCTGCACAGGGTCATTGGACGATTTATCGGAATCGTTTTTATTTTACCGTTTATTTACTTTTTGATAGCCAAGAAGCTGGATAGACCTACCATTAAAAAAAGTTTGATTCTGCTCTTTATGGGCGGGTTTCAAGGTTTTTTGGGCTGGTATATGGTAAAAAGCGGCCTTGTGGACCGTCCGGATGTATCGCACTACAGGTTGGCAGCTCATTTGACCACGGCATTCTTAACGTTCGCCTATAGTTTTTGGGTGGCCTTGGACCTAATCTATCCAAATCGAAAAGAAGTAGACACCAAAATAAGGAACTTGATCCGCGTAGGCCTGGTGGTCTTGTTGCTTCAAATAGTATGGGGTGCCTTTGTTGCAGGTTTGGATGCCGGCTTTATTCACAACCACTGGCCTCTGATGAACGAAGGCAAACTAATGCACGAAACCGTTTATATAGAACAACAGCCCGTAATAAAGAACTTTTACGAAGGAAAAAGCGGCGTACAGTTTGTACATCGGTACCTGGCTTACATTGTGGTCGCTTTGATTGGGGTGATTTGGTACCGAACACGAAAAATATCCACAACCGCCCTACAGGAAAAAGGACTAAAAACTTTGTTGGCCCTAGTTTTTGTTCAATTTATATTGGGTGTGCTCACATTGATTTATGCCGTGCCACTTTGGCTGGGCATCGTGCACCAAATTGGCGCTTTTTTCCTTTTGGCCGCGATGACGTTTACCTTGCACAGGTTCACCAAATAACTGCTATTTATTGTACCTTTGTGCCCACTCTAAAATTTGATGGATGATTTATAAAATCAGGATAATACTTGATGCTGAGGAAGATATCTTTCGGGATATCGAAATTGAGGACCAAAGTAACTTGGAGGATTTCCACAACGCCATTACCCAAGCTTTTGGCTTTGAGGGAAGTGAAATGGCCTCATTTTATACTTGTGACGAAGAATGGAACCAAGATGAAGAAATCGCTCTTTTTGATATGAGTGATAATGGCTCCGATATTCGCCTGATGAACGAAACCTCGTTGGACGATATTCTGACCAAGGACAGCCCCAAACTGATCTACGTGTACGACTTTTTTAGCATGTGGACCTTTTTTGTGGAGCTTGCCGATATTGTGGAAAAAGAAGATGGCCGTGTTTATCCCAATGTATTGTTCACCTTTGGCGAATTACCGGATGCCCCACCGGAAAAACAATTCGAAGCAAAGCCCAACGACGATGAAGGAAATTTTGACGACCTTCTGGACAGTTACGACGATATGGACTTTGACGAAAACTGGAACTAAAATAGCACCGCCTAAATTTTAACCAATAATCCCCGATCCAAAAAATGCTGAACTTATATTCCGCCCAAATTGAAAGTATATCGCTTCACCGAGTTGGCAACAAGAGCAAAAACGAATCTGCTTTTTTATCCGCAGAGCCTTTTTCCCTGAACGATGAAATGGCAGGCCTATTAAAGGAATACTTTTTTAAGCCCTTTCGCGAAAAGGAAGAAAACTATTATAAGTTTAGCCACGAAGTGGATTTGGAATTCAATGAGGTATGTACGGCGGTTACCGAGATTTTCGACAACCCCTCCGATAACCATCGACTATCCAAAAAAATAACCACGCATCTGTTTGAGCAATCCAACCACCCTCACATTAAAAGCGGGGAGGTTTATGTGGTGCATTTCTCCGATATGGTAATCGACAATAAAAAAACGGATGCCGTAGGTATTTTTAAGAGTGAGCTAAAGCACGACTTTCTTCAGTTCGAGGAAAACGAACGCAACTTGGAAATTTTAATACGCCAGGGAATCAATATCAACAAATTGGATAAGGGGTGCATAGTTTTTAACGTGGACCGAGAAGAAGGTTTTAGGATATTATCTGTGGACAGCAACCGATATGACGCCAAATATTGGCTGGAAAACTTTTTGGGAGTTTCGCCATTAACGGATGAGAACTTTTACACAAAAAACTACCTTAAGTTCTGCCAGAACTTTGCCAAGGATGTTGTTTTGCCCGCAGAGGACAAACAGCAAGAAGTATTGTTCATGAACCGCGCCGTAAACCACTTTGCCAAAAACGACAACTTCGAGGAGACCTCTTTTTTGAACGAGGTAATGGAAAATCCCGACTTAATTCCAGAGTTTAAACATTATAAAGTAGAAAAAGGACCCAAGTACAGCATTGAGGACGTTTCTAATTTTGACATTGCCAACAAAGCGGTGAGCGATGCCCGTAAAAAAATCAAGAATGTAATCAATCTGGACACCAATATTCAGATCAAGATGGATTTCATCAACCCTGATTCGGCAGAGAAGTTTGTGGAAAAAGGTTGGGACGAGGAACGACAGATGTACTATTACCTTGTGTATTTTAACAAGGAACAGAAAAGTTAGAATTTTTTTTCAATAATCTGTTTCATACTCACATCCTCGTAGTTACGTTTCACAAAATCCAAGGCGTGGGTCAAAATTTCGCCCATGTTCTTGCTGTCCCTAAAATTAATATCGCCCGTAAGGTCCTGCAATTGGTTTTTTAGCATTTCTATGTTTTCCGGTGGAGCAATGGTATCCAATGCGCAAACATCCAACAAGCGTTTAAGGCGGCGCCCCCAACTAAGTATCCGTTTTGCGATTATGGAACGCTCCTCTACAATATATTGGTTAACGGAATCTATGGTCAATTTACCTTGCACCAAATCCACCATGGTCTTGTTCTCTTTAAAAAACTGGGGGCGATATACCTTTATATTACCTTCATAGCATTGTTGATCAAAATCTATGGCCCTTATTTTATAGACTACACTATCAAAATCGTGAGTGGGAACAATTACGTAATTATAAGAACGCATGTCCCCTAAGAGCCGGATCATACTTCTTTCGTTGAACTTAACAAACTCCTTGGCAATCTGTGATTTTTCGAATTCGGTACATTCGGGCAGGTTGTTCTTCATAAAAATATCTCCGGGAATACCTACAATATGCTCTTCGATGAGCGTATTCTCATAGATCACAAAGTTTAAATTGTAAGGAGAGAGCATATGCTCCAATTCCAAACCATATACTCTAGAAGCGTCGGTTTTTTTAACATAGAACAAGGTATAGTTATCGTTAAGGATGTTCCGGACCTTGATTCGAAAAGGCTTGGAGTTTCCAAAAGTGCAATAGTCCACATAATCCACGTTCAAATATTGAAAAATGGAATCACTGCCATCGGAAACAAAACTGGAATACACTCTTTTTAGGGCCAGGTCTATTTCATCCCTATCGAACTCCGGATAAAACACGCGCACCCAAAGTGTATCCTCATCCTTGGCATCGTAAACGGCAACGCTTCCTGAAAAGCGCAACAAGTCATCATAATGGATCGGAATTTCGATTTTTCTATTGTAATAATCCAAATATTCATCCAGCTCCTTACTTATGGGGTAGGCAGGTTTCTTTTTCGACATTAATTTTTCTTCCGACATTGTGTTCGATTATTTTGTAACAATTTGCAAATAATATCGTCAAGTTAGTATAAACCATTCAAAAAACGATAGCATCTTTTGGAAACAATACTTACCGTAAACCATCTTACAAAAAAATTTGGTTACCTAACAGCCGTAAAAGATCTTTCTTTTACAATAGAAAAAGGTAACGTTTATGGCATTTTAGGACCCAATGGGAGTGGCAAATCCACCACATTGGGAATTATCCTGAACGTTGTGAACCGAACCTCGGGCGATTTTAATTGGTTCGATGGCAACACCACCACCCATGACGCCCTAAAAAAGGTCGGGGCCATAATTGAACGTCCCAACTTTTATCCGTACATGAACGCGATTCAAAATTTAAGGTTGGTCTGTAAGATCAAAGATGTACCCGAATCCAAAATTCAGGAAAAACTGGAATTGGTAGGTCTGTGGGACCGCAGGAACAGTAAGTTCAAAACCTATTCGCTGGGGATGAAACAGCGCATGGCCATTGCCTCTGCCCTGCTCAACGACCCCGAAATACTCATCTTGGACGAACCTACCAATGGTCTGGACCCCCAAGGAATCCATCAAATACGGGAGATCATCAAAAAAATTGCGAGCCAAGGCACAACCATTTTATTGGCCTCTCATTTATTGGACGAAGTTGAAAAAGTATGTTCCCATGTCATCATTCTTAGAAAAGGAGAGAATTTATATTCCGGGCCGGTAGATAGTATGCTGGCCAGTCATGGTTTTTTTGAATTGAAGTGCGAAAATCTAGAGCAATTGCACGAGCTGCTCGAAAAAAGTGCCAGCTTCGGGAAAATCGAAAACTTTAACGGTACGCTTACGGCCTATTTAAAGGAAGAAATGGATGCCGAAAGCTTAAACAAAATGCTGTTTGACCAGGGTATTGTCCTATCTCACCTCGTAAAACGAAAAGAAAGTCTCGAAGAACAATTTTTAACCTTGACCAAAAATCAATAATCAATAAACGAATGTTACGTCTCCTACAAATAGAATTTATAAAATTATGGAACAATAGGGCCAGCAAGGTGCTTATTATCTCCTATTTTGTGCTTTTAACTTCCATTGCGCTCATCGCGGCCATTAAATTTGATATTGGCCCGGTACAATTTCATCTAGCGGAACAAGGGATATTCAATTTTCCCTATATCTGGCACTTTAACACCTTTGTCACCGCCCTTTTTAAGCTATTTTTGGCCATTGTAATCGTTTCCATGATGTCCAACGAATACAGCAACAAGACCATAAAACAAAACCTGATAGATGGCCTTTCCAAAAAAGAGTTTATCCTTTCCAAAGTCCTTACCGTAATCAGTTTTGCGCTTATTTCCACCATATTTGTGTTTGTGGTTTCCATGGTCCTTGGCCTGATCTATTCCGATTACGACGAAATGTCCATTATTTTTTCGGACATGGAGTTTTTACCGGCGTTCTTCTTTAAACTGGTCGGCTTTTTCTCTTTTTGCCTGTTCTTGGGCATATTGGTCAAGCGTTCGGCCTTTGCGCTGGGGTTCTTAATTTTATGGACCATTTTGGAGCAAGTAGTTTTTGGTTTGCTCGGTTGGAAAGTTATGAGCTGGGAAGCGGCCAAGACCATAAAACAATTTTTTCCATTGCAATCCATGTCCAATTTAATAAAAGAACCCTTCACAAGGTTATCGGCCGTACAGAATATTGGTCAACAGATAGGAGAGGATATGAGATTCGATTACCATGTATATTGGTATGAGTTTTTGGTAGTCATCCTTTGGACAGTGATTTTTATCTACTTATCCTACGCATTATTAAAAAAACGTGATTTGTAGTATCTTGTAAGATGCACAGAATCATGTAATGCTGAACAGAATATTAATTTTATGGGCACTCCTGGCCAGCCATTCTTTTTGGGCCCAGGATTGCCCTAATCCGGTTTACCCTGCCAATGGAGCTACAAATGTTCCTTTGGACGCCACAATTGATTGGGAATCGGTAGACGGAGTTCCCTCCTACAATATAACCATGGGAACAACACCCGGGGGCGACGACATCCTGAGCACACAATTTGCCAGTGGATCTTCCTATGTACCACCACTTGGACTACCTGCCAATACCACTATTTATGTAACGATAACCCTTTTCTTTTTTGACCAGCCCAATATTACCTGTCCAAGCTACAGTTTTACCACCGAACCCATTTCCACAGTTCCAGAATGTACCGAAATAACCAATCCATTGAACAACGCTGTGGACATAAATCCAAATACCAACATATCCTGGTCCTATGTGTACGCTGCAACGGGCTACAATCTTAGTTTGGGCACAACACCTGGAGGCACGGAACTTCTGAATAATATTGATGTTGGCAACACCCTTACCTATAACCCAATAACCGATCTACCCCCAGAGACCCCTATTTACGCATCAATTGTACCATACAACGCATTGGGAACGGCAATGGGCTGTACCTATCAACAATTTACAACACGGGCCGAATCCGAAATACCCGATTGCACCAATATTATTTATCCGCTGAACGGAGAAACCAATGTACCGCTATCTCCTGTATTGGAATGGCATGCCGTACCCGATGCAACAGGATACATCGTTACCATTGGCACAACACCTACGGGCACGGACATTCTTGACGGCTCCACATTTTATAGCAATTCCACTCCGGTCGTTAATTTTGAATCAAATAAAACTTTTTTTATCACAATTGTTCCTTTTAACGACGCAGGGGCAGCAGAAGGGTGCACCCAGACCAGTTTTACCACCTTGTTGGGATGTGGCCCCTTTTTGGATTTTGATACTGGGGAATACGTTATTGTAAACCCGGAAATAGATTTTCCCGCTACCATATCCTCTTGCGATAACAATGGCCCACTGATCATCAATTCAACCGACATTGCCGAAGGTTACCGGTGGTTTCGGATAGATCAATTTGAAAATGAGTCCCTAATCTCGGACACCAGTGACGTTACCATCACTGAAAACGGCAGGTACAGGTACGAAGCCTACAATACGATCAATCAAAATGGCAATACCATTGAATGTCCCTCGAGTCAAGTATTCGAGGTCGTTTCATCGGAAATGGCAACCATAGAAAATATAATGGCCGAGACTCTGGTCTCCTCACTTCGAATAACCGTAGTTGCATCGGGTAACGGAGATTACGAATATGCTATAGATGATATAGATGGCCCATATTCGGACAGCAATGTTTTTAACAATGTGGCACCCGGAAGCCACATCTTCTATGTTAGGGACAAGAACGGTTGCGGCATTGCCCAGCAAAAATTCGCCCAGGACTTGACCGTGGAGGGATTTCCAAAATTCTTTACGCCCAATGGGGACAACATAAACGATTATTGGCAGTTTATACAGCCAACAGAGACGCAAAAAATTGTTTTTAAAAGTATCCGAATCTTTGATCGCTACGGTACATTTATAAAACAAATTTCGCAATATTCCCTGGGTTGGGACGGAAATTTGGCCGGGCGCAGCTTACCCGCCGGAGATTATTGGTTCATGGCCATTGATGATTCGGACCGGGAGTTCAAAGGGCATTTTTCCTTAAAAAGATAATATCCCTTTTTACTTCCTTTTAGGAACATCCTTTAGTATTTTTACAGCATGAAATTTCAGGTAGTTTCCGATTTTAAACCTACCGGCGATCAGCCGCAGGCGATAAAACAATTGGTCGAGGGCATTGAGTCCAAAACAGCACACCAAACCTTGCTCGGCGTAACCGGATCGGGAAAAACATTTACCGTGGCCAACGTTGTGGAATCCGTTCAACGGCCTACTCTGGTTTTGGCACACAACAAAACTTTGGCGGCACAACTATATTCAGAGTTCAAACAATTTTTTCCGAACAATGCGGTCGAATATTTCGTGTCCTACTATGATTATTATCAACCTGAAGCCTATATCCCGACCAGTGGACTTTATATAGAAAAAGACCTTTCCATAAACGAGGATATCGAGAAATTGCGTTTAAGTGCCACCTCCTCTCTCTTATCCGGAAGAAGGGACGTCCTGGTTGTAGCGTCGGTATCCTGTTTGTACGGTATCGGAAATCCGATAGAATTTCAAAAAAACGTTATCACCATTCATAGGGATCAAGTTATTTCTAGGACCAAGTTTTTAAAACAGTTGGTACAGAGCCTGTACGCAAGGACCACTGCAGATTTCAGAAATGGAAATTTTAGGGTAAAAGGAGATGTGGTCGATGTTTTTCCAGGATATGCCGACCATGCGTTCCGTATCCATTTTTTTGGTGATGAAATTGAAGAAATCGAAGCATTGGACCCGTACAACAACAACGTTATAGAGGTTTACGACACCTTGAACATTTATCCCGCAAATATGTTTGTCACCTCCCCGGATGTATTGCAAAATGCAATTCGCGAGATTCAGGACGATTTGGTAAAACAAGTGGATTATTTTAAGGAAATCGGCAGGCCTTTAGAGGCCAAACGTTTGGAGGAACGCACCAATTTTGATTTGGAAATGATTCGCGAACTGGGCTATTGTTCAGGAATCGAGAACTACTCACGGTACCTTGACGGCAGAAAACCGGGCACCAGACCTTTCTGCTTGCTGGATTATTTTCCAGATGATTATTTAATGGTGATCGATGAAAGCCATGTTACCATACCGCAAGTACATGCCATGTATGGCGGCGACCGATCTAGAAAGGAAAACTTGGTGGAGTATGGATTCCGGTTACCGGCTGCAATGGACAACCGTCCGTTAAAGTTTGAAGAATTTGAAGCCCTACAAAATCAAGTACTATACGTTAGTGCCACTCCCGCTGACTACGAACTGGAATTGAGCGAAGGTGTTTATGTGGAACAGATTATCCGACCAACGGGGTTACTGGACCCTATAATCGAAGTTCGCCCCAGCGAAAACCAGATCGATGACCTTGTTGAAGAAATCCAACAACGTGTAGAATTGGATGAACGTACCTTGGTAACGACACTGACCAAGCGTATGGCCGAGGAGCTCACCAAATATTTAACCAGAATTGATGTTCGCTGTCGATACATCCACAGTGATGTGGACACTTTGGAAAGGGTGGAGATCATGCAAGACCTGCGCAAGGGACTTTTTGATGTCTTGATCGGAGTAAACCTTTTGCGGGAAGGATTGGATCTACCGGAAGTTTCCCTAGTTGCCATACTGGATGCCGATAAGGAAGGTTTTTTAAGAAGTAACCGCTCGCTCACCCAAACCGTAGGGCGTGCTGCAAGAAACTTGAACGGGAAAGCCATTATGTATGCCGACAAGATTACGGAAAGCATGCAGAAAACCATAGACGAAACCAATTATCGCAGGGAAAAGCAAATTACCTACAATAAAGAAAATAACATAACCCCTACCGCACTCAAGAAAAACCTGGACAGTGCCCTTGCCAAAAACTCGGTATCCACCTACCACTTTCAAAAAGAAGAGTTACGTGCCGCCGAGCCAGATCTAAACTATATTACGGAAGATCAAAAAGAAAAACTGATTCGCGAAAAAAGAAAGGCCATGGAAAAAGCTGCCAAAGAACTCAACTTTATGGAAGCCGCCAAATTAAGGGACGAAATAAAAATGTTGCAAGAAAAAAAATAAAAAACGCGCTCCAGCAAATGCCGGAGCGCGCCTCAACTAACCAACTAATCCAACCATCATGAAACACCTTTAGTTGGTGTTCTAGTGCCTTATCCTATTTCAATCAGTCTTTTGGGTTTTGGCAATGCCTCTTGCTTTTTGGGCAACATCAGTTTTAGTATCCCATCTTCGTACTTCGCATCTATTTTAGATCCATCTACGGTTTCCGGCAATGTGAATGCCCTTTTGAACGATGTGAACGAGAACTCCTTTCTTGTGTAGTTGTCCTTATTTTCTTCATTTTCAGTTTTTACTTCACTGGCAATGGTAAGTACATCGTTATCGATTTCTACGGTAAAGTCTTCTTTTTTCATACCAGGAACAGCAAGTTCCAATTCAAAACCTTCTGTATTGTCCTTTATATTTACTGCGGGCACGGAAGTATTCCACTTCTCTGTTCCACCGAACCAATCAGGACTCATAAAATCATTCATCAATGATGGAAAAAACAGGTTATTTCTTTTTACTATACTCATGGCGATTCAATTTTAGTTAAACATCTAAATCAACCAGTAAAAAGCAAAACCTGTACCAACACAAAATCTATGTCATTTTGACATGTTTGAGAATGAAAAAAATGTCATTTTGACATTAATTATAATATGCCTTAAAGATATTGATCAGCACATCGGGAGGTACAATATTGTCCGGATAACGGTGCATAACCTCCAAAACCTGACTGATAGCCGCCGGCGGGAGCCCCATTTTTAGTCCGATATTATAGAGTTTGTCTATTTCCTTCCTATGTTGTTCCTTGTCGATATTCATAAGAAGGATAAGTCTATGGAATTGTACTATGCGCTCTGCTTGGGTCTTTAAGCGGACCTTAGGGGATTTTTCCTTAAGAAGCCCTTCGAAGATATCTTTACCAATGCCGAGGGTATGTGCTACCTGAAGCAAAAAATCGTACTCTGACTGCTTTATCGAATGATCTACCCTGGCAAAGGCTATCATTTGCGAAAGAATGCTCAATTTTTCTTTGTGAGTACCCATAAAGCTTGGTTTTGGTTATCGATCCTACTGTAGATAACTTCAAAACCATACTTTTTAGTACAAAAAAGCCCTGAAATTCAGGGCTTTTTTCTAACTAACTCAAACAATTCCCGTGTATTACGCGGTAATTTTTACTGGAAGCTCATATACTCTTCCGGGAGCAACATTTGTTAATTCCACCTTTTGGTAATTTAAACGACTCTTAACAAAGCCCTCCAAAACATCGTTTTTGGTTTCAACAGAGAGAACCAACAATTCGCCTTTTTCTGTTACAATAAAACGAACCTCGGCAGTCAAATCCTTATGATCTGCGTTGAATTGATTATCCTTCAACATTTCATAAATCTGACCGGAAAGATTGTTCTCCTTGGTCGCTTTTTTTCCTTTTGTTGCAAATGCGCTCATGGTTGCCATAAGTGCCAACGCTACTGAAACAGTTCTTAATTTTTTCATGATTTTTGTTTTTTGATTAAAATTGAATGATTAATGATTTGCTAAAAACAAGTCCCGATTAAGGTCCTTTTTTTAAGACACCACAAAAATAAGACGATTTAAAAAGTAAATTGTTACACTTTTTATCGATTTAACAAATGTTTAATGTCCTTAACGTTGGGCAAATACTCTTTATAAACCCAAAAATGAACTTTAAAAAATCGTTCTAAATCAAAACAGGCTCATAATTAATGAGATAAGAATTTCGAGCAAAAAACGACACTGATGCATCGGATATCCACTACAAAAAACAAAAAGGGCAATGTTAACAAAACATTGCCCTTTTTCGATATTTTTAAATGGTCAAGACTAGCTCAAAACCTCCTCGACCTTATCTGCCGCTTCTTTAAACTGTACCGCGGAATGCACGGCCAACCCTGAGTTGTCTATAATTTCTTTGGCCAACTCTGCATTGGTCCCTTGCAATCTTACAATAATCGGCACTTGGATGGCATCACCCATGTTCTTGTACGCATCAACCACACCTTGGGCAACACGATCACAACGAACAATACCACCAAAAATATTGATCAGGATAGCTTTTACGTTAGGATCCTTCAGGATAATACGGAAAGCTTCTTCCACCCTTTTGGCATCGGCGGTCCCACCTACATCCAAAAAGTTCGCCGGTTCTCCTCCGGCCATTTTGATCAAATCCATAGTGGCCATGGCCAAACCGGCCCCATTTACCATACAGCCTACATTACCATCCAAATCCACATAATTCAAACCTACTTCACGAGCTTCTACTTCGATAGGATTCTCTTCGCGCAGATCACGCATCTCTGCGTAAGCCTTTCTTCTGTACAGCGCATTATCGTCTATGGTAACTTTGGCATCTACCGCCATAATCTTATCGTCCGATGTTTTCAAAACCGGATTGATCTCAAAAAGACTGGAATCACTTTCCACATATGCCTTATAGAGCGACATCACGAACTTTACCATTTCTTTGAACGCAGTACCGGACAGGCCAAGGTTAAAGGCAATTCTTCTCGCCTGGAACGGCAACAGGCCCAAACCAGGATCAACTTCTTCGGTAAAAATAAGGTGCGGCGTTTTTTCCGCCACTTCTTCTATATCCATCCCACCTTCAGTGGAATACATGATCATGTTTCTACCCGTACCTCTATTTAAAAGAACGGACATATAAAACTCGCTGGTCTCACTATCGCCGGGATAATACACATCCTCAGCTACCAAAACCTGATGTACTTTTTTCCCTTCTGCCGATGTTTGCGGGGTAACCAGGTTCATCCCGATAATACTTCCTGCCAATTCTTCTACTTCTTTCAAGTTTTTGGCCAGTTTAACTCCTCCGCCCTTTCCACGGCCACCTGCATGAACCTGCGCTTTGATAACGTGCCATCCGGTTCCGGTTTCCTGTGTAAGTTGTTTTGCGGCATCTACCGCTTCCTTGGCGTTGTGAGCAACTATCCCTCTTTGGATCCTAACACCAAAACTGGCTAAAATCTCTTTTCCTTGATATTCGTGAAGATTCATCTGTGAATTTACTTTTGTTTGCTGACAAAAATAGAAAACAACGCTGACAAATTGAAGTTGTTAAATGAATAATTGATACCCAAGTATAAATTATGGGCTTTTTATTGATTCCACGGATGGCTACAATGTAAAATCTTGAAAATCGAGCGGATCAAAGTTTTTGAAGTGCCCGTTCATCTCGATAACCTCTTTGGCACGGTTCACTTCGGTAAGTATACTGGTCGCAGCCTCCAAATGTGTTTTTATAAAGTTTAATCGATCGGTTTCCTTCTTAATAAGCAATAACTCATATTCTTGCTCAAAAGAAAGCCCCATTTTATGGGCTAGGGAGTAGCTGTTGAATTGTTTGGGCGATGTTTTGGTAAAGGGAACGTCCATAATATCGTAGAGCGCCTCAACTTTTTGAATCACTTCCTCCCTTAGACGATCATTTGCGTCATTTTCCGTTTCCAAAAACTCCACTTCGCCTCCAGCGTATAGCTTTCCTTCCAATTGTTTTTCAAAACTCAACACTTTAAAAACCTGACGCGCCACACATACCACGTCCATTTCACCGGATTCATAGGTATTTACAACTTCCACCAATTGCACTTCAGTTCCATAGTTGATGGCATTGTTGATATAGACCGGGATACCAAAAGTGAGCGCCTCATTCCTACAATCGTTGATCAATTGCTTATAACGATCCTCAAAAATGTGAAGTGGCACTGTTTCTCCAGGAAAAAAAACGGATTGTAGTGGAAATAAGGGTAGCTTCATAATTCCAATTTCCTCTAAAAATACAGATCAGAATCCAAAAGAACAACCTAATTTAAGTTTTGATGTTTTATTTAAAACATTTTGTTATATATTTATATTTTGAAATTTCTTTTTTGCGTAACCCACCTACAAAACCTAGTTTTGTTCAAAATATGTAATTAACATGAACTCTAAGGAATTACTTCAACTTACCGAACAATTTGGCGCACCATTATACGTGTACGATGCCGATAAAATCGCATCGCAATATAAAAAGCTGACCAACGCTTTTAAAGGAGTGCCAAAGCTAAAGTTGAACTATGCTGCGAAAGCCCTTTCCAATATAAGCGTCCTTAGATTATTAAATAGTTTGGGTAGCGGTTTGGACACCGTATCCATACAAGAGGTCAATTTGGGCCTTTTGGCAGGCTTTAAACCAGAGTCCATTATTTTTACGCCAAACGGGGTTTCCCTGGAGGAAATAGAGGAAGCGGCCGCCCTTGGCGTTCAAATCAATATAGACAACCTCTCAATTTTGGAGCAATTCGGCAGCAAGCATCCAGACATTCCTGTATGTATCCGAATAAATCCGCACGTAATGGCTGGAGGAAATTCCAAGATTTCTGTTGGCCATATCGATTCAAAATTTGGCATCAGCATCCACCAAATACCCCATCTATTGCGTATTGTGGAGGTTACCAACATGAACATCAATGGCATACACATGCACACGGGAAGCGATATTTTGGATATTGATGTGTTCCTCTATGCCTCTGAAATTTTGTTCGAAACGGCTAAAAATTTCAAAGATCTAGAGTTTATCGATTTTGGCAGTGGATTTAAAGTACCATATAAAGCAGGGGACATTGAGACCAACGTTGATGAGTTGGGCAAAAAACTGACCAAAAAGTTCAATGCATTTTGCAAGGATTATGGCCGCGAACTAACACTTGCCTTTGAACCAGGAAAATTTTTGGTAAGCGAAGCCGGCTATTTCTTGGCCAAAGTGAATGTAGTGAAGCAAACCACTTCAACCGTTTTTGCAAGTGTCGATTCTGGTTTCAATCACTTGATTCGTCCAATGTTATATGGATCTAATCACGAAATAATCAACATATCCAATCCAAAAGGCAGGGAACGCTACTATTCTGTGGTAGGTTACATTTGTGAAACGGATACTTTTGGGAGTAACCGTAGGATCAACGAAATCTCGGAGGGCGATATACTTTGCTTTAGAAATGCCGGTGCGTATTGCTTTACCATGGCAAGCAACTACAACTCCAGATACCGCCCCGCTGAAGTACTTTGGTACCAAGGCAAGGCACATTTAATACGAAAAAGAGAAACTTTTGATGATATCCTGCGCAACCAAGTGGACATCAAGGGTGTTTTTAATGTTCCGCAAGAGGAACCGGTAAAATAGAAGTAAGCCCTATCAAGCTGTTAAAATCAATACTTTTTTGGCATAATTTTCGTTAGTTTTGTAGAGATAAGACGACAATTACGTCAAAAATAACGACTATGCGCTCAATTTTTACCCAAATCAGTTTACTTTTTATAGCATTGATAGGCTTTAATGCCCAAGCTCAAGAAATCAATTGGATTTCTTGGGACGAAGCCGTCCAGTTATCCAAAACGGATGCAAGCCCTAAAAAAATCTTTGTGGATGTGTATACCGATTGGTGTGGATGGTGCAAGAAAATGGACAAGAATACATTTCAAAATCCTGAGGTTTCCAAATATATGCAGGATAATTTCTATATGGTAAAAATGGATGCTGAAGGCAAAGACCCTATTGAATATCAGGGAAAAACCTTTAAGTACATACCTTCGGGCAGAAGAGGCTATCACGAGTTGGCAGCGGCGCTGTTGCAAGGGCGCATGAGCTACCCCACTGTAGTCTTCTTGGACGAAAAACTAAATATGCTTTCACCTGTGCCCGGTTATCAACAAGTGGAACCTTTTATGCAGATCGCCAAGTATTTTGGCGAGAACATCTATAAAGATCAAGACTGGAAAAGCTACGCTGGGAAGTAATTGCCCCCCAGCGTTTAAATATTTATCTACTATAATTTGGACTTTCTTTGGTAATGGTCACATCGTGCGGATGACTTTCGTGAATGCCGCTCGAAGTAATTTTTACAAATCGACCACTCTCTTTTAAAGTTTCGATATCTTTTGCGCCACAATACCCCATTCCAGCGCGCAGACCACCAATAAATTGGTGCATACTTTCCATTAACTCACCTTTGTAAGGTACGCGACCTACAATTCCTTCGGGAACCAATTTCTTAATATCGTCCTCAACATCTTGAAAGTATCGGTCCTTGCTACCTTGCTTCATTGCCTCAACAGAGCCCATGCCACGGTAAGATTTAAATTTACGTCCCTCGTAAATTATCGTCTCGCCAGGCGATTCTTTTGTTCCTGCCAACAACGAACCCAACATTACAGTATCTGCTCCAGCTGCTATAGCCTTGGGAATGTCTCCGGTATACCGAATTCCACCATCGGCAATTACCGGAACCCCGGTTCCTTTTAGTGCAGCGGCAACCTCTAAAACTGCTGAAAACTGTGGGAAACCGACACCTGCCACCACGCGTGTGGTACAGATAGATCCCGGTCCAATACCCACCTTAACAGCATCCGCACCCGCTTCCACCAAATATCTTGCAGCTTCGGCCGTAGCAATATTACCTACCACGACATCCAATTCGGGAAAGGATTTTTTGACTTCCTTAAGTATACCCACCACACCTTTGGTATGCCCATGTGCCGTATCGATAATAATGGCATCGACCCCGGCTTTTACCAATGCACCGGCACGATCAACAGCATCTCCCGTTACTCCAATGGCAGCGGCTACGCGTAAACGCCCATATTGGTCCTTGTTCGCAATGGGTTTTTGGGTAAGTTTGGTAATGTCCCTAAAAGTGATCAGACCGACCAGTTCCTCCTTTTGATTGACCACAGGAAGTTTTTCGATCTTGTTTTCCTGAAGAATTACTTCGGCCTGTTGTAAAGAGGTGCCCTCTCCCACGGTCACCAAATTTTCAGAGGTCATTACCTCTGAAATAGGACGACCATCGTTCTTTTCGAATCGGAGATCACGATTGGTTACGATACCGATCAATTTTTTTTCTGCGTCAACAATGGGAATACCACCAATACTATGCTCTTTCATACTGGCTTTAGCGTCTCGTACAGTTGAATCCAACGGAAGTGTAACTGGATCCATGATCATTCCACTTTCCGCACGTTTCACTTTTCTGACCTTTAGCGCCTGGTCTTCTATGGTCATGTTTTTGTGAAGAACTCCGATACCGCCCTCCCTAGCCATGGCAATTGCCATTCGGGATTCGGTCACAGTATCCATGGCCGCAGAAACAATGGGCACATTTATGGTAATGTTTTTGGTAAATCTTGATTGAATGTTGACTTCTCGGGGAAGTATTTCGGAATATGCCGGCACAAGAAGAACGTCATCATAAGTAAGTCCTTCGCCAACAATTTTGTTTAGGTGAGCTTCCATTGCAATTACGGATTAATTGCGTGCAAATATACCACTATTTTAAACAACGTCGAACCTACTTAACACTTTATGTTTTTACATTTTTGATTTGGTCTTGCAGTATGTTGGTAGACTACCCAAAAATGTTAAATGCTCTGTCGTTAAATTTATTTATTCCAAATAAGCTTTGCTTTACCTAAAGTTAGTAGTAATTTTGCGCCGATTTTTTTATTTAAACTCAGTCTTAATTAACACAATGTATCGACTAACTACAATCATCGCATTTTTTTGTATCCTGCTTGTTTCCGGGCAACAGGTATCCAACAGTGATTCCACACTAATAGAATTGAACGAAGTGGTGCTATCCGCCAAAGTTATTTTTGGGAGCAAATTTGTCGCAAAAAACAGAACGGGTTCATCATACTATGTTTCTCCCGAGGAAATCAAAAAGTTTAATTATACGGATGTAAACCGAGTACTGCGTGCAGTTCCCGGCGTAAATATTTATGAAGAAGATGGCTTTGGGCTACGTCCCAACATCAGTTTAAGAGGAACTTCTCCCGAACGAAGCTCTAAAATAACCTTAATGGAAGATGGTGTCCTTATAGCTCCGGCACCCTACAGCGCACCCTCTGCCTATTATTTCCCCACCATTGCAAGGATGCAGGCCGTTGAAATTTTAAAGGGAAGCAGTCAGGTTCAATTTGGACCCTACACCACTGGAGGTGCCATAAATATGATCTCTACAGAAATTCCCGATAACTTCGGAATTTTTCTGAACAGTAGCTACGGAAGCTTTGATACTGGTAGAGTACATGCTCAACTTGGTGATAGTCACAAAAATTTTGGGTACTCTGTTGAATACCTCAACTACAATTCAAATGGATTTAAAAACCTTCGGAATGATGATAATACAGGGTTTGACAAGAATGATCTAGTTGCCAAGTTTAGGCTCAATACCAATGCAGAAGCTAAGCTTGGACAAGAGTTTGAGCTCAAATTTCAATACTCTGATGAAACTTCCCATGAGACTTACCTAGGACTTACTCAAGAAGATTTTAACGCCAATCCTTTCGACCGTTATTCTGGCTCCCAAAATGATGAAATGAATGCGGAACATTTTCAGGTAATGGGAACATACGCTTTAAAGTTCAATAATCAATTTAGGATTACCACAACCGGTTATTACAACGATTTTAGCAGAAACTGGTATAAGGTAGATTACGTTACCATTGATGGTGAACGGGAAGGTATCGGTACTATTTTTAACGACCCCAATACCTACGAACCCTACCTCGACCTAGTAAAAGGCTCTTCAAACAGCGGTGCGAACGATTTCCTTAACTCCAGAAACAACAACCGTGATTATTTATCCACCGGTGTTCAAACCAAATTGGACTATCACTGGAGCGGAGCAAACACCTACCATGATCTGGAAATTGGATTGCGCTACCATTACGACGAAGAAGATCGTTTTCAATGGATAGACGATTACGCCATGGTAAACGGAAACATGGAATTGGTAAATGCCGGTATTCCCGGAACCAATGCCAACCGCATCAGCAGTGCCAAGGCCTTCGCATCATACGCCATGTACAAGCTAAAAATAAATAACTTGACCCTGACCCCTGGCCTACGTTACGAGAACATTTCATTGGAAAGGTTGAATTACGGTACAGACGATGTGCAACGTGCCGGCACCGATATTTCTGAAAGACGCAACAATGTTGATGTATTTATTCCCGGTATTGGTTTCAACTATAACTTTAATGACCTATCCGTTTTTGGTGGTATCCACAAAGGATTTTCCCCTCCAAGCAACCAACCCGGTGAAGACCCGGAAGAGAGCGTAAATTATGAGCTGGGAACCCGATTCTCATTCCTAGGGATTTCTGGAGAAATTGTTGGTTTTTATAACGATTACAGTAACCTTTTGGGAAGTGATCTGGCCGCCACGGGCGGAACTGGTTCACTAGATCAGTTTAATGCCGGTGAGGTAAATGTACAAGGTGTGGAACTTTTGCTCAACTACAACATCTTGGAGAACAACCCAAATTTTCAATTGCCCCTCACGTTTGGATACACGTTCACCGATACAGAATTCATGAACGATTTTGGAAGCAATAACGACATTTGGGGAGAGGTTTCTTCAGGGGATGAGCTACCTTATATTTCCAAGCATCAGTTCAACACCTCTTTATCATTGGAGCACGATAAATTTGAGATAAACCTTAGTGGCAGATACAACGGAGCATTCCGAACTTTGGCGGGTTCAGGTCCCATACCTGCCAACGAAAAGGTAGGTTCAAATTTTATTATGGACTTTGGAGGCCGATATAAATTCAACGACCACATATCCCTTACTGCCAATATGATCAATCTATTGGATGAAAAATATGCAGTTGCCAGAGTTCCTGCCGGACTACGGCCTGGACATCCATTTGGGATCTATGCAGGAATAGAGCTCAGATATTAATTAATAGTTTGCTCAAAAGAAATAGAAGGCAATCCATATGGGTTGCCTTTTTTAATGATATTCGGAAAACAATTCTGTCGCCTTATTGTAAGCAGCCTCAAAGACCATCCAGTTAACACCCGTATCAGCCTTTTCCGTCGTAAAATAGGAAAGCATTTTTTCCGTGGGCATGTTTCCGGTAAGCTCATCCTTGGCCATGGGGCAACCACCAAAACCTTGAACGGCCCCATCAAAACGACGGCAGCCTGCTTTGTAGGCCGCATCCACCTTCTCGTGCCATTTGGTCGGTGTGGTGTGCAAATGGGCCCCGAATTCGATTTCCGGGAATTTTGGAATCAGGTTGGAAAACAAATAGTCGATTACTTCGGGTGTGGAACTCCCAATGGTATCCGATAACGAAAGTATGCGAGCTCCCATTGCTGCTAATTTTTCCGTCCACTCCCCTACAATATCCACATCCCAAGGGTCTCCATAGGGATTCCCGAATCCCATAGAAATATAGGTGACCACTTCTTTATTGTGGGTGTCGGCCAATTCCAATATCCCTTTTAGGGTTTCCACGGACTGATCGATGGTCTTGTGGGTATTACGCATTTGAAAGTTTTCCGAAATAGAGAATGGAAAACCCAAATAATCAATGGCTGCGTACTTACAGGCATCTTCCGCCCCTCTCACATTGGCAACGATCGACAGGAGCTTACTCTGCGTCCGTGATAGGTCCAAACTTGCCAACACCTCAGCAGTATCCCGCATCTGTGGAATAGCTTTGGGGGATACAAAACTTCCAAAATCAATGGTATCAAAACCACAACCCAACAAGGACTGGATATATTTTACCTTTTCCTGTGTTGGAATAAAGGTTTTTATTCCCTGCATGGCATCCCGTGGACATTCTATGAGTTTTACTTTTGACATATGTATCCGTAAAAATACTACTTATTTATCCGATAGAAATAGATAAACCGCAATACCCATAAACACAATTATCTGCACCCATTTTAGGTATATCCCCGCTTTTTTATTCCTGGTCAAATAATTGGAAATACTACCGGCCAAAAAAGCTATTGTACCAAAGACCAATAAGGCCGAAAGCATGAAAAGTAGTCCAAGAGCGTAAAACTGAATCACGGTATCAAGTGTATCACTGAATAAAAAACCTGGAAAAAATGCCAAGAAGAAAATGGAGACCTTAGGATTCAGGACATTCATGGTAAATCCCGTCCAAAAAAGATTCCTTGGTGATTTAGCAGGCTGCCCTTCTTTGTCGAGCATAATAGAGGCATCACTTTGATACACTTTATAGGCCAGAAACAACAGATACACGGCACCGAACAGCTTAATGGCAAAAAACAATGCATCGCTCCGTTTTATGATTTCAGAGACCCCAAATGCCAACAAGGTAGTGTGCACCAAACAACCGGACACCAAACCAAAAACTGTGGCCATTCCCGCTTTTGTACCGTTGCTGATACTTTGTGCCAACACAAAAATATTATCTGGACCCGGCGACAGGGCAAGGGCAATTGAGGACACCAAAAAACCGATCAATATGGGATAATTGATAGTTTCCAGAAACAAAACGAGACTTTGCATATAATTTTAGCCCATTTTTCCCAAAATGGCCTTGTTTATTTTTTTGATAAGCCCAGGACCCTCATAAATAAATCCGGTGTACAACTGTACCAAATCCGCTCCCGCCTCCAATTTTTCCATTGCATCTTCCGGGGAGTGGATACCGCCCACGCCAATAATCGGGAAAGCCTTATTGCTCTTTTCCGACAAAAAGCGAATAACCGCTGTACTCCTTTGAGTCAAAGGTTTGCCGCTCAGGCCACCTTTTTCTTCGGTTAAAATAAGGTGAGATTTTAAATCCGTTCTCTCTATGGTCGTATTGGTGGCGATTACCCCTTCTATTTGTGTATCCGTTACGATCGAAATAATATCCAGCAGTTGGTCATCTGTTAAATCCGGCGCAATTTTTAATAAAATTGGCTTTTCTTTCTTATTCAACTTTTTGGCCAGTTTACCATTGTGGCTCTTTAGTTTTTTCAACAATTTGGTCAAAGGTTCCTTATCCTGTAGCTCTCTGAGCCCGGGCGTGTTGGGTGAACTTACATTGACCACAAAATAATCCACATGTTCGAACAGGGCTTCAAAACATATCAGATAATCCTTGATCGCATCTTGGTTCGCAGTAATTTTGTTCTTCCCAATATTTCCCCCAACAATTACGCGATGTTTTTTCTTTAATTGTTCGACCGCTTCGAAAACCCCATTATTATTAAAACCCATTCGGTTAATAATGGCTTTGTCATCGAGCAGACGGAACAAGCGCTTTTTAGGATTTCCCGGCTGCGGTTTTGGTGTTACCGTTCCAATTTCCACAAAGCCAAAACCAAAATCGGAGAATTCGTTGTACAATTTGGCATCCTTATCAAAACCAGCTGCCAATCCTACCGGATTTTTAAACTTGACCCCAAAAACCTCGCGCTCCAACCTAGGATCGTCCATGGCAAAAACACTCCTAAAAATCCCGCCAAAACCAAGTTTGGAGAATAACTTAATTGCCGAAAAGGAAAAATGGTGCGCAGCCTCAGCATCAAGCAAAAAAAGTACCGGGCGGATCAAAAATTTATACATGCAAAATGGGATTTTGGACAAAAATAAAAACTCTTAAAACAGTTCTATACAAATCGATCAATTTTCGTTGACCGACCTATTTATGTAGATAGGGCGTAAAGTTAATTGATCGCACATTTTCACATATTTGTCATACTGGGATTCGGTAAACGTACTGAGCAGCCGTTTATCCATCATTCGAATATTCTGCCGCATGCTGTCCATTATCGTTGCATATTTTTTGCTGACCGCCAACAACACCTCCGGAGAGCTTTCTTCGTTCTTTTTCATTAAGAACTTGGCCTTGTCCTCCAAAATATCGTTACGCACTTTTAGCTCGGCACTCCAGTTTTTCAGGTTTTCACGTTGGACTTCCGTTAGCTCAAAAACTTTGGCAATGGTCTCATTATCACGCCCTCCAACACCCAAAATACAGTCCATTTGGGCAAAGCTGAAAACGCCGTACAGTAAAAAAAGAGATGCTATTACAAATTTCAATGGTGGGTGCAATTATTTGGTTTCCGAAAGATAGGCATTAATGCCGATGATTTCTAAAATTGCATTTGAATAAGCATTATTTTTGATGAAAATGCCCAACGAACATGGATAAATTATTAGCTCGATTCTTGGAATATGTGACCACGGATACCCAAAGTGACCCCTACTCCAAAACCACCCCTAGCACCGAAAAACAATGGGACCTCGCCAAAAAACTGGTGATGGAGCTCCATCAAATTGGTATGCAAGAGGTGTCTATTGATGAGAATGCCTACATCATGGCCACCCTGCCGAGCAATGTTGAAAAAAAAGTACCGACCATTGGTTTTATTTCACATTTTGATACCTCTCCCGATTTTTCCGGAAGGAATGTGAAGCCACAGATCATTGAGAATTACGATGGGAAGGACATTGTATTGAACAAATTAAAAAATATTGTTTTATCTCCCGATTATTTTGAGGACCTAAAAGCATACGAAGGTCAAACTTTGATTACCACGGACGGAACCACATTGCTTGGAGCGGACGATAAGGCCGGTATTGCTGAAATAATCACGACTATGGAATACCTGATCCAACACCCCGAAATAAAACACGGCACTATCCGGATAGCTTTTACACCCGACGAAGAAATAGGTCGCGGAGCCCATAAATTCGATGTAGAAAAATTTGGTGCCGAATGGGCCTACACTATGGACGGCAGTCAAGTAGGTGAACTGGAATACGAGAACTTTAATGCGGCCAAAGCAAAAATTTTGATTACCGGGAAGAGTGTGCATCCTGGATATGCCAAGAACAAAATGATTAATGCCATTGGCATTGCCAACGACTTTTTAACGCACTTACCACCGAGCGAAGTGCCGGAACACACTACAGGTCGGGAAGGTTTTTTTCATGTACATAAAATTAAGGGTGAAATTGAGAAAGCAGAAATAGAGCTGATTATCCGGGATCACGATGCAGTTCATTTTCAGGCAAGAAAAGACCTCCTAGTGGATATACAGGCCAAACTCAACAAAAAACATGGGGAATACATAGAATTGAGCATAGAAGACCAATACAAAAACATGAGGGAGAAAGTAGAGCCTGTCTTCCATATTGTGGAAATCGCCGAAGAGGCCATGAAATCGCTACAAATAGAACCGATCATAAAACCGATTCGAGGGGGAACGGACGGTTCCCAACTAAGCTTTATGGGACTGCCCTGCCCCAATATTTTTGCTGGCGGCCATAATTTTCATGGCAAGTACGAGTACGTTCCATTGGAAAGCATGGAAAAAGCGGTAAAGGTCATCGTAAAAATTTGCGAACTTACAGCAAGTCAAATCAAGTGAGAATGGAAAAATCCGAAAAAATAAAAGGTTATTATGAGAAGGTGCATCCCTTTAGGGATGGTATTTCCCTATTAAGGGAATTGGCCTTAAAATCCGGCGCTGAGGAAGATTTTAAATGGAGTATTCCGGTGTATACTTATATGGGTAAAAATGTCTTCGGCATCAGCAAGTTCAAGAACTATTTTGGGGTATGGTTCTTTAACGGAGCGTACTTAAAAGACCCAAAAAATGTACTGGAAAATGCACAGGAAGGCAAAACCAAAGGTATGCGCCATTGGAAGTTCCACGATTTAGACGAAGTGGACAAAAAAACCGTGTTAGATTACATGAAAGAGGCCTTGGAAAACCAAAAAAAAGGTTTGGAGATCAAACCTGAAAAATCCAAAAAGGTTGTTATTCCCGAGTTATTGCTATCCGAATTGACCAAAAATTCACAATTACAGGTTGCTTTTGAGAAGTTTACGCCCTACAAGCAAAAGGAATTCTGCGAATATATTGCCGAGGCCAAACAGGAGAAAACGAAACTACGAAGATTGGAAAAGATTATCCCTATGATCAAGGACGGGGTCGGGCTGAACGACAAATACCGCTAAGCAACATCCCGGTTATTTAAATTCTGTTTTTCGGTACCAACCATTTACCTACCCCATAGTTCACTTTTAATCTTTCTTCGGGAAGGGTCCTAGTACATCCATAGCAAAAAAAAACGTCCCTTGAAATTTTAACTTCCAAGGGACGCCTTAATATGTATATCTTAAAATACGCTTACTTTTTTTCTGCGGGTTTGTTCAACTTTTGGCTCATTTCCATGGAAATGGCGGAACGGTCGAATTTTAATCGGCCAGCCATGGTTTCGATTACACAGGAAAAATCCTTGTCGTTCAGTTCCACTATTTTGCCGTGCAATCCACTTTTGGTGATAATTTTATCACCCTTTTTCAATTCTGAAGCGAATTTTTTCTCATCCTTCTGACGCTTGATCTGTGGGCGAATCATAAAAAAATAGGCCACTGCAAAAATCAATATCAGAGGTAAAAATTGTCCTAGGTTTTCCATTGAGGTCTTTTAATTATTTAACAGGACCCGCTGGAACTGCTCCAGGCGCCTGTACAAAAGCTTTGATTCTTAATAGCTCCGAACCTTTGGCCGTATTTGCTGTTACCGTAATGGTCTTTGTAACCTGATTTTGACCAGAACCATTGAACCTTACAGTAAGCTCACCGGTCTCTCCCGGTGCAATAGGTTCTTTTGGCGGATTTGGAACTGTACAACCGCAGCTACTCTTGGCATCGGTAATAATTAGTGGGGCATTACCCGTGTTAGTGAAAGTAAAAACAGTTTCTTGAGCCGCACCCCTTTCTATGGTACCAAAATCGTGCTCGGTCTTTTCAAAAGTCATTACCGGCACCATTTTATCTGCTTCATCTCTGTTAACGGCGCTTTCAACATTGTCAGCAACTATTTTTTCAGATGCTTTGTCCTTGCATGATACGCTGGTTAGGGCAACCACCATGATCAAACTAAAAATTGTTGTTATTTTTTTCATGATTAAAATTTGTTTTTCCAAAATTAAGGAATAATTGTTTACTGTAGACCCCTTCCTATTTTTTGCAGTCTTCCATCGGTTTTGTATTCCTTGGCCAATTTATCCAAAACCCCATTTATAAATATGCTGCTCTTGGGAGTGGAATACTCCTTGGCTATCTCCAAGTACTCGTTCAGGGTTACTTTTTCGGGAATTGATGGAAAATTGAGCAGCTCGCAAATAGCCATTTTTAGGATGATGGAGTCAATCTCCGCGATTCTGTCGTTGTCCCAGTTCGGTGTTTTTCCCTCGATTTCTTTTTCCCATTTGGCATCGTTGAGCAAGGTCTTGGTCAACAGGTCGTTTGCAAAGTCCATATCCTGTTGATCTTTTAACAATGCCGGTAAAAAGAAACGGTCGCCGGAATCTGGTTTGGCCTTCTTTAAACGTTTTACCAAAAATGTATTTACAATTGGGAAATCGTCTACCCAGGTCAATTTATCATCTTCAAAATAATCGTAGATTTTTTCGTTAGGGGCAATAATTTCCTTGAACAGTTGTATCACCAACTTACGGTCGTCCGAATAACTGTCGTCTCCGCTCAACATGTATTCCTTGTAAATGTCACTGGTCACGATCGCTTTGTGTATGATCTTCACATACTCATCGTTCAAATACCAATTGTCCAATTTGCGATCGGACAGTTCGCTCTTCAATGCTTCGTTGTTCACCAATTGCAACAACAGTCGGTTTTTTACAAATTTTCGGGGATCGGGGTATGTATCTTCTTCCGTGGCCACATATTTTTTGGATGCATGGTTCACATGTTTTTCCGCCAAACGGTGAAGTTCGGCCAAGAGGCTTAAAATCAAAAGATACAGAACGTACATATTGTCTATACTTACTCGCAGGAACTTTTCTTGTTTTTGCAAAGAATCGTCCTTGGATTGCACCAATGCATATATGCACTGCATAACTTTTACTCTAATGTGCCTTCTGGTGAGCATGTTTAAAGAACTTTTAAAGTGATTGTTCGGCTTTCACACGGCAAAAGTAATCTTATATTTGAATCTTACCTACCAAAGTTGTTTTCTTATCAGTTTTATAACATTTACTTTGTACGGTATGGTATATCTTTGCGGGATTGTCCGCAAATTTGGAAGCTAAAATTGCCTTTCTCCAATATGAAGGAACTTAAACACCTAAATAAATACTTTAAAAAATACTGGCTCAAATTGTTACTGGGGATTTTGATCACCATTATTGCCCGTGTTTTTTCCCTCATCATGCCATCGTATGTGAACAAATCCATACAGGCTGTCGAGGATTTTGCCTCAAACGCAATCAACTTATCGGAAGCAAAAGGATTGTTGTTGCAATATATTTTGGTTATCGTCGGAGCCGCAATTTTATCAGGTCTCTTTACTTTTTTAATGAGACAGACCATTATAAATGTATCCCGATATATCGAATACGATCTTAAAAATGAGGTTTTTGATCATTACCAACTGCTCAGCCTTAATTTTTATAAAAAAAATAGGATAGGGGATTTAATGAACCGGATAAGCGAAGATATCAACCAGGTTCGATTATATGGTGGCCCTGCCATAATGTACGGTATCCAAACCCTAACACTATTTGTCTGTTTGATACCCTTAATGTTTATAAAAGCACCCACACTTGCAGCATACACCTTACTGCCACTCCCCATTCTATCCGTTCTGATCTACCAGATCAGTAAAATAATACACAAAAGGAGCACCAAGGTACAAGAGTATCTTTCTACACTTTCCACGTTTACCCAAGAATCGTTTTCAGGAATATCCGTGATCAAGGCCTACAGTATTGAGCCGAGGATAAATAGCGAATTAAGGGAGCTGGCACAAGAAGGCAAGGATACCAGTATGGCACTTGCAAAGGTAAATGCCTGGTTTTTTCCTTTAATGATCCTATTGATCGGAATAAGCAATGTTTTTGTAATCTATATTGGCGGGCAACAGTACATAAATGGCGAAATTGAAACCATAGGGATCATCGCAGAATTTATTCTTTACGTTAACATGCTTACGTGGCCCGTTGCCATAGTAGGTTGGCTTACTTCTATAGTACAAAGGGCTGAAGCCTCTCAAAAGCGTATCAACGAGTTTTTAAAGGAAGAACCCTCCATTCTGAACAAAGTGAAGTCCCCTACCCCGATTGTGGGCAATATCGAATTCAAAAATGTAACCTTTACCTACGAGGATACCAATATTACTGCATTGAAAAATGTATCCTTCTCCATAAAAGCAGGAGAAACGGTTGCTATTTTAGGCAAAACAGGCTCGGGAAAATCCACCATATTGGATTTGGTCGCACGTTTGTACGATACTTCCTCCGGTGAGGTGTTGATCGATGGAGTTCCCGTCCAAGACCTTAATTTGGACAGCCTTCGCAGTTCCATTGGTGCCGTGCCACAGGATGCATTCCTGTTTTCGGATACTATTGAGAACAATATCCGTTTTGGTAACGAAAATGCATCACACAACGACATTGTGGAGGTTGCAAAAAAAGCTGTGGTACACAAAAATATTGAAGGATTTGCCAAAAAGTACCATACAATTTTAGGGGAACGTGGAATTACATTGAGCGGTGGTCAAAAACAACGGGTATCCATTGCCCGGGCATTGTTAAAAGACCCCAAGATCTATCTTTTTGATGACTGCCTCTCCGCAGTGGATACCGAAACCGAAGAAGAAATCTTGAACAACCTAAAAAGGGTTTCCGAGAGCAAAACTACGCTGATCGTTAGCCATAGGGTATCTTCTGCCAAGAACGCCGACAAGATCATTGTGCTCGACAAAGGAAAGATTATTCAACAGGGCACCCACGAGGAACTGAACAATACCGAAGGGTATTATAAAGAGCTCTATATTGACCAACTCTCTGGTAAAGAATCATAAAAAAGTTGCTGAATTAGCTTTTTTTTTACATTTTTGGTACTAGAATTCAACATAGTACCAAATACACTATACCATATGGGCCAGAAAGATACAATGGATCAGGAAGAGATTTATTCGAAAGTCTTAAGAGCAGGGAGAAGAACCTACTTTTTTGATGTAAGAAGTACCAAGGCCGGAGATTATTACCTTACCATCACAGAAAGTAAAAAGTTTACGCACGATGATGGTTCTTTCCATTACAAAAAGCACAAAATCTATCTTTATAAAGAAGATTTTAGCGCTTTTCGGGAAATAATGGAAGAGATGATGGATTACATTATCGATGAAAAAGGTACCGAAGTAATTTCCGAACGCCACCAGAAAGATTTTAAAAAGGAGGAAGAAAGCTTCAGCGAAAACGGAAACCCTTCCGAGAACAACTTTACCGATGTAAGTTTCGACGACATCTAAAAAAGTTATTCCCTTTAAAATTAAAACGACCTGTTTTTCTGCAGGTCGTTTTTTATTTTTGTACTGCTCGTAATTTTTGCAACATAAAACCCAGGAAACATGGCACGCACTCCTAGCAATATGCTTCCCCTAGGCACACAAGCCCCCGATTTTGAACTGTGGGACACCGTATCGGCACAAACCCTTTCTTTAGTAGATATGAAAGGGGAAAAAGGCACTGTGGTCATGTTTATATGTAACCACTGTCCTTTTGTGGTCCATGTAAATTCCATGCTGGTCAAACTGGCCCAAACATATCAGCAAAAAGGCATTAACTTTATTGCCATCTCCAGCAACGATGTGGAAAACTATCCGCAAGATGCCCCCCATTTAATGACGGTGAAAGCCAAGGAAGAAGGCTATCCTTTTCCATATCTGTACGACAAGACCCAGCAGGTCGCCAAGGCATATGATGCTGCCTGCACACCCGATTTTTATCTTTTTAATTCGGATATGAGACTAGTTTATAGAGGTCAGTTAGATGATTCCAGACCTGGAAACAACATACCCTTGTCCGGTACCGACCTAAAAAATGCAATGGATGCCGTTCTGGAAAACAAGGAGGTATTTCGGGATCAAAAACCCAGTTTGGGCTGTAATATTAAATGGTCGACCTACTAAATTGCGTTATGGATTCCGCTGCTCTAACCATACAACCAACAGACAGCTATAATCTTGGCACTTATTTAGAGGTTGCAATAGCATCCTACAGTGAGCATTATTGTCATTTATGGCAGCACAACGACCCTTCACCTTATATTTCGAAATGGTTAACGAAAGAAGTGGTCTTTGAAGAACTACAGGACCCCGATACATTGAATTACATCGTCTACCATAATACTGTAGCTGTCGGTATCCTAAAATTGATAATAAACTGCGGAATCGATGAAATTCCTGATACGGACGCCATAAAAGCGGAAAAAATCTATCTACTCAAAAAACACTCAGGTAAGGGAATTGGCAAACAATTGCTTCTTAGTATTGAGGAAATAGCTATAAAATTAAATAAAAAAGTGGTTTGGTTGGATACCATGCAAAAGGGAAACCCTATTCATTTTTATAAAAACAATGGCTACTCCATTAAAAGAGAAAGCGAAGTTGTGCTTCCTAATGTAAAGCCCTCGGAAAAGCACATGTGGATTTTGACCAAAACCCTTTAGCCTACCAACCCTCCCGTTCAATTAAATTTTTTATTTGGGTATAATGATGCGTTCCATGCCATGCATATCGTCCAATATTTTCCTTGAGGGTGGATTGCAGGTTTCCATCAGGGTGAACAAATGATCGCTGTAGATCCTCCTCGGACAAACCCTTTATCAAAAAAACTAGTTTTGCGTGTACTGCTTTTAAATGATCCAACGACATTTGAACCGGAGCGGTACGGCTATCAAAAAGTTCTGCCCACTCTTTTTCATTGTATGGCTTTATAACAGGCGTATTTTCCGTCAAGGCCCATTTAAACCGAATATAGCTATTGTGGTGGCTATCGGAAATATGATGCACCAGTTGCCTAACCGTCCATCCTCCGGGACGGTAAGGGGTTTCCAATTGATCGGTCGAAAGTGCGGAGACCAAATCGCTCAGCTTCCCCGGTAATTCTTCCAAAACGGCTATCCATCCCTCCAAATCGCTACTCGAAATGGTTTTCGGCACTTCGAATTTACCAATCGGATATTTTAATTGTTCCAAAGCTTCTTTTTCCATGCCTTAAAAATAAGAATCTTCGTTTAGCTAAAGCTAGCATCCCAAGGGATTCTTTCTAAGATTTTAATACAGTTTTAACTGACACATAATAATTTGACCAAATAATCTAGTAATTTTGTAGAGTACTTTTTATAAACTTTAAAATCTAAAATATATGGCAACTTTAAGATTAGGGGATACCGCTCCGGATTTTACCGCGGTTACCTCCCAAGGAACACTTAATTTTTATGAATATTTAGGAGATAGCTGGGGCATCCTGTTTTCGCACCCTGCGGATTTTACCCCTGTCTGCACCACGGAATTAGGCGCTGCCGCCAAGTTTAAGGACGAATTCGACAAAAGAAACGTAAAAATGATGGCCCTAAGTGTAGATGGTGCCGCATCGCACATGGATTGGATAAAGGACATAAACGAAACCCAGAATACCGAAGTCAACTTTCCCATAGTGGCCGATGTGGAAAGAAAAGTATCCGACTTGTACGACATGATTCACCCAAATGCCGATGACACCCTTACTGTTCGCTCCGTATTTATTATAGATCCCGATAAAAAAATTAAACTTACCCTAACCTATCCGGCCTCCACAGGACGTAATTTTTACGAACTGTTGCGAGTAATCGATTCTTTGCAATTGACCGCAAACCACAAAGTAGCCACTCCTGCCAACTGGAAAAATGGCGAAAAAGTGGTGGTAAGCCCAGCAATTCCAACGGAAGAGGCCAAGGGAATCTTTACCAAAGGGGTCGAGGAAATTAAGCCATATTTACGATTGACGCCAGACCCTACAAATTAATTTTAATTAATATTTGAAAAAAAACCTGATACCCAATAAATTAAACGTACCTTTGGAGCCAATTAATTTTTTTCAATTTATATTATGAGTAAAGGAACAGTAAAATTCTTCAATGATTCTAAAGGTTACGGATTTATCACTGAAGATGGTTCAAACACAGATCACTTCGTACACATTTCAGGTTTGATCGATGAAATTAGAGAAGGTGATGTTGTAGAATTCGAACTACAACAAGGTAAAAAAGGATTAAACGCCGTTAATGTACAAGTTGCGGAATAAGTTATAGCATACTTTTTTATAGTTAAGGCCCGAGCAATGCTCGGGCCTTTTTTATTTTTTTAAATCCCTACGCAACCATTTTCTTTTTTGCTATCTATTGGGTAAACAAGCTTTGTTCCCCACAACCATTAAACCTATAGCAATGAACACCTTTTTTGGAGTACTCACCTTCCTTTTGATCGTAAATGCGTTACTATTGGCCTGGAGTGTAAACGGTTCTAAAAAGTAGCTTAATTTTTAACACGGACAATAGGTAGGGTTTTTTAACGTTGAATTGTTACGGAATAAACACTTACAACCATGACCACTTTTTTTAGCGTACTATTAGTTCTGCTTGCCCTTAATTTTTGTTTATTGCTATTGAGCGTAAACCGGGCCAAATAAAAAAGCTTCCATTTCTGAAAGCTTCACCTATATAATCTAAGAAGGATTATTTTATTTTACATTCATTAACTCCACGTCAAAAATCAGTGTAGCATTAGGAGGAATTACCCCTCCGGCTCCCGCACTTCCATAAGCCAAATGGGAAGGAATCACAAATCTGGCCTTATCACCAACTTGCAATAGCCCAATACCCTCGTCCCATCCGGGAATTACTTGCCCTACACCAAGAGCAAAATCTATGGGTTGATTTCTTTTGTATGATGAATCAAAAACCTGACCGTTGGCCAATGCACCTTCATAATGTACGGACACGGTTTTGCCTTTTTCCGCTTTAGAACCGCTTCCCTTTTGGATAATTTGGTAACGTAGTCCACTATCGGTCTTTTCAAAACCTGCAGCCAATTTTTCCATTTCTGCCTCGGCTTGAGCCTTTTGCTCGGCTATACGTTTTTCCCTGGCTCCCTCGAACGTTCGAAAAGCCTCAATGGCATTCCATTTTTTGGCCTCTTCACCAACTCGTACAATTTCCAAAGTTTCTATAGCGTCCCCTTGTGCAATGGCATCTACAATATCCTGACCTTCCGCCACCTTTCCAAACACTGTGTGCTTGTTGTCCAACCAAGGTGTGGCCACATGGGTAATAAAAAACTGGCTTCCATTGGTTCCGGGTCCGGCATTGGCCATTGAAAGCACACCGGGACCATCATGTATAAGGTCGGGATGGAACTCATCATCAAACTTATAACCTGGGTCCCCGGTCCCTGTTCCTGTTGGGCATCCGCCCTGTATCATAAAATCGGCGATTACCCTATGGAACTTTAAGCCATCGTAATATGGTTTGCCCTGTGGTTTTACACTGTTCTCCATATTTCCTTCTGCCAGTGCAACAAAATTGCCCACGGTCCCCGGTGTTTTATCGTGAGTAAGTTTTACCAAAATTTCACCTTTGGTGGTATTGAATTTTGCGTAGATTCCGTCTTGCATTGTATCTTGATTAATAGATTATTAGAATACGTGGTTCTCGGATTTTTCCAAGGCTGCAAAGATAGGGCTTTATGCTTTAGGTCAAAAAACGGGAGTGTAGATTCAATGTACCATCGACCATTACAATAAAAGCTTTTGGGATGTCACATTGACCATTTTATGCTCTATTGATCGGTGAATCCATACAAAATATTTTTTTTTGAAATGAGAAAGTAAATTGAAACAACCAATATTCTCAATTAGGCGCTTACCTTCCAGCAAAAGAAAAAAGGTATATCTTTGACCCACAATTAACTGGTTGCCATTACAGTTAATTCTATATCTGGTAACATAAAAAATTTACGCAATACCAGATAAAACAAATACTGGTTCAACCTCAGCATGTTTGTGAGTACCCCAATTGCACTCCAAGCTAAACTTTATACTTTAATTAAATCAAAAATGAGGAAAACAGGTATTGTTCTATTGTATGTTTCGAGCATTTTAATGTTTATTGGAGGTCTAGGAGATCAGTTTATTACCCATTATTTGGATGTCCATCTAAATTATCTTGGAAATCCAGAGGACTCCGAACTATTTAGAAAAGCAGAAAGTTTATCAATGCTAATGCTACATTCCGCAGGTGGTGGATTAATGTCTGCGGGAACATCCATGTTCGCTTTAACGCACTTTGGAATCAGAAAAAATTTATCCTGGTCCACTTGGACCTACCTTTTTGTGGCTCTAATTGCACAGGGCATAAATGGTTATGGAATGTATTCAGCCGGATCTCATTTTTGGTATCCTATAATTGTCTTGTTTTTAGCTATTTTGGGGATACTTTTAACACTATTATTTTCTACCACCAATGGAAAAGGTAAAAATTGAATTCGAAATGGAGCCGTTAAACGGCGAACTCCCCTACAGATTACTGTTGTTGGCCGACGAATCGAAACCGGTAATTGACACCTACATAAACCATTGTGAAGTTTTTATCCTTGAACAAAAACATAAAACCATAGCAGTAGTCGCCATTGAACAACTTAATAAATCGGTGATCGAGATAAAAAATATTGCTGTTGACAAAGCATATCAAAATAAAGGCATTGGCAAAAACATTATAAATTGGGTAAAGCGATATTATCAAAAAACGGGGAAGCAGGAAATTTTGGTAGGCACAGGAGATGCATCTGTTTTACAACTATTATTTTACCTAAAATGTGGTTTCGAATTGGACTCAATTAGGAAGTCGTTCTTTTTAAAAAATTACGATATGCCCATTTACGAAAACGGAATTCGATTAAAAGATATGATAGTGCTCAAATTAGTCCTTTAAAACACTACGCGACAATTAAACTGTAATTTTTGCACATCTTTTTGTTGGATATAACACAAATCCGATAAGCCTTCTTTCTCCTCATCCCATAAAATTTGTGGAACTTTGCATTTAAAACCATAGCAACATGAAAGAGAATACATATCCCAAGTCCTTATCCCATATCGGAATAACGGTTCCAGACATTAAAAAAGCTGTTGAATTTTACGAAAACGTTATGGGTTGGTATGTTATAATGCCTCCATCCACAGTAAAGAAAGAGACCGACACCGCCATTGGACAAATGTGCATAGATGTTTTTGGAGAGGATTGGGAAGAATTTGAAATTGCCCACATGTCCACTTCGGATGGTATTGGAATTGAACTGTTCGCCTTTTCACACGGAAAAAAAGAAGCTCCCGAGTTTAATCCATTCAATACTGGACTTTTTCACTTTTGCGTGCAAGATCCGGATATTGAAAATTTAACCAAAAAAATAGTCGAGGCCGGCGGTAAACAGAGAATGCCCATTAGGGAATATTATCCCAATGAAAAACCGTATAAAATGGTCTATGTGGAAGATCCTTTTGGGATTGTCTTTGAAATCTACACCCATAGCTACGAATTGACCTATTCTTCTGGGGCTTATCAAAAATAAGGTTCGGTAATTCGTTATATTTATGGTAAAATAATCGGGACAAACCATTTTTGCCATAATCAAAATGCGCCAATTAATCGATAAACCTTATCTCTATTTTTTGCTCGCCATACCCTTATTCTTGGTAATTGCGTTATGGCATGGGGATGATGTTTTGGATGTAAGCCTTTACGACACTTATTACGTTGCCTCCTTTTGGGACCTTGCCATTCTTGCCTGCATACTTTTTGGAATTATGGGCTTGGGGTATGCATTGATGAAAGAGGCCGGAAGGAAACAATTAAATCGTTTGATCTGGATCCATGTAGGCTTCACTTTTGGAGGGATTCTACTGGTCTGGATATTGAGCGGATTTTATCGGACCGATATTATGGAATATAAATTCAATAACTATCTAAGTGCCGTCATATCGGTCCTGGTCTTGCTAATACTTTTAGTTCAATTCATATTTCCGATCAATATAGTTTATGCGTTAACGAGAGCTAAATCAAAATAAAGGCTTCCAATATGGATTCAAAAACAAGTATAAACACATCATTGCGCTAACGTGCAGTATCCGGAACACAAGACATGTGGTCTTTACGAGTGCCCAACCATTATATTTCCATTTAGCAACACACAAGAACCTGATTTTTTACTACTTTTAATGTAAGCACCTCCAAAATTGAAGATAAAATACAGAAATAGACACTTGAACATAAACCTAGCTTTGGGCATGGTGTGGTTATTTTGGTTTATTACTATTTACTTTTCTTCCGAAGGAACTGATTGGCATGATTACGGTTTAGGCTTATTTTCCATGATCTATTTTGGCTTGTATTTATATCAAAGACAAAACAAATACCTCACCATCTCGGACGGTTGGATCAAAAAGAATTCACCTTTTGGAAAAAAAGTAAAGCTTGGGGAGGTTGATCGTATCAGAAAATTTGCGGGCGACTATATCCTAAAAACAGATTCGAAAGAATTTGTAATAAACACTTTGATCATAGCTCCCGAATCCATCAAAGATTTGGATGGAGAACTACAAAAACTGGATGTTGTATGGTACTAAATACTGTTTACAATGGTACATTCCTCTAAAATTCCATTTCCACCATGTTAATCAGCAAAAGACAGATTTTTATTCTTTTTTCGATTGCAGTTTTGTTGGCCGTACCCTTTGTGGCCATGCAGTTCTCATCCGAAGTAAATTGGTCGTTATTCGATTTTATCGGCGCCGGCATTCTACTTTCGATCATAGGTTTTACCATTGATTTTGTACTCTGCAAAACCCGATCTCGCAATAAAAGACCCCTTATACTTTTAGCCATATTTATTTTGTTTTTATTGGTTTGGATCGAATTGGCCGTAGGTCTATTTAACACTCCCTTTGCCGGCAATTGATGTCCTGTGCCGTATACTTTCCATAGCGGGCACAACATTCTAAAATTTTTGTTAAATGCACTCGTTTTGGTTAAATCGGAGACAGAACCGCTCTCGGATTTGATAAATTTTGTAGATATTTAAGGTTTTTAATAGGCAGGAATGGGCAAAAGGAAGAAGCAGGCCAAAGTATTACGAATCTTTCGAAAAGTACATAGAACCACAGGAGCTTTACTATTTATATTTTTCTTTATTATTTCAATCTCTGGACTTCTTTTAGGGTGGAAGAAGAATTCCAACGGTTATATTCTCCCGGAAACACAAGAAGGAACCTCCACCAATTTAAAGGAATGGCTTTCCATGGACAGCCTGCACACCATTGCATGCAACACCCTACATAGCAAGGTCTCCAAAGATTTAGATTTGGCTTTGGACCGAATAGATCTTAGACAGGAAAAAGGCTCCGTTAAATTTGTTTTTATAGATTCTTTTTACGAAATCCAATTGGACGGGGCAAACGGGAACGTTCTTTCCATCGGCCAAAGAAGATCCGACTTTTTAGAAGCCGTACACGATGGGTCTTTACTAGACGATTACCTATCCACCGATGGCTATATTAAACTCGGGTATACCACTGTAATGGGAACCTCACTCTTGGTTTTTACCATAACCGGATTTTGGTTGTGGTATGGCCCAAAGCGGATGAGAAAAGGAAAAAAATCTTAATTCCATAAAAAAACCGTCCCTATTTTGGGTAAGGACGGCATCTATCTGTTAATTTTAATAGATTACCCTTTGATTTTCGTGGGGGGAACAGTACCGTATTTGTCTATAAGATAAACCAAACTTGCCATTGTTGCCGCGCCAAGTTCCAACTCTCGTTTATTTACATGTTCAAAAGTGTCGTTTTCTGCGTGGTGATGATCAAAATAACGCTGCGAATCGGGTCGTAAACCAGCAAGTACAATTCCATCGTTTTTTAAAGGGCCAATATCGGCACCACTGCCTCCTTCTTGAAAGAGATGAATCAAATATGGTTCAAACAAACTTCTCCAGCCCTGGATCTGTTTAAGGTTTTCCGGGTCGGCATCTATGGAAAAACCCCGTGGCGTAAATCCTCCGGAATCACTCTCAAGTGCAAAAATATGCTTCTCCTTTTTACTCTGGGCCACTTTGGCATATTCCTTACCGCCTCGCAAGCCGTTCTCTTCATTCATAAACAATACAACACGTAGGGTTCGTTTGGGTTTATAACCGGTTTCCTTCAACAGCCGTAACACATCCATACTTTGTACGCATCCGGCCCCATCATCATGTGAGCCATCCCCCAAATCCCAGGAATCCAGATGCCCACCAACCAGCATAATTTCATCGGGATAGGTACTGCCCGTTATTTCTCCTATCACGTTATAGGACATAACATCGTCCAATTGCTTGCAATTTTGTTTAAAATAAAATTTTGCATCCGGATTTAGCTTTAGAGTGGTACTTATAAGCTCGGCTCCCTTGGTGCTTATGGCCGCCGCTGGAATCCTCTGGTTTACCGGAATATTTCCATAGGCCATAGATCCTGTGTGCGGGTAATCGTCCAATCTAAGGTTCAAGGAGCGTACAATAACTCCCACTGCCCCATATTTAGATGCTTCTGCTGCTCCAGAATAGCGTTGATCCGCACAACTGGCATACGCAGAAAAGGTGTTTATTTTAGTTGGATCCATGGGGCGGTTGTAAAAGACTATTTTGCCCTGTATGGCTTCTTTGCCCAATTTCTCAAGGTCTTCTATCCCCTGTACTTCGACCACGCTGGCCTTTAAACCTCCATCCGGTGTAGCAACCGAACCACCGAGCGCACAAATGGGTACATTGGTGGTTAAGCCTGGCTTGGTCTCCAAATAAGCAAATTCAGGTATGCCCCTAACCCATTTTGGCACCATTACAGGTTGCAACCAAACTTTGTCCAATCCGAGCAGTTCTAGTTGGGCCTTGGTGTAATCTACAGCTTGTTGTGCCTGCACGGACCCGGATAACCTCCCTCCTATTTGATTGGACAAGTGATTGAGCCAATCATAAGCTTTACCGTTGGTCAAGGCTTTGTCATAGATTGCCTTGATTTGTTTTTCATCTTCGTTCTGAGAAAAAAATGGTGTACTGACGAGAAAAATGGTCAAAAATAAGATTGTTCTCATGGGGTTTCTTTTTCCAGTTGTTGTTTAAACATTTCCAAGTTAGCTTTTATTTCATCGTCAAGCTCGGGTTCGCGAATATCTTTGTACTTTTTTAACGCTTCCAACATAATGGTGGCCACTATTAACCTTGCCGCTTTTTTATTGTCCGCAGGAATTACATACCAAGGTGCGTGTTCTTTAGCTGTTTTGTTCAGAGCCTCTTCGTAGCATGCCTCGTACGTGTCCCAAAGCTTTCTTTCCTCAAGATCGGCAGGTGAAAATTTCCAATTTTTTCGCTTAAGCTCCAATCTTCTCAACAAACGTTGGCGCTGTTCTTCTTTGGACAGGTGCAGGAAAAATTTAAAAATAATGGTTCCGTTCTCCGCAATGTGCCTTTCAAAATCATTGATTTGCCTGTAGCGTTTGGCCCAAAACTCATCGTCAATATCATTCACGGTTTGAACGTTGGGTAGATTTTCGCCCAAAATATATTCTGGATGCACCTTTGTGACCAACACATTCTCGTAATGTGTCCTATTAAAGACCGAGAACTTTCCCCTTTCGGGCAGTGCAATATAATGTCGCCAAATATAGTCGTGCTTTTTTTCTTTTGCAGAGGGCACCTTAAAACTGTGAACTACAACGCCACGAGCATTAAAATCCTTAAATACTTCACGAATTAGACTATCCTTCCCTGCTGTATCTATTCCCTGTAAACAAACCAGCACCCCATATTTGCCGTGGGCATATAACGTATCCTGGAACTCTCCCAAGTCTTTACGGACTTCCCCCAGTTTCTCCTTTAACTCTTTGTCGGATAGGTCAAAATCTTCATGGGTCGCTAATTCAGAGAGTTTAATAGTATCCTTTATCCTATATTCTTCTGTTCTGATTTTTTTCATGGGAATGAATATAATTCTTTTTGCTTATACCTTCAACTGTAACCCAATCAGTGTATTTCATCGATATTTTGACCTCTTGTACCCAAAGTTGGTTATTTAATCGATCTAATTCCCCGTTTAGGTGCTGTACATGTAACTTTAGAAAAATCAGTGACGCAAAGTCCCAAATCTAAAAGCGTTATGAAAAGGAAGAACCTACTTCTACTAATAGTCTTTGCTATTGGTTTAATAGCTCTTTTACTATTGAGCTCCTTTAGCAAACCCGCCAATGCTTGCCAGTATGCAAGTTCCAATCTGGAATACATCAAAAGTAAAATAGAAGATGCTGCAATGTCCAAAGACCTGAACATGGCCAGGTACCACGCTTACAAGGCATTGAACGGAATCGAGAAGACCAAGGATAATTTTTTGGATTGTGGTTGTGAAGGTGCAATTGAAAGTCTTGAAACCACACTTTCCATGTTAAAATCGGCGACCAAGGCCAGTGATTATAACAACTCAAAATTGGAATTGCACAAAGCTTTAGAGACTACGATCATCGGCATTAAAGTCCTAAAGGATTTCGAAAAAGAAACCTCCAGTGAGTACGGAAGCAACGTATTGGTAATGAACACTTCGGATGTCCTGGATTTTGACGATGGCATGATGTTGACACAAGGCTCCACGGTAAAAAAACAGGTCCACCAATGCCTTTTGGGCTTTGAGTCTTCATTGAACAAAGTGGTGTCCGATGTAGATTGCGAAGATGCCCGAAGGTTTATTACGAATATTTATGAGGAATCACGGTTAATATTGCTCAATACCAAACTATCCCAACATAAAAAAGAATACCACCAACGCGTAAAAACTTTAACAAAAGAGGCCCTAACGGAATTGGAGAATTGCCAGTAAATTACTTGCTGGCAAATAACTTCACATCCTCTTCGGATACCTCCTTACCACCTAAAATGATCAAACGCTCCACTACATTTCTGAGTTCCCGCACATTGCCCGTCCAGTCATAACTTTTGAGCAGGTCTATCGCCTTTTTGGAGAACGTTTTTTGCCCGGTTCCTTGTTCGGATGCTATTTTATTGGAAAAATGCTCTATGAGCAATGGTATATCATCACGCCTATCATTAAGGGTCGGTACCTTGATCAAGATTACCGCTAAACGATGATAAAGATCTTCCCGGAATTTTCCGTCCTCGATCTCTTTTTTTAAATCTTTATTGGTAGCCGCCAGCACGCGAACATCCACCTTTATATCCTTATCGGAACCCACACGGCTTATCTTGTTCTCTTGGAGGGCACGCAAGACTTTTGCCTGTGCCGAAAGACTCATATCCCCGATTTCGTCCAAAAAAATGGTCCCCTTGTTGGCTGCTTCAAATTTTCCTGCCCTGTCCTTTACCGCAGAGGTAAATGCACCTTTCACGTGCCCAAAGAGTTCACTCTCTATCAATTCGGATGGAATCGCCGCACAATTGACCTCTACAAATGGCGAAGAAGAACGCGGGCTTTTTTCGTGCAGCCAGTGCGCTACCAATTCCTTTCCGGTACCATTGGAGCCCGTAATAAGCACTCTTGCATCGGTCGGGGCCACTTTTTCGATCATCTCCTTTATTGATCCAATTTCATTGCTCTCACCGATCATTTCATAATTTTTGGATATTTTTTTCTTGAGCACTTTGTTCTCGACCACCAACTCTTTTCTATCCAAGGCATTCCTAACCGTAGTAAGCAATCGATTAAGGTCCGGTGGTTTGGAAATATAATCATAGGCACCCAATCTCATGGTATTCACGGCGGTATCCAGATCACCGTGGCCGGAAATCATTATAAATGGTATTTCGGGTTTAATTTTTTTAGCGGCCTCCAAAACTTCGACACCGTCCATTTTTGGCATTTTAATATCGCAAAGTACAAGGTCGAAATCTTCTTTTTTGATCAAATCGATCCCTGCTTTGCCATCCTCGGCCTCCACTACATTATAATCATCGCTCTCTTCTGCCAATATTTTCACCAGTACTCTTCTAATTGCCGATTCATCTTCGATCACCAAAATTTTAGACATATGCTACGTTTTAAAAAATTCCAATTTTGAAACCAGTCCTAATATAAAAATTTGACTCGTCATTCAATAAATAAACCTTGCCTTGATCATCATTTCTTAACATTCCTTCTTGAACAATGGTTTTCCCCAACATGGCAAAAATGGACATCCGCTTGGAAATATTGTACTGATATACCAAAGTTCCCAGTAAAGAGGTCAACGATATTTTTGAAGCCACCTGACCATTCTCCAGTTCAATTCCGTTCTGAAGATTTATGAAGTAACCATCCAATAATAATGCCATTTCCAAAGAGTGCCTGTTGTTGATGTGATGCTTAAGACTGGATTTAGGTATCCCGAAGGTAAACGACCAATTAGGATGAAATTTTCTATAGTAATTCACCAATGGCAATGGTACCGGCAATCCTGTTGTGCTGTTGTAGGTTAAACCAAGTACAATACGGTAAGGTTTATCCGCATCGGCCCGTTCCTTCCAAAAAGTAGCGGTTGCGTTCATAAAAAAATCGTCTGTAATGGTACCGCTAACAAAATTAGAGGCAAATCGAGGTGTAAGTATGGTCACCAAGTTCCAATTTTCGTTCCATTTGGTTATAAACCCCAGGTTCAAATCAAGAACATGAAATCGAATCAACTCGCTTTTATCGAACGGCAGATCGGCGGAATATCCCATATCGAAACGGTTATATTCCAATCCTGTGATCAGGTAATCTTTTTTCTCGTTGAGTTTTATGGGCAAATTTATCAACGCTTTGTACCGCTGTGTCTTTATCCCTGTATCATTTTCAGGAATATTCAGATACTCCACCCTCAAAATATCCGTGCTCTGCGCGCAAAGATTGGAACTGCTTAGTGTTACAATGAAAGCGAACCACTTCCAGATTGTACTATGATGAACTATGGTTTTTATGTCTATTTATTGTTTAGGCTGAATAATATGTATATCGCGCTGCGGAAAAGGAATACTAATGTTGCTCTCCTTGAACTTGGCATTGATCTTATATCTCATCTCACTTTTTATCCGTGGATCCCTAAAGGTATCATTGGTAAAGAAATACACGGAGAACATAAGTGCGGAATCCCCAAAATCCTCGAATAAAACAAAGGGTTTGGGGTTTTTGAGTACCTGTCGTTGATTATGGGCCACTTCTTCCAATATTTTGGTCACCAAATCCACATCGCTCCCATATGCCACACCCACACTAACCTTTTCGCGAGTGGTTTTATGGTTTTGGGTGTAGTTGTAGACAATATCACTTATAAACTTATGGTTGGGGAGAATAAGAACTTTGTCGTCGCGGGTAATGGCCCTAGTGGTTCTTAATTTGATCTCGAACACCTTTCCCACTTTACCGTCCACCTCTACTACATCGCCTACTTGGAGCGATTTGTCCACGATTATAAATATTCCGCCAAGGATATCCTTGAACAACTCCTGCAATGCAAGGCCAAGCCCTACAAAAAGTGCAGCCGATGCAGTAATGATCAGGGTGATATCCACCCCGGCCGCGCTCAATGTTACAAGCACAGCCACCAGATAAATCACATAATTGATAAATTTAAAAACGCTGGAGAATTTTTGTTTGTCCTCTTGTTCCATCTTCCTGGTAAAGATGTTGCGCAACCATTTAAGGATAAACTTTGTGGCGATCAATGTCACCGTTAACAGTAGGAGCAGACCTATGGTAAGGTCAATGGATTTTTCACCTTCACCAAGATGGAACCCCAAGTCGAGGAAATCCTTAATGGTCCCCCAAACATCCTCCTTAATAATTTCTTTTATGTCCTCTGCGCCTTCTTGCATAAGATCCTAATATCTTAACCATTTAATCAATTCCTTGTACGTAGGTTTTTTACCGTACATTAAAATGCCTGTTCTATAAATCTTGGCCGCCAACGATACAATACCAAAAAAGGTTATGACCAACAACAAAATCGAGGTGATAAACTGCCATAAAGGTACGCCGCCCTCACCAATCCCGCCCGGTAATCGCATCAACATTACAATGGGCGATGTTAATGGAAACAATGAAAACCCAACTGCAATGGGCCCGTGAGGATTGCTAAAAACAGAAAAGAATCCTACATAAATAGCCAACATTAAAGGTAATATAATAGGAAATATAAATTGCTGTGTATCCGTCTCATTATCCACTGCCGCACCGATCGCCGCATAAATGGAACTATATATAAGGTAACCGAGAATAAAATAGATAAAAAAGGACACAATGAGCAACCCCCAAGGAATATCGTAGATTTCCTTGGCATACAGCATCATTTCGGTGTCCATTGCCCCCAATTGCGACATGCTTCCCATCGGCCCTGCGGGCATTGCCGATTCCCCAGAAAGTGCCGAGAGATCTATCCCAAAAATTAGAACAGCGACAAACATTAATGCCGATGCAGAGACGATCCAAATGGAAAACTGTGTAATCCCTGCCAAAGAATTGCCTATTATTTTTCCCAGCATCAACTGAAATGGTTTTACCGAAGATATGATCACTTCTATGATCCGGCTGGTTTTCTCTTCGATCACGCTCCGCATAACGAACCCACCGTAAATGATAATGAACATCATAATCGCATAACCAAAACCACCTCCTATAAATGCCTTGATCTCATTGATTCCCTTGATACTTTTTTCGCCTTCAAATGTTGACAGGTTGATCTCAAAGGATTTTTCCACGCTCGAGAACTGTTCTGCCGATACCCCGAGCTTTCGCAAACGATCTTGTCTTAATTTTTTTTGAAAAACGGCTTCCAATTCTTTTGTTACGGATGTATTGGGATTGTCCTTGGTAAACAGATAACTATTTTTGGCAGCTTCTTCCACCGAAGGTAGATTGGGTATGTACAACAATCCATAATACTCCAAGGAATTGGTAGAATCTTTGGCTTGCTGCAAGGCCAAATCATCAAAATAAACGTAGGAGATACTTTTTGAAGGCTTTAATTCATCCAGAAAAAATGCACTTTCGTTAAGAACCGACACGACCCTTGTTTCATCATCATTGATCTTTGCCAAATAAGCGATTAGCACGATCATCCCAACAATTAGAAGTGGACTCAATATCGTCATCACTATAAAGGAACGATTTCGGACCTTGGCCAAATATTCCCGTTTTATGATCAGTCCAAGCTTACTTGCCATTATCCTTGCTATTTACGGTTTGTATAAAAATATCGTTGGCCGAAGGAATGGTTTCTTCAAACCTATTTATGTTGGTGGTTTTGGAAAGTTCTGTCAAAATTTCACCTGTTTGGGACGACGGTAACTGCACCTTAAAATTAACCTGTTGCTCAACCTCATCAATATCCGAGGAAAGTATATTGAATTTTTCCTTTAGTGTTTGCAGGAATATAACAACGTCCGATTCCAATTGTACGCCCACATTAAAAATATTGTTCTTGTATGCCTTTTTGATGTCGGATAGCTTCCCATCCAATATTTTCTCGGATTTATGGATCAAGGCAATGTGCTCGCAAAGTTCTTCGACCGATTCCATCCGGTGGGTAGAGAAAATAATCGAAGTTCCATTTTCCTTTAATTGCAGAATTTCGTCTTTTATGATGTTTGCGTTTATTGGATCGAAACCACTAAAAGGTTCATCAAAAATCAACAACTTTGGCTCGTGCAATACCGTTACAATAAATTGAATCTTCTGGGCCATGCCTTTAGAGAGTTCCTGAATCTTTTTATCCCACCAATCCCCAATATCCAATCTATCGAACCAATATTTTAATCGAGTCTTGGCCTCGCTCTTGGACAGCCCTTTTAACTGTGCCAAATAAAGGGCCTGCTCCCCTACCTTCATGCTTTTGTACAAGCCCCTTTCCTCGGGCAAGTACCCTATGGAAGCGATATGCTTTGGCGCCAACGGCTCTCCATTTAAAAAAATTTCTCCGGAATCTTGGTGCGTAATCTGATTAATAATTCTAATGAACGAGGTTTTGCCCGCACCATTGGGACCCAATAGTCCGTATATGCAGTTCTTGGGTATTTGAAGAGATATGTTGCTCAAGGCAGTATAGTTGCCGTACGATTTGGTCACATTTTCGGCAACAAGGATATGATCCATGTATAGTATTTTTTCAAAGATATGTATTTGCAGATAACCTGCATTTTCTATAAAAACAAAAACCCACCCTTAAAAAAATCAAGGATGGGAAAAAAATTGCTATGAAAAAGAAAATTAGATATCGGTCACCCAACATCAGTTTCAAATATACGTTTTTTATTTAAACAGAAGGTTTTTATTCTTAAGAGAACATGTCTTTTACCTTTTCAAAAAAGGATTTATCCGATTTTTCGGGACTTGGGGCAAAGTTGTCGTCGCCCTGCATACGTTCAAAAAACTCCTTCTGCTCTTTATTTATGTTTTTAGGGGTCCAAACGTTTACATGCACCAGCAAATCACCACTGCCATAGCCATTTAGGCTATTGATTCCCTTTCCTCGGAGTCTCAAAATTTTTCCCGACTGAATACCGGATTCCAATTTTATACGAACCTTTCCGCCAATAGCGTCTATTTCTTTGGAACTTCCAAGAACCGCTTCTGGCATACTTATATAAAGGTCGTAATGTAAATTGTCTCCTTCGCGCTTTAGCGTTTCGTGTTCAAGGGTTTCAATGGCTACCAAGAGGTCACCTGCGATTCCGTTTCCGGGAGCATCATTACCCTTGCCGGATACTTTTAATTGCATACCGTCCTCTACACCTGGTGGAATTTTAATGGAAACTGTTTCTTCTTCCACAATTAATCCCTGTGCATCTGCTCCTGCAGGCTTTTTATCAATAGTTTGTCCGGCGCCGCCACAAGTGGTACATGTGGTCGCCGTTTGCATCCTACCCAATATCGTATTGGTGATCTTGGTAATCTGTCCGGTTCCATTACAAGTGGGGCAGGTTTTATAGGTAACTCCCTCTGCTTGTCGCTTGCGTCTTACTTTTACCTTTTTCTCTACTCCATTGGCAACTTCCTCTAGGGTGAGTTTTACACGGATGCGCAAATTGCTCCCTTTGGTTCTTCGCTGTCCACCGCCAAAACCGCCAAAACCACTGAATCCACCTCCACCAAAAGCACCGCCAAAAATATCACCGAACTGACTGAAGATATCGTCCATGTTCATACCTCCGCCACCAAAGCCTCCACTGCCATCGAACGCGGCATGGCCAAACTGGTCGTATTTTGCCCTTTTGTCCGGATTTCCCAATACCTCGTATGCTTCGGCAGATTTTTTGAACATTTCTTCTGCTTTGGCATCGCCTGGGTTTTTATCCGGGTGGTACTCGATTGCCTTTTTCCTGTAGGCTTTTTTTATTTCTGCGGCCGAAGCTCCTTTGGATACTCCTAATATTTCGTAATAATCCTCCTTCATACACTCTTAGTTTCCTACTACTACTTTTGGGTGTCTAATGATACGATCTCCGAGCTTGAACCCTTTTTCGACCACATCGATTATTTTCCCTTTCATTTTTTTGTCCGGTGCAGGAATTTGGGTTATGGCATCGTGCACTTCCGCATCAAAAGTATCCCCTGGTTCGGCCTGCACAGGCTCCAATCCTTTGTTTTTCAGGGTCTCTTTAAATTTATTGCTGATAAGTTCCACACCTTTGAACATTTCCTTATCCTCGGATTTGGAGAGTTCTTTCAAGGCTCGATCAAAGTCGTCCAAAATGGGCAACAATGCCACCATGACTTCTTGTCCTGCCGTTTTGAACAGATCCATACGTTCTTTGGACGTCCTGCGCTTGTAATTTTCAAATTCGGCAAAGAGTCTTAAAAATTTTTCTTTCTCTTTGGCCAAATCTTCACGTAGTTTTTCTTCCTCGGACAATTCTTCATTGTTTTCTTCCGTGTCGCTGGTTTCTATATGATCATCGTTCAGCTCAGTACTCTCTTCGGTTTGCCCTTTTTTAGGCTCATCTTCTATTTCCTCAACCTTACTTTTATTGCTCATGTTCAATTGTTTTATTCGAATTTGAAGTGGCAAAAGTACTGCCAATTGTCCAAAAATGTCAAAATGTCACCGCAAATCATAAAAAAAGCCGCCTAAGCGGACTTTTCCCATCAATATCGTCATAAAGTTAAATATGTCTATGCCTCTACAGAAGCTGGAACATCCGAGGCTTCTGAACTGTACAAGCTCCTTAATGCTTGGCAAATGTTCACGTATTGAAATGTGAAACCTTCTTCCTCGATTTTTTTACTGCTCACCCTTTGGCTGGACAATACCAAGGCTGACATTTTACCCAAAATTGCCTTCAATAAAAATGCCGGGATGTTTGGCAACCATAAAGGCCTGTCCAATATTTTTGCCAATTCCTTGGTCATTTTGGTATTGGTAACCGGATTTGGTGCGACCCCGTTATAGATTCCTTTGAGGTTGTTTTCCACGGCAAACACGAACATTTGTGCCAAATCTTCGATATGGATCCAAGATTGCCATTGATCACCACTGCCCAAGGGCGCCCCAACAAAGTTCTTGACCGGTTGCGACATTTTGGGCAAAGCTCCTTCATCTTTGTCCAATACGATTCCAATTCTTATTTTGGCCACGTCTATGTCCAACTGTTGAAACGAGTCGGCCTCGGCCTCCCACTTTTGGACCACATCGCCCAAAAAACCGTCGTCAACTTTGGTCTCGGTCTCGTCGTAAAAGTCACTTATGGAATCTGGGTATATCCCAACCGCCGATGCAGAAATTAGGCATTCAACTTCCTTGTTATTGGATTGCTCCAATCCATTTTTTAAGGTTTGCAGACTATTAATTCGGCTTAGGAGAACTTTTTTTCTGTGATTTGGCGTCCAACGTTTAGCAATGGTGGTACCTGCCAAGTTTATTATTGCTTGAACATTTTTAAAGCAATCCAAATCTATTTCTCCTTTGGAAGGATTCCAATAATAACCTTGAAAATCCTCTTGGGAGGTAATCTTGTTTTTACTTGTGGTCAAATAATTTACGGGTATTCCTTTATCGTGAAGTACCTTTACAATGGCCTGCCCGACCAAACCCGTAGCTCCTGTTATCAACACCTTCATAGCAACATTTTGTACAAATTTACAGGTTTAATCGTCTGTTGATCAGACCTTAATTTAGGTTTAACATATTTGTTTAAACTTTAGTGCCAAACAGCCCTGTAAAGCACCATGGGTTAACAAATTGTTAGGAATCACATCTTTATAGCCCTTAACATTTCTCTTTTTCCGGGTGGTCCAGGCAACCTTTCCACGGTAAATCCAACAGCCTGCATCGCCCTTCTTACACTACCTTTTGCCGCATACGTGACCAATACGCCCTCTTGCTTGAGTGCATTGTGCATGATCGAGAAAATTTCTTCGGTCCACAGGTCGGGTTGCACACGTGCCCCGAATGCATCAAAATAAACAAGATCGACAAGGTTTTCCTCGTCGATCTGCCTAAAATCCTTTTTTTGTTTGAGCAACGAAAAATCCGGTGTTATAGCTACCTCTTCTTCCCAGTTGGAACTATGCATTTTATTAAAAGATGCTTCAACATTATCTGCACCCAACTGACTACAATAATCCAGAGCGCTTATTTCATCCACAGAAACAGGAAAGGCCTCTACTCCAATATAATCGACCGTTAGTTGTTGTTTGGCAGCCTCCAATAAGGTAATAAGTGCATTAAGCCCTGTACCGAAACCAACTTCCAGAACGGTAATGGATGTATTGTTGAACAACCGCAGCCCGTGTTCAATAAATACATGGTAAGCTTCTTGCACTGCGCCATGTTTGGAATGGTATTGTTCGTTCCAATCCTCTATTTGAATGGTCTTGGAACCGTCCCCTGTCGTGATTATTCTTCGTTTCAAGGCTGGTTTGCGATCAAAACACCATCAGCTTCGAACCTAAGTGTTCTTTTCGGGGCGGTGATCTGGGCCAATTCTTCTTCAGAAGCACCCTCGTCCTCAGCATAGTGTTTTTGGTCTTCTACGGACATTTCTTCTAAAAATGCGGCGCCGTTCATCACAACTTTCTTACCCGCAGCATCCTTGGGCACAAAAAAGCCATAATCCTTAAACCGGACAAACACTTCCTCATCGGATTCAAGTTTAACCTTCATCCAACATCCTTTTGCCTGGCAAACTTCTTTGATTTCACCGATCATTTGGGTCTGAAGCGAATCTTTCTCTGAAATTTGATCAAAAGGTGCAGCGGTTTTGGACGCTTTTCCAGAAACCTGGAATTCCTGACCGAAATAATCCCCTTGTATCGTTTCTTGTTTACAGGAGACAAAAAGAACTCCTACTAAAAATACAGTAGCAATTGTGTTAAAATATCTCATTTTTGATAACATTTAAGTAAATGTAGATTAAGTATAACATTTAGATTTGTGAATCGTCCAAAACTAACAATAAATAGCTAATTTTAACACTGTAAATGTAAGTGATATGGAAACAATGGCTAACAAAATTGCTATAGAAAAGACTAAATCTTCAAAAATCCAAGATATTGATTTTGACAATCTTTCCTTTGGAAGTGTCTATTCGGACCATATGTTGGTTTGCGACTATAAAAACGGCGAGTGGAACACTCCAAAAGTGGTTCCTTACCAACCTATTACGCTTGATCCTTCGGCCAAAATCTTCCATTACGGACAGTCCATTTTTGAGGGAATGAAAGCCTACAAGGATGAGAACGGGAAGGTTTGGCTCTTTAGACCTTTGGACAATTGCAAAAGATTGAACAAATCAGCACAACGTTTGGCGATTCCGGAAATACCGGAAGCCTATTTTATGGAAGGGCTACAAACCTTGATCCAATTGGAAAAAGATTGGATTCCTCAAAATCCCGGAAGCTCTTTATACATTAGACCGTTCGTTTTTGCATCCGGCAATGGTTTCCATGCATCTCCTGCGGACGAGTACAAATTTATAATTGCCTGTGCGCCTTCTGGATCTTATTTTTCAGGTAGAGTAAAAGTATTGATCGAGGAGACCTATTCCAGGGCAGCAAACGGCGGTGTTGGCTACGCCAAGGCGGGCGGCAACTATGCCGGGCAGTTTTACCCTACCAAACTTGCGGCCGACAAGGGTTACCAGCAAGTAATCTGGACAGACGACAATACCCATGAATTTATTGAAGAAGCGGGCGCTATGAATGTTTTTGTGAGGATCAACGATACATTGATGACAGCACCTACAAGTGATCGTATTTTGGATGGTATCACAAGAAAGAGCATTTTAAAAATTGCAGAGGATGAAGGCATAAAAACCGAAGTCCGTAAAATTTCGGTACATGAACTTGTTGAAGCTGCAGAGAACGGATCCCTAAAGGAAATGTTCGGAGCAGGTACCGCAGCTGTAGTATCTCCTATTTCTGGATTCGGCTACCATGGAAAGGATTACGAACTTCCCGAAGTGGATAACAGCTACGCGTCCTTATTGAAAAAAAGAATCACGGATATTCAATATAACCGATCAGAAGATAAATTTGGATGGCGACACGAAGTCATCTAACAAAAAAGGCGCCGTTTCGGCGCCTTTTTTATTTATCCATTATCGTTTGAATATCCGGTCTGGTATAGTTTGGCCCTTTGAGCACTTTCCCGTCTTCCCTATAAATAGGTTTCCCATCCGCACCAAGCTTGCTCATATTGCTTCGCTGTATTTCCTCGAACACCTCTTCAATTTTGTATTGCATACCATGTTCCAAGATCGTCCCACATAAAATATACAACATATCCCCCAAGGCGTCGGCCACTTCCACCAAATCGTTATTGTTGGCCGCTTCCAAGTATTCCCGATTTTCTTCGTCCATTAAATTAAATCGCAGTAGATTTTTTTCTTCTCCCAAATTGGCTTTTGGCTGTTGGGAAACTCCAAGCCCAAAAGAATTGTGGAATAATTCCACGGCTTTTATTTTACTTTCCATTATCTAATTTTGATTTAGCTTTGCATAAAAATATAAAATATGTTCAGTACAGGACAGATTGTTTTTGCAGCTTTGTTTTTTATTGCTTTTGTGGCAATTATCTCCCTTTCTTATCGAAAAGACAAAAAATTGCACAAAAAAAATTATAAAGGTGTTATCTGGATTCTTGTTTCTTTTCTGATTTTCATAGTTACACTGTTCCTTATTAAATTTTTTCTCAAAAATTAACAGATTAATTGCAATCGCAACAAAAATCCTCATTTTCACAACATTAGTAGCACTTGGATTTCGTTCTTATAGGAAAACCCGTACTTTTGTTTAACATTATTTTAGCACCTAACCTAAATGACTGTTTTTCTTAGTATACTTTTCGTATTGCTCACCATTAACGCCATTCTTTTGATTTTCAGCGTAAATGGTGCCAAGGAGACATTTACAAAACCGATTCGTAAAATTTCCGAATCTGCCACTACCAAGCTTTTTCCTCGGGAGTCTTTAGAAACCGAATACAAAAAAGCGGTTTAGTTTGTAACTTTGAGGCATGAAACAGGCCTTACTTGTTTTTTTAGGAGGAGGATTTGGCAGCGTATTGCGCTATCTAGTATCAAAACCTCTCAATTCCATTTCTCAGAATTTCTTTGTCGGAACTTTTACAGTTAATATTTTGGGCTGTCTTATCATCGGGCTTGTTTTAGGTTTTTCTGCTAAAGGCGATATACTCTCCGAGAACAACAGCCTATTATTGGCCACAGGTTTTTGTGGTGGCTTTACCACTTTCTCCGCATTTGCTTTTGAAAAGCATACATTTTTAAAAAGTGGCGATTACCTTAATTTCGCTATTTATATGATGGCCAGTATTATCCTTGGTATCTTGTCGGTTGTTTTAGGTTTATGGTTAACCAAACAACCCTAGCCGTTACAAACCAAATCATATTAGTTAATTTTTGTTAAATATTTAACATTTTATGGGTTGAATCAGCTTTTTTATGAAAAAAATCAAAGTTTTAACACCATATGTTAACATAAGATCAACAAATAATTGATAAAAGTTTATTATAAATTGGATACCCCTAAATTATTAGGGGTATTTTTTTTATAGTAACAAAAATCACTACAACCACCCCTCTTTTTACAGCCCCTTTGTTTAATTAAGATATATTTGAAACAACAATTAACTACTTAATTATGAAAAAAGTCGAGGCAATTATTCGAAAATCCAAATTTGATGAGGTTAAAAAAGCCTTACATCAAATTGAGGTCAACTTCTTCAGTTACTGGGATGTAACAGGAGTTGGAAATGAAAAACTTGGACACGTCTATCGTGGTATATCGTACAGCACTAGCGAAATACAACGAAGGTATTTGGTTATCGTGGTCAGCGATGACTTTCTGGAAAAAACCGTGAATGTTTTATTGGATACGGCAAGCACTGGTAATGTTGGTGACGGAAAAATATTTGTCTCCGATGTGATCGAAGCCTATCGAATAAGGACCAAAGAAAGCGGAAGCGCAGGAATCAACTAACACTAATAGCCAAAAACTTAAAAACTTAGATTATGATTGTACAAGAACAAGAAGCAATAGACAAAGCCGTGGAAGCCATTACAGGCGATATGGGAGCTTTATGGATAACCCTTGCGGCCATTTTGGTATTTTTTATGCAGGCAGGGTTCACCTTATTGGAAATTGGTTTTACACGCAGTAAGAACACCGGCAACATCATCATGAAAAACATAATGGACCTGGCCGCTGGCTCCGTTATGTTCTGGGCCGTAGGTTATGCCATTATGTATGGCAGCGACCTTGTAGGTGGCGGTTTTTTTAGATCCAGTCCGTCAGATCAGGGGTACTTCTTTTTTAGTGCCGACGATTGGTACAACCTTTTCTTCCAAACAGTTTTCTGCGCGACCGCAGCAACCATTGTATCGGGTGCTATTGCGGGTCGGACCAAATTTTCCACGTATCTAATTTTTTCTGTTATCCTTACCACACTTATCTATCCTATCTCCGGTAGCTGGTACTGGCCTTTCGACGACGATGCCTGGCTCAACACTGCAGGATTTGTTGATTTTGCAGGTTCTTCGGTAGTACACGCCGTTGGTGGTGCGGCAGCTTTGGTGGCAGCGATACTAGTAGGACCCAGAATCGGAAAATATGTAGATGGCAAGGCACAAGCAATTCCCGGTCACAACATGGCGTTCGGTGCATTGGGTGCTTTCATCCTCTGGTTAGGATGGTTCGGGTTCAACGGAGGTTCACAATTGGCCTGGGGCGGAGATGATACCATTGGAGCCACTAGTGTAATCATCAACACCAACCTGGCTGCTGCAATAGGAGCCATAGCCGCCTTGTTTTTTACATGGGCAAGGTATGGGAAAGCCGACATTTCCATGACACTCAACGGTGCTTTGGCCGGTTTGGTAGGTATTACTGCTGGATGTGGTTCAGTTAATGCATGGGGAGCTCTTGCCATTGGTTTGATCTGCGGTCTAGTAGTGGTAGTGTCCATCGAACTTATTGATAAAAAACTTAAGATAGATGATCCCGTGGGCGCGATTTCAGTTCACGGAGTATGCGGTTTCCTTGGAACTGTTTTAATCGGCCTATTTGCACTTGATGGCGGATTGTTCTACGGAGGAAGCGGAAAACTTTTATGGGTACAGACCTACGGGTCATTGGCCTATATTATTTGGGCTGCCGTTGCATCTTTTATAGTTCTCTTTATTTTAAAGAAAACCATTGGGCTACGAGTGTCCGAACAAGAAGAAATTGACGGCTTGGACATTCACGAACATGGCGTGGAAGCCTATCCGGAACACATTTCTCAAGATAAATAGCCCTACAAATAACCAAAGATTGCCAAAGGAAACGGAGCGTTCTGCCAAACGCTCCGTTAAATAACCTTTTCAAACACAACTCACTATAAAACAACTAACGGTCCTTAATAAAAAGGACAACTTAAAATGATCATGATATGAAAACGATTATGAATACAAATTTCGGAAAAATTATGGCGATTGCCATAATTTCAACACTATCATTTTCTGTCTCTGCACAGGAAGAAGAAACCACCTCCAAGTTTAGCCTTAGCGGGTCTGTTGATGCTTATTACAGAACTACCTTTAAGGATGCTGGAGAAGCGGATACCGCAACTTTTACATCCTTTGCCAACCAAACTGGTTTTGCACTGGGCATGGCCAATCTTGTAGGCACCTATGACATGGGAGACACTGGTGTCGTAGTTGACTTGGTTTTTGGACCTAGAGGTACCGAGGCCACTTTTGAAAATGATGTACTTAACGGTATCATCAACCAGGCCTATGTGTATTGGAATGTCTCCGAAGGTACGACCTTGACCATGGGTCGTTTCAACACCTTTTTAGGGTATGAGGTTATCGCCCCACAGGCAAACTTTAACTATAGCGTTTCTTACCTGTTCTCCAACGGACCATTTTCGCACTTGGGCATAAAAGCAGATTTTGCCCTATCGGACGATGTAAGCTTAATGCTTGCGGTAATGAATCCATGGGATACCAATGATATTAGTGATTCTGGTGAATACTCCTTGGGTGGCCAACTAGGTTTTTATGATCAATTCCTGAACCTATATTACGATAGTGGAAAAAGTGGCGGCCTTGGTTTTGAAGTTGATTATACCGGTGGATTTGATGTGACCGAGGATTTCTTCTTCGGCATCAATGCAGCCTATAACGACAATTCCGAAACAGGAACTGGTTTTTATGGAGCTGCGATCTACCCACAATTGACGACTTCCGATAGTTTTGCCATTGGGCTTCGCGGTGAATACATGACCTTCACTGATGATGCCCTTGAGGACGACTCCCCAGTACTTGGTTTAACGTTGACCGGAAGTTTTACAAAGGAAAATCTAATAATAAAACCTGAGGTACGCTTGGATACTTGGGGCAATGACCTTGAGCCCTATGCGGATGGCGACGGAGGTTTTACCAGTAATCAATCTTCATTTTTGATCGCTGCGATCTATTCCTTCTAACCTCAATGCTAGTTAAAAAAACAACGAAAGCCTTATTCCATTGGGATTAAGGCTTTTTTTAATCCTTTATAAAGTTTTTCACTCCTGCTCTCACATTAGTTCTCAAATAATTTTGCCTTGGCACTAGAGGGCAGGAGTACTTTTTATTGTAAACACAATAAGGGTTGTATGATTTATTAAAATCGATTACCAATGTATCCCCCTCTGGGATGGTCAAATCAATATACCTGCCCCCTCCATAGGTTTCCTCTCCGTTGGTTTCATCCATAAACGGCAAAAACAGGTAATCTTCATAACCTTCTTCCCCCATCAAATCCAGACTTTGGTACACTTCCAATTTATGTTCCTTTCCGTTGAGCCTAAAGTGGGCAATGCCGTAAACTACTTCTTGGGACTGCAAATCGGTCGTACTGGGCATCATAAAAGGAGTGGCATCCGGGGTACGTTCAAAACGTGCTTTGACCACGTAGGCCGTATCCGGCTCAAAAAAATCCAAACCCTCAAAATTCTTCCTGTATTTGTCCGGTAAGGGAGATGTATCCGGATCTTTCAGACTTTCATTTTGCTCCTTTTGATACTTTAAAATATCCGCTACCAAATCCGATGAAGCGGGCTCGACTTTATCATTGTCGTGATACTTTTTACCTTGTCCGCAGGAAATCAAAAAAATGACCGAAAGTAATATGGTATATTTCATACAGAAAGTATTTGTACAAAAATACGGTTCTAAACCAAATCAAGATAACTGAATTATGCGGACATTTAGTTTTCTTCTATCTTAATGTGGTATCTGGCATCATCCAAATACTTTGAGACCATTTCGTTGAACTCGGGCATAATCCGGAAGAGTGCGGTATGCTCTATATTATAAAGTTTTTCTTTATCCTTAAACCCTTTTTTTAAAAGCTCTTCCAAATAGAACAAAGAGGTTCCAAAATCATCGTTCTTTGCGCTCAGGGATATGGTTTTTAGGTAGTATTCGTAATTACCAGGTTCTAAAATTGTTTTGAGCATGTACAAAAATGCCAAAGCATTTTCATCGACGACCTCCTCTGCCATTTCTATGCTTATATTATCTTCGGCAAGGGCATTTACAAAACCTTTTAACCTATGCCCCATTTGTTTTTCGAACGGTTTGCTCCCATCGATAAACTTTTCGATCTCTGTTTTTTGATATTTCCACCACCCCAAATTATTGTAATTGTGGGTATAAAGGTCTTCATCCATATAATATTGATAATCTTCCTTTAGCATGTTCTCTTGTAAAAAAGCGGCGTTTTCCGCCCGTTTCATTACTTTGTATTCCTTGCTTCTTCTTAAATCACGCTGCACAGATCTAAGTGAGTCCATATTTTTCATGGCGCGGTACATGGACATCATTTCGGTTATATATTGCTCTTTCCAGAGCAAATCCCCGATTTTACCGAGTTGATTTAAGTGGGCGATATCTTTTTTAAAAGCTTTTTCCATATATAGGGTATCCTTTGGAATTCTATTTCGGCCCATGGCATCCAAAGTAAAGAGTTGCATTGCTTTCTCCAGATATGCAACACCTGGCCACTCCCCATCTCCATCGTACAACAACACTTGATTTGGGAATTTAAATTGATCCAATAGTTTAGCATCGGTTAGCGTATAGGGGTACCGGTAATTTTCTTTGTTTACAATAGCGATGAAATGAAACGGTTCTTTCATATTAATCAGTTCCCTGTTGGCAAGGGATGCATTTATGGAGATAGCGCCATTTACAGCTTTAATGAGTATTGGCACCAAGCTGGCCAACTGCCCGCCGGAATCCTGACCTGCAGCGTAAATTCGGTCTGTATGTATGGGCAACATTTCCGTTATTCTTTTTATAGTGCCACTTGTGACCAGCATATTTTTTGTCAGTGATAAAGTGTCCGATAACTTTGGTGCCGCCAAAACATAACCTTCTTTCTCCGCTGCCATAACAAACATGGAAAGTGCACTTTTTTCTTCGCCTTTGGTATCGGTGACCAAAAGCAAAGGCCACCTCTTATCCATGGAAAATTCTTTCGGAATAAACAAGGAATACGTGTTTTCGGTAGTATCGTTCAGTGGAAGGTTTTCAATTATTTCCCCCTTTTTTAAAACCATTTGTTGCGAAAAGACAGAAAGTGTGCAAAAAACAGTCAGAATTGGTAACAAATACGTTTTTTTCATAACTCAATTTTATCAAAAATCTAGCCAAAGTCTGTTTCGAAATCATCAAATTAACAATTCGTTACTTACTCCCCCTGCTTTTTTTGATAGGGGCGTTGCTTACCACACTGGATAGCACAATATGGGTCCTACACTCTCCATATACGATGAGTTCGTCTATAAATTTCTCCAAATGGGACTGATCTTTTAGAATTACTTCCATTATTATATTCTCGTTGCCCGTGATCCGATAACAATTCACCACTTCTTGATAAGTTTTTACCTTATCCAAAAACGGTTTTAATTTACCCATAAATGCACGGAGCATTATTATGGCCTTTAATTGATAACCTGCTTCTACATAGGAAATATTGGCGCCATAATTTTCAATAATTCCGAGGTCTTCCATTTTCTTTACACGCTCGGCCACAGCAGGTGGTGTCAGCCCAATTTTCCTTCCAATATTGGCAAATGATTCCCTTGCATTTTGTTGTATATGATTTAGTATTTGCCAATTCAAGTCATCTATCTTCATACGCAAAGTAGATTAGTTATATTTTTTTGCAATCGAAAGTAAAATCGACCAATTGCTTTTATAACAAAAGTAAAAAAATTCTAATCGTGTGTAATTTTATATTTCAAAATTGCTGTGAAATCATGGAGAGAAATTCTCTTAACTCCCTTAGTATCTACCGTAAATCTTTGGCGCTACGCGACATGAGCGAAGCTGTGGCCTCGTATTTTGCGCAGAACAGAGAAATTTTATCATTTCGCAAAATCGATTCTTTTAGGGACGACATCTCCAAATCCCTTATGGCAGATGCGGATCTGATCACCAAAGAGGTCGAGCAAGCCGCTTTGAGCAGCTGTCCATCGGTCAGAATGAAGAGCCTATCTTACGTCAACATTATGACCCGGAATATTCTCGCCTACTGCAATGGTTTGGAAAGAGATGGGGTAAAAGAAAAAGAATACCTGAACCTCCTTCGAAAAGAAATCCGAATCTTTCGGATTTCCTTTAAAAAATGGAGAAAGTCCTTGATTTCCAAGAACGATTAAGGATTCCTACATATTTCTGCGATACTGTCCGCCCACTTGAAAAAGGGCTTCGGTAATTTGACCCAGCGAACAGTATTTGGACACTTCCATCAGTTTTTCGAAAATGTTCTCGTTATGGGTTGCAACTTGCTGCAATTCGCTTAACTGTGTTTTTGCTTTTTGCGCCTCTCTTTTATGGAGGTTTTCCAAGGTTTTAATTTGATTCTCCTTTTCTGTTTCGGTAGCTCGGATAACCTCGGCGGGCAAAATAGTAGGGGAACCCTTGGAACTCAAAAAGGTATTTACTCCGATTATAGGGTATTCACCGGAGTGCTTCAAGGTCTCGTAATGCAAGCTCTCTTCCTGAATTTTTGAGCGTTGGTACATGGTTTCCATAGCTCCCAGAACGCCGCCCCGCTCCGTAATCCTGTCAAATTCCATTAAAACTGCCTCTTCCACCAAGTCGGTTAATTCTTCAATTATAAAAGAGCCTTGAATTGGGTTTTCATTTTTTGCGAGGCCCAATTCCTTATTAATGATCAATTGAATGGCCATGGCCCTGCGCACAGACTCTTCGGTAGGTGTGGTAATGGCCTCATCATACGCGTTGGTATGCAGTGAGTTACAATTATCGTAAATGGCATACAAAGCTTGGAGGGTGGTACGGATATCGTTGAAATCGATTTCTTGGGCGTGCAAGCTCCTTCCCGAAGTCTGGATATGATATTTAAGCATTTGTGCCCTTGGATCGGCCCCATATTTTTCCTTTAATGCCTTGGACCAAATACGTCTTGCCACCCTTCCGATTACGGCATATTCCGGGTCCACCCCGTTGGAAAAGAAAAATGAAAGGTTAGGTCCAAATTTATTGATATCCATTCCACGGCTCAGGTAGTATTCCACATAAGTAAAACCATTGGAAAGAGTAAATGCCAATTGCGTAATAGGATTGGCACCTGCCTCCGCAATATGGTATCCCGAAATGGAAACCGAATAAAAATTTCGGACTTGCTGCTCAATAAAATACTCCTGCACATCGCCCATTAAGCGCAATGCAAATTCGGTTGAAAAAATACAGGTGTTCTGCGCTTGATCTTCTTTTAAGATATCTGCTTGTACCGTACCCCTAACATGGTTCAAAGTTTTTTGTTTAATAGCTTCATAAACCGCTTTCGGGAGCACCTGGTCTCCGGTCACGCCCAAAAGCATTAACCCCAATCCATTATTTCCCTCGGGCAAATCGCCATAATATTGGGGCTGTTCTACACCCTTGGCCTTGAATATGGATTGCAGTTTATTCTTCACTTCTTGCTCCAAGTTATTTTCCTTGATGTACTTCTCACAGTTTTGATCTATGGCGGCATTCATAAAAAATGCCAAAAGCATAGGGGCGGGACCATTAATGGTCATGCTCACCGAGGTCATTGGACTACTCAGGTCAAAGCCGGAATACAGTTTTTTGGCATCGTCCAAACAACAAATGGAAACACCGGCATTGCCTATTTTGCCATAAATATCGGGTCTGTGATCGGGGTCATTACCGTACAGGGTAACGGAATCAAAGGCGGTGGACAACCGTTTTGCGGGCATATCCATGCTCACATAATGAAAGCGACGATTGGTCCGTTCGGGTCCACCTTCGCCGGCAAACATTCTTGTTGGATCCTCCCCTTCTCTTTTAAACGGGTACAAACCAGCTGTGTACGGAAACTCACCGGGTACGTTTTCTTGTAAAATCCATTGTAAAATATCGCCCCAAGCCTTGTATTTGGGCAGAGCCACTTTTGGAATCTGACTATGGGATAGTGACTCGGTATGGGTTTTTATTTTTACTTCTTTATCCCTTACTTTAAATGAGTAAACTTCGGATTTATAGCGTTCTACTTTTTCTCTCCATCTTATAATGGCATCCCAATGCAAGGGATTCAAGTGCATTTTTATCCGATCAAACTCTTTGATCAGCAGCTCGACCAATTCGCCCGAAGCTTCATTTTTGATGTTCGACCGAATTTCATCTTCGTTCAGCCCGGATTTATCCAAAAACAATTCTTCGGCACGTTCTTGATCTATTTCCAAGGTAGATGTGATGGTCAAAAAGACTCCATAGAGTTTTTGGGCTATCTTGGCTTCGTACTTGGCCTTTTCATCATAACTCCTATTGTTCTCGGCAATTTCAGATAAATATCGGGTACGTGCCGGTGGGATCACATAGATTTTTTCGGCCATTTCATGTGTGATCTCCATCTGAGATTTTAGGTTGGAATCCGCTTTTTCTTGCAGTGTATCCATCACCATTTTATACAAGCTGTTCATCCCAGGATCATTGAACTGCGAAGCAATGGTTCCAAAAATAGGAAGTTCATCTTCATTGGCATGCCACAGTCCGTGGTTACGGGCGTATTGCTTTTTTACATCGCGGATAGCATCGAGGGCTCCCCTTTTATCAAACTTATTTATGGCCACGATATCCGCAAAATCCAGCATATCTATTTTCTCCAATTGTGTGGCGGCTCCAAATTCCGGGGTCATCACATATAGGGAGACATCGCTATGTTCCAATATTTCGGTGTCCGACTGACCTATCCCAGAGGTCTCCAACACAATTAGGTCATATTTTGCCGCCTTGAGCACATCAACAGCTTCCGCTACGTATTTGGACAAGGCCAAATTGGATTGCCGAGTGGCCAAAGACCTCATATAAACCCTTTCGTTGTTGATAGCGTTCATACGGATCCTGTCCCCCAAAAGCGCACCCCCGGTTTTTCGCTTAGATGGATCTACGGAAATAAGCCCAATGTGTTTATCGGGGAAATCCATTAAAAATCGGCGCACGAGTTCATCCACCAGGCTGGATTTACCAGCCCCTCCTGTACCGGTAATTCCCAAAACTGGAACGTTTCCTTTTTCCTTGGCAATAATAGCTTCAAATTTTTCGAATTCTTCATGACGATTTTCTGCCAAAGAAATTAAACGGGCCAATGTATTTGAATCCTTTTCTGCCAATTTGTTTTCCAAGGACTCTCCTTTGGAGAGAGGCATATCGGGGACTGCTGTATCACATCTTTGAATCAAATCGTTGATCATGCCCTGAAGTCCGAGTTCACGTCCGTCATCCGGAGAGTAGATACGTTCGATCCCGTATTCCATCAGTTCTTTTATTTCATCGGGCAAGATTACACCGCCACCGCCGCCAAAAATTTTGATATGTCCAGCACCTCTTTCCTTCAACAAATCGAACATATACCTAAAATATTCGTTGTGCCCTCCTTGGTAAGAGGTCATCGCAATGGCGTTGGCATCCTCTTGAATGGCGCAATCTACCACCTCGGCCACACTCCTATCGTGTCCCAAATGAATTACCTCCACTCCTGTAGCCTGGATAATTCGCCTCATTATATTAATGGCCGCATCATGGCCATCGAACAAGGAAGCTGCCGTAACAATTCTGATTTTATGTTTGGGTTTATAAGGTTTAATTTGTTCCATCTGTAATAAAAGCTGAAAATTTGCTCTGCAATTTACGGAAAATGCAATTGAAAATTGATTTTGATTAAGATTATACAAAAAATATTGTAAGTCTGGGCTTGCTATTTTGAATATCATAATTTTACCCACTTAATTATACCGCATGAAACTTACCGTTCTCATTAATTGCCCTGACCAATCGGGGATTATTAGATCCGTAACCACTTTTATCCATAAACAAAAAGGCAATGTTGTTTACTTGGACCAGCATGTGGACAAACAGGCTGGGGTATTTTTTATGCGCTTACAAAGCGAGTTCGAAAATACGGTCTCCTTGGACCATTTTAAACATGATTTTGAAAAGGAAGTCGCCCATGGATTCAATATGGAATGGGATGCTTATACTGATGGCCATCAACCAAAAATGGCTGTGTTCGTTTCTAAGTACAATCATTGTTTATATGATCTACTAAGCCGATATAATTCGGGCGAGCTATCGGTCGAAATTCCTTTTATACTGAGCAACCATAAAGATTTGGAATACGTCGCGGAACAATTCAACATACCTTATTTCCATATTCCCGTGACCAAGGAAAACAAAGCAGAAGCCGAGGACAAACAACTTGATCTTTTGAAAAAGTTTGATGTAGATTTTATTGTGCTGGCAAGATATATGCAAATTGTATCCCCAAAGGTGATCAATGTTTTTCCACAACGAATCATTAACATTCACCATTCCTTTTTACCAGCTTTTGCGGGGGCAAAGCCGTACCATGCGGCTTTTAACCGAGGTGTAAAAATTATTGGGGCCACGAGTCATTATGTTACAGAAGATCTGGATGCCGGACCCATTATTGAACAAGATGTGACCACAGTTTCCCACACCCACTCGGTTAAAGATTTTATTGCCAAGGGAAGAGACTTGGAGCGCATTGTACTATCGCGTGCAGTTCAACTTCATGTTGCCCGAAAAACTATGGTGTACAATAATAAAACTGTTATTTTCTCATAAATTTTCTACTCACAAATCGGGGAAATTGAAAAAAGTTTACCTTTGATAGAGTCAACGTTTATATCTTACTCCCCAGTAAATATTGGTTGGTCAGATGAACTGTTCCAACTTTGAAATAAATATCAACTACAATGTTTCAAAAGCGTCGATTAAGCTTCTGGGAAATCTGGAACCTAAGTTTTGGATTTCTAGGAATACAAATGGGATTTGCCCTTCAAAATGCCAACGCCAGTAGAATACTCCAAAGTTTTGGTGCCGATGTGCACGAACTTTCCTGGTTCTGGATCGTTGCCCCACTTACAGGATTAATAGTACAACCCATTGTCGGTCATTATAGCGATCAGACTTGGACACGCCTTGGGCGTCGCCGCCCCTACTTTCTAACAGGTGCATTGTTGGCTTCGTTGGGGCTTGTGCTAATGCCCAACGCAGATATGTTTACGGCCATTATGCCATCGCTTTGGGTCGGAGCAGGTATGCTTATGATCATGGATGCCTCATTCAATATTGCAATGGAGCCTTTTAGGGCATTGATTGCGGATATGTTGCCCTCCGATCAGCGCACCCTGGGCTATAGTGTCCAAACAGTTTTGATCGGGATTGGTGCAGTAATAGGTTCTTGGTTGCCCTATGTTCTGACCAACTGGGTCGGTATAAGCAACACTGCAACTGCAGGGGAAGTCCCATTGAATTTATTGATTTCCTTTGTAATAGGTGCCTTGGTACTTGTTACCAGTGTTGCCATAACCGTATTCACCACAAAGGAATATACACCAGCCGAAATGGCCCTGCTGAACAAACAAGAAAACAACAAAGAGACCATTGACGAAAAGAGCAGTCTGTTGGATATTTTTTCTGATTTTGCAAAAATGCCCGTTACCATGCGGCAATTGAGCTGGGTGCAGTTCTTTTCCTGGTTCGGCTTGTTTGGGCTTTGGGTGTTCGCCACACCGGCCATCGCCGAACATATCTATGGTTTGGACCCCAACAATAGCCAAAGTTCTGCCTATCAAAATGCCGGGGATTGGGTCGGCATTTTATTCGGAGTATATAATGGGGTCTCAGCAATTTTTGCCTTTTTTCTACCGGCTATTGCCAAAAAGGTAGGACGTAAAAAAACCCATAGCATTTCCTTGATCATTGGTGCGCTCGGGTTTTTATCCATTTATATTATGCCCAACGAAAATTGGCTCATTTTGTCCATGTTCGGTATTGGAATTGCTTGGGCCAGTATTTTGGCAATGCCCTATGCAATATTGGCCGGGGCCATTCCCCCGCAAAAAATGGGCGTATATATGGGCATTTTCAATTTTTTTATTGTGATACCACAAATTATAAACGCATTGATCGGCGGCCCCATTGTAAAGTACTTTTATAATGGCCAGCCCATTTATGCATTGGTAACAAGTGGTGTTGCTTTTCTGATCGCTGCACTACTTGTTTTAAAAGTAGAGGATACGGACGATAAAGCACTAGAGTTATAATTGATTTTCCTATATTCCCGATCGAGCTAACACTCAGATAAAGAACACTTAATATTCAAAATACTATAAACATCAATCAACAGCAAAAATGAATCAAGACTATATACAACCAAATGCATGGAGCATAATTGAAGAAGGATTCGACAAGGATCGTGTTAAATCTTCCGAAAGCCTTTTTAGTATAGGAAATGGTGCCATGGGGCAACGCGCAAATTTTGAAGAGACCTATTCTGGGCCCACTTTTCAGGGTAGTTATATTGCCGGGGTATATTATCCCGATAAAACCCGTGTTGGTTGGTGGAAAAATGGCTATCCGGAATATTTCGCCAAGGTATTGAACGCACCCAATTGGATCGGTATCGATGTGGAAATAGATGGAATACCTTTGGATTTGGCCACGTGCTCCCATATCAAAAATTTTAAACGAGAGCTCAACATGAAGGAAGGATGGTACCGACGAAATTTTGTCGCGACCACCCCAAACAATGTGGAAATCGAAGTGATTGCCACCCGTTTTTTAAGTTTACTACAGGATGAAGTTGGCGCCATCAAATTTGAGATCAAACCCATTAATACGGATGCCGAAGTTGTTTTAAAACCCTATCTCGATGCAGGTATAACCAACGAAGATAGTAACTGGGACGACAAGTTTTGGAACACTACCAAAATTAGCTCGGAAAAGAACAGGGCATTCATCGAATCCCACACCATGAAAACCAACTTTAAGGTCTGCACTTTTATGCAGGCAAAAATGGTGTATGGCAATACTACCAAGGAAGCACCCGATTCGATCAATGAAAGTGAATTGTCCGTCGGATTTGAATTCTCTCAAAAAGTAAAAAAGGGCGAACAGGTCTCTTTAATAAAATTTGGAGGCTACACTGTAGACAGAAACCACGAAGCAGATCAATTAAAAAAAGTATCCAACACCCTATTGGACCAAGTTTTTTCCTTAGGGTTTGATGCGCTCTTGGACGAACAAAAAAAAGCCTGGGCGAGCGTTTGGGAAATGAGCGATATCCACATCGAAGGCGATGTGAAAGCACAGCAGGGCATACGTTTTAACATCTTCCAATTGAACCAAACCTATACGGGCACAGATTCTCGATTAAACATTGGTCCCAAAGGATTCACTGGAGAAAAATATGGAGGGAGTACCTACTGGGACACCGAAGCTTACTGCATACCGTTCTACATGGCGACCAAAAACCAAGATGTAGCGCGAAAACTATTGAAATATCGTTACAACCATTTGGAAAGGGCCATCGAAAACGCGGAAAAGCTGGGTTTTAAAAACGGTGCCGCACTCTACCCCATGGTTACCATGAACGGTGAAGAATGCCATAATGAATGGGAAATTACTTTTGAAGAAATCCACAGAAACGGCGCTATTGCATTTGCCATTTTTAACTACACCCGTTACACTCAAGACCATACCTATATTCCAGAAATGGGGTTGGAAGTATTGATCGGTATTGCCCGTTTTTGGCAACAAAGGGTCAACTGGTCCACCAATCGTAACAAATACGTAATGCTTGGGGTAACCGGGCCTAACGAATACGAAAACAATGTAAACAACAACTGGTACACCAACTACATTGCCAAATGGTGTTTGGAGTATGCCTTGGAACAGTTGGATCATGTACAACAAAACTACACGAGCGACTATAAAAGGATTTTGGACAAAACCAAGTTGACCAACGATGAAACAGGGTTGTGGAAAAAAGTGGCCGACCAAATGTACCTCCCTTATTCCGAGCAACACGGCGTCTATTTGCAACAAGATGGATTTTTGGATAAGGATTTGGTACCCGTAGAGGATCTGAACAAAAAAGAACGTCCTATCAATCAACATTGGAGTTGGGACCGTATTCTAAGATCGCCCTACATTAAACAGGCGGATACATTACAAGGTTTCTATTTTTTTGAGGACCACTTTACCGATGTCGAGCTGGAAAAACATTTTGATTTCTATGAACCATATACGGTCCATGAATCTTCCTTATCACCGTGCGTACACTCGGTACAGGCAGCTAAATTGGACCGCATGGACCAAGCTTACACCTTTTATTTGAGAACCTCTCGCTTAGATTTGGACGATTACAATAAAGAAGTTGAAGAAGGTTTGCATATTACCTCCATGGCCGGTACTTGGATGAGCATTGTAGAAGGTTTTGGTGGGATGCGCATAAAAAATGGAAAACTTTCTTTTGCACCCAAAATTCCAAAACAATGGGAGAAATATTCCTTTAAGATCAACTTTAGGGAAAGAATTTTAAAAGTAACCGTGGCACAAGATGGCACCACATTCGATATAGATTCTGGAGAAACACTGGAAATATTGGTAAACGGCGAATCTGTATTACTGAGCTAGAAAGAAAACGGAATTGGTAAACTATTGGAAATCGGCAACAAATCAGGCTTAGTTTTTGATTTATACTAAGCCCGTTCATATTTCCGTTAGCAAACTACAATTCAGAATTTTATCCAAAATGGATAAAGCACTGCAAATCAACAGATATTAGAATTAAATTAGGTCAATTAAAATCATCGAAATGAAAAAATTACTGCTCTGTTTTTTGGTATTGCAACTGGCTGGGTGTGCAGAACTCCAGCAAGTCGTAAACCAATTGCCACAAGGAACAACCGGAATCGGAAACGAACAAATTGCCCAAGGATTACGAGAGGCCCTTAATATGGGAATCGATAAACAAGTGAACAAACTAGCATTGGAAAACGGCTTTTTTCGCAACGAACTGGTTAAGATCCTTTTGCCCGAAGAGTTACAAAAAGTAGATAAGACCCTTCGCGACATAGGATTGTCCAGCCTAGCGGACGAAGGATTAAAAATAATCAACCGGGCGGCAGAAGATGCCGTTAGCGAGGCAACACCCATTTTTGTTGATGCTGTTAAGGGAATCACCTTCAATGATGCCAAACAAATTCTTTTAGGTAATGATAACGCTGCCACACAATATTTACAGCAAGCGACAAAGACCCAGCTATACAACAAATTCAATCCCATTATTAAAAACTCATTTAAAAAAGTTGGTGCAGACCAAATTTGGAGCAACATTATTACCAAATACAATAATCTGCCCTTGACAAACGATGTAAATCCAGATTTAACGGATTACACCACAAATGAAGCTCTGGAAGGTGTGTACACCATGATATCGATAGAAGAAAAGGAAATTAGGACAAAAGTTTCGTCCAGAACAACAGATTTGTTAAAAAAAGTGTTTGCTCTTCAAGATAAATCATAATTTTTTGAAAAAAATATAATAACTTTAAAAAGAATACGTTCTAATTTCAATAATTGAGTTTAATTATAACAAATTCCTAAAGTTAAATTAACCTACACCTGAAGGTTTAAATGGAATTTTGTATCAGTTATCTGAGTTAGCATTTTTTTGAGTTAGTTAGTTTAAAAACCGGTGAAGTTCACCGGTTTTTTGTTTTTTCTACTTTGGTATATATGCCATCAAAAGCAACCGAACTTACCTGACCATCCCGGAGTACCTCCCAGAGTTGCCGTACCGATCCGTTCGTATTATTGGTCCATGTAATTTGGTTTATGTAAGTTTTGCCATCCGCACCCTTAATTGGGTTGGAAATTAGAATCATTCGATTACCCGTTCGTCCACCCTTTAATTTTAAAACAGCCCCTGCGTTGTCTATCCACAACTGCTCCCATTGACCAGTGGTTGTATTGAAGAAGTTTAAACTGGTCCCGGTATACCCCGCTTGTTCGCTGGTCCAATATTCCCGTATCGCACAACCATCTTCTACCTTCTCTATTACACTGGTTCCTGCCGGCGTTCCATTTATGGAATTGATCACATTCCATTCCCCGACCCAAAAATCGAAAGCACTATGGTTCTGGGTACAACAATTACAGTTATTTGCTACTTGGGCAAACAGCTTCACCTGAATTAAAACGATAAGAATAAAAAATGTTTTTCGCATCAAGGAAAAATCGAGTTCTATTAAAGGTACGTTAATTTTATTCCAACCCAATGTAAGCAAAAGCGCCGCTTCAATTAAGATACGTTAAATTTTAGATAAATTACCTGATTTTTAGACGTGTACCCCTTTTCACAATAGTCCAAAAGGCTGTTTTGAACGTATCTTTGTAAGTAACAAATCTGAATCGCTATGAATAATCAGTATTGCAAAGTTGGAACGGTAACCCCTATCACAGGTTTAAGCCAGGCCGCATCGGTTTTGGAAGTAATGCACAATAATTTTATAGAAAAGGCCGCCAGTGTTTCTGGAAAGGATTCCCAATTGGGTGATTTTTTCAGAAACAAGGCTCAAAGCATTAAAAAGGTATTGGAAAGCTTATAGGCAATTCCACTTAATTGATCTTAGCTAGCTCTATTTCCATTTCCTCTTGGATTTGTTGTGCCTTTTTTTCTGCACTTTCGGCAAAATCAGTCTCTGCCGAAGCATAGATAATTCCACGGGAAGAATTCACCAATAAGCCCACATCCTTGGTAATTCCATACTTGCAAACCTCTTGCAAGCTTCCGCCTTGAGCACCTACACCTGGCACCAATAAAAAGCTTTCCGGAACAAGCTTTCGAACATCGGCCAAATATGTGGCTTTTGTAGCACCCACAACATACATCAACCTTTCTGCTCCTTTATAGGTCTTGGAAACGGACAATACTTCTTTGTACAATTCCCTACCGGACACATTTTTGGTCTGAAAATCAAAAGCACCCTGATTGGAAGTGAGCGCCAATAATATGGTATGCCTATCCTTAAATTCCAAAAAAGGCTCTACCGAATCCTTTCCCATATACGGTGCAATGGTAATCGAATCAAAATTCATGGTTTCAAAGAATGCTTTTGCATAACGGGTAGATGTATTCCCGATATCGCCGCGTTTGGCATCTGCAATCGTAAATATTTCCGGATGCTTTTCGTTCAAATATACCATGGTCCGTTCCAAAGATCTCCAACCATTCAGCCCATAGGCTTCATAAAAAGCAATATTGGGCTTGTATGCCACACAATAAGGGTGCGTAGCATCGATTATTGCCTTGTTAAAAGCAAAAATGGGATCTTCTTCTTCCAAAAGATGCCTTGGAATTTTATCCAGGTCGGTATCAAGACCAACACAGAGAAATGATTTTTTTTGACGAATTTGTGAGATTAAGTCCTCTATCTTCATGCTGGTGGGTTGTTTCCGATACAGAATTTGGATTAAAAATTTTATTAAAATATCTCTGAAGCTTCCTTGAGTTTTTCGGTGTTCTCTACCAACATAAGCTCGTCAATGATTTTTTGTATATCACCATTCATAATATTTTGAAGGTCATATAATGTTAATCCGATTCTGTGATCGGTAACCCTCCCTTGGGGGTAGTTATAGGTACGAATTTTCGCCGAGCGGTCGCCACTACTTACCTGTGAATTACGTTTAGCGGCATCTTCTGCCTGCTTTTTGGCCAATTCCATATCGTACAAACGTGCACGAAGTACCTTAAAAGCCTTATCCTTGTTTTTGTGCTGCGATTTTTCGTCTTGACATTGTGCCACGATACCTGTTGGAACGTGGGTCAACCGCACTGCAGAATAGGTAGTGTTCACGGATTGCCCACCTGGTCCAGAGGAACAGAAGTAATCGATACGAACATCTTTTGGGTCTATCTGCACATCAAACTCCTCTGCTTCGGGAATTACCATTACGGTCGCGGCACTGGTGTGCACACGACCTTGGGTTTCCGTCTGTGGCACACGTTGTACACGGTGCACGCCAGCTTCGAACTTTAGCGTTCCGTACACATCTTCCCCGTTAACTTCAAAATGGATTTCCTTGAATCCGCCACTGGTCCCCTCGCTCAAATCGATAACATTGGTCTTCCAACCTTTGGATTCGCAATATTTAGTGTACATCCGAAAAAGGTCTCCAGCAAAAATACTCGCCTCGTCACCTCCGGTTCCGGCCCGAATTTCCATCACCACGTTCTTCTCGTCCTCAGGGTCCTTTGGAATCAACAAATACTTGATTTCCTCTTCCAACTTGGGCAATGCGCCTTTGGCCTCGTCCAACTGCATTTTGGCCATTTCCACCATTTCCGTATCACTGCCATCGGCGATTATCTCCTCGGCTTCTTGGATATTGTTGGCAAGGGTAATATACTCGTCGCGTTTATCGCTAAGCACTTTAAGGTCCTTGTACTCTTTATTGAGCTTAACGTACCTTTTTTGGTCCGCAATAATATCTGGTTGTATGATCAGGTCCGAAACCTCATCAAAACGTTGTTTTACAATGTTGAGTTTGTCTAGCATAAATAGATCCTCGTATAGGAATTGCGAATTTACGATTTTTTAGTCGGATTATTTTCCCAACAAAAGGTGTCAGTTACCAACAAAAGTAGTTCCCAAGGTAATAATGAATGCATTTAAGCCATCGTTACGTTCGTATTGACCAAACCGAAGGTCAATGGCTTTTAGACCAAAATTAAAAACGCGGGCACTTGTAAAAATGTCGTTGTACCGCACTCCAACCCCATATTGATGGGCATTGTATTTGGACAGGTCGTAATCCGATGTATAATGTACAAAAGTAGAAAGGGCTTGCTCCTTGGCATAAAAATAATCCGCTGCCGTTTGGGTATAGTAGCGGTAAGTGGGATATAAAGTAAACTTATCGGTGAGTTTAATCGGCACTTCCAAACTGGCCGTATGCGAACGTATTCCCCAATTGTCCCAATAGAATCGATAGTAAGATCGCAAAACGATCAAATCGTTCAAATAATAATTTAACCGTCCCCCCACAGGAATCTTAAAACGGCTATCGGGCAGCTGTTCTACATTATCCGCCAATTGGAAGTCATCGATATAAAAATCTTCGAAATCAGAAAAATATACACGCTGGAAAGGGGTACTCAACAATCCATTCTGCGAAACCAGGTCCATAAACAAAGCTCCTTGTAGTTTTCGGCTCAAAATCTGGGAAAACCCAAGGGAAATTGAATAGGAATTTCTGTTTTCATCTTCAAACTCGGAAAAAATAGGGCTGTATGCTCCATTACCAGAAATTCGATCATCAAAAAAACCTTCACGAAGCTCAATCGGATATTGCGAGTTCCATTTGTCCAAGAACACATTGGCACTCAAGGTCACTTCGGTATTTCTCTCATTGAACAACTTGGTAAAACTGCCTCCAAATCCTATGGAAAAATAATCATATTCCGACGATACGTACCCATTAACGCTCCAAATGGAATTCCGATTCTCGGAGCTATGCTGATAACTAGGGTTAATGTAAACCAGGACATCTTTACGGGATTCACCCGATGAGGCATCGAACGGGCTCACAAGCAGTCCGCCATCCAAGGGGTTTACATTACTCGATGATGCGGAGGTGTAAGCGGAAAGCCCCACATCCACAGTCAAAATATCATCTTCGTTCATGGGCATGCGAAGCACTATACTCGATGTTGCATCCGTTAATTCCTCGGTACCTTCCCCTCCGGTTACAGCTGCATTTTGCCCATCTTGATCATAATAACTGAAGAGAATATCCACCTCACTGGCTTCCAATACTCTTTTTTTATAGGACGTATCGCTTTGTTGCGACCACATTATGGACACCATCAAAAATGATAGAAGGAAAATGGAATGCTTTAGGTTTTGAGCTTGGAAGTACATTGGCTTTATATCAAAAAACGAGTAATGTTATCAATTACAACCACAGCCACCTCCAGTTTTTCCGCCGTTGGCACCTGAAGATGCTTCTCGGTACACTTGAAAATTATTCTCAAAACGTTCGCTGGGCCTAGCACTTAATTGCATATCCTCATCGTTCAGGTATGCCTTTTCATATTCACGAACGGTTACGCATGAACTTGCCAAAATCAAAAGTAATACGAAAGCTAAGGTTTTAACCATACTTCAAATGTACTAATTCGTATCGAACACAATACCGGAACTCCTATGAACTTTGTTCTCACCATCCACAACAACGGCTTCCACCCCATCTATCTGGTTGATCATATGGAGCCCAACGTCCCTTCCCAAAATAAACACTGCGGTTGCAAGTGCATCGCACAATTCGGCCTGTTTGGCAAAAATGGATACGCTATTGATTCCTCTTGTGGGGTATCCCGTTCGTGGGTCGATGATGTGAGAGTATTTTTCACCGTTCAACACGATGTATTTTTCATAATTGCCGGAGGTGGCCACAGACGATTCCACAACGGGCAACCAACTAAAAACCCTGTCCTTGCTCAAGGGATTGGCTATGCCCACCAACCATTTTTCTCCGGTTACCTTGGTACCCCAGGTTGTAAGATCTCCAGATGCGTTGATTATACCCCCTTTGACATCTTTGGAGACCAAAAGTTCCTTGGCCTTGTCCGCAGCGTACCCCTTACCGATTGCGCCAAATCCGATTCGCATACCTTTAACTGGCAAATAGACGGTTCTGTTTTCAGCGTCCAGCACTATTTTTTTATACCCGATCTTAGATACTGATTTTTTGATTTCCGCTTCGGTCGGGGCTTTATCCATTGTTCCATCAAATTTCCAAATATGGTCCATAGAAGCATAGGTGATGTCGAAGGCACCATCCGTAAGTTCCGATATTTTAATGGACCTCTCAATAATATCGAACAACTCCTTGCCTACCTTTACCGGTTTTATACCTGCATTCTTATTGATCAAAGAGGTTTGGGAGTCTTTGTCCCATGATGAAATAATTTTCTCTATCCGCTCTATTTCCGAAACGGCTTCATGAATATTGATGTAGCCTATCTCCTCGTTTGGTGCCACCACGGTAATCTCGAAACGGGTTCCCATCAATTTAAGGGTCTTTTTTACGGTAACCAAATTTTGCCTTGCCTGCCCATAGGTAAGCAAGGAGAAGAAAATGCAAAAAAGGGCCGTAAAAATTCTCATTTTAGGAACTTGTTGATCGTCTTAATATATTTTTCGGGTTTGGTGCGGGCCACAAAGCCTGTGGTGCCCAAAACATTTTCATTTTTATCCAAAACCACGACCAAGGGAAAATAACCCTTTGGGTTATAATTTTCGGCCAAGGATTTGTTCCGGTTGAGTTTATCTTGCGGCAGTTGATTTTTCTTTTTTCTGGGAAAATCGGCATTATATAACACATAATGTTCGGCAGCAAACGTCTTAAATGTATCGCTATCAAAAATATGTTTCTTCAGCCTGATGCAGGGCGCGCACCAATCCGATCCAGAAAACACCAAAATAATCGGCTTGTCCTCACCCGCGGCTTGGGCCAGGGCTTCATCGTAGTTTTCGTGCCATTGTTGCGCATGGAGCATGCCTCCCCAGACAAAGAGCAAAATGTAGATTATATTTTTCATAAAATTTGGGTTTCAAAAACTATTCGAACACCCTAAGCGCAGTGCCGTCGAGTTCGGTATTATAGACCTTGAGCGCCTTTGCCGCCGTATTATCCACTTGGTTCAGAGGTGTCCCATCCTGATCAAAACGGGAACCATGCACATCGCAATAGAAAATTCCTCCATTTTGATCCACAAACCGCACTTGATCATAGGATTGATGACTGCAAACTTGGCTGGCCGCCACATATTCTCCTTGCAAATTCCTAGCAACTACGACCAAATTCTTTAAAATAAACCCGCCATTCTCGGAGAGATTGGCTGCTTCGGCAGAATTAAGGTCGATAATAAAATCGACTCCGATAGGTTCTTCTACCAAATTACCGTCCACTTCATCACTGGAGCAACCGTGCAGACATGGGAAGGTTAGGGCAAAAGCGGCACCAGCTCCCAAACTTTTCAAAAACTCTTTTCTTTCCATAGCGTAAGGTTTATATACTCAAACGCTATTTCCGAGCAAATCGTATGCTAATATTCAAACTTCCCGTAGGGACTCCGAATGGTCAATTTTTTAGTGTCGGATGCTTCCACGCGCCCAATTATCTGAGCATCCACATCAAAACTATTGGAAATGGACACAATATCTTCCGCCACTCCTTCATCCACATACAACTCCATTCGATGTCCACAGTTAAAAACCTGGTACATTTCTTTCCAATCGGTTCCGGATTGTTCCTGGATCAATTTAAACAAAGGTGGAATGGAAAACATATTATCCTTTACTATATGGAGATTCTCCACAAAATGAAGAATTTTGGTCTGAGCACCTCCACTACAATGCACCATACCATGAATTTGTTGTGAGGTGTATTTGTCCAATATTTTTTTAATGATCGGTGCATAGGTTCTGGTTGGCGACAAAACCAATTTACCAGCATCAAGCGGTGAATCGGATACAGCGTCCGTTAAACCTGTATTCCCGGAATACACCAATTCTTCAGGCACTGAAGCATCAAAACTTTCAGGGTATTTATCCGCAAGATACTTGGAGAATACATCATGCCTGGCCGATGTCAGCCCGTTACTGCCCATTCCCCCATTGTACTCGGTTTCGTAAGACGCTTTTCCAAACGATGCCAAACCGACAATCACATCCCCCGCCTTTATATTGGCATTGTCTATAACGTTTTTACGTTCCATACGAGCCGTTACCGTGGAGTCTACGATAATGGTACGAACCAGGTCACCGACATCCGCGGTCTCACCTCCAGTGGAACGTATGGTAATCCCGTGTTTGCCCAAATCTGAAATAAGCTCCTCCGTACCATTGATGATGGCAGAAATCACCTCACCAGGAATCAAGTTCTTGTTTCGCCCAATGGTGGATGACAGCATTATATTATCGGTAGCGCCTACACAAATAAGATCGTCCACGTTCATAATTAGGGCGTCTTGGGCTATACCTTTCCAAACCGAAATATCCCCGGTTTCTTTCCAGTACATATATGCCAATGAGGATTTTGTCCCAGCACCGTCGGCATGCATTACCAAACAATGTTCGTGGCTCCCGGTGAGATAATCGGGCACTATTTTACAAAATGCCTTGGGAAAAAGTCCTTTGTCTATATTTTTGATGGCGTTGTGCACGTCTTCTTTGGAGGCAGAAACTCCTCGTTGTGCATATCTTTTACTGGTATCGGATGACATATGAATACTTTGCGCAAAAATAACGGAAAGCCATCAAACTATTGACATGCTTTCCATCTTTTCCTCTTTGTCACCAAACTACTTGGAGAACAATATTTCGCGATACTTGGTCAAAGGCCAAAACTCGTCTGCAATCAATTTTTCCAATTTATCGGAATGCTCCCGGATCTTTTCAAAATATGGCCTCACATTATCGCAATACGCCTTGGCCTTTCTATCCACCATGGACATGCCATTGGCACGTTTGCGTGCATCCGCCATCTCGTCGGTAAGTTTTTTTATACTAAGGATGTGTTCTCCGACCTGTTCCAAAATATTCAATTGGCTTTCTGCGACTTTTTTGTGTGCCGCCCCATATACTTCTTTTAACCCTCGAATGTTCTTTAACAACACATTTTGGTATTTTACGGCTGCAGGAATAATATGGTTGTACACCATTTCTCCCAATACCCTTCCCTCTATCTGGATATGGAAAATATAGGCACCCAACTCTACTTCCTTATGTGCTTTAAGCTCCACTTCGCTCAGTACTTTCATCTGTTTGAACAGCGAAATACTTTCTTTGGAAGTAATTACCTGTAGTGCTTCGGGAGTATTTTTGTTGATGCTCAATTTGCGTCTGCGTGCCTCTTCTTGCCACTCCAGTCCATATCCATCTCCTTCGAAACGGATACGCTTGGAGGTTTTGATATATTCTCGCAATACGTTAAAGACCGCCTCGTCCTTTTTCAGGTTTTTCTTGTCGATCAGGGTATCGACCTCCTTTTTAAAATCTGTAAGTTGCTTGGCCACAATAGTGTTGAGCAAGGTCATGGGCTTGGCGCAGTTGGTTTTGGCCCCAACCCCCCTCATTTCAAATTTGTTCCCGGTAAAGGCAAACGGAGAAGTTCGGTTCCTATCCGTATTGTCCAGCAGTATCTCTGGTATTTTACCTACCACATTAAGTTTGAGCTCGGTTTTTTCTTTAGGAGACAGCTTTCCCTTGGAAACCCCTTCGAGTTCGTCGAGCACATCGCTCAATTGTTTACCTATAAATATGGAAATTATTGGTGGAGGCGCTTCGTTAGCCCCCAACCTATAATCATTGCTCGCAGATGCAATGGAAGACCTCAACAATTCCTCATAGGTATCCACCGCCTTAATGGTGTTTACAAAAAATGTAAGGAATTGAAGGTTTTTCATTGGCGTGGTTCCAGGACTCAACAGGTTTACTCCCGTATCGGTGGCCAAAGACCAGTTGTTGTGTTTTCCGGACCCATTTATTCCAGCAAATGGTTTTTCGTGGAAGAGCACGGTGAAATTGAATTTATCGGCAATTTCCTCCATAACATCCATTAGTAATAGATTATGGTCTACGGAGAGATTGGCTTCTTCAAAAACCGAGGCCAATTCAAATTGGTTCGGCGCCACCTCATTATGACGGGTTTTGACGGGGATTCCCAATTTGGTGCATTCTTTTTCGAGTTCGCTCATAAATGCCAAAGCCCGGGCAGGAATCACCCCAAAATAATGATCGTCCAACTGTTGTCCTTTGGCAGAAAAACTCCCCACTAAAGTTCGTCCGGTGACCGAAAGGTCTATCCTGGATTTGGCCAAAGATTTATCGATTAAAAAATACTCTTGTTCCCAACCCAAGGTAGCATGTACTTTTCTAACATTTTTATCAAAATACTGTGCTACGGAGGTCGCCGCTTCATCCACAGCGCTCAATGCCCGCAGCAATGGCGCTTTATTATCCAACGCCTCGCCGGTATACGCCACGAATATGGTAGGTATACAAAGAGTGGTCTTATAAATAAATGCAGGAGATGTTGGGTCCCAAGCCGTATATCCTCGGGCTTCGAACGTATTTCGGATACCGCCACTGGGAAAACTGGATGCATCCGGTTCTTGCTGCACCAACTGGGCCCCTCCAAACTTCTCCATGGCCCTACCATCTGGAAGCAGATCAAAAAATGCATCCTGTTTTTCAGCTGTAGAACCTGTGAGCGGTTGAAACCAATGGGTATAATGGGTCGCTCCGACCGATAATGCCCACGCTTTCATCCCCTCCGCTACCTGATTGGCGATTTTACGATCGATTTTGGTTCCTTGAAATATTGCCGATTTTACGTTATCCAATGCTTCTGCAGTTAAAAACTGAAGCATTTTCTCTTCATTGAAAACATTTTTCCCAAAGAGTTCGGACCTTTTGCCCGTTTCGTTGATATTGGTATATGTTCGATTGCGGCTTTCGGTCAGTGCTTGAAATCTTGTTTGCGGCATATTGAAGTATTTTTAATTTTCAAATCTACAATTAAGAATTTAATAATTAATAATCAAAAAATTACTTTTTTGATATTTGACCCCACCTTAAAAAGGGGTATTTTAAACATTAAACGAAAATTTGTGATTTTACCCCCTCAAAATACAGATATTCCATCGAAACAATTATTTTTGTGAATCATAAAATATAAAACGATTAACTACCGGAATTATGAGCAAATCTAAATTAGAGTATCTATGGTTGGATGGATATGACCCAACAGCCAACATCAGAAGTAAGACCAGAATAGAAGAAAACTTCAGCGGCAAACTAGAAGATTGCCCCATGTGGTCTTTTGACGGTTCATCCACAAAACAGGCAGAAGGTGGTAATTCCGACTGTTTATTGAAACCCGTTGCCATTTATCCAGATCCAGCCAGAAGAAATGGTTTTTTGGTAATGACAGAGGTTTTAAATCCGGATGGAACGCCTCATGCCAGTAATTCGAGGGCGACCATAGACGATGCCGATCACGATTTCTGGTTTGGTTTTGAACAAGAGTACTTTATAATGGATACGGCCACCCAGCTGCCGTTAGGCTTCCCCGTTGGCGGTTATCCGGGTCCACAAGGATTATACTATTGTTCCGTAGGTGGTAAAAATACTTGGGGCAGGGATCTTGTTGAGGAACACGCCGACCTTTGTTTGGATGCTGGTCTTCAGTTCGAAGGTATTAACCAAGAGGTTGCTGCCGGGCAGTGGGAGTTCCAATTGTTCGCCAAAGGCGCCAAAAAGGCCGGAGACGAGATTTGGGTCGCACGTTACCTATTACAGAGATTGACAGAAAGTTACGGATACTATATTGAGTACCACCCAAAACCGATCAAAGGGGATTGGAACGGTTCCGGTATGCACGCCAACTTCTCCAATACGTTGTTGAGGACCTGTGGATCTAAAGAAACATATGAAAAAGTATGTGAAGCTTTCCGCCCGGTTACCAAAGAGCATATTGCCGTTTACGGTGAATTTAACGATGAAAGATTGACCGGACAGCACGAAACAGCTTCCATTAAGGACTTTAGCTACGGTGTTTCCGATAGAGGTGCCTCTATCAGGATTCCGATCATGACCGTGGAAAAGGGCTGGAAAGGATGGTTGGAAGACAGAAGACCTGCTTCCAATGCCGACCCTTATAAGGTAGCTGCCAGAATTATTAAAACGGTTAAATCCGCGGATATATAAGTACACATATTAATTAGTTGTTGATTATATATGAAAACCGTCCCAGATTTGGGGCGGTTTTTATGTTATGGTCATATATATAAATACCACATAGAAGGTTAAAAGAATTAAACCATCTCTCCAGCCCAACCGTAATCCTTTTGGAAAAAACACCAATGGAAAAATAAGAAAAGATATCCCAAGCATCCAAAAGATATCGCTGGACAACAACCCCTCGTCCATTACGGTTATCGGGGTAATTATCGAAGTTATTCCCAATACTGCGAGCAGATTAAAAATATTGGACCCGATCAAATTCCCTAAAGAAATCGCTTTTTCCTGTTTGATCACCGCGATTACCGATGCTGCCAACTCCGGAATACTGGTTCCTACGGACACTATGGTTATCCCAATTACACGATCACTTACTCCAAAGGAGGATGCCAGACCCACTGCACCATCAATAAGCAGCTCGGAACCTCCCCAAAGTGCAGTTCCCCCTATCCCCAGAAACAGGACTATTTTATACAATGGCAAAGGAACATCGTCCTCCGGCATTTCGTCCACTACCGCTGTTTTTTGAAACCTCAGCAAGTAAACAAGGAACACAAATAGCAAGGATACCATTATGATCCCTTCATATTGTTCCAGAACCCCATCAAAATAAATAAAGCCACAAAACAACAACGAAGCAACTATCATAACCGGCCAATCGGTAGTGTAAAAACTTTTACGTACATCTATACTTCCCATTATTACGGTAATGGCCAAAACCAGTCCCAGATTTGCGATATTGGACCCCACAACATTGCCCAGGGAAAGGTCCGGAAACCCATCCAAAGCCGCCTTAATGCTTACAATAAGCTCAGGGGCAGAGGTGGCAAAGGAAACCACCGTCATACCAATAACAATTTTAGGGATATAGAGCCGCAAGGACAGGGCTACCGCCGATTTTAACAACCAATTTCCACCTGCTATAAGCAGAACCAATCCTAAAACAATAAAAAGTAGATTTCCCAAAAATGTATGATTTGCATGCAAATATAATGGAAGAATAACTCACCCAAGAAGGTTATAACAAAAATAAAAACTACTTTTTTAGTTAATAAACTATAAAAATAGTTGCTTAACTATAAGATTAGTATTATGTTTGGGCAACAAATACAGTATTATGCAAAAATTGACCAACAAGGAAGAGGAAATCATGAAAATTCTCTGGGAGCTCAAAAAAGCGTTTGTAAAAGAAATTCTTGAAGAAATTAGAGGTGAAAGACCTCATTACAACACCTTGTCCACCATAGTTAGAAACCTACAGGAAAAAGGATTCGTAGACCACGAAGCGTTCGGTAACACCCATCGGTATTTCCCTTTGATCACCAAAGAACAGTACCGCAAAAAATATGTAAATGCCGCAATTGCCGATTACTATAACGACTCTTTTAAGAGTTTGGTCTCACATTTTGCACAAGAAGAAAAGATATCGGTTTCCGAGCTAAAAGAGATTATTGACCTAATTGAAAAGAAAAAGTAATGGAAACCATTCTACTATATATTTTACAATCCTTTCTTGTGGCCGGTGGTTTTTTGGCGGTGTACCATATTTTTCTAAAAAAGGAGACCCTTTTTATGGAGAATCGGCTGTTTTTGGTTGCAGGCCTGGTACTGTCCTTTATCTTTCCATTACTTAAAATTCAGCAAACCGTTGTAGCGGCCCAACCTATTTTAGTGCAAGTCGGCGAAACCTCCTCCCAAGTACCCGCCACAACAGGTCAAAATGGCTTTATTGTCCCCGAGGGTTTAATCATAGCCTTATATTTATCGGTCGCCATTTTATTATTTATAAAATTCATTACAAGGTTGCTTTCGCTAAGAAAGCTATCCAGAACCGCAAATATTAAAAAGGAAAGTCCGTATGTTCATATGATTACGGAAAAGCGGATTTCCCCCTTCTCGTTCTTCAATTATATTTTTTATAATCCGCGATTGTTCGAACCAAACGAACTACGCTCGGTTTTGGAACACGAAAAGGTCCATGCAAGACAATATCACACCTTGGATATTCTATTATTGGAAGTTTTAAAGATAGTTTTCTGGTTCAATCCAATTCTATGGTTGTATCAAAGTGCAATAAAACAGAACCTAGAGTATTTGGCGGATCATTACGCCGTGGAAGAAACGGACAACAAAAAATCCTACCAGTACCTTATGCTAAAACAGGCGGTCGATCAAAAAGAATACACATTGGCCAACTCATTTTATAATTCATTAATCAAAAAACGAATAGTCATGTTAAATCAAAATCAATCGAAAAAAATCAACATTCTTAAAACACTGGCCATAATGCCTCTATTGGGATTGCTGCTTGTGAGTTTCAATATTGAGAAAAAATATCTTTATAAAGATTCCGTCACCCTCGATAACGTTATGGTAAAAGAAACACCAAAAGACGACAAGATGGTAGAGCTAACCATTGACAAGAACACCACAGATGCGGATTTGGACAACATTAAAAAAGATTTGGCCAAAGAGGGTGTGGACTTTAGCTATACCACAGTAAGGAACGACGACGGCGAAATTATTTCTATCTCGTTGAACCTAAGCGGAAAAAACGCAAACGGTAAAGACTTTAGTGGGAATTACAACTCAAATTCCGATAGTCCGATCAACCCTATAACCGTACTATACGATGATACGAACAATGCGGTCTCCTTTTGGAACGCAAAAAAGAAAAGTAAGGTTAAAATCCATAGAACGGATGATAGTGACGCCTCATGGAGTACGGATGACGAAAAAGAAATTATCGTAAAAAAAGTAGATGGTAAAAAGAAGGTATTCGTCAATGGTGAGGAGGTCAATGAAGATAAGCTACATACCATGGATATACATTTAAATGAGGATAGTGATGAAGAAAGTGTTTTTATAGTCAAACAAAAGGGTAACGGAAAGAAGAATGTAAAAATTGAGAAAATTGGAAAAAAGAAAGACGGTGCATTTGTAATGAAAATGATTGACGACAAGGATGTGAACATTGAGAATAAAACAAATGTAATGGTCATTAGGGATTCCGATGATGACGAGGATATCGAAGTCAGCGGTGATGACTCGAACTTCCTTTTTATAAGTTCTGATGATAAAGGTCGACCACTGTATATTGTGGATGGTAAAAAAACAAAACAAAAAATTGTCAATAAAATATCACCATCCGATATTGAAAATGTAACCGTTTTAAAGGGAGACCCTGCTATTGAAAAATATGGTAAAAAAGCTACAAATGGAGTGGTTGAGATAACCACCAAAAAAAATAAATAATTCCTTTTTAAACCATAAAAACTTAATGTTGAATGAGTCGCTTTTTTTAGCGGCTCTTTTTTTTATCGAGAAACGAAACAGCTAAAAATAGCGCTTTTTTAAACGAAACCTCCCTAGGTTTTGGTAAACCTATTAAAAGACCCCCTACAATTCTAACATTATTTAATCACATACACACTTATAGGTTACATATATTAATTTTTACCAAGCATCAATATTACACTTATAGCAGCTTACCGTTTTAAAAGATTCAATCTCGTATTCAATTGCATAGATTTTTACTCAATTGCTTGGAAGCATGACTTTTATCATTCTATATTCGAAAAACATACAAGCAAAATAGTTGTTTGTTCAACATTTAAACCAATCTAAAAAATGATCGCAATCGTAAAGTTTTTCATCGCTCTTTTAATGCAACTCCTGACTCTAATTTTTATTTAAAAAACACCGAGCTACCTGCAACCTTATAAGATATAACCTATAAGTTGCTTTGCCTATATTTGTCCTAAACCCAATTAATTTATGTTTTACAAGGTTTTGGCCAAAATAAACAAGGTTATTCTCCCGTCATATTCTAAAAAGGGACTGGATCTATCCAAGGCAAGTAAATTGCAGCTAGCGATAATCGGGTGGCGCTATTTTGTAACCACCAAGGCTTTGGACAATAGTTAATATCTCAGTAGGGCTTTTACAGGATAACCGTTGAGCTTATCGCCCCCCTTTAAAAAGGAAAGTTCGATTAGAAAATTGCACTGGACCACCTCTCCCCCTAGCTTCTCCACTAATTTACATACGGCTTCGGCAGTCCCGCCTGTTGCCAGTACATCGTCGTGCACCAACACCTTGTCCCCTTCCTCAATGGCGTCCGTGTGGATTTCCAAGATCCCCTTTCCATATTCCAGATCATAGGACTCAGAAATAGTCGTATAAGGCAGCTTTCCTGATTTTCGGACAGTTACAAAACCAGCACCTAGTTTTTCGGCCAACATGGGAGCAAAAATAAAACCTCGGCTGTCCACCCCTACTACTTTATCAATTTTCGTATTGCCAATAAACCCCACCAAGGCATTGGCCGCCTTTTGCAGCGCTGTGGCATTTTTTAATAGGGGCGTTATATCCTTAAAAGTCACGCCCGGTTTTGGGAAATGCTTAATATCACGAATGTAGGGTTCAAAATCCATTTTTGTTCGCTAGGGTTTTGTGGTAAAGTTAAAAAGAAATATATTTGCAGCCCTTAAATAAGGCCGCGTGGCGCAACTGAATAGCGCATCTGATTACGGCTCAGAAGGTTGCAGGTTTGAATCCTGCCGCGGTCACAGAAAAGGAGCTATTAAAAATAGCTCCTTTTTTATTTCTGGCACCCCTGTATATTAATCTCCTACATTTCCAACCGTATTACTATCTATCCTTAACGGTATTTCAATATAACCATCCCCATACCATTTAATGATCAAAGGCTCTTTCGCATCATTGATGGTTTCTTCGCTGACATTTTTTCCCGTTCCATAATTTATTTCCGTAAAGGGTTCTTTGTTTCCGTTGACGACCACTACCAAACGACTGCCCTTGCTTATCTTTTTACTGGTGATCCGCACAATGCCAAAAGGAAGTTTTGTTTTCTTGTTGGGTATCAACAACTGCCGTTTCTCAAGACTATGCGCAAAACTGGCTCTAGCCTTATAGGGCAAGGTCAAGGCAAAGAATTTACCATCTGGGGTCTGTTCAAACAAGACTACCGTATAATCAAAATCTTTTTTGTTAATGGACACCGAAATTTCGCCACCAAAGGATCCGTTCAATTCAACATCGGATTCAAAAGGTTGGGTGATAAAAGAAAAACCACCGCCAACCATAAGGCTATCCGTAACAATTGCCCGCCATCCACTCGAATTCCAAGTTCGATCGCTACGGTCGGTAAAATCTATGACCTGTTCCAAATATTCGCTGGAATCCAAGGGTTGCTGGGAGAGAGTGTAATGTTCATCCTTGTCATTGTTTCCCGTTCCAAACAAAGATGCGAAAGTTACACCCGAACGCCCATTGCCTAAATAATACTTTAAAGTATCAGTTGCCATGGCCTGCAAAGAAGGGGCATGACCCCATTTGTTCGCTCCCATTACCTGATAATTGATTTTATCCTGTAACAATGCTGGTTTGGCTTTTCCTTTTAAAATATGATCAAACCACTCAAAGATCAAGCTTGTGATATCAATTTGGGCCACTGGATCAATATCGTATCCCATAATATGACGATTAGGTTTCTCCTGGGCCCCAAAATGGGTGTAGGGTCCAATCACTAGATAATGTGCTGCATTTGTTTTGAATTTGGTATGTTCTTTTAAATAATACTGTGTTCCCACTTGCCCCCCATCATAATATCCAGTCGTGGCCAAAACAGGAATATTGATATGGGCAAATTCTTCTTTGTAGGGCATCATGTTTTGCCAATAATCATCATATGTTGGGTGTAATAAGCGCTCTCGAAACTGTGGATTGGGCAATCCATCCAAGCTATCCATTGCTTTGTAAGCTACGCCGGTTTCAAACCATTTCAAGTTCAAATTGTTCCAACGTTGCCAATTGTTATACAATGTGGTGTCCAAATACTTGTTGTTGGACACATAATGGTTCCAAGGATAATGAAAGTTCCAATGAATGCCATTCTCCATAGGTTCGGCTATACCGGGTGCTGCCGAAACGGAGGGCACAATAGTTTTAAGCGCTGAATGCACCTTGTATTTTACCGCGGCCCATTGGGTAAACCCCACGTAACTTCCACCGTACATCCCCACTTTTTGATTGCTCCAATCCTGTTTGCTGATCCAGTCGATTACTTCATACGCATCTTTTGCCTCATATTTATAGGGTACAATCGAATCCGGGCTCAATCCTTTGCCTCGGGTGTACGAAACCACACCTATATACCCATGGTCGGCCGCCATTTTTGCCCTGTCCAGGTCATTTTTACGGGCATAAATGGTGTGGAACAAAATAGTTGGGGCTGGCTCCTCCAATTCGGAATTTCGAACGATTATCGCATGGATATTTGCGCCATCGGCTGTTGGGATCAAGATACTATCCTGAACCAGATAGGATGAATTATTTTCAGTAATGATTCTAGGGGGCCGAACTTGATTTTGCTCCTTGCATGCAGCAAAAAAAACAAGGACTATTGCAATACCAAAAGCTATTAAACTGATTGATTTTTTCATTTTGATTGATGTTAGGATTGGGACATAGATGTCCTACTGCTGTTTGCTTTTTTTGTTCGTTTTTGAATGTGATTGTTTGTAAATAGCTACAAACTATTTCGTTTTTTGAAGCTTACGGATTGCCTACTCGATAGATCAACAATTTCCCCCGTGGTCAATACAAGTCGTAGTTTGTTATTAAAATAGGGCTGAATTTCCTTAATGTACTCGGTGTTGATGATCTGACCTCTATTTGCCCTAAAAAAGATATCAGGGTCCAATCTCTTCTCCAATTGGTTCAACGAGCGTTTGATCATAGGTTTTTCATCACCAAAATATAGCCGCGCATAGTTGTCCATGGACTCGATTAAACTAACCTCCGCCAATGCAATAAAGTACACCTTTTCACCATCTTTAATAAAGATTTTTTGATGGCTCGCCAAGGGTACCTTCTGCTCTTCTTCCTGCTTTTTAAACTCAAGCTTTACTTTTTCGATAGTCTTGGCAAAACGTTCTTCCCGAAGCGGTTTTACCAAATAATCCAGTGCATTTACTTCAAAGGCCTGAACCGCATATTGATCATAAGCAGTCGTGAACACCACTTCTGGGACAGTTCCCAACTCCTCCAATAAATCAAAACCTGATTTTCCGGGCATGTGGATGTCCAAAAAAATGAGGTCCGGCTGTTCCTTTTCCACCAATACTTTGGCTACTTCCACATTGTTTGCCTCCCCAATTATGGTAAATTCCGGATAGTGTTCCAGTGCTCTTCGTACCTCTTCACGAGCCAAGCGTTCATCATCTATGATCAATGTTCTATAATTGCCCATTATTGTTCAATTGGAATTAGTAAAGTGGCCAGAACCACATTTTCCGAAGGCGTTTCAATCTCGATCTTCGCTAGACCATCATATTGCAACAAAAGGCGTTCACTTAGATTTTTAAGCCCTACTCCCGCATCTTCTCCTTTTAAGAAGACCCCAGGATTCTTTACCTGAACCACGACATAACCTTCCTTTTTTTGGACTGAAATATCTACCGTACCTCCTTGTATTTGTTTATCCACGCCATGCTTTATGGCATTCTCCACCAATAGTTGGATACTCAAAGGTGGAATTTTTACTTTATCGAGGGATTTGTCAAGGTTCATTTTAATGGTCAATCGTTCTTCAAACCGAAGCTTTTCCAACTCCACATAATCGTTTACCAAAGCCATTTCTTCGGCTATGGAAATGGTCAAGTGCTCCTTATCGTAGAGCGATGTACGCAATAGATCGGACAACAAATCGATGGCCCTTCTTGCTCCGGTCGGGTTCTCAACAACCAGCGCCTTGATCGAGTTCAAAGAATTGAACAAGAAATGAGGATTGAGCTGTGCCGATAAATTATCCAACTGACTTTGCTTTGCTTTGATGGTAAGTTGGGCATTTACTTTTGTCGTATTTACTTCTCTCATATAAAAATGATACGCGTGATAGGCCAGTACCCAAATTGCCATATGCCTCAAACCTGTGATCAAAACCGGGTTCCAAACCAAGATATTTTCCACAAAGACATTTACCTCATTGACCAAATAGATATATGCCGATGTTTTTAAATTCATGAGCTGCATAAACAAAACGGCCAAAATCAATATGGACGGTATGAGCTTTTTCAACAATGGTCTAATGCCCATTTGATTCCATTTAAAATGCAATGCTATGGTCCTATATGCGTGGGTAAGCCCAATGCAGATGGAAACATCGAGCACATAGTTGATCATGGCATGGGAAACGGTAAATTGGTCTCTGTCCAGTGCAATATAAAGCCACAACAAGGATACCATGCCCCAACCTATAAGTTGGCATTTCCAATAAAGTGATAATCCCATATGTGTGCCTTTATTTTCCAATGCTCTTATTTGAAATGTACTTTATACTAAAAAATATTACTCGCCGACTTTTGAATAACTGGTCAATTCATTGGTATACAAACCATAACCATCATCATTTATATGTTTGATGTATGTTTTCAATGCTGGGGCATACCACCAAATATCGGTCATCTCACCCTTAAAACCTCTTGAATTTGTCACAATCCCTTTATATTCAATTTTATAGGCCTCGAATTTCCCTGCTTCTACATTCAGTTCTTCAAAGGAAACAACTTCAACATCCTGACTGGTTTTTCCGGTGGTTCCCTCGTTGTTCGCCCATTCGGAAACATACTTCCATTTTTTTCCTACTTGCAAAGGCCAACTCCTAAATGGTGTACTGCTCTGGTTTTTATTTATTTCAGTAGGAATTTGAAGGGTATCCGCTCCGTTCCACAGCCCCAAGGTACTCTTGTATTTAACAACTTCTTGTACATCCTCGCCTTCTGCCCGAACTTCACCATCTACTTTTCGTTCCCATTTCCAAGTCCATTTTTCTCCCATTTGGTAATCTTTTACAATGGGTTCATTGGTTTTTTTTGATGCACAGCTAGTGAAAATCAATACTAATACAAGTTTTGCAATTACTCCTTTTCTCATTTGTTCGTTTTTTGATTGATGAATAACTTGATACAAAGCAATGAAAATCATCCTACTCTGTACAGGAAAAGTACAGGAGTGCAGGTTTATGGGGTTAAATGGCAGAAAATAGTTGGTAACCCGACGTACCAATAATGAAAATGGGAAATATATTATTGCGATTATGTTGCATTTAAATTGTAGTTATCTATTTTTGCGACTGTGTCGCGTTATTTTAATGTGAGCATACTTTCCCTATCAAAATAGGTATATGAAAAAAAATAAAACAGCGCTTATAGAGGAAATAGGGGACATGCACCTATCCTCTTCTGTAGAAACTCCTTTACGAGATGATGCTTTTATCAAAAGTGATGAGGAAAAAATAAAAAACATCCAAGCACATTTTAAACAGATAATGGAAGAGTTAGGGCTGGATCTGACCGACGACAGTCTTTCCGGAACACCGTACCGCGTTGCCAAAATGTACGTTAAGGAACTCTTTTATGGTCTTAACCCTATAAACAAGCCAAAACTTTCCACATTCCAGAACAAGTATGGGTATAAAAAAATGCTGATAGAACAAAATATCACCATTGATTCTGCCTGTGAACACCATTTTTTACCCATTACCGGTCATGCGCATGTGGCGTACATTCCCAACGAAAGGGTAATAGGCCTATCCAAAATAAATAGGTTGGTGAACTATTATGCACATAGACCTCAAGTACAGGAGCGATTGTGCAAGCAAATCTTGGAAGATTTACAAAAAACATTGAACACCCGTTGTGTAATTGTAATGATAACGGCCAAGCACCTTTGCGTCTCTTCCCGTGGCATAAAGGATATATCCAGTTCAACCATTACCATCGAATATGGTGGAGACTTTGAAAAACCAGCAACCAGGAATGAATTCCTTAATGCGCTCAACAAAGAAAACGGAGAATAAAACTGTTATCGGTAAAGTTTGAACGCAGAAAAAGGAAATGAGAAACATGGCCTACCCTAGTAGTCATAGTCTAGAAAATACCCACAATAAAACATGAACAAAACCAACAAATTGCCCGTAACCATATTAAGTGGATTTCTTGGGGCCGGTAAAACAACATTGCTCAACCACATTTTACACAATAAGGCCGGCCTAAAGGTAGCTGTGATCGTAAACGATATGAGCGAGGTTAATGTTGACGCTGAATTAGTTAAAAACGAAAACACCTTATCCAGAACAGAAGAAAAACTTGTAGAAATGAGCAATGGCTGTATTTGCTGTACATTGCGCGAAGATCTAATGATCGAAGTAGAACGCTTGGCCAAGGAAAACCGGTTCGATTATCTATTGATCGAAAGTACAGGTATCAGCGAACCTGTGCCTGTTGCGCAGACCTTCTCATTTGTGGACGAGGAACAGGGAATAGATCTTTCCCGTTTTAGTTATATAGATACCATGGTCACCGTTGTGGATGCCTTCAACTTTTTCAAGGATTTTGGAAGTCCCGAAACCCTTATGGACAGGAGCCTTACTGATATTGAAGGTGATTACCGAACCGTCGTAAACCTACTGACCGATCAAATAGAGTTTGCCAATGTAATCGTTTTGAACAAAACAGACCTGGTCTCCGAAGAGCATTTGGGAGTCCTAAAAGCATCCATTCAAAAATTGAATCCTTCCGCATGTATTATCGAATCCAGTTTTAGCAAAGTTGATCCAAATAAAATCTTGAATGCAGGACTCTTCAATTTTGAAGAAGCTGAACAAAGTGCCGGATGGATAGAGGAATTAAATAAGGAAGAACACACCCCGGAAACCGAGGAGTATGGGATAGGTTCTTTTGTTTATAGAAGTAAAAAGCCCTTCGATCCCATAAGATTTTGGGACTATGTTTCACAAAAATTCCCCCATACCATAATAAGGAGCAAGGGTTTGTTCTGGGTTGCCTCAAGACCGGAACAAGCTCTGGTATGGAGTCAGGCCGGAGGTTCGTTAAGAGCCGACAGCGCAGGGCTTTGGTGGAGCAGTATGCCTTTCAACAAAAGGATACAGTTTATGTCCTTTGCACAAAATCAACAGCAAATAGAAGCAGAATGGGACCCAAAATTCGGTGACAGAAAAAATGAAATTGTTTTTATAGGGCAAAACATGGACCAACAGTTGATTGCACAGAGCCTGAACGCATGCTTGGCTACAGACGAGGAGCTTTCTACCAAAAAATGGCAAAGTGGCTATGATGACGAATGGCCCGTCCAAAGAGTCCATCTTATGGAATAATTGATTCCAAAACCTTATTGACCTTTGACCATATCCGTGGTATAATTTCTAAACCATCGCATTAAACCTTTGTATTCAAATGAAAAACTTATTTCCCCTCCTATTGTTGTTCACATCGATGTTAACGGCCCAAAACCAAAGGATAAAAATATCCGGTTCTGTTACGTCGCATGGCAATCCAATACCCTTTGCTACAGTTTATATGGAGGGCGATACCCAAGGTGCGAGTGCAGATTTTGACGGATATTACGAACTGGAAGTCCCAACTACAGTTGGCACAATCGTTGTTCAGGCCCAAGGATACAGAACCTTACGGCAAGAAGTGAATCCAGTTCAAAAACAACAATTCAATTTTGAAATGATCGAGGACGCGCTGGGACTCGAGGAAGTAGTGGTAAGTGCCACAAGAAACCGAGTAGAAAGAAAAAGCACTCCCGTTGTTGTTTCTTCCATTAAACCCCGCTTATTGGCGGCGACCCAGTCTCCTACCCTCGCAGAAGGATTGAACTTTGCTCCCGGTGTTAGAGTGGAGACCAATTGCCAAAACTGTGGTTTTACCCAAGTTAGATTAAACGGCCTCGAAGGTGGATATACGCAAATATTGCTCAATAGCAGGCCCATATTCTCATCCTTATTGGGGGTGTATGGACTAGAACAGATCCCTACGAATATAATCGAAAGGATAGAAGTTGTAAGAAGCGGAGGTTCCGCTCTCTATGGCTCCAATGCAATTGCCGGAACCGTAAATGTTATAACCAAAGATCCTGTTTTGAATACTTGGGAAATTGGCAGCAATTTGGCGTTGGTAGACAGGGACGCAGTTGACCGTAATGTAAACTTTAATGCCTCTATTATATCCGATGACCTGTATAGCGGTATAACACTCTTTGGCGCGTATCGTAACCGAGATGCCTACGATGCCAATGATGATGGCTTTACCGAAATGGTGGAACTACGGAACACCACCGTTGGCGCAAAAGCATTTTACAGACCAAGTGACCTAAGTAGGATTTCCATCAACTTAAATGCCATAAAAGAATTTAGACGAGGAGGTAACCGGCTGGATTTGGCCCCACAGTTTACCGATATCACAGAACAGTTAGACCACGATACTTTTATAGGCGGTACAGAATATGAAATAAACAGTAAGGATCGCTCCAATAAGTTCCAAGTTTACACTTCGGCATCGTACACCAACCGAAAGAGTTACTACGGAGGTCTAGGGGGTGGCCGAACACGTCAAGATAGTACCTTGGCGAACAATGCCTACGGTAGCACCAAGGACCTTGCTTGGGTTAATGGCATACAATACACCAAAACCTTTAAAAACGGTGATGTGCTAACGACCGGATCGGAATACATCCATAGCAACACAGAAGATGGCATACCTGGATACAATAGACGTGTAGATCAAAGTGTAAATTCATTGGGGGCCTATGCACAATACGAATGGAAACCTACCGAAAAGTTCACTGCCCTGTTGGGAGCTCGATTAGATAACATAAAGGTTGATGGTCTTTATACCATTGGTAATATTTCCAGAGATGTGGATATTAGTCAAACCGTTCTTTCCCCAAGGTTGACCATATCCTATCTTTTTACGGATGAATTGCGTTTTCGCGGAGGGTACGCCCGAGGCTTTAGGGCACCTCAGGCATTTAACGAGGACCTTCATATTTCCAGTGTGGGCGGCGAGCCATTGTTTGTTATTCTGTCGGATGACCTGGAAACCGAATATTCCAATGCCTATACAGCTTCATTAAATTATTCCAAAACCAAGGGTCTACTGCAATTCGATGCCCTGCTCGAAGGATTTTACACCACCATACAAGATCCGTTTACAACAGTGAGTACAGGCGCCACGCTTGCCAATGGTTCTATTTTGGAAGAAGTTCGAAATGGTTCTGGGGCAAAAGTATATGGCTCCAATTTTGAATTGGGGCTTTCGCCGGACCCTAAGTGGCGGTTTCAGTTGGGCGGCACATTGCAACAATCTAAATATAATAATACTCAAATTCTTTTTGAAAGTGATGGCACCCTTGGAGAAACCGACATCATCATAGATGAGTTTGTCCGAAACCCTAATCTATATGGCTACGCGAATACCTCTTGGATTCCGAATACAGCTTTCAATATAGACCTTACCGGGACCTATACAGGTAGAATGACCGTTCCCTTGGTCATCAGTGATACTGGATTTTTACAGTTAAATGAAGTAGATGCCTTTTTTGACCTCAATATTAAATTGGAAAGTCACTGGGATTTTAACGATGATTTTATGATCACCCTCTTTGGAGGTGTCAAAAATATTTTTGACAGTTATCAGAACGATTTTGATTCGGGACCGACCCGTGACTCGGACTATGTCTATGGACCCGCTGCCCCAAGATCCGTATTTGCAGGAATCAAAATTGGAAAGTTACATTAACATATAGTATGATAGTTAAAACATGGCTCGGAATATGTTCTTTACTGTTACTGTCTCAAAACATAACAGCACAAAAAAGCGATCAAATCAACTGGATAACATTTGGCCAGTTAGAAGATTCGTTGGCCGTAAACCCTAAAAAAGTCTTCGTCGATTTCTATGCCGAATGGTGTGCCTATTGTAAAAAGATGGATAAAGTTGCTTTTCGGGACAAGGAGATAATCACCAAATTGAACAGGGAGTATTATGCCGTAAAAATGAATGCAGAGAGTACCGACACCATTACTTTTGCGGGAGAGACATTTATGAACAAGCAAGTTGGTTTGGAAAGAGCACCTATACATGAAATCCCAATTCTTCTTGCTTCAAGAACAAATCACCCTTTTTCGCTTCCATCCATAATTATTTTTAATACTAAATTCGAAGTTACCCATCGTTATTTTGAGTATTTGTCCCCGCAAAAAATGAAGCATATCCTGCGCATTCACTGAATTACGTTTGTAAACTATACTACAATAACCAGTCTATAGAACCCCCCATTACCAACCTTGAAAAAAAAATGATCCCCCTAAAATTAGGGGGATCGTTACGATTGAAGTTTTGGGTCAATCGATAAACAAGAGGTCAAAACTTAACACCTTACGTATAAGGTTTTGGATTGTTGTTTAGCTAATTCATTTTAACCCTTGATTTTCTTCGCCATTTTTTTCTCCAAATTCAACGCATTCAGTTCGTCCAATAATTTTGCCAGTTCTTGACTCAGCTCTTCGTAAACTTGGTAGGCACCATTGGTAGGTTTTGATTCTGCGCTATCCACTATTAAACTAAGGCTGGCCAACTTGTTGTTCAATTTTATAGGATAGTTTAAAGGATCCTGATTACTTTCATTTTTAACCTGGTACAATTCACTTTCTATGGCATCCAATTTTTTTAATGTGGATTTTCTGATATCGTCCCCCATTTCCTTTTTGTATTTTCGGATGGCGATAACAGCTTCGTTGGCCTCGCTTAATTTGTTCCTTAAATTCATTAAAAGGTCAAATTGCTTTTTAAGATCGGCCGAACTCACGTTCTTCACCCTTGGATCCATTTTCACTTCAAATTCTTTGGTCTCGCTTTTGCCATCTGCGGTTATCCTTACCTGATATTTTCCAGGAAGGGCCATTGGACCTCTTTTAGGGCGTGCAGACCACAGGATCATTTTATCGAAAACAGTGGCGCCTGGATAACGAAGGTCCCAGTTAAAGGTGTTCAGCCCCATGTGAGTAGTGGGCACATCCTTATCTTTTTTCTTCTTGCCTTCTTCTTCCTCGTTCTTATCCTTCTCTTCGGTTGCCATTTCCTCGGTAGGATCTTTGGGGGCAAACTTTCTGATTACATTTCCGGATCCATCCAAAATCTCGATGGTTACCTCATTGGCTTCTTTACCCAAATAGTACTGAAAAACAGCATCTTGCACTCGTCTTACTGAATAATACGGGGTGTACACATGCAGATCTTTCTGTAAAATATCTTCTTTGTACTCACGTATCGGGGATATATCATCCAAAATCCACATAGATCTACCATGGGTTGCAATAGCAATGTCCTTTTCGGTAACGACTAGATCGCGCACAGCTACATCGGGTAGGTTCAACTGGAACGATTTCCAATTTTCCCCCGCATCAAAAGACACATACATTCCGTGTTCGGTACCTGCATAAAGCAATCCGGGCACTTGTATATCTTCTCGAACGGCATGTACATAATGACCTTCTGCAATACCATTGATGATCTTGGTCCAAGTGGCACCGTAATCGGTAGTTTTGTAGATATATGGGGCACGGTCGTTCATTTGATACCTTTTTATGGCAACATAAGCTGTACCGGCATCATGCCTTGAAGCATCGATAATACTGATTCTTGAGTGTTTCGGCACATCGGGAGGTGTTATATTTTCCCAAGATTTACCATGGTTTCGGGTAATGTGCAACATTCCATCATCTGAGCCTGCCCAAATAGTATTCACATCATGGTACGAAGGTGCCAATGCATAAACAGTGGCATATAATTCGGGACCACTCATATCCAGGGTAACGACCCCTCCGCTTTCCCCCATGGTCTCCGGGTCGGCATAAGTTAAGTCTGGACTGATTTTTTCCCAGGATTGCCCACGATCGTTGGAGACCCATACGTGTTGGGAAGTTACGTAAAGTCTATCCGAATCCAGTGGGGAAAATACTATAGGATAGGTCCAATGTACACGCTCGGGCAAAGTTTCTGCCGGTTCACCCATAAAATAACGTGGATATGGCTCAATTCTCCTACTTTCTCCTGTTCTCCTATTATAGCGGGTAAGTACTCCGGAATAACTACCGGCATAGAAAACATCCAAGTCTTCCGGGTCTTGGGTTATATACCCGCTCTCACCTCCACCAACGGCATAATGGGGCGTGGATTTTTTTAAAGTGTTTGTTCTTGCCGTTAAAAAGTTCCACCCTTCGCTCGGGACAGCAATGGTACTATTGTCTTGCTGGGCACCTGCCACAAAATATGGAAAATCGTTCGTCGCAGTAATATGGTAAAGTTGAGCGGTCGGAAAATTTTCATCTGTCCAGGTTTTACCGCCATTTACCGAAATAGTTCCTCCTCCATCGTTGGCCTGTGCCATACGCATTGGATTGTTAGGGTCTATCCATAGATCATGGTTGTCGCCATGCGGCACTTTAATCTCTGTATCGAACTTTTCTCCACCGTCGGTGGATTTCCAGAAATTTACGTTGAGCACATAAACCACATCCTTGTCCTTTGGATCTGCATAAATACGTGTATAGTAAAATGCCCGCTGACGCAATTTTCGTTCGTTGTTGGTCTGTTTCCAAGTTTTCCCCCCATCATCGGAACGAAAAACACCGCCGTTATTGGCTTCGATTATGGCCCAAACACGGTTGGAATCTACCGGGGATACAGTTACCCCTATTTTACCGATCGGAGCTTCTGGCATTCCTGGTAAATTGCTCAGCTCTTCCCAGCTTTCACCTCCATCGGTGGATTTAAACAGGGCAGATGCTCCACCACCTCCCCACATTTTCCACGGGGTTCTGTATACTTCCCAGATAGAAGCGTAAATCGTATTTGGATCGGAAGGATCCAAGATCAAATCGGCCGCACCTGCTTTTGGGCCCTTGTACAGGATTTTTTTCCAGGTGTCCCCTCCATCTGTGGTTTTAAACACACCTCTTTCTTCGTTTGGGCCAAAAGGATGACCCAAAACTGCTGCATATACAATATCGGGGTTGGTCGGGTGGATCCGTATCCTCGAAATGGTCTGCGAATCTTTTAAACCGGCATGTACCCAGGTTTTTCCCGCATCGGTGGATTTGTAAACACCATCACCCTGCATAATGTTGCCTCTAAACTCTGACTCTCCCGTACCAATGTATACGATATCCGGGTCACTATCGGCCACATCCACCGCGCCTACAGAGGACGAATTGATCTGTCCGTCGGTAACTGGGTCCCATGTGTTACCTCCATCGGTGGTTTTCCAAAGTCCTCCGCCGGTAGCACCAAAATAGTATTCGTTCTGTCGGTCCGCGTGACCTGCAATACCAATGGAACGTCCGCCACGGTATGGCCCTGCTACGCGATATTCCATGGATTTAAAAAGTGTAGTGTCCAAAGGTTTGTTCTGCGCCTTTGCATTTGTACCCAAAAGTGAGATACAGAAGCCCAAACCACTTAGTGCAATATATTTTATCTTTTTAAAGTGTTTCATAATTGTTGTTTTATTGGTTAGATAAATTAGCGATACGCTTCGTTTTGCTCGAGATTTGGATTTGCATCGAGTTCAAATCTTGGGATTGGAAAAACTGCCCTTCCGATTTCTGGAATGCTTACCGCCGGCCCATTGTTTCTGTTGATATTTTGAAGTACATCCATAATCTGTCCTGTTCGGGTCAAATCAAAGAAACGGTGTCCCTCGAAGGCAAACTCCAGTTTTCTTTCTTGCCAGATTAGCTCTAAAACTTCCTGTTTAGTTGCTGGGGTAACTGCAATGGCATCAATACCTGCTCTAGTTCTAACCTCGTTCAAATCGTCGATTGCCCCATCAAGGTCATCGGTCTGGGCCAAGGCCTCTGCCCTATTTAGATACATTTCGGAAATACGGATGATATGGATGTTATCCAGTCCGCCTGCTTTTTGATATTTGATTTGAAAATTGCCGTTGGACTCGGAAAATCCAAATAACTGTCCGCGAACATCCATTGGATCGGATGAAGCCTCCAAATAAAACTCCTGGTGCGAGGTTAAATCCCCACGGCCGCCATTGGGATTGTACCAGTTTCGGATGCCACTTTGATCGGTAGTGTTAAAATCGAGTTCAAAAACCGATTCTTGGTTGGATTTGGTGACAAATATGTCCAAAAAATTTGGGTTTAGTGTGTACTTAGGGTCAGCAATTACATCTGTTGAATAATCGATTACGTCTTCGTAGTATTCTAAATACAGATACAATCTAGAAATTAATGCCCGTGCCGCTCCTTTGGATGCCACTGTTTTGTCGTTGGTATCCGGCAACAGCTCTATAGCGTTCAACAAATCTTCTTCTACTGCCAAATAGGAATCCAGCAGTGCGGGCCTTTCTGGATAGGTGATCTCCTCGATAGATCCCGTTGCCTCTCTTATTACTGGCATACCCATGGTCCCTACCACCCCGGGAACACCTCCGTACACCCGGTTTAAGTCGAACAAGGCCAACGCTCTAATAAAATATGCTGCGCCCAATTTTGCATCCTTGCTTTCGTCGGTGATATTATCCAATTCTGCAACTTTTTTGAGCACATTGTTGGCAATATTAATGGCAGAATTGGCTCTTTTATAAAAATTATCGTTCTCGGTATTCCCCGCGGCCGATACTTCGTAAGTGTCCATTTCACGATAAAAATCCCAAGTTCCAATACTTTGGGCTATATCGGACGATACATCTCCCATGATCAGGAAATTGTCACCGTAGTAGTCCGAGCTTTGCAATTCGTTGTACATACCGTTTACCGCGGCACGGGCACTGGTCTCATCGGTAACCACTGAAGCTTCCTCCACTTGATTTTCAGGTGTCCTCTCCAGTATATCATCGCATGCGGTGGTTATCAACAATCCGAGCACGGTGGTATATCTCAGGAAAGTCTTCACGTTTATATTTATGGTCTTATACATTGGTTTATTTTTTTTTAAGTTTTTCACTCCTATTTCTTTGTTTTTCAATTAAAAACTTAGGTTGATACCTGCCATGATCGTCATTGGGGAAGGAGTGGTAAAAAACTCAACTCCTTGGGTCAATGATGTATCTGCAGTTGCAGTCACTTCCGGATCTAATCCCGAATAATTTGTAATGGTCACAATATTCTGACCTGAAACATATACTCTTGCCGTTGACATTTTTAAAGATTCCGTGATCGAAGATGGCAAAGTATAACCCAATGATATGTTTTTCAATCTTAAATAGGAACCGTCTTCCACAAATCGAGATGGTCTAAGATCCGATGCATAATTGGCCGCAGACATTCTTGGTACATCAGTAATATCGCCCGGCTGTTGCCATCTGGCCAATTGCGAAGTCGTGTAGTTGGTACCCCTACTACCGCCATGTTCCATAAAAAAGCGTGTAAAGTTCAATTGCTCGTTTCCGTAGGAGAATTGCCAGAAAAAGCTAAGATCAACTCCCTTGTATTTCAAAGTATTGGTAAGTCCTCCAAAAAAGTCCGGGTTGGCATCGCCAACAATATATCGGTCGGAGCTGGTTGAAAATTCTCCATCCCCATCATAATCTTCAAAAATGGCATCACCTGTCTGTGGATCTACGCCCAATTGTTTGTGCATGTAGTAGGAATACATCGGTGCACCTTCTTCATATCGGAACAAATCCCTGTTGTACACATTGAAAGGAGCTGCCAGATCTAAAATTTTATTTCTATTCCCGGAAATATTTCCATTGATGTACCAAGTCAAATCATTATCCGTTGGGAATACTTCCACACCCAGACCTATTTCCACACCTTGGTTTTGGATAGCTCCCGAATTTTGGATCACCGACTCAAATCCGGATGTAGTTGGCACAGGTACTTCCAACAATAGATCTTCGGTCTTTTTATAATAATAGCCGGCCGTAAAGTTGACTCGGTTATCGAACATGGTCATATCCATACTGATATCCGTCTGCTTTGTAGTTTCCCACTTGAGCGAAGGATTTTCCAATTGTAGAGGACGTACGCCTGGCTCAGAGGTGTATGCAGCTCCTTCCCAAAGACCGACCGAATTAAAATCGGTAATTCCACTTTGGTTACCGGTGATACCGTAGCCCACCATAAACTTTAGGTTGTTCAAAAACTTAACGTCCTGTAGAAATTTTTCTTTGGATATGACCCATCCCAAGCCTACCGCTGGGAAAATTCCCCAACGATTGTCCTTTCCAAATCGGGATGAGGCATCGCCCCTTAAGTTTAATGTGACCAAATATTTTTGATCAAAATTATAATTGACCCTCGAAAATATGGAGGCCAATCCATAGCTCGTGCTCCCTGAACTGGCATCTAAAATAGCTGCTGAGCTTATTTGTCTAAAATCGTTGGTAGGAAAACCGGTCCCACTCGAAAAACCATATCTTCTGATCGACTTTTGAACGGAATTACCCACCAAAATATTAAATGCATTTTTTTCCAAATTAAACTGATAACTCAAAACATTTTCCTGAATCCAGTTATAATCATCGAGGGTATATAAATCTGCACTTCCCTGTACGGCACTACCCGCATTTGTATTGGTATTAAGGTATTCCGTTTCCCTATTATTGGTATAATCCGCACTAAATGAAGATTTTAACCTCAACCCGGGCAAAAAGGTATATTCGGCAAAAACGGTACCTAGAAATCTTCCTGTTTCCATTTGGATATCCACATCGTTGATCGTTGCCAAAGGGTGGTCAATGGTAGGGATACGATTATAGTTGCCATCTGCATCCAACACCTCCATATTTGAAGGGTAAAAGTGCGAACCGGCAAAGGCTCCGGCAATATTATCGCTATTGGGCACTATATCCCGATTGGAACGGGAGTATAGCATACTTGTTCCCATGTTTAGTTTGGAATTTACCCTAAAATCCATGTTCACCCTTCCTGAGAAACGCTCAAAACCAGAGTTTTTGATCAATCCCTCTTGCGAATAGTTGTTGGCCGAAACAAAGTATCTTGCTTTTTCTCCTCCTCCTTTCACGGAAAGATCTATGTTTCGAATGGGAGCTCCATCGTTCACCACCAAATCGTTCCAATTGGTATTAACGGCGTTGGCCGGATCGGCATAGGGCTCTGGACGGCCATTGTTACGGGCACTCTCATTCATAAGAGTTTCGAACTGTTGGCCTGTTACCAATGATGGTTTCTTTACATAACTCTGTACACCTCCATAAACTCCAATACTGACCACGGCCTTGTCCCGCGTACCTTTTTTAGTAGTAATGAGTACCACTCCGTTTGCCGCCCTGGAACCATAAATTGCAGTAGCAGAAGCATCTTTTAAGATATCTATGGATTCAATATCGGCAGGGTTTATATCTGCAATTGGGCTAACCGTTGCTCCACCGACATCGTTTTGGGAAAGGTTTCCACTTTGGATTGGAATTCCGTCCACTACATAGAGTGGATCACTGGACCCACTTATGGAAGAGGAACCACGGACCCTAACAAAAACACCTCCTCCTGGATCGCCCGAGTTGGTGGAAACAAATACTCCGGGAGCACGCCCTTGCAAAAGTTGATCTGAGCTAGCTACCGGTAGGTTTTCAATTTCCTCTGCCTTAACCGACGAAACATTACTGGTCAAAGTTTCACGGTTCTGCTCACCATAGGCAACTACCACTACTTCACTCAACTGCTCCGAATCTTCCACCATGGTTATAGTAAGGTTGCTTTGGTCGTTTACCGGCACTTCCAACGGTTTAAATCCTAAATAGGTTACTGCCAAAACTGCCCCCGGAGCAACGGTCAATGAAAACTTACCATCAAAATCAGTTTGTGTTCCGTTTGAGGTACCTTTTTCCACCACATTTGCTCCCGGCAACGGCATTCCATTATTATCGGAAACAACTCCACTGATTTGGTTTTGTTCGCTCTCAATGTCCTCATTGGGCATCGCTTTTTTAGCCGTAGGCGGATTCGCAGCTATATTTACAATTATCTGACGACCTTGAATGGCATAGGACAATTTTGTGTTTTTAAATACGGTGTTCAATACATCCGTAATGTCACCATTCTCTATCTTTAAGGTTACTTTTTGATCTAAAGAAGTAATACCACTTTCATACAAAAAACGGTAGGTAGTCAACGATTCTATCTTTTTGAATACTTGTTCCACCGTCACATTTTTCATGTGCAGATTTAGTGGGACTTCGGATGACCGATCGTTTGCCTGAAGCTGAAAAAGACTCAGCGCCAAGAAAAAGGTTAACAGATTAAGCTTGGACCTTTTGACCGTTGATTGGTCTGGCCTAATAATCCTAGTTGGGGTTTTTTCCATGTTATTTGAGTTTGAAGTTAGTTATTAGTAAAGCCAATTGGTTTTTTGGCCCAACACTGGTTGGACTAATTGGCCTGGTTTCTTATGGTTGTATAGGAATTCGTATTTGCTTCGGGAACTATCAGGTGTTTTTTATTCTATTTGTATGGTTTTGCCATCTATTTGGTAATTGTAGCCCAGTATATTCTTCATTGATCGAAGCACATCATCTATAGTTTCAATCTCCACACTGAATCTGGCGTTCAACACTTTATTATTTAAATCGGTGTTTTTGTTTTCGATACTTACATTGTACCTGCGCTCGAGCATGGTGAGTATTTCATTAAAAGGAGTGTCCCTAAAAACCAGTTCACCTCCTATCCAACTTGTATAAAGGTCTACATCCACGTCGGACATGCGAGAAGAAAGTGTTGTTTTGTTCCACGATCCCTTGGTGCCGGGGGTCAGTATCATATCCCCTTCATCGGTTTCCGAGTTTCTCATGGCCACCTGCCCTTCAACAAGTACTGTTTGTATTTCTGGGTTCTCTGGATACGAACTCACATTAAACTGTGTACCCAATACTTCCACGGTTACTTTATCGGAATGCACCAAAAACGGATGGGCCTTATCCGAGGTTACATCAAAATAGGCCTCTCCTTTTATAAATACCTCTCTATTTTTTCCTTTGATAAAATTTATTGGATATGTAATGGTCGTTCCTGAATTAAGATGAACCAAGGTACCGTCGGACAACTCAAGTTCGAACACTTGTCCATATGGAATCTTTAATTCGTTGTATTCCAATTTTTTGATACTGGACTGTGATACGTACTTGATCCTGTTCCCTTTTTGTTCGGCAATCAGCTCCCCGGTTGAAGAGCGGATCTGGCCATTGCCGTCCTCATCAATAATCCGAACATCGTGATCGGCTCCTTTTAAGGTCACCACTTCCCCATTGACCGGCTGCTCGGGCAGTTCTGGAGATTTAACTATTTTAAAGATAATTGTTGCCCCTAACAGCACAATGGCCACTGCGGCATACTTTAGAACATTTTTCCACAAGGGCACTACCCGTGTTTGTACTCCATTTTTCTTTTGCAGTCTTTTTTGGAATCGTGTCCATTCTTCATCGATGTTGAGCGAATGTGTTTCCTCCAAATAACTTTCCACCAATCCTTCCGCATGTAATTTCTGTACCAACTCCTTTTCTTCGGGAGTCAAGTCTTTCAGCAATTCCTGATCAATAACATCCGAGGATTTTATCCGGTGCAATAATTGTCTTAGTCTTGATTTTTCCACAACTGTGTTTTTCTAATTATAAGTAGGGACAGTTTTACAATAGGGTGACAGTTGCTTGTTAAATTTTAACTTTTTTCTAAAAAAACATGGTTGTAAGACAATTTTTTTACACATTTAATGAGCAATTACTATTTTTATGAAGGTTTTTCTAATCTCAAAATACCTGTAACCCCAATAGTGAAAGAAAAATTGAATAGTGACAAAGTGGATATAGAACTTCAATTCAAAGAAAATTATGAGTTGTTGCTGATAACATCCTACACTATTCTTAAGGATAAAAATATTGCCTGCGACATTGTTCAAGATTTTTTTGAATACTACATCAACAAAAATGAATCCATTGCCCTAAAAGTATCTTTCCAAGCGTATGCAGTGCGTGCTGTAAAAAACATGAGCTATACTTTTTTACGAAAAACCAGTCAAGAAAGAGCTCTACTTCAAAATCTTCCAAAAGAAACAGAAGTAATCGACCATCCGGCCATGGAAGTTGACCCACGGGAACTTAATCTTTCTAGGCTAATGGAATCTTTACCTCCAAAAAGAAAAAAGATCTTTGAAGCTTCGGTGATCAATGGCCATAGCTATGCTGAGATCGCAGAGGCCAATGGCATATCTGTAAACACGGTAAAAACCCAGATAAAGCGAGCCTATGCCTTTATGCGAGCCACCGTAAAGACTTTCCTTTTTTGAACAAAATTGGCCTACTGTTAGTTAGACCCTTTATAAATTAGGTCTTGCAAATCAATTTCCCCAATTTTCTGGGTAAGCTCTGCATTAGAGTACAGCTCCATTGCCGGCTCTAAGAAATGATAGCTGTAACGAGCTCCATACACGAAAGGGTTGTCCGTTTGAAAATCTTTAAAAACCGACCTTACTTTCATGGTAAGCTGTAGGAGTACGCTTTTATCATTGATCAGGGCCTCGGCCTTTTCCGGGGCTATCTTAAAGAGGACATACCCATTTATATACTCCACTTGGCTCGTTTTATTGGCAATCTCTTGCCCATACGGTGTCTGGGGCAAAAATTCAGAAAAATAATCCAAAGAAGACACCTTGATCGATTTGCTTCTTAAAGGTAATTGAATCCAGAATCCACCTTTGTCAAAATCATATTGCCCGTGAAACTTTATATCATGCACCAACTGAAAATCTTCGGTCCCGTCCGAAAAAAAGGCTTCGCTCCATTTTAATATGGTGTCCAAATACTTGTCCACAAACGAAACATACCTTTCGTTCTCGGTAAAATCATCGGCCTGGTGACCGCCCCATTTACGAACAAACGGACTTTTTCCGTCGCCGCTCCAATCGTTCATAAAATATTCCCTTTTTAAGGCATCGGTACCCATATCAAAAGCAAACTCTTTTAATACTTTTTGCGCCAGACTGGATTTCGCCTCTTGTTCTATGATCTTTCCTTTGGTCTGTTGGGTAAGGGTCGTTTTATCCATCGCCTTAAAATGCTCTTTTAACATATGGATACGTACCAAATGGGCAAAACCCGTATAGCCCAAGCCCGTGAGGTTTCTTTTGTCCGCCGCCTCCTTTGAAAGGTCTACCTGCTTGGGGTTGTCCCGCTTCATATAAAAATCTACGGCCCCAAATCGGGGAAGTCCCTTGTGTTTTTGAATCACTATATCCTTAAAGGCAGGGTCCGGAGATTTGTACACCAAATAATCCGATTCGTTATACGTGGTTTTTGATTGCTCTACGGCCTTGGGGGATGCCGATTTATCTTGATCGTTTTTGACCGTTACAGGACCTTTAGCGTCCCCAGCTTCCTTAGTGCCACTTTTATTTTCGGTAAAAACAACATCTATCCCATTGTTTGCCTTTTTGAGCAATTTTTCTTCTGCTTGTTGTTTCAGCTTTTTGAAAAATTGGGCATTGGCCTTGGGCGATATGGTAAACACTAGCCCCGCCATGATCAACATATATGCCCGATTATTCCCCATTTTGATTATTGTTTAAGATTTGCACTATTTATATCCACCTCGCCCATTTTATTGGTAAGTGCCACATCTTTGTAAAATTCAATGATCGGACTCTCCAGTTCGTATTCCCAAGTTACAGAGGTCGTATTATAGGGTTTGGGGTTTACCCGAACCTTGAACACCACAAAAACCGGTGACCTTGGAATTAATTTGTAGTTCTTGGCCTTTTGGGCATCTATGGGCAAGAATATTTTTTTGCGTTGGTGCCTTATTGCTTTCTCGTTCTCGGTATAGGGTATAAAATTGGAATGATGTAGTATGAAATCCCCTCCTATGGAAAATAGATTCCCTATCCAATAGCCTTTTTCTTTAAAATCATATTTTTCGGCCACCATACCCTTTGCCACATAATACGCAACGTCGCTACCATCGGCATAGAAGGTCTTACTCCAATCCTTTAGAGTGTCGAAATAATTCTTCACAAAACCGGTATAACTGCGGTTCTGGGCAAACTCGTTGTTACCCATGCCCCCCCAATAGGAAACGTTTATCCGCTCTCCTGACGGATTATAGAAATTACAGGGCGATGCTGCTTCGGAATCACAAAAGTAGTCTTTCAATTTATCGTCGGATAGCGTTTCCCCTGCCAGGATCCTTACATGATTCTGGGCAAACTCCGAATTCCTTTTACTCAGGTCTCCTGTTGAGTGTTGATTTTTAATGAGTTTTGAACGGTCCATATCTTTGAGCGTTTCCTCTAAAAACCGCATCTCCAAAATAGCCTTATAGGCCTTATTGGTAATCAGTTTATGTGTATTTCTCTTGAAATGTAGCGCTCCATATCTTGGCAAACCCTTATGGGATTGAATAACTATATCACGAAAATCCTTGGATGGGGCCGGGAATCGCAATACTTCCTGATCTTGATTCTGGCCAGTATTTTTTACGTTGATTGGCTTTGCCTGGTCAGCAGGATTGTTGGTCCCAACCTTGGGTGGAGATTGTACAACAGGGCCGGTTGAAGCAGTATTGTTTTCCCCGTTCAAAAATTTATCCGTTTTGGAGTTTGCCGTTTCTACAACCTTATCCTCTATACTTTTTTTTAATTTCTTAAAAAATTGGGCATTCGTAGAAATAGGCTTCAAAAAGACCATTGCCCCGAACAAGATCAATAGAATAGTTTGTGTGTTTTTGGTTCTCATCATTTGTTATCTGGTTTTGGTCACCATCGTATTAATATCAATTTCGTCAACCTTTTTTGTCAAGCTGTCATCCGAATAGATTTCAATTATCGGGGAGTTCAATTTGAATGTGGTTTTTAACTGGTCTGCCCTATAACTTTCGAGCCCGTTCAACTTTCCGGTCACATTGAACACCAAATGTATCTGCTGTACTTTTTCCGAAAAGGTTTCGGCTTTCTCAGGCGACATTTTTAATAATATGGAGGCACCGTTGGGGTGCATTAATTTTCTTTCTGCTGAATTGCCAGGCTGCAATCCATACCACTTTAACAAAAATCCTTGATTGTAAAATTGATGTGTTATCAACCAAAACCCCCCAGCCTTAAAATCGTATTTCCCCAGATGGGTCCTGGTTACATAGTAACCATTAAGTGTATTGTCTGGGAGCAACGTACTTCCCCATTTTACGATCACGGGCAAATCGTTCTTGGCAAATGTAGTGTAGGCCCTTAGTTGCTGAAAATCGGTGGCTCCCCTCCCACCCCATGGCCTTATGTTACTTGGCTCGTTGTAATATCCTTCTTGTGGAAATCTCGATGTACAATCCGAATCTTCTTTTTGATTACAGAAATAGCTCATTGCGTGTTCATTGGTGCTGAGTGCATTAGCAAGAAGCAAAGTATGTTGCTGGGCGGTATGGGACATTTTATCTTTTTCGAACATCGTATTGGTTCGCTCTGTAAAATAATCCCTGTCCATAGCCGCAAACATCTCTTCTTTAAACCTAATCTTTAAAAGTTCTGCAAAAGCATGTCTACTGGCATTGTTGTGACTGAATCGCTTGTCGATATCCATATACGTTGCATCACTCGGCTTTACGTAACTACCATCCGATTTTAAATAATACTCATCTTGCACCCCAAAACGCAATTTGTTGTTATGCGTCTGTAGCGACAGATCTATAAAATTGGGTGAAGGGGCTTTGTAGACCTTCTCTTTTCCTTGCCCACAAACTGAAAACAGCCCTGAAAATGCGATGAATATAAATAGTATTTGTTTCATAAATCAATGAGTTAGATCGGCAAGGGACAATGTTTTAAAGTGTTGTGTCAGTGCCTCGTCGGTATAAATTTCCAAATCGGCGTTTTCGTGCGAATATGTAAATTCCAAGGGATCAGAAGCAGCCCCCATAGGTTTGTTCGCCCATTTTACCTTTATTTTTTTCACGGCATACAAATGTCTTATCCCTTCTTTCTGAAATTGCTCTGCCATTTGTTCATCTATCTGAAGTAAAAATTTGATGGCCATCCTCTTATCAACCGCGTTTCGGAGCGCTAACTCGAAAGGTTTCACGGGTTCGAACTCCACCTTGTTCAAGATGCCCTGCTTCATCGGAAAAATGTTATTTAGCTTTAGAAGGTGATATACGGTATATCCTTTTTTATCAAAATCATAAGTACCGCCAATATTCAGTATAGATACATGGTAAACAACCAACTCATCGTTCTTCATAACAGTTTTGCTCCAATCCAAAAGTGGGTCTAAACAGTTATCGACGAAAGACGTATAGTTGCGAAGAATTTCAAATTCATTTTTGCCTTGGCCGGCATTCTTACACTCTTCTGCCAAGCATAGATCTGGAGCCACCCGACGCCTTAAAAACCGTTGTAAAAAGGCCGAATTCGCATCTTTTTCGGACATATTGGAGGTCATTGTGGTCAACCGCTCCCGATCCAAATCTTTCATAAACGGTTGTAGATACTTTAGACTGACCAATAAGGCAAAATTGTTCATGCCCGAAGCAACGATTTTATTTTTCTGCATGCCATTAGGGTCGCCGGCACCACGAACCGGTCTGCCCCCTCGTATTCCCTGTCTTTGTCCAGTAGCCTGTCCCCGATACATGTTCAAAGCCCCGAAACGCAGCAAGCCCTTATGTGTTTGCAATGTTATGGAAACAAATTTGTCAGAAGGCGCTTGGAGCACGACCAGTTCTTTATCACTTGTAGATTGTGCTCTGCCGACCAGAATTCCCAAAAAACAGAAAACGATGTATAAAATTGATCTTGCCATAATTTTATCCTTCATATTTTAATCCCAAGTAATGGTTCCGTCCAAGGTCAAAATCACATTGGTATCGGTATTGATTACCGTTGTTTCCTCTAAAGTAATGGTTTTCGCCTCAAAATCAACCTCATACCCGTCACCACAAGCAATAAAAAAGTTTTGATAGGGAGAAGTGCAGGCATGCCTATATTCTTCACCATCTTTTACTATGGTCATGGATATACTTTTGTCTATATTTGGTGAACCTCCAGTGGAGAAATCCGCAGCTACGATTACAAACCCGTTTTGGTCATTTTCATAAACGAGCTCGTTATCCACAACCGCTATGTTTTCCGACATCAGGATTACCGATTTATTGGTACCCGACAACGCAACATTGCCAACTTCCAAATTACCGACCGTCAAGCTTGTTCCCAGTACCTGCGTTTCATTTCCTGACAAACGTATGGTCCCTTGTGCTGTGGTCAGTGTGTCCTCATTATCGTCTTCGTTGTTGTTATCGCAACTAAAAAGCAAAAAAAACATGGCAGATAACAAGCAGTACATAGTTTTAAATTTCATATAGTTGATGGTTTATGTATATAGCAATCTCTAAACTATATTTTTAAAACGAAGTACACCACCTTGATTTATTCTACGTGCCCATTTAATACCGTACCGTACCCGATGGGTAGATATCCGCAATACCCACTTTATGGTTATTTTTTTGGACAAAAGGATTAAATTTGGAAGCAACCAACCTCTCAACATGCGCCCAACCATACCAAATAGTCTTTGTTTTTGTTTGCTTTTTCTTATTGTTTTTAAAGTCCGGTCACAAGAAAAAACCCTAGACTCCTTACAGGTCGAGTTGCGGAACCACACCCTACAAGACACCGTTAGAGCAAGCCTATTGATCCGTACCGTTTCTGAAATGACGTATTCTGACCCGAATGAGGCCTTCCCTTTAATTGATGAATCGATTTCGATTTCTAGAAATGAAAAATGGACGAAGGGCGAAGCCTTGGGATTACGGCAAAAAGGCAACCTCTATTACGTATTGGGAGACAACCTAAATGCATTGGACGCTTATCAAAAAGCAGTGCTTCTGAGCAAGAATATATCGGACAAACCCCTTGAGTCCAGCTTATTGAGCAACATAGGCAATATACATGCAGATCTAAAAGAGTATGATCGCGCTCTGGAAAATTATCGTGCTTACCTTAATACTGCCCGGGAATTGGGCAGTCGACCTGATGAAATTAAGGCACTTTCCAACATAGCCATTGTGTACAACGACTCCGAAAACTTTGAAGAAGGAATTTCGTATTTGGAAAAAGCATTGGAACTGGCCAAACTAGAGAACAATGATCTATTTGTGGCCGCCATTACCAACAACCTGGCGTTGGCCCAAAAAAAAGCAGGTGCCCACGAAAAGGCCTTGGTAAACTACCAAAAGGCCGCAGACTTGGCCCAACAAATCGGCAACAAATACATCGAAGCCTCTGCACTGAACAGTATTGGAGAAATCAACGCGCTACTGCAAAATTTTTCAGTTGCCGAGACCAATGCCGATCGCGCCCTTTCCATTTCCAAGGAAATCGGGGCCGTGGAGTGGCAAGCAGATTCGTGGAAAGTCCTTAGCAGTGCTTTTGAAAACAAAGGCAAATTGGCCGAGGCACTTTATGCTTACAAGGAATATATTACACTAAGGGACAGCGTGTTGAGCGAAGAAAAAAAATCGGAACTGACCCGAAAGGAAATGCAGTTCAAAATGGAGCGTCAACAGGCCATAGCCCAAGAAGAAATAAAAAGAGAACGTTTGGTGAAGAATGGTTATTTGATCGGCACATTGGTGCTCTTGATCATAAGCGCCTTGGGATATGTTTTTTACAAACGTAGGCGAGATGCCTTGGAAAAAAAGAAAATAGCCGAGTTTAATGCCAAAGTGGCCGAGACGGAGCTAAAGGCCCTGCGCTCTCAGATGAATCCCCATTTTATATTCAACTCGCTAAATTCGATAAGCGATTTTATTGCACGAAAAGACATCAAACAAGCGGATGATTATCTGGTAAAATTTTCCAAGCTGACCAGATCTATCCTTGAAAACTCGGAAAAAAAATGGATTCCTTTGGAGGAAGATCTAGAACTGATGGAACTTTACATACAGTTGGAAGCTTTGCGTTTGGAAGAGAAACTCACCTATACCATCACCATTGACGAGTCCATTGAAACCGACAATACTTTGATACCACCTTTTATTTTACAACCATTTATAGAGAATAGTATTTGGCATGGCATCGCTCCAAAAAACGGGCTTGGGCAAATAGACCTTTCCATTAAAAAAGCTGAAGACATGCTTGTTTGTTCCGTGGACGATAATGGTGTAGGACGATTAAAAAACCATGGCCAAACGCACAAGAACAACTCATTTGGGTTAAAAATTACAAAGAATAGAATAGATATTATCAACCATTTAAAAAATACCAAAGGATCACTTAAATTGTTTGATAAAAACGAAGGGGTCCGTGTAGAGATCAGACTTCCGTATGAAGCCCAATTTTAATTCCCTATGCTAAAAGCAATAATAGTAGACGATGAACAACATTGCATAAACCGACTGGACGGTTTACTCCAAGAGTATGGAAACGATGTAAATGTTTTGGCACGATGCCATTCCATTAAGGAGGCAAAATCAGAAATAGAACGTGAATCCCCCGATATTTTATTTTTGGATGTTCAATTGGGGAACAACACCGGATTCGACCTACTTTCACAATTGTCCCAAATCGATTTTGAAGTAATCTTCACCACATCTTATGACAACTATGCATTAAAGGCTTTTAAATTTTCGGCATTGGATTATCTCTTAAAACCTATCGACAAAACAGATTTTATCCAATCGCTTCAAAAACTACGACAACAAAACAACTTAAAGGAAACATCAAAAAAGATTGATGTCCTTTTCCATAACTTTAAAGATACCAACGATTCCTCAAAACGGATAGCAATCCCAACCATTGAGGGTTTTACTATGGTGGACACCGGTAACATTGTACGATTGCAGTCCGATGCCAACTACACGCATATTTACACCGCTACCCAAAAAAAGATTACGGCATCCAAGACCATTAAATTTTTTGAGGAGCTTTTGGAAGGACAAAATTTTTTCCGGGTACACAAATCCCATTTGGTACATCTTAAATTCATAGAATCCTACAATAAAGGGAAGGGCGGATACTTAACCCTGTCCGACGGCAATAAAATTGAGGTCGCCGTACGAAGAAAAGAAGCTTTGCTCAAACGGTTGATGTAATTTCAAAACCGATGGTTCTCCCGAGGAAGTATCAAATAACGAATCACAAGATCAGTTAAGGCCCATCAACAAAAAAGCCCCCAGAAAATTCCAGAGGCCTTAAAAATAAGATCACAGTTTGATCAATGGGCATAAAACTCCATCGCTTCTTTGGTAATACCATGCCATTTTTTGGCAAGTTGAAGTTCCCCGTTCAGTTGTAAATATTCGTCTGCATTATAAAGCTCAAAACTGATCGGTGCAGCACTTTTGTCCTTGGAGTAAAAAACAAGTTCTATTCTTTCCAAAATTTCCTCGGTTCTCTTGTTCACCCTAACACGTTGCTTTGCCTCATTCACCTCGCATTTAAGTAGTGTATTTACAGGCACGGTCTTTTCCACAATCTTATCTTTGGTTTCCTTATAAAACAAAATATAGTTTTTGGCGCTGGATATGCCTAACGCCATTTTACGTCCATAATCCACGTTGGCAACGTCGGACCCGAGTGATGCAGCTATATTCTTTAATTTATCCAGAAGTTCTTTTTGTTTTCTCTTTTTTCCTTTTGCCATGAGTACAAATGGCATAGCGGAAAGGGCTATAACTACAACCCCAATACTAATTGTTCCTAATTCCATTTTTTGATTTTTTAAATAAAATAATATAACCCAGCACGTATGTGAGGGCTTAAATAGATGTGTATGACACAATCCATGTCACGGAAAAATCAAAAAGATTTCAAAAAAAGAAATGGAAAGGATAAAGTAAATTGGCCTTGTTCTTATTAATGAGGCCATTTGGTGATTTTATTGGAAGCGCATCTAGATGAGAAACCATCGGATGCAATAGACCATGTAAACCTGCGACAATGTGACTATCTGTACCTAAATGTTGATTGTTCTCCGAAGCACTGTTAATATAATCGGAATAAACAGCGGGCAATGTGTGCTGGAAGCCATCGGACGTATCGTCCAATTGGTACCATTGTTGACTTAGTGCCTTTGGAGATCCATGGACCGAATGGAGTGATGAATACCCCAATGCCATCGCCCAAGCATACACTGCCAACAATGCAACAAAAACATATGATTTTCGCCCTTTTACCAATTTTAAATACATTGATTCAATCAGCAAAAGTATAATAATTTGTTATGCCAACATTCTTTTACAATGAAAGAAAAACAAATACTTCTAAATCAGAATTCAATAGGTAAGCGTGTTGTACCCTTTGGCCTGCAACTGCAAGATTCGGACGGACCATGTGGGGACCGGAACAAGACCTTCGATAATCTGCTCTTTGGTAACATTTTGTTTTTTCATGGCAACACTGCAAAGGCTTACGCGCACCTTTGACCTATATTTTTGAAAAAAGACCTCCAATTCCGATCCCTTTACCAATTTTGCCACAATTTTACCTTTTACCACAATTTCGTAGTCGGTTATTTCCACCCCATTTTCCACCAAAAAATCGTACATGCTCAAAGCTCCTTTAAAATGTCGCTCGTCACTTACGCCGATAGCGAACTGGGTCGTATTTTTTAAATCGTTTACCGTTTCGGCATCCAATTGGGACTGCCCGATCGCTTTTTGATTGGATAAACTAAAAAAAGTAATAAAGAGAATCAGTGTAAGGAATATTTTTTTCATGATCTTTTTGGTTTTAGTTGGATGGTTACGAGGGCAAATCGGTTCGCCCATCAATACAATTGCTCTTAGATTTCTTTGGATAAGACAAGACCAATTTAACAAAAAACAATGGCTTACTTAAATTAATATACCCGAATTCACATTTTTAGCGATTTGATTCTGAAATTAAAGGCAATTATCCGTAAAATTCAATAAGTCCTAAATTGAAATATCGATAAACATCAAAAAAACTAAGTTAGAACCAACCGCATCTACCTTGTGGAATTCTTTAAAACCAAATTTTTCAAACAGGCATTAAGTCTTAGAAAGAATTAGACACCTTTTTCTTGTTTTTTCCTAAGAACCGCACCATTTTTTTGTCCTGTATATTTTCCTTCATCAATGGCAATCTTCCCGTTGATGATACTATATTTTAACCCTTCGGCCAATTTAAAAGCATCTTCATAAGTAGCTTTATCCATAAAAGTAGCGGGGTCGAAAATAATGATATCTGCAAAATACCCCTCCAACAACTTACCCCGATTAGGGATCCGAAGAATATCTGCGGTTACTGCACTGCTTCGGTTAATGAAGGCTGCTGTAGTTAATACACTATCCTGCTTAACATAGGTATTATATTTTCTTGGAAACGAACCATACTTTCTCGGGTGTCCCGAACCGCCATCCGAACCTGTTACCACCCATGGCTCATCCATAAAATTTGCAATGTCATACCTAGTCATATTAAAGGAGGCGATCTTTGCATAACCGTCCTCCAAGATTTTAAAGACGGTTTCTTCTGGAGGCATATTATGAATCTCGGATATTTCCTCAAGATTTTTACCTTCATACAGTTTGTTGGGCGACTGAACGATCAATAAGGTTTTTGGCCCTCCCCTTCTTGCGATATTAATTTTGGTTTCTTCCAATATCTTAGTTCTTTGCCCAGAGGTATTAATACGAACAACCAACGAATCCCTACCCCCACTTTCTGCCCAGCGTGGTACTACTGCAGCTTGAAGTCCAGTAGCCGATGCATTATATGGATATTGATTTGCGGTTACCTGAATTCCCTTTTTTTGTGCAGCTTCAATAATGGTTATAATGGAATCACTTTGTTTCCATACATCTACTCCCAAACATTTAATGTGCGAAATATGTACGGGCAAACCCGCTTTTTCTCCGATTTCTATGGTTTCTTTTATTGCGGGGATCAATCCTATGGAGTATGTGCTTTCGTCTCTCAAATGTGTATCATAAACACCTTTTGTTTCGGCAACGACTTCTGCCAATGCTATTATTTCATCGGTATCGGAATAACTTCCCGGGGCATAGAACAATCCGGTGGACATACCAAAGGCCCCTGCATCCATTTCTGCTCGGATTACCTTTTGCATTTTTGTTATTTCTTGCTGTGTTGCCTTACGGTCGCTGGATCCTACTACCATTTTCCTTACCGTGCCATGCCCTACAAACACTGCTACATTGGTACCGACCCCATGCTCTTCGCATTTGGCAGCATATTTTACGAATGGATATGGGCTACTACCATCGTTGCCCACTACTACCGTTGTTACGCCTTGAAAAAGAAACGGTTTATTGTCCGACAAATTTTCGTTTACCAAATCGTTGGTTGCATGTGTATGGGGATCAATAAAGCCCGGTGATACTGTCAATCCTGCGGCATTAATTATTTTTGAAGCGTTTATTTGAACTTTGCCCGCACTGCCAACATAAGCGATTTTATCTTCTTTAACGGCTATATCCACTATACTCGGAACGGTATCCATCCCATTGTACACGGTTCCGTTTTTAATTAGTATATCGGCTTTAATTGCAGGGTGGATACAGGCTGCAACAAATAGCAATGTGAGCACTGCACCGACACAAAACACCTTATATTTAATCTTTACACCCAATTGATCAGAGTTTCATTAGTTGCCTCATCATCCATAAATATAGGTGAAACCTAACAAAGTCATAGTTTCAATTGTCATTGAACCTATCATTTTAAAACACTTTGCCCAATGCATTACTGATTTTAATCCACCCAGACTCATCTTGCCGAAGTTTTGAGCGCTCTTGCTCTATATGCACAAATCTACCTGTTGTCCCTGTTGCCGGCACACTGCAAGGAGATGCCGAACCGTTTATATATCTGCCTTGGGTATTATCGAACGCTGCATATCGTGTCCAATTTAGATCGATGTGCGGAATTTTAAAGGTCAAGGTATTATCTTCTTCAAGAAGGGCATCCCTAAGCATAACCACATAATCTTTTGCCGGTGTTTTATTGGTTCCATTACTTAAAATAACGTAAGGATCGGTCGGCTCCTTACCAAATCCATGAAGTTGAACAAAAACACTGGAAGGAAGTGCATTAAACAGATTTTCGGTTGTGACCTGAAATGTAGTATTGGTATTGTGTGGAACATCCGATATCCTATATGCCCCAAAATATGAGCTACAAGATTTGGTTGTGCCATCGCATGTAGAGGAACCTTCTTGATCACATCGGTGGGCCCCGCTTAAAAACAATGCCCTAGCTACGTTCCTTCTAAAGGCGAATGCTGCCTGGTATCCAGTTTTTTGATCGTGCAATACGTGAGGAGCAGCCAAAACCAAGTCTTTTCGTTTTGGGGTCTTGCTAAAAACATAAGTCCCCCAGTAGTTCTGTCTTTCTTGATATTCCTTTATAATATAGTAAACTTGATTCGGAGAGGAATAAATATCCGTAAACTCCACTATCTGATAATTTAGATACACGGCTTCATCAACAGCTTTGGTGATGTCTTCATCCAAAATAGCATCTATAATGGAGTCCCATTGATCCAATTCGTTGTCCGTGGGGACTTTGTATTTCTTGGCCGATATACCCGGCACAATATCCAGCAAATCCCTTAAGTAATCCTCCAAGTTACCGGAGGCAAACTGCAGTTCCGCCACAAGGGGGTCGGATGTATGCACATTGATAGGGTCGCTGAGTTTAGATGAGTTTCCTGCTTCATCGGTAGCCAGTACTTGAAAAGTATAATCGGTTCCCGGTACCAGATCATCCAAATAATAAGATGGCTTGCCCGACCCCACTAAAAATTCACCGTTTTGATACAAGGAGTAATTCTTTACGTTTACATTATCTTCTGCGGGGTTCCAATACAAAAATAATGTCCGTTGTGTAATATTTTCGGCCTTTAAACCTACTGGTATGGTAGGGGGGTCCAGATCTACAGCTGTTTCAGTATTTTCTTTATCCTCGGATGAGCAAGAGATAGCTCCCAACAATAGCCATAAAAAACTGATGATTGTTTGCGAACAACTTCTTCTTTTTATTATTAAATCCATAACTTTTAATTTAAGTCTCCAATTAATGAGGTTTAGTCTTCAGCTTCATAAACAATGATATTATCCAAATCGAACGATTCTGCCGTGGCTCCTGATTGTATTTGAACAACCAATTGATACGAGCGAATTCCTTTTTGAAACCCGCTGTTTACCTCCATCCATTGGCCAGCTACGGCCTCTACATCATCGTTATAGATATTTATTAGTTCCAAAACCTCATCGCCATTGTCTGTGGTTATATTTGCATAGGCGTGGATACCGTCCAAGTCCTCCCAACTGGTGTCCCCAAAGAAAACTTCAAAAGAGATTCCCGAGTTGTTTTGCCCTTCGGGAACATGTACCGTATCAAAAGTTATTCTCAGAGCGCCATCAGCGTCTTCCGAATGGAATCCCTGCACTCCATCCGGATATTCTTCGTAATCCTCGAATAAAGACATTACTCCTATGCGTTCTTCCGAAAAGCCAAGGCTACTGGTACTGATATTGGGAATGGCCAAATACTCGGTATCGAAGCCTAACTCATTATCTGGTCCGGACCCTTGCGCTACATAATCCACGTAGGGCGGACTTGGTCCATTGATCAGGTCGAGTGTTTCATCGTTTGTACCATTTCTATTGTAAACATCTTCATCTCCTGCTACGGCAGGTTCTTCGAAAGAAGTTCCTCTGATCTTTACACCAGGCGGCTGATAGAACCCAATGGTAAATTCCATTGCATTGTTATGTTCAGATTGCTTTAACCGGTCTGTGGTTTGTCCACCTTGGTTGATATAATTAAAATCAAAATCCGGCGACCTTCCATTAAAGGTTCCTGTTGGGGTCACAACAGTTGCTACAAACGTTATTCTATCCGTTAGCTCTACTTCGGTTTCTTCTACTTGTAAAGCTTCAAGTACATCGGAGAGATCAAATGTTAGGGTATATGGAAAACTACTTATCTCGATATAATCTTCTATGACCGCTTCGCCATCTTTGTACAATACATCCAAGGTATAGCTTGATGCATTCTGATTCGGGTCTTGCAACGTCGCCGTAAACACTTCCGAGTCAACCTTTAAAATATTAAAACTAAGGTTCGGTGCTTCTACAAATGTGATATAACCACCCTTGAATGCAATATCCTCGAGAGTATTGTTCTCATTATCGCAGGATAGAGCCAACACCAATGCAACAATCCAAAGTACTTTTCTATACATATTGACAAGTTTTCTAGTTATTTTATGAACCCTTCCGGGTTGGTATCCCAAAAAACCCTATCTGTATTCAGCTTTTGGGTTAATGAGGAGTTTATCTCTACCGCCCGTGCCGAATAAGGAAAGCTTCGTGGGAATGTTGGGTTATCGTTATCTATGGGGACTTGAATATTAGAAGGGTATCCTGTTCTTCTATATGCGTTGTAGGATTCCATCGAATTTCCGAAGGCTGCCAAATAATACTCCGTTATAATTATATCGAGTTTTTGTTCGTTAGTGGCCACATTGTTAAAATTGAAAAGAACCTCATCAATATATGCTTCTACTTCTTCATCCGTGGACTCAAAGTCCGAATCTACTTCTCCGAAAGAGAGAACTTTGTCCATAGAATCCTGTATTGCTTCCCTTAATAGTTTTTCCGGGTCTTCGCCCGTACTCAGCATTAATGCTGCCTCTGCCCTTAAAAACTTTACAAAGGAAGATGTTAAAAGGGGTAAAATACCCGCTCCATCCAAATGTGTAGAGGTTTTTGGGGCGGATACAAACTGGTCCTCATCAAATGTTCCACCTCCGGGATACAAACCATATACTGTTCTTTCCTCATTATCTCCAAAGCCAGTACGACTTTCTCCATGGTCCAGTCCTCGGTAAAAATCCCCGATATAACAATAATCCACATTGGACTCTTGCAAACACGTTGAATAGGGCACAATACTGAACGGACTGGAATCGGACTGCCTATACAAATAGTAACGTAGCCGTGGGTCCGCAACGCTTTTGGAATCTTTGAGCATAAACATAAAATAGTTGCCCATGTATTGTCCAAAATTGCTCACATACCCTCTACGGAAATAACGATGGCGACTTTCTGGCTCCTCCACAGTGGAAAAGGTGTATTGGAAATCTTCAGTTTCTGAATCTATCAAATCTTTTTCCAACAGTTCATTAATTGCCAATGCAATATCTGATACCCCAATTTCAGAACTCGCCAATCGGGTCTGCACCAAAATCTTGAGCTTAAAAGAATTGGCAAAAGCTATCCATTTATCCTTATCGCTATCATAGAACAAATCTGTAGAAAAGTTGAAGGTGGAGTTCTCAATATCCAATATGGCCCGATCAATATCATTCAGGACTTTTTTATAAATATCTATACCGCTTTCCAATCCTGGGTTCGGGTATTCGGATGGGACAACCGCCTCAGTGTAAGGTATTGCCCCCATATAGTCCACCATAGTTATGGTAAGGTATCCCAAAAGCAATTTATTGATGGCGTTATGGAATAATAAGGTTTCATCCTTTTCTGCCAAAGCTTCTATGGTCTTGGAATTGTTCAGGGCCTCAAAATAGCTTTCCCATTCAGTATCCAATACTGTTACGGAGACCAAATCACCATAGGTATCGGTCATTGCTTCATAACGCATAAGATCGTCCGTATTTAATATCATAAGTCCCATTAGGGATTGAAACTGATACTGGATTTCGTTCAAAAGATATTCAGGGTCCGCGCTTTTCGGGGTAAGGAAATTAGGGTTGTCCTGTAAGTCAAAATCAGAAACTTCACACCCTAGCAACGCTATGGATATCAATGCTATTCTACCAAAATATTCTATTGTTCTTCGCATGTGGTTTAAATTATTTTTGAATTAGAAGGACACTGATACAATAAAGGCAAACCTTTTTGTTGATGGGACGGTGCTATCCCCATCCAGACCATCACTTTCCGGGTCGTAATTGATATATTTTGGAAAATTGGGGGCCACATACCATAAGTTTCGTGCCGAAAGGGTAAGGTCCATTCTTTTGAACGGCAATCTGTCAGCTTTTTTTGGTTTCAACGTGTAGCCTACCGCCACTTCCCTAAGCCTAAAGATCGACGTGTCCCACATGGCAAGATCGTTAGCATTGTAATAGTTGGAATAACCCAATCTTCCGCTATTTAATTGAATATTATTGGGAATTTGATTTCCATTGGCATCCAATAATGGTTCGCCCGTAACATCGTCCGCCAAAAAACCAGGCAACACAAATGACCCTTCTCTATCCTCGGTTTCCTTTGCCACGCCACGTTCAAGCATATTTTTTACCGCTGTGGAGTAAATTTCGCCCCCATGGCGGTATTCTATTTGAGCACTGATCGAAAAACTCCCGATACCAAATCTATTTATATTGGTAAGCCTCCAATCTGGATTGGGATCTCCAATAACTTTGTTAGGCAGGCCAATATCGTTACTGGTAATTACTTCACCTACTCTGGTCGCCGAGCCATTGCCATTGATCAGTAGGTTTCCATCCTCATCCCTTAAGGCATAGTCCCCTTTTATAACACCAAAAGGCTCGCCTTCCACGGCAAATCTATCTTCACGGATATTTATATCCGCTCCGGTTGGCGTGGTTTCACGAACCATGGATTCGTCCGCAGTGACTATGTTCCTGAAATTCCAACGAAATTTATCCCCTCGAAAAATATCGACACCTAGATCAACCTCGATTCCTTCACTATCTATTCTTCCTAAGTTTATAAACTGATCATCGTATCCAGTGGCGGGGGCTACCGGCGACTCTACAATCTGGTCTTCCGATACGCGTTGATAAACGGACACCTCTAAAGAGGCTCTATTGTGAAACAGTTTGGATTCTATACCAAACTCAATTTCTTTATGCAGTTCTGGTTTTAAATTTAGATTGGCGTAGCGGGTACTATATCTATTGGTTACCGGATAGGTTCCGTCGGGAGCGGCAAACCTCAAGGGATCAATGATCAATGTACTTCGCGTTCTATACGGCGCGGGATACCCTGATGATGTTGCATACGCTCCCCTAAATTTAAGATAGTTAAGTGTGTTTCCTCCAAAATTAAACGCACTGGTCGGAATAAACGATAAGGATGCCCCTGGGTAGAAAAGTGATCGGTTATCTTTTTCTACCGTACTGCCCCAATCGTTTCTACCAGATATTGTGGCATACAAATAACTCTTGTACGCAAATTGAAATTGACCAAAGGCACCAGCCAAATTCTCGTTAGTACGGCTGTAGCTGGATTCCGTTACGGTAAAATTACTCGGCCTTAAAAATCCATATACAATTTGACCATCCGAGTTTGATGAATTTCCTACGTATCGCGTTATTTGGCTGTTGAGCCCTATCTGTGCTTCCAGACTCAAGTTTTTGATCAACTCCTTATTAAACCCGAGTATAGCAGTTTGATTTACAATTACCTCCTTACTATCCCCTATATTGAGATATCCTTGCTGATACACATCATCATACCCGCCTTTATTGGAAAAATCGAAGCCCGTATAGCTCTCTGAATCAAAACCTGCGCGGTATGTAACATTCAGCGAGTTGGAGAGCTGATAATTTGCGGTTACATTTCCAAAAACACGGACTTTATCATCATAATTCCCGGAATTGTTTAGAATCCAAAGTGGATTGGTATCGTTACGGTAATAGACAGACTCCCCTGTCAAAGGGTTCTGATAGGGCAACTCTGTTAAATCTATCCATCGGGGCAAATAGAACACCAGATTAAAAATATCCTCATCATTGATCAAATTTACCTTTCTGGTCGAATACCCAATATTTGCGGAAACATCCAGTTTTTCACCAAGCTGGGCCTTTCCTCCCAAGCTCAAATTAAAACGCTTTAAATCGTTGTGGTCAATTACTCCAGACTCATCGGTATATCCGGCCGATAAGTTAAAGCCCACTTTTTCTTTGGATGTTGAAAAGGTCAAGGAATGATTTGTTCCTATTCCCATTCTAAAAATATTCTTCACGTTATCCGGTTTTGGGCCTATTTTGATCATTTTGTCCGCATACTCAGGAAAAATATCGCCCATATTGGCATAAGGGTGCGGTACTGGGTCCATTTCCGAAAAAGCCGGTCCAAAGTTTGAAAATATCGTCGCGCCAAATTGTACCCCTTCCAGTCCGTTGGAATATGTGTTTTGGTATTTTGGCAATTGGGACACCATATTAGTGTACACCGAGGTGGCATAAGTTACCGTTGTGCTAGCTTCGCCTATTTTTGCCGAACCACTCTTGGTCTGAATCAAGATGACCCCGTTTCTTCCTTCGCTACCATATAGAACAGCAGCATTGAACCCTTTTAAGATGCTTATATTTTCGATATCGTTTGGATCTAGATCCCTTAAAAGTCCATTGAACGGAACATCGTTTACCACTATCAAAGGTGCGTTAGAACCAGTCAACGAAATATTTCCCCGAATTCGAATTGTGGAAGATGAGCCTGTTTGACCATCGGCCGGGGTTATCGCTACACCAGCGACCTTACCTTGCAGAGTACGCGCCAAATCCGCTTCGGGCCTTTTTTCAACTTCTTCTGATTTTACATTGGCAATGGCATAACCAAGTGCTTTTTTGGACTTTTTAATTCCCTGGGCGGTCACTATTACTTCGTCCAAAAGCTCTGTACTTTCCACCAATAGCACATTGATCTCATTTTGATTGCCCACAACGACTTCCTGTGATGTGAACCCTATGTAGCTAAATTCCAAAACATCTGCTCCGTTTTGAACAGTAATTGTGTATTCCCCATCAAAATTGGTGGTAGTTCCTACACTGGTACCTTTTACAACAACACTGGCGCCGGGCAATGGCCCAGAGGCATCACTTACCTTTCCATTGATCTGTCGTTGTGCGTTTATAGTGAAAGAAAACAGTAAAAGCAGACACAGGCATATATTTTGGTTTATGGGCATTGGTAAGTAGGTTTAAACGTGATTAGATTGGTCTTGATGTTTGTAAAAAACAGGTTCGGGATACTGAGGCCGAGGCCTGATATTGATCCAGCAAGTATGAAAGCTTAAACTATCAAATTCAAAAAAGAAGCTTGTCCAACCGTTCAAGCCAGGTGTAAAAACCACTTCGCTATAGCACTTGAACAACAAAGCTCTACTTGTAGGATTTGGGAACTGCATTGTAAACCTTTTGTTAAAAAACTGAAAATTAAAAGATAAACCACTACCTTCCGCATACCAATCTTATTTGATTTAGCATACCAATTATGCACTTTAACATTAAAGGCCTTTTAGAAAGAAATGGCTTTTTTTTGGATGCAAATCAACCTCAAATTTATGTCAACCTCTACACGGCGTTCAGAAAAGCTATATTGAACCGCTCCCTCGAGAACGGTACCAAACTGCCCCCTTCCAGGGTTCTGGCAACGGACCTTGGCATATCCCGAAGCACCGTCTTAAAAGCCATTGACCTATTGTTGGTGGAGAATTATATTACATCCAAAAGAGGTTCTGGATATTATGTTCGAGCAACTGAAGACAAAAAAATAAGGCTCAATATTTCCGCTCTCGACCATAAAGGTGGCCATCCAAAGCTATCCAAACAAGGAATAGCTTTTTCGGAAAACAATCTTTGGGCCGGACAAGATTCCATAAAAGAGGTCGCTTTTAGGCCGGGATTACCTCCTTTGGATATTTTCCCCGTCCAAATTTGGAAAAAACTCATCGACGACTATTGGAAACGTATTACTCCTTCTGAGTTATCCTACAGTGATACGAAGGGCCTAAATTGTCTAAGAGAGAATATTTCCCAATACTTAAAAGTATATAGGAACATTAATTGTTCGCCCGATCGAATAATCGTTACCACTGGATCATTACATTCCCTTTTTTTGGTCTCGAGCATTCTCCTTGAAAAAAATGACAATATTGTAGTTGAAAACCCAATGTATCCAATGGCCCATAGTCTTTTCAAAAACTTGGGCGCCGTGATACAACCCGCGCCGGTAGATGATGAAGGAATCAATCTAAAAGGCATTAATTGCACAAACCCGAAATTTGTTTACACCACACCATCCTGCCAGTACCCAACTGGTGTAAAAATGAGCATGTCCAGAAGATTCCAATTGTTAAATTGGGCAACAGTGAATGAAACCTATATCATTGAAGATGATTATAACCACGAATTCAGTAATTGGGAAAAGCCATTGGGGTCGTTGTTCGGAATGGATTTACAGGAGAGAGTGGTCTATTTGGGCACGTTCAATAAATTGATACACCCATCCCTGCGGTTGGGCTACATAATTCTACCTGAACAACTGATCGGTCCTGTAAGTGGCCTGTACCAGCAGTCCAGCAGGTTCGTACCAAGACAAGACCAGAAAGCCATGAGCGCTTTTATCCAAAAAGATTATTTAAACAAACACCTAAGAAAGGTAATCGACACGGCCCAACATAGAAAAGAATATTTTGTAGAACAATTCAATGCCATTTTAGGAGATTGGTTCCAGCTAGAAACGTCCTGTTTGGGGCTCCACTTGATCGCTCATATCAAAAAAAAACAGAGTGACCTATATATAGAACAGAAGTTAATGGACCAAAACATTCGTGTACATGCATTGAGCAGATATTATATTTTACCAAATGATGCCAATGGGCTGGTTATGGGGTTTTGCTCGGTAAACCAAAAACAAATCAAGGAAACCATACGTAAGATTGGCGAGATTATGGGCCAATTGTAATATGCTCCCGGATTTTTTAATCTTTTAGATTTTTGAGTGAATCCAGTTGCTTCTTTGTCAGTTCCAGTTGATTCTTGAGCTTTTGATTTTCCAAAATACTCTGTTCCTTCAATTGATTGATCTTACGTTCAAATTCATCGGCAGGCACGTATTCCGGACGCAAAAAAACCTCGGAAAAAATACTGATTATCGTAAACAAAAAACTGATTGCCAACGCAGAGACCAAACCGATAAGCAACGCTTTTTCCCTTTTGGAGGTTGATGCTTTCTTCTTGAGCAGTTTTCTCTCATCTTTGGTGAGCTTTGGAGTGTTCGATAAATGTCCCAAAAATGTGTCCCATTTTTCCTCCTCTTTTACATAAAGGTTCATAAACCCTCCTTCGTCCAAAAAATCTTGGGTGTTAGGCGTTGAAGCCAACATAAACATATCCATTCCATTGCCTCCCATAACATCCAGTAAAGTGGAATCGTAATTCTGGATTTCCTGTACCAACCTCTGTACATATTCCAAGCTATAATGTGGTCGTAAAAATTCGTCGTAAAGTGTGTGGATCTGAAAATAGTCGTTTCGGTCCAAAGCATATTCCAAAAAACGATCTTTTAGTTCTGCCTTAAAAAATTCACTCATTTTTAAAAATGGGCGTTATTGGGTTGGTTATGGTTGTTTAGGCTAAAAATAAAGAAGTGGGACGGCAAAAAGTTCTAGGTCAAGGTAAAGAATTCATGAAATTATTGCTTAATCAGATTCTTTTAAAACAATTAAAATAGTAATACTAAAAAGGGTAAAACCGGTCTATCACAAAATCTCTGCGCTCAAACCTGCCTGCAAAAGTTTGCTGCATCTGGGCTCTAAATAGGAATATTCACCCGTTTTAACCGTACATTTTCCTTTATAATGAACAATTATGGAGCATTGCTCCGCTTGCTCGGGCGTATGCTCGCACACATTGATAAGGGTTTCGATAACATGGTCGAAAGTATTCACGTCATCATTAAAAAGTACGATCTCGTGCTCCTTCACCGTTTCTTCTTCCAGAAGGACATCTTCCAATTCCTTTTCCCTAGTGCCCATAATACTTGAGGTTTATGCTATTCTAATTTACATATTTTGCTGCAATCCAATTGTTCTTCTCCAGATTTTTTTCAAATTCCAAACCATGTGCCGCACATTTTGAAGATATTGCATCTAAATCTTCCAAATAAAAACCACTTAAAAAAAGCGTACCTTCTTTTGCTAAACAATCTGCGTATATCGGAATGTCCTCCAATAAAATATTTCTATTGATGTTGGCCAAAATAACATCATATTTTTTATCCTTGAGCAAATTGCTATCTCCTTGATAGGTTTTGATTTCGGGACAATTGTTTCGTTCCACATTTTCCTGGGTATTCAGATAGCACCATTCATCTATATCTATGGCATCCACATCCGTAGCACCGCGTTTTTTTGCCAAAATAGCCAACACACCGGTACCGCACCCCATATCCAAAACCGATTTACCCTCAAAATCGTTTACGAGGATATGCTCGAGCATCATATGGGTAGTTTCATGATGTCCCGTACCAAAACTCATTTTTGGCTCGATCACTATATCGTATTCTACCTTAGCTGGGTCGTGAAAAGGTGCCCGAACCATACATTGGTCACCGACCTTAATGGGGTGAAAATTCTTTTCCCATTCGGCATTCCAGTTTTGCTGCTCAATTTCCTTGCTGGTCCAACTTATCTTAAAATTTGGGTTTTGGGAAACGAACAGTTCACTTAGCATGCCCCCCTTCCATTCCGACTTTAAAACATAGGCCAACAGCCCTGTTTCGTTTTCCACAAAGCTTTCAAAACCCAATTCTCCCAACTCCGCAATCAAAATATCTGTTGCGGGTTGGGGCGGGTCGATCTTAAAATCGTATTCGAGGTATACCAAGTGCCAAATTTTAAATAGCCTTAATTATTTCGGAAAAATCTGTAGCTTTTAAGGATGCGCCACCGATCAAACCTCCATCCACATCGGGCTTGGAGAAAATTTCCGATGCATTTGCCGGTTTTACGCTTCCACCATATAGTATGGAAACATCTTCCGCAATGGAGGAATTAAACCCATCTGCTATAGTTTTTCTTATAAAAGCGTGCATTTCCTGTGCTTGTTCCGGACTCGCGGTCTCGCCAGTACCAATGGCCCAAACAGGCTCGTAGGCAAGTACAATTTTACTCCATGCGCTGGCATCTAAATCAAAAAGGGCATTTTTTAACTGGTTTTCCACTACGGTAAAATGCTTGTCGGATTTTCTATCCTCCAATTCTTCTCCAAAACAGAAGATTACCTTAAGTCCTTTTTCTACGGCCGTTCTTACCTTTTTGGACAAAAGCGCATCATCTTCCCCAAAATAGGCTCGCCTTTCGGAATGACCGATGATTACAGTGTCCACACCGAGGGCAAGTAGCATATCGGCAGAAATCTCGCCGGTGTATGCACCATTTTCGGCAAAGTGCATATTCTGTGCTGCGACCTGTATTTTTGAATCTTGCAATGCTTCCTTTGCTGCTTGAAGGTTTACAAAAGTGGGCGCTACTATGATATCTGCATCGGTATCGGGTAATTTAGCGGAAAGCTCGGCCAACAATTCTTCTGTTTCCTGAAGATTCTTGTTCATTTTCCAGTTTCCTGCCACTATTTTTGTTCTCATTTTCTCTGGTTTTTCTCAGTTTTATATTTAGAAAGTAAGTTCTTCAAAATCATTGTAATGTGCCTTTTGCCGAATAGTCCCCTTGTTCAACACCAAGATACCCGGATTGGAACGCACTATGGTCTTTAAGGTAGTTTCATCCGTAAAGTAGAACTCAAAGTCCAAGCCGTAGGATTTTATCAATTTTTCGGCCGTATCACTACTGGACGCTGACATTCCTATTACTTTGTAGCCTTTACGCTTTGCTTCGGCAGTAACTTTGGCCACCTGCTCAAAGGCCTCGTAATCGCTTTTTGCCATATCATAGGCTATAACCATTACCAATTTCTCCTCTTCAAGTAATTCTGCCGCATAATCCTGTCCTTCTTGCTCAATGGTAAAATCGTGTATTGGCGGCTCGTATCCAGCTTGGATCTCGGTGGTCTCCACATCGATAAATTCACCATCAACGGATGGATAATCTCCTTCGGTCACAATTACTTTTTCTTCCCCGTTGACCTTAAATCGCCATGCATATTCGTAAACTGGCTTAGGTGCATTTTCTGGAACGGACATTCCTTCTTGTATGTTCGCACCGATTTTGTAGGGTCTAAAATCCACCGAGGGCAAATGGGCCAACACATGGTTGGCGAACAACATACATGCCAAAAGGGCAACTCCCCCAATAATCCAATTTACTTTGGAACTGAACATGGGTGTAATATATTTTTTACCAAAGAAAAGTACTAGAACAAACACCAACAGAATCACATCTTTGGTAAAGGATTCCCATGGTGTAAGTTTAACTGCATCTCCAAAGCATCCGCAATCCGTTACTTTATTAAAATACGCGGAGTAAAATGTAAGGAATGTGAAGAAAACGATCATTAGCAAAAGACTCCAAACAGTGAATTTTGGTTTAAACCCGATCAATAACAAAATCCCTAGAATTACCTCTGCAATCACCACAAAAATGGAAATTTCCAAGGCCAGAGGTGTAAAAAAGGTAAGATCTAGCACACTCGGGCTAAAATATTCCTCCAATTTAAAAGAGAAACCCATGGGGTCGTTGAGCTTGATGAGTCCACTTATAATGAACAATATGCCCACAAAAATTCTTGATATCCAAACCAAATATTTCATTCTTCTTCTTTTAAATGAATCAATGCAAAAACCGCATAATTAACCATATCCTGATAGTTGGCATCCACGCCTTCGCTTACCAAGGTCGTACCTTGGTTGTCTTCAATTTGTTTTACGCGCAACAATTTTTGTAAAATCAGATCCGTCAACGAACTTACCCTCATATCCCTCCAAGCTTCACCATAATCATGGTTCTTGTTTTCCATCAATTTTTTGGTGATGGCAACTTCCGCATCGTAGAGCTCAATGGCTTCATCTGCGGTAAGATCCGGTTGGTCCACCACTCCTTTCTTAAGTTGGATCAAGGCCATAATGGAATAATTGATAATTCCAATGAACTCTGAATATTCGCCCTCGTCCACTTTCCGCACGTCATTTTGCTGAAGGCTTCGGATACGTTGTGTCTTAATAAAAATCTGATCTGTTAAGGATGGTAACCTCAGGATTCTCCAAGCTGTGCCATAATCCTTGGCCTTTTTTAAAAACAATTCCCGGCAGGTTTGTATCACCGCATCGTATTGTTGGGAAGTATGCTGCATGTATTGTTGCTAATTTGCGTAAATTTCGTCCAACTTGTTTGTGCCAAAAAAGCACATTGCCAAAGATAATGAAACCCAACTAAGCAGATATTTTTTATGACGATAAACTGCAAAGGTGAATTAATAGACCTATCATCTCCCAAAGTAATGGGAATTCTTAATCTTACACCAGACTCGTTTTTTGATGGTGGAAAGTACAAAGATGAAACGTCCATACTATCGCAGGTCGATTATATGTTGAACCATGGAGCCGCCTTTATAGATATGGGCGCCTATAGTTCAAGACCAGGTGCCGAGCACGTACCCGAAGATGAAGAATTAAAAAGATTGATTCCCATTATGGATCTTATCCTGAAAAAGTTTCCAGATACTTTAATATCAGTGGACACATTTCGGAGCAAGGTGGCATCGATAAGTATTGAGCACGGAGCGGCCTTGATCAACGATATTTCTGCGGGAAATTTGGATAAGAAGATGTTTGATACGGTTGCCAAGCATCAGGTCCCTTATATTATGATGCACATGAAAGGCACTCCACAATCCATGCAGAAAGAAGCTGTTTACGAGGACTTGATCAATGACCTTAGATTTTATTTCTCTGAAAAAGTAAAAGAAAGCTCCGGCAAAAAAATCAACGATATTATTCTAGATCCAGGATTTGGTTTTGCAAAGACCACGGCCCAGAACTATACTCTTTTAAACCATTTAGACATGTTCCAAACCTTTGGTTTGCCCATTTTGATCGGTTTGAGCAGAAAATCAATGATTTATAAAATTTTGGAATCATCCCCGAAAGAAGCATTGAACGGAACAACGGCCTTGCACACCATTGCCCTTTTAAAAGGAGCCAACATTATTCGTGCACATGATGTAAAAGAAGTATCGGAATGTATTAAACTTGTGAAAGCTCTAAAAGAGAATGCCCTCTGATTTGATGTTCTCCTAATTTTGCTAATTTTACAAAAACGCTGCAGTTGGATTTTTTAAACTTTCTCGAATTTAAGATTACCGATGTCATCGACATAGTCCTGGTCGCCGCATTGCTCTATTATATTTACAAGCTGGTCAAGGGAACCGTGGCCATCAATATTTTTATTGGAATTGTTATTGTCTGGGCACTTTGGAAACTTACCGAACTACTCCAAATGAAGATGATCAGCAGCATGGTGGGCGGGTTTATGAACATTGGCCTGATTGCATTGATTATAGTTTTTCAGCAAGAGATCAGGAAATTCCTGTTGATGATCGGCTCCACTAACTTTGCTTCCAAAAGAAACATATTTAAACATTTTAAGTTCCTAAAACAGGAAGCTATTTCCACCAATACAGATGTAGATGCCATAATAAGTGCCTGCGAACGTATGGGAACTTCCAAAACGGGAGCTTTGATCGTTATTGAGCGCAACAATTCTTTGGATTTTATAAAATCCACTGGCGACGCCATGAACATTAAGGTTACCCAACCCATTTTAGAAAGCATCTTCTTTAAAAATAGTCCGTTGCATGATGGCGCCATCGTGGTCCAGGACAATTTTATTACGGCAACCCGGGTAATTCTGCCCGTTTCCAACGACCGTAATATTCCGTTAAGATTTGGTTTACGGCACAGGGCCGCTGTGGGCATTACCGAAAAAACAGATGCACTCTCCCTTGTCGTGAGCGAAGAAACCGGTTCAATATCATATATAAAAAATGGTGAGTTTATACCATTTAAAGGTAAGGAAGAATTGGTTAAGCGAATTAAAAAGGACTTGGAACAATGACCTGCAAAAATTGTGAAGCAAGACTTCGAACCGATTTTTTGTATTGTCCGGCATGTGGCGCAAAAGTGGTTCGCAACAGAATTACCATTAAAAATCTTTGGGTTGATTTTTTAGAAAGATATTTTAATCTCGACAACACTTTTATAAAAACCTTTATCCATTTGTTCAGTAAACCCGAAGTGGTCATCGAGGGTTATTTGCAGGGGATTCGCAGAAAATATCTAAATCCCATCAGCTATGTTGGTATTGCATTAACACTTTCTGGATTGCTCATGTTTATTATGTCCAAATCTTTGGATAGTATAGATTTTGGTTTTTTGGAATCGGAGGCCCAATCGGTTTACCAAGAAAAATTAATGGGTTTTATTTTGGATTATCAAACTTTGATATTCATCCTTTACATTCCATTAACGGCGATATCGGGTTGGTTATGTTTTGATGAGAAGAAGTACAATTTTGCAGAGCGCATCATTATTTTTACTTATACACTTGCCCATTATAGTCTTCTCATTTTTATACCTTCTCTACCCATTCTCCTTTTTGCTCCGGAAATCTATATGTCATTTTCATTGGTAAGTGTTTTGGTAATGATGGTTTATGTTGGATATGTAATCATTAGAATCAGCAACTCCAAAGGAGTTTCCCTTATCGCAAGACTACTCTTGTTCTATATGATTTTTGGAATTCTCTATTTCCTGAGTTCACTGCTTATACCGATCATCATGCTTTTGATCGGAGAAATAAGTTTACAAGATTTAGTACCACCTCCTCCCCAAAACTGATTACGCCACTTCCTCGGCCAAGAATTGGGCATTGTACAGGTCGTTGTAGTAACCGCCTTTCTCCAGAAGTTCTTTGTGAGTACCGGTTTCTATGATTTTACCAGCATCCATCACTATGATCTTATCCGCCTTTTTAATAGTTGCCAAACGGTGGGCAATTATAATTGATGTTCTGCCTTCGGTAATCTTGTCGGTGGCCTGTTGGATCAACTGCTCGGAATACGTATCCACGGAAGAAGTAGCTTCATCTAAAATAAGAATACTGGGATTGCTCACGTAAGCGCGTAAAAATGCGATCAATTGACGTTGCCCACTGGAGAGCATGGTTCCTCGCTCTTTAACGTTGTATTGGTAACCGCCCGGTAAACTGGAAATAAACTCGTGTACCCCGATCTGCTTGGCGGCAGCTTCTATTTCTTCCGTAGAGATATTTTCATCACGAAGCGAAATATTGTGTGCTATGGTATCGGCAAACAGGAAAACGTCTTGTAACACAATGGCGATATGGGAACGGAGCGACTTCAAAGTATAGTCGTCCAAGCATACGCCGTCCACCATAATTTTACCTGAATTTATCTCATAGAATCGGTTGAGCAAATTTATGATTGTAGATTTTCCTGCTCCTGTGGCCCCCACAATGGCCACAGTTTCACCTGCTTTTACGTTGAACGATATACCATGAAGGACTTCTTCATCCGGCACATAACCAAAATGTACATCTTTAAACTCGATATCTCCCTTTACGCTTTGCTTTTCTACCGTACCGTTGTCGTCGATATGGCTATCGGTATCCAAAATTTTAAACACCCTATTCGCAGCCACCATTCCCATTTGCAGGGTATTGAATTTATCCGCAATCTGACGCAGTGGACGGAACAAAAGATCCATCAAGAAAAAGAAAGCTACGATGGCCCCTTTATTGTCGAGCCCTACATTTTCGATATTCTGTATTACACCAAAATATACCACCAAACCAATACCAATTGAATTGGATATTTCGGCCACAGGAAAAAATATGGAGTTGTACCATACTGTTTTCAACCATGCATTCTGGTGTTTTTCGTTAATGACCCTGAACTTTTCCTTTTCTATTTCCTCTCGGTTAAAGAGCTGTACGATCTTCATTCCGGCTATCCGCTCCTGAACAAAGGAGTTTAGGTTGGATACTTGGGCGCGCACTTCGATAAAGGCCACCTTCATTGCCTGCTGAAAAAGACGCGTAGCCACTAAAATTACGGGAAGAATGGCAAACACGATCAAGGCCAGTTTCCAATTGATCACCACCATGATCACGGCCGCGGACAACATTTTTAAGGCATCGGCGACGATCATAAAAAATCCTTGGCTAAAAATTTCCCCTATTCGCTGCATATCGGCAACGGCCCGAGTGACCAAAACGCCGATCGATGAATTATCAAAATAGGTCATTTTAAAGCTGGTCATCTTTTCAAAAAGATTGATCCGTATGTCTTTTATAACGGATTCGCCCAACAAGTTTGCATAATAGTTGAACAACAATTGGGTGGTTACCTGACCTAGTAAAAACACCAGCATTAACAGCACATGGTTCAGCAATTGGGCCGCATCTTTGCTCTCCAATGATTGATTGATGATATTTTTGACCAACAACGGGATTCCGATAGCAAACGCTGCCGAGAGTATGGCTACTACCGCAACCAACCAAAAAATACCCCGATAAGGTCTTGTTCTTGAAAAAACACGCTTGAACAATCTAAAATCGAACGCTTTTCCTATTTCCTCTTTTTTGCTCATCAAAAAATATCTTTTGGATAGATAACCTTGGTCAAATATAACCCTTTTGCAGGGACGGACACGCCAGCCTCGCTCCTATCTTTACTTGCTATGATTCGGTGCATGTCTTCACTTTTGATTTTCTTCAACCCAACATCCAGCAAGGTACCAACCACGGCCCGAACCATATTTCTCAAAAAACGGTCTGCAGTAATGGTAAACACCCATTTGTCCGCGCGAGCTTCCCAGTAAGCCTGGCGTACATCACAATTAAACGTTTTTACATCGGTATTGGATTTGGAAAAGCATTCAAAATCAGTGTACTCCAAGAGCATTTTTGCCGCCTCGTTCATGGCGGGTAAATCCAATGGATGCTTCACCCAATGGGCATAATCAAAAAGAAAAGGGTCTTTTTCCCGTACCAGCCAATACTCGTAAGTGCGTTCAATGGCATCGAACCGGGCATGGGCGCCATCAACAACGGTTCTAATTTCTTGTACTGCAATATCATCTGGCAAAAATGCATTTAGCCTGTATGCCAAATCCTTTTTATCGTCAATCGAATCAAAATCAAAATGACAGAACATTTGTTTGGCATGGACACCTGCATCGGTTCTGCCAGCACCAACCACATCAATTTTGTCACGAAGCAAGGTGCTTAACGCTTTCTCCAACACTTCTTGTACGGTTATGGCGTTCGGTTGGTTTTGCCAACCGTGATATGCTTTTCCGAAATATGAAAATTGGATGAAGTATCTCAATGGAATCCCTTACTTTTAGGTCGGTAAAGATAATTCAATCCTACCCAACACGAATCCGACCCTATTTTTTTAGCATATTTTTAGCGTTATGACCAAGATTTTATTGCTTTCCGATACCCACGGACACATGGATAGATCCATTTTAAAGTATGCTGCGCAGGCCGATGAAATCTGGCATGCCGGAGATATTGGAAGTCTATCCGTAACCGACCAATTGGAAGCTTTGAAACCTGTTCGAGGGGTACATGGCAATATTGACGACCATGTAATACAGAAGGAATTTCCGGAAAATAATAGATTTATGTGCGAAGGCGTGGATGTTTGGATCACACACATTGGGGGCTACCCCAACAAATATAATGTGCGGGTTCGTGAAGAGATCAAGGTCAATCCCCCAAAACTTTTTATCTGCGGACATTCCCATATCTTAAAAGTGATGCATGATAAAAAACTAGGCCTATTGCACATGAACCCCGGAGCATGTGGCAAACATGGGTTCCATCAAGTACGTACCATGTTGCGATTTGTGATCGATGGCGACAAAATATCGGACCTGGAGGTTGTAGAGTTGGGAAAGCGCTGACCAAAACATAAAAACCCCGGCCTAAGCCAGGGTTTTTTCGCACTAATACTACTAAGATGTTAGGTTCAACGTAAGCGATCAACAGATTTTACAAGATCTTCATCCTTTTTGATAGCCCTGTTGGCCAGGACCAGAAAAACGATAGAAAATACAGGAATCAGCATCCCAATACCCTTCTCAGAAACTACAGTTTCTCCGGATAAACTTAGCGATCGATAAACGAAAAATCCTAGTAAAAAAAGATTCAATATCATATTCAATCTGTTTACCACAAATTGATTTTGTCGCTTTTTGTACAATAAAATCGAAACCACGGAAAGTACGGCGGCCACATAAAAAACAAGGCTAACAAGCACTTGGTCCTGGGCATATACCTCTTTTCCGTCTACTTCGACCCATAGATTCAGAAAAAACGGAAGTATTCCCGAAATAAGACCTACAATCAGTAAATATAACGTTTGTATCCGCTGAATCATTGTTGAATTTGCTTTCCAAATGCAAAAATAGAAGTCTTTTTTGATAAATAAGGCCTAATTCTTCAAAATTTATTTGTAATATTGTTGCGTTATTAGCAAGCACCTACCTCGGAATTCTTTCTCCAGTAGCATTCAAAAATAACTTTACTTCTAATATTTAGCATCACACAAGTTTAACATATTCCATTACTTAATGTTCGAGATTTCAGATCTAAAAGCTAAAAAGCTTCCTGAGTTGCAAGAAATTGCAAAGGATCTTAATGTTCCCAAATACAAATCGTTAAAAAAATTGGACCTGGTCTACCAAATTCTGGACGTACAGGCCTCCAACCCAAAAGCGGTTGCAGAAACCGTTGCTGCGAACAAAGACGAGAAACCAGCGCCAGAGCCCAAACCAAAAAGAACAAGAACTCCCCGACCTAAAACTACCGACACCAAAAGCAAAGAGGGAGAAACCACGGAAAAAGCCCCACAGAAAAGAGAGCCCAAGAGTTCCAACGACAACGCCAAAGGAAAAAATCAAGGACAAGGGCAACCTCAAAAAAAGGACAACACCCCTCAACAAAACGAGGGCGGCCAGCAAAAAAATCAAAATAACAGAAGGACCAAACAACATAACAAAGGCCATCACGATAAAAAGAACAGCAATTTCGATAAGGATTTAAAAAACAGGTACAAAGAACCTGAATATGAGTTCGATAGCATTATCGAGAGTGAAGGGGTCCTGGACATTATGCAGGATGGCTACGGGTTCCTAAGGTCTTCGGATTACAACTACCTGTCATCACCGGATGATATTTATGTTTCCCAATCACAAATTCGATTGTTCGGACTTAAGTCCGGGGATACTGTTCTCGGGAACATAAGGCCGCCAAAGGAAGGTGAAAAATATTTCCCCTTGATCAAAGTGAACAAAATAAATGGACTCGACCCCCAAGTGGTTCGTGACAGGGTAGCTTTTGAGCACCTTACCCCATTGTTCCCTCAGGAAAAGTTCAATTTAGCCGAAAAACAAAGTACACTTTCCACAAGAATCATGGATTTGTTCTCTCCTATTGGAAAAGGACAAAGGGGAATGATCGTTTCCCAACCCAAAACAGGTAAGACCATGTTGTTGAAAGATATTGCCAACGCAATCGCAGCCAACCACCCAGAGGTTTACCAAATCATTCTTTTGATCGATGAACGCCCAGAAGAGGTTACAGATATGCAACGCAATGTGCGAGGTGAAGTAGTTGCTTCTACTTTTGACAAAGAAGCCACAGAGCACGTAAGGGTTGCAAACATTGTTCTGGACAAAGCAAAAAGATTGGTGGAATGCGGCCACGATGTGGTAATCCTGTTGGATTCCATTACCCGTTTGGCCCGTGCCTACAACACCGTACAGCCAGCTTCCGGTAAAGTATTGAGTGGTGGTGTGGATGCCAATGCACTGCACAAGCCGAAACGTTTCTTCGGTGCGGCACGTAATATTGAAAATGGCGGGTCCCTTTCCATTATCGCCACAGCCCTAACGGAGACCGGCTCTAAAATGGACGAGGTGATTTTTGAAGAGTTCAAGGGTACTGGCAACATGGAACTTCAGTTGGATAGAAGAATATCCAACAGAAGAATTTTCCCTGCTATCGACCTAATTTCTTCATCTACTCGAAGAGATGACCTATTATTGGATGAAAATACCATTCAACGCATGTGGATAATGCGAAAATATCTTGCGGACATGAACCCGGTTGAAGCTATGGAGTTTATGGAGCAGCGCATTAAACAAACAAAAAACAATGAAGAATTTTTACTTACCATGAGTGAGTAAAAACATACAGTACTTTATAAAATAAGATTAAAGGCCCTTCAATATTTTGAAGGGCTTTTTTTGACCCGTTTTGTAGAAAAGGCATATCTTTATTTCGGTTTCCTCAAAACTGAACATTAAATACTTAACTATGAAAAACAACAAAAGAGCCCTCCTTGCTATTTTTGGGGCCAGCTTACTATTTTTGGCCTCCTGCCAACAGGGCAACAAAAAAGAAGAATCGACCGAACCTGCCAATCCTACAGCAGAACAAACCGAACCTGTTCCACCGCCAAAAGGCATAATCTCCTTAAAGGAATCCAAATCACTTTACGACAATTACACGAAAAACAGAGTGGACATGATCGAAGAGTTCGAAGCGGAGAGAGAGCCCGAAAAAGAATTCGATGCCGCACGCTTCACCTCCTTTACCTACGCCGATATGAAAAATTATATGGCTTACGTAGAGCAAGAAGCCAAAGAGGCAGGGGTAGAAGTTGCTTCTTTAAGACTATACTTTGCCAATTACCCCAACAAACCTGATTTTCCCGACGGAGAGAAGGTGGTCCACCCAAGACAAAACTCTATTTTTATTGTTCCCACCACTATTATTGATGGGGAAGAGCTCGGGTTTTACATTGATGCTGAAGGAAAAGCAAAACCTATTAAAAACGTGGTGGGCAGTTCCGAAGACCAAGGAAACGACGAAGGGAACACTGCCAAGGCCAGTATGATTCCCACTCTTTTTCAGGATGACGGAACGAGCTTAAACTTAAACCATGGCAACTCTGGTCCTCCGCCATATACCGATTTTCAATAGTGCATGATGTTTGAAAGCTTTTTTAGCCTGGATTTTCTTTTAAAACAGTTTTATATTCCGCTTTATCTTATAACGTGGATGATATCACTATGGCGCTACAAAAGTTTTTTTGACACTGCCCTAAAACATTTACCGATACTCATCATTTATACTTTTTTCACCGAAGTATTGGGATATTTTATCAAGTATAATGATGAGTATCAATTTTTTTCCGATGGGAGATACAATTGGCACAACGTAATAATTTATAATATCTACCAAGTAGTGTTCTTCGTTTTTTTCCTTCAGGTATACAAAAAAGTAATCAAGAGCAAGAAGGTCAAAAAGCAGATTCGCTACTTGAACATTGTTTGCGTTCTTTCCTATACAATCAATGCTATCGCCTATAATCCCCTGCACAACCAAACCACCTATGCCCACATTATCGGGTCTCTGATTTTACTTTATGTACTCGTTATCTATTTTAGGGAAAAGTACTTGGAGGAATCACCATACCCTCTTAAATTCAATTTGATGTTTTGGCTAAGTTCCGGCCTGACCATATTTTACACTTTCTTCCCAATAATATCGATGATTTATCTACTAAAACTCAATATTGGCGTACAAATATATTTTAGACCTATACTCCTCACTTCAATAGCCCTAATGTACGGTTTGATCATTGTTGGATTGATCGCTGGTAAAAGAAAAGCGTTCCGATAAACTACATCTTCATCAATCAATAAAGCACAAAGACTTATATTCCTTATTTTAGCTCTTTTAAAAACCTTGACACTTAGCCTGTTGCCCACACATGGAGGAGCTATTCACTTTTTTACGCGAACATTACATCCTCCCATTTTATCTTATAGTTTGGCTAGTGGCCATGGCAAGATACCGTACTTATTTTGATACCCAATTAAAATATTACCCCATATATCTGATGTACACATTTATGACAGAAATATTGGGATATTTTATCAAGTTCCACGAAGAGTTTCAAATAGTGAGCAATAACGATTACGATTGGTACAACGTAATAATCTACAACATATATCTCACCCTATCCTATTTGTTCTTTTATTATATCTATTGGAAAACGGTAAAAGAAGAAAAACACAAAAAATGGATACGTTATGGAGCAGGCATCAGCTTAACCGGATATGCCATCAGTCTTTTTTTTCAGAACCCTTTTTATTCCGACCTTTACTATGCCGACTTATTGGCTTCGTGGGTACTTTTGTTTAGTATTTGGCTATACCTTAAAGAAAAGAAGGCAGAAATAAGTCCTTATCCATTAAGATATAACCTATTGTTTTGGACAAGTGCAGGGTTGGCCATTTTTCAACTTTTCTTTCCCTACCTTATAATTATTGGTTACGAGGCTCCCAATATTTGGATAACCTATAATTTTAGGGAAGTCCTCAAAATTCTTATTTTGATAATGTACGGTTCGTTTTTAATCGGGGTCCTGATTCACCGTAGAAGGGCATTTAGATAAAAATAAGCCCAAACAAAAACGCCTCCCGATGGGAGGCGCTGATATTATAATAAATCAAGATTTACATCGCTGCAACCTTGGTCATCAATTTGCTTTTAAGGTTTGCCGCCTTATTATTATGAATGATGTTTTTCTTTGCCAATTTATCTATCATTCCAACAACAGTGGGCAACAAAGCTTCAGCAGCTTTTTTATCTTCTTCGTTACGTAATTTTTTGATGGCGTTACGCACAGTTTTGTGCTGATACCTATTACGCAAACGCACTGCTTCGTTTCTTCTGATTCTCTTTAATGCTGACTTATGGTTTGCCATTGCTAAAAATTAATTCTTTCTTAATCCTTTTTTTTGTAGCCCGTAGGGGAATCGAACCCCTGTTACCAGGATGAAAACCTGGCGTCCTAACCCCTAGACGAACGGGCCATTGATTTCAATACTATCCGGGACAACCCAAATATACAGGTTTCAACAACCTTTGTAGCCCGTAGGGGAATCGAACCCCTGTTACCAGGATGAAAACCTGGCGTCCTAACCCCTAGACGAACGGGCCATTATGTTTGCATAATTGCGGATGCAAAAATACAACTATTTTTAAGTCTTGCAACAGTAATTTTGTTTTTTTGACATCTGTTTAATAGGCCTTTGCAAACAACACCCTCCGAACAGAAGGTTTTCCTGTTACCATACAGCTACCTTCCTCCTTTTCCGCGTTCAATGGGATACAGCGAATAGTGGCCTTGGTCTCCTCTTTTATCTTATCCTCCGTCTCTGTGGTACCATCCCAATGGGCCGAAACAAATCCGCCCTTTTCCTCGATTATTTTTTTAAACTCATCGTAAGAATCTACTTGGGTTATATGTTCTTTGCGGTAATCCAAAGCTTTCTTGAAAATGTTTTCCTGAATATCACCCATTAAAGAGACTACCTTATCCACAACCTCTTCGGCTTTTACGATTTCCTTGGTCAAGGTATCCCGTCTCGCAACCTCAAAAGTACCATTGGCAAGGTCCCGTTGGCCCACGGCTAAACGAACAGGCACGCCCTTAAGCTCATATTCATTGAATTTAAAGCCTGGTTTATGAGTATCGCGAGTGTCATACTTAACGGTAATCCCCCTATCCCTTAACTCTTTCACCAATGGATCCACTTTTTCTGAAATGGCATCCAACTGATCCAACCCTTTATAAATCGGAACAATAACTACCTGGATCGGTGCCAATTTAGGGGGCAACACCAAACCATTGTCATCGCTGTGCGTCATTACCAAGGCTCCCATCAATCTGGTGGAAACACCCCATGAGGTTGCCCAGACATATTCTTGTTTCCCTTCTTTGTTTGCGAACTTTACATCAAAAGCTTTTGCGAAATTCTGCCCTAAAAAGTGAGAAGTGCCAGCCTGTAGAGCTTTACCATCCTGCATTAGAGCCTCTATACAAAAAGTCTCTTCTGCTCCCGCAAAACGTTCGCTTTCCGTTTTTGTGCCCTTGATCACAGGAACACCCATATATTTTTCGGCAAACTCGGCATACACGTTCATCATAAGCTCCGCCTCCTCCATAGCCTCTTCTCTTGTTGCATGAGCCGTATGTCCCTCTTGCCATAAAAATTCGGCAGTCCGTAAAAAAAGGCGCGTTCTCATTTCCCAACGAACCACATTTGCCCATTGGTTCACCTTTAACGGAAGATCTCTATACGATTGAATCCATCTGCGGTACGTATCCCAGATAATGGTTTCCGAAGTTGGCCTTACGATCAGCTCCTCTTCCAATTTCGCATCCTCGTCCACCACAATGCCACTACCATCCTCGGCATTCTTTAGCCGGTAATGGGTCACCACGGCACACTCCTTGGCAAAACCTTCCACATGGCTCGCTTCCTTACTTAAGTAAGACTTGGGTATAAACAACGGAAAATAAGCATTCTCGTGCCCTGTCTCCTTGAACATTTTGTCCAGTTGGCCCTGCATTTTTTCCCATATGGCATAACCATAGGGCTTAATTACCATACATCCCCGAACTCCTGAGTTTTCCGCCAAATCTGACTTCACAACCAGTTCGTTGTACCATTTGGAATAATCCTCTTCTCTTCTTGTTAAATTTTTACCCATCTGTTGTAGTTTGGCACAAAACTTGTGCCTTTAAGTCTTGAAATGATTGGGTAAAACTAATTATTTTTAGTATGTTCAACAATAAAAATTGCGCCATGTTAAAGTCTTTACTCCACAATAAATTGAGAACGCCCTCCATATTGATGATAACTGCCATCCTTATGGCATCGTGCGGCTCCTACCAACAAGCATCTTATTATGATGATGGAATCTATTCTACCAACGATCGTGTAGTTGGGGTAGAAAAGAAAAATGCCGAAGCTATGCGGGTTGAAGAGCAGGAAAATAATATGTATGGGGATTATTTTGGCCAAAAGGCAAACGAATATGGCGAAATATTGGATGACGAAGTTTTCACCGACATCGATAGTTACTCAAGTCAAGTTCGAAATGACTCGATTCCTTATGGTGAACAAACCGATTATTTCGCGTACAACAATAACTATAACGGCAACCCTGGGTGGGGAGACAATCCAACAAGCATCTCCATAAACGTTTACGATAACAGTTGGGGCTGGGGAGGCTATTACGGCTGGAACGATCCTTGGTTATGGAATGCCGGATGGGCATGGAGCACTGGCTGGGGCTGGGGCTGGAACAACCCTTGGAGATGGAACCGCTGGGGCTGGGCAGGCTACGGTTGGGGCTGGAATGCTGGTTGGGGCTGGGGCTACCCATATAATGGCTGGGGCTGGGCAGGTTACGGCTGGGGCGGCTATTATGGTCGCCATTGGAACAACCCGTACAACAGAGGGTACTACGGCAGAAATTATGCCTATATGTCCGGAAGAAGAGGATATAGTTCACGCATTCCCGGCACTACCCTATCATCTAGAACTAATGCCTATGCCAGTAGATACAGAAGCAATAGTGGCCGTTCCAATGCAACGGTTTCCCGAAACAGCAATTTGGCCAATAGAAGCTCTCGTGGATATAGCAATCGTTCCAATGTAAGACGCTCTGTAAGTGCGGATGCCGTGGCCAGAAACCAAAACTATAGAACAAGCAGAAGTACACGGACCTCTCCCAATTACAATAGAAGCTCAAGAAATTATCCTTCTTATGGAACATCGCCTTCCACGCGCAGTAGTAGGAGTTACAACAGAAGTAGCTCATCTTCATCGAGAAGCTACAGGAACCCTAGTGGAACCTCAAGAAGCTACCAATCAAGAAGTTCTGCTCCCAGCAGAAATTACAGTCGCTCCTCTAGTAGGTCAAGCTCCAGGAGTTACCGCAGCAGCGGTTCCTCCAGCAGCAGATCTAGCGGAAGTTACAGAAGCTCCGGTGGCAGCTCAAGAAGTTCTGGCGTAAGTAGGTCTTCCGGTTCATCAAGGTCTTCGGGAGCATCTCGTTCTTCAGGAGGAAGTAGAGGTGGCAGAGGTGGCGGAAGACCATAATTCCACAAACGGCATAAAAAAACTAAAACATAAAAAATGAAAAGAATCTCAACTTTCATAATGGTATTGGCTTGCACTTTCGCAAGTGCTCAGACCATCGACGATGTATTGCGCTACAGTTCCGAAAACCTTCAGGGAACTGCAAGGTTCCAAGCCATGGGCGGCGCATTTGGTGCTTTGGGAGGCGACTTGTCCGCCCTAAATATCAATCCTGCGGGTTCGGCCGTGTTCAATTTTAGTGAAATTGCCATCACAGGATCCAACTATCATACCAATAACGATGCACTTTACGGAAACAGCGTAACCAATACAACATCCAACTCTTTGGATTTTAATCAGGTCGGTGGCGTATTTGTATTTAATTCATCCAACGATGGTCCTTGGAAGAAAATTGCGCTGGCATTCAACTATGATTTGGTGAATAACTTTGACAATGAATTCGTTGCTACCGGAAACACTTCAGTCGGAATTGACAATTATTTCCTCAATTTTGCACAAGGAGAACCATTGGGGCCATTGCGAACCCAACAAGGGGAATTTATCGAAGAGGCTTATTTGGATATTGGCTCTAGTTTGGGCTATTCCGCGCAACAAGCGTTTCTTGGTTTTCAGGCCGGATTAATAGAACCCGTTGATGATGATGACCAAAACACAGCTTATTTCTCCAATGCCCAATACGGAAGCGTAAACCAGAGATTTATCCAAAACACATCGGGCTACAATAGCAAGTTCACCTTGAATTTCGCCAGTCAATACGAGGAGAGCCTTTACATAGGGGCCACGCTGAATTTTCACAATGTATTGTACGACAGGGTCACCTATTTGGATGAAAGTGGCTACGATGCCGAATCCCCGATTCAGTTTGCCTCTTTTGACAATTTATTGCACACCGAGGGACACGGTTTCTCCTTTAGCGTGGGCGCCATAGCCAAATTGAACCAATCCATTAGGGTGGGCGGTAGTTATCAATCACCAACATGGTATAGACTAACGGATGATACATCCCAACGCATCAACACTAATTTGGCGGTTTCCGATATCGACTTCATCAATTTTGGCATTGTTAACCTATATGATGAATACAGAATCAAAACACCCGAAAAGTATACCGGTAGTATTGCCCTTGTATTTGGACAAGAAGGACTGATCAGCTTGGATTATTCGTACCAAGATATGTCCAAGGCCGAACTTAGACCCACATCCGACCCTAGTTTTGGCGCTGAGAACGATTTTATAGCCAGCACGCTGGGTGCTGTAAATTCGTATCGACTTGGTGGCGAATACAGGATACAGGAAGTAAGCCTTAGAGCTGGATACCGGTTTGAAGAAAGCCCTTATGAGGATGGTGATTTTATTGGTGACCTAAATGGGTTCTCCGCAGGAATTGGTTACAATTTTGGTCCCAACCGACTGGATTTGGCCTTTAGTAGAACCGAACAAGATGTAAATTCATATTTATTTGATGGCGGCATCGATAGCGCAACCTTTATAGAAAGGGTCAACACCAATATATCCCTGGGCTACACCTTAAAATTTTAGAATACAATACGAAGATGATATTCAATGGCCGGAAGAAATTCCGGCTTTTTTTATCGCACCAATGAAAAGTGTCGGCGAACCGAGGTAGCCACCAATACACCCTCGTCGTCGCGTTCATAATCCAAACGGAACCAATAATCGGAAGAGGGCATATCACGACCATTAAATGTTCCGTCCCAACCGATATTTACATCTATTTGTTTTAATAGTTTACCATAACGGTCAAAAATATAAACCACCGGATTCACCAACTCCTCAACACCGTAAACATTCCAGTTATCGTGAACCCCATCGCTATTGGGCGTAAAAAATTTAGGATAACCGACCACTAAAAACTCAATAGGATCGGTTATACCACATCCGTTTTTATCGTTGATCACCACGGTATTTATCCCGGGAGGCACATCGTAGAACAAGGGGTCGTCCTGAAACTCTCCACCGTTAATGGCATATTCGTAATTACCATCGCCCACGGGCACAATCTCGATATTGTAGGGGTCAGTTTGATCACTGTTTACCAAATCGTCGATTACCCGGACCTCATCCAATTCGGGCGTTCCGTAAAAGGTAATCAAGATGTGGTCAGGATAAACTTGTCCAAAATTATTTTCAATCTCAACATAATATCTTCCTGAATTAGGACTTGAAACCACCAACTCGGCACCAAAAGAACCTGTCCCTGGCAAAGTAGCATCAATAATTCCATCATCCTCATAGTCCACACTCCATTCTACTGAAGTGATATTGGAACCCGCCGGCGAGTTTAAAGCAGACAAGGTGATATCCGGGTCACCCTCGCAAGCAACAATATCGAACCCTAAAAACTGGTCACGAAGTGTACAATCCAAAGCGCTGTTCTGATCAGCATCTACCGAAGACCCTGTAAACGTAAGGATAAAATCTTCTGGCTCGTCATCAAAATTGGTGTTGTAGTTGTTAATGTACAAATAGTAAATTTCCCCAGCAGTCACATTTAACCATTCGTCGTAGGTGTTTTGACTGGACTTTACAAAGGGAGCTCCCTCCCGGCCATCCACAGGGTTAACTCCAATTCCGGTAAAACCTGTGTCGTTGTATTCGTAATTGCAGCGAATCGGCTGGGCGCTGCCATCCCCTATTATGGTACAAAAATTATCATTGGATGTTTCATCAAATGGCCCATATAGTGCAAAATCCCATTCCGCCGTTATAGGGCCTCCGGGATTAACGGGCAATGCCTCAATATCAAACCCTATTTGACCGTCCGTTCCAGCCCTAAATACGAACCAGCCCGTATTGTTTTCTATATTGGCAGAACTTACGCTACCTTTTTCCAAACATCCTGTTTGGGTAATCACTTCCGGGTCAAAATCGTCGATATCCCCACCTCCATCGGTGGTCCCCAAGATAGGCGCGTCGGCGCAAACAGGAATTGCAGTTCTACAATCTGGCGAGTTTTGCGCACTTGTCGCTTGAAATAGAAAAAAACAGCAGACAGCGCTGAAAAGGGCTTTCATAGAATTTTGGGGCTAAAGGTTATTCTATTTATAACCTGTATAACTCCTTAACTCATCGTTTTAGTATGTTTTTATCCGAAAAATTTGCAGTTAATCGATGAAAGGGACGTTTACCGTTATCTTCTCAAAGAAAAGTGACTTTGTAAATACTTGGCATAGGTTCTGTTCCCACCCTCGTCTATATAAGATAATTTAAACCAATAATCGGTAGAGGGAAGTGGTTTCCCATTTAAGCTGCCATCCCATCCAGGGTCGAACTCCGTCATCTGTTTTATAAGTTTTCCATAACGATCAAATATGGTGACTATTGGAGAATTTAAAGTAGAAAGCCCCTCTATTTGCCATGTTTCGTTCAAAACATCCCCATTGGGAGAAAAAATGGGCATAAACCCAACAACGACAATATCTTCTTGAACCTCGCCGCAACCATGGGGATCTCGCATGGTAACTCTGTGAACACCTGGAGCTACGGCTGTAAAAAGGTTGCTTTCCTGAAACTCTCCACCATCCATACTAAACTCGTAGGCCCCAGAAGTTTCTGTATTGATGGTTACCGTGTTGTTTACGCTCATATCCTCGATGTCGATACTGGAAATTGCCGGCAAATTGGATATGGTTACAGACACGGTACGGACAGTTTCGCATACAACTCCATTGGATTCATTGCTCACCGTGAGCGTATATTCCCCTTCTTCCGAAACCAGAATGGACGGTGTTTGTTCGCCGGATTCCCACTCGTAGCTATAGTTGGGGTCCGGTGTTGTTTCCCCTATTTCTAAAACGCCTACCGATTCACAAATCACCACTTGCTGGTCAAAGGTTAAAACCGGGGTCTCAATGGAATTCAAAATAAAACTTTGACTGGCATCGTAACAATCCGGGTTGGACAAAGATGTGGTCCTAACAAAGATCGTTTCTGTACCACCTATGGGCATGTAATCCTTATCCAACGCATCGACCCCTGCGACGGCGTCTTGTTGGGAGGCATGATAGCTCACCATGACACTTTGGGGGTCCATGTCACCCAGCGCTTCGGAATTCTTTGCGTTCAGATCAAAGATCATATCAAAATCATAACAAACAGACTCATCTTCGAGCGTGCTCGTCACCGGAACTTGGTTGAAGCCAACCTGAACATCACTTATTTCACTTCCGCTAGGCGTTGAAACCACTACGCGATACTGACCCGAAACTTGTGGACTGTAAACTGAGCTCACCTGACCTGTAATCAATTGAAATCCACTGCCCGTATCCATGTACCACTCATATCCCAGGGCTCCGGAGGTAGTAGCATCCAAGATAATATTCTCGCCCTCACATGCGGTTATGGGTGGACCCAGAAGGTTACTAACAATGGAACAGTCCAATGCAGTATTCGGATGATTCTCCCAAATATCACCAGTAAACTGTATGGAAAAGCCAGAATTTACATTGCTAAAATTATTGATGAACAAATAATAATCTTCACCAGCCTGCACCTGAACCCAATCTTCAAAATGTACCGAATCCAAATCACCAGTTGGATCTTCCCCTACTCCAATAAAACTGGCTCCCTCACTATTGTCAAAAAAGTTGCACCGAATGGGTTCGCCCAAATTATTGCAGTCGGTAGCTCGATAAAGTGCAAAATCCCAATCTTCGTTGCTATTATGGCCAATATTAAACCCCAACTGACCTGCCTCTGCGGTCCTGAACCGGTACCAGGATGAGTTGGATTCAATGGCACCAGTAGTTGTTTGCTCCAAACACCCACTAGAGGTCGCACCGTAAAAATCGTCGGAACCAAAACCATTGGTACCTCCATTGATAGGAGTATTGTTACAAATGGGAATGGCATCCGTACAATCTTGGGCCACCTGTGCCAGAGCACCTTGGCAAAATAAGAACAGAAGTAAAGTCTTTGAAATCGATTTCAACATAAAACACTGTGGGTTTGCGCATTATAAAAGTACCATGGCATAGGTCTTAACAATAATTTATGTTGTCAAACCCTTGATACCAGATGTTAAATCGTTCATTAATGTATATCTTTGCTCTCTTTAAGCAACAGCTATGAAACTTGAGCAAACTTTGGAAGAACAACACGACGAAAGAGGTGAGGACCATGTAGGGTCTGCATCTACCGACACACCCATGAGAGAAGATGCTTTTGTATTGAGCGATGAAGAAAAAATCGAGAGAATACAGAACAATGTAAGGGAAATTATGCTTACGCTCGGACTTGATCTGGATGACGATAGTTTGAAAGGAACACCAAAACGCGTGGCAAAAATGTACGTACAGGAAATCTTCGGAGGATTGCACCCTGATAGAAAACCAAAATCGTCCACGTTTGACAATAAATACAAGTACGGTGAAATGTTGGTGGAAAAAAACATTGTGGTCTATTCCACTTGCGAACACCATCTGCTACCCATTGTAGGAAGGGCACATATTGCCTATATTTCCAATGGTACCGTTGTTGGTCTCTCCAAAATGAACCGTATTGTGGATTATTTTGCCAAACGGCCCCAGGTTCAAGAACGTATGAACATCCAAATTGTAAAGGAACTTCAGAAAGTATTGGGCACCGAAGATGTTGCTTGTGTTATCGACGCAAAACACCTTTGTGTCAACTCCCGTGGAATCCGCGATATAGAAAGCAGCACGGTAACCGCGGAATATGGCGGAAAGTTTAAAGAAGAAGCCACACGAAGAGAGTTCCTGGATTACATTAAACTAGAAACCGAATTTTAATCCTAAAAGATTAATGCAACTTTATAAACACCAACCAGTACGAATCCATAATTCACTTACCGGAAAAAAAGACCTGTTCGAACCCATAAACGAAGGCCACGTAGGCATGTATGTTTGCGGTCCTACCGTATACAGTAACGTGCACTTGGGCAACTGCCGCACGTTTATGTCGTTCGATATGATCTTTAGGTACTTCAAACATTTGGGATATAAAGTGCGTTACGTTCGAAACATCACCGATGCCGGACACTTGGAAAACGATGCTGACGAAGGTGAGGATAAAATTGCAAAAAAGGCCAAACTGGAGCAGATTGAACCCATGGAAGTGGTGCAGCGCTACACCGTGGATTTCCATAACACCCTGCAGCAATTCAACCTTTTACCACCCAGTATTGAGCCAACGGCCACAGGTCATATTATTGAACAAATAGAGATCATTAAAGAGATCCTTGAAAAAGGATTTGCCTACGAAGCAAATGGCTCTGTATATTTTGATGTGGTCAAGTTCAACCAAGATCACGATTACGGAAAATTAAGTGGTAGAAAGTTGGAGGATATGATCACCAACACTCGAGAGCTTACCGCCCAGGACGAAAAAAGAAACCCTCAGGATTTTGCCCTCTGGAAAAAAGCGGAACCCCAGCACATCATGCGCTGGCCATCCCCTTGGGGAGATGGTTTTCCCGGATGGCACTTGGAGTGTACTGCCATGAGCACCAAATATCTGGGCGAAACCTTCGATATTCACGGCGGAGGAATGGACCTTAAATTCCCCCACCACGAGTGCGAGATCGCACAGGCAGAGGCCAGTACGGGCAAATCCCCTGTAAACTACTGGATGCACGCCAATATGTTGACCCTGAACGGCAGAAAAATGTCCAAATCCACGGACAACAACATCTACCCTGCCGAAATTTTTAGCGGCGACAATAATATTTTAAGCAAGCCCTACACCCCTGCAGTGGTTCGCTTCTTTATGATGCAGGCCCATTATACCAGCATTTTAGATCTTAGTGACGAAGCATTACAGGCATCTGAAAAAGGGTACAACCGTTTGATGGATGCTTTGGACGGAATCGATAAACTCAAAACCGCAGACAAAACAGATTTTGATGTGGCTACTTGGAAGCAGAAATGCTACGATGCCATGAACGACGACTTCAACACGCCAATTTTAATTGCACAGTTGTTCGAGGCCGTAAAGCATATCAACTTGATCAAAGAGGACAAGGAAGCAATTTCTGCTGAAGACAAAGAGGTGCTTTCCAGTTCACTTAAAGCCTTTGTTTACGATGTGCTCGGTATCGAAAATCAATCCATGACCAAAGATGATTCCAATACACTAAATGGTGTTATGGAATTATTGATTGATATTAGAAATGAAGCACGGGCCAAAAAGGACTTTGCTACTTCCGACAAAATCAGGGACCAATTGGTTGAGTTGGGCATCCAAATCAAAGATGGTAAGGACGGGACCACTTTCAGCGTAAATTAATGCTTGATAAATTTTGATTGGTACTCCCCTGGCGAAACGTGTATTTTTCGCTTGAACAAACGGTTGAAATACGAGCGGTTTTCAAACCCACATTCCAAATAAATCTCCTTTATTTTCCTATCGGGATCTTTTAAGAGATTGATGGCCATTTTTATGCGTTCGCTGTTAATGTAATCAATCGGGGTTACTCCTAATTCTTCTTTAAAAGTCTTATGGAAATGCGATTCGCTCATACAGGCTTTTTTGCTCAGATCACTTACGGACAAAGGTTCGTGCAAGTGCTGGGAGATAAATTCGATTACATAGGCCAACCGATTGTTAGAACTTATTTTAGAGGCATTTTGCATGTATTTTTCCCGCGTATTGCCCTGTAAAATTCGAATAATCAATTCCTGAAGCATGTTGTCCACAAAATAGTCTTTGGACGGATGGTTCTCGGTGAACAAGTACAATAATCGCTGAATAATACCATAAATACTGGCATCGTTGGTAAAGTGGTAGTTGTAATCCATCAAAACCCATTCAGTTCCATCGTGTTTCGGCATTACTTCGTTCATTAAATTGATGACTTTGTTTATTTTTTCATCGGAAATGGCCATGGCCAAGCAACGTGTCGGATTCTCTTCGTTTGCTTCTGGAAAATCAATGCACATAACTTCATTGGAGGGAAGAATCAAGGACTCACCCGGCAGGAAATTAAATGACTTCTTATCCCTGAGATGCATTACCTTTTTCCCTATCAGCATAGAGGCGAGCACAGGTTGATCAAACTGAAGGAATACTTTTTCTGCTTGCAGATGCGTCTCAAAAACATGCATTGAAGCATTGTTCAAAGTATAGGAGGTTTGGTTCTCGACCAAATATTCCAGCTTTCTTTCTTTAAAGAATTTATCCGGTAAATGCATATAAAATACCCACTTCTTAATAAATTATATAAATACTTAATAAATATAAAAATTATGATACTGTTTTTTGTTAAAAGTATAAAAACAAAGAGAATTGGTCATGTCATTAATAGTATACGTCAGATATACGGGGTTCAAAATCAATACTTTTAGAATCAGCCACTTGAGCAAAGTGCGCAACACATAAAAATTAATTTTAACAACAAGTATTATGAGCAATGTACAAACTACGGAACGTAGTGTTTTGGAAAAACCTAAGTTCAAAGATCAGTATGAAAATTACATCGGCGGAAAATGGACCCCACCGACAAAAGGGGAATATTTTGACAATATTTCTCCTGTCGATGGGAATGCATTCACCAAAATTGCGCGATCTACGTCCGAGGATGTGGACAAAGCCATCGATGCAGCGTGGGCGGCAGCACCAGAATGGAACAATTCCTCCGCAACCTACCGCAGCAACTTATTGTTAAAGATTGCCGACGTTATGGAAAACAATCTCGAGGCTTTGGCCCGTGCCGAAACCTGGGACAATGGCAAAGCCTTGCGCGAGACACGTGCCGCGGACATGCCATTAGCGGTTGACCACTTCAGGTATTTTGCGGGAGTAATTCGCGCAGAAGAAGGTTCCGTAAGTGAGTTGGATTCCAACACCGTGTCCATGAACGTTTTGGAGCCTCTAGGTGTGGTCGGGCAAATCATCCCATGGAACTTCCCTATCCTGATGGCCGCATGGAAATTGGCCCCCGCATTGGCCGCTGGGAACTGTGTAGTACTTAAGCCTGCAGAGCAAACACCCGTCGGAATCCTTATTTTGATGGAACTTATAGAGGATATTCTACCCGCAGGCGTACTTAACATTGTAAATGGATTTGGCTTGGAAGCAGGAAAACCATTGGCTTCCAGTCCACGCATAAAAAAAATCGCGTTTACGGGAGAAACCACTACTGGGCAATTGATCATGCAATATGCGTCCAAGAACATTATTCCCGTGACCTTGGAGTTGGGCGGTAAATCCCCGAACGTTTTCTTCGAAAGCATTATGGATGCGGATGATGAGTTCTTCGATAAATGTTTGGAAGGCGCTGTAATGTTTGCCTTGAACCAAGGGGAGGTCTGTACCTGCCCATCCAGAATATTGGTTCAGGAAAGCATTTATGACAAATTCATTGAGCGAGTTATAGAGCGTACCAAAGCCATCAAACTTGGCCATCCGTTGGATCCAACCACCATGATGGGCGCACAAGCATCGAATGATCAGTTCGAGAAAATCATGAACTACATCCAAATAGGTAAAGAAGAAGGATGCGAAGTTCTGGCAGGAGGTGACGCTGCTTATAACGAAGGCCTGGAAGGTGGGTATTACATTCAACCCACTATTTTGAAAGGAAACAACAAAATGCGCGTATTCCAAGAAGAAATTTTTGGTCCCGTGGTCTGTGTCACCACTTTTAAAGATGAAGCAGAAGCACTGGAAATCGCCAACGACACCCTTTATGGATTGGGAGCGGGAGTTTGGACACGCGATATGCACCAAGCCTATAAAATCTCCAGACAGATACAAGCTGGCAGGGTTTGGGTAAACTGCTATCACAACTACCCTGCACATGCACCGTTTGGAGGATACAAAAAGTCAGGAATCGGAAGAGAAAACCATAAAATGATGCTCAGCCACTATACTCAGACCAAAAATATGCTGATTTCTTACGATAAGAACAAATTGGGCTTTTTCTAGGATGGAAAATTTGATAAAGCGTGTGTTGGTTTCGGACAATTCCAAAAAAATTATTGACCAATTAAGGGAACGCCATGGCGAATTGATGTTTCATCAAAGTGGGGGTTGTTGTGATGGTTCCTCTCCCATGTGCTTTCCCAAAGGTGAGTTGATGCTGAATGAGAACGATGTGAAGTTGGGCACCATCCATGGTTGTGGTTTTTTTATGAGCAAGGACCAGTTCGAATACTGGAAACATACACAGCTCACGGTCGATGTGACAACGGGGCGTGGTGCCAGTTTCAGTCTGGAAATTCCGTTGGGACTCCGTTTTGTCATCAAGTCGCGATTGTACACGGATGAGGAACGGGAACATCTGGAACCCGTACAACCCGCAGAAGAAGCATAAAGCAAGCCCCGATAGATTCGGGGCTTTTTCATACCTTGTTCTCTGTTTCACTACGTAGATAGCATGAAGAAAATTTTGATAGCTCCATTTGTTATGTTGGTAAGGTTTTACCAACTTTTTATATCCCCCATGTTTCCTTCCACATGCCGCTATTCCCCCACTTGTTCACAATACACCTTGGAAGCCTTAAAAAAGCACGGACTCTTTAAAGGCGGATGGCTTTCTATTAAACGTATAGCCAGTTGCCACCCCTGGGGAGGAAGCGGATATGATCCTGTCCCTTAAAAAATTGCGCTTTAATTAACACCCTGCAACCGTTCAAAGTAGTTATATTAGTCCAAAATTTATTTCAATGTACTTTCTAGGATTTGACTGGAACCCCGAAGGAACTCTTTTTAAACTGGGTTTTCTACAGATAAAATATTACAATTTGCTATGGATTGCCGCCTTCATATTAGGCTGGTTTATCATGAAGAAAATCTTCTTGAACGAAAAGAAGTCCATGGAAAAACTGGATTCCCTTTTTATTTATACCGTGGTATCCATAATGCTCGGAGCACGATTGGGGCACGTATTTTTTTACGATTGGGACTACTATAAAGATCATTTGGCAGAAATCCTTTTACCTATCCACGAAAACGCGAACAGTTCGCTCTTCGGTATCATCAATGGGTACGAGTTTACCGGCTTTACAGGCTTGGCCAGTCATGGAGCTACTATCGCTGCCATTATCGGTATTTGGTTATATACTCGTAAATGGAAAGATATTAAAATGCTTTGGCTATTGGATAGGTTGGTAGTTCCCTCTGCAATCGGTGCCGCATTTGTAAGGTTCGGTAATTTTTTCAATTCCGAGATCAATGGAAAAAAAGTGGATGAAGCCTATTTCCTAGCAACTCGTTTTATCCGTGATTCGGACGATATGCCTGCATATCAGGCGATGGCACTCACCAAAGAAAAAACACCGAACGCAGCCTACAAAGCCATTCAGCACAACCCGGAGTTCTCTGAAGTTTTACAGTCCATACCATTTCGCCATCCCGCCCAATTGTACGAGGCCATTTGTTACATTTTCGTATTCGTGGTTCTATACCTGCTCTACTGGAAAACAGATTGGAAAAACAAACCAGGCTTCCTTTTTGGTTTGTTTATGGTTCTTTTGTTCGTGGTAAGGTTCTTTGTGGAATTCTACAAAAAAAGCCAAGGCGGTTTCGAAGATACCCTCGGCATGCTTTCCACTGGACAATGGCTCAGTATCCCCATGATTTTGATCGGTGTATTTTTTATGGTAAAACCAGCACCTGTAGAACCTTAGCGACATGGCAAATTTTGGAAAAATAATAATATTCACGGTTGTTTTGATTCTGGTATCGTGCAAGAGCGAATCCAAACAAGCCATTAAAACAGAAACGGTTTCCTTTACAAAAGAGGGAGAGCTAACCATTCTTTCTGAGGAATCAGAAGCCATAAAGGCTAGTTTTGAAATCGAGATTGCCGAGTCGGAATACGAGACACAAACTGGGTTAATGTACCGAAAATCCATGAAAGAGAATAGAGGAATGCTATTTATTCAGCCCACAGAATCCTTGCAGTACTTTTACATGAAGAACACAGAAATTCCCTTGGATATAATTTACATTGATTCAGGAATGAAGATCGTGAGCTTTCAGAAAAACGCCCAACCGTTCAATGAAGATACCTTACCATCCAATATCCCTGCAAGATATGTATTTGAAATTAACGCAGGGCTTTCGGATAAATTGGGACTACAAGTTGGTGATAGTATTTCATTTACACGTGATTAAATGTCTAAATACCTTCTGGACAACCAAACATCCGACCGACTGCTTTATCGTAAGTTGACCGATTCGGATTTCGAAGATTGGCTCCCTTTCTACAACGACCCAAGATCCACACAATACTGGGACGGTCTGCCCAAAGATCCCGTAGAAGCTTGCAAAGCACAGTTCGAACGGGTATTTGAACGCTATCAAAACGATTTAGGTGGCATGAACGCCCTAATTTTAAAAGAATCCGGAAAACTGATCGGTATTTGCGGACTCCTAGTTCAAACTGTGGACAATGTAAAGGAACTGGAAATTGGCTATTCCATTCTACCCAATTATTGGCTTAAGGGTCTTGCATCTGAAGCTGCCCGAAAATGTAAGGCCTTTGCGTTTGAAAACAATTTTTCGGATTCCCTGATCTCCATTATCCATGTGGACAACATACCCTCCCAAAAAGTCGCAATAAACAATGGTATGTACTTGGACAAAACAACAGTCTATAAGAACAATCCCGTACATATTTTTAGAGTTAAGCGAGGATAATCGTAATTTTAAGGCAATACCAATTGCCTCATGAAGCTACACAAAAGCTACACTATCCTTACGCAGAACAATTCCAACACTAAACAATTGGTTCAAAATCTATTGAAGAACGATCCAATTGATGGGCTGCTCGAACTACAGAACTTAAAAGGTTTGCTTTTCTCAAAGTCAGAAATTGACCGTTATATGGACGAAGAGGAACGCCACGATATTAAAATTTTGACCAAGGACAGCGAACAGCCGTTAAAAACCATGAGCAGTGGAGAGCAAAAAAAAGCGCTACTTACCTATCTGCTTCAAAAAGACCCGGATTTTTTAATCTTGATAAATCCGTTCGATAATTTGGACACTGACACACAAGCCAAATTGAAAGAGGAACTTGTAAATATTTCATCAAACAAAATTTTGGTACAATTGGTCAGTAGATTGGATGATATTTTGCCCAACACGTCCGATTTTTTTAAACTTGATGGAAATACGCTACACCACTATTGTTCATCCGATGAGTTTTGGACGCAAAACAAAATGGAGCCCATACCTTTTAATGGCACCATTCCTCCATCTTTGTCACAAGTCAAAATTGACCATAAGGAACTGGTAAGTTTTAAGAAGGTTTCGGTCAGCTTTAATGGCCGCCAAGTACTGAACAATATAGATTGGACCATAAACAAAGGAGAGTTTTGGCAATTGAAAGGTCCGAATGGAAGCGGAAAGTCCACACTATTGTCCATGATCACAGGGGACAGCCATAAAGGTTACGGCCAAGATTTGACCATTTTTGGCCTACAAAAAGGCAAGGGTGAAAGTGTTTGGGACCTCAAACAAAACATCGGCTATTACACTCCTGCAATCACCAATACATTTAAAGGATACCACAGTCTGGAAAATATGATTATTTCTGGCCTGCACGATTCCATTGGACTGTATGTACAACCAACCGACCGTGAAAAAAATTTGGCCGAACAATGGCTACAACTACTCAATTTGGAAACTCGAAAAAATGAGTATTTCAAAGATCTAACAATTGGTGAAAGCCGATTACTTATGATGGCACGGGCCATGATAAAACACCCTCCTTTGTTAATTTTGGACGAACCTACTGCTGGACTTGACGATAAGAGCGCCAATCTCTTTGTTGCCCTGGTAAACAAGGTGGCCAAAGAAAGCGACACTGCCATAGTTTTTGTCTCACATAGAGAAGAACCTCAGTTACATCCAGAACACATCTTTGAACTACAACCATCCGAAATGGGATCGACGGGTAAACCATCACAAAAAATTCATAAATAGATTGGCGCACGGCGCATCCTTTTACAAAAACCACTGATTTGATCACTGATTGTATTTATTCAGGATAGTTCACAAAAAAAGACCCTCTAAAAAAGAGGGTCTTTAATATAAAGTGTAATATAAAAAACGAAAAACTACGATTCGGTTGCTTCAGCAACTTTGTTCTTTAATGAATCGAACATCACCGGTGTTGCGATAAATACAGATGAATATGTACCTACGATTACACCAATAATCATCGCGAACATAAATCCTCTTAGGCTCTCACCTCCAAAAATAAAGATGGCCAACAACACGATCAATGTGGTAAGCGAGGTGTTCAAGGTTCGGCTCAATGTACTGTTCAATGCCAAGTTAATGTGCTCTCCACCCTTCCAGCCTTTTAGGCTAGTTACTTCACGAATACGGTCGAATACTACCACCGTATCGTTCAGGGAATAACCAATTACGGTTAGGATGGCCGCAATAAAGGCTTGGTCAATTTCCATGTTGAACGGCATTATGCTACCTGTAAGGGAGAATATACCCAAAACGATCATAACATCGTGGAATACCGCTACCACAGCCCCTAAAGAGAACTGCCATTTTCTAAACCTGAAAAGAATATAAAGGAATACTACCGCCAAGGAACCGATAATGGCCAAGAAAGCGTTTTTCTTGATATCATCCGCGATGGTAGGCCCAACCTTAACAGATTGAAGGATACCGATAGATTTTTCGGAAGCACCAACGGTAAAATCTTCAAAAGAAGTTCCGTCTGGCAAATATTTTTGTAGCGATGTGTACAGCTTATCCTGGATCTCCGTATCTATCTCCACTCCTTCTTGATCCACTTTGTATGGTGTGGTCACTTTTATCTGATTGGCATCACCAAAAGTTTTCACATTGGTACCACTACCGAATACCGTATTAAGTTCGGATGCAATCTCCGAAGGGTTCACAGCTTTCTCAAAACGGATCTGATAAGAACGTCCTCCTATAAAATCAACCCCTTGGTTAAGTCCATTGGTAAACAACGAGAAAACACTCACCGCTACCAAAATGGCGGATACCACATAGGCGATCTTTCGTTTGGACAAGAAGTTGATATCCAAATTGGTAAACAGGTTCTTTGTGATACCTGTACTGAAATCGAGGCGCCTTCCTTTTTTGCTCGTGTAGGCCTCGATCATTAATCGAGTAACAAAAATGGCCGTGAACAAGGAAGTAACAATACCGATCATCAAGGTCGTGGCAAAACCTTTAATTGGTCCTGAACCAAAAACAAAAAGAATGATCGCAGTAAGACCTGTAGTAATATTGGCATCCAAAATAGAGGACAAAGCGTTTCCAAAACCATCGGCTATGGCTTGTGCCTTTCCTTTTCCGCGCGCCAACTCTTCTTTAACCCTTTCAAAAATAAGTACGTTGGCATCTACCGACATACCTATAGTCAGTACAATACCCGCAATACCTGGCAATGTCAATACAGCGCCAAGGCTGGTCAGCACACCAAAAATCAACAAAATATTGAATACTAAAGCGATATCGGCAAACACTCCTGCCCTACCGTAGTAGAATATCATCCAAAGCAATACGAACGCCATGGCGATCATAAAGGACATAAATCCACTATCGATAGCTTCTTGACCCAAAGATGGGCCTACCACTTCTGACTGGATAATATCCGCAGAAGCAGGAAGTTTACCCGCACGCAAAACGTTGGCAATATCTTTGGTCTCGTTTACAGTAAATGTTCCAGTAATCTCCGAACGCCCACCAGAAATTGGCCCCGAAGAAACCCCAGGTGCAGTGTACACTTTGTTATCCAATACAATGGCAATACCAGTTTGGTTGTTGTAGGCATCCCCCGTTAATTCTTCCCATTCTTTGGCACCACGAGTATTCATCGTCATGCTAACGGCCGGTTTATTGAACTGATCAAAGGTATCCTGAGCATCGGAAACAACATCTCCGCTAATCCTTGGTGTACCTTCTCGGTTGGATTTCAATGCATACAAGTCAACTATTTCCGCATCTTGCGAAGGTCTTTCCCAAAGGAATTTGGTAAACTGAACATCATTCGGCAATAGCCTTTTAATTGCAGGCATTCTTAAATACCCGCCAATTTCTGCGGTATCGGCCACCAAGGCTCTTGCTATGGCGTGACTCCCTGGATCGGCCGGAATCAATTTACCCAAAATCGGATTGGCATCCTGTGACATATCCAACGAGTCTTGAGCTACATCGGATAGCAGGGAATCAATTTCCGATTCCGGTTTTGAGATTTCGTCCTCGGTAGACGTTTTCGGCTCCAAAATCTCTTTTAAACGTTCGTTGGCATTAACCAAAAACGTTGCAATACTTTGGTTGCTCTGTGGATAGGTTTCCCAAAATTCCAACTGTGCCGTACTGGACAACAATTCCTGGGCACGGGCAATATCCTTGGCCCCTGGAAGTTCCACTAAAATTCTTCCCGAGTTACCTTCTCTTTGAATATTGGGCTGTGTTACCCCAAAACCATCGATACGCTCTCGCAAAACTTCGAACGCAGAAACTATGGATTCATCAATCTTTCTTCTGATGATGGGTTTTACCTCATCATCGGACATTTGAAAATTAATATCATCGCTCAGTCCTTTATTGGCAAAAATGTCCGGTGAGGCCAGTTTGGTATCTCCTTTGATATTGTCAAAAGCTTCGAAAAACAGTTCCAAATAGGTGTTGTCACTATTTTTTGATGCTTCGTCGGCATCTGCCAAGGCTTTGTTGAACACAGGGTTCTTAGTATTGTTGGCCAAGCCTTTCAAAATATCCTTAACGGAAATCTGAAGGGTAACGTTGATACCTCCTTTAAGGTCCAATCCTTTGTTCAACTCTTTTGTTTTGGCATCCGCGTAGCTCGTATACCCCAAAACAGTATTATCACTGATGGAATCCAAGTACGATGCCTCTAAAGCTTCGCGCTTTGCAACATAATCTTCCTCAGCCTCCGAAATTTGGCCAATTGCGTAAGCCTCAGCATCTTTCTCCAACTTATTAGTGATGAAAGTATAAGATAACTGATAGATGCTCACCAAGCCAAAAAGGATCGCGAAAAGCCTTATAAGTCCTTTATTCTGCATTGATTGTTAATTTTTTAGAAGTTTTCTTAAACAGCGTGCAAATATATCATTTCCGATAAGATTTGACAATAGAATTTGATGTAATTGCAATTACTGTTAATGGTTACGGTATAAAATTAAAAATGTCATCCCGGACAAACCTAAAGATTTCCATCCAATTTGATGGTAATTTTCTTTTGGTCGATGCCCAAAATGACATTTTAACCGATAGGGTTTAAATCTAGACCTCTAGCAGTCCGTTGGTCTTTTTTACACCTTCGGCACTTTCCTGCATTTTGGCCTTTTCGGCATCGGACAATTCTATCTCTACAATTTTCTCGATACCATTTTTACCTAGGATTACCGGTACCCCTATACAAATATCGTTTAGTCCGTACTCACCTTCCAACAGTGATGAGCAAGGGAACATTTTCTTTTGATCACATGCAATGGCCTGGACCAAGCTGGAAACGGCAGCACCTGGGGCATACCAAGCACTTGTACCCAACAATCCGGTCAAAGTAGCACCTCCAACTTTGGTTTCTTCCACAACCCAGTTCATTTTTTCTTCGGATAGGAACTCGGAAACTTTTACACTGTTTCTTGTAGCATGGCCGATCAAGGGCACCATTCCTTTATCGCTGTGTCCGCCGATCACCATACCATCCACATCTGAAATAGGTGCTTCCAAGGCTTGGGCCAATCTATATTTGAAACGGGCACTGTCCAAAGCTCCACCCATTCCTATAATTCTATTTTTAGGAAGTCCTGTTGCTTTGTGCACCAAATAGGTCATCGTATCCATTGGGTTGCTCACTACAATAATAGTTACGTTAGGGGAGTGCTCCAAAAGGCTTGTGGCCACGGTTTTCACAATACCGGCATTAATACCTATCAACTCTTCACGCGTCATACCAGGTTTACGAGGAATTCCCGAAGTGATCACTGCAATGTCGCTATTGGCAGTCTTACCATAATCGCTGGTAGACCCGGTAATTTTGGTATCAAATCCGTTCAATGATGCCGTTTGCATCAAATCCATGGCCTTACCTTCGGCATACCCTTCTTTGATGTCCAATAAAACTACTTCCGATGCAAAATTTTTCATTGCTATGTACTCAGCGCAACTTGCTCCAACTGCGCCTGCTCCTACTACGGTAACTTTCATTTGTATAGATTTAAATTTTAGTCCTCAAAAATAAGGCATTTAGGGCAGATAAAAACTGACATTTACCAGTTTTAGACCATCAATTCCGGTAAAAACAACAAAGTTGACATGGATTTAACGACACCTAGATCACTCTTGAGCAGCATAAGAGTTGTGCAATAAAATATTTTATCCGTTTTATACAATAGATTCTTACAAACCTACGTTCTTATAGTCCCAAATTTAACGTAACCTACTTGACCTATGAAAAAGCTCTTTTCATTGTTGTCCATTCTTGGCATTATAGCCATAAGCAACTGTACCAGTGTTCCGGACAACCACGATCCCATTCTGGGTATCTGGGCAAAAACTGCATCTTCAACTATTGAAGGAAAAAATTCGAACACGATCCGTGAAGAGTGGATTTTTAACGATGTCTATCTAGGAAGATACCAGAGATACACCAACTCCCAATTAGATTTTTACACCGATTTTAAATGGTCGCAAGAAAATGGGGCCTATTCCATTATTTATGGCGACCCACAGGTTACCGATATAACCGTTAGTTTGGAAAAAGCAAAAACCCCCGAAGTATTAACCTTGGATAATGGCTCGGTCTTCGCCACCAGGGAATGACGTGAAGACTACATATATGAAAATAGGAGGCCCCGGAAACGGGGCCTTCTTTATTTTTGATCGGTAATTTTTGATTCTCTCTTACCTAAATCCAAAGTTCACTCCAAAGGTAAATGTGCTGAACTCGGAGAAATTATATTCTGCATTCAACCTAAAAAATCCCAGTTTAAGTTTGGTACCCAAATTAGCAGATACTCCGCTTGCATCTTGCGATACCGTAAAAGGGTCTACCACTGTTTCTGAAAAGAAAGGCCCGTTGGCCTCGTAAGTACCAAGCACATCGATATCCGAGTTCCCTGTGATATATCCAATCCCTCCATAAAAATTAATTACCGGGATATTTTTAGTGGAGACCACGGCGCTAAAATTCCATGTTCTGAAAGAAGCATCGATTCGTTGATCACTTCCGCTGATAAAATCAGAATCGGAAAAATCGTATTCCCCATTTAAATTAGTATAGCCAATTACCGCAGAAATAGCAACGGGCAATACTTTATCGGCAGGCAATATTTTGGTAAAATCATATTGCAATCCGGCCCCGAACAATCCAATCTTGGCATCGTCGTCAAATTTGATCTTTGGTAAAAAACGAGCTTTTACTTCCAACCCCTTGATCAAACCCACACTGGCCTGTAGATACCCCGATGGTATAAAATTGAGGTTTTCAGCAGAAAGACCTGTGGGCAGCTCAAAACTCTCTCTGAAGATACCACTTTCATCTTCCACAAAAACTTCTACTCCCTCAATATCCCCTAACGCGGTAGACACCATTCTGGCCTGGCCCGGGTTTTGTACAAAATCCAAGTTATCGTAATCGGCAGGATCCAATATAAATGCTTTTTTATCGTCCTTGTTTTTAAATCCGGTCATGTTTCCTATAATGGAAATCTCAAATCCACCCAAGGGCTTGGCATCTGCCGTATTGTACCATCCATTGGAGATGCTGTAAATGGCTCCTTCCGAGACCGGGGACAAATAAGCGTTGGCAAATCGCTCGGCATCCGCAACTCCCGAAACAAATATATCGTTGAGATCCTGGGACTTGCCCATGGTCACAGTAACTAGTGCAAGCGCTAAAATTAGTCTTTTCATAATATTGAAGTTTTACCCAAAACTAAAAAACTCGCCCTGCTGGGGCGAGTTTTTGTTGTGAAATGCCTGAATTCTATACATCTATATTCGCATAGACGGCATTTTTCTCAATAAATTCACGTCTCGGTGGCACTTCGTCACCCATTAGCATTGAGAATATACGATCGGACTCTGTTGCATTGTCAATACTAACTTGACGTAAGGTTCTGAATTCCGGGTTCATTGTGGTGTCCCAAAGTTGCTCGGCGTTCATCTCACCAAGACCTTTATATCGCTGGATACCTGCTCCCCCTCCCATTTCTGCATTGATCTGATCACGCTCCTTATCATTCCATGCGTAACGTTTTTTAGATCCTTTTTTTACCAAATATAGAGGTGGTGTTGCGATGTAGACATGGCCACCCTCGATCAACTCCCTCATATATCGGAAGAAGAAAGTTAAAATCAGGGTTTCAATATGGCTACCATCGACATCCGCATCACACATGATCACCACTTTATGATATCGCAGTTTATCCAAATTGAGGGCCTTACTATCTTCTTCGGTTCCGATGGTAACTCCCAAAGCAGTATAAATATTCTTTATTTCCTCGTTTTCAAAAACCTTGTGCTGCATGGCTTTTTCCACATTCAGGATTTTACCTCTCAATGGGAGAATGGCCTGGAAGTTTCTATCCCTACCTTGTTTGGCTGTTCCACCTGCAGAATCCCCCTCTACCAAAAACACTTCGCACTTGGTAGGATCTTGCTCCGAACAGTCGGATAGTTTCCCTGGCAACCCTCCTACACTCATAGGGTTCTTGCGCTGTACCATTTCTCTGGCCTTTGCCGCGGCATGTCTGGCCTGTGCAGCAAGTTTTACTTTTTCAACGATTTGTTTGGCATCATCCGGGTTTTCCTCCAAATAATCGGTCAGCATTTCGGATACGGCCTGACTCACTGCACTGGTAACCTCTCGGTTACCCAATTTAGTCTTTGTCTGCCCTTCGAATTGCGGTTCTGCCACTTTCACCGAAACGATCGCCGTCAGTCCTTCGCGGAAATCATCACCAGAGATTTCAAATTTCACCTTATCCAGCATGCCGGAATTATCGGCATACTTTTTAAGGGTCGATGTTAAACCTCTTCTAAAACCTGAAAGATGTGTTCCTCCTTCATGGGTATTGATATTGTTTACATAGGAATGAAGGTTTTCGGTGTATCCCGTATTATAGATCATTGCTACTTCCACCGGAATTCCGTTCTTCTCTCCTTCCATGGAGATTACCTTTTGGATCAAGGGCTCTCGAGTACCGTCCAAAAACTTGATAAATTCCTTGAGGCCTTCCTCGGAATGGAAAGTTTCGGAAACGAATTCTCCTTTTTCGTCCTTATTGCGCTTGTCGGTTAGCGTTATGGTCACTCCTTTATTCAGGTATGCGAGTTCCCTCATCCTATTGGCAAGGGTCTCATAACTATATTCTGTGGTTTGGGTGAATATGGTATTGTCCGGAACAAAGGTTACTATGGTACCAGTCTCATTGCTTTCGCCAACACTTTTTACAGGGTACAACGTTTTTCCTCTTTCGTATTCCTGCTCCCAAATTTTTCCATCTCGGTAAACAGTGGCCTTTAAATGGGACGATAGAGCGTTCACACAAGACACACCCACTCCGTGCAATCCACCGGAAACTTTATAGGAGTCCTTATCGAATTTACCCCCTGCCCCGATCTTCGTCATTACTACCTCCAAAGCGGAAACACCTTCTTTTTTGTGCAGGTCCACGGGGATACCCCTTCCGTTATCCTGGGTAGTGATAGAGTTGTCTTCGTTAATAATTACATCTATCGTATCACAATGGCCCGCCATGGCTTCATCAATGGAGTTGTCCACCACCTCATAAACCAAATGGTGCAATCCTCTGACCCCAACATCTCCAATATACATGGAAGGTCTCATACGTACGTGCTCCATCCCCTCCAGGGCCTGGATACTATCCGCGGAGTATTGTTTCTTGTTAGCTTCTTCGCTCATATATATTCAGTATTTGCCTCAAAAATTCAAATCTTACAAATATAAACAATACCCTGTGGAAATGGCCAAAAACACCCCTCTCAAGCCCCTAAGTTATCAACAAAGTGTGTGGAAAACAGCCTCTTTTTATTGCTTGTACCCCAACATGGTCCGAACAACTAAAAAGCCCCTCGGGAAAGGGGCCTTCTGACTAATTAAAAAATGAAACATGTTAGATTAACTGCTTCATATCGTTTGGTTGGTTTAAACAGGGGTTATTTCACATATGCATCGGTATGAACCTTAGCCACAGCTCTTCCCGATGGATCGTTCATGTTCTTGAATGCCTCGTCCCACTCCAGGGCAATTTTGGTACTGCATGCCACTGATGGTTCTTGCGGCACGCTCATAGCCGCCGCATCGGAAGGGAAATGACTTTCAAAAATTGAACGGTAATAATACTCTTCTTTGGATGTAGGGGTCTGAATTGGAAACTTAAAATGGGCATTTTTTAGTTGCTCATCCGAAATCTCCTCTTCCACTAAAGCTTTTAAGGTATCTATCCAGCTGTACCCGACTCCATCGGAAAATTGTTCTTTTTGCCTCCAGGCCACGCTTTCGGGCAAATAATCCTCAAATGCTTTGCGCACCACCCATTTCTCCATGCGTTCGCCGTTGATCATTTTATCTTTTGGGTTTATGCTCATGGCCACATCCATAAACTCTTTGTCCAAAAAGGGCACACGCCCCTCAATGCCCCAGGCCGCCAAGGATTTATTGGCCCTAAGGCAGTCGTACATGTGAAGCTTGTCCAGTTTTCTTACTGTTTCTTCATGAAAATCCTTTGGACTAGGGGCCTTATGGAAGTATAAATATCCGCCGAACAATTCGTCCGCTCCTTCACCCGAAAGGACCATTTTAATTCCCATGGATTTGATCACCCTGGCCATTAAATACATTGGAGTCGAAGCTCTTATGGTTGTAATATCGTATGTTTCGAGGTTATAAACAACGTCCTTTATGGCATCCAGCCCTTCTTGGATGGTAAATTTGATCTCGTGATGGACCGTTCCAATATGGTCGGCCACCTTTTGGGCCGCCGCCAAATCAGGAGAACCCTCCAAGCCTACCGAAAAAGAGTGCAATTGTGGCCACCAAGCATCCGCCGTGTCCCCGGACTCGATTCTTTTTTGGGAATATTTTTTTGCAATGGCCGATGTTACCGATGAATCCAATCCACCGGACAATAGTACGCCATAAGGCACATCGGACATTAATTGACGGTGTACCGCAGCTTCCAATGCATCTTTGATTTTTGCAATGCTGGTCTCGTTTTCCTTAACTGCATCATATTCCATCCAATCCCGTTTGTACCAGCGTACAAATTCACCGTTAGAACTGTGCATATAGTGACCAGGGGGAAAAAGTTGGATTTTGGAACAAGTGCCTTCCAAAGCTTTCAACTCGGAAGCCACGTAGAACGTTCCGTTTTTGTCCCAACCTATGTACAACGGAATAATTCCCATATGGTCGCGGGCGATGAAATACTCGTCTTTTTCCGAGTCGTATATGGCAAAACCAAATATACCGTTCATTTCATCAACAAAATCGACTCCCTTTTCCCGATATAGGGCCAAAATAACCTCACAATCGGATTGTGTACGGAACTCATATTTCCCCTCGAACCGTTTTCTTAATTCCTGATGATTATAAATTTCGCCATTGGCTGCCAATACCAATTTACCATCGGCACTGATCAACGGCTGCTTTCCCGAAGCCGGATCAACAATAGCCAATCGCTCATGGGCCAAAATTGCCTTATCATCGGCATAAATACCACTCCAATCCGGCCCTCTATGTCTCACTTTTTTAGACATTTCCAATAGTTGGGGCCTTAGTACTTCCGTACTTTCCTTCACATCAAATGCGCAAACAATACCACACATAATTTATTATATTTAATAACAATTTTAAAACAAATATGAACTTTATTATTATTCAATAAAACTATTATTAGATATTTAATTATATTTTATAATTTTAAATCATCTTACTGTTTCATATTGAAATAATATGCGCTTTTAAATCATTTTTATCCAATGCTTTGTAAGGTCGCTTAATTTTCCCGTCTGTATATTTGAAAAAACTATTAATCAACTCCTGAAAAACGGAAATTAAATCGCAATCATGAAGAATTTAACAGTATTAGTATTGATGTTTTGTGCCAGTTTAGTGTTTTCTACGGATGCCGTGGCCCAAAAGTTTAGTGGACTTGACAAAAGTCCTGCGGATATTGCCTATTATCCAGCAAGCTCTAGAGAAAATGATAAATCTGCGCGCATTATTTACAGTCGTCCACAATTGAAGGGACGTAGCATGGCCGAATTGGCCCCTGCCGGAAAAGTTTGGAGAACCGGAGCCAATGAAGCTACGGAAATAACTTTTTACAAAGATGCCACTATTGGCGGCAAAACGATTAAGGCAGGTTCTTATGCATTGTTCACTATTCCGGGTGATAGCGAATGGACCGTTATCTTGAACAGCAACCTACACCAATGGGGCGCTTATTCTTATGATAGTGACGGTGATGTGGTACGTGCCACTGCTGCAGTTTCTTCGGATAGCGAAGAATTGGAAGCCTTCTCCGTTGCTTTTGACGACGATGGAAATATGGTTATGGGATGGGGAACTACCAGAGTCTCTTTGCCGATCAGCTATTAATACATGATCGTTCTAAAAATACGAAGCCCCTTAATAAGGGGCTTTTTTATTGTTCTTTTGCTACAACCTATTATAGATTGGTTTCTTCACTTAGTTTAAATCAACAAAGGGGGCGTTATTTCTTCTGAACACCACCCAAGAACACATGTTCTGCAGTTATATTGGGAATATCTTCGGATGGGATTGTCATAATATCATCGCTCAGAACCACAAAGTCTGCAAATTTTCCCGCTTCAATACTCCCTTTTTCTTCTTCCTCAAAATTGGAATAGGCCGCCCAAATGGTCATCCCCTTTAAAGTTTCCTCTCTGCTCAAGGCATTTTCCATCTGAAAACCACCTTCGGGGTATTGTGCTACATCCTGGCGGGCGACCGCCGCATAAAAGGTTAAGAACGGATTTACCTGCTCCACTGGGAAATCGGTTCCCAAGGCAACCAGTCCTGCTTTGTTCAACAGGTCTTTATATGCGTAAGCTCCTTTTATCCGTTCTTTGCCTAAACGATCTTCTGCCCAATACATATCACTTGTGGCATGTGTTGGCTGTACGGATGGAATGATTCCTTTTTCAAAATAGTTAAAATCGGATGGCGAAATTACCTGCGCGTGTTCCACTTTCCATCTGCGGTCCGTTCTACCTTTTAGTGCTTTTTCGTAGGCCCTTAGCACCACAATATTGGCAGAATCGCCAATTGCATGGGTGTTCATCTGATAATCGGTTTCCGCAATGCGATGAGCCAGTGCTTCTATTTGGTCCACAGGTGTTACCATAGCACCAAAATGGCCAGGCTTATCGGAATAATGATCTCTTAGGGCCGCACCTCGCGAACCAAGGGCCCCATCGCCATATACCTTTACGGAACGTACATTTAATTGATTGGTTTTGATGATTCCCTTTTCCAAAAAGTAATCCAAATTTTCTGGATAATTGGAGATCATTGCATATACCCTAATGGATAATTCACCTGCTTGCTGTAGGCTATCGATCAACTCAACTATCTCCCTCGGAAGACCTGCATCGTTCACGGTAGTGAGGCCATAATCCAAAGAAATAGCTTCTGCATCCTTAAGCGCCTGTATATTTTGTGCCAAACTTGCTTTGGGAATCACTTGATCTATCAATCCCATGGGATTGTCCACCAATACACCGGTGATTTTACCATTTTCCTTTACAATTTCCCCACCTTCAGTTTTTGTTTCAGCAGTAATTCCGGCCATATCCAAGGCTTTTTGATTGACCAAATAGGCATGACCATCCACGCGCTCCAATGCCACGGGCGTGTCCGGAAACAATTCATCCAGTTTATCTTTAGTGGGAAACTCTTTGACCTCCCAATCGTTTTGATCCCAACCTCTACCACGAATAAAATTGGATGGGCGTTCCTTTTGGAAGGCCACCACCCTTTCCATCACCTCTTCATAACTTTCCGTGCCGACCAAATCGACCACTTGTTGATTTTGCCCCAATCCGTAAAAATGGCAGTGTGCATCTATAAGTCCCGGAACTATGGTTTTACCTTGGGCATCAAAACTGTTTTGGGCAGTATATTTTTTGTTGATTTCGTCCGTATCCCCGACTTCTACAAACTTTCCGTCTTTTATCGCAATGCCGGTCGCTTTGGAAAAATCCTCATCTACCGTATAAATATTGGCATTGGATACAATTAGGTCCACTTGTTCCTTGGTATGGCAAGAAATAATGAACAATGTGGAGAGCAGTAAAACGTACTTTTTCATTTTGGATGGTTTCTTCCAAAAATAGAAAAAGTGATTGAAATTTTAGGGATTGTCATCCTCGAACTCTGTCATAACAAACTCTACTCTTCTATTTTTCCTCCGTGCTTCTTCGGTCAAAGTAGTATCCAATGGTTTACTGTCACCATATCCTTGATAGGAAATCCGGTTTTTGTGCAACCCTAAAGTTATAAGGTAATTGGCGACCGAACTTGCCCTTTCGCGACTGAGCACATTGTTATATTCTGAGGAACCCAGATCATCCGTATGGCCACTGATAGCTACTTTTAAATCCGGGTTTTGCTGCAAGTAATTATAAACATCCCGGAGACTCTGTTTTGCCTTGGGTTGCAAGTCGAACCTATCAAAATTAAAATTTACATGATTTAAAACGTACACTTCGTTGGTCTTGTATTCCGGTCCTAAATAGACCAAAGAAATATCGTCCAAATAGTAATAGGCATAACCTTCCTTATTATTTGAAGGGTCTTTGCTATCGATATATGCGGTACCTGCGTTACTTTTAAAATTTCCCAGGATCAAATGATTCTCAAATCCTTTGGCTACCAAATCAAAACTTAACTCCATCCACTTTTGTTTATCCTGATAATAATTTGATACTGGAAATTGTTTGATATGGGTAGTTTGTGCGGAAGTGGAGATCAATTGACTTTGAGACAGTTCTTTTTTGGTATAAATAGATAAGGGTCTATCGGATAAAACGGCGCCCATATCCATAACAGCACCATCCGATTTTTCGGATAGGCTCAAAAATAAGGTCAACCTGTACCGACTACCTTTTTGCAGGGTTTCGGTCAACGGCACTTGAATATATTCGCGATAATCCTTTGGAGCAAACAAGTAGAGTCCGGCATATGCTGCACCCTCATAAGGCTCTTGTTTACCTTTAAAGTTCATGGGAACACCCAACTTGGTTCTACTACATTGATTAAAATAATCGGTTGTTCCCAAGGTCGGAGCGCTCCAGTAAGCAGCATCCCTATTTAGATTACTCATTTTAACAGGACAGGAAGAATATTCTTCGAAACCTCCATTATGAACCAAATTTTGACCAATTCCAAAGAAGGAATTCATCAAAAAAAGGCATAGAAGTCTTTTAAATATTGGTCTTGGCTGCATTATTTTCCTCAAAATAAGAAAGGTCAACTATGGGTACATCAACAAGTTGACCGAAAATAATGAACGGTATTTTCAATAATTTATTGCGTAAAATCCTACAAATTAGAAATCAAACTTATAGGAGACCCCTGCCAACGCTTGGAATCCCTGCACTCTAAAATTGGCCCATCGTTGGTAATTGTTATTTGCTATATTCGAAGCTTTTAAAAAGATGGAGAGCTGATCATTGAAACGATAGCCAAGGTGCGCATTGGCATCAAAAAACGAATCCAAGGTAATTGGCGAATAGGAAATGGTCGGTGGCACATTATCGGTTAGTGCAATTGAGGTCAAAGCATCTCTCTCGCCCACAAAGAACAGATTGGCGCCCATATACCATTGGTCGGTGATCTGGTAGTCCAAAAACAGGGATCCTTTTATCGATGGTAAGTTCCAGGCCGGATTATCCGTTTCCGTATCGTAATCGTAGAATTCTGCGTTTACCCCTAAAGAAAAATTTCGATTTACATCTACATTTATTTCACCAAAAACTCCCAATGTTTTTACATCATCATAAAAAACCTGAAAAGAATTACCGTAGTAATAGCTCTTTTCATCCATTCTGGAAGTATTGACTGTATTTTGATAAAAAAGCGGCTTTCTATTTTCCGCCATGTAGGATCCTTTAAGATTATAACCGATATTGGAGGTTAGCTGGCCCTTAAGTCCCAAATACCCTTCGTATTGCTGGTCGGTGGGCATAATGTCCAACGTTGGCGACACATACGGATTTTCATTCACAAAATCGTAATAGGAGTTTTGCTTTAGCTCTCCTTCTATTCCGCCATACGCAATTACATTTTCTTCCAATAATCTATACGAAGCGGTTACGGCAGGATAGATATAAAAATTGTTCTCGCTGTTTTCCAAATCCAGACCATAAACTATGTTGGCCCCCAGGTTCAAAGTAAGGTCATCCCTCAAAATCAAAAGACTTGGGGTTACACCAGCCTGTAAATGGCTATATTTTTTTTCTCCTGTATTCTCGAGTTCCGTTATGGTGCCATTTTTAAAATTGCCCCCAACATAATCCACTTTGGCAGCGACGGTAATCAATTCCTCGGTTATGGGAAGTTCAAAAGTTGGGTTGATCACCGCACGATTCTCCGCTGATTCGGTTGCATCCCAAAAACGCCTCAACAATACATTTCCACTTTTAAAAGGAGAATCCTCCATATTAAAATGGGCCTTGGCCTGGGCATTAAAATAATTTTGCGTCTCGTCGATTGCATTGATTTCATCTTCGCTGAACAATTCACTCTGGATGCCGTACCAGTTATATAATTGATGTTGCAAGCCAATACTTGCGCCCCAATCCATATAGCGATCTTTTTTGGCATAGGAAGCGTTGAGCTTGGTGTTGTAAAAATCGGTATCCAAAGGTGTGGAATCCAAGTCACCTCTTGATGAATTGTGGGTCAAACCAAAATCCAAAAGGTCTTCGCCCCGATTAAATTCTCGGCTGGTATAAAAATCGACCAGGGCATTGTTATAATTGCCCAATCCCACCGAGGCATATGAATTGTACAAGGTGGGCGGTGGTGTTTTCTCCACACCCGAAGCCTTTCCTTTTGCCGGTGTAAAAGTGGATGCTACGGGCACCGAAAATATGCTATAATTGATTTTCTTCTTTTGCAGCACAATGGAATCGTTTAAACTAGGCGACGATTTAATTTTAAAGGCATCCGAAACGGTAGGGGAATACGGTTTCACCACCGTTACCGTTTCTGTACCAATGTTATCTTCTTCTTGGGCGATAACGGCCCCACAAAGGCTCAAAAAAAGTAATGAAAATATATAGGTTCTCTTTTGCATGCTGTGTCTCGTTTAGTTTTGATTGGGGTCTACGGATGAATTGCTCTCGGCCTCCTTGGCCTTGATTGTGGCCAGTTCAATTTCAGCATCCGAAACGATTTCCTCAAATTCGGAAAAATTGGAAATAACGCTTTCCAAAATGTAGGTGGCCTGGAAGGCATCTCCCAAATTGTAGAAGTTCTTGACCATAACCACCAATCCTTTTCCCGCCCATTCTTTATACGCCGCATAATCTTTGGCCAATTTTTGAACGGAAGTGTTGGAAGCCTCAAAATTTCCCTCTTTATTTTTAAAATACGCATCGTAGTACCAAGCTTCGGCAGCGAGCTCACCAGATGCAATTTGCTGAACTTCTTGGTAGGCAGATTTGGCTATACTTTCGTTATCTGTTGCAATAGCCGAACGCGCGATCATGATCTGCGCATCACTTTTTATACGATCATCTATTTTGGAGGCGCTAAGTACCTTTTCGGCGTAGGCGATGGTCTGTTCATAATCCTTTTGACCGTAAAAACCTTTCATCAAATTGGACTGGGCAAAGGTTTTGTTCTCTGAAATATCGGCCGTGTTTTCCAATCTTTTTAAATAAGGGATAGCACTGTTGTAATCCTGCTTATCCACATAAATCTCACAAACACGTGTCAAGGCCTGCTCGGTATACTCCCCATTGCCTCCATCAGCAACAGCCTTGTATTTTGACAGGGCCTTATCTTTTTCTCCATTAGCAAAATAGAGTTGCGCCAAGGCAAAATTGGCGTTTTGCGCATGGAGTCCGTTAGGGAATTCGTTCAAATAATCTTCATAGCCACGGATTGCTGCTGCGGTTTTACCTTCAATTTGTTTTCGCTCTGCGGATTCAAAACTGGCATTGTCTAACTCGGTATCGGTTACTTCAACAAAATCCAAACTTCTGGCCCAGGCTGCGTATTCGCTTACTCGACCTTCGTCCACATACACCAATTTAGCTGTGGCCACTGCTTGTTTGGCTTCTGGGGTTTTCGGGTACTTTTGAACTACTTCTTTTAACTTGCTCAATGCTTGGTCGTTTCTATTGGAATTGTAGTACACCAGCCCAGATCGGAGCAGTCCTCGAGGGGCAAACTTACTCCCGGAATATTCGGCCACAATCCTATCGTAAGTCTGAAGTCCTAAACTTTCTTGGTTATTGTTGATGTAAGAATTACCCAATTCAAACAGGGCATCATCCCGTAATGATGATGTAGGGAACATCCTCAAGAATTCGTTCAAGCCATCGATTTTTGCAGCATTGTTACCTAAAAATCCATCACAAAGTGTCTTTTGGAATGCCGCATAATCACGTTCTGGCCCGTTCATCTTTGATGAAGCATCGTAAGCCTTTTTCGCCAATTGGTATTTACTGTTCACAAAATAACTGTCGCCCAAGCGCAAATAACCATCATTCTTTCTTTCCTCATCAATAGCATTGGAGCTCACTACGTTTTGAAAATAGGATATAGCGTTGTTGTAATCTTTTAGTTTGAAGTACGAGTAGCCTAAATTATAATCCAACTGCTCGTATTCTGAAAGTGATTTGGCTGCTGGCGAGTTCTGGAACCGCACAAAATCCACCAAAGCTTCCTCAAAACGGTTCATTCGGTAGGCCGATTCCGCTTTCCAATATAAAGCACGGGCTTCAAAGTTTGCGTTATCTGCACTTTTCAGTGATTTATCGAATCTTTCCCAAGCCCCTTCGTAATTACCATCAATAAAAAGTTCCACTCCTCGGTAGTAGGCGACTTTCTGATAGGTTTCCTTGCTAGCATAGTTCTGGTTCTCCTCCAAAAGTTGCATGGCACCTTCAAAATTTCGGGAGGTGATATAGGAATCCACCAAAAGCTCTTGAATTTCCATTTGATGCTCATCCTTTGGGTATTTTTCCAAGTACGTGGTCAACACTTGGGGAACAGGTTCGTAAGCATTACCGATTTCGTAGCTCAAGCGAGCATAGTTCAACCAAGCATCTTTTTGAATTTCTGGACTAAACTCCATCTGCGAAGCATTTCGAAATGCATTCAATGCCTCGGATTTTTTATCCAACTTTAAATAACATTCCGCCAAGTGGTAATATGCGTTTTGGGAAACAGCATTGCTGCCCCCTATAATTTTATTGAATTGCTGAATTGCTTTTTGATAATCACCGAGCTTATAATGACTATATCCGAGCAAATAGAAATCGGTATTGTTCCATTTGCCACGTTTGCCCTTGTATTCCTCCAAATAAGGAACTGCCTCGGCGTATTGTTCTAAATTAAAATAGCTTTCGCCAATGATCTTATTCAATTCCGAAACTTCTTGACGATTGGATTTGGGCAGTTGTTTTTTGGCCAACGCAATGGCTTCTTCAAACTTGCCCAATTTAAAATTCAAATCGGCCTGATAATAGGTCAACTTTTCATCTAGCAATTCGGGGTCCCGAATCTGGTCGAACCGGGCACTTGCAGAGTTGTAGTCGTCTTGCTCGTAAGCGATATACCCCAAATAATATTTGGCCTGTGAACCATATTTTTGAGATGTCGTCACTTTGTTCAAATAGCGTTCTGCTTCTTGCGGGCGCTTGGATGCGTACAATGCGTAGCCATTGTTGAAGTTAAAGCGGTCGCGCTCCGAATAGGGCATGGAGTTTTCATCCACTTTTTTGTACCATTTTAACGCATAGGGGTATTTTCCCGTTTCAAAATAGTAGTCGGCCACATCCAAAAAAGCAGAATTCCTTTTGGTGGACGTGGGATAACGTTCCACAAAATCCTCCATCATTTTATCCGCTCCTCGCTGATTCAGTCGAATGGCGGCATTAGCGGCATAATAGGCGCTATTGGCTTCGGTTTCCCCATCCTTAGTGTTGGCTTTGACAGACTCAAAAATATTTTGCGCTGCTTGGTACTGCTCATTGTTGTAGAGCGCCAAGGCATCTTGATACGCTTTATTCTCGTGAGTGTGGATCTTGGTTTCCTGCGCGGAAAGCACAAAAAAAGTTCCCATAAAAATGGGAATTAATAGGAGATTTTTTCGATTCATAGTGTTCTACGCTCTTCTCGATTGACTTTACTCATAACGTCAAAATTAAGGCCAAAGTATGTCAACACCTAAAAGTTCTAACATTTGGTTATACAATAATGATGAATAATTATAGAACTTAGTACCTTTATTCCATAAAGTGATGTTATGTCCGAGACCATAGTAAAATTAAAAGACGCCGCTGTTTTCCAAAATGAGAACCTAGTGCTCAACCACATAGACCTGGAGGTAAAAAAAGGTGAATTCGTTTACGTGATCGGTAAAACAGGCAGTGGAAAAAGTAGTTTTATGAAAACGCTCTATGCCGATCTCCCCTTAAGGCAAGGGAGCGGTAATGTTGTAGATTTCGACCTAAAAACTATGCGGGAAAGGGAAATCCCTTTTTTACGAAGAAAATTGGGCATTGTTTTTCAGGATTTTAAATTGCTACCAGATAGAAATGTAAACAACAACCTTAAATTTGTTCTTAAGGCCACCGGTTGGACCGACCCAAAAAAAATGGATGACAAAATAGGTGAAGTCTTGGACAAGGTCGGTATGAAAACCAAAGGTTTTAAATTCCCCCACGAACTATCGGGTGGAGAGCAACAGCGGATTGCCATTGCCCGTGCCCTTTTGAACGATCCTGAACTTATTTTGGCAGACGAGCCCACGGGCAACCTTGACCCTCAGACCAGCGTAGAGGTGATGAAGGTATTGCAGGATATTAACCAAAATGGACGTACCATTATAATGGCTACCCACGATTACGCCCTTATCTTAAAATATCCGCACAAAACATTGAAGTGCGATGGCAGCAAGGTTTTTGAAGTAATCCAAAAGGCGATTTAGCAAGACGTATTACACTGTAAGCCATTCGTTTACAAAACATTTGCCTGATCACCGAAAGTTTTTGTTACTTTGCCTAAACAAATTTCGCTTCCTATATGGAAATTCTTGGTATTGATATAGGCGGATCGGGCATTAAAGGTGCCTTGGTGAACGCCGAAACTGGGGAAATGTTAACAGAACGCTTCCGAATCCCAACTCCAAAATCAAAAAAACCAGAGGACATGGCCAAAGTAGTGGCCAAAATTGTGAAGCACTTCAATTACGAAGGACCCGTTGGCTGTGGTTTTCCTTCCATTGTTAAAAATGGGGTCTGCATGTCTCCCGGAAATCTCCATAAAAGTTGGGTAGGTGTCAATATTGATGAACTTTTCACCGAATACACCAATCATGAATTTACCGTACTTAACGATGCCGACGCCGCAGGTTACGCATCCATGAACTATGGCGTGGGAAAAGGAAAAAATGGGTTGGTGATCATGATCACCATTGGCACCGGACTGGGAAGTGGCGCCTTTTACAATGGGGTCTTGATCCCAAATTTTGAATTGGGCCAAATTCCATATAAGAAATACAAAAAAATAGAATCTTGGGCAGCCGCTTCCGCCAAAGAACGAGAGGATCTTAGCTATGAGAAATGGAGCAAACGGTTCAATAAATTTTTAAAATATGTAGAACTGATCGTTTCACCGGATCTTATTATTGTGGGTGGTGGAACTTCCAAAAAATGGGGAGAATTCAGTCACAATATCAAGATTGAAACAAAAGTGGTAAAAGCAGAACTTATGAACCATGCCGGTATTATTGGGGCGGCCGTGGCATGTTTAAGGGAACAACACCACGGACACTTGCACCAATAAATACGTACTACAATTTTTCTGCCCCATCCGGTGCATCAAAAAAGTTGGACGGCAGTCCTGATTTGAACTCCATCTCGGAAATTTCTATTTTGGTAATATATTCACCAGGTTTTCCATTTACTGTCCAATGTGTTTTCAGTTCACTTGGAAGCAATACACCATTGACATTTACCAATTCCCCGACTTCCATAAATTTTTCTGGATTATGTCCGCCATCCTTAAAATATTCCGGGTACGAAACAATGTAACGTGTTGCAGTGAGAAGGTAGGTCTCTGCATCAAAATGTAGGATATAATAATCGTCCGGTGCATCTCCGGTGCCAGGATCATAGGTTACTTTTACCACCTTGTTCTTTTTACCCTTATAAGTGGTATCCGGGAGCAATTCCAAATTAACCCCTTCTCCATCCTCCACGAACGGATGTCCCATTAAATAAAGTGGTGTAAGTGCCCAAAATTTAACATCGTAATTAAATGCTGTGGAATCCTCGGCCTTTATCCAGGCTTCTTTTCCTGTGAACCCGAATTTGGCATCAGGATTTTCGATACTATTGTGCACAACCCTATTGTTCCAAACATCCACCACTTCGTAACTATCACGCGGGGTTTTACCATCCAACGGCTGATATTTAAAGCGCATTCCCAATGGTCCGTTTGTATACCAAGTATCCAATCCTCCATGAGCTTTCATAGCAGCCCAAACTACTTTACCTGCTTCTGAAGTAGCTAAGCGTTCTTCAGCTTTTCTCACTCTATTGTTGATCCAACTTTCTGGAACGGCAACTGTATTTTCAACTTTTTCTTTTGTAGTGATCTCAATCTCGGAATCGGGATTCTGCTTTACCTGTTCCTTGCAAGAAACGACAAATAAAATTGACGCTGCTGCCAAAATGGTCTTGTTCATGATATTTTCTTTAGGTTTTAATCATAATCAGTCGGAAGTCGACAAGAACCTTTCAAAAATTCACGTATTTTTTTGAGTTTGATGCGGCACCAAACAGTCTTTATTCTTTAATATGGACCCTGCCCCCTACAAATGTTCTCTTATTCACCGTTGTCGGATTTCCATACACGTAGACATCTCCTCCGGCCTTTACATTGATTTCCACCAATTCCGAAGCAAAAACATCGGCTTCGCCACCAGCTGAAATTTTTACATCCGTTGTTGCGGTGCGCAGTTCCCTACCTTCAAAAATACCTCCGGTATTGAGCACAACGGTTTGGTTTTTGGCAAGTCCAGAGGCTTTAACAATACCGCCTGTCACCGCTCGGATCTCTGCATAATCTACATCCATCCCAATATGGATCATGGCGCCTTCCTGGGCCCTTAGCTCTATTTTACTTTTGTTCACCAACTCGTTACAGGTAATTCTGGCACCCTCGTTCCCATCTATAACATCCAAGTTGGTGTAGTAGACTTCGATCATTGTATCTTCTCCCTGGAATTTTTTATCCAATTGCATACGCAGTTTAAGAACCCCATTTTTGTTGGTCCATTTAATATCGTCCACGTTCCAGCCTTTGATCATAATTTTGTTCTCGTCGGATTGGATCAAATTGACCTCGATCAAATCAAAAACTTTGATTTTGTTGAATTCCCCAACCTCCGTGTCTATAATTCTTTGCGATAACATGATCAATGGAAGCAATAAAAATCCTAATGTGTATATTTTTTTCATGATAGAGTGTTTTTACTTTGGAAAGATGATCACTTAGGAGGTTTGTTACAGTTTGAAACAAAAAAAACTATTTACGGCACTGGATATTATGGCCGTAAATAGTTCTTAAATGAATCTGACTGTTAAAAAATCAGCTTATGACTTGATTATTTTTTCTTGGTGGTTAATGGATTCTTGATGGATTGCCTTGAACATTCTTAATACGAATTCCTCGCTCAATCCCCTTTGCTCGCCCTCCAAGATCATATTGCCCAGGATTGCGTTCCAACGATTGCTTTGGAGTACGGCAACGTTCTTCTGCTTTTTGAGCTCACCGATTCCGTCCGACACTTTCATCCTTTTGCCCAAAAGATCGATCAACTGATTGTCCAGGACATCTATCTGCGCTCTTAGGTTGGTCAAATTGCTCATGTACTCTGCTTCTTCATCGGTTTCTTTTCTAATTCGCAGATCCTTCATGATCTGGACCAAGGTTTTTGGGGTTACCTGTTGTGCGGCATCACTCCATGCGTTGTCCGGGTCATAATGTGTTTCTATCATCAACCCATCAAAATTCAAATCCAATGCAGTCTGCGACACATCAAAAACCATATCCCTTTTTCCTGTAATGTGGCTTGGGTCGTTTACGATGGGCAAATCCGGGAACCTTGTTTGTAGTTCAATGGCCAGCTGCCACTCCGGTATGTTACGGTATTTGGTTTTTTCGTAAGTGGAAAAACCTCTATGGATCACACCTAATTTTTTAATGTTGGCAGAATATAAACGCTCCACGGCACCTAACCAAAGTGAAAGATCTGGATTTACCGGGTTTTTTACCAACACAACTTTATCGGTACCTTCGAGCGCATCTGCAATCTCTTGGACAATAAATGGACTTACGGTAGAACGTGCCCCTATCCATAACATATCGATATCGTGCTCCAAGGCTAGATCAACATGTGCTCTGTTGGCAACTTCGGTGGCGGTTTTAAGTCCGGTCTCCGCTTTTACCTTTTGCAACCATTTTAGCCCTATGGCCCCTACTCCTTCAAAATTACCAGGACGAGTTCGTGGTTTCCAGATTCCGGCACGGTAATAGCTCACATCGGTATCTTTTAGATCATGGGCAATTTTTAGCACCTGTTCTTCGGTTTCGGCACTGCAGGGACCTGCAACTACCAATGGATGACCTAAATTCATATCATCCAACCATTTTCTCATTTCCTTTTTGTTTTCCATAATACGTTCTATTTTTTTGTAAGTGGTATTCCTTTTAGTATTTGTTTTATTTTATTGGTATTACTCATTTCTTGGTGGACATTCTTAAAATCGTTGTCCAATATCAATTGCTTAAAGGTGATCAGGTTTTGAATATACTCTTCAAGGGTTTCGACCACATTATCTTTGTTCTGTTCAAAAATAGGCGTCCACATATCCGGGGAACTTTTTGCCAAACGGACCGTGCTTTCAAAACCACTGCCTGCCATGTCAAAAATATCGCGTTCGTTCCTTTCTTTATCGATAACCGTTTTCCCTAACATAAAAGAACTAATGTGTGATAAATGGGATACATAGGCGATATGTTTGTCGTGTGCCCTGGGATTCATGTACCGAATGCGCATGCCTATTTCCTGAAATATGGCCAAAGCCCTTTCCTGAAGTTTAAACGCTGTTTTTTCTACTTCACATATGATCATTGTTTTGCCGGTATACAGACCTTCGAATGCAGCAGTCGGACCGGAGAACTCCGTTCCCGCAATGGGGTGACAGGCCATAAAATTTCTTCTCTTGGGGTGATCGGCAACCTGTTCGCAAATCGATTGTTTGGTGGAACCTGCGTCCATTACTACGGTTTCTTCTCCCGAGGCATCCAAAATTTTTGGAAGCTCGGCCATTAAAACATCGACAGGAATGCCCACGAATACCATATCGGCGGTCTGTAGGTCCGTGTACCCTCCTTTTTTGTCGATAATACGCAGTTGCAGGGCCTCATCTAAATGGGCCTCGCTTTTATCCACTCCGATTATTTCGGCTTCCGGGTGCAGCCTTTTTACATCCTTCGCAAAGGACCCCCCTATTAAACCAACACCTATAATGACTATTTTCATAATCTAAAATCTTTGGATCGCTTCTTTGATCTTTTCTTCTTTTACACAAAGTGAAAAACGAATATAGCCCTCGCCATTACTTCCAAAAATGGTTCCCGGGGCTATAAAAATATCTCTGCTGTACAATATTTCATCTATAAATTGTTCTGATGGGGGTGACCCAGCTGGAAGCTTGCTCCACACAAACATACCGACCGCGTTCTCGTCGTAGGAGCATCCTAATTTGTCCACCAATCTAAACATAAGCTCCCGCCTTTTGGTATAGACTGTGTCCAAAGCCTCGAACCACTCCGGACCGCTTTGCAAGGCTGCGATGGCTCCTTTTTGAATGCCATAGAACATCCCGGAATCCATATTGCTCTTTACCTTTAGCACTGCATTTATGTGCTCCGCATTGCCCAATACCATGCCCACTCGCCATCCTGCCATATTAAAGGTCTTGCTGAGACTGTTCAGTTCCAAAGTGCACTCTTTTGCCCCATCAATGGACAAAATACTGGTCGGGTTACTGGAAAGCACAAAACTGTACGGGTTATCGTTCACCAATAGAATTTGGTTCTTTTTCGCAAAATCCACTAACATTTTAAGCTGTTCTACGGTGGCCGTTGCACCTGTTGGCATATGAGGGTAGCTTACCCACATTAACTTTACCTTGGACAGGTCTTTTGTAGCTAGCTCGTCCAAATCCGGAAACCAACCGTTTTTTTCGGATAAATTGTACTGTATAGGAACAGCGCCCACTAAACTGGTCACAGCGGCATATGTCGGGTATCCCGGATTGGGGATCAAAGCCTTGTCGCCATTGTTTAAAAAAGCCATACTAATGTGCATAATGCCTTCCTTGGAACCCATCAATGGTAAAATATCCGTGTTCGGATCTACGTTTACATCGAATTTTTGATGGTAGAAGTCTGCAATCGCTTCCCTTAGTTTTGGCAGTCCCTGATAGCTCTGGTACTGGTGTGCACCTGTTTCTATTATGGAATCCCTTAGTGTTTCCAACACTTGTGGCGAGGGTGCCAAATCGGGGCTGCCGATCCCCATATTTATAATGGGTCTTCCTTGTGCGATTAGCCCACGGACTTCTCTTAATTTTGTAGAGAAATAGTATTCCTTTACGCTATTTAACCTATCTGCAGTTATCATAGGATCAATGCATTTTTGTATTCGCCCAAAACCCGAAAATCCTCTGCCATAATCTCTAGCAAAGATTTAGTTTTGGAAAATTGTTCATAATTCTCAAAAGTGACATCAACAAAGAAGGCATACTTCCAAGGGGTCTTTATTACCGGCAAGGATTGAATTTTGGTAAGGTTCATGTTACAATCGCTCATCACGTTCAATACAGTGGCCAAACTCCCCCGTTTATGATCGGTAATGAATCTTAAAGAAGCCTTGTTTATTTCTTCCTCTGGCAACACCTTGTTTTGCTTTTTAAGGATTATAAAACGTGTTGAGTTATTTACAATAGTTTGGATGTTATCAGCAATAATATCCAATCCGTACAATTCTGCCGCCATTTTGGGAGCAATTGCAGCTATATTAGCCAACTTACCTTCTTTTATTCTTTTTGCGGTTTCCGCAGTATCCACACTTTCAACAAGTTTTATCTGCGGATGGGCCTTAAAAAACTCTTTGCACTGCAATAATGCCATTGGATGCGAATGCACCTCGCGGATATCATCAAATGTTTTTCCTTTTAAAACCATTAGGTTATGATGAATGTTAAGGTAATGCTCTCCAATAATATGGATGTTATTGTGATACACCAGATTATAGTTGGGGATTATAGATCCTGCAATAGAATTTTCTATCGCCATAATACCTTTGTCCGCAATGCCCAACAATAAACTATCCACTACGGCATCAAAGGAATTGCATTCCAATAACTCAATATTACTTCCAAAAAAATCTTTGGCTACTTGATGGTGGTTGGACCCCTTTATTCCCTGTATGGCTATTTTTAAACCCATGGCAAAAAAAAAGTCCCGATGCTATCGGGACTTTATAAATTAGTTATACTTTAAACGTATCTACAATAGTCCCGTTCCTCTTTGAAAAAAGAAGTAAAAATAAAAACGGTTCCAGAAATACGTGTTTGTCATCTCTTTGTTAATTGTCGGCTAATTTAGGCATTCAATCCTAAACACTACTCCAATCCCATATTTTTTTTGATATTTTTTAAAAAGTTGATTTTCACTGAACATTATCTTACAGAAAATCGATTTTTTTTTCAAATTCACATTTCGATAGTTTTTTAAAGGATCGTAACAGGCCAATTATCCTTGTCCTTACTTGTAGTGAACAAAACCTATAAAAGTGTATTTTTGAAAGCAATTAAACTAGTACAAATGTCCATTACCGTTAAGAACATCACCAAAACCTTTGGAACCCAAAAAGCATTGAACAATGTTTCGTTCACCATCAACAAGGGTGAAGTTGTTGGGTTTTTAGGCCCAAATGGTGCCGGCAAGTCCACCATGATGAGGATCTTGACTACTTATTACAAAGCGGACAATGGAGAAGCATCGGTAAACGGTTTTGATGTACTCGCCGCAGAAAAAAAAGTTCAAAAAAGTATAGGCTACCTACCAGAACACAATCCCTTATATCTGGAGATGTACGTAAGAGAATATTTATCGTTCAATGCCGATGTGTACAAAGTGGGCAGGTCCAAAATAAACCAGGTAATCGAGCAAACGGGTTTGACCCCCGAGGCCCACAAAAAAATTGGACAGTTATCCAAAGGATACCGTCAACGTGTAGGACTTGCAGCCGCCTTGTTGCACGACCCAGAAGTTTTGATACTAGATGAACCCACGACCGGCCTTGATCCAAATCAATTGATCGAAATCCGAAAATTGATACGTGAAATCAGTAAAGAAAAGACCATTTTACTTTCCACTCATATTATGAAAGAAGTGGAAGCCGTATGTGATCGTGTGATCATCATCAACAAAGGAGAATTGGTGGCCGATAAAAAATTGGAGGAACTTCGCGAAGCCGAGGAGCAAATTATCGAAGTTGAATTTGACTACCGGGTAGAAGAGCAGTTGTTACAACAAATGCCCAACGTGTCCAACGTAAAAAACACCGGTGGCTTTGTCTACGAAATCACTTTTACAACATCTAAGGATATGCGGCCCGCTGTTTTCGATTTTGCACACGACAATTCACTAAAAACGTTACAACTTAGCAGAAAAAACAAAAACTTGGAAAGTCTCTTTACAGAACTTACCTCTTAATTCCTTTAGCCCTGATTCGTGTTGACTCTCTCCTGAAAGGAAGCTGAAAACCGTTCCAAATATGGTACTTTTGCAGTTCAGAAGAAATAGAGCCCAATGAAAAAGAATACTGCCAAATTGGAACTATCCAAAGAAGAGATGAAAAGCTATGGTTATCAAATTGTTGATGCCATTGTTGAGCATCATTCCACACAACACCAGAAGCTACCGGTCGCACTTGGTTCAAGGAAAGAAATGGATTCCTTGTTTTTGGAGGAAGCTCCCGAACAAGGTTCGGAACCGACCAAAGTGTTGGACTTTGTTCTGGAAAAGGTTATGACCAATAGTGCGAATATGGCGCACCCCAAATCCTTTTCTTTTGTTCCAGGACCAAGTAACTATATTAGTGTAATGGCAGATGCCCTAGCAACGGGCTATAATATTTTTTCTGGCGGGTGGGCCGCTAGCCCAGCTGCTGCGGAATTGGAAATAGTTACCATTCAATGGTTGTTGAAGATTTTTGGTTTCCCCAAGAAAAAAGGGGGCGGTATTTTTACCAGTGGTGGCTCTATGGCCAACTTGACTGCGGTGGTTACTGCCCGTCGCATTAAATGTGGCGATGATTTTTCAAAGGCTGTCATCTATCTATCGGATCAAGCCCATTCTTCCAACATTAAGGCCATTCGGGTATTAGGATTTAAAAAGGAACAGATCCGAATAATCCCTACAGATAGTGAACTAAAATTCTCGGTAAACAAACTCAAAAATTGTATTGCAAAGGATAGATTGGAGGGATTGCATCCTTTTTGTTTAATAGCAACTGCAGGAACTACAAACACAGGTACGGTAGATCCTTTGGTAGAGCTGGGCAAAATCTGCAAAAAAGAAAACATTTGGTACCACATTGATGGGGCGTATGGAGGAGCAGCTATTCTATCCAAAAAAGGTAAATTGGCCATGAAAGGCATTGAAAAAGCGGATTCTTTGACCGTGGACCCCCACAAATGGTTTTTTCAACCTTATGAAATGGGATGTCTTTTGGTACGAAACCACAAAAACCTAAGCAACACCTTTACGGAAAAACCAGAATATTTAAGGGATATCGAGGGGAATACCTCCGAAATCAATTTTTATGACCATGGTATTCAACTGACCCGAAGGTTCCGTGCCCTAAAGTTTTACATGTCTTTAAAAACCTTTGGTTTAAAAGAGTTCCGGGATGCTATTTCCTATAATATTGATTTGGCAGAAGAAGTGGAGACCATGCTCAGGGGCAGCAAAAGTTGGGAAGTGGTTTTCCCGGCAACCTTAGCGGTCATCAATTTTAGGTACAACCCCATCAATAAAAATTATTCGGAGAAAGAATTGGACAAAATCAACCAATACATTTCCGAAAAAGTGGTTGGATCTAGAAAGGCGCTTTTGGTCACCACTATTTTAAACTGTCAAATTGTGCTCCGTATGTGCTTGATCAACCCAAGAACTTCTATGGAAGATGTAACGGAAACTTTTGATCTTTGTAAAAAATACGCCTTGGAAATTGAAGAGGAACTGGAAAGCAAAATCTAAACGTTATCTTTTAAAAAACAATCAATTGCCTCATCTAATACAGGCTGCACCTTTGGGTCTGTACAATTGATGAGGATGGAGATCACTTTTTCCTGCTCTGGATAGATGTAAAGGTTGGTATAAGCTCCAACACTACTGCCTATATGTCCCACAAAAGACCTATCCTTTGCATCTTGACTTACCTGAAATCCCAGACCGTAATAAGTAGGTTTGCCATTGATCAATTCCGAAGTCAACAATTGGTCGTACGTTGCATCACTCAGTAATTCGCGTTTTAAAATGGCTCTACCTAATCGTGCCACATCTTTAGAGGTCGACAAATATCCACCTCCTGCCAATTTATATTGATTGTTTACCTCAACAGATTGTTTAAAACACATAGATCGTTTGGTATAGAAATGCGCATGGTTTTCCATTTTTTTTAAACCGGGCCCATAATTCGGGGAAAATGTGCCATGCAATCCCAAAGGCTTCAAAATATGTTCCTCAACATATCTTTCAAACGGCACTCCACTTGCCTCCTGCATGGCAAGGGAGAGAAGAACAAAATCAAAACTATTGTATAAATAGCCAGTTCCAGGTTTAAATACCAACGGATCGTTTTTGAACATGTTGATTCCGTCTTTAATGGAAAAATCTTGGTTTAATGCATATTCTTTACCGCGATAACCGCGTATTCCGGCGGTGTGCGAAGCCAATTGCCTTAGTGTAAAACCAAAACGTTTTTTGGGGTAATACGGCACGTAGGTATAAATGGATTCATCCAAATTAATTATCCTATCTTCTACCATTTTTCCTAAGGCCAAACCCGTAATGCATTTGGAAATACTTGCAATACGAAAAACTGTTTGCTTTGGGTCGACAAAGATTTTCTTGTCAAGATTAGAAAATCCATACCCTTTTTGAAGCACAGTTTCACCTTTATCCAAAAAAGTCACGGCCATTCCCGGAACTTTTTTCTCTGCGACCAGATTATGAAAAAGCGCATCGACCTTTTCCTGTCCTTGCAACCCATCTAAAGATTTAACCTTTGGAAATGGTGAGAAATAACTTTTAATATGTGCGAACAGATTCCCCAAGAATTCGGTTTGAGTCCCGAAATTAACCAGAAATATTAAAGTTAATGGAGATTATTGATTCTTAATCTTGGAAAATCAATCTACCATTGAAGATTTCCTCTACGTCAACCTCAGGCGGAGTGTTCACACTGATTACATCCCCTGTTCCACTAATTACTCCGCTTATACTTTGCTGCGGATTCACAAAAACATCGTTGGAACCTCTATGGTTTAAGTTAACATTTTCGGACACCAGTAGTTGGGCTTCTATCCTTGAATCCCCTGCTGCGATATTTACATTAAAGTTTTCAGTTTCACCACGAAGCTTAAAATAAGCAATGCCGTTTACTGTAATTCTAACCGTAGATGACTTTAATTCCATATCAAAAGAACCATCTGTAGTCTCGGTTTCCGGGTTATTAAAACTTTCGGCAATTAAACTTAAACTAGGATATTCCAAAACCCCATCACTCGAAATCAACAGCCCTGTGCTACTCCTTATTTCGGTCAAATTCGGAGAAGTAATGTACACGGTTGTCAAACCATAATCGCGGACATAGTTACAGCTATTTTCATTTCTAAGAACTAAACGGTCCTCTTCCACAATGGCGGTAACTTCATTTCGCAAATATTCCCCAGTTTCTATTTCCACCGATTGTTCAGTGCCTTGTTTTAGCACCACATTAAGGTTTTCAAAAACAGTGATCTTGGCAAATTCGGGAAGATCGATCTGTTCACGCACCAGGTCACCAGCATTTTGAAAACAATCGGGAACATTTTCGCCATTGCAAGAAATCAGAATTAGAAAAAATACCAAATAAAAACGCCTCTCGATTGCTCTCGAGGTGACATTAATTATTCTTTCACATCTTCTAAATTCTAACATCTCTAATCTCAATACTATAGTCTAATTCCTATTCCAAATTCTACGGCTTCCGCTTTTGCCCCATGCGATTTTAGGGTAACCGCTCCAAAAATCTTCTCCCCAAAATAGCGTTTCATACCAATCCTATTGTAGATTTTCCCCTCAAAATCGAACGGGTAGTACACATAATATCCCAATTGGGCAACAACACTCATCTTATTCACAAAAAGTTCATGACCTATAAATACCCCTACCCGCTTATAATCAGCATCAGGGTCAACATCCAATTCTGGGAACGATATGGATTGATAACGAATCAACTCCTTTAAAAAATTGGAAAAGAAAATATCGGTTCCCAGTTGTATAGCGATTCGTTTTCCCAAACGTTTATCGGCATAGGCCGAAACAATGGCAAAGCCATAACGACCCATGTTTATTACGTCACTTTCATTAGCTCCAACCCGAAACACTAAGTTATATCGAACAGGCTCCGATATTTCCCCAGTTGATTCTGGTTTTAGATACTTATAAGTAGTTTCATGATCTAAATTATACGTCAAGCCAATATTAAAGGCAAACGTATTGGTCGAAGTATTGGGTGCCTTAAAATTGGCATTGGAATAATGGATAAAAGACAACCCAGCATTCACTCCCAAACCAGCGAAGAGGTTTTCTTTATGATAGTTGAGCATCAACAAGGTACTGCTCAAAATATGGCTTCCGTAGGCATTGTTCCTGAAATTTACATCTTTATCGTACGGGTTGGTATTGTAAGCCAATCCCTGAGCAACTCTCAATTGAACATTTCTTTTCAGAAAGTAAAAATTGTAATGTCCGTAAAGTCCAAAATGATCACCAAGGGTTGGATTGTTCGTATTTTGATAAACAAAGGTGTAGCCTGTATCTGGATAACCAAAATCCGCTTCCCATTCTTTTTGTCCGTAGGTTTTTCTACTTATTCCAAGAATTACACCTGCCGGATGATTGGTGATCAAGTGCGAAATATCCGGGTTATGGAGCAATATGGAGCCGTAAAACTGATTCGCATCCAACACGAATTTTTTTGGATCTTCATCGGATTGGGAAATCCCTAAAAATGAAGTCAACAATAGAATTAGGCCAAGTAGGTACCTCATGGATAGCTAAAGTAGGAAAATTAAAAAAGTTCCTTGGCAATTGCCTTTATATTATCTGATTTTCCCATGGAATAGTAGTGTAACACGGGTACTCCGGACTCCTTTAATTCTTTTGATTGCTGAATTGCCCACTCCACACCAACTTGTCGTACTTCTTGGTTGGTTTTACAGGCCTCTACGGCATCTATAAGATCTTGTGGTATGTCCACTCTAAAAACTTGGGGCAACAATTGTAAATGTCTTTTAACCGCTATTGGTTTGATTCCAGGAATAATCGGCACTTCAATACCCATTTCGCGGGCAGCCTTAACAAAGGCAAAGAATTTTTGATTGTCAAAAAACATCTGGGTCACCACATAATCCGCTCCCAAATCCACTTTTTCCTTCAAACGTTTTAAATCGGATTGCAAAGAGGGTGCTTCCATATGCTTTTCGGGGTAACCTGCCACACCTATGCAGAAGTCTCCACAATCATTGGATTCAATGGAATCGTGCAAATAGTTTCCTTGGTTCACATCATAAATCTGTTTTACCAATTCGGAAGCATATTGGTGCCCGCCCTTGGTAGGCATAAAATATTTTTCCTCTTTACGGGCATCACCACGAAGCGCCATCACGTTCTCTATCTCTAAATATTGACAGTCCACCAACAAATATTCGGTTTCCTCCTTGGTAAACCCACCACACAGCACATGTGGAACCGTATCCACATCGTATTTATGTTTCAATGAAGCACATATACCTAAGGTACCGGGACGCGTTCGTGTCAACTTTTTGTCCAGCAAGCCATTTTTCTCTTTGTACACATACTCTTCTCTGGAGGTGGTCACATCTATAAAGGGTGGCTTGAACTCCATTAAAGGGTCAATATTTTTATAGAGTTCTTGAATACTCTTCCCTTTTACGGGTGGAACGATTTCAAAACTGAAAAGCGTTTCTCCGTTTGCTTTATTTATGTGGTCGGTAATTTTCATTTTACGGTTATCCGTTAATCGTTATTAGTTGATGGTAAAAATTAATTAAACTGAGATAATTCTTAACTATCAACAATATTAGGTGCCAGCCACTTTTGGGCCTCTTCCAGTTTTATATTTTTTCGTTCAGCAAAATCCTGAACCTGATCTTGTTTAATTTTTCCCAATCCAAAATATTTGGCTTCGGGATGTCCAAAATAGTAGCCACTTACACTGGCAGCCGGCCACATGGCCAAACTATCGGTCAATTTCACGCCTACTTTCTCTTCCACCTCCATCATATCCCAAATTGTCAGTTTTTCCAAATGGTCGGGACAGGCTGGATAGCCCGGTGCAGGTCGAATACCTCGGTATTTTTCTTTAATCAGAGCGTCGTTATCTAAATTCTCATCCACTGCATAGCCCCAATGTTTGGTCCGAACCTCCTTGTGCAAATATTCAGCAAAAGCTTCAGCCAACCTATCTGCCAGCGCTTTGATCATAATGGAATTGTAATCATCGTGATTCTTTTCAAACTCGGTGGCCAATTCTTGGGTTCCAAATCCTGTGCTCACACAAAAACAACCTATATAATCCTGAATTCCCGAATCTTTTGGGGCGATAAAATCTGCCAATGCAATATTGGGAACCCCTTCGCGCTTTTTTAATTGTTGACGCAGCGTTCTAAAGACAAAGGTTTCACCATCCTTGTCTACTTCAATATCATCTTCATCAATTTGATTGGCTGGAAATAACCCAAAGATAGCTTTGCCTTTCAACAGTTTCTCGTCCAAAACTTGTTTTAAAAGTTCTTTGGCATCCTTAAAAAGCTCCTTGGCCTGTTCCCCTACCACCTCATCGTTCAAAATATCAGGATATTTTCCATGGAGATCCCAACTTCGGAAGAATGGAGACCAATCGATGAATTCCTCCAATTTAGTCAAATCGAAATCTTCCAACACTTGAACACCCAATTGGTTCGGTTTTTTAATATCTGATGGATTCCATTCGATTTGCAATTTGTTTTTTCGAGCATCTTCCAACGTCAAATATTCCTTGTGCTTGGAACGATTCAAAAACTTATCGCGAAAACTCTCGTAATCCAGTTTGATGGATTTTTTATACTTCACCGAAGTCTCCTCCTGAAGCAAATCACCCACCACGGTTACGGCTCTGGAAGCATCGTTCACATGCACCACAGAATGACTGTATTGCGGGTCGATTTTTACAGCAGTGTGAGCTTTACTGGTTGTTGCGCCACCAATCAAAAGGGGCACTTCAAAGTTTTGGCGTTCCATTTCCTTGGCCAAGAACACCATTTCGTCCAAAGATGGGGTGATCAAGCCACTCAACCCAATAATATCCACTTGCTCTTCCTTGGCCTTATTGATGATTTTTTCTGGAGGTACCATCACCCCCATATCTACAATCTCGTAATTATTACAGGCCAGCACCACACTCACAATATTCTTTCCAATATCGTGCACATCGCCTTTAACCGTAGCCATCAAAATTTTACCTGCTGCTTTGGCATCTTTATCTTTTGAAGCTTCAATGTAAGGGGTTAGGTAGGCCACAGCCTTTTTCATTACCCTAGCAGACTTTACCACCTGTGGCAAGAACATTTTTCCACTACCGAACAAATCACCAACCACGTTCATACCTGTCATCAAGTTGCCCTCGATGACTTCCAAAGGTTTGGTTGCTTGCTGACGAGCTTCTTCTACATCTTCAACTATATATTGATCTATTCCCTTGACCAAGGCACGGGTAATCCTATCTTGCAGCGGTTCTTCCCGCCAAGACAGATCTACCTTACTTTCTTTGGCTTTACCTACAACGGTTTCGGCAAACTCCAAGAGTCTTTCGGTAGCATCATCACGCCTATCCAAAAGCACATCCTCCACATATTCCAAAAGATCTTTAGGGATATCATCGTAAACCTCCAACATGGTAGGGTTCACGATGCCTATATTCATTCCGGCTTTTATGGCATGGAACAAAAAGGCAGAATTAATAGCCTCACGAACAGGATTGTTGCCCCGAAAAGAAAACGATACATTGCTCACCCCTCCACTAACACTGCAATAGGGCAAGTTTTCCCTAACCCAACGAGTGGCCTCAATAAAGTCGACGGCATTTTTCTTGTGCTCTTCCATTCCTGTGGCCACGGGAAAAATATTGAGATCGAAAATGATGTCTTCCGGTGGGAAATCGACCTTGTTGACCAACACATCATAGGATCGTTTGGCAATTTCAATTCGTCGTTCAAAATTATCTGCCTGTCCAACTTCGTCAAAAGCCATCACGATTACAGCTGCTCCATAACGTTTTATCAACTTGGCGTGGCGGATAAATTCTTCTTCTCCTTCTTTTAGACTAATGGAGTTTACTACACATTTTCCTTGTACCACTTGCAGACCCGCTTCGATGATTTCCCATTTGGAACTATCGATCATAATGGGAACGCGGGCAATATCTGGCTCAGAAACTATCAGATTCAGGAATCTGACCATGGCTTCCTTTCCATCGATCAGACCATCATCCATGTTAATATCTATAATCTGGGCACCACCTTCCACTTGATCACGCGCAACATCTAAGGCTTCGTCGTACTTTTCTTCCTTTATCAACCGTAAAAAACGCTTGGAACCTGCCACATTGGTCCGTTCTCCCACATTGATAAAATTACTGTCGGGAGTTACCACCAATGGTTCAAGGCCACTCAGGCGTAAAAAGCGTTGTTCGTTGTTCGTTGTTCGTTGTTCGTTTATTTCCATCGCTATATTTCCAACAACATTAACAAATTACGGATAACGATAAAGACCTTGGCTCATAATCCTTTACTACATCTGCAATGGCCTTGATATGTTCCGGAGTGGTTCCACAACATCCACCTACGATATTTACCAACCCTTTTTCTACGTATTCTTTTATTTGTGCGGCCATTTGCTCTGGTGTTTCATCGTATTCACCAAAGGCATTGGGCAACCCCGCATTGGGGTGTGCAGAAACCGCAAATTCTGATTTGGCGGAAACCACCTCTAAATGAGGTACCAATTGTTTGGCTCCCAGCGCGCAGTTGAACCCTACCGATAAAATCGGGATATGTGAAATGGAAATTAAAAAGGCTTCGGCGGTCTGACCGGACAATGTTCTGCCCGAAGCATCGGTAATGGTACCGCTGACCATCACGGGAACTTCTATATTCCGCTCATCTTTTACTTCCTCAATGGCAAAAAGAGCTGCCTTGGCATTCAGTGTATCAAAAATGGTTTCCACCAGTAAAATATCCACACCGCCATCGAGCAGCGCCTCAACTTGTTGTTTGTATGCAATTCGAAGTTCATCAAAGGATATGGCACGAAATCCTGGGTCGTTTACATCGGGCGACATACTGGCTGTCTTATTGGTCGGGCCAATACTTCCCGCTACAAACCTTGGTTTGTTTGGGTTTTTATCAGTGAATTCATCGGCCACTTCCTTTGCAAGCTTGGCCGATTCATAATTGAGTTCGTATACCAATTCTTCCATACCATAATCTGCCATGGCTATGGTTGTTCCCGAGAAGGTATTGGTTTCCAAAATATCGGCGCCAGCTTGTAAAAAGCTGCGATGTACTTCTTTTACCGCCTCTGGCTGAGTCAACGAAAGTAGATCGTTGTTACCCTGCAGATCACTTGGCCAATCTTTGAAACGTTCGCCCCTAAAATCCTCTTCCTTGAATTTATAGCGCTGCAGCATGGTGCCCATGGCTCCATCCAACACTAAAATCCGCTTCTTCAGTATATCTTTAATTTTTTCCATAGTATAATTACCTTCAAAAAAGGATGTAGTGAAATCAAGAAAAGTACGGAAAAATACGGTGTTGTATTTCTTTCGTTATCCTTCCCCCTTCAGGTTGATCTTCCAAAAGGTCTTGAAATGAATTCAAGACAGGGGTAGAATGTAGCACCTTCTCGAGGTCGAGGGTTGCTAAGGCTTCACAGGGTCCAATCCCTCCACCTTTCTTGATAACACTTTCAATTTATAAATGAACTGAACTACAAAGAAACGGCTCTCCTCATTGAAAAGCAAAAAAAGCCCCTGAATATTTAGAAAACATACCATTAAAAAACGGGCTGATCGAACAACCCGTTCCTTTTTTAATCACGTTATGTTAATTTACAGCAGCATTCCCCCGGATACTTCTATACGCTGCCCATTGATCCATTTGGCTTCTTCGGTGCATAAAAATGCAACCACACCTCCAACATCGTCCGGGACTCCTACTCGACCCAATGCCGTAATATTGGTTATGGCCGTTCTTTTTCCTTCATCATTTTTATTGGATCCACCACCAAAATCGGTCTCAATGGCCCCAGGTGCAACCACATTTGCCCTTATTCTTCGGCCTGCCAATTCTTTCGCCTGGTATCTTGTTAAGGTCTCAACTGCTGCTTTCAAGGAACCGTACACTGAAAATCCGGGAAATGAAAAACGGGTCAATCCACTCGAAATGTTTACAATAGCACCTCCATCTGATAGTATGGGCAACAATTTTTGGGTTAGAAAAAAGACTCCTTTAAAGTGGACATTCACCAAAACATCGAACTGATCTTCGGTAGTCTCGAGTATAGGAGTATTGATTCCTATTCCTGCATTATTTATTAAAAAATTAATCGTTGATGCTTCAAAATAGCTGTTCAACACTCTTTTTGTTTCACCCACAAAGGCATCAAAATTTTGATTGTCCGCCACATCCAGCTGGAGTGCATATGCTTTTTGACCATTTTTTTCAATTTGGTTTACCGTTTTATCAGCTTCTTTTTTATTGCTATGGTATGTCAACAGAACATGGAATCCTTTTTTGGACAATTTGATGGCCATATCCTCGCCAAGTCCGCGGCTTCCTCCTGTTACCAATGCTATTTTTGCTTTGTTCATTTTACTTGATTTTTGATTATGAACAAAAGTAACCCCAACAGCCGAAGTTTGCTTGCGAGTATCAAACTGTTATTTGTAAAAATCAAACTTTGAGGGCCGACCTAAATTTTAAAGGGGAAAGTTGTGCGTGTTTTTTAAAAAAGTTGGAAAAATGTGCTACTTCTTCAAACCCAAGACTAAATGCGATTTCAGAAATGGTCCAATCGGTGTTATTGAGCAAGATCTTGGCTTCCTCAAAAATTCTGGAATGAATAATAGTGGTAGTGGTGAGGCCTGTGGTCTCCTTTAAAACCTTGTTTAAATGATTGGCGTGCACGGCCAATTGTGCGGCATAATCGTTGGCCGTTTTCAGCATCAATCGTTGAACCCTCGAATTTATAGGAAACTGTCGCTCGAGCAATTCAACAAACATATCCGTAATGCGGGTAGAGGCATTATGACTGTTTTCTGTTGGGAGTTTTGGTTGGAGTTTTTGCCCTATGTGCAGCAATTCAATAATATAGGCACGAATCAAATCGAATTTAAAGGGATAATCGGAAGACAATTCGCTATCCATTTTTTGAAAAAGCAGTTCCAAGTCGGCGTATTCTTGATTGGAAATTGTTAGGATAGGATAACTTCCCGGTTGAAATAACGGGAACTTTTCTAAAATAACCCCACTCTTATCTTTAGATAAAAAATTTTCGGTGAAGACACAAAAATACCCCGCCTGTTCCCCTTCCTTTGGCAGATAGTGATATGGGATTTTGGGCGATGCGAACAACAGCGCCTTATCATTTATTTGAATCACCTTATCGGCATATTCCGCCGTGTTCTTACCACTGATCAAGCTTATTTTAAAATAAGAACGGCGATCATATCGCATTTCCCCCTTGTTCAACTTTGTGCGGTACTCGGTAATATTGAACACATTAAAATGTCCAATATCCTTGCCGATACCCTCGGGAATGGGCAATTGGAGTTTTCCATAAAAGTCCTCAAGCGTGAACATTTCGACCTTTTTTTTGTAAAATTCAAATATAACCTAAAAACAAAAACACCCTCCAAAACTGCTTCTGAAAGGGTGCCCCTGCTTCTAAAAACTAAATTATCTAGTTGATACTCTGTACCACTTCTTTTTTGGCTTCTTTTTTGGTACCATCAAATCCTTGAACACCACCCACCGTGGTATACTTCATTACAAATCGCTTATCTGGATTAATGATTTGATAGGCAAATTGGCACATCACGGCAGCTTCGTGGAAGCCCGACAAAATCAATTTAAGTTTCCCAGGATAGGTATTTACATCGCCAATGGCAAATACGCCGGGAATATTGGTCTGGTAATCTTTTGCATTGTTTACTTTGATGGCATTCTTTTCGATTTCCAATCCCCAGTTACCGATAGGCCCCAGTTTTGGCGACAATCCAAAAAGCGGGATAAAATAATCGGTTTCTACGTAAGCATCTTCCTTTGCTTGATCATTATATTTTATTACAACGGCATGCAATTCGTCCTTCCCATGAATTTCTTTTACCTCAGCTTCGGTATATAGTCGAATCTTGCCCAATTTGGCCAACTCCCGCGCTTTTTCCACCGAATCCAGAGCCCCACGGAATTCGTTTCTACGGTGTACCAAAGATACCTCGGAGGCTACATCGGCCAGAAATATGGCCCAGTCCAAAGCTGAATCACCACCACCAGAAATCACTACTTTTTTATCACGGAATTGCTCTGGGTCCTTAATCATGTACTCCACACCCTTACTTTCGAACAATCCGATATTGGCGATCAAAGGTTTTCTAGGTTCAAAAGAACCTAGCCCTCCTGCAATCACCACCACTGGAGCGTGGTGTAGGGTACCTTTACTTGTAGTTACGATAAAAGAACCATCCTCTTGCTTCTCCAAAGTTTCAGCTCGCTCACCCAACGTAAAACCAGGCTCGAACGGCTTTATTTGCTCCATAAGATTATCCACCAAGGTACCCGCCAAAATTTCTGGATAGGCTGGAATATCGTAAATCGGTTTTTTAGGATAGATCTCGGAACATTGGCCTCCCGGTTGTGCCAATGCATCAATTAAATGACATTTTAGCTTTAACAATCCTGCTTCAAAAACAGTGAACAAACCCGTTGGTCCCGCCCCGATTATAATGATATCTGTTTTGATCATACTACTACTTTTTAATTCGTCCTTAAAGCCCCTTCGACTCAGCTCTGGGTCCTAAAGTGCTGACAATTTTTACTAAACTTTTTCTTGCAATTTTTCTCCCTTAATTTGATACTCTTCTTGAATATCCAATATTTTTTGACGGTGATTCACCACTTCTCCAATCACAATGATCGCTGGATTGGATAACTGCTGCCCCCTTGCCTTGTTCTCAATAGAGGCAACAGTTGCTATTCCAACCCTTTCGTGATTTGTTGTGCCATTTTGGATAATGGCCACTGGTGTATTTTCTTTTCCTTCTTTTTTGAAGAGTTCCATAATCTCCCCCAGTTTGGACATCCCCATAAGTATGATGACCGTGGCGTTGGATTTTGCGGCCAAAGCCACATCATTGGACAGTTTATGTTCTTTGGTTGTTCCTGTAATGACCCAAAAGCTTTCGGCGGCGCCTCTCTTGGTCACAGGAATATGTTGTGATGCCGGTACGGATACCGAAGATGATATTCCCGGCACACCTGCAACCTCGATTCCATACTGAGCGGCATGTTCCATTTCTTCTGCCCCACGGCCAAAAACAAATGGGTCACCTCCTTTTAACCGCACCACATGCAGCCCTAGGTTTGCTCGTTGCACGATCAAATCATTGATTTGCTCTTGTTGATAAGCATAACATCCTTTGCGCTTTCCCACAAATATTTGCTCGGCCTGATCGGTATACTCCAATAACTCCGTCGACACCAATGCATCATACAACACAACGTCTGCACTTTGCAAGGCTTTGACACCTTTTAGGGTAATCAACTCCACATCTCCCGGGCCTGCGCCAACTACGGTCAACTTTCCTTTACGCATGTTCCAATTCCAATTTTCTGAACGTTTCCAAACGTTGCAGCACTGTTTTGGCATCTTCCAGATAGCTTTTTGCAAATGCTTCGGATGGTTCGTTCTTGTTCAATTGAAGGGCCACTTTATCAAAACCTCCCTCAAAGGCTATTTTTCCAGTTTCCACATACAGCCTATCAAAATCCTTGATGATGCTCGCATGGGTATTGGTCTTTACTTTTTCGGCCGTCAACAATGCCTTCGCAGAATTCACAATGGATTGGTAGGAGTAATAAATACTTGCCGCCCATTTTCTTTCTTTGATGGCCTCTTCGGCATTTTCAATCTTCTCTTGGCTTTCAAAGAACAATGTGGCCACAAGGTCAACAATGACTCCCGCACATTCCCCGATTCCAATCTCCTTTTTATATTTTTCCTCGTTGCCCCAATCGATAAAATCGTCTTGGGTCAAATTATCCACATCCGTCAACGGTTTAAGGAAATCATAGAAATAATGTTGTCCTTTATCTTCATAATAATCGGTAAAAGAAGTTCCATTTCCGTTGGCTTCGAAGTCATCCAAAATAAGACGCAAAGCCTGCGGCCCTCTTTTACTTGGAATCTTAGCGACTTTGTCGGCAAATCTTGCTTTTCCATCACCATAATTTCCTCCGCCCAATAAAACTTGAAGTGCGGGTGCCACCAATTTATCCTTGGTTCTAACGGACATGCCTTGAAACCCAATATGTGCCATGTTATGCTGACCACAAGCGTTCATACATCCACTGATCTTGATAACCACATCCGGATTTTTGATGTATTGGGGATATTCAGCTTTGATTACCCTTTCCAACTCATCGGCAATTCCCGTGCTACTGGCAATACCCAAATTACAGGTATCGGTTCCCGGACACGCGGTGATATCCAGTGCTTTGTTATAGCCAGCTTCGGCAAAGCCAAGTTTATTCAATTCTTGGTAAAAGAATGGCACCAATTCCTCTTTTACATATGGAACCAATATGTTTTGTCTTAGGGACAAACGAATCTCCCCTGCTGCATAATTCTGCACCAATCTGGCCAGTTTACGTGCCTTATCCGTGTAGAAATCTCCCAATAGCACTTTAATCCCAATAGCCACATAACCTTCTTGTTTTTGAGGCACCAAGTTGGTGGATTTCCACTCTTCAAACGCATTTTGGTTTTCAATTATAACTTCTGGAGTATCAACTTCAGCAATTTTTACTTTTGGATAATCTTCAAAATTGATGGGGTAGGTTTGGTGTGGAACTGCGGTTTGTTCTTCTTCCAGCAATTGTTTAAAACCATCCAGACCGATATCCTTCAGCAAAAATTTCATCCGGGCTTTTGCTCTACTTTTTCGCTCTCCGTATCTATCGAACACACGGATTACACCTTCCATCAACGGAATAATTTTATCCGTAGGCAAAAAGCTGTAGAGTTCATCGGCATGGCGTGGTTGAGAACCCAATCCGCCTGCCAACATGACTTTGAACCCTCTTTCACCATCTTTTTCTTTGGCGATAAAACCAAGGTCGTGCATATAGGAAAGTCCGGTGTCGGCATCACTGGCAGAAAAAGAAACTTTGAATTTTCTTCCCATTTCCTGCCCAATAGGGTTTCTCAAGAAATATTCGAATACTGCTTGGGCGTAGGGGGAAACATCAAAAGGTTCATCTACATCGATTCCTGCAGTTTCACTAGCGGTTACGTTGCGAACGGTATTTCCACAAGCTTCTCGAATGGTTACTTCATCCTTCTCCAGTTGCGCCCAAAGCTCCGGAGTGCGTTCCAAGTCCACATAATGAATCTGGATATCTTGACGAGTAGTGATATGCAATCGTCCTCTGGAGTACTCATCGGAAACATCTGCAATCCGCAACAACTGATTTGAGGTCACCTTTCCGTAAGGCAACTTAATCCGGATCATTTGTACCCCAGGCTGGCGTTGACCATAAATACCTCGAGCCAACCGAAGGCTTCGGAATTTTTCCTCGTCAATATTGCCTCCATTGAACTGATTGATTTTTTTCTCCAAATCAATGATGTCCTTTTCCACTACCGGGTTTTCTATTTCTGTTCTAAAGCTTTGCATCTCCTATTTATCCTATCTTTTTTGTAGATTTATATTAAAAAAATATACTTCTTCTTTCCTTGGGCAAGAAGATGTTATTCAATAAACCCTACCCCTGCTGTATTATTTGTTCGGCTATCGATTAAAATAAATGAGCCATTTGTGCGGTGATTTTTGAACTTATCATAAAAAATGGGTTTGTTGAGCCTGAAGCGTACTTTGGCAATGTCGTTCATTTGCAAAGCAGAAACATTTTCCTCTATCCCTGAATAGTCCGGATTGATTTTATGCTCTATGGCATCCACTTTGGCCAGCACTTTATTTACCCCATGTTGTAGTACATATTTTCCTCCGGGAATAAAACTGGTACCATCCATCCACGATATGGTTGCGGTTAATTGCTTGTTCACGGTAGGCAAGTCACCCACCTTGACCAGCATATCGCCCCTGCTAACATTTACCTCATCTTCCAAAGTAATGGTTACTGAAGAGCGTCGTGGCGCAGTTTGGTACTTTTTATCATAAAAATAAATATCCTTTATTGTAGAACGAGTCATGGATGGCAACACTATTACTTCGTCCCCAACACTGAGTTCTCCACCATACACTTTCCCGGCAAATCCACGGAAATCGTGGAAATCGTCTGTTTTTGGACGGATTACATATTGTACAGGAAAACGAGGTGTACCTGTATTATAAATATCTTTTTGGTCCAGTTCTTCCAAGTGTTCCAACAGAGTTTGGCCTTTGTACCAAGACATATGCTCTGAACGATTTACCACATTATCCCCTTTTAATGCGCTGACTGGGATAAAGGTGATGGTCTGGTCTTGATATTCCCGTTTTTTCATCAACTCCTCAAAGTCAGCTTTGATGTTGTTGTACCTCTCCTCTGAGAAATCTACCAGGTCCATTTTGTTTATGGCCACTATCACGTCTTTTATCCTTAATAGGTTATTGATAAAAAAGTGGCGATGTGTTTGCTCGATCACCCCTTTACGTGCATCAATTAAAATAATGGATGCTTGGGATGTTGATGCTCCTGTAACCATATTGCGTGTGTATTCGACATGCCCAGGTGTATCGGCAATAATATAACTCTTGGATGGTGTTGAAAAGTAAATATGGGCCACATCGATAGTGATTCCCTGCTCCCTCTCGGCTACCAATCCATCGGTTGCCAGTGAAAAATCGAGATAATCGTACCCTTTTTGTTTGCTGGTACGTTCTATGGCCTCTAATTTATCGTCGGTCATGGATTTTGTGTCGTACAACAATCTTCCGATCAAGGTACTTTTACCATCGTCCACACTACCTGCTGTTGCTAATTTTAAAACTTCCATTTGTTGCTTCTTAAAAGTATCCTTGTTGTTTTCGTTTTTCCATGGCTGCTTCGGAACGTTTGTCATCAATCCGAGCGCCCCGTTCAGAAATTCTGGAGTCCCTGATTTCGGCTACTACCTTATCAATGGTATCGGCATATGATTCCACTGCGGCCGTACAGCTCATATCGCCAACGGTTCTAAAGCGGACCATTCGCTCCTCCACTTGTTCGTCTTCTGCACGAAAAACGACTTCGTCTTCCGCGGACCAAATCAATCCATCACGCAAGAAGGTATTTCGCTTATGGGCAAAATAGATTGATGGTATCTCGATGTTCTCCTTTTGGATGTAGCTCCAAACGTCCAACTCTGTCCAGTTGCTTATTGGAAATACCCGTACATTCTGACCTATTTCGATTTCTCCGTTAAGCATATCGAACAGTTCTGGACGTTGATTCTTTTCGTCCCACTGACCAAAATCGTCTCGAACCGAAAAAATACGCTCCTTGGCCCGTGCCTTTTCTTCATCTCTTCTTGCTCCACCAATACAGGCATCGAACTTAAACTCCTCGATTGCATCCAACAAAGTTGTGGTCTGGAGCATATTCCTACTGGCGTACTTACCAGTTTCCTCCACTACTTTTCCTTCATCAATGGAATCTTGGACATTGCGAACTATAAGTTCCACTCCAAGTTCTTCTACTAACTTATCCCTGAACTCAATGGTTTCGGGAAAGTTGTGCCCTGTATCTATATGCATTAATGGGAAGGGAATTTTGGCAGGCCAAAACGCTTTTTGTGCCAAACGCACCAACGTTATCGAGTCTTTTCCTCCGGAGAACAGTAGTACAGGTTTTTCAAACTGTGCCGCTACCTCCCTAATAATGTAAATTGCTTCATGTTCCAAAGCGTTTGCGCTTGGTCTTTCGTCACCTATCAAAGTGTCTGATTTTTTAATTGGTTCTGTTAGTGTGCTCAAGGCTATGTGTTTTTATCAAATTACCTTCTACCATAGGTAAGGCAATAGTTTATATTATTTAGGTATGCAAACCACATTCTCGGTTTTCCAATACTTTTGTCGGGTCAAAATATTTATGCTCGTTGGGCAGTCCATGTTCTTGTAAATAAGTATCTAACTGGGTATCGCTCCAATGATAAAAAGGACTCACCTTTAAAACTCCATCTTTGCTCAAACTCAACACATCCAAAGAATCTCTATGTGCAGTTTGACCTTTACGAAGATTGGTGAACCAAACATCGGGTCTATGTTCTTCCATAGCTCTTCTGAACGGCTCCAACTTTACCTGCTCCGTAAATATGGCATGCTTTGGATCGTCTATATGTGGAATCCCCATTACAGCATCTCGATGGGATGATGTTTGTTTTGGAACATATAATTTAATGTTCAATTCCAATCTTGAAATTAACTCTTCTGCATGTTTATAGGTTTGAGGGGTATTGTAGCCCGTGTCGCACCATATTACAGGTATGGAGTTATCTACTTTTGTTGTTGCATGCAGGATGGCAACCTCGTAAGGTCTAAAGTTCGTAGTTACAACGGGAGTTTTACCGTGCTGTATTGCCCAAGAAATGATTTCTTCTGGAGAAATACCCTTAAACTGTTTATTTAAATTCTGGATTTCTTGTTGGTTCAATGCCATAACATTTTTTATTTACCCCATTTGATGGAGTTCCAAATTCTTTCATGAAAAAAGTACAGTATCATTTTGGTAACGAGCTCCACCAAACCTATTGAAAAGGCCAAACTCAAGGTACCGGTAACCAACCACGATATAATAATGGTGTCCAAAGTCCCTACAACTCTCCAGCTAATGGATTTTGCAATACTTCTTTTTGGACTCTCTGAAGTTATATCCTTTGAGTAGGTATTTTGTTCCTTTCCGCTTTTAACTATCAATTGGTCAGTAATCATGCTAATTATTTTTTACCCTATCGATTTAATAGGGTTTTCAAAAGTAAAATTATTTTTCGTAACGAAACACAAAATTTATACTAAATTTAGTTTTACCCTATAGTTTTAGTAGATTATTGAAGATGTGATAATAAAAATGAACAGAATTGAACCTATTCAACTATATTTTTTGAATTTTAAAGTAAATCTGCCAGGGTATTGTTTCGGTAAACGTCCAAAGCACTATCCCTTACCTGAAGCATTAACTTGTGCACGGAACATTCGTCTTCATTAGGACAGTCTTCACATTTTTCGTAGAAATTGAGGCTAACACATGGAACCATGGCTATAGGACCTTCCAGCACCCTCATTACAGTAGTCATTGGAATATCCTTGGGTTCTTTTATAAGGTAGTATCCCCCTCCCTTTCCTTTTTTGGAACCTAAAAATCCGTTCCTTCGAAGAGTCAACAAAATACTTTCCAGAAATTTTTGGGAAATATTTTCATGCTTGGCAATTTCAGCAATCTGCACCGGCTGTCTATCATCTACTTTTGCAAGATAGGTAAGTGCTTTTAGTCCGTATTTTGTCTTCTTGGAGAGCATCGTACGAATATAACGAAATTAAACAATCCGTTCCCTAGAAGAATACTATCAAAAAAACCTTACCCCAAGGCCTGTTCAATATCCGAAATAATATCATCAATATGTTCAAGGCCTACGGATACCCGCACCATGCCATCCGATATACCAACGGCATTACGTTCTTCGGTGGTAAGCTTGCTGTGCGTTGTTGAAGCAGGGTGGGTCACTATACTTCGCGAATCGCCCAAGTTGGCCGAAAGGGACAACAATCGAATCCCATTAAAGAATTCCCTGCCTGCTTCCAGACCGCCCTTGACCCCGAAAGCAACAACACACCCGCCTGCTCTCATTTGCTTTTTGGCAATTTCGTGGTTGGGGTGTGATTTTAAAAAAGGGTATTTGACCCATTCAATTTTTTTATGACCTTCGAGATAGGTGGCCAATTTCAGAGCATTCTCACAATGTCGATCAACCCGAACAGCCAAGGTTTCCAAGCTTCGTGACAATACCCAAGCATTGAAGGGAGACAATGCTGGCCCTGTAATCCTTGAAAACCGATATACTTTGTCCATCAGGTCACCATTACCTACGGTGATTCCGGCCAGTACCCTGCCCTGCCCGTCCATTAACTTGGTCCCGGAGTGGATGACCAAGTCGGCCCCGAACTTTATGGGTTGCTGTAAATATGGGGTCGCAAAACAATTGTCCACAATAAATATAAGTCCATGTGCTTTGGCGATCTTTCCCAAAACGGCCAGATCTAAAACATCCACCCCAGGATTGGTCGGGGTTTCCGCATATAGGATTTTTGTATTAGGTTTGATCAACCCTTCGATTTGAGATACATCGTTGGCATCAAAATAACTGGTTTCGATATTCCATTTTGGGAAAAACTGGGTAAACAAACTATGCGTAGATCCAAAAATACTCTTGGAAGATATAATATGATCACCGGCATTTAACAAGGCTGCCAAGGTGGAAAAAACGGCCGACATACCCGAAGCATAGGCGAAGCCGCTTTCCGCCCCCTCCATTTGGCAAACTTTTTCAATCAATTCCGATGAATTGGGATTGGAATATCTGGAGTAAATATTCCGTTCCTTTTCTTCGGCAAAAGAGGCCCGCATATCCTCTGCATCTTCAAAAACAAAGCTGGAGGTCATATAAATGGGACTGGAATGCTCCAAATTTTGACTACGCTCTATTTGGGTGCGAATCGCTTCTGTTTCAAATTTTTTCATCTTTATCCCTTTTTATTTTGTGGCTTCGACTACTTTGTTCAAACCCTTCCATGACAATCAAATGTGACTTCGACTACGCTCAGTCACCAAAAACATTCTAACTTGGGTAGCTGAGCGGAGTCGAAGCTACTTCATTTTTCTTCTTTATAATATTTAAAGTTCGTTTCGTTTTTACATTCAGATAAATAAGGCAAAACCTCAAACTCGCCATTAATAAGAGCTTCTTTCTTTGGTCGTGACCACCCTTGAATTTGCTTTTCACGTTCAAAAGCCATTGCAATACTCAAATACTCTTCAGCATACAATAATTTAACAGGCAATCTTTTCTTGGTGTGATTGGCTCCTTTTCCATCTTGATGCTCTCGCAAACGCTTGTCTAAATCAACAGTGCTTCCGGTGTAATAGCTACCATCCGAACATTGTAATATATATATGTAACCTTTCACGAGCAAACTATTGTGTCTTCGACTAGGTTCAGACACCTAATTATACATTCTATTTTAAGTAAACACCTCACTCAGTTACCCAATTAAATTAAAAACTGGTAGTTGATCTTAGTCAAAACTACACCATCAAAACCCTAAACGAACAAACTATTGTGACTTCGACTACGCTCAGCCAACAGAGATTTTAAAGCACAGTAGTTGAGCGTATTCGAAGTTATATCTTTTCCGCTATTCTTAAAATATCGCCAAATACACCTCTTGCCGTAACAGCAGCTCCTGCTCCCGCTCCTTGAATCACAAGTGGGTGCTCTCCGTAAGACTCCGTATAAATTTCAATGATCGAATCGGAGCCCTTTACCTGGCCCAATGCACTCTCTTTGGGCACAGAGACGAGTTTTACATCCAGGACTCCTTTGTCCTGTTGTAAATCTCCATGCAAATCCCCAACATATCGCAATACATGGCCTTGTTTCTGGTCCTTCTTTATCTTTTCAAAAACAGTGTCCATCTTTTCAATTTGTTCCATAAAATTCTTAAAATCCAAGACTTCAAGCTCTTTTGGAATTAAATTTTGCACTTCAATATCCGCGAACTCGTTCTGAAGGTCCAACTCTCTGGCCAAAATCAAAAGTTTTCTTCCTACATCGTTCCCGGACAGGTCTTCCCTAGGATCAGGTTCTGTAAAACCATTTTCCATAGCTTCCTTTACAATTTCGGAAAAAGTGACATCTTTCTCGGAAAATGTATTAAAAATATAACTCAACGACCCTGAAAACACCCCCTTAATCCGAGTAATATTCTCACCGGAAAGATGCAGTAGTTTAATTGTATCGATAAGTGGAAGCCCTGCACCCACATTGGTTTCGTACAGGTATTGTTTTTGATTTTGATCTAAACACTTTCGTATGGATTTATATTGATCAAAGCTCAAGGTATTTGCAATCTTGTTGGATGACACCAGATCAAAACCATGCTCGATCAAGGTTTCATATTTTTCCACAAATGTTTTGCTTGCGGTATTATCAACTGCAATCAAATTCTCTAAATGATGTTTTTTGGCAAAAGTGATTATATCTTCGGCAAAATAAGGCTGTCCCTCAGTTTCCAAACGCTCTTTCCAATCGGCACCAATACCCGAAGCATCCAATAGTACTTTTGTTGAATTGGACACTGCAAATATTTTTAAATCGATACTTTTTCTGTCCTCGATCGTATTTTTTGAATCCAAAATCTGATGGATCAGTGTTCCCCCCACATTACCATGACCGAACAAAGCCAAGTTAATCTTCTTTGCGATACCAAAAATTTGCCCATGAATCACGTTTATGGCTTTGTGCAGATCGGTTTTCTTCATCACCATGCTCACATTTTTTCCTGTCACCGTGTTGTTGAACAGCAAGGGTGTGATTTGGTTTTTGACCAAGGCATTGAAGGGTTTATGAAAACTGCTCAAGTCCATACCCACAATGGAAATGACGGAAACATCCTTCACCACGGATATTTTATTGATATCCTGTGATGAATAGTCCGTCTCAAATTCCTGATCGAGTACTTTCTTTGCCTTATCCGCCTTGGAGACATCCACTACCAAACCAATACCTCTCTCTGATGATCCTTGGGAAACAATTCCAACGGAGATATCGTTTTGGCCAAGGGCCCTGAAAATACGCATATCCACACCTACTTTACCGAGCAACCCCCTACCCTCAAGATTGATAAGGGCCATATTATCCAACACGGAAAGGGACTTTATGCCACCACGACCAGTTTTTGGACCGATCAAGGTACCCTCGTTATCATCATTGAAAGTATTGCAGATACGTAATGGGATGTTTTTTTCGATCAAGGGGATAATCGTCTTTGCATGCAAAATGGTGGCACCAAAATTGGCGAGTTCATTGGCCTCACTGTAAGAAATCATATCGATCAATCTGGCATCTTTCACCAAATCGGGATTGGCGGTAAAAATACCATCAACATGGGTATAATTGATCAACTCGCTTGCATCCAAAAAATTGGCCAACAGAGCTGCGGAATAATTTGTTCCATTTCTTCCCAAAGTAGTGGTTGCACCATTCTTATTGGAGGCTATAAACCCGGTTACCACGGGTACGGTGTCCGAATCCAGCTCATGGAAATATCGTAGCACATTTTCTTTGGACAGCCCTTCATCTACCTCGGCATTGCTAAAACTATCGTCGGTTTTTATGAGTTGTCTGGAGTCGAGCAATGTAGCCTTTACCCCATTTGCCTGCAAGGCAGCAGTAACATATTTTCCAGATATCAATTCACCGAAGGACAGTACTTCATCCTTGGTTTTTAGACTGTAATCACCTGTTAATGTTACCCCGCTCAATATTTTTTCGATTGCGGACAGTTCTTCGGTTATGTCCACACCATCAAAATTATTTTTTTGGTATTCGGCAAACTTCTTCAAATCTTTTTGGAAGTCTTCCCCATTGACCGCTTTTTCCAATAGGTTCTCCAATTGGTCCGTTGCCTTACCGCGCGCAGAAACTACTACTGCAAAATGTTCTTGCTCATCATATCTTTTACCGATAATATTCAAAACACGTTCAATTCCTTCGCCGTTTGCCAAAGATTTTCCACCAAATTTTAAAATTTTGATGCGTTCTGTACTCTTCTGAAATACGGTGGACAACAATTTCTCCAATTGTTCAAACTCCATCAAAAAGGCATCGTGCCCATGTACGGATTGTACTTCGCCATAAGTAACATTGGTATTGGCCTGTGCCAATCGCTTAAATGTTTCCTTATTTTCTTCGGCAGTAAAGAACAAATCGGAGTTTACCCCGATTATGTGGATTTTGGTATCGCTTTCCTGCAAGGCGTTAAATGCTTCCTCTCCATCTCTGGTTATATCGATGGATTTGAGCAATTGGTTCATTAATTTATAGGCAGAAAGCTGAAAACGCTCTTGTAACTTTTTGCCGTGATGCATCAACCAAGATTCTACATTAAATATTTGAAGCTCTTCGTTGGTACTTCTTTTAAACCTTTCTTTAAATGATTCCGGGGTACGGTAGCACAACATCGCATGCATACGTGCATCGTGCACCGGTTGTTTGGAGTTGACCAAAAATTGCTCCTGAATCTGACAATTGGCAATCAACCAATCCGTGGATTTCCAATCGGAGGCCACAGGGATCAAATGCTCGGTTATCTTTGGGTCAATAGCAGTCATTTCCCATGCAATTCCTCCTCCCAACGAGCCTCCGATTATGGCAAACAATTTTTCGATTTCCAAGGCCCGAAGTCCCCATAAAAATATTCTGGCAATATCCCCGGCAACAAAGTCCTTATAGTTTTCAATAATAAAACCATCAAAACCATTTCCCGGTATGTTAAATGACAGAATGGTGTACTTTTTTGTATCGATACATTTTCCATCCCCGATCAAATCGGACCACCAGCCATCTTCTCCGGCAACGTTCGAATTACCTGTCAAGGCATGGTTCACAAGAATGATCGGTGCCGAATGCAATGGCTTTCCGAACAACTGATACGACAGTTCAATTTCTTGTGTATGACCGGATAAGGTCGTGTATTCCTTTATCTCTATTTTATGCAACATGCGTGCTTACCAATTTCAAAATGTTTAACCAATAGCTGCAAAACCAGCTTCCAAATCGTTTTTTAAATCTTCAATGTCTTCCAGACCTACAGAAAGTCTGATCAAATCTTGAGTAACGCCCGCGCTTGCCTGTTGCTCCTCATCCAATTGTTGGTGCGTTGTACTTGCCGGGTGAATTATAAGCGACTTTGTATCACCAATATTAGCAAGCAAAGAGAATACTTTGGTCGCATCGGTTAGTTTTTTTGCCGCTTCGAACCCTCCTTTTACTCCAAATGTTACAATTCCGCTTTGTCCTTTTGGCAAATATTCCTGTGCCAAATCGTAATACTTGTTTCCCTTAAGCCCTGGATAGTTTACCCATGCTACTTCTTCCCTGCTTTGTAGCCACTCCGCCAACTCCAGTGCATTTGCACTGTGCTGCTTAATACGAACCGGCAAAGTTTCCAATCCTTGTAAAATTTGAAAAGCATTGAAAGGGCTCAAAGCTCCACCAAAATCTCGTAATCCTTCTAAAATTAACTTAAAAGTGAAAGCCGCCGCGCCCAAAGTTTCGTGATACACCAAGCCGTGATACCCTGCAGATGGCTCTGTAAATTCCGGAAATTTACCATTGCTCCAATCAAAAGTGCCGGCATCAATTATAGCTCCTCCAAGCGATGTTCCCTGACCTCCAATATATTTGGTCAAGGAATGTATCACCAAATTGGCGCCGTGCTCAATAGGATTTAAAAGTCCGGGCGTAGCTACCGTGTTATCCACAATAAATGGTACTCCTGCCGCTTTGGCCTCTTTAGAAATTCCTTTTAAATCCAACACATCCAATTTAGGATTGCCCAAAGATTCCACAAAGATTGCCCGTGTATTCTCTTGAACCGCATCCGCAAAATTTGAAGGGTCCGAAGCATCTACAAAAGTGGTAGTGATACCCAATCTTGGCAGGGTAACATTCAATAAATTATAGGTGCCCCCGTACAAACTGCTGGATGCCACAATATGGTCGCCCGCTTTTAGCAGGGTCAACAGCCCTGTAGAAATTGCAGCAGTACCAGATGCAAATACAACGGCACCTACCCCTCCCTCTGCAGCGGCCAATCTATCTTGCAGTACCTGGTTGGTTGGATTATTCAGTCTTGTATAAATAAAACCCAATTCCGACAATGAAAATAGATTCGCGGCATGGTCCGTGTCGTTAAAGACATAGGATGTTGACTGATAAATAGGCACTGCCCTTGTTCCTGCGGTCTGTGTGGTATCGTGACCTGCGTGTAATACGTTTGTTGCAAATTTTTGATCGCTCATGACTTTTGTTTTTTTTTAAATTTTTTAAACGAAAAATTAAAAAGTCAAACGCTTAGCCCTTGGGCGTAAGAAAATCAAAAAGTTATAAGAAAATGAAATCGAAAATGGTCGATTGTCGTTATCTATACCCAATCGGGATAGAATGTAGCACCTTCTCGACACTGGGGGCCAAGGGTTGCTAAGGCTTCAAAGGGTCTATTCCCTCCACCTTTCTTGATAACTAATCAATACTTGTTTGAACTTCGAACAACAAATATACTGATGGAAAATTTGATTTTCCTAATCTTTTGGAAAAAATTAATCCTTCACATGTGTTGTCCGAAGCTCCAAGTCATTTTACTTCAATACCGTAAACTCGATATTGGAGTCGGTAAATACAGTATGGGTCTGCGTTTTAAAATCGGATTCGTCTGCCTTAAAAATATTGTCCACATAGGTCTGCGGGTTCAAATCGATAAGCGGGAACCACGTGCTCTGTACCTGAATTTGCAATTTGTGCCCTTTTTTGATCGTGTGGAACACATCTTGAAGCTTGATATCCACATCTGTTTTTTGATTTGGGGTAAATGGTTCGGGGTCTGAAAAGCTATTTCTAAATCGACCACGAAGCACCTCGCTCCTTACCATTAAATGGTAATTGCTCATTTTAAGATGGTCTTGCATTTCTTCATTTGTCTCGGTATCCGCTGGGTGTACATCGATAACCTTTACGATCCAATCTGCTGCTGTACCGGTGGTGGCCACCTTTAATTTTGCCAAAATATCCCCGGCCAAGGTAAGGTCTTCTTCCATCACTTCGGTCTCGAACACCAGAACATCGGAACGACGGGCAGCAAAACGTTGGTCATCGGTCATGTATTTTCTTGGCGTGAAGACTGTTTTTACGTCCTCGGAATAAGGCACGGGTTTCTTTACATTGCTCACGAAGTCTATGCCGGTTACATTTTTAGCTTCGGATGTAAGCTCTTCGTCTTCGGATAGGTACATGGTCTGTTTTTCCACATTTTGTGGTGGCCAAGTATCGTACGTTTTCCATTCTTTTCTTCCGGTATCGAACACATAAGCCTCTGGCAGACCAGAATTTTTATCTCCTTCACCTTTTAGAAAATGATTAAAGAATTTTGTTTCGATGTTTTTTTGGAAGAACAAGGATATGGAATCACCAAAGTAGTAATTGCCCACGGTATTCCGCTCTTTTGTTCTTGCCCAAGCACCGTGGTCCCATGGTCCGAAAACCATAGTATTGTAATTGTCCGTATTGTATTTTTCTATGTTCTTATACGTTTCCAATGGTCCGTAGAGGTCTTCCGCATCAAACCAACCACCAACGATCATCGTGGCCACACTGCTCTTAACATTTTTCAAATGTTGGATGAGCCCTTTGCTCTGCCACATTTCATCATAATTGGGATGTTCCTTTAACTCGTTCCAAAAGAAATCATCGGTAACACCTTCAGGGCGCATGGTCGGGGTATCTGCAGTCTCGTATTCAAAAAAGTAATCCAAGTTTTTAAGTGGCCCTGCATCCAAAAAGAATTGGTACTGGTCTTCTGTCGGCAATTTGGGAAGTGTGTACCAAGCTGTGTCGATAGGTGCGTCACCATTGGGCCTTGGCGTTCCAAACAAAGAGGTCGCCCTAAAATAGCTCAACAAATACGCTCCGTTGTGGTGGAAATCATCGAAAAAGAAATCCCCGATACAGGCTTGTGGAGAAGCCGCTTTTAGGGCTGGATGGGCATCCACAGTTGCATATGTAGCATAATACCCAGGATAAGATATACCCCAAATTCCCACGTTGCCATTGTTATTTTCCACATTGTTAACCAACCACTCAATGGTATCGTAGGTATCGGAACTTTCGTCCACTTGATCGTTGGATGTTTTGTTGGGAATGTAGGCCCTCATATTTTCGTAATGGCCTTCACTGAGCCACCTTCCGCGCACATCTTGATAAACAATGATGTTTCCTTCACGCATTAAATGTTCGTTAGGACCGATTTTGGTCTTAAAATTACCTTCTCCATAAGGTCTTGAGCTGTAAGGAGTCCGTTGCATAATAATCGGGTACTCCTTGGAGGTATCCTTGGGAGCATATATGGTAGTATGCAGTTTTACCCCATCCCGCATTTCTATATCTACCTCTTTTTTGGTGTAGTTATCGGCGACGTAGGTATCTACTGTCTTGACCTCCGTTTTAGTGGTTTTTTTGCAACCAACAGCAGACAATAGCACAAAAACACTTAGGAACACAATTCTAAACGAACTTCTCATACATTCTAATTTTGATATGCTAAATCTACTAAAGTTCGCAAGAGTATGCCAATAAAAAAGACTATCTAAGAAGTAGATTATCGTCAACCTGAACTTGATTCAGGTTCTCACTACAATTCATTTAGGATTATAGTGAGATTCTGAAATGAATTCAGAATGACGCGTTTCAATACTTCTTGGATAGTCTCCTTCCTTAATTTTATAAAGTGGTTTGGCTTACAAACCAAAGGTTTTTTTCACCTTGTCCACCATATCCAATTTTTCCCAAGTAAAGAGTTCTACCTCTTTTTCTATTCTTCCATTATATGGAGACTCAAAAACCTTGGTCATGGTCGTGGGCTCTTTACCCATGTGACCGTAGGCCGCTGTTTCCAAATAAATTGGATTACGGAGTTTTAGACGTTCTTCTATGGCAAAGGGGCGCATATCGAAAAGTTGGGATGCTTTTTGGGCAATCTCACCATCATTTAAAGCAACGTTCGATGTTCCGTAGGTTTCCACAAAAATAGACGTTGGTTCCACTACTCCTATGGCATAACTTACCTGTACCAAAATTTCGTTCGCCACCCCAGCGGCAACAAGGTTTTTTGCCATGTGCCGTGCAGCATAGGCTGCACTGCGATCCACCTTGCTAGGGTCTTTTCCACTAAAGGCACCTCCGCCATGGGCACCTTTTCCGCCATAAGTATCCACAATAATTTTCCTTCCAGTTAGCCCTGCATCCCCGTGAGGACCACCGATCACGAATTTTCCGGTCGGATTTATATGGTATTTGATACTGTCCGTAAAAAGTTTTTGTATGTTTTCCGGCAACAGTTTTTTAACTGCGGGAATCAATATTTTGATTACATCTTCTTTGATTTTGGCCAACATGGCTTCGTCCGTGTCAAACTCATCATGTTGGGTGGAAACCACAATAGTATCTATACGCTGGGGCACATTATCATCAGAATATTCAATGGTCACCTGGGCCTTGGCATCGGGCCTTAGGTAAGAGACCTGTGTCCCCTCCCTTCTTAAATCGGCCAACACTTCCAAAATCTTATGGGATATATCCAAAGCCAATGGCATGTAATTGTCGGTCTCGGTCGTGGCGTACCCAAACATCATTCCTTGATCACCGGCGCCTTGTTCTTCTTTAGTGCCCCGGTCCACTCCTTGGTTTATATCTTGGGATTGTTCGTGGATCAATGAGATTACCCCACAGGAATCCCCACTGAACTTGTACTCGCCTTTCGTATAACCAATGTTATTGATAACCTCCCTGGCTATACTTTGCAGATCCACATAAGTATGGCTTTTTACCTCGCCGGCCAAAACCACTTGACCTGTAGTGACCATAGTTTCGCAAGCCACTTTGCTCTCGGGATCAAAGGCAAGAAAATTATCCAATAGGGCATCACTTATTTGATCGGCTATCTTATCCGGGTGTCCTTCGCTTACGGATTCGGACGTAAATAAATATGACATTGTTTTCCTTTAACGGAAAGATTCAATTGAATAACCAAAGGAGTTTTTTCTCGGTAGAGACCACTGAACACACGTCCAGTAAACTGCTTTAGCATTTTTCATCCCTGATAGTTTGGGACAAGAGGTTGCAATCAGTCAAATCTTTCCTCGTTTTAAAGGGCAAAAGTACGGTGAAACCCAAAACCATCAAAATTTTGAACACAAAAACAAATCATAATTCATACTTCACCTTTAGAACAACATAACGTGGCTGGACCATATAGTTCGATGTTCTAAAATACAGGTCATCATAAGAGTTTTGGTCCAAAGAAGCATTGTTGGTAAGATTGGTGGCCTCAATACTATATTCCCATTTACTATCGGATTTTTGATAGGATAGACTTGCATCGAGAAAGCCATATCTATTGTCTATGGTACCTTCTTTGTCCGTATATATGTAATGGTCGTAATCCACCAAAAAGAGAAAGTTCTTCAAGAAGGTCGCATCGAACTTAACAAACGGTCTGTTGGTATAATAGGTAGTACTCGTATTTCCGTTATCGTAATCGTTTATGGTATATCCGATACCAAGCTCTAAATTGGGTGCATTGGTAAAGCTGCTGCCAACAGAGGCTGAATAGCTCTGAGTTAGGGATTTTGAATTTTGAGGGGCATTATTCACTATATTGAATGTATTTGAAAGTGAAAGGGAAGCGTTGGTCTTTACCTTAATTCGGCCAAATGTCCTCTGAAAACTACCTGAACCACTGAAGGTTTCATCGTCTAAATTGGAATTGATGGTGGTACGCACCTGATTGATCCCCTCGATACTTGTATTGACCTTAAAGGCATCGATACGCTTACTATAGTTGAACCTGGCAAATATATTTTGAAGGTTGAACATACTAAAACTGAAAAAATTGAGCGATAGATTATGGTACAGCGCACTTTCCAGATCACGGTTACCTTGATACACCGAGTTGTAATTATTAAATATGTAGCCAGCGGCCAAATTGTTGATATCCGTAAAATTCCGGGTAATATTGTAGTTGAACCTAATGCTCTCGGATTGTTTAATCTGAAAATTAATGAACAGGTCGGGCACTATATTGGTAAGTTCGTTCTTCACTTTTGAACCCAACTGGGTATTGGCCGCCACATAATTGTGTACATGGAAACCTGGATTGAACGTAAACTTGCCCATGATCCATTTATAATGAAACCCTAGATACATATCGGAAAAGTTGAATTGCACATTGTTATTGAGTTCATCATCATTAAAAGTAATCTCACTGCCTTCATCCAACACCTGAAAAATAGAAGAGTTGAACCTCTGACTGGATAGTGTGGCCCCCAAGGTTAAATTGATGTTGCTCTTTGCCCCTGTTACCCAAAAATAATCGAGTTTTGCATCCAACCTATTGGTTTGGGTATACTGTTTTTGGTTAATGTTATAATTGGATTGATCGGAATCCAAGGGAATCAATCCTCCAAAAGGCTGTTCTGATCGTATAGCGTTATAAAACGGGTCTTCATCGGAATACTCATATTGCCCTTCAAAAGCGAATATATGTTCTGGGTTTAAGGTGTAATATAGATTGGTGTTCTGTGTAACCGTGGTCGGTTTTTGTGCATTGTTCTGCCCAATTTCGTCCGTTACATCGGAAACGGACAAAGTATTGGTGTATTGTTCCTCTTCCGATAACCTTGTTTGGACCTGGTAGTCCCATTGCAGCCTTTCGTTCGGACTGTAAGACGATTTAAATTGCAGGAGTCCCAATTTTGATGCTTGATCGGTATTGGTATCCGTAAGCTCCGTTTCGCCACTGGAGATGTACGTATTGGTCGCGGTGGTCTGCATCAGGGTGTTGTTGTAGGAGTATATTCCATAACCGCTCAACCTCCATGATTCGGATGGTTTATAGCTAAAATTTATAGCTCCGAACTTGGTTTCCAACGATTTTGCCCTATTGTTCTGGGCAGTACTGATTCCTTGGCTACTGGAGCTTGTACTAAATGATGTTCCTACGGTTCCTCGGGTGGCACTGCGAAACCCTCCCGTAAAATTCCAATAATCGCGAGAAGAGAAGGCCACTTCGCCAATATTATTAAGGTCGGTAAGGATATTGACACTAAAGTCCGGTGAATAATAAAATAGCTTTGGATGGGCAATATATCTTTCATCCAAGCCAAAACCTCCTGTAACTTCACCAAACCAAAATTTCTTTTTGCCTTCCTTTAATTTTATATTAAGTGCAACGTTATCTTGATTATTGGTAACTCCACCCAGTTGGGAAACTTCTGAATAATTGCGCAGCACTTCAATTTTACTCAGCGCATTGGCAGGAATATTCTTCGATGCCAATTTAGAGTCACCATCGAAAAATTCTTCGCCTTCGACCATAACTTTGGTCACGGTCTTGCCCTCTACCTGTATCTCTCCCTCGTCACTGACCTCTATCCCAGGTAACTTTTCCAGTACATCGGCCAGTTTTCGTTCCGTTCCGGATACAAAGGAATCCGTATTATATACTATGGTATCGCCCTGGATGGAGATAGGGATCTCATAAACAACCTCCACCTCATCCAAACTTTCCGCCTGTTCGTGCAACACCACATCCAGGACCTTATCCGATTCCTTTGTTTGCAATGGAATCTCGGCAGGTTTAAAACCAAGGTAGCTTACTTTTAAAATATAGCTGGCATTTGTTTTTAGGTTTAGTTTGTACTCCCCTTTATCATTGGTTATGCCAAAAGCATCCAATGCCTGGTTTTCTTGATTTATCGCAACTACATTTGCAACATCCAAAGGATTTTTAAGAGAATCTGACACGATTCCCGTTACCGTTACCTTTTGCGCCATGGCAGATGTTACAAAAAGTAACACAAGTGCCTGAAAAATTTTATTCATCGACTATCCAATAAAATTATGGTCTGCCTCCGGGACCTCCGCCCCTTCGTCCGTTATTCCGAAACCTTTCCGACATTTCCTTCATCTTCTCTACCAAAATTTTGTTGTATTCGGCCTGGGTCACCTCTTTGCCCCTTTTAGGTTGGACTATTTCAATTTCCTTGTCGGGGCTGAGGACTATCTTGGAACACAGTATGGCCGTACGTCCATCATTCACCTCCAAGATCAATCCCGGTAGCCCCCAGTAGGGGCCTGGGCCTTGACCCACGGGTATATCCGGTGTAAACCATGCGGTAATAATTTGTTCCTTGGGAGATTCAATACGGGCCAACAATGAATTCCCTTGAACCGAATCCTTTTGCTCTTGTTCTCCTGCTTTATCCCCATTATCCCTTCGTGGCGGCCGCATCATGTTCCTAAGATTTTCCATGGATGTTGTATCTATCGTTTTTACCGCTGTGGCTTTGTAACATGTATAATTGCCTATTTTTTTGGTTTCCGAAGTGAGCTGCCAATTTAGTTGAGGCAAACTGTCCTTTATCAAAAACTTTTTACCAAATGTCTCTACCGAGTTAGTATAGACCTGCCCTTGAATATTCTTATAGTATGTGCCGCCGGTCGTCGAGAACATACCAAATCGCGGGCCACCTCTACCTTGATCAACGGATGGGGTTTCCAGTTTTTCTTCTTCTATATAAATGGAGGTAGAACGATCAAAAGTCAACTCGTAAGATTTCTCCATGGCTTTCTTCATCCGTTCCAAAATTTCTTGCTTGCGGGCCTCTGGCATGTCCGGTGGACCAAAATCACCTTGAATGGAAGTTTTACTTTGATAAATTGCTGTGCCGATAAAATTCTGGGAGTGTCCATAATATATGGCCAGGGTCAGAATAAAAGAAAATAACAACGATTTTTTCATGCGATTAGGTTCAAAATTGTGAATTTGACTCCAATTTCGAAGAAAGGTTTAACCAACGCTAACCAAAAACCATAGTTTAGTATTTATTTAAGAAAAAGTGCGTACATCCAAAAATTTTCAAAGACGCCTATTAACTTTGTATATTGCGCTCCAAGTGGCACAAAGTACATCATCAATAAACACTGACATATGCATATTGCTGTAGCTGGGAATATAGGCGCAGGGAAAACCACCCTGACCAATCTTTTATCCAAACATTATAAATGGGAAGCTCATTTTGAAGATGTGGTGGACAATCCCTACCTCGATGATTTTTACAATCAGATGGAGCGTTGGAGCTTTAATTTGCAGATATATTTCCTTAACAGTCGATATCGCCAAATCCTTAAAATTAGGGAGAGCGGCAAAAATGTAATACAGGATAGGACCATTTATGAAGATGCCCATATTTTTGCCCCTAACTTGCACGCCATGGGCCTTATGACCAATCGTGATTTTGAAAACTATAAAGGTTTATTCGAACTCATGGAAACATTGGTACAGCCACCGGACCTTATGATCTATTTGCGAAGCTCCATCCCCAATTTGGTGAACCAAATCCATAAACGTGGGCGCGATTACGAAAACTCAATTTCGATTGATTATCTAAGTCGATTGAATGAACGCTATGAGGCCTGGGTGAACACCTACAAAAAGGGCAAATTGCTCATTTTTGATGTGGACCATTTGGATTTTGTGGACAATCCCGAAGACTTGGGCGAAGTTATCAATCGTATAGATGGCGAAATCCACGGGTTGTTCGAGTAGCATTCATTTTATTTGGTTTTGGGGATTCTTAACGACCAAGCATTTAACTAAGTTTCCCCCATGCCACATATTCAATTAATTAATTCTCACCTTATAAGGTCATTTCCCTCAACCAAATGCCCTTCTTGCTCATTGTTGGTTTATATCGACCCAAGTTTAAAGTAGTTTAAGCTCGGGATTGTCCCATAGCTATTAACTACACCTTTTTAAAAGGTTTAAAACTTGAAAATTATGGAACCGAAAAAGAACCCTCAAATGGAGGTAAAGCGAAACAGCATGCTCTACTTTTTTGTAGGAATGACCTTGATACTCTTTATGACCTATTTGGCCTTGGAATGGAAAACGTACCACAAAAACAATGCTTGGGAAATTGGTCAACTCACAGTTCAGGAAAGTCTGGACGAGGATGCGACCATCCTTAAAATAAAACTACCGGACCCACCTCAACCAAAAATACAGACTCCTCCAAAAATTGTGGTTGCCGAGGATGATGAAAAGGTAGAGGAAACCTTTATAGAATCGAACGATATAGATCAGGATACCAAAATAGCAGAAGTTGAAAGCATTGAAGTTGCCGAAGACGACATCCCGGACGAAATTCCTTTTATCCTTATTGAGAATGCCCCGATATTCCCCGGTTGTGAAAACGAAAAGGATGAAGCGGAAAAAAGGCTATGCTTTCAAGAACAGATGTTAAAGCATATCCGAAAAAACTTCCGGTACCCTGAAATTGCACAAGAATTAGGTCTCGAAGGTCGGGTTAGCGTTGTATTCACCGTTCAAAAGGATGGAAGCATTGGAGACATTAGGCTCAGGGGGCCACATGAGAGTTTGGAGAAAGAGGCTGCCAGAATTATATCTAAATTACCCGCCTTGACACCTGGAAAACAAAGAGGGACACCGGTAAAAGTTCCTTATTCCATTCCGATTACCTTTAAGTTGAACAAATAGAAACATTTATTTATATCCATGAGATCTCCAAGGCTCCCTATCAACGGATCTAAAATGACAAATGGTTGGAAGTATCATTTTTAAAATGAGGACTGAAAAACTGATCGAGATTTCTTTATCCCATAAAAAATAAAAAAACCACGCCATGGGGCGTGGTTTTTCAGCTTTACTTAAAGCAAGAGCTAATCCTTTGCCTCGGCACTCTTATAGGCTTGTATCTTTCTTTCCAATTCTTCTTTGGTCGCTGCCATAAATTCTTTGGTTTCTACAGTTTCTTCACCATTTACAGAAGATGTGGAGGTGACAACGGCCTTAAAAGTACCGTCTTCTGTGTTGCTCACCTCTATACGAATTTGTTTTTCCACCTCTTTGGTTTCTTTTATTCCCTCTTCGGTAATGGTAATTGTTGTGCCGTCTTCTTTCAACATACTCACCTCATCTGCAGGGGCAAGACTTACCAGACTTGGCGCAATTACCAATGCCACTACCGACATTAACTTTAACAAAATGTTCAATGACGGTCCAGAGGTATCCTTGAACGGGTCCCCTACCGTATCTCCGACCACCGCTGCCTTATGGGCATCACTACCTTTACGACCTTCGCTCTCGATGGTCTTCTTGGCGTTGTCCCATGCACCTCCGGCATTGGATTGGAAAATTGCCATAAGTACACCGGCCGTGGTTACACCGGCCAATAAACCTCCCAACATTTCCGCGCCACCAATAAATCCGATGGCAACGGGTACGGCTATCGCCAACAATCCTGGGAACACCATTTCTTTAATGGAAGCTTGTGTGGATATGGCCACACATTTTTCATATTCGGCTTTCCCGTCCGCTGCTTCAAAAATTTCCATATCTTCCTTGCTTGCTTTTGATAAATCCGCATCGTGCTTGCGCATAATCTCCAATGCTGCTTTCAATTCCGGAATATCCTTAAACTGTCGGCGCACTTCTTCTATCATGGACATTGCCGCTCTACCTACGGCATTCATGGAGAGTGCGGAGAATACAAACGGAAGCATGCCTCCGATCAACAAACCTGCCATAATATCGGGTTGAGAAACGTCTATTGATTCTACTCCCGCAGTTTTCATAAAGGCGGCAAAAAGTGCCAAAGCTGTCAAAGCCGCAGAGGCAATGGCAAAACCTTTACCAATGGCAGCCGTAGTGTTCCCAACAGCATCTAATTTATCTGTTCTTTCTCGCACCTCGCTCGGCAGTTCTGCCATTTCCGCAATACCTCCGGCATTATCGGAGATTGGTCCATAAGCATCTACAGCTAGTTGAATACCCGTATTGGCCAACATACCGACCGCTGCAATGGCAATTCCGTACAGTCCTGCAAAATAATGGGAAACCAAAATCGCTGCCGCGATCAAGATAATCGGTATTGCGGTGGACATCATTCCCACTCCAAGCCCGGCTATAATATTTGTGGCCGAACCTGTATCGGACTGACGCACGATAGAGTTTACAGGCTTTGTGCCCGTTCCTGTGTAATATTCGGTTACTTTTCCAACCAACAATCCCGCCACAAGTCCAGCAATTGTGGCCCAGAAAACACCCATGGCCGAGTATTCTTTTCCTCCTTCTACCCAAGATTCCGGCAGCATGGCATTAATAATGAAATAGGAGGCTATCAGCATCAAACCTGCCGAACCAAACTCGCCAACGTTTAATGCTGTTTGTGGGTTTCCACCATCTTTGACCCTTACAAAAAAGGTTCCGATTATAGACATGATAATACCCACGGCTGCTAACGCCAATGGTAAATACACTGCTCCAAGTCCATCAAAAGCATTTTGAAACTCAGGGATACCGGCAAAAACCGCACCTAATACCATTGTACCTATTATGGAACCCACATAAGATTCAAACAAATCGGCTCCCATCCCGGCAACATCGCCTACATTATCACCTACATTATCTGCAATGGTGGCAGGGTTCAATGGGTGGTCCTCGGGAATACCCGCTTCTACTTTACCTACCAAATCAGCTCCTACATCGGCAGCTTTGGTGTAAATACCTCCACCAACACGGGCAAAAAGTGCAATGGAAGATGCTCCCAAGGAGAAACCGGAAAGTACATTGAGCACTTCTCCTATTTCCCAGCCTTGACCGCTGTATATCATAAATAATCCACTTAAACCGAGAACACCGAGGCCTACAACACCCAACCCCATTACGGCCCCTCCTGCAAATGCCACTTCCAGGGCCTTGCCCAGCGAGGTTCTTGCCGCATTGGTAGTTCTAACATTTGCCTTTGTAGCCACCTTCATACCGATAAAACCAGCAAGGGCGGAACAAATGGCCCCTACTATAAAGGATACTGCGACCATTCCATTTGAGCCTGTCTCATTACTTCCTTTAAAGAACAGCAAAACAGCTACTGCAATAACGAAGATGCTCAATATTTTATATTCCGCTTTTAAGAAGGACATTGCTCCATCGGCAATATTTTTGGCTATTCTTGCCATTTTGGCATCCCCCACCTCTTGTTTGGAGATCCATACGTTTTTAATAAAGACGTACAAAAGGCCCAGAATACCGAATACGGGCAAAAATTTCACGATTAAATCCATAGATTGAGTTATTTAGTGATTTTTAATGGAAGCTAATGTAATGAAATACGAAGTAATAAAAAAAATGCGCCTTTAATTATTAAAAGCGCATTTTTTAAAAGTTTTTGTTATGTATTCTATATAGTATAGGCCCGTCTCTTTTTATGATCACTTTCTTCATAGCGCTGCACGCACTCATGATAGATTTTGACCGCTTCGTTTACATCTCCCCAACCCCCGGTATCTACTTTTTTCTCTTCCAAATCTTTATATACCTGGAAAAAGTGCTCGATTTCTTTTAATCTGTGCGGGTTCAATTCACTGATATCATCTCTTTTGCTCCAAATAGGGTCCGATACCGGAACACAAATTATCTTTTCATCGGGACCTTTTTCATCGGTCATGTGGAACACACCTACCGGCTTAACTTCTACCACTACCATGGGGTAGGTGGGTTCGGTACAAAGCACCAATACATCCAAAGGGTCTCCATCCAGGGCCAAGGTTTCGGGAATAAATCCGTAATCACCGGGATACATCATCGAAGAAAATAAGGTTCGGTCAAACCGAATCTTGTTCAAGGTAAAGTCGTATTCGTACTTGTTTCTGCTACCTTTGGGAATTTCTACCAGTACATCAAAGGTAATACGTGGTTTTTTAGACATGTCAGCAATAAATTTATTGTGCAAAAATAACCAGTATAACTGGAATAGTGTGCATAAATTGGCGGTTTCGTATTAATTAAAAATTAAATCCGAAGGTTCCTGTTATCCCAAACGCTCTGGCATCTGGATTTTCGAGATAGTTTCCACGAAAATTAAAGTCGATCCGCAATATTTTGAAAATGTTGCCCACACCGAGTGAGTATTCCCAATAGATTTGATCTTCGGGGGCCATAAGCGGAATATTTGTAGGGGCGCTCAGAGCTATATTTTCTTCGGACAACTGACCCCACGCTCCTCGAACGCCAATAATCTCCCTTAGATTCAGTTTTCGCAACAACGGAATCCGCGAAAAAATCCGACCATTAAAATTGTGTTCCAAATGTACGGTGGCATAGGTATCCGTAACAAACTCATAAAAATCCAGATTGGGAAAAACATTGTATAAAGAAAACAACGTTTGGTTGCCCGGAACCACACTCAGCAAACCTAATGGCACCGTTCCAAATGTTTTTCCAAGTTCCACACTACTCGTCAACCTACCAAATCCTCCCAATTGCCATGGTTGTCTATAGGAGAATTGAATTTTCTCATAATCAAAATCACTTTCCAAAAAGCCATCCACACCTTTGGTGTACTGCAATATAAATGTGCTGTAGTCATCATTAATATTGGAGCGTTCAACGCCGTAACCAATGGTGCGCTTGCCCGGAGTATAGATCAGTGTGGTGTTCAGATCGAACTGTTTTATTTCCGACGCAATACCTGAAGGGGAACCTGCATCCACGTAGTCCAAACTAAAGGCATCGGGCAATGCGGAGCTTAAGGTACGGAACGACCCTCCCACATTTATCCTAAAATTTTTGACCGGTTCCATTTCCACGTTCAGCGTTGAAAGGTTAATATTGGTCAAACGATCGTTGGAGCCAACAGTCACCAAAGAAGAAGATGCAATGCTCCTTCCCATCACATCGTTGGTACTGGTAAGGCTCAATCCCAATTGTTCTATATCGCGTCGATTTCCTCCCGATATGATCAATCTATTTTTACGATCGAGCAAAAATTTACCCGAGAATCCATGTTTTACCTTTTTATCATTAAAACCATAGGCCATATAGCCCTCCAATCGCCATAGATCGTTCTGACCAAAATATGTCCTGGCTCCTGCGCGCAAACGGATTCCTTCCGCATCGTTATAACCAAATGTGGAATATATATCTCCGATGTCGAGGTTCCACTTATCTATTTCGACATATCCAGAACCTAAAATACTTACAATGTCGTAATAGGTACGAAACTTTGGAACGGTCTTTAAAGTATCCAGTAACTTAAAAATGCCCGATTCATCCTCGTTCAAACTTTCCAAACGGGCGTTTTTCCAAAAGATACTGTCCTGAGAGAAAACCCTTGGATCGTAAGGGTCGGCAACTGCTTTGTAAAATTCCTCAGGTCTAGGATTATTAAACGTGTAATTATCAAAAACGGTGGTACGCTTTCCGTACACACCTCTGGATTCCTCTTTTTTGGAAAAACTAAAATCACTTAGCATATAGTCACGCTTCAACAAAAAGACAGAATCATTGACCACATCGAACTCCTGCTCAATATAAATTTCCTTCACCCAATTAATATTGGCACTCTTGGTGACCTGCATATTAATCTTTTTTATGGCGAAGGTGGTGTCGTTTACCCAAAAGTCCCCTTTAAATGTAAGCTCGTTCTTTCTTCTTGGATAATAAATTATGTTGTAGCACCATTTGTTGTCGATATAGGTACTGTCCGAAAGCACGTAATTATACACATCTATCCCAGTTTTGGATAAAGGACTTGTAAAGCTTTTATCGAAAAATTTAAGGTAATTATCGTAGATGTCGTAGTCGGAATAAAGATCTTCCACAAATGCTGTAATAGCCTGGTTCCCACTAAATCCTGAATTTTTGTTTCCAAGTACATCTTCCTTTTCCCTTTCCATCGTATTATCTCCATAAACCTTGGAAAAACTTTCGTTCAGGAACATGGGCAAATAGGTTTTGCCCGTAATTCGAGAAGTATCCAAATCCTCGAACATAAATTCCAATCCTTTAAAAAGTTTGCTTTTGATCAAAGCACTATCGATGGTATTAAGATCAAACTCGATTTTTTCGTATTTATCGTATTGATATTGTTCAAATTTACGGACGCCATTTTCGCGCTTTTTGGACCAAATTTTTCGCAAAATATCAATGGCAGGATTATTTTTTTTGGATTGCTTCCCTGTATAAATAACCACTTCCTGAAGTTGCTCCGCCGATTCCCTTAAAATGATTTCCATACCATAACTCACCTTTTGCCCCAAGGGAATCTCAACGGTCTCGTAACCAATAAACGATACTTTTATAGCCTCGTGCGTTTCATCGGATTCCAAATAAAAACGACCATTATCGTTGGTAATGGTTCCTTCTGATGAATCCACAAAAATTATGTTTGCAAAGGCAATGGGCATCCCTTCTTCATCGGTTACCACACCTTCAATTTTGGACTGTGCGGATGCACCAAAACAAAAAAGAAGTAAAAAATAGGAAAAGTATCTTTTCATAGGTAGATATAAGGGCCATATGGAAACCAATTACGAGCGATTCCAATAATTAATAAGGTCAAATTTGGTTTAAAGTAATTTCTAATCAAAAAATGTTCCCTAAAAAATAACCCCATCAACAATGTTGACGGGGCTAATATACTTTACAATTTTAACTCTAAAGCTTGTATAACACTTTCTTAACAGCCTTTATCACATCTTCGTGATTTGGCAACCATTCTGCCAAAAGCACTGGTGAGTATGGCGCAGGGGTGTCAGCTGTGTTCAATTTTACGATCGGGGCGTCCAAATAATCGAATGCCTTGTCCTGAACGTGATAGATAATCTCGGTTGCTACGTTCCCGAATGGCCATGCCTCTTCCAAAATTACCATTCTATTGGTTTTCTTAACAGAGGTCAAGATGGTCTCGTGGTCCATGGGACGCACGGTTCTCAAATCGATTATCTCACAAGAAATACCTTCTTTTTCCAATTCATCGGCGGCTTTGTAGGCTTCTTTTATAATTTTTCCAAAGGAAACAATGGTTACATCGGTACCTTCCCTTTTAATGTCGGCAACCCCCAAAGGAATGGTATACTCACCTTCTGGGACTTCGCCTTTATCCCCATACATTTGTTCCGATTCCATAAAAATCACAGGGTCGTCATCTCGAATGGCAGATTTCAACAGTCCCTTGGCATCCGCCGGATTCGAAGGAACAACAACTTTTAGCCCAGGAGTGTTGGCGTACCAGCTTTCGAAAGCCTGGGAGTGTGTCGCGGCCAACTGTCCTGCAGAGGCTGTAGGCCCTCTAAATACGATAGGGCAATTAAACTGACCACCTGACATCTGACGAATCTTGGCAGCATTGTTTATAATTTGATCAATTCCCACCAATGAGAAATTGAACGTCATAAATTCAATGATAGGTCTGTTTCCGTTCATAGCGGAACCCACGCCGATACCGGCAAATCCCAACTCGGAAATCGGTGTATCGATCACACGCTCCGGCCCAAACTCGTCCAACATGCCCTTGGAAGCCTTGTAAGCCCCATTATATTCGGCTACCTCCTCGCCCATTAGGTAAATGGTATCATCTCTTCGCATTTCTTCGGACATAGCCTCGGCTACTGCCTCCCTAAACTGTAATGTTTTCATTAAATCGTACTAAATATTTATAGTCTGCTTAAAAACGCAAGCAAAAATAGGAAAAACTACCCGAAATTTGCTTGACCAAAATCCAAAAAAAGAACAAAATTTATTATGCATGCATAATAAATTTCCAATTTTATAATTATATTTGAACACATAAACCTAAAGTATATATGAAGATTTTAGTTTGCATAAGCAACGTGCCGGATACCACTTCCAAAATCAATTTTACGGAAGGCGATACCAAGTTTGACACAAACGGGGTTCAATTTGTTATTAATCCTAATGATGAGTTTGGATTGACCCGAGCCATGTGGTTCAAGGAGAAACAAGGTGCCACCGTACATGTGGTGAATGTAGGTGGAGCTCAAACCGAGCCTACCATTCGTAAGGCCTTGGCCATTGGCGCCGATGAGGCGATTAGAATAAATGCAGAACCAACAGACGGCTTTTTTGTGGCCCAACAGTTGGCCGAAGTGGTTAAAAATGGTTCGTACGACCTTGTTATTGCCGGTAGAGAATCTATCGACTACAACGGTGGTATGGTACCTGGTATCCTCGCCACACTATTGGACATGAACTTCGTTAACACGTGTATAGGCCTAGAAATTGACGGAAACAATGCCACAGCAGTTCGCGAAATCGATGGTGGTAAAGAAAAAATAAGCACCAGTCTTCCGTTGGTCATCGCAGGACAAAAAGGTTTGGTAGAGGAAAGCGACCTTCGCATTCCCAATATGAGAGGTATTATGATGGCCCGTAAAAAAACTTTGAACGTAGTAGAACCTATTGATGCCGCACAGCACACACAAGATCAAAAGTTTGAAAAACCAGCAGCCAAGGGACCTGTAAAATTGGTAGATGCCGAAAATATCGGCGAATTGGTCGAGCTACTGCACAACGAAGCAAAAGTTATCTAAACAAGAAAAAATTATGTCAGTACTAGTATATACAGAATCCCTAAAGGGAAAATTCAAAAAAAATGCCTTTGAAGTGGCCTCTTACGCACATAAAGTGGCCCAAGATCTAGGCACAACAGTTACTGCTGTATCCTTTAATGCCGAAGAAGATGCATCTTTGGGCAATTATGGAGTTTCCAAAGTTTTAAAAATTTCCGATGAAAGCCTGTCCACATTTAATGCCAAGGCATACGCAGAAGTTTTGGCACAAGCGGCCAAAGCAGAAGATGCCAAGGTAATTATATTGAGCTCCAGTGCAGATACTAAATTTTTAGCACCGATTCTTACCGCTAAACTTAGTGCAGGGTACGTTCCCAATGTCGTAGCCGCTCCTGAGAGCACATCACCTTTTGTAGTAAAACGAACGGCATTCAGTAATAAAGGATTTGCCATGACCGAGATTTCGGCAGAAACAAAAATTATTGGCGTATCCAGCAATGCCTTCGGAATTGTGGAAAACAACGTTCCGGCCTCGGTGGAAAAATTCTCCGCCAATTTGGGAGATGGGAGCTTTAATGTAAAATCTGTGGAAGTGGACAGAGTGGTCGGCAAAGCAACAATTGCCGATGCCGATATCGTAGTTTCCGGTGGACGTGGCCTAAAAGGACCAGAAAACTGGGGCATGGTAGAAGAACTAGCGGATGTTTTGGGCGCGGCAACAGCATGCTCAAAGCCGGTTTCGGATATGGGATGGCGCCCGCACAGCGAGCACGTAGGCCAAACAGGAAAGCCAGTTGCAAGCAATCTCTACATCGCGATCGGTATTTCCGGGGCCATACAACATTTGGCAGGAATCAACGCTTCCAAAGTAAAAGTGGTAATCAATAATGACCCTGAAGCACCATTCTTTAAGGCTGCGGATTACGGAGTCGTGGGCGATGCCTTCGAGGTAGTGCCCCAGCTGATAGAAAAATTAAAAGAATTTAAAGCCCAAAACGCTTAAATTTTGTTAATTTGCCCATTGCAAGGGGCTGTTCAGATAACTGGCATTGCCACTTATTTGAACGGCCCTTTTGCTTTAGGAGGAGATATATGAGTTTAGTACGATTAAAAATAAAGGGGATTTCCTATAGCCAAACACAAAATGGCGCATACGCCCTTATTTTGAATGAAGAGGATGGAGACAGAAAACTTCCCATCGTTATAGGTGCTTTTGAAGCGCAGTCCATTGCCATTGCATTGGAAAAAGAAATAAAACCGCCGCGCCCCTTGACACACGATCTGTTTAAGAACTTTGCCGACAGATTTAAGATCGTGGTAAAACAAGTGATCATACATAAATTGGTAGATGGTGTTTTTTATTCCAGCCTAATTTGCAAAAGGGATGAAGAAGAGGAAATTATAGATGCTCGAACCAGCGATGCCATTGCATTGGCACTTAGGTTCAATGCTCCGATATTTACCTACAAAACCATATTGGACAAGGCAGGCATTTTCCTGAAATTTTCATCCAAGGAAAAGGACGAAGATGAGAATGACAGTATTATGGTAGATGAAATACTCCAAGAAGGTGAAGCTGTCGAAATCGAATCGGGCTCCGACACCCACGGATACCGAGAAATGTCCCTCCAAGAACTTCATCAAGAATTGGAAAAAGCAGTGGCCAGTGAAGACTACGAGAAAGCGGCCAAATTAAGGGATGAAATTTCCAAGCGCAAATAAAACTTACATGGCGAAAAGGACCCAAAGTTTACTCATACTTTTACTCGTTTGTTCGGTCGCTTTCGGCCAAAGTTCCATCCCCGCAGATTCACTAAATATTGCGATTGGATCAACCATTACGGAAAATATCGCTCAAGAACAAGCTTCTGACATAATCCCTAACCAGGGTTTTTCACTTTCCACCCTACTACGTGGAGCCTTGGGCATGGCAGTACTGATCTTAATATCTTTTTTGTTCAGTTCGAACAGAAAAGCTATCAATTGGAAAACCGTGGGCATTGGACTTTCACTACAAGTACTGATCGCCATCGGTGTGCTTAAAGTACCTTTTGTACAATATATTTTTGAAAAAGTGGGCGGTGTTTTTGTGAGCATTTTAGATTTTACAAGGGCAGGTAGCCAATTTTTATTTGAAGGTCTTGTTGTGGATATGGATACTTTCGGGTACATCTTTGCATTCCAAGTATTGCCGACCATTATTTTCTTTTCGGCACTCACATCGGTGCTATACTATTTAGGGGTTATCCAGGTTGTTGTTAAGTGGATGGCATGGTTGCTTTCCAAATCTCTTGGCATATCCGGAGCGGAGAGCCTTTCTGTGGCCGGCAACATTTTTTTGGGCCAAACAGAAGCTCCTTTGTTGATCAAAGCCTATTTGGAAAAAATGAACAAGTCAGAAATCCTGTTGGTTATGATCGGTGGTATGGCGACGGTAGCTGGTGCTGTATTGGCAGCATACATCGGCTTTTTGGGAGGCGATGATCCCGAACTCCGTTTGGTTTTTGCAAAACACCTATTGGCGGCATCGGTTATGGCCGCCCCGGGAGCAATTGTTATTTCAAAAATATTGTACCCACAAACAGAGGAAGTCAACACCGATGTTAAGGTATCGGCAAAAAAAATAGGGGCCAATTTTTTGGATGCCATTGCCAACGGAACCACAGAAGGATTAAAATTGGCCTTGAACGTTGGTGCCATGTTATTGGTTTTTGTTGCCTTTATTGCCATGATCAATGGTATTTTGGGATGGATCGGTGACTTGACCACCCTGAACCATTGGATATCTACGAACTCTCCCTACGAAAATTTCTCCCTCGAAGCTATCCTTGGAACCATTTTTGCCCCGCTCATGTGGTTAATTGGTGTCGCCAATGAGGACATAATGCTCATGGGACAATTGCTAGGGATAAAATTGGCCGCAAGCGAGTTTGTCGGCTATATTCAATTGGCAGACCTTAAAAATGTAGCCAGCGGGGTTCATTTTACCTATAATAAATCGGTGATCATGGCTACATACATGCTCTGTGGTTTCGCCAATTTTGCCTCCATCGGTATTCAAATTGGAGGTATCGGGTCTTTGGCACCGGGCCAACGCAAGGTACTCTCCTCATTTGGCATGAAGGCTGTTTTGGGAGGTTCACTAGCTTCCTTGTTATCCGCCACCATTGCTGGGATGATTTTAGGGTAAATTGCTGAAGGATGTGCAAAATATTCACAGAAAGATTTTGTTCGCTTTCTACAAGTCAGTTTAGGCTCTGCTTACGAACTGGAATCACATATTATTCTATGCGAAGATTTAAATTTTATTTCTTCAAATTCAGCAAAGCTCATCATTAAAAACATTCAAAAACTACAACAGGGAATTGCATCCTTGATAAAATACAACCGGGCAAACCATTAACCCTTCAACCAAACATCCTTTATCTTTCACCCCTTATAGTTAATAAAGTTTTCATAAGTCTTGCTAATTTTAGTTCCCAAAACACACTTATTGAATTAATTTCGATAGATTGATTTTTTGTCGTATCGAGCGTAGTCGAAATGTTTTGGATTTACCCTCATTCCCCCTGCTCGAAGCGACATTTGTTAACGAAACAACAGCATGAAACAATACCACGACCTTCTTAAACATGTATTGGAAAACGGAAACCAAAAAGGCGACCGGACAGGAACAGGTACCTTGAGCGTTTTTGGATATCAAATGCGATTTGACCTCGCTGAAGGATTCCCTATGGTAACGACCAAAAAGTTACACTTAAAATCCATAGTCCACGAATTACTGTGGTTTTTAAACGGCGACACCAATATCCAATATCTGCAAGACAACGGTGTGCGTATATGGAACGAGTGGGCTGACGAAAATGGAGATCTGGGCCCTGTTTATGGACACCAATGGCGCAATTGGAACAACGAGGAAATCGATCAGATCAAAGAAGTAGTGGAATCCTTAAAAAATAACCCCAACAGCCGTAGAATGTTGGTTTCCGCATGGAATCCCAGCGTTTTACCAGACACATCGGTCTCTTTTTCGGAAAATGTAGCCAACGGAAAGGCAGCTCTTCCACCCTGCCATGCCTTCTTCCAATTTTATGTGGCAGATGGCAAACTATCTTGCCAATTGTACCAAAGAAGCGCGGATATATTTTTGGGAGTACCGTTCAATATCGCTTCCTATGCCCTTTTCACTTTAATGATGGCACAAGTTTGTGGCTACCAACCGGGTGAATTTATCCACACTTTTGGCGATGCCCATATTTATAACAACCACATGGAGCAAGTGGAATTGCAATTGACACGAGATCCACGCCCCTTGCCGACCATGAAGCTAAACCCTGAAGTAAAAGATATTTTCTCTTTTAGTTTCGAGGATTTTGAGTTATCCAATTACGATCCACACCCACATATTAAGGGAGTGGTCGCGGTATAAAATAGGTTGCAATGCGGCAAAATGAGGACAAAATACAGGTTGATATTGAAAATTGGGACAGAAGGGAACATTTTCGGTTTTTTTCAAAATTTGAGGAGCCCTTTTACGGTATAACGGCCAAAGTAGATTGCACCCATGCGTACACAACGGCCAAATCAAAAAATTCCTCTTTTTTTCTTTACTATCTGTATCGTGCGCTAAAAGCAGCAAACCAGATAGAAAACTTGCGGTACAGGATCATAGACCATAATGTCTATTTGTACGAAAAGATATTTGCCTCCCCCACCATTAACCGCCCCAATGGCACTTTTGGATTCTCCTATATGGAGTATTTTGAAGATGAACATATATTCCAAAAAGAGGCTTTGGAGGTAATAGAAAAAGTAAAGAATTCCACCACTCTAATACCCGCCCTGCATGAGAACGTTATCCACTTTTCAGCTATTCCATGGGTAGATTTTACCAGCCTATCCCACGCTCGGAGTTATTCCCATCCGGATAGTTGCCCCAAAATATCATTTGGAAAGGTAACAGAGGTAAATGACGTTAAAACTATGCCTGTTTCCATTCATGTACACCATGCTTTGGTGGACGGCTACCATATTGGCCAATTCCTAGAAAAATTCCAAGAGCTTTTGAACGAGTAATCAAGATCTGTTTTTCCAAATATTTCTGTATCACAACACAATGGCCAATGCCAAAATATGGTTCGTTTAATCCACAAAGTATTCCCTAGACTTAAATCCATCCAGGTTTTTGCTAACCTGCCCCACTCCCATCAAAATGGGCAATTGAACTCATGAGTACATGTATCGAGTTTAAGGATGACAAAAAAATGTAGTGGAAGCAGAAACAATATTAATCTTTGTAAAATCGTACATTTGAGTCAATTCATCAAAAAAACGATATTTCATGAAACCCATCATCACTCTTTTTACCGCACTGCTATTTGCCAGCTGCGGTGAAGAACCCAGAAAGGAAAAAACGGAAAAGCAGAACAAGACCGTGGAAGAAAATACCGAGACCGAAGCCCCTAAGTTACGCCATGTAGTTTTGTTCAAATTTAAGGAGTCTTCGAGCACAGAGGACATCAACCTAGTGGAGGAGGCCTTTAATGCCCTGCCATCCAAAATAGATGTAATAAAAGGTTATGAATGGGGAATGAACAACAGCCCGGAGAGCTTGAACAAAGACCTAACCCACTGTTTTTTACTGACATTTGACAACGAAGACGACCGTGACGCTTACCTTACCCACCCCGACCACGTGGCGTTTGGAGACATTGCCGGCCCGCATATTGCAGATGTTTTGGTAGTGGACTATTGGGCCAAGTAATTTTTGGGCTCATTCAGCTGAACCCCTTTCCGCACCCCATCAAATTATACCAAAAGTTTATGGAGCCCTATTGCAGGTTCATGAAAAAGATAGGTAGCAATTTAGAAAATCGCCATCAGTAATTTCAACACTACTGATGGCAAACAGTTTTTTGATTAAATCTCCAATACCGCATTCTCGGCACCTGCATAATCGTTCCATTGAAAACGATCAGCTTCGGCATCGTTGGTGTAATTTCCGTCTATTAAATATCTAAACTCGTAGCTGTTTTCGACAGGTAGATCGAACGTTCCTTTAAAAGTGCCGTTCTTCAATTTTTTTAAAGTACTTTTTTTAGGGTTCCATTTGTTAAAGTCCCCAACTACAGCAACTGTTTTTGCCTCGTCCGCAGGAACTGTAAAAGTAACTTTGCAAACTGGCTTGCTCTTAAGGTATTGTTTTTTAATTGCCATGGTAATGTTGTTTAATTTAAAGCACAAAACAATACATAAAACTGCTTATTTACAATAAGTTAGAACCGATTTATCAAATTGATAAAATCTACCTAACAATAGGATTACTTTTGATAAATATGTCTGTAGATTTTTATCATTAAACATTCTTACGTCCATTGTTTTAATAGTGCGGCAATCTTATCCACCTCTTCCACGGTATTGTAAAAATGGAAGCTCAGTCGAATACCACCTCCCCTGGGCGATGCCACAATATTTTCCTTGGTAAGCTTATGGAAGAGTTCGTCTCCGCCCCTAATATTGAAAATGGTACTGTGTTGCTCCCGATTTACGATCTTATCTTCCAACAAATTCAATTCGTTAAAAACTGTGAGGGCCCGGTGGGACAACTTTTTAACCTGAGACTGAATATTGTCCAAACCTATTTCATCCAGAAACTTGATCGCAAATTCCAAGCTTCCAAAGTTGAGGGAATCCAGATGACCCGGTTCCAAATGCTTACAAAACCCGATATTATTTCGTTTGGATGCATCGTTATCCACCGACCCGTTTCCGATACCGTTTAGTTCGAAATGATCTTTTACCGTATCCTTGACCAAAAAGAAGCCATTGCCATACCCGGCCAAAAGCCATTTGTAAGCGCTTGCCCCCAAAATATCGATACCCGAAGCTTCAAAATCGAAGGGTTGTGTTCCACAGTACTGCGTACCATCTGCAATAATAACAAGGTCGGGAAATTCTTTTTTTAGGTCTTTTAAAAATTCCATATTTATTTGGAGTCCATTGAGCCATTGCACCAAACTCAATGCCAATACATCGAATCCCCCTTTTCTAAGCTGCCCACGGATATTTTCTTCCAAATTTTCATCGGCATCCACATACGTTCTCTTAAAATTTCGCGTCTCGAAAGGCCAATTAAGACTAGGGTAATCATTGTTAACAAGCAATATGCTTTTGTTCTTGGGGAGTCCTTCCAACAAAAGATTGATCCCTAAACTAAAATTGGGTACCAAGGCCACGTTTTCTGGCCGGCAACTAAAAAATTTGCCCACAGTTCTCTTGATTTCAGGCATATGCAGAAACCCGTTCATTTTCATCTCACTGCCCCCGATCAAGTAATCAAGGTCGTGTCCTTGTCGCCATTCCATTAAATCCTCATTCAATAAACCGGTCGCTGCGGTATTTGCATATATGCACTGGTTGAGTACTGGAAATTTTTTTCTTAGCTTTTGCATGTCGGGATTTTTGGAAACAATTCAATTATCTTTGTCCATAAAGATAGCCATTCCATGTTGTCATTTGGTAAAAAGAAAAAACCTGAAATAGATTTGGAACAGCACCAACTTCTGGAAAATGCCCAAAAACGTATAAAACAGAAGAAGAGGTTGTACTCCCATGTGGTCATATTTCTGATCGGCAGTATTTTCTTGATTATTGCCAACAAAGTTTTAAAATATGGTGTTGCCTACGATTGGTCCATTTGGCTGATCTGTATATGGACCTTTTTGGTCGCCATGCACACTTTTAAGGTGTTTGTTACACATAAATTTATGGGGCAGGATTGGGAGCGATCCCAACGTGAACGGTTGGTGGAGCTTCAGAAAAAACGAATAAGCGAACTTCAAAAGGAAATAGAAACCGATTTCCCCCTTTCCAAAATCAATAAAAAAAAAGATCAGTGAAAAAATTGATCATCATTGCTGCGGCCGCAGAAAACAATGCTTTGGGCAAGGACAACGATCTAGTTTGGCATTTGCCCGATGATTTTAAGCGATTTAAAGCCTTGACTTCCGGACACAAGATCATTATGGGGCGAAAAACCTTGGAGAGCTTCCCCAAGCCTTTGCCCAACCGAACGCACATTGCCATTACCCGGGACGAGGACTACGTGCCAAAATTCCCATGTACCGTGGTACATTCCATTAGCGATGCGATCGATTTAGTAGATGATAACGAGACCGCTTTTATAATTGGTGGCGGAAAAATTTACAAGCAATGCATGACCATTGCCACGGATATTGAATTGACACGGGTGCACGGCAAGTTTGAAGCGGATGCTTTTTTTCCTGAAATAAATGAGGACCAATGGGAGCTCGTAAAGGAAGAATACCACCCAAAGGACGACAGGCACCAATATGATTTCACTTATTTGACCTACCGTAGAAAATAGGGATTAAAAATCAAGATAGGAGACTTTAGCGTTGGGGCTATCTATTAGGTCTTTTAAAACCGTTACATCGCCATTGGTATAAAAAATATGTTCAGGATTACCATTTACCTTGGTCTGCAAGTTTTTCTGCTCCAAGATTGTTTTGGTTTGACGGGCCACGGCTTCACCTGAATCTATGATATTTACATTGTTTGGCAATATTTCCTTTAAAACAGGAACAAGATAAGGATAGTGTGTACACCCTAGCACCAAACAATCCATATTCTCCTCTAGCATAGGTTCAAGAAGCGTTGACAAGAGGTTCCTCATCTCTTCTGTATCAATTTTACCGGCCTCTATTAGCTCTACCAATCCTTTTCCCTCTTGCTCGAAAACGGTTATGCCCTCGGCGAAAAGTTTGGAAGTATTGTGGAACAAGCTACTGGAGAGCGTTCCTTTAGTGGCCAATACACCCACTTTTTTTGTTTTCGTCTGTAGTGCTGCAGGTTTGATTGCCGGTTCTATGCCTATAAAAGGTACTGAGTAATGGGAACGTAGATGATCAATTGCGTTCGTTGTAGCGGTATTACAGGCTACTATGATGATTTTACAACCACGCTGGACCAAATATTCGGTATTTTTAATACTGAGCCGTAAAATCTCTTCTTTTGACTTTTCTCCATACGGGGCATTGGCGCTGTCGGCCAGATAGATGGTATGCTCGTGCGGCAACATTTTTGCAACTTCCTTCCAAATGGAGGTGCCCCCTACTCCCGAATCGAATATTCCTATTGGTTTTGGCATGATTAAAAATAGTATCTAAAAATTTTATGGCATAAAAAAACCGCTTTTATAAAAGCGGTTTTTTTACGTAATCTTAGATATGGTTTAGAAACCAAGTTCTTTCTTAACTTCTGGCAACAGGTCTTTTCCTTTGGCCACGATAAGGCTCAATCCTGGGCTTGCATCGATTACATAGTCGTAACCTTGTGCTGCTGCCACTTTTTCGATAGCTGCTTTGGCCTTTTCGGAGATTGGTGAGAACAACTCTTGTTGCTTTTTTTGCATTTCTTGCATAGCTGCTTGTTCCGCTTCCTGAATATTTTTTTCAAAACCTTGAAGCTCTACTGCTCTTTGCTCGTTTTCTTCTCTTGTTTTGGACGTTGCTTCGTTTTGGTATTGGGTATACTTGTTTTGAAGCTCTGTCATTGAGCTTTGGATATCCGCTCTATAGGTTTCCTGTAATTTCTTCAACTCAGCTTGTGCAGCTTTCATCTCTGGCATGTCAGACAATAGTTGCTGAACATTGATATGTGCAACTTTGCTCTGTGCGTTTACAAAACCCGTAGCCGCAACAAACAATACTAGGGCCACAGCGATTCTTTTTACATTTTTCATGATTCTCTACGTTACTATTTTGACTTAAAATTTAGTGCTTCAATATAAAACTATCCTATTGAATCCTTTTGTTGTTCTTGCGCTTTTTTTCGCTCTTCCAATTTAGCTTTGCGTTTGGCCTCGCGCTCTTCCAATAATTTTTTTCTTCGTTCTTCGTATGCCTTTTTGCGCTCTTCGCGTTCCTTTAGCTTTTCCTCTCTTCGTTCTTCTGCTGCCTTTTCTTTTTCTTCCAAAGCTTGCGCAGCATTTTCCTGTCTTTCTTTTAGGGCATCGCTAATCTTGTCCTCTTCTTCCTTGAACTGCTCCAAACGGCTTTGTTCTTGTTGTTTTTTATTGGAAGCGCTTATTTTTCTTGTGCGACCTATTTCCCTTAAAACCAAATCACTGATATCGTGCCGTTTTTCGGAATACAACATTACAACATCTGCTGATTTATCAAAAATAAAATCGTATCTTTTATTAGCACCTATTTTTTGTACTTCATTAAAAACTTGGTCTTGTATAGGTTGGATCAGCAATTGTTTTTGCAACACCAAATCTCCTTGTGGCCCAAATCGGTCTTGTTGGTAATCCAACATTTCTTTTTCCAAAATTTGGATTTCTTCTTCACGCTCAAGGACCAACTCATCGGTAAGAAGCACTTTTTCCGCCATTAGATCTTTCTTCATTTGGTCGACAACACTTTGCTTTAGTTCAATTTCTTGCTTCCACTTTTGAGCTTTGGCATTTAATTGTTGTGTTGCGTCCCTATACTCTTCCACATTTTCTAGGATATACTCCATATCAACATACCCAATGCGAACACCCCTTTGGGAAAATCCATACAAGGAGGACATTAAAACAACTAGTGATAAAAGAACTTTGGTATTCATCTTTGATTCCGCATTTTACATAGAAAATATCGTGCCAAAATTACTAATTAATTAAATATGAGTTATTTACAAATTAGTAATACACAATTTTCCACTGATTAAAACTGCTGCCCGATGATGAAGTGCGTTTGCCAGCCACTTGGCCCTACAGATCCTGGACGAGCATCGCTATCGAAACCGTAACCAAAATCTATTCCCAAGAGACCGAATGCCGGCATAAAAATACGTAGCCCCACTCCGGCAGATCTTTTTAACTCAAACGGATTATAGTCATTAAAATTGTTGAAAGCGTTACCAGCTTCTAAAAATGATAGTGCATAAATGGATGCAGAAGGCTTTAAAGTTAGCGGATATCTCATCTCCAGGGAGAATTTATTATAAATGGTACCCCCGTCCTGCTCAAGATTTCCGGTTATGGCATTTGGAATATATGGTGTAAGCGACTGGTTTTCATACCCTCGCAATTGAACTACATCCCTACCGTCCAAAGTAAAGTTCCCTAGTCCGTCCCCACCGACATAGAAACGCTCGAACGGCACATCTCCTATATCGTGGTTGTAGGCTCCCAAAAAGCCAAACTCGGCGTTTGTGCGCAGCACCAATTTATCTACAAGGGTGGTGTACCAATCGCCTTTGAACTTGATTTTGTAATACTCCAACAATTTAAAGCGCTCTTCTTCAAATCGTTCCAAATCCTCTGCCAATTGCTCACGCTCCAATATTTCTTCCGCATCTGTGGAATTTTGTAATTCATCCAACCGCTCAAGGGTATTGTCGATATCATCTTTTAATTGACCGTAGTCCTTATTACTGAACAAAGAGTATGGCGGAGTAAACTTGGCCGTTAGTTCGAAGTTTGAACCTGTCATCGGGAAAATTCTACTTGGCCCCTGGGAACTCCTTGAAATACCAAAGGTATAACTCAGCGAATTGGAGTTACCATTACCAAAATTGAACAGTCCACTATTATAATCGTTAAAGTCGTACAACTGATAACTCAAGGAATGTGAAATAGTAAAAAAGTCATCTGGCCATTGCACTCTTTTTGCCAAACCAGCAGATACCCCTGTAATGGCAAATCCACGGGATTTATCCACATCCAATCTTCCATTTTGATCGAACCCGGTCGCAAATTGTTGGGTCCTGGATAGCGATAAATTAAATCGGACCGGTTTTTTGCCCCCCAACCATGGCTCCGAGAAGTTTAAACTATATACACGGAAAGTTCTACTCGCCTGTAAACGCAGAGCAAATGTTTGACCATCTCCCATGGGAACCGGCTGATAGGCCTCTTTGTTAAAAATATTCTTTAAGGAAAAATTACTGAAAGAAAGCCCAAGGGTCCCTATAAAACCTCCACCCCCAAAACCACCTTGGAGTTCAATTTGGCTGGATCCGGATTCTACCAAGCTATAGTTTACATCCACAGTTCCTTCGTTAGGGTTGGGATTGATAATGTCCGGCACGATCTGCTCTGCATCGAAAAATCCGAGTTGGCCCAATTCGCGAATGGTTCTAACAATATTGGCCTTGCTGTATTTTTGACCAGGCCTGGTTCGGATTTCCCTAAAAATAACGTGGTCATTGGTCTTGTCGTTTCCAGAAACCGTAACGTGGTCCAAGAATGTTTCCTTGCCTTCTATTATTCGAATCTCAAAATCGATGGTATCGTTTACTGCAGAAACTTCAACAGGGTTAATACTCGAAAACAGGTAACCGTTGTTCTGGTACAGATTGGTCAAGTCCTCTGCATCTGGCTTTGTATCGTCTGCGATACGTTCCTTTAACAGAACCCCATTGTAAGTATCACCTTTTTTGATACCTAAATATTGGGTCAGCATTCTATCGGTATAAACTGTGTTGCCCACAAAGTTGATATCCCCAAAATAATACTTGTCCCCTTCTTCGACAGAAATCACAAGGTCTATATTCTTTTCGTCGACCTTTACAAAGCTGTCGGACAGCACCCTGGCATCCCTATACCCTCTTTCCGCATAGGTGTCGACCAAATTGGACAGGTCTTCTTCAAAGTCGGCTTCGATGTATTTGGACTTTTTCCAGAAACGGTAAAACTTTTTCTTTTTAGTGTTTTTTAAAGACTTTTTGAGTCGCTTGTTGGAAAGTTTCTCATTGCCATCGAAAGTGATCTTGCGAATTTTAACCTTATCGCCTTTGTTTACATTGATGACCATGTTCTGCGTATTGGCCCCGGTAGTATCCGTAGCGGTGGCAATACTTACCTTTGCATTGAGGAAACCTTGTTTTTTGTACTTGTTCTGAAGGTAGTTCTTTGTGTTTGCGATCAAGCTCTCGGTAATTTTTTTACCTTTTTTAAGGTCGGTGTCGTCAATGATATCGTCCACCTTCCTTTTTTTGACACCATATACAGTGACATTGTTCAATGTTGGACGCTCCATAATATTGAGTTCCAGAAATATTTTGTCGTCCTCTACTTTGGTGTAGAACATTTCCACATTGCTGAACAAATCCAAGTTCCACAACTTTTTGATCACTGCACTTATTTCGTCACCAGGAACTTTGATGGGTTGACCTACCCGTAACCCTGTGTAACTTTTAACGGTTTGCTCGTTGTAACTCTGCAATCCAGTTACAGATAGTCCGCCCAAAATATATTGCTTGCCTTCCTCGAAAGTGGTTTCTTGGGCAACTGCCTGGGTGGATAGTAGTAATAAGGGGATAAAAAGGGTAGAAAGTATAGCGTTTGTGATACCCTTAGTTAAGTTGTTCGCTCGTTTTTCCAAATCGTCGTTCTCTATTTTGATAACTTATTATGGCCTCTACCAAATGACTTTCTCTAAAGTCGGGCCAAAATACATCAATAAAATATAATTCGGCGTATGCTATTTGCCAAAGTAAAAAATTACTTATCCTACATTCGCCGCTTGTGCGTATAAGTAGGTCTACATCAGGCAAAAAGTGCGTGTAAAGATGTGTATTTATAACTGTTTCATCAATATTTTCGGGGGAAATTATGTTATTTTTAACTTTGACCGCTATTTCTTGCACAGCTGTTTTTATCTCTTCCCTAGAGCCATAGCTCAATGCCAACGTAAGGGTCATCCCCGTATTGTTTTCAGTTTTGGACATTACCTCCGTAAGTTCTTTATAGACTTTTTTGGGCAGCGTGTCGATCTTACCTATGGCCTTTAACCTTATATTGTGCTTGGTCAAGGTCTTTAGTTCTTTTTTAAGGGCATTGACCAAAAGTCGCATCAAGGTATCGACCTCTGTTTTAGGGCGATTCCAATTTTCGGTGGAAAAAGCATATAGGGTAAGGTAAGGTATCTTGAGTTTGGCACAATTCTCAACGGCTTGGTTTACAGCGTCAACACCATTCTCGTGCCCGAACATACGGAGCTTTCCCCGTTGTTTTGCCCATCTACCGTTACCATCCATTATAATGGCAACATGTTGCGGCAGTTTATCTTTGTCTACTTCTTCTAGTGTGTACATTTTATTGAAAACAATCCTGGCAAGGTTTACGTCCAAAGGTATACGTTAAGGTTATACCTGTAAAAACGTACCAGTCATCGCTCAATATATTCCCAAAACGGAACTGTTCAAAATTGGAGCCCTCCGGGTTACTAGCGTCCAAATTATCCGTAAAGGTGTATCTGGCCCCGATCTCTGCTCCAAGAATCAAAAACTGATTTAAACGATACTTGGCCCCAACCGTCATTGGAATTGCAAAACTACCGTCTTTTTGGTTAATATCCTGCATTTGAAGGGCATCAATATAATTAAAATCGTACCTGAAGTAAGTAAAACCTGTGTAAAGGTATGGTGTAAAGGCCGGTCCGAGCTTGTGCAGGTTGTATTCCACAAAGTTAATTTCCAGTCCGGCAGAGAACTCCAAAATGGAATTATCCACTTTATACCCTCTTTGTTGCCTGGATTCCATACTGGATTTAGTGTCATCAGCCGTAACACTACCATAAAGTATACTGCCACGCCATGCATAGCGTTTGCCCTTGTTCCATTTAAATATTCCGCCAAATGCAGGTCCCGATGGTAAGATATAATTGGTCCTTCCCACATCCCCTATCATATTGGCCCCGCCGGCAAACACCCCTATCTCGTAGGTTTGCGCGCTCACTTTGATCACACAGCACAGAAAAACTGCCAAAACTATTCGCATACGATCCAAAAAGTTTCAAGTATTAAGAGTAAAGGAAGGTCTATAGTTGTACGTTTAAAATTGTCCTCCCTTGTTAAACAGTTTTTCGTTCTATTTATTGTTTTTATCCGTATCAATTGCGTTTATCTTCCCCCCAAAGTAATTTATTCCTCAAAGTTTTCAGGAAACTTTCCGATTTGTACTCAATCATTTTAACGGTAAAATCCGCTTTTTTGATTCGAATTTCCTTTCCGTTCGGAATATCTGCAATTCGCGAATCCAAGGATACCAAGTGCGTGTGTTCCCTACCGGAAACTTTTAACCTGATTTGTGTATTGTCCGAAATTACCAATGGCCTCGCATTGAGGTTGTGCGGCGCAATCGGTGTTAGCACCAACGATTTTGCAGAGGGCACCATTACAGGGCCACCACAACTCAAAGAGTAACCTGTTGACCCTGTTGGTGTGGAAACGATCAGGCCATCGGACCAATACGAGGTCAAATATTCATCGTCCAACCATGTTTCCACAGTGATCATAGAAGTGGTATCTTTTCTGCTCACCGTAATCTCGTTCAAGGCAAAATTGAGTCCGTTGAATTCGTCCAGCTCCGAATCGAGTTCCAGTTCCACCAAAGAACGCTCCTCTATAGTAAAATGCCCCGCTTGAAACTCGGTTACAAGTTTTCGGACATTTTCTTTTTTAAACGTGGACAAAAACCCCAGTCTCCCGGTATTTACACCAACAATAGGAATCCCATAGTCCTTAATATAGGTAACGGCCCGCAACATAGTTCCATCTCCACCAAAACTCACGAACATATCAAAAGATGGATCTAATCCTTTGGATTGGGTAAACGTACCTTTTATTTGTTCCTTGGTGATCGTTGCTACAAGCGCATAAAAAGATTCCTCTACATATATGGAAGCATTCAGTTTTTTCAACTCGTCCATTAGCTCCTCTACACAAAGTTGATCTTCCTTTTGAAAAGATTGACCGTATATGGCTACCTTCATACTAAACGTTAAGATATTTTTCCAGATAGTCGGAACGCTGCTTCAAATCTTCCAAGAACTGATCATCGCTGTTTCCGAACACAATAGTATAGTTGTACCGCCTAAAGGTCTGGGTGACCTCGTTTAGGCTTTGCGTACCTACCTTAAGGGTTATTTCCACAATATCATTGTGCGAATCGGTAATAAAGGCTCCCAACAAACGGGCATTATTGCCTTCTACGATTTGGGCTATCTCACTAAAAGAATAATCTTTTATCCCGATGGAAACCACCAATATAGCTCCAGGCTCCCTAAAAAAAGGCGTATCGATAAATACATCCACTATATCCTCCAGGTCGTAATACCCGATAATCAAACGGTCTGCGTCCAATACAGGCAGCACATTGGCCTCGTTACGGGAAAACATTTCCAAAACATCCAGCCAAGCAGTTTCCTTTGTCACAAAGAAATCCTCCATTTCAAACCTAAAATCCTCAATTTTCCTTTCCGCATCAAAACAGGGCAGATCGTTTTCTGACAGTAGCCCCAAATACGTTCCGTTCTCGGTAATTCCAACATGGGAAAATGTGGTTTCTTCAAAAAACGCAATAACATCTTTTAAAGTTTCCGACACATTGAAAACAGGAACCGTATTGATTATTTTATCTTGAATCTGCATATCTCTACTATTAAGTGCAAAATACTAATTTAAAATGGCAAAAGGCATGCCGAATTCTTATTTTTGACATTCTAAAAATGAACTCCATGACAAAGTTAAGTGTCAACATAAATAAACTGGCCACTTTAAGAAATTCCAGAGGCGGCAACGTACCCAACTTGATAACTTCCACCAAGGATATCGAATCTTTTGGCGCACAGGGCATCACCATACATCCGCGTCCGGACGAACGCCACATCCGTTACCAAGATGCCCGGGACCTAAAAAAAGTGGTCTCCACGGAATACAACATTGAGGGCAACCCCATTCCAAAATTCATTGATTTGGTACTTGAAACAAAACCCACGCAGGTCACCTTGGTGCCCGATGCTGAGGATGCCATAACCTCCAATGCCGGTTGGGACACTATAAAACACAAAGATTTTTTAGTGGATGTAATCAAAACCTTTAAAGAAAGTGGTATCCGCACTTCTATTTTTGTGGATCCCGACGTAGAAATGGTAAAAGCAGCGGCAGAAACCGGCACCGACCGCATTGAACTCTATACGGAAAGCTTTGCCGAAACGTTTGCCAAAGGCAACAAGAAAGGTAGCATTGCTCCATTTGTTGCAGCGGCCAAAATGGCACAGGAAGTTGGCCTTGGCCTAAATGCAGGTCACGACCTTAGCTTGGACAACATCAAGTTTTTTAAGGAACATATTCCTAACCTTTTAGAGGTATCCGTCGGTCACGCATTAATATGTGAGTCCATTTATTTAGGCCTCGAAAATGTAGTGAACATGTATTTAGATAGATTGAAATAATGCAAATATTACATTCAAAAATATTGGGCAAAGGCCAGCCACTTGTTATTCTTCATGGATTTCTGGGAATGTCCGACAACTGGAAAACCCTGGGCTCCAAATATGCCGAAAATGGATTCGAAGTACATTTGATAGATCAACGGAACCACGGCAAAAGTTTCCACTCCGAAGAGTTCAATTATGATGTATTGAGCAATGATGTGGTCACATACATGGAGCACCACAATGTGGAATCGGCATTGGTTATGGGACACTCCATGGGAGGCAAAACAGCCATGCAAATGGCAACATCCCACCCCAAAAAAGTGACCAAATTAATAGTGGCCGACATTGCCCCAAAATACTACCCCCCGCATCACGACTTTATTTTTAACGGGCTTTCACATTTGGACTTCAACACCATTTCGGATCGTCGAGAAGCTGATGATGAACTGGCCAAACACATAAAAGATAGGGGAATTAGACAGTTTCTTCTCAAAAACCTCTATTGGGTGGAAAAAGAAAAGCTAGGGTTCCGTTTCAACTTTGACGTACTCAAAAACCGCATGGAAGAAATAGGGGAAAATATATTTCCTTCCGCAGTTTATAATGGCCCCACATTATTTTTAAGAGGCGACCGCTCAGAATACATCCAACCTAACGACTACGACGAGATCAAAAGGCACTTCCCCATCGCCATTATCGAAACTATAGATAAAGCTGGACATTGGCTCCATGCAGAAAACCCCAAACAGTTTTTCGAAAAAAGCGATGCGTTTTTAAATTCATAAAATTGGCCTATATTTATTATGCATGCATAATTTTTTTACTCAATTTATTGCCTGTATGACAAATTTGATATAGATTTGGTTAGTTCTGGTTGTTACCATAACAATTAACATAAACTAACTGAAACAGATTTTTTGATATGAAAAAGTTGTATGCCTTACTCCCATTCTTAGGCTTATTCTTGATTGCATGTGAAGATGACACCCCGATCGACACACCAGACCCAACACCAGTAGAATATACTTCAGGAACAGCAGATTTTTCCAACTACGTAGCCATAGGCAACTCCTTGACCGCGGGCTTCTCGGACAATGCTTTATTTATTGACGGACAAACAGCATCTTTCCCCAATATGCTCGCCGCCAATTTCGCCCTTGCAGGAGGTGGAAGTTTTGAAATCCCTTTTATGGCCGATAATTTAGGAGGCATGACGCTTGGCGGAAACGTAGTTGCCGGCAACAGACTTATACTATCCTTCTTGGGCGCAAGCCCAAGTCCTGTACCTGCTGAAGGACAAGGCTCTACCGATGTAGCCGTTAAATTATCCGGAACATACAACAACATGGGTGTTCCTGGCGCCAAAAGCTATGAATTGTTAGCTCCGGGTTACGGAAGCGTCGCAGGGGTTGCCATGGGCACAGCCAATCCTTACTTCGCACGATTTTCATCCTCGGAGACCGCCACCGTCTTAGGTGATGCAGCAGCACAAGGCGCTACATTTTTCACCTTATGGGTCGGAGCGAACGATATTTTAATTTACGCAACGGGCGGCGGAACAGGAGTTGACCAAACAGGCAACTTGGACCCTAGCACCTATTCCAGAAGCGACATCACCGACCCCAACGTTTTCGCAGCCACCTTGGATGGTATTATTCAAACCATGACAGCCAACGGTGCAGGTGGCGTTATTGCCAACCTTCCCAACGTTACAGATATTCCTTATTTTACCACCGTGCCGCACAATCCAGTGCCTTTGGATGCTTCGACTGCTGCTTTTTTGAACAGCGCCGAAGGCTACGGAGCCTATAATGCAGGACTTGCACAATTACAAGGATTGGGTATAATCACAGAGGACGAACTGGCAAAGCGAACCATATCTTTCTCGGCAGGTGAAGGTAACGCTGTTGTAATTATCGATGAAGATTTGACCGATTTAACAGGCTACAACCCAGCTTTGATCAATATGAGGCAAGCCACCGAAGACGATTTAATGGTGCTTACCTCCAGAACATTCATCGGCACTCTTGCCGACCCGAACAACCCAACATCCATTAATGGAGTTGCCGTTCCCCTTGGAGACGAATGGGTTTTGACTCCAGAAGAACAGGCCACCGTGGAAACCGCATTAACAGCATACAACCAGACCATTTCAGGTTTGGCCACAGCCTACGACCTAGCTTTTGTAGATGCCAACGCCTTGCTGAACGAACTGAACACCAATGGTTTTCAGCAAGCAGATGGTAGCAATGTTGACGCAACTTTCGCAACAGGCGGAGGATTCTCTTTAGATGGGGTTCACCCGTCGCCAAGAGGCTACGCCATTGTTGCCAACGCTTTTATAGCGGCAATAAATTCAAAATACGGATCAAATTTACCCAACGTAAACCCATTGGATTACACCGGGTTATATATTGACTAAACAAACATTATTTTCTTATCTTAAGGGCACCGAATTTCGGTGCCTTTTTTTATTACTGACAAAACTAAATACTATGAAACTTATACTGAGACTTCTTTTAAATGCAATAGCCGTAGTAATTCTGAGCTATGTACTCCCCGGGGTCGGGGTCGACTCCATGATGACCGCCATTCTAGTGGCTGTTGTACTGAGCATCCTCAACTTCTTGGTAAAACCAATATTGGTAATTTTCACCTTGCCCATTACCATTCTTACTCTAGGGCTTTTTCTATTGGTCATCAATGCCATAATTATTCTATTGGCCGCAAAACTCATCGATGGATTTTATGTAAGTGGTTTTTGGTCGGCGGTAATCTTCAGTTTGTTGCTAGCAATTTTACAGGCCATTTTACACTCCATTTTAAAAGAAGATCAATAGAATTCATTTTGTTTGAGAACCAACGGTTTAAAAACTTGCCGACAATTCAAAAAAGACTTACTTTTGCATCCCATTTTTAGAAAGCAAATTAGGTAGGAAATGAATATAACCAAAGAGCAGATTGACGATCTTAATGCAGTAGTAAAGGTTGCCATAAGCAAAGAAGACTATCAAGACAAAGTAGAGAAAATCCTTAAGGATTACAGAAAACAGGCAAACATTCCTGGTTTTAGAAAAGGTCAAGTTCCTATGGGGCTTATCAAAAAGCAGTACGGCAAAGCTGTTTTGGTGGACGAAGTTAACAAACTGCTCCAAGACAATCTGAACAAATATCTTACCGAAGAAAAGTTGGATGTTCTTGGAAATCCGCTTCCAAAACAACAGGACGATTTTGATTGGGACAAAGACAATCTCGATTTTGAATTTGAACTGGGATTGGCACCGAGCTTCGACGTAAACTTGAAGACAAAAAAAGCAGTGACCCAATATAAAATTGTTGCCGATAAAAAAATGGTCGAGGAACAAGTAGAACGTATCCAAAAGCAATACGGAAAACTGATCTCCAAGTCCGAAGTTGGCAAAAAGGATGAAATTACCGGTACGTTCACCAATCAAGAAGAGGAAATAGAGAACAAGACCACTATCGAAATGGACAAGATCAAGGGCAAAAAAGCCATTGATGCCCTGGTAGGTAAAAAAGTGGGCGACACTGTGACCCTAGCAAGCAAAGGTCTTTTTAAAGAAGACTATTTGTTGTCGAGTGCCTTGGGAATTTCCGCAGACAAAGCCGATGGCCTTAAGATCGATGTTACCTTTACAATAGAAGAGATCAACGAAAGAGAACCAGCTGCCCTGGACCAAGAACTTTTCGACAAATTGTTTGGCGAAGGAAAAGTAAGTTCCGAAAAAGAACTGAAGGACAAGATCAAAGAAGACTCTGAAAAGCAGTTTGAACAACAAGCCGATCAGAAGTTATTGAACGATATCACCGAAAAATTAATTGACGAAACCAAATTCGAGCTTCCGTCCGAGTTCCTTAAAAAGTGGATTCAAATCAGTGGAGAAAACCCCTTGACCGAGGATGAAGCCAAAGAAGAGTTCGAAAAATCAGAAAAAGGACTTCGTTACCAATTGATCGAAGGGAAAATCATTCAAGAGAACGATCTTCAGGTTCAGTTCGATGAACTTAAGGAGTTCGCCAAAGGCTTCATTAAGTCCCAAATGGCTCAATATGGCCACATGGACCCAAAAGAAGAAGAACTGGAAAGTGTTGCCGCAAGGGTAATGAGCAACCAGGACGAAGTAAAAAGATTGTCCGAACAATTGATGAGCCAAAAACTTTTGGACCTTTATAAGGAAAAAGCCAACCTTAAGATCAAGGAGGTGTCCTATGAAGATTTCATCAAGGAAGCGTACAGCTAAGATTCCACTAAAAGAAAATTAAGTATCTTTACGGTGCCGAAAAGCCAATTTTTCGGCACCTTTTTTTTAAGATAAATCGAGTCATATCCTATGGATTACGGAAAAGAATTCAAAAACTACGCTACCAAGCACCATGGTATAAACAGCATGTACTATGACCAGATCATGAGTACAATGTATCCCATAAACATGACCCCGAACATTATTGAAGAAAGGCAATTGAACGCGGTTGCCATGGACGTTTTCTCCAGATTGATGATGGATAGGATTATTTTTATGGGAACCGGGATCAATGATCAGGTGGCCAATATTATACAAGCACAACTACTGTTCTTGGAAAGTGCTGATGCTTCCAAGGACATCCAAATCTATATCAACTCTCCGGGAGGAAGCGTATATGCCGGTCTAGGCATTTACGACACCATGCAGTTTATTAAACCCGATGTTGCTACCATTTGCACGGGTATCGCCGCATCTATGGCAGCCGTTTTGCTATGTGCCGGACAAGAGGGCAAGCGGAGCGGATTGCCCCACTCAAGGGTAATGATCCATCAGCCACTGTCCGGAGCACAAGGACAAGCAAGCGATATTGAAATTGCAGCCCAAGAAGTCTTAAAGATCAAGGACGAGTTATATGAAATCATTTCCAAGCACTCAGGTCAGAGTTTCGACAAAGTTTATGAAGACAGTGATCGTGATTTCTGGATGAAGGCCCCAGAAGCCAAAGCGTACGGAATGATCGACGAAATATTAGTAAGGGAAAAGTAAAACTTCTCAATAGATTACAAAACAACCAGTTAACACAGAACAAATCCATTATTTTTGCGTTATTGATGGTTGAAGAATAAAATTTTATGGCAAAGGAAAATTTGGAATGTTCTTTTTGTGGAAGAAAAAAACCGGAAACCAATTTATTGATCGCCGGTCTGGATGCGCATATTTGCGATAGATGTATAGAACAAGCCCACAGTATTGTGGCCGAAGAGTCCAAACAAACTAAAAATCAAGATCTATCATCCGAGTTGGTATTAAAAAAACCAATGGAGATCCACGATTTCTTGGACACTTTTGTAATCGGACAGGAACGCACCAAAAAGGTTATGTCCGTAGCCGTCTACAACCACTATAAAAGATTATTGCAGCCCAAAGGCAAGGACGAGGAAATCGAAATCCAAAAGAGCAACATTATAATGGTAGGGCAAACAGGTACGGGCAAGACCCTTATCGCCAAGACCATTGCCAAAATGCTCAACGTACCCCTTGCCATTGTAGATGCTACAGTTTTAACGGAAGCCGGTTATGTAGGAGAGGACGTTGAAAGCATTTTGACCCGTTTGCTGCAGGCTGCCGATTATAACTTGGAAAAAGCAGAGCGCGGGATTGTATTTATTGACGAAATAGACAAAATTGCCCGTAAAAGCGATAATCCATCGATTACCCGAGATGTATCGGGCGAAGGAGTACAACAGGGACTCCTAAAACTATTGGAAGGCACAACGGTCAACGTGCCGCCCAAAGGTGGACGCAAACACCCGGACCAAAAATTTATCGAGGTAAATACCGAGAATATCCTATTTGTTGCCGGTGGTGCTTTTGATGGTATCGAACGTATCATCACCAAACGATTAAACATGCAGGCAGTTGGGTACAGTGCTTCCAAGGCCGAAGAAAATCTGGATCAAGAAAACATACTCCAATATATTATACCAAAAGATTTAAAGGAATTCGGACTTATTCCAGAGATTATAGGAAGACTTCCTGTACTGACACACATGAATCCTTTGGATGCAAAAACCTTGCGCGCCATTTTAACGGAGCCTAAAAATGCCATCATAAAACAGTACGAAAAACTGTTCGCCATGGACGATATTAAATTCTCCATTACCGATCAGGCATTGGATTACATTGTAGAAAAAGCTGTGGAATATAAACTTGGTGCACGTGGATTGCGCTCTTTGTGCGAAGCCATTTTTACAGACGCCATGTTTACCCTACCAAGCAGCGATGAAACAGAATTCAAGGTTACCAAAGGATACGCAGAGAAAAAACTGTCCTACGAAACAGTTAAAAAACTAAAAGCGGTCTCCTAGACCGCTTTTTTTGTAATATTTTCCAATAACAACAAACTTACATCAGAGATAATCTTTTCATCCGAGTAAAGGGTGTGCCCAAAATTTGGTACAATCTTTAGATTGGCCCCAACACTTTTGGCCCATTTCATTCCTGGCTTTAATTGATCACATTCCCCATAGATCAGTTGCACACCGGATGGAGCTATTTGGTTTTCCCCCTCTATTCCAGTGGCCGAAATAGCGGTTATCGTCTTGGTGGGCAAACCTTGTAGAGCAGCTTTGTAAACAACGGCGGCACCAGTACCGAAGGCTAAATAATGGGCCTTCTCCGATTCTTTTCTCAATAAGTTGGCTACCGCTCTCTCCAGACCTTCTTCTTTAAAGGCCTTATCTATATTCTCCTCCGAATAGATGGAAACCTCCACATTTCCCAATTGCTGGCAATCGTGAAATTCAATATCATAATACTGCTGCAAGTAGCCAAAGTAAGAGGCGATCCAAAGACCTTTTTTGGCTCCCCATTTATCCGAGATAACAACAAGCTTTTCCGACATGACTTTTAATGGTTTAGTGTTTTTAAAGTATTGATAGGGGAAAGTTCTTTAATAAACGGCCCAAATCCACTTTTATTTGTTCAAGAGAAAAGTTTTTACGACGAAAGGGATTATTTTACGAAAACGTTTTCGTTACTTCTGTACTGGTTCCTGATGATACCGTAAATCTGGCTTACCCCTTGTTCATTTGAAGAAGTTCCTCGAGGCAATCGCGATCATTGGACAATCTTGGAATTTTATGTTGACCACCCAATTTATTCTTGGATTTCAGCCATTGATGAAACAAATTCTCTTTGGCCAAATGCACCTTTGGCATGTTCAAGGTTATGTTGTTGTACCTTTTGGCCTCGTAGTCAGAGTTGAGTGATTTTAATGCATTGTCCAACATTTCAGTGAAATAGCCGACATCTTTCGGTGGTTTTCTAAACTCGATCATCCATTCGTGCGCCCCTTTTTCCTTTCCTGCCATAAAAATGGGAGCTGCGGTATAATCCATAATTTCAGCCTCGGTTTTTAAACAGACTTGCTTTAAGGCTTCCTCGGCATTTTCAATGATCAATTCTTCACCAAACACATTAATATGGTGTTTAGTTCTCCCGGTAATCTTTATCCGATAGGGATTTTTGCTCGTAAACCTCACCGTATCCCCAATTTTATATCGCCATAGGCCGGCATTGGTGGTGATGACCATAGCATAGTTCACTCCGGTTTCCACTTCCCAAAGCGGAATGGCCTTATCCCCTTCTCCATAAGCGTGCATAGGAATAAATTCATAAAATATTCCATAGTCCAACATCAACAGTAATTCGTCGGAACTGTTTTGATCTTGAATCCCAAAAAAGCCTTCCGATGCATTATAAGTTTCATAGTAGTTGAACTTTTTGCGGGGCAACAATTTTTTATATTGATTCTTATATGGGGTAAAACTCACACCTCCATGAAAGTACACCTCTAAATTCTCCCAAAGTTCGAACAAGTGGTTCTTTCCCGTTTTTTCCAAAACTTGGTTGAGCAATACCAACATCCAAGAGGGTACGCCTGCCAAACTGGTCACATTTTCCCTAATACTTTCTTCGATAATGGCCTCCAGCTTGGATTCCCATTCGGTCATTAGGGAGACTTTGTTACTGGGCGTACTGCTATATTCTGCCCAAAGAGGCATATTATCGATCAAAATGGCCGAAAGGTCACCAAAAAAAGTCCCATTGTCCTCGTACAGCTCTTTACTCCCTCCCAGACGGAGACTTTTACCCGTGAACAATTGTGAATTTTCGTTATTATTTAAATAAAGGCACAACAGGTCTTTACTGGATTTGTAGTGACAGTCTTCCAGGGCCTCTCCACTTACTGGGATAAATTTGCTTTTTGCATTGGTGGTCCCGCTGCTCTTGGCAAACCATTTTATAGAAGTGGGCCAGAAAAGGTTCTGTTCCCCACGACGGGTACGCTCGATCATCGGGGCAATATCTTCATAGGTCACTATGGGAACCCTATTGCGGAATTCATCATACTTTGGCAGGTCCGGAAAACCATATTGCCTACCGATCATGGTGTCCTTGGAAAAATCCAAAAGCTTGCGCAACACCTCATCCTGAACATCCAGTGGATATTTTAAAAAAAGTTCAATTTGGTGATAACGTTTGCGTAACAACCAAGAAGCGATGGAGTTGAATAATGGTATTGGCATTTTAGGTATCTTTAACCTGGAAAATTAGATTGGTGCAACAGCTAAAATAACTTTTCTAACACTCATTTTCAAATAAGTCAAATACATTCAATCCAAAAATGCTGTACGAAGGAGTCCTAAGAAAAATGAAAACCGAAATCGGAAACCCCATCCAGTATTTTTTGGTTTTCGAGAACGATTTTATCAATATGAACCAAGCCTTGGACAAAGAGGTTCAAATAGATTTTATCAAATTTCAGTGTTTGAACTGTGGCAGAGACCTGCCTATTTTCCGACAAGGCTTTTGCAAGACGTGCTTTTTTGAAACTCCACTTGCCGGAGATTGGATCATGAAACCGGAATTGAGCACGGCACATTTGGACAAAGCGGACCGTGACCTTGAATTCGAGAAAAAAATGCAGTTACAGCCACACATTGTTTACTTGGCGAACTCCAGCAATGTAAAAGTAGGCGTTACCCGAAAATCCCAAGTGCCGACACGATGGATAGACCAAGGCGCCCACGAAGCCATTGAAATTATGGAAGTGCCCAATCGATATTTGGCAGGCATTACCGAGGTTGCCCTTAAAGCGCACGTGAGCGACAAGACCAGCTGGCAAAAAATGCTTAAAAATGATATCGAGGACGTGGATCTAGTGGAATGGAGGGAGAAGCTGAAATCCAGTATTCCCGAAGAAACCATTGCCTACTTTATAAACGATAAGCAAGAAACCTTATTGGAGTTTCCCGTGCTTCAATATCCAGAAAAGGTAAAAAGCCTCAATTTGGACAAGACCCCAAGTTACAAAGGAACCTTAAAGGGCATAAAAGGCCAATACCTTATTTTTGATGACAATACAGTCTTCAATGTTAGGAGTAGCGAAGGCTACTTTGTAGGTATAAACATCAGCTGACCAATCCATTCCAAAATGCTCAAGTTTTTCAGAAAAATCAGGAAGGAATTGATAGCCGAGAAAAAAGTCAGCAATTACATTCTTTACGCCATAGGGGAAATTGTTCTGGTGGTCATCGGGATTTTGATCGCACTGGCCATAGATAACGCCAATGAGCAAGGTATCAAACGGGAAAAAGAGCAGATTTACCTTATGGGACTTCGGGATGAGTTCGAGACCAGCCAAACCAAATTAAAAGAACTTATATCCTTCAACAGGCAAAGCTATGAGGACTCTAAAACAATTTTGGTCTATATGGTCGACCCCAAAAACCTGCCCGATGAGCAAGAGCTCGCCAATTTGCTGTATAACGCCTTGGCTTTCGATATTTCGTTCAACCCCAACAATTCCCTTTTGATGGAAATGATCAATTCGGGTAGTTTAAAAGACATCTCCAATCCACGCCTTCGCATCCTTTTGACCAATTGGATTTCCAACATCGAGGACATATCGAAGCAAGAAATGATGCTGGCCAATGAGCGGGACAAGATACTGGATATGTTCCGCAGCGAACAAAATAGCATTAAAACGCTGTATGACCTCACAGGGGTCTCCGATGAATTGGGGATTCCCGCTAGTTCGGACCGAACGAGCAACCGTAATCTTTTAAAGTCGAAAGAGTTTGAGAACAATATGCTCATGTTCATACTAACCAGTATCAAAACGGAAACGTTACATTACAATCCATTGATGCAAAGTATAGATGAGATTCTGAAAACCATCGACAACGAAATCAAGGAATAAAAAAGGGCGATTTTAAAATCGCCCTTCTCATTTAATTCACTGTATCCTTTTTCTTTTTTCCGAGCAGCCCGCCCAATATGGATTTGGCCGCATTTTTAACCTCATCCTTTTCTGTTTTGCTCGTATCCGTTGCCGTAGTATCCTTTTTTCCTCCAAGAATGTTGCCAATGGCCTCTTTTACGCCGCCAGATGTGGTCTTGGTAGTATCGGCTTCATCTTTTTTAAAGACATCGGACAATAGGTCTTTGGCCTTATCCTTTCCTTGACTCACCAATTTCTGCTTTTGCATTTCCACCAACTTACCGGTCAGTGTTTTTACACTCGAAGTCATATCGGTGTTCACGGACGGGTTTGTAAAACTACCTCCAATATTGGCGGTAACGGGAATGGTTACTTCTCCCAAGCTTTGATCGTTCATTTGCGCGATAAGTTTGTTCACTTCTGCACCCAAGTATTTAGCAGGTACGTCCAGAGTGGCTTTGTATTGCATCTGCCTATCAAAAGTATGGCTACCGTCGACATTTATATTGATATCTTTATACTTTAAGGTAAAAGGTTTTACTTTAACTGCCCCATTTTCAAAGCTCAAAGCGGTTTTAAGTCCGTCCAAATTGATTTGCTTTGTATCCAAAAAATTGAGCTTATTATCCAAAGAAGACACCAAAGGTGCTTTCTGTGCATCCAACTTGGGAGAAATCAATTCCGCTAGCAGATTTCCGGAAATGGTTGCCAAATTAGGGGTAAAATCCTCTTTTAGGTTACCCGATATCTTAATATCCGAATTGAGTTTACCTGTCAATGCACTCGCCAAAGGGGTTAACACTTTAAACAGTTCCAGACCAGCAAAAGATTCGCCAATATTAAAATTGTTCATACCGAGGCTTACATCGAATGTAGAAGTCTCTTGTTTGGTGGATACCGCCCCAGAAAGTCCCATAGTACCCCCGAATAAATCCGAAGTAAGATTGTTCACAGTAGCGGTTTCGTCTTTGATCACCAATGTCCCTTTTACATTTTTTAGATCAAGGTTATCGTAGATCACGGTATTTGCAGTAGCATCTATGGTACAATCCAAAAAAGATGGTATTTTGATACGTTCTTCTCCAGCAATTGCAGTTTCCTCGGTCTTTGACAGGTTTTCATCTGCCGTTTCCTCGACCATAAAATCGTTCAGTGAAAATTGGTTCGAGTTCAAGGAAAACCTACCTTCAATATTTTCATTGTTGAACATAAAACCCAGTAAATTTGTTAAAGTTCCCTTGGCGGCAAAATCCGTACTTCCCGTTTTACCTTCAAAAGAATCCAATGTAACGGTATTGGGATTAAAGGTAAGGGCCGCTTTGTTTATGGCTACAGGGTTTTTAAGCTCCTGCGAAGCATACTCAAAACCGGTCAAAGATGCTTTACCACTGGTTTTGGTGTTCTGATATTGTTTCTTTTCCAAAGAAGCCATATCGAAAGATGTGGATACGTCGGCATTCAATATGCCTTTAAGGTTATAATCGTCCGGCACAGGATATGCTTGGGAGATGTTCGCCAAGTTTATCCTACCGTCCATGTCGGCGTCTACCTTGGTATTGCCCATTACATCCCTAATCTTGGCCTTAAGATTGAATTTATCCTCATCTATGGCAAAAGAGAGTCTGTTAATATCGACATAGGTATCTTCCGTAATACCAGTTTCGTTGTTGATCTCGGTGTCTATATGCACATTACGGACAGATTTGGGCAAATCGGGAAACTTGAAGGATGCATTATCCGAATTGATCGCAATTTTAAAGGTCGGTATATGCTCTTCATCTACTACTCCTTTAAACACTCCATTCACCTCAAAATTTCCGGTGGTCCGTACATTTTCTATGTTACCGGCATAGGCTTCCGGGATTACAGCCAAAAAGTTTTTAAAGTCGGAAGAAGGTGTTTTAAATGTAATGTCCACCTCTTGGTTTTCCTCGTTCACCTTAACAAAGCCATCAAAAACCAGTGGCAATTGGTTCACCAAGGCCTTATTTTCCAAAAAGGTATATTTGTTTTCGCTCAGATCTATTCCGATTAGCGCATCTAGATTGATTTTGTTTTTGTTCAGATATTTTGTGCCATCCATCTCAAAGGATACCAGAGCATCGGTAAGGGTCTTTAGCTCCGATTTTTCCAAAGACAGGTCTCCCGTCCCGCTATGATTCATTTCGATAATAGTCAAGAGCATACCACTTGCCATATCCTCATAAACAATTTCGGTATTGTTTATCGCATAGGAGTCCATATTCAATGTAAAACTACTATCAGGATCGCCTGTGGGGTCGGACGTTGGTTCGTTGCTCTCTTTGGCTATATCGTAATTCGCATTGCCTTCCACGTCGGTTTTGATGTGCAACTTGGCTTCATCCACATCCAAAGTTTTGATCACTATCGGCTCATCTGCGGATTTGAACAGTTCTTTAATCGACATGGACAATGCGATCTTGGAAGTAGCAAAAAGGGTATCGCCTTCGAAAGGGGCCTTATTGATCAAGGACAATTGGGTAAGCTCCACATGGGCATTGGGAAAGTTCTTGAGAAGACTTAGGTCGGCATCCTCAAAATCCAAAGTGGCATTAATGCTGTTGTTGACCTTTGTCTTGATAATTTCTTCAATCTTACCTTGAAGAAATAAAGGGACGGCAATACTAATTGCGAGTAGGATAAGTAGGGTTATTCCAGTAATTTTTAGGACTTTTTTCTTCATACTTGGGTGTTTTACAACAAATTAAAGGAGAAGCATCAATCCAAAGAAATTTCCTCTCCTATTTTTAAGTTAAATCTTTTTCTCATCAGATATACGAAAAAATAGAGCAAAGGGGTGTCGAGAAGGGCTATCATCATTTTAAAAATTACCCCACTAATGAGTAATCCATAAAACTTGTCCCACGGCAGTACACCAAAAAGGCACAATAGCCCTACCACAGTGAATGTGTCTATAAATTGAGAAGAAAATGTTGAGAAATTATTTCGGAGCCACAACATTTTCCCTTTGGTCAGGCGTTTCCAAAAGTGATAAATGGTAATATCGATATACTGGGCGCCCAAGTAAGCCAGCATGGATGCCAAAACCCCTAATGGGGACAGGCCAAAAACGGTGGTAAAAGTGGTATTGTCCACCGGTGAGCTGGGAATGGCACTGGAGTAGTTGGCCACTAAAATTATCGCCATGGAAAAAAACGAAGCGAAAATTCCTGCGGTGACCACTTGATTGGCCTTTTTTTGACCATAGATCTCGGAAATGAGGTCTGTGATCAAAAAGGTTATCGGGTATGGCAAAATACCTACCGAAAGTTCAAAAAGTGGTGCACCGAATACGGAGACATCCCCAAAAGGGCTCCAAGAGAAAAATTTTTGAAAGATTAAATTGGATACCACCAAAGAAGTTATGAACATTGCTCCTAAATACAGATAAATGGAAAATGCCTTCTTCTTGTCTTTTTGCGTCATTATGGTTAAAGTTCCGTGTGGTACTGTTTAAATTCTATTTAATGTTTAGGCTGAAAGGCATCTTAGCCTGAATTCCCTCTTGTTTGGTAAACTCTTTGAATTCTTTTATTACCTGATAGGCTTCGGTACCGATTTCTTCCTGTATAATGGACTCCCCGATCTTGGATTTAACCGCACCATAATCTTCCATAAACTGCTCGAATCCAGATTTATACTTGGGGTACTTTCGTACACCGTAATCGCTTAATCCGGCCATTTCTGCCGCTGCAGCAATGGCGTCCTCCAAGTTACCAAGTTCATCCACCAATCCCAGAGCTTTCGCATCTACACCGCTCCAGACCCTGCCTTGTGCCACCTCGTTCACCTTTTCTACGGGCATGTTCCTACCTTGCGATACACGACTTAAAAAGGTTTGGTAGGTTTCCTCGATACTTTCCTGCATTACATTTCGGAACGAGTCCGACATGGGCTCAAAAAAGGAATAATCCACAGAATTTGCGTTGGTACCCACCTGCTCTGCGTTCACCCCTATGTTTTTGGCCAATTCGTGCATATTGGGTATAGTTCCAAATACCCCAATGGAACCCGTAATCGTGGTAGGCTCTGCAAAAATTTTATCCCCTGCCACACCTATGTAATATCCTCCTGATGCGGCAACGTTTCCAAAGGAAACCACCATAGGCTTTTCCTTTTTGGCCAATTGCATTTCGCGCCAAATGATATCGGATACCAATGCGCTTCCCCCTGGAGAATTTATACGCACCACTATGGCTTTTATATTCTCATTGTCCAGCGCTTTGTGCAAGGCGTCCACGATCAGTCCCTGACCAATATAATCCCTGCCGCCCTCGCCACCGAGAATTTCGCCTTGAGCGTAAATCACGGCTATTTTATCGGAACCTGTCTTCAGTTTCTTTTTGCTGGAGTTTTGAATATAATCTCTTAATCCCACATACTCCACCTCATCGTCTTCCTCAACACCTATTTTCTGCTTGATCAAGTTTTCGTATTCATCGTAGTGCAATGCTCCATCCAACAATCCGGAAGCAATTGCATACTGAGGTGTTCTGCCCCCGAGTGTGTCGGCAATTCTATTTAAGTTTTCTGGGGCAATATTTCTGGATTCCGAGATATCCTCCACCATAATATTCCAGATAGAAGTTATCAGTTCCTTGATCTGTGTACGGTTTTCATCGCTCATGGTATCGGAAAGAAACGGTTCTACCGCACTCTTATATTTACCATGGCGAATTACTTCCATTTTTATTCCTGATTTTTCCTGTAGCTCTTTGTAAAAAAGCACCTCGGTGGACAATCCCTTAAAATCGACCACACCTACGGGGTTTAGGTACACTTCGTCCGCAGCGGTCGCCAGATAGTAATCGCGTTGGGCGTACACATCGGCATGTGCCATAACAAATTTTCCATTCGATTTAAAATCGATAAGTGCATTTCTTATTTCCCTTGTCTGCGCCATCCCGGCCTGTAAAAAACCAGTGGTTAAGCTAATTCCTTCGATATTAGCGTCATTTTTGGCAACTTCTATGGCATGAAGGATCTCATCCAGCCCAAACTCCTCTGTCCATATAGATGCAAAAGGATCGGTTTCATCCTTTCCCGTATAATCCATAATGGGTGCCACAAAACTAATTTCCAATACGGAGTTCTTTTTTACCAAAACACCGTCTTCCGCACTGCCTACGAGCACCATAAAAATAAAGAACATGCCCACCACGATCATAAATGCCACTAAGCTTCCCAAAATAGAAGCAAGCAGGTTTCTCAAAAACTTCATGCAATAAAATTTAATACACTTCAAATATAACCATTGTAGTAATGTTTTGTTTACTTTGTTTCTTCGATTATGAACAGAAAACAAAAGGTATATCTTTCTTTGGGCAGTAATATGGGCAATCGCCTTGCTACGCTACAGAAAGCCATTTTCCAGATTCAGGGAAAAACGGGCAAGATATTGGATATTTCCTCGGTCTACGAAAATCCTGCCGTGGGGTTCGATGGTGGTGATTTCTTCAATATTGTTGTATCCTTACTTACCCCGCTGAAACCCAAAGAACTACTGGATGCCCTTTTACAGATCGAAGAGGATTTTGGCAGAAAACGAATGGACAGTGGATATAGTTCAAGGACTTTGGATATCGACATAATATACTATGGTACGGAAAGCATAACCAATGAAAGTCTGGTGATCCCCCACCCGCAAATGCAGCACAGAAAATTTGTTTTAAAGCCACTGAGCGATATTGCCCCCCAATTCTATCATCCGGTCCTACAAAAGGATACCCGCAATCTTTTGCAGGAGTGCAGGGACAAGAGTGAACTTACAAAGACCAAACACAAACTTTTTAAAGATAGGAGCGGGCTTTTTTCCCAACTACAATTAATTGCCATAGAAGGCAACATTGGAGCGGGCAAAACCACTTTGTCCAAAATGATATCCAACGATTTTAATGCCAAGCTGGTTTTGGAGCGTTTTGCGGACAACCCATTTCTGCCCAAGTTTTATGAAGACCAGTCCCGTTACGCTTTTCCATTGGAAATGTCGTTTTTGGCGGATAGGTACCAGCAATTTATGGACGATACTTCCCAATTTGACCTGTTCAAGAATTTTATGGTGAGTGATTACGATATATTCAAATCCCTGATTTTTGCGAAAGTGACCCTGCAAAAAGAGGAATATAATCTATACCGAAAGGTTTTTAACTTTATGTACAAAGAGGTTAAAAAACCAGAGATCTATCTCTACCTCTATCAAAATACCGAACGGTTATTGGCCAACATTAAAAAAAGAGGTCGCGATTATGAGCAGAATATAGACCCTGCCTATCTGGAAAAAATCAACAGAGGATACTTGGACTTTATTAAAAGCCACCCGAGCCAAAACAGTGTGATCGTTGACATGGGCGAACTGGATTTTGTCCACAATCCAAAGGATTATGAATTTATTTTGGAAAGATTGGAAGACAATATACTTTCAACAAAGATTTAAGAGAATTTTTAGAAAAAGTTTGGATATAACGAATGGTTTTATTTTATTAGCAACCTCAATTCGAGAAACTAACTAACTCAGACTTATATATGGCCCTGTTTTTCAGGGCCTTTTTATTTGGACCTATTTTGTTTGGACCAAATATCCCATACCGTAATTCCCGCACTCACCGATATATTTAACGAATGTTTGGTGCCAAATTGTGGTATTTCCAACACCACATCGCTCATGCTCACTACCTCTTGCGACACCCCTTTTACCTCGTTTCCAAAAATCAGGGCAATGGTTTTACCTGTTTCAACAGTAAAATCATTAAGCATTTTTGCATTTTCTGCTTGCTCCACAGCTACCAGTTGCACACCGTCCCGCTGTAATTCCGCTGCCAGTTCCCCAGTATCCTTTCTGTATTCCCAATCTACACTTTCGGTTGCCCCCAATGCCGTTTTCCGAATATCCTTGTGCGGCGGAGTGGCGGTAATTCCACAGAGGTAAATTTTTTTCACCAAAAAAGCATCTGACGTACGGAATACGGAACCAATGTTGTTCAAACTGCGAATATTATCCAAAATAATAATGATGGGCGACTTTTCCGCTGCTTTAAAACCATCGATATCCAATCGGTCCAGTTCGCTATTTTCCAGTTTTCGATTCATTTTTTAAACATTGGGGTAAAAATATCAACAAAAATTTTTGATGGGCAGCGAAAACAATATATTCGTTTTTAACCCAATTTTGGGCAAAAGTAACAGAATTAAATCGCTTTGGCAGCCAAGAAAAAAATAAAGAAGGTTACCCCGCTGATGCAGCAGTACAACGCCATCAAGACAAAACATCCTGATGCCCTGTTGTTGTTCCGTGTCGGGGATTTTTACGAAACGTTTGGGGAAGATGCGGTAAAAGCCGCCAAAATATTGGGGATTATTTTAACCCACCGGAACAATGGAGGGGACAAAACGGAACTGGCCGGATTTCCCCACCACTCCTTGAACACCTATTTGCCGAAATTGGTAAAGGCCGGGCAACGTGTGGCCATTTGCGACCAATTGGAAGACCCCAAACAGACCAAAAGCATTGTAAAACGTGGCGTAACCGAACTTGTCACTCCCGGTGTTGCCCTGAACGACGATATTCTCTCCGCAAAAAGCAATAACTTTTTGTGCGCCGTACATTTTGGGCGAACAAAATTAGGGGTTTCTTTTTTGGACATTTCCACAGGAGAATACCTAACTTCCGAGGGTTCGGTGGAGCAAGTGGACAAGTTGCTTCAGAATTTTTCGCCAAACGAAGTTCTGGTATCCAAAAAGCACAGAAAGGAATTTGCGGATTGCTTTGGCAACCATTGGCACAGTTTCTTTTTGGAAGACTGGATTTTTCAGGAGGATTACGCCCAAGAGAGCCTCAACAATCATTTTGGTACAAAAAACCTAAAAGGTTTCGGCATAGACCACCTTACCCACGGTATAATCGCCTCCGGAGCGGTTTTGCATTACTTGTCCGAGACCCAGCACAGCCGACTTCAACATATCAACAAAATACAGCGCATTGCAGAAGAGGAATATGTATGGATGGATCGATTTACCATTCGGAACCTGGAACTTTACCACTCTTCCCACCAAAATGCCGTAACCTTATTGGATATTATCGACAGGACCATTTCCCCCATGGGGGGACGACTCCTAAAGAGATGGTTGGCCCTACCCTTAAAAAACGTTGACAAGATCCAACAAAGGCATCAGGTAGTCGCCTATTTAAAGGAAGAAGACGAACAACTTAACCGGATTCAGGGATACATCAAACAAATGGGAGATTTGGAACGATTAATTTCCAAATTGGCCACGGGCAAAATCAACCCAAAAGAAGTGGTCCAACTCAAAAATTCGCTGGAGGCCATAGTTCCCATCAAACAACTATCCGAAAAGAGCACCAACGAATCCTTAAAACGGATCGGGGAACAATTGAACCATTGTGAAGGACTCCGCTCAAAGATAAAAACAGTGCTCAACGAAGAGGCTCCGGTAAACATTGCCAAAGGCAACACCATTGCCCAAGGTTACTCAGAAGAACTGGACGAACTGCGAGGTCTTGCCTTTTCCAGTAAGGATTATTTGGATAAAATGTTGGAGCGAGAAACCAAGGAAACCGGGATCACCTCCTTAAAAATAGCATCGAACAACGTGTTTGGTTACTATATAGAAGTAAGGAACACCCATAAGGACAAAGTCCCCGAGGGTTGGATTCGCAAACAGACCTTGGTCAATGCCGAACGCTATATTACCGAGGAGCTCAAAGAATATGAATCCAAAATATTGGGAGCCGAGGAACGAATCTACCAATTGGAGCAACAACTTTTTGATCGCCTTTTGGTTTATATGCAGGAATATATTGCACCGGTACAGCACAATGCCCAACTTATCGCGGAACTGGATTGTTTGTCCGGGTTTGCACAATTGGCAAAGGAAAACAACTATGTAGCCCCTTCGTTAAACGATTCCACTACATTGGATATTAAGGAAGGGCGCCACCCTGTTATTGAAAAGCAATTACCGATCGGCGATGCTTATGTAACCAACGATGTGTTCCTTGATAGGGAAGAACAGCAGATCATTATGATAACGGGACCCAACATGAGCGGTAAATCTGCTTTGTTACGACAGACTGCCCTTATTGTGCTTTTGGCACAAATGGGAAGTTTTGTTCCCGCAACAGAGGCTACCCTGGGTGTTGTGGACAAAATATTTACCCGAGTAGGTGCCAGTGACAATATTTCCATGGGCGAGTCCACTTTTATGGTAGAAATGAACGAAACAGCCTCTATTCTGAACAATCTATCGGAGCGCAGTTTGGTCCTTTTGGACGAAATAGGTAGAGGAACCAGTACCTACGATGGAATTTCCATTGCCTGGGCGATATCGGAATATTTGCACGAGTATCCTGCCAAAGCAAAGACCTTATTTGCCACACATTACCACGAACTCAACGAAATGACCAATATTTTTACCCGAATAAAAAACTACAATGTATCGGTTAAAGAACTGGAAGATAATGTGCTTTTCCTTAGAAAGTTGGTGCCCGGCGGGAGCGAACACAGTTTTGGAATCCATGTGGCCAAAATGGCCGGCATGCCGCAACAAGTAATACAAAAGGCCAATAAAATCCTGAAAAAGCTGGAAAAAACACATTCCAGTGAGGAAATGACGGACAAATTACAGTCTTCCCAGAATGAGATGCAACTCAGCTTCTTTAATCTGGACGACCCTTTGTTGGAAGAGATCAAGGAGGAAATCCTGCACTTGGACATTGATACTCTGACACCTGTGGAAGCTTTGATGAAATTAAACGAAATCAAACGCTTGTTGAGTAAAAAGAAAAAAGTTTCTTCCTGAAAAAATTCTTTTATTTTAATAGAATTGTTTTAAATTTGCATCCGCACTTGGGAAAAGTGCAAGTTCTTTTAAACGCGAAAATAGCTCAGTTGGTAGAGCATCACCTTGCCAAGGTGGAGGTCGCGGGTTCGAATCCCGTTTTTCGCTCGATTTCGACTCCGCTCAGTCACCACGGGTGGAGTTTTTTTTTACATACAAGTCCTGCTCGAGTGGTGGAATTGGTAGACACGCCGGACTTAAAATCCTGTGGGCATTTTGCCCGTGCGGGTTCAAGTCCCGCCTCGAGTACAGAAATCCCTTTTAACTTATTGGTTATTAGGGATTTTTTTATTTTTAAATAATAAGTTACGTTTCTGCCATCCATCAACCCAAACTAGGTATACATCAATTCAAACACTGCAACCATCAATTCAACGTCCGTTGTTGGCTTTACATGCTTACATTTAAACATAACTAACTGTATACCTAATTCTTATGAAAAACTCTATTCTTATTAAATGTACATTGTTGATTTTATGCATTTCCTTTAATTCCTGCTTAGTCCAAGATGGGGAAGATGGTTTAGATGGGATTGATGGTAAAAATGGAATTGACGGAATCGATGGAATCGATGGCATAAATGGACAAGATGGTCAGGACGGCGCACCGGGAGCAACAGGACCACAAGGAGATCCTGGTAATGATGGGCAAGATGGTGCAGGGCTCGACCAAATGGCACAATATGGATCTATTACTATGAATTTGAATGGTACAAGACCAGATGATATGGCCTTTACTGACAATACTGAATTTAGATTCTTAGGCCTTGATGGTGAAGATTTCGTTGACTATAACATAGTAGTTCCAACAGTTATGGGTGTCGATACCCAATATTTCTTCAATTTCCGTAGGTTCTTAACAGCTCCCGATGGCACATACAACCCTACCTATTTTGACTGGGAAGTAACCATTACCAACCCTGGAGAAGCTACAGAAACAGTTGATTTAGTCGAAACTACCTTGAACAACTATGGTGTAATTGGTGAAGACAATAAATATTTTTTACTTGATGAGGGTTACGATTCTGATGGTGTTGGGATATCGAATATGCAACTGATCAATATTACATATGAATCCGAAAATGGCAATCATCTTTCTTTTTCCTATTCCTTTACCGTTGATGCCGCAAACAACGGGTCCGGCAACGAACTAAACGTATCGGGTGAAGTAGATGTCTATTTATTTGAACTAATAGAACCTTAATCGATAGCAATAGCCTAAAAAGCCCCGCACTAAAAGTGCGGGGCTTTTTATTTTATTATCCTTTAATTACGTTAACAAATTACCATCCTCATCCCACTCGGCAATAATGCCGCGTTTGCTCTGGTCCACACACTTGGCCAGCCATTCCTCTTCATAGGAAACACCGTGCTGTTCCAACACATCATCAGGGACACCATCCCAAACATTGGGCATATTGCCCTTATACCCTATTTCTTCTATCCCGATTTTTGTGGTATAAAATCCCGTCATGGTAAGGTTACGGACCAAGGAGAAGAAATTCACTTCAAATGGTCGTTCATTGCCCGGCACTTCGGGATCATAATAGGCAATTTCATCCAAAATAGCTTTTTGTTGTGCTACGGTCGCCGTTTTAAACTCCACCCCATATTCGGTGTTACATTTATGATCCAACCACATAATTCCACCACGGATATCGGGCTGGAACGCCTCATTGTCCTTGCACATGAACTCTATAAAACTGACCACATCGGCATCCGAGGCTGCTTTGAATGCCTCCGAAGGGGGCAAAATCAAATCACAAAGTATCGTAAGTGTTTCTACCTCGTGCGGATTCAAAAACTGTTCGTCCTGTAGTTCATTGATCAACTCCGTTTCCAAAGGCACCCTGCCCGGATACGTTATTTTTGGGGCCTCCACCAATTCCTTCGCCTCCGTAGATGGCTTGCATCCGTGAATGGCCAGTCCACCGGCCACGGAGCCCAATACTATAGATTTTAAACTCTTTCTTCTGTCCATTGCCTTAAATGTTTTGTTGTTTCAATTGCTCCACAATATATTCCGATGCCCTCATGGAAAGTGCTAAAATGGTCCATGTACAATTCTTGTCCGCTTGGGAAGTAAATGGTCCTGCATCCACAATAAACACGTTGTCCACATCGTGCAGCTGCTGGTATTTGTTCGTCACCGATGTCTTTGGATCGTCGCCCATTCGCGTAGTGCCCACTTCGTGGATGATGTTGCCCGGATTGTGCAAGCCATAATTGGTATCCTTGCCCGGTTTGTCGCCCAAAGGCTCACCACCCATATTGATCAAGAGCTCTTCAAAAGTATCTTGCATGTGTTTGGCCTGATTGATCTCGAACTCGCTCCATTTGTAATGGAAACGCAATACGGGAATACCAAACTCATCCACCGTGGTTGGGTCTATCTCACAATAATTATCTTTCCGGGCAATAGACTCACCACGACCGGCCATGCCCACAACGGCACCATAATATTTTTTGGCATCGCTGCGCAGTACATCGCCATAACCTCCCACTTTGGTTCCAAAGAACTTATTGAACTCATTGACATTAAATCCAAAGCCATAGCTGGGCATTCCCATGCCGCCCCATACTTCTATATGATATCCTCGTGGAAAATCGAGCTTGGAATTATCGCCCCACCAAGGTGAGTACACATGCATACCCCCCACGCCATCTTCGTTATAGGAAACTTTTCGGTTCATTAGATCTGGAACAAAGGCCGCTCTTCCGGCACCGGTAGAATCGTGCAGATACTTTCCGACAACATCGCTACTATTGCCCAATCCGTTCGGGTGTTGCTTACTTTTGGAATTCAATAAAATCCTAGCTGAGCTACAGGCAGATGCTCCAAGTACTACCACTTTTCCCTTGAGCTTATATTCTTTCCTATCTTCTTTATTGATGTAAGACACCCCTGTTGCTCTTCCTTCTTCGTTTGTGGTTACTTCGCGCACCATACAATTGACAAACAAATCGATCTGTCCTCCATTTTTTTGCGCCGGGAAAATGAGACAGGTACCTGCTGAAAAATCGGCATATACTTGACACGCTCTATTACACTGCCCGCAGTAGAAGCAGACCCCTCGCTCATTATTGATCTTTTTGGTGAGCATGGACATCCTTGATGGGTATACCGGAATATTACTCTTTCTGGCCCCTCTGATGTAGAACAGTTCGTGCAATCTGGGTTTAGGCGGGGGTAGAAAAAAACCATCGGGATCATTGGGCAGCCCCTCATTGGTACCAAATACACCGATCATCTTATCTACCTTATCATAGTACGGTTTTACATCATCATAACTTATGGGCCAGTTCTCGCCATGGCCATCCACATCTTTGTGCTTAAAATCCTTTGGACCAAAACGTAACGAGATTCTTCCCCAGTGATTGGTTCTTCCTCCCAACATTCTGGAACGGAACCATTCGAATTTTGTCCCATCCTTTTGGGTATACGGCTCACCTTCAATATCCCAGCCGCCGTAGGCAGCATCAAAATCACCGAAAGGGCGAAATCGGGTACTGGCCCCGCGCCTAGGACTCTCATAAGGCCATTTTAATTGGGTTTGATGTTCTGGTTTGGCCGGGTCAAAATATGGACCTGCCTCTACTACGGCGACTTTTAGCCCAGCTTCCGAGAGTACTTTGGCAGACATGCCACCACCAGCCCCGGAACCAACAATTATGGCATCGTATACCGTGGAATTTTCAATAATTTGCATTGGTTTATGTTTGATTTAGTTTTAAATGCATCAAAATCAATATGTTGAAATTTTGAGAAAATCTCCGTGATTGATATAAGATGCCTCTGTGCGTACTAAAGATACTTTTTCCAAATATAAATTCAGTGTCTTTTTCCTATTTATCTGAAGACGGATCCAATCAAATGGAATCTGTAAACTTTAAGTAAAAAAAACATATCTTCCACAAAGAAAACCAACCATTACACTATATGAAAGCATTGTTAAAAGCGCTTGGACCGGGCCTATTGTTTGCCAGCATGGCCATTGGAACTTCGCATTTGGTACTATCCACCAAGGCCGGAGCCCAATATGGATGGGTTATGATCATCCCTATACTTTTAGCGAATTTGCTCAAATATCCTTTTTTTGAATTCGGTATTAGATATACGACCATCACCGAAAAAAGCTTGATCGAGGGATACCACAATCTGGGAAAAACCTACTTGTGGATCTATGCGTTTGTTACATTGATCTCCACCTTTACCATTTTAGCTGCCTTGTACGTGGTGACTGCCGGTTTGTTTATGAATTTGTTCAATGTTGCATCCGTTGGTGCAGTTGTAATTTCGTTGGGGCTATTTGTATTTATCAGTTTAATCTTGATCATAGGAAAATATAGGTTCCTAGAAAATTCCCTGAAAGCCGTGATCACCATTTTATTTGTGGCCTTGTTGATCACAACGGTGATGGTGCTCCAAAAAGGGCCGGTACCCCACAGTGGGTCGTACCAACGACCGGAAATTTTTAACGAAATAGGCATTTTGTTTTTGATAGGTCTTGTTGGCTGGATGCCCACGGCCGTTGAAGCATCGGGGTGGGTAAGCCTTTGGGGCATGGAAAACCTGAAAACCATGAGAAACAAGCCAACACTAAAAATTGCCCTTCAGGAATTTAACGTAGGTTATGTACTCACTGCGGTACTGGCCATCTTTTTTATGATCATTGGCTGGATGACTCTTTACGGAACTGGCACGGAACTCAGTGGCAATGCAGTGGTCTTCGCCGATCAATTGGTCAATTTATTTACAACCCATATAGGAAGTTGGGCTTACTTTTTTATTGCAGTGGCCGCTTTTGCCACTATGTTCAGCACATGCATGACCGCCCATGATGCCATATCGAGGGTAAGCTTGGATGTTTTACAAAAGCTGCTCCCACAAAAAAACATCTACAATGGCAAGCACTCTTTTGCACTTATGGTACTTGTTATGGCTTGGATCAATTGGATCGTAATAAGTCTTTTTAGCGCCAACATGGGCGATTTGGTAGGATTGGCCACTTTTGTATCCTTTGTTTTCGCTCCCCTACTCGGTTGGATGAACTTAAAAACCGTTACCGGTAAGGATGTTCCAAAGGAACATAGGCCCAAGATAGGCCTAAAGGTACTTAGCTATTCGGGAATTGTTTTTCTTTCGTTGTTCGCCCTCTACTATTGCTGGGTTCTGACCAAGTAAACTAATCGAACATTACATTGTCGTTTAGCACAACGATCAGCGAACGCTGGTTCTGCTTGTGCAAGGTCTCCAAACAAAAAACACCATTGGTACAGTTGTTCAGTATTTTATCCTCCCCATATCCGATGGAATATAACACACTGGTCGCAGGCACCCCGCTTGCCACTAAATATCTTTTTATGGCATCCGATCGTGCCTGGGTAAGCTTAAAATTGGTACTGCTCCCCCCTCGGCTATCGGTATAGGTTTCCACTCGTAATTGAGCTTCCGGAAAAGCATTCATAAAATCCACCACTTTTGTCAGCTCATTTTTTATGTTATCGGTAAGGTCCGTGGATCCATTGTCAAAATAAAAATCATCTAGCTTTACCACTTTTTGACCCTCCCTTTCCTCCACCAGGTCATCATATAAAGAGACCCCGATGGTATAGGATTGTTTCTGGAGCGCATCCAATTGTTCCTGTCCAAATTGTTCTATAAATCGGGAGTAGCGTTCTTTGGTCGCTTCTATGACCACTTCGGTTTCGTAGGGCACTTCCAATCGATAGGCCCCATTTTCATCGGATGTTGTGGTCGCAATCTTTTCGCCATCCATGTTCCATAGGCTCACCACAGCATTGGCAACAGCATTTTGGTTTTGACTATTTACTACCTCGCCCTTAAAGGTTAGCGTTTTAAGCCCCGGTTTTTCATCGACCTTAAATCCATAAATGTCATCCTTTCCTTTTCCTCCGGGCCGGTTAGATGCGAAATACCCCAATAATCCATCTCCCTCGTTCCTTATGATCAATCCAAAATCATCGAACTCGGTATTGATTTGGTTGCCTAGATTGATGGGAATACCGAAATCTTCACCTTCAAGGTTGGATTTGTAAATATCCATTCCTCCGAGGCCGAAGAATACATCAGAAGCAAAATAAAAACTGTTCTCGAATATAAACGGAGCTATTTCGTTGCCCGAAGAATTGATACGCGGCCCCAAATTGATGGGCGCCGACATTACCTGTCCGTTGTTGGTGTACACAAAATAGATATCCGTACCGCCATAGCCATCCTCAAAATCCGCAGCAAAATAAAGTTTACCGTTGCGGTCGTCGTAGAACGGATAATAAAATGAGGTGCTCAAATCCTTTAATAAAAGCTGATGGCCACCTCCAATGGTCTGTTTGGCAATGGACAAGGCGTTTTTTCCTTTGGAATCGAAGGCCAGCTCCCCATTTTGAGTATTGGATGCCACATAGAACACACTGTTCAGGGCCGAGGAGAAAGATGGTGTTGCTTTATGATAATTCGTTTCCTCCAACCCCTTTAAGGTCTTAAGAGACCTGATCTGACCGGAAGGCTGGATCTCTGATTCGTAAATATTGAAATAGCCCTCGTTGCCCGGTTCGTATCGCAATTTTTTATTGGCAAGACGTCCACTGGAAAACAGTAGCTTATTAAGATAAAAACTTGGTGCAAAATCGGTTTGAGGACTGTTGCCCTCCAAGTTGAAAATTTCGTACTCCAATTGATTTTCGTCTGTTCCGCTTTGCAGTAATTGTTTGTTAAACTCCATATTTTCCAGCAGTTCTTTTGGAAAATTGGATGACACCCTTTCCACAAAGGCATCTACCCCCTCGCTATTCGGGGCCTTGGATAAACTCTGCAACATTTTGTTGTAATGATGAGGGTTCATGATCGTATCCTGATCATAAATCTCCATGTATGCCGCGGAAGCTTTTTCAAAATTATCGGTTTCAAAATAAGCATCGGCCAAATTCAAGAACTGTTGTTTGGTCAGCGTACCCTCGGACAGTTGTTTTTCGTAGGCCCTTGCAGCTTTTTGATACTCGTACTGGAAAAAGAAAACATCCCCTTCGGACTGTTTTTTTTGGGCAAAGCAGAAGGCAACTCCCAAAAGGGCAGCCCATAATGTAAATTGTATTTTTTTTGTTGGGTTCATGTTAGAAAAATCTTGGGGAATCTATCTGCTTACCTTTGTTTTTTGATTTTTTGTTCTTGGTTTTATTCTTACCGGAACCAAATCCACCTCTTCCAATATAAAATTTTAAAATGGCCTCGTGGGAACCCCCTCCATACTCGCCCAATCCATTGGTGTTGTAATCGTAGGCATACCCAATAAACATGGCGTTGGAAATTTGAAATCCCGCCAGTCCGCTCACGGCATTATCAAATCGGTATGCAGCTCCAATGGTTAGGGCATCGATAAACTGAAAATTTGCCGATAAATTTATGTTTACGGGCGAACCTTGAAGGTAATTTACCAAAAAAGCGGGTTTAAACTTGGTCCGGTCGCTCAATTGGAACACATAACCACCTATTACATTCAACTGCATATTGTCCTCTACAATGGTAGCTACCTCATCATTATACAAGGTATTGGTCAAAAAATTGGGTACGGAGGCCCCCAAGTACCAATCCTCCTCGTGGTACATAAACAAGCCTGCGCCCACCGTAGGGTAAAAATTATTATAATTCCCGCCCAAGATGGAAACATCCGAAGGATTTTCAAAAGTTCCTTTGGAATAATCTATGTTAAGCGACGACCCGCCCGCGTTGAGCCCAAAGGAAAGTTTGGTCTCGTCAGATAATTGGATCTCGTAGGAATAGGCCACATCAAAATAGGTTTGAGTGGAAGGTCCCAACACATCGTTCACAATATTGACCCCCAGTCCCATTTTCTCGTTGCCGAAAGGAATATTGGCGCCACCTCTAATTGTGGTCGGAGCCCCTTCGATGTCCAGCCACTGTGCACGGTACAATCCAATAATCTCTGGACTTTCCACCGTGCCTACGTAGGCAGGGTTAAAACTTCCGATGTTGTACATGTACTGGGTATATTGTGGTTCTTTTTGTGCCTGCACAAAACTTACCGCCATAACTACCACAAGCAGCAATACTTTTCTATAAATTGATAAGATTGTTATATCCGACATTTTCGTTTTTACCTTACAATTTGAATCCATCCTTTAACCACCTCTGTTCCATCTCCATTAAGATCAAGGATATAATAATAAGTTCCATTGGGCAAATCCCCATTTTTGCCTGTTCCGTCCCACGAGCTATCGTAACCGTCCATTTGGAAAACACTGTTTCCGTAGCGATCGAAAATTTCCAATTTGTTACTTTGATAGGATGTATGATCCACGAGTGTCAATGTTTCATTATCCCCATCCCCATTGGGTGAAAAGATATTACAGAGGGTTCCTGGGTCTTCACATTGACTGCGGTTGACCTTAACTTCTACTGAAGCTGTGTCATTTTCTGGATTATCATCAATGGGCAATGAGGACGATAGAGTGGCGGTATTGGTCAAGGTCCCTGCTTCGGTCACCCTTGTCCTTATGATCAAAGTGGCGTTTTCTTCCCCTACCAACTCATCAATGGTCCATTCTCCAGTAGTGTCATCATAACTTCCTTTGGAAGGATCACTGGACAAAAATTCAAATCCATCACTCAATAAGTCGCTCACAACAATATTCTGTGCCGTGCCCGTTGTCAAGTTTTCTACAGTTATGGTAAAGGAAACTTCGGTATTTAAAAGTACACTTTCATCATTGACCTCTTTGGTAATCGCCAAGTCTATAGTTTCATTAGATACACAATCCAGCACAGTAATGGTCAATTGCACCGATGATGTCTCAGCACATTCACCAACGGTTTCGGTAGTGTATTCAAACACATATGCCCCTAGGGCAAGGCCTGTAAAATCGACTATATTATCGGTTCCTATGGTTACATTGCCAGATGGATCTGTGACTACCGACCAAGTTCCAGCATCTTGCCCCATTAAACCATCGTCCAGGTCGAATGTGGTAGGTCCATCGTCACTTGGAATGCTGCAGACCGTAAGATCTTCAATCGGAATGCCCGGAGAGAGTGCATTTATTATTGTGGCCTCTACTTCTACCCGGTCGGATTCGCAGCCATTGGCGGAGGCCGAAACGTAATAGGATGTAGTCTCGGACAGGGTATTGGTGGTAAATGTAGCGCTGGTGCCCACAATGTTTCCGCCGGTAGGTGCATCGTACCACGTATAGGCTATGGTACCGTTGCCCGCTACGGATGCGGATGCGGTTAGATCCAATATGCTCGGACCGCAGGAAACATCGCCCGTGGCACTATCTATTACGGGTGTATTGTTCAACTCCAAGGTTATGGCCAACACTGGGCTTCCACAATCGTTCACATCGTCGTAGTAAAAGGCATAATAGGTTCCTGGCTCCACTACACCGGAATCGTTCAAATGTGCACCGGTCTCTTCGGGGTCGTTACTTGTACTCCAAACAAGCGTTGTACCTACCGGGGGCGTACTGGTCACGTAATCGTTTAGGTCGGCGGTGATAGCATCGCAAAACGCTATGGTTGAACTCCCACCATTAAGTGCAGGAGCGGTATTCCCGGCATCGCAAGGTCCGGAACAGTCGTTTACGGTTACGGTTATATCCACACTTTGATCAGTACATTCCCCCTGTGCTGTATTGGTAGTATACCTAAAGGTATATACTCCTTCGGGCTGCCCATCAAAATTTATTATGTTCTCGGTATTAATGGTAATGGTTGCCCCAGGTTGGGCGGACAACAATACCCAATCCCCCGCATCTGCCCCACTGAGACTGGAATCCAGATCTACCAAGGTATCACCATCACCTGCATCGCTGCATGTTCCTAAATTGGTCGCTGTTCCCGTTGTAGGTGTGGTGCTTTGGGTCAAAACCACTTGAGTGGCGTTAGTAAAACAATCGTTGATCGGATCGTAAAAGAACCCATAATAGGTGTCTGGTGTGCTCACTACACTACTGACCAAATAACCTCCTGCTGCAATATTTGCATTTGTGCTCCATCGCAGTTCTGCTCCGGCCGGTGCTGCATTCGAAATATAAAGATCAAGGTCCTGGTTAAAAGCATCGCAAAACGCTGTGCCCGCTCCATTGAATATTGGTGCCGTTGTGCCGGCAAAGCAAGTTTCTTTTGTTGATGTGGCTGTGGCCGGTGCACCAGCGCCATTAGTATTGGACAAGACTACGGAAAGCGATATGGTACCATTACCAAGCCCACTAAGGTCGATACCCGATATTTGTTGGTCCAAAGATGTTATTGGACCATTCCCAACAACATTCGTCCCACCCCCACTACTACTAATAGTGTAATTGTATGAGGCATTTACTTCTGCATTTGAAAATGTAAAGCTTATATTATTTTCGTTGGTTTGATTTATGGGGTCTTGATCAAAACTCACCGTATACCCAGAAGGTATTGAAGTTAATTTCACTGCAGTATCGGAGGTTTCAGGACCTTCCGTTCCCAAAACATTACTCACAGTAACCGTTAAGGTAATGAGGCCATCTTGCAAACTACTTAAATCTATACCGCTCACGGTCTGGTCAGAAGAAAGTACTAGCCCTCCTCCTGTTACCGAAGCTACATTTCCATCTGCATCACTTGTAAATGTATAATCATAGGATGTTAAAAATGTCGGAGCTCCTGAAAAAGTAAAACTCACTTCATCCTGATTTGAAGAATCAATTGGATCTTGATCTATAGTCACGGTATATCCAGAGGGCTGTACATCATCTTCACTAATAATATTTACCGTTGCAGAATTTGACCCACCAACTATATAACCTGTACCCGTATCCAATGTCACTATAACTGTTTCGGTAAGTTCTGTAAGGTTATCATCATTTGGATCCACAATAATTGTCGCATTAGTTTGACCGGTTTGGATTGCAACAGTTCCAGAAAGAGCGTCGTAATCATCCACAGGGGTAGCTGAACCAGAAACTGAATATGCTATGATAATATCGCTTCCGGTATTATTAATAGCACTTAAGCTTACCGTAAAAGCCCCAGGAGTATCACCTTGTTCAGTTGCAGTATCATCTGAAGCGATTATGGTGGCTGTAGGGATGTCGTCGTCCGTGAAGGAACTGCTGCCCAAAGCCGTGCTGATGCCAGCGTTCGCGCTCGCGTTGCTCAGGGTAACGCTAACCGCTTCGTCCGCCTCGACAACGGTGTCGCCGTTGGTCGTCACGCTCACCGTCTGGACCAGCGTAGCGGTGCCCGCCAAAAAGGTGAGGGTGCCCGTATCCGTGTCCTCGTTGCCCCCGCTTATCAAATAATCAACCGTGATGTCGTTAGATGGGTCCGATTGGTCTATGCTCACCGTAAAATCTATCGTACTTGTTCCCGCATCGCCCTCCGCAACAGGGGCGGGACTATCTATGCTGATGTCGGCCGTGAAGACATCGTCGTCCGTGAAGGAACTGCTGCCCAAAGCCGTGCTGATGCCAGCGTTCGCGCTCGCATTGCTCAACGTTACGCTAACCGCTTCGTCCGCCTCGACAACGGTGTCGCCGTTGATCGTCACGCTAACCGTCTGGACCAGCGTCGCAGTGCCCGCCAAAAAGGTAAGGGTATTTCCAGTACCATCCTCGTTGCCCCCGCTTATCAAATAATCAACCGTGATGTCGTTCGATGGGTCCGATTGGTCTATGCTCACCGTAAAATCTATCGTACTTGTTCCCGCATCGCCCTCCGCAACAGGGGCGGGACTATCTATGCTGATGTCGGCAAAATCATCATTAGTAATAGTAACCGTTGCAGTGTCAGTAATATCTATAACTTCAACAGTCCCCATAATATTATCCATAAAGATGGTCAAAGCTTCATTAACTTCAATTGTACCATCTGTTGTTGGAATTACGTCAAAAGTTTGAGTTTCTCCAACAGTACCTGAAAAAGTAAGGGTTTGACTCATAATTTGCGTATAATCGCTATCAACAATGGTTGCAGTACCATCGTTTGTATTGACGTCCACTGTAAAACCACCCACAATAGGTACAAGCGTATTCAATGTTGCCGTTAATGTTATGGCTCCATCATCTTCCAGCCCATTAACATCTTCAATGGTAATTGTAGCTTGCCCAAACCCCGTACCCATTCCCAAAACGAGAAAAAGGAACAGTAATAGGCCGCTACGAACAAGAGCCGTGGGTTGTTGTTTTAAGGTTTTTGTAAGTATGGTCGACATCGCCATTGCCATCAGTTTCAGTTGGTTTAATCGCCATGCTCAAGTAGGTGGTTTGGGAGCTACCAATATTACAAAAAAGGCAAGGATTCTCCTTGCCTATTAGTTTAAAATTGCATTTAATCGGATAAACTGTTTCTGCCGTTTAAGAAACCTCAGCAGAGCTGGTTACGGCCTCTCGATGTATTTTTTTTACCAAGCCTTGCAATACCTTGCCAGGCCCTACCTCCACAAAGGATGTTGCTCCATCCTTGACCATTTGCTGAACGCTTTGCGTCCACTTAACGGGAGCGGTAAGCTGCAGAATGAGGTTCTTTTTAATTGCTTCGGGATCGGATACCGCCGTAGTGGTCACATTTTGATAAATGGGACAACTTGGTGCATTGAATTGCGTAGATTCTATGGCTGCTGCCAATTCTTCTCGAGCGGGCTCCATTAATGGCGAATGGAACGCACCGCCCACCGGCAACAACAATGCTCGCCTTGCTCCGGCTTCCTTCATTTTTTCGCAGGCTACATTTACGGCATCCACCTCTCCGGAAATCACCAATTGGCCGGGACAGTTATAATTGGCCGGCACCACGATACCTTCCACTTCGGAACATATTTTTTCCACTACATCGTCTTCCAAGCCTAAAACCGCGGCCATGGTACTGGGCTGTATCTCGCAGGCTTTTTGCATAGCAAGGGCACGTTGTGACACCAACTTTAAGCCGTCCTCAAAATTCAAGGTGCCATTGGCCACCAAAGCGGAGAATTCGCCCAAGGAATGTCCTGCTACCATATCGGGCTTGAAACCATCGCCCAAGACCTTGCTCAAAATAACGGAATGCAAAAAGATGGCCGGTTGGGTCACTTTGGTCTGTTTTAGGTCTTCGGCCGTACCCTCGAACATAATGTCGGTTATGGAAAACCCAAGTATGGCATTGGCCCTTTCAAAAAGTTCCTGTGCTTGGGAATGATTTTCGTACAGGTCCAGCCCCATACCTACAAATTGTGCTCCTTGTCCTGGAAAAATATATGCGTTCATGGTTGTCGAGTTTTTTTTGAGTGGAACAAAAATAGGGAATATAATCCGATAGGTTCCTTGAATCTTAGATTGTGGGATCTTGAAATTGTTGGATGGATGCCATTTTTAAAAGCATGTCCACCTACATTTAACCCTCTTTGAACCAACTGGAATACTTTACATAATTATTGGCGATTCGGTCTATCTCTCCTTTGGACAGCTCGGGGCTGATATCCTTTATTTTTTTTGCGGGCATCCCGGCATAAATGCTTCCCGCCTCCACATGTGTACCCTTGGTCACCACAGCTCCTGCAGCAATAATCGAGTTACTCTCCACTACGCAATCGTCCATAATAATGCTGCCCATGCCCACCAGCACGTTATCCTTTATGGTACAACCGTGCACAATGGCATTATGGCCAATGGAAACATTGTTGCCAATTGTGGTCGGCGATTTTTGATAGGTACAATGGATCACAGCTCCATCTTGCACATTCACCTTGTTGCCCATTTTAATAAAATGGACATCGCCACGGATCACCGCGTTGAACCAAACACTACATTGGTCTCCCATGGTTACTTCGCCTACAATGGTCGCATTTTCGGCGATAAAACAATCTTCTCCTATTTCTGGGGATTTGCCCCTAACGGGTTGTACAATCATTGGTTTAAGGTTTAGTTGACAACAAAGAAACGCTACTTGGCCGTGTTCTTTGCTCCTATTTATTTAAAATGTGATAAAAGTTCGGCTTTTTTGGAAGCGGACACAGAAAGTTCCTTGCCATTGGACAGTACCACACTGCCCCCCTTTCCTTTTTTGTACCGCACCACTTCGGATACATTGACCAAATATGATTTGTGGATACGTGCAAAGGAATAGGGACGTAGCGCTTCCTCAAAATATTTTAAGGTTTTACTGATGACGATCTTTTTCTTTTCGAGATAAATTTCGGTGTAATTGTCGTCCGCCTTACAAAAATAAATGTCAGATACGTCCAATACTTGGAACCCGTCTTGTTGCGGCAAGGTGATCTTTCCTGAAACATGATCGGATTTTGCTTGGAGCACTTCTCCTTCCAAGGCATTTTCCTTCTCCTTGACCCCACGGACATAGTCCACCGCCTTGATCAACTCATCTATATTTATGGGCTTCATTAAATAATAGGCGGCATGATGGTTCAGGGCATCCATGGCATATTGGTTATAAGCGGTAACAAAAATGGTTTCGAAAGTGCGGTCCGGGATTTTATCCAACAGGTCAAAGGCATTACCAAAGGGCATTTCCACATCCAAAAAGACCAGATCTGGGACATGTTTTTTGATTTGTTCCAACCCCTCTTCAATGGTTGCCGCTTCTCCCAAGACCTGAACTCCCTCACAATACTTGGACAAGTAGTTCCGAAGGATTTCCCTACTATTGGCTTCGTCCTCTACAATTACCGCACGTAGATCCATTATTGTTTTTTAAGTTTAAGGGATACTTTGGTTCCCGTTCTATCTTGGTTCAGATCGGAAATGGAAACCTCTACCCGGTTTTTGTACATATCGTTCAAGATTTGGATTCGCTTTTGAATGTTGCCCATCCCCTTGGATTTTTGCTTTTTTTGATTGGTGGTCTTTAGCTCCGCAGATTTTTTTCGTCCGATCCCGTTGTCCTCTATTCGTATTTCGACCATATCCTTTGTTAGCTGTCGTAATACAATTTTCAACATTCCCTTTTCCTCCTTGTATCGCAATCCGTGCCAAATCGCGTTTTCTATATAGGGCTGCAATAGCATCGGGGGTATTTGAAAAGCATCTACATCGATGTGCTGATCCACATTGATCTCGTAGTAGAACTTGTCCGAAAAACGGGAGTGTTCCAGCTTTACATATAATTGCAGCAACTGTAACTCCTTGGCCAAAGGGATAAAGTCTTCTTCGGAATTTTCCAGTACACTGCGCATAAGGACGGAAAACTCGCTTAGAAAACGATTGGCACTCCGTTCATCGCTCTTGGCAATATAATTGTTCACGGAATTGAGGGCATTAAAAATAAAATGGGGGTTCATTTGGGTGCGCAACGATTTTAAGGCCAGCAGATTATTGGCCAATTTTTGTTGCTTGTTGCTCCGGTAATATAAATATGCGGTGAGCGCCATAAGGGCAATACCGAAAATCAAAGAGTAAATGATCCATTTTTGGCGCTTGCTGGTCTCCTCGTACAATTGCTGTTCGGTTACGGCCAAGCTATATTTACTCTGGTTGAGTTCCCGCTCCTGTTCCAAACTGGAAATACGGTTTTGGGTATTGGCTATTTCCCTGTTAAACTGTGCCGCACTCGCTATTTCTTGTTCCTTTCGAACATACAGGCTATCCACCACGGCCACATAATCTTGATACGATTCCAGAGCTTTGTTATACTCGCCCTTGTTGCGATACACTTCGGACAAGGTTCGCGTGGCATCTTTTTGCACCACCAAATCATCGTCCCTGTTGGCTTCCACTATACTTTTCTCCAAATACGGAATGGCTTCGTCCAGTTTGTCCTGGGCAATGTAGGCGTTTGCAATTTTGTAGTTGATGCGTTGGGAGGTGATCGTGTCCTTTACCGCACCTTTTTTATCCGTGGCACGACTAGATCGGGGCATCTGCTCCAGCTCGCTCAGATTTTGTTTTCGCAACTGTATCTCGTCCTCGAAGCGGTTCTTTTGATTGTAAAAATCCGCCACTTTTTCACTCTCCTGGATCAATCTTTCCGGCGCCACTTCCCTGGAAAGGTCCAAGGAGTTTTGATAAAACCCTTCGGCTTCGATCAGCTTATCTTCACTGGCAAATACATCCGCAATTTTAGAATTTAAATCGATCTCCTTTGGAGAAATCTGGTTCTTCTTTGCGATCAACAGTCCTTCCTTGTAGTAATCTTGGGCTCTTTTTAGATTGTTGCTGGCCTTGTTGGCGTCCCCCAAAGCCTCTAAAAGCTCAATGCGCTGATAGGGAACCATGTTCTTAACCTCTACCAATGGTTCCAACACCTCCATGGCACCGGCATTGTTGCCGTTCTGTACATAGGTTTTGCCCAATAGTATTTTGGTTTTGTTGGTTTCCTGGGCCGCTAAAGCATCTTTAAAATTGGTAATCGCCAGGTCGTATTGACCGTGGTAGGTGTATATTTCTCCCAGCATGCGCAAGGACATGGAAAGCTCACGCTTATTGCCGGCACTGCCCAAAAGCTCCATGGAACTAGCTACAAAATCGATACTTTTCTCAAGGTCGGTTTTTTTGTAAAAATTGGCAGAATCCAAAAAACGTTGATGTTCCATTAAACTTTTTCTTGCACCGGAAACTTCCCGTTTCTTGCTTTTGGTATCAATCGCACTCCCATATCCCTCTACCAATACATCGATATCCTCTTCCGACTTTATTATGTGGCGTACCGTTTGCAATTCCGGCCCTTGTATGATCAACATATCGCCAACGGACGCTCTTATTTTGAACTCGCCCAAAGCATTGGTCCGCGTAAACGCTCCCTTGTCCGTGGATACCTGTACCCCGGAAATAGGTTCGTAATTCTCCTTGCCCTTCACGGACCCCTGTAACTGGAACTCAACGCTATTGTTGCCAACTTGGGACATACCAACAAAGGTGGTCATTACAAGAACCAATAATATGTATGCTTTTCGAACCATAACCAAGGTAAACTTACTGCTTCCCAAGCATTTTAAAAAATGGACAAGTACCGAAATTGGCCCAAACACCTCCTATTTATCCAAGGTTACTAAGCCAACGGCCTTAATTACTCATTGGCACCTTTGTTTTACTCAATCCTGATTTTTTCTGATAACAGAGGCACATACATTTACATCAACTTTAAAAATTATTGCCTTATGAAACATATTAAACACCTTTTTGCAACAGCGATATTGATAGGGGCGACTGGAACCAGCTACGGTTGCAACCTTAAAGCGCACAGCAACGAAAAAATCACTTTATATACCGAGTTTACCGAGGAAAAGCCTTCCGAACAATTTGTAAAAATTGCCCTGCTTTTGGACACCAGCAATAGTATGGATGGATTGATCAATCAGGCTAAAGCCCAACTGTGGGATATTGTAAACGAATTTACCCATGCCAAATGTGGTACAGATCTTAGGCCATCGCTACAAATAGCCCTATATGAGTATGGGAACGACAACCTATCGTCCCACGAAGGATACATACGACAGGTACTAGGGTTTAGCAAGGATCTTGATGAGATTTCGGAAAAACTGTTTTCCCTGACCACTAATGGAGGTGAGGAATATTGTGGAGAGGTTATCCACACATCCTTAAAACAATTGGATTGGGGCAAAAATGCCGATGATCTAAAAATGATATTCATTGCTGGAAACGAACCTTTTACCCAAGGAAAGTTGGATTATAAGGATGCGGCTTTAAATGCCAAGGAGAAGGACATTATAGTGAACACCATATTTTGTGGGAATTATGAGCAAGGGATTTCCTCCATGTGGAAGAATGGCGCCACATTGACCGGTGGTGAATATATGGCCATTGACCACAACAGGCAGGTCGTTCATATCGAGACCCCTTATGATGACATCATAATTAAACTGAACTCCAAGTTGAACAGCACTTATGTTTCTTATGGGACCATGGGCAGACAAAAGAAAGAGCTTCAGTCCGTGCAAGATGCCAATGCCGCAGAACTTGAAGAAGTCGTGGTTGTAAAACGAGCGGTAAGCAAAAGCTCCAGACTGTACCAAAATTCAAGTTGGGACCTGGTCGATGCAGCCGAGGAAGACGCCACCGTACTCACTCAAATCAAGGAAAAGGACTTACCCAAGGAACTTCAGGGAAAATCGGAAAGCGAGATAAAAAATTTCGTAAAGGAAAAGAAACAAGAAAGGGAAAAAATCCAAAAACAGATACAAGAACTCAACGCGAAACGCGAGGCCTATATCGCCAAAAACCAAAAGAACGAAAAAGGTGAACTGGAAAATGCCATGCTATCGGCCATAAAAGCACAAGCTTCGAAGAAAAACTTTACTTGGAACAATTAGATACACATGTATAGATCAAAATTCGGGTGCGGTGGGTTTTTAACTTGGCCGTGCTCGAGTTCCCTTTTAAATAATTGTATAGAATATTAATTGTTGGCGGCCGGACAATAACAATCGTAGCGTTTGCCCTGATCACTTTGCCCAAAATCGTACCCCAATGTAATCTGATGAAATCCACCATTATCAAAACGGATATCTCCCGATTGGTACGAATAATTATAGGAGAACATAAACCTGTTCACATTTACTCCCACGATCGGGGTAAACAACTGTAACCGTTGTTCGCCGAACTGACCATTGGTCTGGAATTGGGCCCCATTAAAACTACGACGATAGGACAATCCCGCCCATACGGTTCCAAAGCTAACATCCCTATATACTTTGGCGTTGAAATCCACGGTCTTCTCTTTAGTAAAATCTGTCATCTGAAACAAAACAGAGGGCTCTACCCTTGTGTTTCTTCCAAAAACATACCCTACAGAAAACAAATAACGGCGTAAATTATCGAACTCTGCGGCCGTGTACAGGTCTCGCCCGCTTCCCAAAAGGTTAAGGACGGCTGCATGGGCATAAAACTCCAATAAATTATAGGAAACGCCCAAATCCACGTTAAAATAGCTAGTGGTATTCTTAACCCCGGTTACAATGGGGTCTGGAATTACGGACCTAAACTCACTTTCGTCCAAACTACTCAAAATAACACCGGCACTCAATCCAAAGGACAATTGGTTTAAAGTTCTAAAATCACCTCCCAATTGTAAGTGGTGGGCATAGGTACCCTTAAATCCTGTTTGTGAATGGTAACCGTTGGAATCGTTGAAGAGTATACCCCCGATTCCGCTGCGTTCGCCTATTCTGGAGTTGATGTTCAAGGTTTGTAAGCTAGGAGCTTCGTCCACATTGAACCACTGTTTTCTTGCTGTCAACCGAATTTTAGTGCCCTCTGCGATCCCTGCCATGGACGGGTATACCAAATAATAATTATCCGCCAAGTAATCAAAATACACCGGAATTCCTTCCTGTGCCTTGGCTGCGGACCCAAATAACAGGGCAACGATGATCGAGGTTAAGATACGTCTCATGTGACGGTCGGGGCTAAATGGTTGTTCAATGCAATAAAACAATAAGATAACGGTATGCTTCACACATTATTATAATATTTTGTCACACATCCCAACTATTGGTATTTTTGCAGGAAAGATTCAACATGAAAGAATATAACATTACTGTTGTTCCCACCAACAATCCCAAGATAATTAAAATGGAAGCGAACCATTTTTTGGTGAAGGGCAACTACGAATATAAAAACATTGATGAAGCCAAAAGTTCTCCTTTGGCACAACAACTTTTCTACCTTCCATTTGTTAAAACCGTTTACATAGCCAGCAATTTTGTTGCCATGGAACGTTTTGATATTGTGGAATGGGACGACGTAAAGGATGAGGTGGCCCAACAATTGGTGGAATACCTCAACGCCGGAGAACCCATTGTGAACGAGGACGAAGTAAAAAAGAAACAGCCCATTACCGTTTATGCCGAGGTTACCCCCAACCCTGCGGTGATGAAATTTGTTTCCAATAAACGAATCGTACCCAGCACATACGAGTTCAAGAATATTGATGAAGCCAAAGATTCCCCATTGGCCATGGAACTTTTCCACCTACCATTTGTAAAAGAAGTGTTCATGGACGAGAACTATGTTTCCGTTACCAAATACGACGTTGCCGATTGGGAGGAGATCAATATGCAGCTACGCGAGTTTATCAGGGATTATTTGGCAGATGGGAAAGACGTAGTAACAGCGGAAGCGATTCAAAAAACCAAAGAAACGGTCGAAAATACCGCAACACAGAACCATTACGATGATACCTCACAGCAGATCATAGATATTTTAGAAGAATATGTGAAACCTGCCGTTGCGAGCGACGGCGGTAATATTCTCTTTCAATCGTACGAGGAAGAGACCGGTACCGTAAGCGTTATTCTGCAAGGAGCTTGCAGCGGATGTCCATCATCCACATTTACCCTAAAAAACGGTATCGAGACCATGCTAAAAAATATGATGGGCGAAAAAATAAGCGAAGTAGTGGCCCTTAACAGATAATAAAGCGTTGATCCTGCCATATTCCCGTTAAAATTTATTACATTGAAGGGAAACATTAAAAACACATTGACCATGGCAGTATTAAAAGTAATCGAAGTATTGGCCAATTCCAGCAAAAGTTGGGAAGACGCCGCTCACAACGCATTGGAGCAAGCCTCCAAATCCGTGAAAAATATCCGGTCCATCTACATCAACGAACAAAGCGCGACGGTAAAAGATGGAAAGATAGATGACTATCGGGTAAATGTAAAAATTACCTTCGAAGTAAAGTAACACCGTTCAATTCCAGAAAATGCGTCCAATGGTGGACGCATTTTTTTTACCCCAACTGTATGTTATGATCAAAAAAGTGTGCTTATACACAATACTCAGTATCCTAACGGTCGGTTGTAAACAAAACTTAGAAAAAGTGACGCACAAACATACCAATGCCCTGATAAACGAAACAAGTCCCTACCTTTTGCAACATGCGCACAACCCGGTAAATTGGGAAGCTTGGCACCCCGATGTACTGGAAAGGGCAAAAGAAGAAGACAAACTACTTATTATCAGCATTGGTTACGCCGCTTGCCATTGGTGCCATGTGATGGAAAAAGAATGTTTTGAGGACGAATCCGTGGCAAAGGTTATGAACAAGGACTTCATCAACATAAAAATAGACCGTGAAGAACGCCCGGACGTGGATCAAATATACATGGATGCCATTCAAATGATTTCCGGTCAAGGCGGTTGGCCTTTAAATATTGTAGCCCTACCAGATGGGCGACCATTTTGGGGCGCCACCTATGTCCCCAAGGACAATTGGATAAAATCTTTGGAGCAACTTGCCGAACTATACAAAAAAGACAAACCACGGATCGAACAATATGCCACGGACCTTACCAATGGCCTGCAAGCCATAAATCTCGTGGAAAACAGCACGGACAATGAACACTATACCTTAGAGCAATTGGATGTGGCCGTGCAAAACTGGTCCCAATATTTTGATACTTTTTTGGGCGGACATAAACGGGCCCCAAAGTTTATGATGCCCAACAATTGGGATTTTCTGCTTCATTATGCTACTTCGACCAACAAATCGGATATCATGGATTTTGTGGACACCACATTGACCCGAATGGCCTACGGTGGAATTTATGATCATGTGGGCGGTGGTTTTTCCAGATATGCCGTGGACACTAAATGGCATGTACCCCATTTTGAAAAAATGTTGTACGATAATGGGCAATTGACAAGTCTTTATGCAAAAGCCTACGCCGTTACCAAAAATGAATTGTATAAAAATGTGGTTACGGAGACCATCACTTTTGCCAAAGAAGAACTCCTGGACAGCAATGGCGGCTTCTATTCCTCCTTGGACGCCGACAGCTTGGACAAAAACAACACCTTGAAAGAAGGTGCTTATTATGTTTGGACAGCGGACGAGCTTTCGAATTTATTGGGCGACCATTTTGAGGTGTTCCAAACCTATTTCAATATTAATTCTTATGGATATTGGGAAGAAGATAATTATGTGCTCATTAGGGATAAAAATGATGAGGAAATAGCGCAGAAGTTCAACATTCCGGTAGATAGCCTGAGAAAACACATCAAAAACAACCTACGATTGCTAAAAACCGAAAGGGAGAAACGCCCAAAACCCAGGTTGGACGACAAGATACTGACCTCGTGGAACGGGCTTATGCTAAAAGGATTGGTAGACGCCCATCGCTATTTGGACGAAAACGAGTACCTGCAATTAGCAATAAAAAATGCCCTATTTATTGAACAGGAAATGATTAAGGCAGATGGCTCCATGTACAGAAACCATAAACAGGGAAAAAGTACCATTAATGCCTTTTTGGATGATTATGCCACGGTGATCGATGCATTCTTATCGCTCTACGAGGTAACTTTTGATGAAAAGTGGCTCAACTTGTCCAAAAATCTGCTCGATTACAGCATTGCACATTTTATGGAGAAAGAATCGAATATGTTCTTTTACACTTCGGACAAAGACCTATCCCTGATCAGAAGAACTATTGAAATCGATGATAATGTAATATCCTCTTCCAATTCGATGATGGCGATCAACCTGTTCAAATTCCATAAACTGTACCCGGAGGAGGATTATGGCACAATCGCCAAACAGATGCTTAAAAATATACAAAAGGACTTCGACCGGAGGGCTCAAGGCTTTTCGAATTGGCTTCATTTGGTCCTGTTCCTTAACCAAAGTTTTTATGAGGTCGCCATTTTGGGGAACGACCACAAAACCATGGCACAAGAAATTGCCAAAGTCTACATTCCCAACAGCATATTGATCGGGGCGCAACAAGATGGAACCATTTCCCTATTAAAAAACCGGGCAGTACCCGGAAAAACACTCGCCTATGTCTGCATTGAAGGCGCATGTAAGTTGCCGGTTTCCAGCTCGGATGATGTTCTGGAACAGTTCGAGACCATGCAACATTAACATTTGTTTAAAAACCATTTCTTTTATTTCTTTTGGATATTGATTAGGTTGACCACAACTAAAAAAACAATATGAAACAATTAGAAAATTACGAGCATTACGTAGATCAGGCCGTTGAATGGTCTTTAAGCATTTTACCCAACTTGATCACGGCGATCGTTATCTTTTTTATCGGACTTTGGTTTATACGACTGGTGAACAATATGGTACGCCGCTTTTTTGCCAAAAAGGATTACGATGAAACCTTGGAATCTTTTCTACAGAGTTTTATCAGTCTTATCCTAAAAGCATTGGTTTTTGTTTTAGTGGTGACACAGTTGGGGGTAAAAACCTCATCCTTGGTCGCATTGGTAGGTGCGGCAGGTCTTGCCATCGGCTTGGCCCTACAAGGATCACTGGCCAATTTTGCCGGGGGCGTACTTATATTGATTTTTAAACCTTTTAAGGTCGGTGATTTTATTTCGGCCCAAGGGGTGGACGGTACCGTAAAGGAAATATCCATCTTCAACACCAAGCTTAGTACTTTTGGCAACCAAATTGCGATTATCCCGAACGGGCAGTTATCCAATGGAAACGTGGTGAACTACAATATGGAAGATACACGCAGGGACAAATTTGATGTCGGCATCGGTTATGGCTCCAATATTAAACAGGCCAAGGAAATTCTGCTGCAAATATGTGCCGACAATCCAAATATCAATACTGAACCTGCTCCAGAGGTCTATGTTGGCAACCTGGGCGATAGTTCTGTAGATCTAAGCCTACGCTTCTGGGCCAACAATGATGTATTTTGGGCAGCACATTTTTATGTGATCGAGCAAACCAAGCTCCGTTTTGATGAGGCAGGCATCGAAATCCCGTTCCCACAACGCGTGATGCACAAAGCACTGGAAGATTAATCAAGTAGTTTTCTTCTTTTTTTGCTGGAGAACAAAATCCTTGAGGTAATACGGCTCAAAATAGGCGACATCCTCAAACTGTTCGGCTTCAAATTTTTTGAACGCCATTTTGACCATATCCTTGGAAGAAGGTATTACTGTGGTATCAAAAATAAAATTGGGGTGTTGCAAAACACCCTTTATTTTTTCGGCACCACTCCCCACAACATATACTTTTTGCGTAGTTACGAACTCCGAAAAAGAATCCTCGTCGATAATCTCTGCCCTAGTTTCCCTGATTTCTTGGTCGTTGTTGTCAAAAACGCAGGAGTAAACTTCCATTCGTCTTGCATCGAGAACGGGGATTACCAACTCGCCCGGCTTTACATCAACCTGATTGGCCATACTTTGCAAGGTGGGAATAGAAATAAGTGGAATATCCACCGAAAAACAGATACCCTTTGCGGCAGATACGCCTATTCGGAGTCCGGTATAGGAGCCGGGGCCCTTGCTAACCGCAACGGCATCCAGGTCGGAAAAAGACAAAGAAGCCTCTTCCAAGGCTTCTTTTATAAATATATGCAGTTGCTCCGAGTGCGAATAGTTCGCGGCATTGTTCTCTTTTAAGACCAAGATTTCATCATTCTTGGATATGCTAACGGAACAATTGGTAGTTGCTGTTTCTAAATGTAATAGTGTGGCCATATTGGCCACAAAGATACTAGTTTAATGAAATCGGTATACCAAAGTAAAACTCCAAAATTTTCAATCGAAAAATATAATCGTACTTGGTCCGAATTACATTGGCCTGGGCATTTTCCACTCTGGATTGTGCTTGGCTAAAGTCGAAAGCATTCATTAAACCAACATCGTAGCGCTCTTTTGCATACTCATAGGACAAACGTCTGGCCTCCAGTGTTTTTTCGGCAGCGATGTAAGCTTTCTCAAAGGTATTCACATCTACATATGCCTGTTGAATGGTATTCTCCAGATCTAATTTATCCTGCTCGAATTGCAACCTGGCTTTGTCCAAGCTGATCTTAGATCTTTTCACATTATTACGGGCGCTCCACCCATTAAAGATGGGAACATTCAATTGGGCGCCATAACTAATACCATCAAAAATCCATAATTGATCGGTAAAATTAGGAGTATAAGGCACCCCGTTACCATCTGGAATTTGGGTTACATCGGAATACCGGGTTCCATATTGGAAAAATCCGGACAAAGTCGGTAAATAAGCACCTTTGGCAATTTTTAGGTCCTGTTCTGCCAATTCCACGTTCGACTCCGAGAACTTGATATCGTTTCTAAAGCTCATGGCCTTGTCAAAAATTACCTTTGGTGAATTTTTTAAAATATCCGAAGGGGGAATATCGAATTGTTCTTCTGCGATATCAAAGTTTTCATAATCGGTTATCTGTAGCAATTGCGCCAAATTCACCCTTGAGATCAGCACCAAGCTTTCCCCGTTGATTATCTGCTGTTCCTGATTGGCCGCAGTTGCCTCGATTTCCAAAAGGTCCCCACGTGGCAAAACACCGGATTCCACCAATTCCTTGGTCCTCTTCATATCTTGTTCGGTGACCGCATACTGTGCTTTAAAAGTTTTGAGCTGTTCTTTATTGGAAACTACCTGCAAGTAGGCATTGGCAACGTTCAAACGTATGTCGTCCTTCAAATTATCCAAGCGGTATTGGTTGGCAATGGCATTCATCTTGGCCCTGTTCAACCTATTTATGTTCCTTAACCCATCAAAAAGTGTAACGTTGGAACTAAATCCTGCATTTACATTGAACGCCGTACTGTTCGTTGGCAAGTTGTTGGTTGGGTTAATGGAAAATCCGGTATTGCTCGAAGCGGACATTGAGCCGTTCAAGTTCGGAAGCATATCTCCCAAAGCGTCGGATCTATCAATTTGGGCATTCTCCAAATCCAATTCAAATTGTTCTATGGTCAAATTATTCTCTACGGCATATTCAACACATTCCTGTAGTGTCCATTTGCGAACTTGGGCACTGGAAAAGGTTACGGTGAACAACAGTAGAACTATTGCTATGCTATTTTTCATTCGTTTTTTGATTTTGGTTGTTAAAATGATGGCTCAGCATGACTTAGTCTTCGTCAGATTTTCGTTCAAGCTTGTTCCAGACTTTAATTTTATCATTCTCTCCAATACCTGAAACTATTTCGACATCTATTCCATCGCTTACCCCTAACTCGAGATCCCTTCTCTCGAATTCATTTTCGCCCACTTCTACTTCCACGTAGGGTTTTTCGGTTTCTTTATCGAATTGCAACAAAGCTTCTTTTAAGGACAATACATCTTTCTTTTCTTCCAGCACTATTGATGCATTGGCACTATATCCTGCTCTTACATAAGAAGTGCTGTCACTTTCCTTTACGTCGAGGTCACCTTCTATCTTAAATTGCACGGCTCCTTCTTCCTCAACGCCTTTGGGCGCTATAAACTTGAGCTTGGCATCGAATTTTTGTTCTTCCAAGGCACCTAGGCTAATTTCCAAAGGCATTCCAACATGTAGTTTTCCTACCTCGGCCTCGTCCACTTCCCCTTCAAAGATCATTTTGTTCATATCGGCAATGGTGGCAACCGTGGTACCATCGTTAAAATTGTTGCTCTGGATTACCTGATCACCTTCTTTTACGGGAATTTCAAGAATGGTACCCGAAACGGTGGCCCTAATATTGGTATTTGCACTGGCAGAACCTCCGGCGGAACCTTTTCTTATGATCTGATAATCGGCCTGCGCATTTTTTAATTCCTGCATGGCCTGCTCGTAGGTCAACTTTAGGTTGTTGTAATCTTGGTTGGAGATCACGCCCCTATCGAACAAGGTCTTGTTACGGTCGTACTCCAACTTGGCATTGTTCAATGCCAATTCCGCATTACGGACCCTCCCTGCCGCTTGATTTAGGGATTGCTCGTTGGGAACCACTTTGATCACCGCGATCAGATCACCGGATTTTACCCGCATACCTTCTTCCAAAAGGATCTTATCTATAATTCCCGAAATTTGAGGTTTGATATTGATCTCGTCCTCAGGAATTACTTTTCCGGTTACGATGACTTTATTTACAATGTCCTTCTTTTCTGCTGTTTCGGTTTTATACAGCTCTACAGGAGTACTGTTCTGCTTTAAAAAGTAGACTACAGCGGCCAAAATACCTATGACCACTACCCCTATCAATGCGTATTTTACATACTTGTTCATTCTTGTTTATTTGATTTCGTTATTTAATTGTATTGATTTATTCTTCTCTTAATGCTTCGATCGGCCTGATTTTTACGGCTCTATTGGCCGGCAACAATCCAATGAGCACGCTAAGTCCCACCATTAAAACAAATGATATGACAAATTGTGGCACACTGATCATTGGTTTTACGAACGGAAAGTCGTCACCACTGCCGAACATCGCATCCAACAGTGATAATATCCCGACAGAAATGGCAAATCCGACCAGACCTGCAAAGGCGGTCAATACTATGGCCTCCACAACAATCTGACGTTTTACGATTACTGGGGTAGCTCCCAAAGCTCGCCTTACCCCTATTTCTTGTGTACGTTCCTTGACAGTGATCAAAAGGATATTGCTAATGGCGATCACCCCGGCCAATAGGGTAAATATTCCCACGAAAAATGAAAAACCTTTCAATACCGTGGTAAAAGCTGTTATGTTATTGAATATTTCGGACATATCGAAACTGCCTATGGCCCGTTCATCGTCCGGGTGTATGTCATACTTAGCCTTAAGGATGTCCTTTATCTGCTTTTCTACAAATGCCACCGGAGTATTGTCTTCAACAGCTATGGCCATCCACCCCATCCTATCTCCGGAGTTAAATGCTTTTTGAAAGGTGGTGAAAGGAATAAACACAGCGTTCTCACCATCAATATTGATGTTATTGTTCGGTTTGTAGATTCCTACTACGGAAAAATATATGCCATTGATCCGAATATCCTGCCCTATGGCATTTTCACCCTTGTCGAACAAAAGTTTGTACGTCTCCTCACCGATTACACATACTTTTTTTGAGCCATCTATATCGGTTTGGTTAAGAAAACGCCCTTCCACCAATTTCTTTTTGGTGATGTTGTCTATTTCTGGATAATCACCGTACACAGCGGAACCACTGGTCTGGCCGTTCCTATATACGGTCACTATGCCTCTATGGCTTCCCAGCTCAATACGTGGTGCAAGCACCTCTATTTCCGGTATTTGTTTTTTAAGGATATCGGCATCTTCGATCTTATATCGGATTCTACGGCCACGCTCAAAACCCTTATAGGGTTCGGAGGTCGATTGGCCCCAAACGAACAAGCTGTTCGATGCTGTTCCGGCAAACAATTTATTGAAACCATTGCTCATACCATTGGCCGACCCCAACAATAGCACCAAGATGATCATCGCGAAAATTACGCCGAGCATGGTGAGGAAGGTCCTGAACATATTTTTGCTCAGTGTATGAAAAATTTCTATCCACAAGTCCCTATCAAATAACCACATAACTATTTATCACTTAGTGCAACAATGGGTTTAACATTTGCAGCTTTCATGGCGGGTAGCAAACCTGCCAATACTCCTGCGATTATCAAAATAATGGTGGCGGTAACCACGGTAGAAAGCTCTACGGATGGATTACTAAAGGCCGGTGTTTCTATCATGGGGCCCAAGGCTGCCAAAATCATCCAAGCGAACAACAGCCCTACAAAGCCGGAAATTGCGGTGATAAAAACGGACTCCAACAACACCAAGTTCACAATTTGACGTGGCCTTGCCCCAAGGGCTTTTCGCACACCTATCTCTTTGGTTCGTTCTTTGATGGTAAACACCATAATATTACCGATACCTACGATACCTGCGATCAAAATTAAAAATCCGACCCCAATACCGATCCCTTTTAAAACTGCGGTAAAACTGCTGATATCATCAAAAGCTTGGGCATAGTTCCAAACATATAGACCTGCTTGGTCCTCTGGATCTATTTTATGCCGTCGCTTCATTAAATCCTCTAGCCTACCTGAAAACTCGAGTGCTTTGGACAAATCGTATGTTGGATTATAGGTAAGGGCGATCATGTTAATATGGTTCGTATTTCCATAGATCCGTTGGTATGTGCTCACCGGAGCATAGATCCTCCTTTCGGCATTATCGTCACCATCATCTGTAAAAATTCCGATTACCCTAAACGGCAAACCATTGAATTCCACAAACTTCCCCAATGGATCTTCTTTATCAAAAAGGTCTTCGGCAACTTTTCGTCCGATTACGGCAACCTTGGCCTTATTGACCACGTCTGCCTCATTAATATATCTACCGGCAACAATTACGGTTTTTTCTATGGCTTGGTGATCCGGGTGGGTAGCCTGCACCGAATATGAACCTGTTTCGCTTTTATATCTTGCCGTGGTATTGGAAAAATATCTTGCACTGATGTATTCTATGTCCTTTGGAAAGCTTTGCTTTATGTATTCCAGGTCGTCATTTTTTAACTGGATACGTCTTCCGGCCTCGAACCCGCCGTATGCTTTGGAAGTCGTTCCGGGGCGCACAAATATTGAGTTGGTGGCATCATCATTGAACTGGCCCACAAATCCATTCTGCATACCGTTTACCGAAGCCAGGAGCATAACCAAGATAAATATGGCCCACCCTACCGAAAAACCGGTTAAAAAGGTTCTAAGCTTATTGGTTTTTAGCGTATTGAATATTTCCTGCCAAATATCGCGATCAAACATATTGCTCCGCTCTTACTTGTTCTATTTTCTTGTCCTCTACAATAACACCATCTTTAAGGTGTACAATACGTTTGCACATATGTGCAATATCCTCTTCGTGGGTAACGACCAGAATGGTATTTCCATCATCGTTGATCTTTTGAATAAGATCCATTACCTCATAAGAAGTTTTACTGTCCAAGGCTCCGGTCGGCTCATCTGCCAATAGTACCTTTGGCTCGGCAGCCATGGCACGTGCAATGGCCACTCTTTGTTTTTGTCCACCGGAAAGTTCGCTGGGCAAGTGTCCCGCCCATGGCTTTAGACCTACTCGTTCCAAATATTTCATGGCCTTTTCCTGACGTTCTTTTCTCGGAACTTTTTGGTAGTATAGTGGAAGAGCTACATTCTCTACGGCACTTTTGTAATTGATCAAGTTGAACGACTGGAAGATAAATCCTAAAAATTTGTTCCGGTATTGCGCCGCTTTGGTCTCGCTCAGGTTTTTGATCGGCACACCATCCAAGGTATACTCACCAGAATCAGCACCGTCCAACATTCCTAAAATGTTCAACAAAGTTGATTTTCCAGATCCTGAAGACCCCATAATGGCCACTAGCTCCCCTTCTTCTACTTTAAAGTTTATCCCTTTTAAAACATGAAGGGAGTTGCTCCCCATTTTATAGGATTTATGAAGATCTTTGATTTCTATCATGATTGGTGATGTTAGCTATCTTACTTTTACCTCTGTATGTAAGACAGAAATGTTGTTAAATTGTTACAGGATTTTTTACTTTTTTTTGATTTAGCCCGTCCATGCCCTTTATTCTTCTACCAATGCGTTCCAAACTTTTACCTTATCGGCAGCTGTTACCCCTGACTTAACCTCTACAAAAATGCCATCGCTCACACCAAGTTCCACATCCTTCCTTTCAAATTGTTGGTCGGCGGTTTCCACCTCCACAAATGGTTTTTTAGTGTCTCCATCAAACTGTACCAAGGCTTCTTTTAGCGCCAATACACTATCGGCCTTGGCCAAAATAATGGAAGCGTTGGCACTTAGGCCGGCCCTTATAAATACTGTGTCGCTTTTTTTAAGGGTTCCTTTGATCTCAAACTGAATTGCACCATTTTCCTCCTTGCCCTTAGGGGCAATATAATCCAAAACAGCATCAAAAACCTTGTTCTCTATTGCTCCCACAGTGATTTCCAATGGTAGGTTCTCTTTAATTTTCCCGACTTCGGATTCGTCCACTTTTCCTTCAAATATCATTTTATCCACATCGGCGATTGCTGCGATTGTGGTTCCCTCGTTAAAGGTATTGCTTTCGATTACTTGATTACCGACCTCTACGGGAACCTCCAGGACCATTCCGCTCACCGTGGCCCGGATCATGGTATTTGCCGAACTGCTTAGACCGCTCGTGGTTCCTGTTTTAACTATATCGAACCTTTTATTGGCAGCCGCATAGGCTTGTTTGGCCTGATCATAGGAAACCTGTGCTCTTTCGAGATCTGTTTTAGAAATTACGCCTTTGCCAAATAAGGTGGACTGACGCTCATAATTTCGTTTTTGATCATCCAGATTGATCTTGGCTTCATCTATTCCGTTTCGGGCATCGTTCAAGGCAGAGAGATTGGGTACTACCTTAATTTTGGCCAAAAGATCTCCGGATTTTACATAATCGCCGCCCTCAACATATATTTCCTCTATTACTCCGGAAATATTCGGTTTGATCAACACTTCTTCCAAAGGAAGAATGCTGCCAGTGGCCACTGCTTTTTTTACAATGGTCTGTGTGGAAGGGGTTTCTGTCTGATATACTACCGGGTCCTCGGCATTTTTCTGGTATAGGTAATACATGGAGCCACCGAATACAATTACGATGAGCAACAAGATGACAATGGTTACCGATTTTTTCATTTTAATTTATGTTATTGATTGATTCTTTTAACTTTTTATTCCGTTCGCAAGGCTTCTATGGGCCTTACCCGTATGGCACTCTGAGCTGGAATGAAACCTGCCAAAAGCCCTGAGACCATTAATATGGTCAACGCTCCGCTTACCACGCCCACACTTACGCTGGGACTCATAAACATATCCACGGGACCTACATTGTCCAACAGGGAATTGATTCCAAAAATGACCAGTGAACCAAAAATAATCCCTACCATTCCCGAAATAAGGGTCAGAAATATGGATTCCATCAAAATTTGCTTTTTTATGGACCATGGCTGTTCGCCCAAAGCCCTGCGTATCCCGATTTCCTTGGTGCGTTCTTTGACCACGATCAGCATAATATTGCTCACCCCGATTATTCCGGACAACAACACCATAATTCCGACGATGTAGGCAACAGCCTTTAATGCTCCGAACAAGCTCTCCACACGATTATATTGCTCGTACAAATCAAAATAGCCCACAGCACGGGTATCTTCGGGGTGTACTTTATGGCGTTTCTTCATCTCAGCTACAATTTTGTCCTTAAGTTGAGAAATGGAACTACCATCGTTTGCCGTAATGGCCATCCAACCCACATCCTCTCCACGATTAAATGCTTGGGAAAAGGAGGTAAAGGGCACAAATATTTCTTTTTGGCCTTCTTCGCCCCCTCCACTATTACTTTTTTTATAAGTGCCTATCACCATAAAATTGACCCCTTGTATTTTAATATAGGTACCAATCGCATCTTCATCTTTATCATACAGATCGTTTTTTACACCCTGCCCTATAATGGCCACCTTTCTTTTTTCGTTGATGTCGTTGTAATTTAAAAAGCGTCCGGAGGTTACGGCCATTGGGTCTTGATTGATGATTTCTGGATAATCGCCATAAACATTATAGGCTCCTGTTCGGATTCCTCGGACCACATTATTGTTGCCCCCAAAACCGCCCAATTGGTTTCTGGGAGAAATAAACCTGAGGTCGGGAACATTGTCCCGAATGGCCTGAACATCATCAATTTTAAATTCAAATCTTCGACCTTTCGGGAGTCCTTCATAACCTTTGGTCGTGGCACGTGTCCACATAAACATGGTGTTCGTGGCAATGTTCCCAAAATCCTGTTTTATGCCATTTTCCAGGCCTTTGCCCGCAGCCAACAGCACTATAAGGATAAATATGCCCCAACATACACCAAATGCCGTGAATATGGTGCGCCACACATTGGAGGTGAGCACCTCGATAATTTCCCGCCATCTATCTTTATTGAACATTTAGGCAATGTGTATTATTCATCTCTAAGAGATTCGATTACTTTAACTTTTGCTGCTCTGTAGGCCGGAATAAACCCAGCCAAAGTACCGGCGACTATCAGTACGATAACTGTGGAAAAGGCCACGTTGAAGTTTACGGATGGATTCAAAATGTAATCCACTTCTATATTTGGTCCAACTATTTCCAATAGTGCCATACTAAAAATAAGCCCTCCAAATCCTGAAATTGCGGTTACAAATATGGCTTCGTGCAAGATCATAGCGATTATGGACCATGGTTTGGCCCCCAATGCTTTTCTAATTCCAATTTCCCGGGTTCGCTCTTTTACAACAATCATCATGATATTGCTTACACCGACTACTCCTGCGATTATGGTACATACGCCCACAAACCAAAAGAACAGTTTAATATTATTGGTAAGCCCATAATATCGTTTGGCCTCTTCCATAGCACTCCATACCTCTATGGCGCCAGTATCGTCCGGAGCAATGGTATGGGATTGTTGCAGATAGGCACTAAGTCCGTTTTTAAAATCAATCGCTTGGGCCACTGCCTCATCAAAATTCTCGACAGCGGGCAAGGTAAATGCCATGTTGTTTACCCGATTGCCTCCATTAAAAGTTCTTTGAGCTGTTGTTATAGGGATATAGATACGTTCTTCTTCTCGATCTTCCATTTCCCTGTACACCCCGATTACTTTAAAAGGTATACCGGAGATATCGATAAACTCACCTATTGGGGTATCTACCGCTCCAAAAACATCTGTTTTGATTTTTTTGCCGATGATGGCTACTTTGCCGTTGGAAACTTCGTCTTGGTAATTAATGAACCGCCCTTCTACCATATCCGCATTTTCTATAAACTGAAAATCCGACGCCACTCCCTGGACACCATAGATCAATGCTTCCTTACCGTAGTTGACACTTACCCCGCGCACAAAAATTCGTGAGGACCCATACTCCAGCTCATCCTTGAACATGGCACTCGCCCGTGTATAGTTTTCATTAACCAGTTGAATTCGTCTTCCGGGATTTAGGCCTTTGTACTCTTTGGAGGTAACACCGGGCCACACCCAAACACTGGTAGAGGCATCCTCTTTGAACTCGTGTTCGATACCGTTCCTCATACCTTGGCCAAAACCCAATAATATTACCAAAATAAAAATACCGGAGGCTACGGAAAGTCCGGTTAAAAATGTGCGAAGTTTGTTCTTTCGTATGGTGTCAAATATCTCTTGCCACCTTTCCAAGTCGAACATGGGTCAGCTATTTTTGATTGATGAGTTACCTATGGTACATCAATAAGACAATCAAAAGGGCCAATTGTTACAGTTTCAAGTAAAAAAAGCGTGCGCACGAGGGATCAACTCCTCATTTTTCTATAGATAAAATAAAAGAGACTTGCCACCAAAATATAGGGAACCGCCATAAGGTAAACAATACCATTATTGATTGCTTCGGCCGTTTTCCCATCCGATTCGCTTTCCACTACGGCCCTGCACATAGCACATTGCGCCTCTGTAACGGTTGGAAAAACGATCATAACCAGGAGTAAGACAAGTAGTTTGGTTTTCATGGAAATATTAATAAGGATAGTAGGGTGAAATCATAACATAGACCAAAACACCGGTTATAGCCACGTACAGCCAAATGGGAAATGTATATTTTGCCCATTGTCTGTGGCTTTCAAAATCATCCAGGTACACTTTTGAATAGGTGATCAATACCAATGGGATAACCGATATAGAAAGAACTATATGGGTCATCAGAATAAAATAGTACACAAACTTGATTGGGCCCTCGCCTCCAAATATGGTTGTCTCTGATGTCATATGATATGCCACATACATCACCAAAAATAAGGCGGACAGTACAATATTTATCATCATTAATCTACGGTGAATCAATTGGCGTCCATTCTTGATGGCAATTATGGCAGCTATCAACAAAATCGCCGTTAGGCCATTTATACTGGCATAAATCGGGGGCAAAAAAGATAAGGGTTTTGCATTGGGTATCTTATATCCGAACAACAAAGCTACCACCAAGGGTATTGCAATTGATACTATGGTAATTAATCTATTGTAACGTTTTTCTTTTAATGAAAAGTCCTCGGTCATTCTTTCAATAGTGTTTTTATGTCCTCTTTTAGTATGGTAATCTGTTGGGTTTCCCCTTCTGAATTTTCCCCTTGTTCCTCGGTAATGGTACCGCGATAGTAAATCAACGGATTGCCAAATTGGTCCTTACGCGATCTAATATACCCATTTTTGTCCACCAAGGCGAACATGCCGGAATGCTCGAACCCTCCGGGCGCTGCTTCGTCTTCATTGGCGAAGATATAGAAGCCCTCTTGCGCCAATTGATAGATTTTTTCCTGATCGCCCGTCATTAAATGCCAATCTTCATCGGTAACTCCATATTTTTCGGCATATTCCGTTAACACGGAAGGTGTATCGTATCTTGGGTTAATGGTAAAAGATGCTATACCAAAGTCGCCACTTTCGGAAAAAGTATTCTGGATCGCCACCAAATTCTTGGTCATTACAGGGCAAATTGTGGGACAAGTGGTAAAGAAGAAGTCGACTACATAGACTTTTCCCAAAAAGTCCTTATTGGTTACCAGCACGCTATCCTGATTATAAAAAGAAAATGCGGGCACTTTCCGTTTTTCGCCCTGGTTCTCTATAAACCCTACTTCGGCCTTTCCGAGCCTGGCACTCATGCGATCGTTCTCCACAATAGTGTCACCTTTTACCCGCTTGGTAATTTCGTAAACGGCGAATATTCCAAAAACCAGAATAATTGCAGATACCCAAATATAGGTATGCTTCTTTTTTTTATTTGCTCCTGTCGGCATTGTTCTTTTTTAAGGCCAAACGGTATTCTGCCAATATAATCTTGACATCGTCCACCATTTTATTGTTCAATTCTGCTACGGACGAGGTATCGAAACCGTATTTTATTCCTTCATCCTCATCGTCGGTCCTTCCCCGAAGCATTAAATCCTTATCTATTATAAACACGTTGGGGGTAAATAGGTCGGCATCCAATGTAACATTGCTCTGCAAGGTTTGGAAAAGTGTTTTAATCTCGTCATCCGTCCCATAGGCAAAATGCCATTTATCGATGTCGGAAAGTTTACCCAATTCATCTTTTAAGGCTTCAACTTGATCTTGGCTTCCTTCGGGAACCACCATTACCATCTGAAAGTCGTTAAACTCCCCAAATCTTTTGTAGATTTTTTGATTGAGGTTAAATGCATTTCCTTGCTTAGCGCTGATATTATGGCCCAAAAATCCCAATATGGTGATTTTGCCCTTTAATTTTACAGAGGAATCGAATGCTGTGACATCGGACACATTTTCGCTGAGTATAGGCAAACGCCCAAAGTTATTTACTCCCGATGCAAAAAATAAATAGACCACGACCGGGAGTATAAAAAGAACGGCTAAAACAATTTTCTTCTTCATAGTGTTACATCATTGCAAAAATAAAAAAAGACGGTTGGAAAACCGTCTTTTTAAATTGTTAAAAACAATGGTGTTGTATTAGAAGTTCCAAGTAATGAACCCGTCTTTATAAACACTGTATATATAATCTGCTTCGAAAAGCAGAATAAAAATCAAATAACAGATCAAGAATACGGGGGTCCATACAATAACCCTTCTTAACGATGTTTTTTCGTCCCTTAGGTGCATAAAGTCCCATGCAATGTAATAGGCCTTTACCAAGGTTAGGATTATAAATATCCAGTTGATCAACTTCATGCCCAAAAAGAAGCTATGGGTCAATGATCTTGGTTTGATGATACCCAATACAACCTCGATGGTCGTAACTATTGTTAGGAAGATAAGCACTCCCCAAATTTTTTGGGTATTCGACTTAAATTTTAAAAGTCCTCTAAATATCTCAAGTTTATGTTCGTGTGCCATGTATGCTGAATGTTTTTATACCAAATAAAAGAAAGTAAATACGAATACCCATACCAAATCCACAAAGTGCCAGTAAAGACCAATTTTTTCTACCATTTCGTAATGCCCTCTTCGCTGATAGGTACCCAAGATTACATTAAAGAAAATGATTATGTTGATCACGACCCCAGAGAATACGTGGAATCCGTGAAATCCTGTAATAAAGAAAAAGAAATCGGCAAACAACCTGTGACCATATTCGTTATGTACAAGATTGGCCCCTTCCACCACTTGGTTGGCCTCCAGTATTTTGGCAAGGGATTGCTTTCTATCCAAAAGTGTTTTTTCGCCTTCCTCGGTCAATTGTTCAGTTCTGATCAGGATATTCGGTGTGGCCTTAAACCCTTCCACTACCTCGTTCAAAGAGTAAGAAGTTTTATAGCCTTCACCTTGGAACCAGATACCTTCACTTGGTTCGTGTTTTACTCTTTCTTCCGGCAAGGTCTTGGCAAAATCTGCCAAAGCGGCCCTTTCCCCCGTCTCGGCATCAACAAACTGAAGGATCCTGCCCGAATTGGTTTCCAAAGCACCAAAATCCCCTTTTATAAAGGTTGCCCATTCCCAAGCTTGTGACCCAACAAATATTGCACCACCTATAATGGTAAGGAACATGTAAAGGATCACGCTTTTTTGTTTCATTTTATGACCTGCGTCCACGGCCAAAACCATGGTCACGGAAGACATTATCAAAATAAAAGTCATAAAGGCCACATAATACATGGGGTAATTTCCATGAAAAAATGGCACGTGGGTAAACACCTCATCTGCAATAGGCCATAACTCTATGAACTTAAACCTTGAAAATCCGTAGGCTACCAAAAACCCGGAAAAGGTCAAGGCATCCGACATGATAAAGAACCACATCATCATTTTTCCATAGCTAGCGCCGAGTGGTTTGTTGCCACCTCCCCAAACGCTGTCTTCTGTACCGGTACTTACCGTTGCATCCATATAAAAGGTCGTTTTATTAAAACTTTCACAAATTTACATTTTTTGATGTATTGAAAAAGATAAACTTGAATGAAAACTGCTCCAATCAAAATTTATTTTACGAAATACATAAATAGAATTAGATATACCCAGATAAAATCCAAAAAATGCCAAAATGAGGCGCCCAATTCCATTCCCAACATATTGTCCGGGGCATATTTTTTTCTTAACTGCTGAACCAATACCACTAAAAGGGTTATCAGTCCGGCCACAACATGTGCAATGTGCACAGCGGCCAACAAAAATACATAGGACATTTTTATATTGCTAGTGGGCCCTGTAAAATAATAGCCACTCTCCAGCATTTGGGAAAATCCATAAAACTGAAGGGATATAAAAGTTATTCCAAGGGCCAAAGTCAACACCAAGAAAATGGTTCCATTTTTTTGGTTGTTCTTGGCTACAGCCTTTTTTGCCAAGACATAGGTAATACTGCTCAAGACAATAATAGCCGTACTTATAAAAAAGGCGCTGGGCAAATCCAGGTCGCTCACCCAATCTTCTCGTTTGCTGCTCACGATGTAGGCACTGGTCCAACCGGCAAATCCCATGATCAAACTCACTATACCAAACCAGAGCATCATTTTCTTTGCTCTCCTGTTCTTTTCCTTTGCTGTTCCTTGGGTTAAATCCATCTTAGCTAATAAACTTATCTATTACGTATACAATTTGAATCAATGAAATATAGGTTACACTGGCCAACATCAATCTACGTGCTGAGGGGTTATCCCTATTTTCGTAGAGTCTGAATGCAAAAAATAGCATGACCAACCCTGACAACAGTACGATGGCTGCTGCCGAAATTGAAAGTTGCAACCTTCCGGTAAAACCGAATACAGGTATGATCGATATCACTATCATCCAAATGGTGTACAGTATTATCTGCAATGCAGTACCTTTATCTTTATGGCCGGTGGGCAGCATTTTAAATCCTGCTTGTTTGTAATCCTCGTCCAACATCCAGCCCAATGCCCAAAAGTGGGGAAATTGCCAAAAAAACTGGATCATGAACAAAGTCCCGGGTTCAATACCAAATTCGTCCGTTGCCGCGACCCAACCCAACATAAAGGGAATGGCTCCGGGAAAGGCGCCAACAAAGACCGATAGTGGTGACTTGGTTTTCAACGGAGTGTAGACACTGGTGTACAAAAAAATGGAAATTGCCCCGAACATAGCTGTTTTTGGACTTAGTGCAAACAGGGACAATACACCCAAAACCGTTAATACAATGGCAATGATCAATGCTGTTTTTACCGACATTCGCCCGGACGGGATGGGTCTGTTCTTGGTCCGTTTCATCAAAGCATCCAAATCCTTTTCTATGATTTGATTGTATGCATTAGACGCACCTACCATGCAATAACCGCCAAACATGAGCAGCAAAACGGAGACCAAATTGATTTGATAGGCTCCCAAAAAGTATCCAGCAATGGAGGAGAAAACCACACTGACAGCCAATTTGGCCTTGGTAATCTCCTTAAAATCTGTAAATAGTAAGGAAAGGGAATTATTTTTTACGGAACCTACGGCAGATTTCATCCACATCTATATTGGCTCGCAAAGATAACGCCAGTGCATATCTTTTGCAACCAAAGCTAAAGTTTTATGATTCTTTGGGTCAATTGCATCAAAAAAGCCCGAATGAAAAAATTCATTCGGGCTTTTCCATTCCTGCCTCGACAGGAATTTTATGTGCTTTTACTGAAGCTTAAACGTAATTGGAATACTAAAAGGAACCTTTACGGGTCTTCCTCTCTGCTTTCCAGGAGTCATTTTAGGTAGTTTTTGAATGATTCGCAATGCTTCTGCCTCTAAATTCTTATCTGGTCCACGCATTCTAATATTTCCGATGCTTCCATCTTTTTGGATAACGAAAATTACGCTTACCCTACCTTGAACACCCATTTCTTGGGCAATTTCAGGGTAACGGAAGTTCTTACGGATATGCTTCTGCATCATTTCTTGAAAACATGCTTTTTTATCGCTTGCTCCTTCACAACCTGGAAATACAGGTACATCCTCGATCACCGCAAAAGGAACCGATATATCTTCTTCTACTTCCTCTACTTCAACCTCTTCGATTTCCACTACCTCTTCTTCTTGACTTGTTTCGGTAGACTCGATTACGGTCTCTTCCACTTCTTCTTCATCCTCTACAACCTCGATTACCTCGGGGGCAGCTGGTGGCGGTGGCGGTGGTGGAGTTTTAATCTGCTCGGTCATCGGTACTTCTTCGTCCAACTGATCTTCAACATTCATAGAAATGTCGTAATTGTTGGCCTTGTCATATTTTTTCCACTCCATGGCTCCGTAGACTAAAGCCAAAACAGCTGCCAATCCTATAACAAAGTATAGTGCGCTGTTTCTTGCCACGTCCGCTTTCGGGTTCTTTTTTGGTTCCATCCTTTTTCTCCTTTTCTTAATTTAGTGTTTGCTAATTTAATTATTAATTGGTTAAATAAACAATTAAAATTTCCATTTTAACGGGTTTTTCTTAGAAAAAACCCACCGAATTAGTCCTATCCCTGCAAATGCGCCCAGTGTATTTGCCAAAACGTCGCCAAATTCGGCCATACGATCGGTAGTAACGGCATATTGCAAGGCTTCCATTAAAATTCCATAAGCTATGGCAGTTACAAGAACAATATTGACGGTCCTGTTTATACCAAGGCTTCCTTTGGTTCTTTCCCGCAAACTTAAACAACCCACAAAACCAAAGACCATATAAAATATAAAATGGGTGATTTTATCGGCATATGGAACATTTAAGCGCCCGGCATCCAACTCCATATTCGAGAAAGAAAATAAGCTGAGCATTGTAATAAACATTGCCCAGCTTATAAATAATAAGGTATATATGTTTTTTTTAAGCACCTATAAGGGACTTGTAATCATCCGCGCTCATGAGACCTTCCACTTCGGAGACATCGCTCATTTTTATTTTTATCATCCAACCATCACCGTAAGGATCTGTGTTCACCTTTTCCGGCTCGTCTTCCAAGGCTTCATTAAACTCAACAATCTCTCCGCTGAGCGGCAAAAAAAGGTCGCTAACGGTCTTTACCGCCTCAACGGTTCCAAAAACTTCCTCTTTATCCAAAGTTTCGTCCAAAGTTTCCACTTCAACGTAAACAATATCCCCCAATTCGCTCTGTGCGAAATCCGTAATACCCACGGTGGCGATATCTCCATCTATCTTGACCCACTCATGATCCTTTGTGTACTTTAATTCTGACGGTATGTTCATTACTTTAAGTTTGAATTTGTAGATGGACAAATGTAACGGATTGCTGAAAGCTTTTCAAACAAACTTGAAGACAAAATACAATTAAAAACGATTAGTTCCCAAAGTTATACCTCAAGGTAAAACCAGCATTAATGGTTGTTTGTGGAAATGCCGTGGATACCGCAAACTCGGAGAACGAATGATCATAGAAGAACAAAGCGTTCAAACTTTTGCTCAAGGCATAGTCCGCTGTAAACTTTAAGGACATTAATTTTTGTCCGGATGTGATCTGATTGTTATCGATATCCAAATTTCGGATAATGGTAATATTATCTCGCAACGACAAGTCGGCTTTTAGGTTCAAATCCCCTTTTAACCTTGTTTTTTCCCCTCCAATGTTGGTCACAAATTTTACATCTTTAAACCGGTATCCCAAACCTAGGGTATATTCGCTCCCGTTTATTTCCGTTAACAAGTTGTTGTCAAAACTCAAGGACAATGTTCTACTGGTCCTTACTTCTGCCAATACACTAAAGGAGCTCTGCATCTCAAAGTCCACACGCATCAACGGGCTAAATTCGTCGGTAAGCACCACATTATTGATCAGGGTCTTTGGCAAGAAATCCCCGTTTTCCGGATCTATCGTGGTATTCTGGCGCTCCAAATTCGTTTGAAAAGAGTTAACACTGTACGCTGCTCGATACCCGTGAGTTAATGAGAAGCGTTTAAATTTCTTTTTAAACCAACGATTCTTCATGAGGCCAGTATACTTTATGTTCCAGTTGGGAATCGGAATATCCCTAAAAGCATCCAGGTTTACACGCTCCACATCCTGTCCGGTGTAAGCCGCAAAGAATGCGGGAAGCAGCACCTCTTGTTGAGTTTTACCATACCGCTCCGGAAACCCTTCTTCATCCAATTCACCTGGATCACCACCTCTATCGGACACCAATCGGTTGGCGATAGTAATCCTATTTTGTTTAAACTGCTCAAAAGTTTCAGAATCGAACTCATCGCTTTTATTAAAAATGGTACCGATCATTACCGTGGAAATACTAAAGTTCCCCATTTCGTTGATAAGACCGTCCAAGCCATTGCTCCACTCTTCTGGACTATAGCTTTCTTGTGTAGAGCTCGTAAAACTCCTGTCGGCACTCAAATCTATGGTAAGATCTTGGGTAGGCTGGGCCGTGGCAGTTATATTGAGCTGTTTGTTCATGTTCTGCATAAACTGTGTACTGTACTCCGGATAGTCTGTTAACCATCCTTTTCTGGCCGCTTCAAAACGCACATCTGCCTGGCTACCAAAAACAAAGCCCAATGTTGGACGGGCCGTTCCGATGAACCCTATGGATTGTGTGTAACCTGGTAATACTGTTCCCCTGTTTTCGCTATAATTTACGTTCACTCTTTTTACCATGGTAAGCACATCCACCAATGTATTGAACCCTTTACTTGTTTTTCGCGGGCCATTACCACTAGCTTCATTTACAGGATTACCGGCCTTGTCCCTGCGCACCGGAGCCTGGTTTGCCGTTACTTTGCCGTCTCGTTTTTTAAGTCCCAAAAAGTCATAGAAACGTTGCATGCCCATGTTGGCGGTCAATGTATGCGTACTGGCATTTTGCACCACGTTGATATCCTCATTGGCCACCCCTCGTAGTGCATCCCCACCACGTTGCCAATCAAAATTACTGGTGTAGGTGTATTGTGCATTTATAAAATTGAGGAACGGGATCTTACTAAATGGCAGCTCGTAGTTCAACTGCATTTGTTGTGCATGACGATTGGGCTCTCCAACATCAAAAAAGCCATCCCAAAGATCTAATGCTTCGTTGATTCCAGAATCGGGGTTGTCGTCCACATTAAAATAGTTCCGAACTATGTTGTTGTTGGATGCAGTTAAATTTACCCGTAAAGATTTGGACAGACTATAATTAAGGGCATACTGCCAATTGAACAGGTAATTCCGCTGCTGCAACAATGGCAATTCCAAAGCCTCCACCCCTGGCTCCAATACATCGCGATACCTTTGTTGATTAAAGGATCGGTTGTAATTGGCATTTACCGATATGCTGGTCGGCAACGCATTAAAGTTCAAATCCTTGAGCCATTGCCAATATTTGCCGGTAAGCATAGAGTCTTTCTTGGCAAAAGGCGCTACAGGTGCCGGTTTAAAATTATGATTGTACACAAATCCTGTCGATACATTTTGATCTCTTAGTTCGGCTACCTCAAAATCCCTATGGTTTGTTTCGTTATAGGAATAGTTAAAGGTGAAGTTTTCTATGTCGAAGAAATTCTCTTCCGCTTCCTCCCCTCTATTTTTACGGACACCTATTAAATTAATACTGGTCCGTTTGGTGTAATCCTCTGCTTGTTGTTTTATGGTTTCGGCCTCTTCTGCAGTAGATGCCGCAGCAATCCTATCATCCAATCTAAGGTCATCGTAGACTGGATCAAATTCGGGGGTGATCAAGGTTTCGGAAATACCATAATTGAACGGTAGTTGTAGGTTCCATTTTTTTGGAAACAATTGCCCTACATTTACATTGGTGACCACATCGTAGGAAATCGCATCTTCCAAGGCACGTTCTGTAGGGGTTTGATCTATAGATCCGAACCCGGAAGTACTTTTGCTTCCGGTTGCTGTCACATTCGCAAAATCAGCCATGTTTGCATCCAAGGCTGCCGTAGCGGCCCAGCCTCCATTGTTTTCCAATCCTGCCAAACGAAGTTCATTGAACCAAACTTCGCCTCTTGCAGGAATATCATCGATATTTTTGATACCTACCATCATTCCACGAATACTTCCCAAGGACGGGTTTCCTCGAATCCCGATTCGGACTCTACCAAGTGTTCTCGGTGCAAACTCATCTACCGGCACAGCTTCACCATCCACAATTTCATAATAGTTGATTTCATCCAAAGTTTGATCGGATATTCCTTTGGATTTCACCTTGCTCAAATCGCTCAGTGCAACATCCAGTTCATTGACGTCCGGCCAAATCTCTTCGGATGATGTTGAACCAAAGGGTGTAAATTGAAGAGGCAATTCCAGTTGATAAAAGTTTTGTGAGAAATCCGTTCCAATTCTCAAGAAACCTACTAAAGGTGTATCGTTATCGGAATAATCGGTATTGAATATTTTTTCGGCGTGCATGAACATTTTTAAACGCTCGTACTGGCGCACGTCGATATTTACATTTTTGAATACTCCCCTGGAATCTTCGGACTCCAAATTTTCCACCACAAATGATAGTGATTGCTCATTTTGGCGGATAATGGTGTTATTATTGTTCAATTGCTCCCGAACTACTCCTGGAGGCAGTACATATGGTATGGGCTGCCTTCCATAATTCTCTTCAATATTTACTGTATTTACATCGGTAACCGTTGCGTCGTCGGTAGGATCATTGTCCACATTGGGCTGTAACGAATTTGTATAGGTCCTCCAGTCACCACGAACCAAATCCAGCGTAGCAAATCGCAATACTACATCATCCGAGAAACCGGTAAGGTACATTCGCATAAAACTGATGGATCTAAAATCGGAGATACCCCCAACAGCATCGGTAAAATCGCTCAACGGAATTTTATATTGAATCCATCTACGGTTCAACTGCGTACCATTGGGCAATGTCGGGGTCTGTCCTTCGCGAATATCGGTTACATATTGATCATCTATTGTGGTGTTAGGTTTAATCTGAATCCGGTATTCATAATAACTGTTCACCGTGTTCATGGTCAAATCCCTGTCAATATCTTCTACGTCGGGCAATGTTGTGGAACCTCTATTGGTATCGGTTACTGCCACCGGGGAGTTCCCCTGAGTATTGTTAAAATCCAAATAACGTTCTAAAATTCCACCATCCCGGTTCAAGTAATATTGATAGTTATCCAATGCAGGGTCTTCTGCCGGTCCATTGTATATAGCGGCCTCCTCGGCATCACCATACCCATCCAGACCTAAATCTTGGGCTGTTCTGTTGGCTTCGTCGGCATCAAAAGCATACACCAAGGATTGAGTCGATGGTACCTGTCCCCAGATAGTTTCCCTGGGCACCTCATTGTTCGTGCTTGCAGGAAGTCCATTTTCGTATTGTTTACGACCGTCCTTTAAAATATCCTCGGAGATGTTCCCCAAGTTCAAAACCAATTCGCCCGCATTGTTACCTGCGGTTTCGCCGTCAATATAAGGGTCCAATACCCAAAACTGTACAAATTCCACATTGGATTGCTCAAAATTGGTACTGCTCAATGGTCGCATTATACCTGCCCATTTGGCTTCGGGTGTTTCGCTCTCAAAACTTGGATTGGCGTTGTAAGGTCCTTTTTGGTTAGGGTAATACACAATATCCAATGTGCTCTGCACCTGGGTCTGCCCTTGGGCTATATCGGTCTCAGTAAATACTTCATCTATAAATACCCTACGGGTCGAGTTCAAGGAAATATCGTTGTCCGACATTCCAGAAGGCCTTTGGTTGGTATAAAAAATAGGGTCGATGGTGTACCACGCCATCTTTGCACGTTCATAGCCCACATCGATACCGGTTCTATCGTTTAAAAATTCCACTGGCGGACTTGCCAAGGTCCATCCTAGGGACGAGCGAATATCGATCAAAGCCTGGGCCCCTTCAAAATCGTCCAAATAAGTCGTTGTTTCCCCTTGAAAATCCGCATTTTTTGGTGAGTTGGGCCTTAAAAAAGCGACTTCACCGCGCAATGATAGGTTAGAGGGTACATCGGTATCTATATTCGGTAACTTGTTCGCCAAGCGGGTCAGGAACGGCATTTCCGTACTAAAGTTTCCATTTAGACCAAAAATTGTATTGTTCACCGGTTCTATTCCGTAGTTGGATTTTTGGGTGAGCGGCCGTTCGTTCAGATTGAGCAAGGTACCGCCCAAAACAAATTTATCGTTGAACTTATGCTCTACGTTTACCCCCGCAAATCTTCGTGTTTGCTGTCCGAACACAGCATTGTTTTCCACCGAAATATTGATCGGTGTGTTGGATGCCTCCAAACTTGGGTCCAACAATTGAACCGTACCCGCTTGATAATTTACCGTGTAATCGATGCCTTCCTGCAGTTGACGACCACCGGCAGTTACCGTTACGGAACCCTGGGGCACATTGAACGCCCCGATCGGAATACCATTTCCGGATTGCGAAGTGTATCGTCCTTTTATTTGGAATCTATTTTTCTCGGCATCTTGCAAGGAAGCTGCTTTGGTCTTTGCATACATGTTTCGGAAAACATAACGCTGCTGGTTGGGGTTGTATCCTTGATCATTGTCCACATCATAGACCCCACCGCCCAAAAGCTCAAAGAGATACTCTCCAAACGGCTCTACCTTGGTAAAAATAATTCGCCCCGATTGTGAATCTACTGTAATGCCCTCAACATAATCAAAGAAGCCATCGCCTCCCGGCTGTACATCATTGTAAATATTTAGACGATCCAGATTGAAAACATTCAACAATATTTGATCTTGTAATCCCGTGGGCCATCCAGCATTTGGATCTACGGGCGTAATGTAGTTCCTCGGCGTAGGATCGGAATAGAGTATATTCAGTTTAAAATCTTCTTGATTCAGTTGATAGGCCCCTGTGGAGTAGATATTTTTCATCATCAAATCCCAAATAGGGTCTTGCACATTGGTAATGTTGCTCTTGAGCAGTTTCAGTACCAAGGAGTTGTTTTCTATAAGATTGGAATTTGGCGGTATTGTGGTCGCGTCCACACCCCCGTTGGCAAACTCTCCCACTTGAAATACTTGTCCGTCAAAAGTGTATTGGAAAGCCACACCCAAAACTTCATCGTTGCTCAAGCTCTGGCTCAATGAAATATATCCTAGCTGGGAATCAAACTCGTAGTCACGACCAGGTTCCAACTTACGTGCATTTTCCAAAATGGCGTAATCGAACCCTTGGTTTACGGTGTAGCCGGGTATATTGAACCCCGATTCTACAGTTGCGATATCCCTAATGGATTGTGTAAGGGCCCCACTGCCAATCTGATTGGGATCGTATGCGTTGGCGGCATTCTGGGGCAAGCCCGATGCTACCGCAGAAGGGTTGAAAAAACCGGCAGGGTCGCCATTGTTTACACCAATACGGGTATTATCGGAAATAGCCTCTCCCAAATCCTGGATGGCCACCACGTTCCTGACGTTCTGTGTCTGCTGATTCCTGTTGGTCACCCACACCTCCAAACGTGTAATTTGCACCCTACTTTGAACAAAAGGGTAAAATTCCAAGGCTCTGTCGTAATTATCCCTAAAATAGTGGGCAAGGAAAAAGTGACGGTCCTCATCGTAATCCAAGGCGGTCAAGGCGAACTCATTCACAGTTCCTCCGCCTTGCGCAACTACAGTATTGCTTTGTGAACGTTGTTCCGAAAACACTGCTGTTACGGTTGTTTTTCCGAACTGCAATTGGGTTTTTACACCGAATAAGCTCTGCGCCCCAGTAATCAAGGAACTATTGAGGGGCATATTTACATTACCAATTTCTATTTTACGAAGGATATCGTCCTCGGTCGGGGTATAATCCAGTTTTACCAAGTTCTGAAAATCGAAAGTAGCCTCGGTATCATAATTTGCGGTCACTTGAAGACGTTCCCCTACTTTTCCCAGCAAACTTAGACTGATGCGTTGGTCAAAATCAAAAGAAAGATTGGTTCTATTTCTGGGCGATAGTGCCGGGTTATCGTTTTTTTGCCATAAAATACCAAGATCCATGGCCACCGAACCTTGCGGAATCACCTCTATTGTATTACCTCCAAAGACGGACTCAAAAAAGTTGCTGTTGACATAAAAATTGGGCAATAGGTTTTTTCGGGCCTCCTCACTTCCTTCCTTTTTTCCCGCATAGGCATCCGCTTTCTGCTTAAAGTAGGATTTCATCTGCTCCTTTTCGATGAGCTCATAATACTGGTCCGGAGTCAAGATCAACGGGTAATTGACATTAAAATCACCTATGCTCTCGGTGTAAACGTATGTATTTGTTTTGGGGTCGTAGCTGTACTTGGCAACAATACTGTCCGGGTTTTCCATAATAAGGCGACCTAGAGCAACTCCGGTCTTTACCGAGTCTTGGACCTGCTCATTGGTGTCCTGTGCCATTGTTACGGTAATGGACAGAAAACATACAACAAAGAAAATGTACCTAAAACGTGCCTGTTTAAGTATTGGTTTTGCCCCTTTTTTCAAACTAGTTACAAATTTTTCAGCGCCTGTTTTATAATGTTCTCTACGCTTAACAAAGTGTCTTGGGAAAGTACCTTGTCCACGACCTTTTCAGATTGCTTTCTGGTAAAACCAAGAACCTCTAATGCAGATAACGCTTCTTCTTTATTTGTATTGTTTGATTTTTGTGAAACTTCGCCTATGTCGTAGACTTTTAAAATTTTGTCCTTTAAATCCAAGATTACCCGTTGGGCCGTCTTGGCCCCAATCCCCTTTACAGACTGGATTACGGGTACATCTCCGTTGGCAATGGCATCCCTGACATCGGCAGGGGACAATGAGGACAACATAGTTCGAGCAGTGCTGGCACCGACCCCGGAAACCGATATAAGTAAGCGAAACACATCCCGCTCTGCTCTTTCGGCAAAACCATAAAGCGTATGGGAATCTTCTTTAACCAGCAAATCGGTGTAAACAAAAATATTTTCTTCGTCCGATAGCAAGGAAAACGTATGCAACGAAATGTTTAAAAAATACCCTACACCTCCACATTCCACAATAAGGTATGTTGGATTTTTCTCAACAAGCTTTCCTCTTAAATGGGTAATCATCAATTTAAGTTTATAAGTTATCCGGCCTGCATTTTTGCTTTCCTTCTTTTTTCTCTCTCTTGCGCATCGATTACGGCAACAGCTGCCATATTTACCATTTCATCGACACTTGCACCCAATTGCAAAATATGGGCGGCCCTGGTCAAGCCGACCATTATCGGCCCAATGGAATCCGCCTCGTGCAGTCCTTTAAGTAATTTATAGGTGATATTGGCCGATTCCAAATTTGGAAATATCAGCGTATTTACCTTTTTCCCTGATATTTTTGAAAATGGGAAGTTGTTATTGCTCAATTCCGCATCCAGGGCAAAATCGGTTTGAATTTCTCCATCCACGACCAAATCTGGGTTACGTTCGTGAAGAATTCGAACAGCCTCTCTTACTTTTTGTGCATTTGGATGACTGGATGACCCAAAATTGGCATAGGACAATAATGCTATTACAGGTTTAAAACCGAAGGTTTTGGCCACATTTGCGGTCATTTGGGCAATTTCGGCCAATTCTTCGGCATTAGGATCCACGTTAATGGATGTATCTGCCAAAAATAGTGGCCCACGCTCGGTGATCATTATATTGACGGTGCTTGCATTTTTAACGTTTTTTGCTCTACCCAAAACCTCGAAAACAGGTCGAAGCACCTTGGGGTATGCCCTGGAGTAGCCAGAGATCATCCCATCTGCATCTCCTTCTTTGATCATCATGGACCCAAAGTAATTTCGCTTGCCCATATTTACACGGGCGCTATATTTTGTCTCGCCTTTCCGTTTTCTTTGTTCCCAAAGTTTTAGGGCATACTTGGAACGCATCTGACTGAATTCATCTGAACGCGGATCTATAATCGGCACTTCTGCATCAAAATCGAGCTCTTCTTTTAAATTTTCTATAGTTTGCTTATCACCCAATAAAATTGGGGTCGCAATACCTTCATCATGCACGATCTGCGCGGCCTTCATAACATCCAAAAGCTCTGCTTCGGCGAAAACTATACGTTTTGGGTTTACCTTAGCCCTATTGTGCAATAGCCTTACCACCTTATTATCGTTGCCCGATCTTTGGTAAAGCTCTTCCTCGTACCGATCCCAATCCTGAATCGGCATACGGGCTACACCGCTATCCATAGCCGCTTTTGCCACAGCTGGCGGTATTTTAGTGATCAAACGAGGATCAAATGGTTTTGGAATGATATAATTCCGGCCAAAAGTCAATCGCGTTGCATCATAGGCTATATTTACCTGCTCAGGCACTGGTTCCCTGGTCAAATCGGCCAATGCACGTACAGCGGCCATTTTCATTTCTTCGTTGATCTTGGTAGATCTTACATCCAATGCGCCCCTAAAAATAAAAGGGAACCCCAACACATTGTTCACTTGGTTAGGGTGATCGGAACGACCTGTCGCCATAATGATATCCTTACGTGTTTTCACAGCCAGGTTATACTCGATTTCTGGGTTGGGGTTGGCCATGGCAAAAACAATGGGATTATCGGCCATGGATTTCAACATTTTGGGCGAAACGATATCTGCGATGGATAGTCCTATAAACACATCGGAGTCTACCATTGCCTCTTCCAAAGTATCTATTTTTCTATCTGTGGCAAATTCTTTTTTTTCTGTAGTAAGCGTATCCCGATCACTTCGGATCACACCTTTACTGTCCAGCATAACTATATTTTCCGCCTTTGCACCGAAAGCTTTGTACAATCGAGTGCACGAAACTGCTGCAGCTCCGGCTCCACTTACCACTATTTTTACTTCTTCGATTTTTTTGTCGGCTATTTCCAGTGCATTCAACAACGCCGCAGCGGAAATAATGGCAGTACCGTGTTGATCATCGTGCATTACGGGAATGTCCAGCTCATCTTTTAACCGCTGTTCGATCTCGAAAGCTTCAGGAGCTTTGATATCCTCTAAATTGATTCCTCCAAAGGTGGGCGCAATAGTCTTTACGGTTTCTATGAACCGTTCCACATCGGTAGTGTCCAGTTCGATGTCAATTCCATCAATATCGGCAAATATCTTAAAGAGCAAGCTCTTGCCTTCCATTACCGGTTTTGATGCCTCTGGGCCAATATTTCCCAAACCCAAAACTGCGGTACCATTGGAAATTACCGCAACAATGTTCCCTTTTGCGGTATACTTATAAACATCGTCCTTGTTTTTTTCGATTTCCAGACAGGGTTCCGCTACTCCTGGCGAGTAGGCCAATGCCAAATCCCGTTGTGTGGAATATGGTTTTGTTGGTACTATTTTAATTTTTCCGGGTTGTGGTTTTGCGTGGTAGAGTAATGCCTCACGTCTTTGCTTTTCCTTGCTCATATAGTCAAAAATGAATTGGTAAAGTTAGGACATTCATTGGTTTTATCTTAAAATACAATGAATCAATTTAAACAATACCAAAACGCACGATAATATCAGCAGGACCTTTCCCCTACTTTAGATCAGGCATCCAACGGATACTCATCCTTACTGTCCGATAGCTTGAGCCGCATGGCCAAGATTGCCGCTATCACAAAAAATACGGCAGCAAACAGCATCGCATTAATTGAATCCCCTCCTAATAGATTCTTGAAAATAGGCCCAAAAGTGAGTGTTTGTATTCCCATAGGAATAACAATCATCATATTTAAAATACCCATGTACACTCCTCTTCGCTCCTGGGGTACAATTTTGGAGACCATGCTATAGGGTATGCCCATCATGGCTGCCCACCCGATACCAAATAGCACCATGGGAAACAGCACATATACCGGATCTTTGATATAAGGTATTGAGAACAAAGCCAATGCTGTACCAAATAAACTCAAAGCATATACTTTTTTACCACCGAACCGCATGGTAAGCGGGACCAAAACCAAGGCAACCACCGCTGTGACCACATTATATGTGGTGCTCATTTTTGCAGCCTGTGCAGCAGCCTCGGAGGTATCAAAACCCAAGGAAACCCTAAACAAGGGTGTTATAAACTGCCAGTACACAAAAAGAGCATACCACTGGAACAAATAAACCCCGGAGAGTTTCCACATAAACTTGGGCATGTCTTTAACTGCATGCGCTATTTCCACAAAAGGGACTTTAAACCGCTCCAAAAAAGGCAAAGATTTGTGCTTGTTGATTTCCTCAAGTTCTTGGTCAGTTGGTGGGATTTCCGGTGTTTTTAAAACCGACCATAAAATGGTTGCAATGGAAAGAAAGGACCCTATAAAAAAGGAATAGTACAACCATTTGGGTACAGCCCCGTCCACTTCTTGCCCTCCACCGAACCAATCCTGAAATAAAAAAATAGACGCGTTTGCCAATAATATACCGGCCCCGACGAACAAACTCTGCATTTGATAACCAATACTAAATTGGGATTCCGGTAATTTATCGCCCACAAAGGCACGGTATGGTTCCATGGCCATATTGTTGCCCACATCCAAGATCCATAACAGACCGACGGCAAACCAAAGAGCCGGACTCAATGGAAAGGCAAATAGGCACAGACTGCCCATTATGGCCCCTATTAAAAAGAAAGGTTTCCGTCTGCCCCACCTTGGTGACCAAGTTTTATCGGATATAGCTCCAATAATCGGCTGGACCACCAATCCGGTCACAGGGCCGGCTATGTTCAGTATTGGAAGTAATTCTTCCTCGGCACCCAAAAAAAGAAATATAGGATTAATGGCACTTTGTTGAAGCCCGAAGCTGTATTGGATGCCAAGAAATCCAACGTTCATATTAAAAATCTGCCAAAAACTTAATTTGGGTTTTTTAATCTTAATCATACTAAAAGTTTAGCTGGTCATCAAAATATTGACTGGAAACATACGAATCCTTCAAAATATAGTTCAATATAGTATTTTATTCTTGAGGTGACCCGCCGAATTTTTGAATCCCGCAGTAAACCTATTTCTTCAAAAAGCGAATATTCCGTTCCAATCCAGACAATTTGGTTCTTTTTACCGCTGATTTTTTAAAAACTTTATTAAAGATCTCCCCTGTGATTTCCTCCCAATCTTTTTTTGTGAACGATAGCAGTTCCGGATTTGGGTTGAAGAGTGGTTCGTTATGTGATTTCGAAAAACGGTTCCAAGGGCATACATCTTGGCACACATCGCAACCGAACATCCAATCGTCCATTTTATCTTGAAACTCGCTCGGAATCTCATTTTTAAGTTCTATGGTAAGGTAAGAAATACACTTGCTGCCATCGACCACATAGGGTTCAATTATGGCTTTTGTTGGGCAGGCATCTATACATGCCGTACAGGTTCCACAATGATCGGTCACAGGTGCGTCGTACTCCAATTCCAAATCCACTATCAGTTCGGCCACAAAATAAAAAGACCCCACTTGTTGGGTAAGCAAATTACTATGTTTCCCGATCCAACCGAGTCCACTTTTTGCGGCCCAGGCCTTATCCAGTACGGGTGCAGAGTCTACAAAGGCCCGCCCATGCACCTCGCCAATTTCTTCTTGTATAAAATGGAGAAGACTCTTTAGTTTATCCTTTATCACAAAGTGATAATCCATCCCATAGGCATATTTGGAAATTTTAAAGGAGTCCGGGTTTTGCTTTTCTTCTGGAAAATAATTCAACAATAGAGAGATAACCGATTTGGAATCTTCGACGAGTTTTGTGGGGTCCAAACGTTTATCAAAATGGTTTTCCATGTACTGCATTTCTCCATGCATGTTTTGTTTAAGCCATTTTTCCAATCGTGGCGCCTCGTCTTCCAAGAATTCCGCTTTGGATATCCCGCAAGATAAAAAACCGAGGCGTTTTGCCTCGGTTTTGATCAAATGTGTCCTTTTGGTGGCATTCATGCCCTAAAGTTAATCGATTAAACTTTTTCTCCCGAAAATCCCTTTTATTTTGCTTCTTTAATATAGCCCCAACCGTCTTTTTGCTTCATCACGATCTCATAAATACCATCGGGCACCGAGCCTACGCCGGGTATTAGATCGCCCATCGTCATTTTATGCCGTTTCATGGTCTGTTCGCAAATTACAACATCCACATTTTTCCTGTTTACTGCGGCCGATAGCATTTCTCCTGCCACGGAGGCTTTTTTATCTACCATTTGGTAGGCTCCACTGTAAATTACCATTTCAAATTGTGATTGCGGATAGGCTTCGGCCATCAACTGCAAATGTTTTGCGGCCATGCGATGGACATCCGGATCGCTACTGGTTACATCAAATACCAATTTGATGGGCTCTGTTTGTCCGAGCACTGTGCCCGACATCAATAGTGTTAAAATTAGCAGTAGTTTCTTCATCTTGATCAAATTGTGTTCCCTGCAAAAATATAACCACAACCTTCTTCCTGTGCCCTGCCCAAGGCCCACACGCCGGAAGGAACAATCTGAATATCAGGCAATACAGCTGCTTTCCATTCCTCGTACACTTCCGATGCATCTTTGCCCATTTGTTGTGCCGCGGCTCCGCTATAGACCTTTATGGCCAAATTACAGACACAGAACATGGCCCCGCGACCGATCATATCCTTAATACCCTGTATAACAGGCATGGGGAAATCTCCCTCCTGCGGTTCATAGTACGGGTTGCGATTATATACTGTGCCGTCCGCTTTTTTTACATGGAACATAGTGCCCAAGGGGTATTTTTTCCATAGGTCGGTGTGAAAAGCAAACGGAATAGCGTCGTGCCGTAGTACCGTCATGGCCGTTATTTCATTATCCATGGAACCCATCTCGTTGTTGGACAAATAATAGGCCCAGTTCCAAATTATGGGAAATCCGTGATGTGGATATGAACCATCGTATACCACTCTATGTTTTCCTTTTATTGTTTTCATCCATGCCTCCGCATCGTTCATTTCCGACTCGGTGTAATCGGCCATCCCCGCTAAAACGGGATTGGTAAAGGTCATTAATGTGGATGCAGAGGCACCCAGCATCATAGCTCCCATAAAATTTCGTCTTGATGTTGTTCTTGTTGTTTTCATTGCTTGTAGTGTTTACTTGGTTTTACGAAGTTGATGTTCCTTAAGGTAGTAATCCATGATAGGCTGGAACGGGCCTAACTGGTGCTGCTCGGGAGAGAAGGGATCCACATAAGGACCATAGGGCGTAGATACGGGTTTTTTGACCAGATCTGGAAAGTCTGCCTCTCTATTGGGCTTGGTAGGTCTTATTTTCTGATTGATGTACCCTGCCACATCGTAGGCTTGCTCGTCGGTAAGAACAGGTTTGTCGTATGTAGTGCCAAATGGCATATTACCTTTTATAAATTGGGCCGCGGTGATTACGCGGGTCATGCCCGCACCATTGTTATAGGAATCACTGCCCCACAATGGAGGGTACAGATATTGGTCGTTTTCGGCCAATAGTTGCCCCTGTCCGTCCAGACCATGACAGATAACGCAATGTTCTTTGTAAACGGATTCGCCATGAGCAAGATCTACTGCCCTATTAGGGATTTGAATCTTCAAGAAGCCCTGTCCCTCGATCTTGCCGTTCGGGGGAGTTGCTCGGCCCAACCAATCCAAATAAGCTATAAGGGCTTGCATTTCTTGTGATGCTACAGGCAATATTCTACCATTCATGCTCCGCTCCAGACAGCCATTGACCCTTTCTTCAATGGTTCCCATTTTGTTTTCTCGACCTCTAAATTGTGGGAAACGTTTTACCACACCGATCAATGGTGCCGCGAAGGGTTTGGTTCCTCCGTTTATATGGCAACTGGCGCAGGCCAAGTTATTGCCTGCATACATTTTGACTGAATCTTTTTGTTTGGGTCCTACATGCAATGTTGTATTTCTAAAAATCTCGAATCCAAGTTTGATTTTTTCATTTTTTATAGTGGATGATAGATTGTACACATTGTAATCCATACGGTATACATCATCGGGAACTGGGGCCAGGTTACCATTAGTGCTACCAATCCCAAACTGAAACAATAACAATGTAATGGCCAATATCAAAATAAGGCCTACCCCAATACCTACTTGGACCATTAACTTACGTATTTGACCGGAAAGCTCCGGAATCTTATCAGAATTGGATATTGGCGAATATTTAGGATGGTTTCCCGTCATCTACTTAGAAAAATGCACGTTGATCTTAATAAAATGTGGTGTACTTTGGGAATACAACCTTATGTACTTTTAATTGGCATGAGGGAAAAGTAGGGAATTTCTTTGGTTTAAATAACCTAATAGAACCTTGTAAATGAATACAATAAACAAGATACAAAAAGATTTTTAACGTAACGGTAAAAGTTAATAGGATTGTTACTACCATCAGCTTTAAAACAATCCCGCCTGAGTACCTCCCTTTACTCTGCCCAAGTGTTTGTAAGCAAGTTCTGTAACCTCCCTACCTCTTGGTGTTCGCATAATAAACCCTTGTTGTATTAAAAATGGTTCGTATACTTCTTCCAAGGTTTCTGCACTTTCGGATACAGCGGTTGCCAAGGTAGTTATTCCCACTGGACCTCCTTTAAACTTATCGATGATGGTGCTCAAAATTTTATTGTCCATTTCATCTAGGCCATGTGCATCCACATTAAGTGCTTTGAGTCCAAATTGTGAAATCTCGAGATCTATGTTGCCATTCCCTTTGATCTGGGCAAAATCCCGGACCCTTCTTAAAAGTGCGTTGCAAATTCTCGGTGTCCCCCTGCTTCGTCCCGCAATTTCGATGGCTGCATCGTTGGTAATGGGGACCTTTAGTATCTCGGCACTGCGCTCAACTATAGTGGACAATAGTTCGGTGTTGTAATATTCCAGCCTACTCTGTATTCCAAATCGGGCTCTCATGGGGGCAGTCAACAATCCGGACCGCGTAGTTGCCCCTATCAATGTAAAAGGGCTCAGGTTTATTTGAACGGTACGTGCATTCGGCCCCGTCTCGATCATAATATCGATTTTATAATCCTCCATGGCGGAGTACAAATATTCCTCTACAATGGGGCTCAATCTGTGGATTTCATCTATAAACAGTACATCACGTTCATCCAAATTGGTCAAAAGGCCTGCCAAATCCCCAGGTTTATCCAAAACAGGCCCAGATGTAACCTTAATATTTACTCCAAGTTCATTGGCCAATATGTGGGCCAAGGTTGTTTTACCCAAGCCGGGGGGACCATGAAAAAGAGTATGATCCAAAGCTTCACCCCTTAAATTGGCCGCTTGCACAAAAACCTTTAGGTTTTCGAGCACTTGAGCCTGTCCTGTAAAATCATCGAAGCTAATTGGCCGGAGAGCTCTTTCTATATCGAACTCTTCTGGTGATAGGTTTTCGGCGGTAGGATCTAAATTTTCGTTCATCGTTCAACAAATATAATTGAAAAGCTCTGCTATGCACAACTTGATGACCTTTTCAATTAACGGTGATTTTTAAAGCTATTCCTTTTTTATGAGTTGTACTGTGTCCAAAAACTCATCTATTGCTATCTTGGGCGTTCCGTACAGGTAAATTCTAGCATCTTGTGTTGCTTTAATAGCAATATCCTTAAATGCATAGACCCTTGCATTGGAGTTTCCGCTAATTATAAGTTGATAAGACCCTACTTCCATGGTCTCGCCCTTATATTTTGCATAATCCAATATATTGGCTTGCAACCTATCGGATGTACCTTCGATGGTCAAAGATGAATTATCTTCCAAATCCAATGCCCCAGAATCCATCTGCGCATATACATAGGCATCTGAACGGGCCCGTAAATTTACATTAAGGGAATCCACTTCCACATTAAATGTTCCACTACTGGTATCTTCCAAATTTATATCCATTATAGCTGCATTGGCCCGAATATCCAATTTGGTGTTGTTAAATCCATCCACAAACAATTGCTCGGTATCTATTACTTCGTTGGAAACCACGCTGCCGTTCTTTACTGTTATTGCCTGTAAATCTGTATAATTGATTGTAATTTCCAGTTGTTTCTTTGCCGTAATATTATAGTAAGAACTAATTACCAAAGTGCCTTCTTGCACTTCAAACTTGAGTATATCGATCAAGTTATCATCGGCGATCAAGTGATACCCTGGCCCTAGTGCTTTGTTCAATCGAATATCCAGATCATCGTTGAGCACAATGGCGTTAAAGGGAGGCAATTCTTCGCTCAGCTCGGAGACAATTCTGCTCCCCTTTATTTTAGGCTTTCGTTGTGCATTGGATAATATTGGGAAGGTGATCAATATTAAGATTACAATCTTTTTCATGATGGTTTGCTTTTTGATAAGGGGATCTTCCTTTAAAGATATACAATTCAGCATAAAATCTAATCCAATAAAAAAGCCCATCCTTATGGGACGGGCTCAGTTTGTACAATAATATATTCTTGATCTTAATGATTGAGTTCTTCCTCGTTCTCTTGCAATGGAACGTTCTGTGGAACAAAATCTTGTCCCGCAATAATATACTCACCATTTTCGTATGTCTTACTATAATCGTAAGCCCATCGGTACACATGTGGGATTTCCCCAGGCCAGTTTCCGTGGATGTGCTCGCGTGGGGTAGTCCATTCCAATGTATTTGATCCCCATGGGTTGACCGGTCCTTTTTTACCGTAGAAAATACTGGATATAAAGTTGTACACAAAAATCAATTGGGCAAGGCCAGCAATCAGTGCAAATACGGTCATTAATACTTGGACGTTGGTCAATTCATCGAACATTGGGAACGCCGTGTTTTCGTAATAACGTCTTGGTACTCCGGCCATACCTACAAAGTGCATTGGAAAGAAAACCCCATAAGCACAAACTGCAGTAATCCAGAAGTGGACGTAGCCCAAGTTTTTGTTCATCATACGGCCTTGGAACATTTTCGGGAACCAGTGATAAATTCCTGCGAACATTCCGTACAATGCGGAGATACCCATAACCAAGTGGAAGTGTGCCACTACAAAGTATGTATCGTGAACATTGATATCCAATGTACTATCTCCCAATATTATTCCTGTTAGACCTCCGGTGATAAATGTTGACACCAACCCAATGGAAAACAACATTGCAGGATTCAACTGCAGATTTCCCTTCCATAATGTAGTGATATAGTTAAAGGCCTTAACCGCCGATGGTATGGCGATCAATAATGTGGTAAATGTAAATACGGATCCTAAGAATGGATTCATACCGGACACGAACATGTGGTGTCCCCAAACTATTGTGGACAAGAATGCAATTGCCAAAATCGATGCAACCATTGCTCTATATCCAAAAATAGGTTTTCTTGCGTTTGTAGACATTACTTCGGATGTAATACCTAATGCTGGCAACAATACAATGTACACCTCAGGGTGTCCCAAGAACCAGAACAAATGTTCGTACAGTACTGGAGATCCTCCTTGGTAATGCAATACTTCTCCCTGAATAAAGATATCGGACAAGAAGAATGATGTTCCAAAACTTCTATCCATGATCAATAACAAAGCGGCAGAAAGCAATACCGGGAATGATACCACACCGATTATCGCAGTTACAAAGAAAGCCCACACCGTTAATGGCAAACGTGTCATGGACATCCCTTTTGTTCTAAGGTTGATTACCGTTACGATATAGTTCAAAGATCCCAAAAGTGAAGATGCGATGAATATTGCCATGGAAACCAACCAAAGTGTCATACCCATACCAGAACCCGGTTGGGCCATGGGCAGTGCACTCAATGGTGGATAAATGGTCCAACCTGCAGCGGCCGGTCCTGCTTCCACAAACAAAGAAATAATCATAATTACAGACGAAACAAAGAACATCCAGTAAGAAAGCATGTTCATAAATCCGGAAGCCATATCCCTTGCTCCGATTTGTAATGGAATAAGTAAGTTACTGAACGTACCACTAAGACCCTGTGTGAGTACAAAGAACACCATTAGGGTACCGTGTATAGTAACCAATGCCAAATAAATATCGGCATCCATTACACCGTCCGGGGCCCATTTCCCCAAAACAGCTTCAAATATTCCGAAAGATTCACCCGGCCAGGCCAATTGCATTCTAAACAACAATGACATGGCTATACCAATGAATCCCATAATTAGACCAGTGATGAGATACTGTTTGGATATCATCTTATGGTCCTGACTGAAAATGTATTTTGTAATGAAAGTTTCCTTATGGTGATGTCCATGATCATCGTGGTGATCATCGTGACTTACATGGGCTACTTCAGACATATTTCAATTAATTTTTTTTTGTTATTTTTTGTTGCTTGTTACTCTACCGAAGTTGTTTCTTCCAAAGCTACTTCTTCGCCGTCTTCGGTGTTGAATGCTTGCTCTCCGCTCTCGTCCACCATAACAGTTTCTTTGAACGTTTTTTGCTCGGCAAGCCACTTATTGTACTCTTCCTCGGTCTCCACTATAATCTTCATCTGCATGTTATAATGGGATTTTCCGCATATTTTGTTGCACAATAGAACATAATCGAACTCCCATGGGTCCGAATTAGGCTTACCCTCTGCAGCCCATTCTGCCCTAAGGGCATTGGTTCGCTTTACTTTGTCCGCAACATCCGGGTTTAAGCGCATTTCTTCGGTTGTAACCGTAGGTGTGAAGGAGAATTGTGTGATCATACCGGGCACACAGTTCATCTGAGCTCTAAAGTGCGGCATATATGCTGAGTGCAATACATCTTGAGACCTCATTTTAATGTTTACTTTGCGTCCAACGGGCAAGTGCAATTCCTTTACAATAATATCGTCCTCTGCATTGGGGTCGGATTCGTCCAAACCTAAAACATTTGCTTTACCTATATCAATCAAGCGTACGTTTGCATCACCCAGTACGTTATCCTCTCCGGCATAACGGGCTGTCCAGTTAAACTGCTGGGCGTATAGTTCAACGATCAACGGATCATCGTCCTCGTTAATATCCATGATATTGGTCCAAGTGTAAAGACCCCACAGAATCAAACCTGCCAACACGATTACCGGGATAATAGTCCAGATAAACTCCAGTCTATCATTATCGGCAAAAAAGAGTGCTTTTCTGCCCTTTTGCCCTCTGTACTTGTATCCGAAGTAATGCAACAAAGCTTGTGTAATGGTCTGTACAAAGAAAATTATGGCCATTGAGACCCACATCAATTGGTCGTACTCACCACCGTGCTCTGATGCCGCTTCGGGCAATAACATTTTAGAATATTTGGCAAAACTGAAAATGGTGATTCCATAGATAAAGATCAAAAAAGCAAACAATAGGTATCCATTGTTCTTGTTATCGGAATCGTTGGCTATTTCAGCGTTTTCTGTTTTAGTTTGCGATAATTCAAAAATCTTGGTCATCTGCCAAATGGCAATCGCAACCAATACTAAAACAGTCAATGTTAATAATGCAGTCATCGTATATCTATCTAAGACTTAAATCGTATTAATAATGAAAATGTCTACTCTCTTCAATAAATGGGTTTCGTTTGGGTTGTAATGGCGCTTTGGTCAACGCTGTGAATACCCAGTAAACGAACAAACCTCCAAAGAACAAAATACCTCCTATTTCTGGAAGACCAATATACCATTGATCCCCTACCGTTGCAGGCATTACCATATTAAAAATATCCAAATAGTGCCCAAACAGCACCACTATTCCCGTCATGATAACAAACCAGTTTACCCTTTTATAGTCGCTGTTCATAAGAACCAATAATGGGAACACAAAGTTAAGAACCAACATTCCAAAGAAAGGCAGTTTATAGTCCTGGAAACGGGCTATATAGTAAGTTACCTCTTCTGGTATATCCGCATACCAAATAAGCATAAACTGAGAGAACCATAAGTACGTCCAGAATATACTGATACCGAACATAAACTTGGCCAAATCGTGGATATGACTATCATTTACTTGCTCTAGATATCCTTTTGATTTTAGGTATACGGTTACCATGGCAATAACAGTGATCCCGGATACGAACATACTTGCAAAAACATACCATCCAAATAGGGTACTGAACCAGTGTGGGTCCAAGCTCATGATCCAATCCCAAGACATCATGGACTCAGAAATTAAATAGAATACCAAGAAAGCGGCAGACCATCTAAAATTCTTCACAAAATTACTGTTATCGTCCGACTCATCTTGCGCCAAGGACAATTTTCTGGAATACTGACGGTAAAAAATCCATCCACCTAAGAATATAGCTGCTCTTATCAAAAAGAAAGTTGGGTTCAAATACCCCGCCTTGCCTTGTAATAGTTTATCGTGTGCCACTGTGTCTGCATCCATCCATACGAACATGTGGTTCATGTGCAATACCGATAGCAATAATATTACAAATACAATGATACCTCCGGGAACAAGATATGCCGTAATACCCTCCATCACCCTAAAGAGCAATGGGGACCATCCTGCTTGTGCAGCACGTTGTATGGCGTAAAAGGCCAATACTCCCAAAGAAATCATAAAGAAAAAGAATGCTGCTACGTAAAGTGCGGACCATGGACGGTTTTGCAACTGGTGCAACAAATGCTCATCGTGAGAAGCATCGTGTGTTTCTCCATGTGCAGCTTCGGCTCCGTGACCTTCTGCTACGCCATGGGCATCGGCTGCTTCTGCATGCCCTCCTCCATGACCATCGTCATGCACTGCTACCATGGCCTTGGCTTCCTCCACCGTTGATGGGGCAGATACAAAACCAATTACTAGGAAAATAAATCCAAGCCCCATGGCTATGAAAGATCCAAGTCTAAGTTTGTTTGAAAAGGTATACATAGTTTCTTCTTATCCTATTATTTTGTTAGGTCTTCCTTTAATTTCATCACATATTCGGACACTTGCCACATTTCTTCTTCATTGGCGAACTGTGAGGCGTAAGAACCCATTGAGTTCAACCCGTAATAAATGGCATGATATGTAGTTCCGACAGTAATGTTTCTAGCTGCATCTGCATAGCTGGGAACACCCAATATTTTTTCTCTTTTTACAAGGTTTCCTTGACCATCTCCTTTAGCTCCGTGACATATGGCACAATAAATATCGTACAGCTCCTTGCCTCTTGCTAAATTCTTTTCACTATTGAGCGAATCCAATGGACTTGGGTTCAACCTTGCCATTTCTTTACCTTCCGGAGTGTTTTCTATTTCGTAGGGCATGTAACCTCTATTAATGGTCCCCTCTACGGGCAACATGGCCTCTGTTCCATCAGGAAACAATCCATTATCAACACCTTGATAAGTTTCGTACCCTACGGTTTCGTACATGTTTGGCATGAATTGGTAGTTTGGACTGTTCTTATCTGCACAAGAGGCTGCAAACAGTACCAAGGCCAAAGCAAGACTTATTTTACCTAATTGCTTCATATTATTAAGACTCCTTTTCTGTAACTTTTACTTCTACCGCTCCTGTTTCCCATAACAGCTCGGCAAGTTCATTCTCGTTATCGTGAACACCTAGCTCCATCAAAAAATGGTCATCAGTGGTTCTTTTATCTGGGTTTTCCGCCTTTTTAAAGGGCCACATCCTACTTCTAAGATAAAATGTGATCACCATTAAGTGGGCTGCAAAGAAAACGGTAAGCTCGAACATAATCGGTACAAAGGCCGGCATGTTTTCCAGGTAGCTAAAACTTGGCTTACCTCCAATATCCTGTGGCCAATCCTCGATCATAATAAAGTTCATCATAACCACGGCCACGGTCAATCCCAAACATCCATACAGGAATGAAGTGATAGCGATTCTTGTATCGGCCAATCCCATTGCTTTGTCTAGACCGTGAACAGGGAACGGGGTGTACACCTCCTCTATATGATGGTGTTCTGCCCTAACCTTTTTTACGGCATGCATCAACACATCGTCATCGGTATAAAGTGCTTGTATAACTTTTGATGCCATAATTATTTTTTATCGTTTAACAACTTCGCTTGACCCGCCCAATCGTCACGTTGCGCACGACCTGGGAACCTTCCGGTAATAGAGTCCAACAGATTATACTCCTTTTCGGTCATTCTGGCGACCTGTGCATAGGTGTAAATACCTATTTCGTTCAAGGTTCGCTCCATTTCTGGCCCAACTCCCTTGATTTCTTTCAAATCGTCCGGTGTTTCCGTAGCGGCATCGAATGTACCTATACTGCTCAGCAATTCGGTCACACCTACATTATCACCTTCTGTAGGCTTTACTTCGCCCATCAACACGTCATCCGTTATGGGCTCTTCATAACCCACTACTTTATTTACACCTTGTGGCATTTGATAAAGAGGTTGACCAGCATCCCTTAATTTTTTATACTTCTCTCCAGATGATTTCAAAATTGATTTTACCTCGGCTTGCGCTATTACAGGGAATGTTCTTGAATACAAGAGGAACAGGACAAAGAAGAATCCGATGGTTCCAATAAAAATTCCAATATCCACAAATGTTGGGGAGAACATGGTCCATGAGGATGGCAAATAATCCCTGTGCAACGATGTAACGATGATCACAAAACGCTCGAACCACATTCCAATGTTTACCACAATCGAAATGAAGAAAGAGAACATAATACTGGTACGCAACTTTTTGAACCACATAAACTGAGGCGAGAACACATTACAGGTCATCATTGCCCAATAAGCCCATGCATAAGGTCCTGTAGCCCTGTTCAAGAAAGCGTACTGCTCGTACTCCACTCCGGAATACCAAGCAATGAACAACTCAGTTATGTAGGCGCATCCTACAATGGAACCTGTAATCATGATTACAATGTTCATCAATTCGATATGCTGTACGGTAATGTAAGCCTCAAGATTACACACTTTACGCATAATGATCAAAAGCGTGTTCACCATGGCAAATCCAGAGAAAATTGCTCCCGCAACAAAGTAAGGAGGGAAAATGGTCGTGTGCCATCCAGGAATCACCGATGTGGCAAAGTCAAAGGATACAATGGTGTGTACAGAAAGTACCAAAGGTGTTGCCAAACCGGCCAATACCAAGGAAACTTCCTCAAAACGCTGCCAATCCTTGGCTCTACCTGTCCAACCAAAGCTCAATAAGCTATATATTTTCTTCTGGAATGGTTTTACCGCTCTATCGCGGATCATCGCGAAATCGGGCAGTAATCCTGTCCACCAGAATACCAACGATACAGAAAGATAGGTCGATATCGCAAATACGTCCCAAAGTAATGGTGAGTTAAAGTTTACCCAAAGGGAACCAAATTGGTTAGGAATGGGAAGTACCCAATATGCCAACCAAGGACGGCCCATGTGAATGATCGGGAACAAACCCGCCTGCACAACCGAGAAAATGGTCATAGCTTCCGCCGAACGGTTAATTGCCATTCTCCATTTTTGACGGAAAAGCAAAAGTACTGCTGAAATCAGTGTACCTGCGTGACCAATACCTACCCACCATACAAAGTTGGTAATATCCCAGGCCCAGTTTACGGTTCGGTTAAGACCCCAAACCCCAATACCTGTTGAAATGGTGTAAATGATACATCCTAGACCCCAAAGGAATGCCACTAATGCGATAGAAAAAACAATCCACCATTGTTTGTTGGCCTTTCCCTCAACCGGACGGGCAATATCCACGGTTACATCGTGGTAACCTTTGTCTCCGACTACTAAGGGCTTTCGAATAGGTGCTTCGTAATGCGACGCCATAATTTATCTTCTAGTTACTTCTTTTTTTATTGATTAAGCCTCGTTGGTGTTTCTTACCTTAACATGGTAGAACACGTTTGGTTTTGTTCCCACATGCTCCAACAAATGGTACATCCTATCATCCTCTTTCAATTTGGCCACTTTACTATCGTGATCGTTTACATCGCCGAACACCATAGCCCCGCTGCTACATGCTGCAGAACAAGCAGTTTGGAACTCACCATCTTTCAGCACTCGACCGTCTCTCTTCGCGTCCAAAATGGTCTTTTGGGTCATTTGGATGCACATTGAGCATTTTTCCATAACCCCCCTAGAACGCACATTAACGTCTGGATTAAGTACCATTTTACCCAAATCATTGTTCATATTAAAATCGAACTCGTCGTTGTTATTGTACAAGAACCAGTTGAATCTACGAACTTTATAAGGACAGTTGTTGGCACAGTATCTTGTTCCTACACAACGGTTGTAAGCCATATGGTTTTGACCCTGTCTACTATGCGATGTTGCCGCTACCGGACAAACAGTTTCACAAGGTGCATGATTACAATGTTGACACATTACCGGCTGGAAGGCTACCTGTGGATTGGCCGACGGATCTTCCATCTCCCTAAAGCCTCCAAGAGAACCATTTTCTCCCCAAAGGCCATCCATGCCTTCTTTCTTCTCGTTATCTTGCTCAAAGGTCTCTTCGGAAGAGTAGTACCTGTCTATTCGCAACCAGTGCATATCTCTGGAACGGCGCATCTCCATCTTTCCGACAACCGGAACATTGTTCTCGGCATGACATGCGATGACACAAGCACCACATCCGGTACATGCATTTAGATCGATGGACAAGTTAAAGTGATGCCCTATACTTCTATCAAACTCCTCCCAAAGGTCTGCATCTGGAGAGGTAACAGGTATTTCCTGATGATTCAATGATACATGCGGCATTGGGTTCCATTCCGCATGATCTTTGGTATTGAAAATCTCCAAAGTAGTTTCTTTGATGATATCCCCCCTACCCATCAGTGTTTTTTGAGATTGCACACAGGCAAACTCATGAACTCCTGCTGATTTTTCTATCGTAACCGACTGTACATCGGAAAAATTACTATATAAAGCGTATGCATTGACCCCTGTGGCCATCTCTTGCTGCATTCCGGCTTTTTTACCGTATCCAAACGAAAGCCCTACAGTACCCACTGCTTGTCCTGGCTGAACGATCACAGGAACATTCTCCAGGACCTTTCCATCAACAGTAAGATTGACATAACTACCATTTAGACCGCCATCGGCCACTATGGTGTTCTCCAATCCCCAAGTTTCAGCATCGGCCTTGGAAACGGTAACATAGTTGTCCCAAGACACCCTCGAAATCGGATCAGGGAACTCTTGCAACCAAGGGTTGTTCGCCTGGCGACCGTCGCCCATACCCACTTTTGAGTAAAGTACCAGCTCCGTGCCCGGGCTTGTGGAATTCACCAAAGAACGTATCGCGGACGCTATTGGTACAATTTCCGGTTGCTCTTCCTCGCCTTCATTCACCGAAGCAACCTCGTCATTTTCTGTATTCATCACGGAAACCTCAAATACCCCATCCTGCAAAGCTTTGTTCCAAGAACCTCCTTGCAGAATAGCAGTATTCCAATTTTCCTTAATGTATTCGTAGTATGTTTTTTCCACACCCATCCATTTCAAAAGTGCCGTCTGAAACTGTCTCGTATCAAACAACTCACGAATGGCTGGCTGCATTAAACTATATTGTCCTTTTTTGAACTCTGCATCGCCCCATGATTCCAAATAATGGGATGATGCCGCCACATAATCGGACGACTGTGCCGTCTCATCATTATTGAACGCAAAAGCTACAGAAATATCTACCTGATCCAAACCAGCAACAAACTCTTCTGCATTTGGCAATGAATACGCTGGATTTACACCGTCGGTAATCAACATACCTACACGACCGGCATTCATATCCGATATCAATTTATTCACCTTTGCAGCATCTCCTTGGCGCACATATTTTGGCTTGATCGGATCAAATGCCTCACTAGCCAACAATTTATTGATCGCCAATACAACGGATTGTGCATTCTCATCATTTAATCCGGTAACAACAACTGCTTTGCTGCCTGCTTTTTTGATTTCGGCAGCAACTTGGTCCACGGCAGCATCCACATCAGATGTACCACCACCTACACTGCTACCATTTAACTTGCCATACAATTTGGCCAGCGCAATTTTCTGCTGGGTTGGGGTCATTGGATATCTCTTGTCGGCATTGGCGCCGGCCAAGGACATATTGGACTCCATCTGAATATGCCTGGACATTTTCCCGTTCTTTGGAATACGTCCTTTTGCATAACCGGAATCATAGCCCCCACCTTGCCAATCTCCCAAGAAATCAGCTCCGAAGGACACTATCAATTCAGCTTTTTCAAAATCATAATCGGCCAAGGCACGTTCACCGTACACCTTATTAAATGCATTAAGTGCAGCATCTTCGGAAATTGCATCGTAAACCACGTGGTTCACGTTTTCTCCGTAAGCCTCTTTAAATTCGGAAATTAATTTTGCTGTGGACGGACTTGCATATGTCTGCGTCAAAAGGGCAATTTGCTTACTGGAACCCTTCAAAGAGTTCAGCTTGGCCATCACCGTAGCATCCAGCACCTTCCACTCCATAGGCTCACCATTGGCCATTGGCCCTTGGACCCTTTTACTATCATACAGAGACAAAACAGAGGCTTGCACTCGCGCATTGGCCCCACCATTTACCTTTGCATCTGTATTGTTTTCAATTTTTATCGGTCTTCCCTCACGGGTCTTCACCAAAATACTGGCAAAATCAAAACCATCCGCTATAGTTGTAGCATAGTAATTGGCCACACCCGGAACAATATTGTCCGGCTGGACCACATACGGTATAGATTTGTGAACAGGTCCCTCGCACGCTGCAACGGTTGCTGCCGCAGTACTGAAGCCGACATATTTCAAGAAATCCCTTCTTGAAGTATTGGAGGCGGACAGTTTTTCCTTGTCCCCCAAAAAGTCATCAACGGGAATCTCCTCTGTAAACTCGTTGTTTCTTAGCGCCTCAACAATGGAATCGTTCGGATTCAACTCCGCTTCACTTTTCCAATATTTTTTGTTTGATGCCATACGATATATCTGAGATTATCTTCTTTTAATTCTTAATAGTGACACTTACCACACTCCAAACCGCCCATCATGGCAGCGGTCAATTCCTCAACACCATACTTTTTGGACAATTCTTCATGAATTGCCTCGTAGTAATCATTACCTTCAACCTTCACATTGGTCTCCCTGTGACAATTGATACACCAACCCATAGTCAATGGAGCATGCTGATACATAACTTCCATTTCCTCTACTGGACCGTGACATGTCTGACACTCAATTCCTGCAACGGATACGTGCTGAGAGTGATTAAAGTATGCGAAATCCGGTAAGTTATGGATTCTAACCCACTCCACTGGTTGTGTTTCACCAGTATAGCTTTGGTTTTCCTCGTCCCAACCGACCGCTTTGTACAATTTCTTGATTTCGCCCGTATAAAATTCATTGGTATATCCATTGGCCAAATCTTCAGCTGAAGGACCTTCTGGATTACCGGTGTATTCGTAGATAGATTTGTGACAGTTCATACAAACATTAAGGGAAGGAATCCCGGAATGCTTGGAAGTCCTTGCGGAAGAGTGACAATACTTACACTCAATCTTATTATCTCCAGCGTGAATTTTGTGCGAATAATGGATTGGCTGAACCGGGGCATATCCCTGATCGATACCTACCTGCATCATCCAACCGTAAGCAAAGTACGCACTTGCCAAAAGCAAGAACACTACACTTACCAGCACCAAGAACTGATTTTGAACAAATGCTTTCCAAATTGGCAAGCGCTTTTCTTTCTCCTGCGCAATTACAACACCATTTGCTTCGGCTATTCTGCGCAAGGTCTTGTTCACCAAGATCAACATCATGACCAACAGACCGAACACCAACACCAATGCGCCAAGTATCATTTCGTTGGAAATACCGGAAGTTGATCCACCAGCATCACCTCCAGTGGCGGCAGCAGCTGTAGCAGCTGCAGGCGCGGGCGGCGGAGCGGCAGTATACGCCAAAATATCATCGATATCCTGATTAGACAACGTCGGGAACGGGGTCATTGCCGCTTGATTGTACTCTGCGTATATTTTTACAGCATAAGCATCTCCAGCGGAAATCATGGCAGGACTATTCTTGATCCATTGATAGATCCATTCCTTGTCCAAACCTTCATCCTCAGCCAACCTTGTTTCTACATTGGCCAGTGCAGGCCCCGTCATTTTACGCTCCAATGCGTGACAGGCGGCACAGTTCTGATTAAACAGTTGTTTCCCCTTTACCGGGTCTCCTCCGACAGCTTCCACTGTTTGTTCAGCAGCGGCATCAGCCTCTTCTTGAGCATAAAAAGATGTGGAGAACAATAGGAAAGTTAAACCTAAAACTTTTGAAAATAGATGGCGGTATAAAACCTTTTTCATATTCGTGAAATTTCTATCGAAATCCTTGGCACGATTCTTTCTATTGAGTTTGAGAACAATAGCTTTTCACCCTACCAAGAGTGGTCACAAAAGTAAGACATACAAGCATTTTTTGAAATGTTAAGGTATTTATAACTCATAATTTATAAAGATTCTAAATAACTTTGCTTCAACTTGTTTAACCTATAATAATTTACTTTTGCAACAAGCGTTATAATCACAATACTGAAACACTATGAAAACCACGCTATTCACAGCACTAATTATAGGCTTTGCCACTCACCTTTCGGCACAGCAAGCCCAAGTGACCATTCAACAAGACCCGAAAATCGATCAATTGGTTCAACTGTATGCCAAGGTAAATGCAAACAGTGGTTTTTATCAAATACAAGTGGGCTTTGGGAGTTTTGAAAAGGCTCAAGACCTATTGAACCAAGTAGAAGTAGATTTCCCTGACTGGTATTCCAAAATAGAGTTTGAATCTCCCACCTACCGTGTAAGGCTAGGAAAATTTAGGACCAAATTGGAGGCCGAGAGGAAATATCTTGAAGTACGAAAAAAATATCCGGACGCCATGCTCCTGAAACCTGAAGAAAGCACTTCTAAATAACTAAAAAACCCGCTCGATGAGCGGGTTTTTTTAATTAGAATTATACTCGTTACAGCTTTTTCTTCACTGCCACTTCTTGGAAGGCCTCTACTATATCCCCTTCCCTAATATCGTTGTAATTCTTGATCTGTAGTCCGCAGTCGTATCCTTTGGAAACTTCTTTTACATCATCCTTGAATCGCTTCAACGAGGCGAGCTCCCCGGTATAGATTACTACACCATCCCTGATCAGCCTAATATTGGAGTTTCTAAAGATTTTACCACTGGTGACCATACATCCAGCAATGGTTCCCACTTTCGAAATCTTGAAAGTCTCCCTAATCTCGGCATTACCGGTGATTTCTTCTTTCATCTCTGGAGACAACATGCCTTCCATCGCATCTTTAAGATCGTTGATGGCGTCATAAATAATGGAGTAGGTCCTGATATCGATCTCCTCTTTATCGGCAATGGTTCGAGCATTGCCCATCGGCCTTACGTTAAATCCGATTATAATCGCATCGGAGGCACTAGCCAACAATACATCGGATTCTGTTATCGCTCCTACGCCTTTATGTATGATGTTGACTTGTATCTCATCTGTGGACAATTTTTGGAAGGAATCCGTTAAAGCTTCTACAGAACCATCTACATCACCTTTTAGGATAATGTTCAGCTCCTGGAAGTCACCCAACGCAATTCTACGTCCAATTTCGTCCAATGTAATGTGACGTTGTGTTCTTACGGATTGTTCGCGTTGTAATTGGGAACGTTTTGCCGCAATTTGCTTGGCTTCCCGCTCATCTTCCAACACATGGAACTTATCACCTGCCTGCGGCGCCCCGTCCAATCCCAAAATAGATATTGGCGTGGAGGGTCCGGCACTTGTAATATTATGTCCTCTTTCATCTTGCATGGCCTTAACTTTACCGCTACAGGTTCCCGCCAATACATAATCACCAATGTTCAATGTACCGGTCTGGACCAAAATGGTCGCCACATAACCCCGGCCTTTGTCCAAAAATGCTTCTACCACGGTTCCCGTTGCCAAACGTTCTGGATTTGCTTTCAATTCCAATAACTCGGCCTCAAGCAAAACTTTTTCCAAAAGCTCTTGAACTCCTTGACCAGTTTTTGCGGAAATATCGTGCGATTGCACTTTACCCCCCCAATCTTCGACCAAAAGGTTCATTTGCGCCAATCCTTCTTTTATCTTATCAGGATTTGCCGTAGGCTTATCCACTTTGTTGATCGCGAATACTATGGGCACCCCGGCTGCTTGGGCATGGCTGATTGCTTCTTTCGTTTGCGGCATGATATCGTCATCCGCTGCAATTACGATAATGGCAATGTCGGTTACCTGTGCTCCACGAGCCCTCATTGCGGTAAACGCTTCGTGACCCGGAGTATCCAAGAAAGCGATTCTTTGACCATCTTCCAGTGATACACCGTAGGCTCCAATATGCTGCGTAATTCCTCCACTTTCCCCTGCGATTACATTTTCTTCACGAATGTAATCCAGAAGCGATGTTTTACCGTGGTCTACGTGCCCCATTACAGTAACAATGGGCGCCCTTGGTTTCAAGTCTTCGGGAGCATCCTCCACCTCATCGATGGTTTCCTCGATCTCGGCCGTTACAAACTCGACCTCATAACCAAATTCGTCTGCTACAATGGAAAGTGTTTCAGCATCCAATCGCTGATTCATGGTTACCATGATGCCCAAAGACATACACGCTGAAATTATCTGGGTAGTGGATACATTCATCATCGTGGCAAGTTCGTTCACGGTAACAAATTCGGTCACCTTTAAAATCTTGCTTTCCAATTCCTGTTGTTCAAGATCTTTTTCCGTTTGCTGACGGTGCTGATCTCTTTTCTCCCTTCTATATTTTGCTCCTCGACCTTTGTTGGATTTACCCTGTAGTTTTTCGAGGGTCTCACGTACTTGTTTTTGTACTTCTTCTTCAGTAGGCTCTACCTTGGGTGCATTGGAACGCTGTCCTTTTCTACCCGCGCCTCCTCTGTTATTACGACCTCCACCAGCTTGTGGGCCATTCTTAACTATTCTCCTTCTTCGCTTTTTACGCTCTGCCCCATCGGAAGACCCTCCGCCAGTTTTTGACTTTTGGGTATCTTCTTTTTTCTTTTTCGCAGGCTTTTTAAATTGCGATAAGTCTATTTTGTCCCCGGTTATTTTTGGTCCGGAGAGTTTTTGATAATTGGTCTTTATGGTTCCTGTGCCTACCTCTTCCGTAGACTGCTTTTCTTCCTCTTTTACCTCGACCTTTTGCTCTGTTTTCTCTTCTGGCTTTTCTTTTACGGGAGCTGGAGCCTCGACTTTTGGCGTTTCTTTTTCAGGAGCTTTTTCAGGAGCTTTTTCCTGAACCTTTTCCGGTTCGGGTTTTGGAGCTTCCTCTTTCTTGGGCTCTTCCTTTTTAGGTTGTTCGGGTTTTTTGTCCAAATCAATTTTACCCACAGTCTTTGGACCGGATAATTCGGCCTTGGCCTTCACGACCTGCTGCTCGGCTTCTTTCTTTTCTTTGGCCAATCTGCGCTCCTCCTGCTCTTTCTCCATTCGCATTCGGATAGCTTCCTTCTCCTTTCTTTTTTCTTCACCAACTTCCTTGGAAGCAACCTTTTTGCTCTTATCCGTTTGGAATTCATCCAACAGAACTTGATACACTTCATTGGAAATCTTGGTGGTAGGACGTGCCTCTACCTCATGCCCTTCCGAGTTGAGATAGTCGACCGCTCTATCCAGTGAAATGTTCAATTCTCTAAGAACTTTATTAAGTCGTATTGTTGGATTTTCTGCCATAAATTATTTTACTTGCCCTAATTTTTCGCTGCTAATATAAGCCTAATCTTCAAATTCTTCCTTGAGGATACGAACTACCTCTTGGATTGTTTCTTCTTCAAGATCTGTTCGTTTCGCCAAATCTTTTACGTCCTGCTCCAAAACGCTGCGTGCAGTGTCCAATCCTATTTTCTTGAACTCCTCTATTACCCAGCCTTCTATTTCATCGGAGAACTCTGTAAGCTCAACATCTTCCTCTACACCTTCCCTAAACACATCTATCTCATAACCAGTCAATTGACCAGCCAATCTAATATTATGACCTCCTCTACCAATAGCCTTGGACACTTCCTCTGGCTTTAGATAAACTTGAGCTGTTTTCTTCTCCTCGTTCAACTTAACGGATGATACTCTGGCAGGACTTAGTGCCCGGGTAACCATTAGTTGGGGATTATTGGTCCAGTTGATTACATCGATGTTCTCATTACCCAATTCACGGACAATTCCATGGATCCTTGAACCTTTCATACCTACACAAGCCCCAACGGGATCGATCCTATCATCGTAAGAGTCCACAGCGACCTTTGCTTTTTCGCCTGGAATACGAACGGCTTTTTTAATGGAGATCAAACCATCGAAAACTTCAGGAATTTCCTGAAAGAACAATTGCTCCAAGAATTTCGGGGAAGTTCTGGACATTATGATCGCCGGCTTGTTTCCTTTAAGTTCCACGCTTTCAATAATACCTCGTACGTTATCTCCTTTACGGAAAAAATCGGCCGGGATTTGTTTTTCTTTTGGAAGAATGATCTCGTTGCCTTCGTCATCCAACAAAATTACGGCACGGTGCCTAATATGATGCACCTCTGCCGTATAAATCTCACCCTCCAAGTCTTTAAATTGCTTGTAGATAGTGGTATTATCGTGCTCATGGATCTTAGAAATCAGGTTTTGGCGCAATGCCAATATCGCTCGCCTACCCAAATCGATCAATTTCACTTCTTCGGAAACATCTTCACCCACCTCAAAATCCGGCTCTATTTTCCTGGCCTCGGACAAGGAAATTTCTTCATTTGGCTCCTCTACCTCGCCATCTTCGACCACGATTCGGTTTCTCCAAATTTCCAAATCACCTTTATCGGGGTTGATAATGATATCAAAATTGTCGTCAGAACCAAATTTTTTCTTGAGCGCACTTCGGAAGACTTCTTCCAAAATCGCCATAAGGGTCACCCTGTCAATAAACTTATCGTCCTTAAACTCCGAAAAGGATTCGATGAGCGCTAGGTTTTCCATATTCTACTACAATTAAAATTTTAATTTAACTTTTGCTTCTTTAATATCAGAAAAGGCAATTTCCTGCGTTTTCTGCACCGTAACTTTTCCTTTACCCACTGGTTTTGGCTCGCGGGCCTTCCACTCTAGGGTAATGCTATTTGTCGAGGTTTCGACCAGCGTACCTTCCAATTCCTCGGAGTTGGTCCTGACCTGTAATTTTCTTCCAACATTTTTATTGTACTGACGCGGCAATCTTAAAGGCGACGTAGCGCCCGCAGATGTAACTTCCAGAGAAAAATCCTCCTCTTCGCGATCTAGGTTGTGTTCAATGGCCCTGCTCACGTTCATACAATCCTGTAGGCTAACTCCATTATCCCCATCCAAAACAACCTTGATCCCATTATCGCCCCCTACGGTAAAATCGACCAAAAACAAGGACTGATACTCTTCCAACGCTTGGTTCAATAATGATTCCACTTTATCCTTCAACATAAGAAATGAGTAATAAAAGAGGGGACTCAAGGTCCCCTCATGAATACTTTTATATCCGTTCAGTTTTGCAAATATACAACAATTTATATCGCTTGTGCAACCTCGCCACAAACAAAAATAGAGGTTAGTCCATCTATTTTTCAACCAATTACCATAACAAAGTCTATTAAATGATGTTCAATTTCCGTTTTTCACTGCCCGTTGGCTTTTGGCAAGTCCAATCAATTTTCAACATTGTCCACATATTTACAGGGTTAACCTTCCTTTTACCGTCTTTCACAACAATTATTTTGCACCGCGCCTTAGGCTTATAATTTTGTACCATATCTAAAATCTACATGGGCACAACCTCAGTCTCCAAAAAGAAAATGAACCATTTCCCGACTGGATGGATGCTATTATTGGCATTTTTTCTTTTAGGTACTTTTTTTTCGTTTTCACAAACCACTATTTGGAGCGAAAACTTTGATAGCTACTCCAACAATACCCAAAGTGGAACGGCAACAGGTCCCTCATCTTCCAACTGGACAACTGACCGCGGCAATAATTTGTCCGTAAGAAGCAATGCTCTAAGAGGAAGAAACGTGGGATCAGAAGGTACTTGGGCGGTTAGCCCAATTGACATATCAGGCTACGGCTTTATCAGCTTTAGTTTGGACACTTGGGTAAACAATCAGTCGCAAATGGAAAACGGGAGTGATTATTTTATAGGAGAATACCGCCTAGATGGTGGGACATGGCAGCAATTTGTCAATGCATCTGGATCCGCCTCCGACCCTTTGGATTCATCGTATACGGTAAACATTCCAACTTCAGGAAACTCAACTCTTGAAATTCGGGTACGGATGGACAACAATAACAACAACGAACAGTATTTTATAGATAATGTAATGGTTGAAGGTGTATCCGGAATATGTAATGGTGAAGTGGATTTTGAGTTCTACGATAGTTCACCTTCCGGAAGTACTGTTGACAATATCCCAACGACTGGATATATTGGATCCGGCACGTACACCAGTTTTAATGTGGATAATCTGCAAAACCAAGAAGACCCGGGCGATAGAGATAACTTTAGTATTCGGTATACCGGTTTTATCCAAATAGACACTCCGGGCTCGTATACTTTTTATACCACATCGGACGATGGCTCCAAATTATATATAAATGGGACCCAGGTGGTCAATAACGATGGGGCACATAGTTCCCGAGAGCGATCGGGGAACATTACACTAACAACCGGTTTGCACGATATCCAGGTACTTTTCTTTGAAAATGGCGGAGGGGAAAACCTATCGGTTGCCTACCAAGGCCCCTCTATTTCCAAACAGAACATTCCATTTTCCAAATTGTACTCCACTTGCAGTGTAGGCAGTGCCGACTTAGATGGTGATGGCATTGACGATGCCAGCGATGTGGATGATGACAATGATGGCGTCCTGAATGTGGATGAATGTGGTGGAGCTACGGGAAATTTTGTACAGACCGCAACAAATATTCAAAACTTCAGTGATGCTTCCAATGCCGAAGGAAACCCAAGCACCACGTATGCCTATAACTCTACGACCACATATCCGGGGCAATCGATCATTTCATTTCAATTTTCACAAGTGATCCCCATCGGCACCACGGTAAGTGTATTCTTAAGTGCCGACCCGGTAGTATCCACCTCCGATATGCAAATACAATACAATAATGGAAGCTGGTTGGCAAGCGCCAATGGAATACCATCGGGTTCAATTACAGAGATTACATTTAATGTCAGCACTAATAATTTCCAATCGTTTAGGGTCATGGCCTATCAGATTGGCGCAAGGGTCCATGGTGCCAGTTACCCCGGTACGGTAGACTGCACCACAGTAGATACCGACGGTGATGGCATTCCTAACTATCAAGACCTGGATAGTGATGGCGATGGCATTCCCGATAATGTGGAGGCCCAAACATCGACAGGGTATACGGCACCGTCGGGCAATGATGCCGACAACGATGGTCTCGACGATGCCTATGAAAGCAGTGGCTTGTCCGCAATTGATACGGATGGTGACGGTACTCCCGATTTTTTGGATACCGATAGCGACAATGATGGCACAGGTGACACGACAGAAGCATCCCTAACACTATCAGGGTCGGATAACGATAATGACGGATTAGATAATACCGTGGATACCACAACAGGCTATGGTGACCCCGGAGGGGATATTGACGACCCTACGAATGCCATTGGAGGTTCCTTGATATTACCCGATTCCGATGGAGACCTTGGATCCGGCGGCGATCTGGATTTTAGGGATGACACCGTGGACGCAGACGACCCACCGAGCATAACCGCAACCGGAGACCAATTATATTGCCCGGGAAATGCCATACAAGTAGTGGAATCGATTAGTATTACAGATCCTGATAGCAGTACAGTGGATGCTGTTTATATTCAAATAACCTCCAACTACGATGTTTCGGGCGATGTCTTGAACCTTACCGGCACACACCCCAACATCACTGCAAGCTGGGATACTTCCGAAGGAAGATTATTGTTGAACGGACCTGCTACCTTGGCCGAATTTGAAGCAGCGATCTCGGCCGTTGAATTCCAGACTACGGCCACGGTAAGTTCTGGAGATACCCGGACTTTTTCCATAGTATTGAACGAGGCCAATTATTTGGAGTCTACAGGCCACTACTACGAATATGTTCCCTCTTTGGGCATTACTTGGACAGCAGCTAGGGATGCCGCTGCCTTACGGACATTTTATGGTTTACAAGGTTACTTGGCCACTATTACGGTGCAGGACGAATCCGATCTATTGGGTGCTCAAGCCCCCGGTGCTGGTTGGATAGGTGCCAGCGATGCCGCCACCGAAGGTGATTGGTATTGGGTAACCGGACCGGAAGCTGGAACTCTCTTTTGGAGAGGAACCTCTGGAGGAACAGCCTTTGGGTATGAATTTTGGAATACCGGGGAGCCCAATCAATCTGGAGATGAGGATTATGCCCATATCACTGCTCCGGGAGTTGGACTGGATGGTTCCTGGAACGACCTTTCCAACACAGGGGCATCCAGCGGAAGTTATCAACCTAAAGGGTATTTGGTGGAATATGGCGGTATGGCAGGCGACCCTCCATATCCAAATATTGCGGCTACCACTACAATTACGGTAGATACAATTGCCCCAACTGCCAGTGCACCATCACCTATCTCTGTTTATTGTAGCGATGATATTCCTGCAGCGGATATTACGGTTATTTCCGATGAGGCCGATAATTGTGCCTCAAATCCGACAGTGACCTTTATAAGTGACGTTAGTGATGGAGGTACCAACCCCGAAACCATTACCCGTACCTATAGGGTAATCGATGATGCCGGGAACAGTATTGATGTGCAACAAACCATAACGGTAACGCCGTTCACCATAACCACACAACCAACAGATCAAACGGTAGTAGTGGGCAATAGTGGAGGTTTTACCGTGGCAACAACAAACGCGGACACCTATCAGTGGGAAGTGAGCACGGATGGGGGCAGTAATTTTAGCACCATAATCGATGGCTCCGAATACACCGGAACGCAAACCGCCAATCTTATTTTGAACACTCCGGATGTGAACTCCAACGGATTTATTTACCGAGTACTTGTTTCGAACAGCAGTGGAAGCTGTACCCCGATCATTTCTGATGAAGCCCTCTTGACCGTGAAAACGGGAAGAGTGATAACCAACAGAGGTGTAACCTTCAGAGTCAACAAAAACTGAGCATAATATCTAGCTCGACTGTTTCGCCTTTTGCTCAAATGAACCTACCATTTGCTCTTCAAATAGATTATGGATTTCCTGTAAAATAACGGGGTCATCAATGGTGGAAGGTGTTGTATATGGTTTTCCATCTGCAATGGCGCGTATCACTTTGCGCAAAATTTTGCCCGATCGGGTTTTGGGCAATCTTTCGGCCACCAACACCTTTTTTAAAGACGCCACCGGACCAATTTCCTTTCTTACATCGGCCACGACTTCGGCCTGTAACTGAAAACTTTCGATGTCCGCATCTGCTTTAAGCACGGTTATGGCCAAGGGAATCTGTCCTTTTAAATCATCCTCAATTCCCACAACACAACATTCGGCAACATCCGGATGCTTGGCTACCACCTCTTCCATTTCTGCAGTGGACAATCGGTGACCTGCCACATTGATAATATCGTCTACCCTCCCAGTTATAAAAACATATCCATCTTCATCCAAATATCCCCCATCCCCTGAAAAATAGTAGCCATCGAACTTGTCAAGATACCCTTTTACAAATCTGTTGGTATCTCCCCATAAATTGGGCAAAGTTCCTGGGGGCAGAGGTAGTTTTATCGCAACATATCCTTCTTCTCCTTTATCGGCTGCCGTACCATCTGCACGCAAAATCTGTACATCATAACCACATACCGGTTTCGTGGCAGACCCCGGTTTTACTTTGAAATGTTCTTTAAAGCCCATCATGTTGGCCACAATGGGCCAACCTGATTCTGTTTGCCACCAATGATCGATTACCGGTACTTTAAGTTTCCCTTCGGCCCATTTTAAGGTGGAAACATCGCATCGTTCACCTGCCAGGAACAAATACCGAAGGCCGCTCATATCGAATTGACCTATAAATGAGCCTTGGGGATCTTCCTTCTTGATTGCTCGAATTGCTGTTGGGGCGGTAAACATCACCTTTACATTATGGTCACTGACCACACGCCAAAAAGTTGAGGCATCCGGAGTACGGACCGGCTTCCCTTCAAAAAGAACCGTTGTGCAACCATATATCAAGGAGGCGTATACAATATAGCTGTGCCCCACTACCCAACCCACATCGCTGGCGGCCCAGAATACTTCGCGGGGATTAATACCGTACACATTTTTCATACTATAGTACATGGCTACGGCATGTCCTCCATTATCCCGAATGATTCCTTTTGGTTTCCCCGTAGTTCCGGAGGTGTACAATATGTACAAGGGGTCTGTGGCATCTACCTCGGTACACCGAACCGGGTCGGCAATCTTCATTAAAGTGGAGTAGTCGATATCGTTTTCTCCATCCGGACGCGCTGCTCCCAAACGTCTGTTGTAGACAATTACGTGCTCTGGCTTATGCGCTGCCAAACCTATAGCTTCGTCCACCATAGGTTTATAGGGTATTATTCGATCCACTTCTATACCGGAGGTTGCCGTAATGATCAATTTAGGTTTGGCATCATCGATGCGAATAGCAAGTTCGTGGGGCGCAAAACCACCAAATACTACCGAATGGATGGCACCCAAGCGGGCACAGGCCAACATGGAAATCACTGCCTGTGGTATCATCGGCATATAAATAATCACAGTATCGCCTTTTTCAATGCCTAGCCGCTTCATTCCGCCTGCCAAACGGCTTACCCTGTCCCTCAGATCTAAATAGGTAATTTTCTCGATCGTTTGCGTAACGGGAGAATCGTAAATAAGTGCAATTTCCTCACCCCTACCGTTTTCTATATGGGCATCCAATGCCAAATATGAGGTATTGAGCTTTCCTCCCTTGAACCAACGATAAAATCCATTTTCATCTTTGGTCAATGCCCTTTGCGGTTTTTGGAACCAACTGATATTTGCTGCTTGTTCCATCCAGAAATTCTCGGGGTCTTTAATAGACCTATTAAATTCCCGATCGTACATGATCTTCTCCATTATAGTATTGTTTGAATAGTTTTTTTATGTGCATGCGCAACATGGAACTCATTACACATACAATTTCAACAAACTGATAATGAAATCCTTGAGAGCATATTCTCCTAAAGTAGTAATTTATAGTACTGGAGCACCGATAAATATCGCTAAATTGATATACCTATAATTTTTTGATGGTAAATCTTAAGGTTTATAGCAATCAAATGGTCCATACATATGCTATTTCCATATACCTTTACCATATGAAACCACTCTTAAACCCCAAACAGCGTTATCTTTTTAAACGAATTTTTCCCTTTGGGGCAATTTGGTTGATATTGAGTTGGTTCATCCTCCTGATCGAATCCATGGCAACCGAGTACCAAAATCAACGACCGGAAACGGACATTACGCTATCTTGGGACATTCTGATTTTTGCCTCCCTGGCCGTTTTTTTAATGGGAACCGTAATGGGAGCAGTAGAGGTACTTTGGTTGGACAAACGATTCAAGAACAAATCGTTTTGGAAGAAAATCCTTTATAAAATGGGATTTTACTTATTGTTTATACTTATTATCAACCTAGTTACCTTTCCCTTGGCGGCAAGTATTGAACTTGGCACATCCATTTTGGACACCGAGGTTTGGCAAAAGTTTTCCAAATACGTTGCTAGCATTACATTTTTGAGCACATTTACTTCTTTATCGTTCAGTATATTCTTGTCCTTACTGTATTCGGACATCAATGAATATCTGGGCCATACCTTTATGATCAATCTCATAACCGGAAAATACCATACTCCAAAGGAGGAATCCCGGATTTTTATGTTTTTGGACATGAAGTCTTCCACCTCTTTCGCTGAACAACTGGGACACGAGCTATATTTTAAATTTTTAAGGGATTATTATGATCAACTGTCCAATGCAATTATCGAACACACGGGCGAGGTCTATCAATATATTGGGGATGAAATTGTAATTACTTGGGAATTACAGAAGGGCATTGAAAACCAAAACTGTTTGTTGTGCTTTTACGCCATGCGGAAGAGTCTACAACAAAAATCAATCTATTTTGAAGAGACATATGGCGTTGTTCCCTCTTTTAGGGCCGGGTTGCATATGGGCAAGGTTACCACAGGGGAGATCGGTGCTCTAAAAAAAGAGATTTTCTATACAGGTGATGTTCTCAATGTTACCGCTCGCATTCAAAAATTATGCAAACCCATGGAGCAGGAGATCATTGTTTCGGAAAAATTGGTATCGCTTTGGAAGTTTAGTGATATAGAATTTGTTCCGTTGGGCAATATGGAACTCGAAGGAAGGCAAGAACCTATGGCGCTTTATACTCCCAAAAATAAGGTATAAGTCGGGTTCAAAAATGCATTTTCATACCTTCATGGCTGGCTTTAAACCCTAGTGATTCGTAAAACCGAATGGCATCTGGCCGTTTTTTATCCGTGGTCAACTGCAATAGATGCGCATTACGTTCCTTTGCCCTATTTATGGCCCATTCGAATACACTTTTACCTATTCCCATACCACGATGCTCCTTGTGCACACGTACACCTTCAATTTGGGCCCGAATACCGCCTTGGTAGGTGAGATAGGGAATAAACGTCATTTGAAAAACTCCAATCACCTCTCCAACTTCGTTTTCAACCACGGTGAGTTCTTGGTTTTTATCAGTATCGATTCGTTCAAAAGCATCATAATAGGCTTTGGGCAATGGGATGGTATAATTTTCCCGTTTGCTGCCCAATGTATCGTCCGCAATCATTTCTATGATGGTCGGGACATCGTTGATGCTAGCTTTTCTGAATTTCATAATTATTACCGGTCCTAATTTTTATCAACTCCTTTTCAATTATCTTTTTTAAAAATTTCATCGGAATTCACCCAGTATACTTCTCCTTTTGTAACCCCGTTCCAACCACTGTTTGGTGGGGAACTATATCTTTTTGAGAAGAAAAAATAGTTGTTGTCCGGTGACATATAAGGGCAATAGTACACCCAATTTTCATCTATATTCTCACCAAGCTCAAAAGGAACAGGTCTCTGCCATTTGCCATTTTTCTTGAACGAGACCGCAAATCCTTTTTCATCAGTGTACGTATTTGCAGTGATCAGAAAACTTTCATCCGGAGAGACATAAGTGCTTCTTTCTCCTTTTTCAGAGTTGACTTGTGGACCAATATTCACTGGTGTATCAAACTTTCCATTTCCTAAATATTGAGCACGATAGATATCTCCCTTGCCCAGGCCACCAGGTCTGTTGGATGTAAAATACAAGCTGCCATCGGCGACCACAACCGGGTACGATTCTGTATATTCCTGAGTGGATATGGGGTGGCCAACTTTTGTGGCCAATTGCCAATTGCCATCTATTTTCTGACTTTTGTAGATATCAGGTTTGGATTTTTTGGAGTTATCTTCTGGACTTATACCAAGGAAATACATGGTGTTTCCATCTTTACTAATGGAGGGGTCGATGGCAACGGATTCTTTATCTTGCTCTTTAAACATTTGTAGGGGTTTCGGTTCACTCCATTTACCCTCAATGAATTCAGCATGGTGGATGACAAATTTCTTATCGATTATTCTTGTAAAAAACAGTTCCGTGAATGACGGGTTAAATACTGTATTGATTTCAATACTGTCCGTGTTCACGATTGAGGGAGCAAATAATTTAGGACCAGCTTGGGGCGGCTCTTGATCTAAATACAATTTATTGACGTTGGTTTGGCCAAAGCCAAAGAACATTAAATTGAATCCTATTATAGATAGTAGCAAATATTTTCTATTCATTTGTTTTTTAATTATAATGTCTCCTTAAGTGTTTTATTAATCTTTTTTCATCAAATTCCATGGACATGATTTGGCCGGTGGTATGTTCCACAATGGTATCCATGTGAAAAGGTTCTACCTTGGCCCATATTTTTATTTTGACAAAAATACCATTGTTTCCAATTATCATATCCTCTATGGTTACCCTGCGAAAATGCACTTTGTTCTGTAGTTTGTCCACCAACCCCTTTTTGAACTCCTTTTATCCTCGACAATCACATCGTATTTTATGTATTCATGCTTAAAATCATCCATAAAAAAAGCTAGGAAGTGATCTACATTGCCATTTGGCTGTTGTTTGGCACTGTAAGCGTTGATAAACGACGTTGCCCTGTCAATCAAACTTGTTTTTGTTTCGCCTGTTTGTGCCGATGCCACAAATGTGAAGACAAATAGGTATATAGTAATTATATTTTTCAATATCATTATCTCATAGCTTTAAACCATGAGGGCTGTGAACCATTATCAATTATTTTTTTTAATCCTGAGCCATCCTTATTGACCAGGTAGATATCAAAATAATCTTCGGTGTCCGATATAAAAATAATTTTGTTGCCATCAGGTGACCAGGATACATCACCATCTAGGATAGTATTAAACGTCAATCGTTTTTGATTGGAACCATCCGTGTTCATAACATAAATTTCAAAATTGCCGTCTCTATCCGAAGAATAGGCTATTTGCTTACCATTTGGTGAAATTTTAGGCCACCAATCCTCTGCGGTATTATTGGTCAATGTAATAATGTTACTACCATCGCTATTAGCGATACAAATTTCACTGTCTTCGGATTTAGAATGAAAAAGTATCCTTCCATCTTTCATAAAACAAGGGGACCCGCCAGTTAGTGGTTCTATCCGAGTCTGTTCGCTACCATCTGCATTCATGATCCAAATTTCTTCCTGATCTATACCCTCTGCATTTTTATAATGCCTGCCGAAAGCAATTTTCTTTCCGTCCGGGGACCACGTAGGTGAAGCGTCCCATGTATTTTTTGCATGAGTCAATCGCTTTCTATCGGTACCATCGCTATTCATTGTATGGATAGACCATGTTTTATTTTTATCATATTTTGCATAAAAAGCAATTCGTTTTCCGTTTGGAGACCACTCAGGGTAACCATCACTACCTGAGTAATTCGTTATTTTTATTTTTGATTTACCTTCGGTATCGGTTAGGTAAATTTCTCTGTTACCTGATTCATTTGACGAGTAAGCAATCGGATGGGTAATGGATTTATGACTGTCACTTTTCTTGCATGAAGCAATAAAGCCAAATACTAAAATCGCACTGATTAAGGTTTTTACTTTTTTCAATGTATTGATCGTTAAAGTTTACTACTATGTCCAGTGCTGTGGCTACTGCTTACAAAAATACAATACAAAAAATGTCCCTTCTGCTCGCTCTTAATCTTTATGGGCAGAGAGTGTTTCCCTATTCATTGGACGACCGTTGATAACAACCTGCGAAATATCATTATAAGCCGTGATATCCCGTAATGGATTCTTGTTAAGAATAAGAAGATTGGCTTTTTTACCCACTTCTACCGTACCGTATCTTTTTTGAAGGTGGAATGCTTTTGCATTTTCTATGGTCGCCATAGCCAAAATTTTGTTCAAGGGAATTCCTGCATTTGCCATTTCCAACATTTCCAAATATCCATTATACCCCGGAGGATTTCCATAGGTGGGTGAGGATGGTGTATCTGTGCCGAACAGCAACTTTCCGCCATTGTCATTCATATATTTCATGCTGAGCTTGCCTTGTTCAGAGATACGGTTAAAATTGGTTGCGATAATATGTTTTGGGGCATTACCAAATACATTGGCATACATTATATTGGAATTTGCCTTGTAGTAATCGAGCAACGGCTTTGGCAGCACATGTTCCAACTCCGTATTGTCCAGATATTCGGCATTGGTTAGTTCCCAAAGTCCATTGATCACTTGTAGGGTTGGCATATACCCTATCTTACTTTTAATTTCCGCATCCAGTACCTCTTTTATCTCCATAGGAAGCACCATAGTGGAATCCAACCTATGGTTGCCCCAGTTCCACAATCCATGGGCCATAACATCTACTTCTGCTTCTGCCAAAAATCCGTGGGCCTCCAACGAATTTCCATGAACCGCCAAAACCAAGTTGTTTTTGTGCGCTTCCTTTTTCAAATTAGACATCAATTTTTGGGAAGGTATGGGAAAACGCGGCTGTGCAGGATCAAACCCTGGCTCGTAATAGGTTTTTAAAACAATTGCACCGGATTCAGCTATTCTTTTCGCCACGGCCTCTGGGGTATGGTTTTCTTTTACATAACTATCCGGAAAGGGATAGGCCTCGTTCTCCTGATAAACAAAATTGGGAACCTCATCTTCCCAATTGGACAGTCCATAGCCGTTTCCGATTACAGCGCCTCCCCCTGCATAATATAGATCTGGCCTTACTTCCATTTTTTGAAAATCGACCAATCTGTCGGGTTTGGCGGTCCCCAAATCGATCAAGGTGGTATATCCAAAATATAAATAGCTTTTTGGAAGTTGTTCCCTAAATAATTTTACTAGTTCGGGGTGTTGCAGTTCCTCGTCGTCGGATAGTGCATCGGTCCCGGTCACATGCACATGGCTATCGATCAGGCCCGGAATTATGTATCTTCCTTTTGCATCAATAGTGGTGAACGCCCCTTTTACCTTGGGCTTTTTCTCTCCTACATACACGATACTGTCTCCTGCCGTAACAATAAAATCATTAGAGGATATGGTTTGATCTTCTGGTGATATGATCTGTGCATTTTTAATCAACAATCCATTATCCACTATAATTTCGACCTCGCTGGTTTTACATGAAATCAAAGTGAGGGTAAAGAGCAATAATCCTATTATTTTGTTCATCGTGATGTGTTGTTGGAACTTGTGTGTTGAGTATTATAAGCTGCCTTAGTTAAATTTAATTTGCCTCTCCAAATACCAGTGGGATATCTATTGGAATTTGGTCGCTAAACAATGTTAGGTTTAATTTCCTTTCTTCCCGACAAGATAAAACAAGAAAAATATAAAAAGTCGATAAAACAATTGTGCGTATGTATTCCATGTTCGTTGATTTGATTGATGATTCCACTATTGCTCCTCTCCATGGATATATAACAACAGATGCACACTGCTAAAATACAAGTATTTAGCGGATTTAAAATCCAGATGGGTTACCGGTTCGGACCCCAACTGAAATAGTTACTCCGCACTCTGGCGATTTGATTACTCTATGAGCTTATATAGATCGTTTTAGAAGAATCCATAGGTCTCCCCATAGCGGTTGTTACTCAAGATTGCAAGAAACTCATTGGTTTTTGGTAAATACAATGGATTCGTCTTTAGAATAGAGTATATTTCCGTTAAAACCCTCGGTTTGATGAACCTTGGCCAAGCTATCTATACGTTCTGCAATTTGCCCCCGTACTACAAAGGCAAGCAACTTAAAAACCAACGGCAGTTATTTATAAATTGACATTTCTCTTTTTTTTGGAGTATGGAGTATGGATAGTTTTTATACATAATCAGGCTCTAAAATTCTCAATAAAGTTCCTCTGTCATCCGTTTTAGGTCCACTTCGGGCAAAAACTGATCGGAAATGGTTAAAATAGAATGGATGTTATCCCGTAATCTATCTAACTTTATGGATTCGGGGGACATAGCGGTCTGTAACAAATGAAGCGCCATGTCCGCCAACAACAATCGCTGCTTTTCCAGCCAATCTGTATCCATTTTGTTGGCCGGATGGTTCAAATAGGCCGTTTCGACCCGACTATGTAGTTCCCAACTGGTCTTTATCAATTGGTTTCGTTCCTCTTGTGTCATTTTCTTTTTTAAAAGTCGATTAACAAACTGTATTCCTGGTGTCCATTGGTTTAGATGGTTCGCAATCCAAAGCAATTTCTATTTCACCTCGTTACCATGTTAAACATAAGTCTCAAAAGAAAGGATAAAATTACTTTTGAAACATCCCTAAACACAAATCAAATCCATAAAATAGGCTATTGATTTCTATATGGGCTCTTTTACACCCGACCATACTCCTGTTTTGGCTGTTTCGATCACATACTCCGAAAAACTTTTGGGTTTACGTTTGAGCACTTTTTGGATATCGTTGGTAATTTCGGAGACCATGGGATTGCCCAATACTTCGGTAAACAAGTACTCTACCAACCAAACAAAATCCGAAGGAATACCATGTTCTTTCATGGCCGCCACATAAGTTTCAATGGAAATGGGAACAAAGCTTATGTTCCTCTCTGTGGCCTTGGCAATTTCTTGAATAGCTTCTTTGAACGATAAGGTTGTGGGACCCGTCAATTGATAAATATTACCATTGTGCTCTTCATGCAATAAAGCCTCTACCACAACATCGGCAATATCCCCGGTGTCCACATAGGGCACTTGCACATTGGCTTGAGGCAAAGCAACCACACCTTGCTGGATCGGTTCCAAAAAGAAACTTTCACTAAAATTTTGATTGAACCAACTTGCCCGAACAATCGTATAATCCATCCCGGAACTTATAACTGCTTGCTCACAAAGCTCTGCTTCCCGTTCACCTTTACCGGATAACAAAACCACTTTCTTTACATTATTTTTCTTGGCAAGTCTTACCAATTCCTTAATAGACTGCAAAGCCCCGGGCACTGCAAGATCAGGTTGATAGGTGATGTACATTTTATCGACCCCAACAAGTGCGTTTTCCCATGTATCGGCTCTGTTCCAATCAAAAGAAGGGATGGACGACCTTGAACCCACTTTAACATTTTGGTTGAGCAATCGTAAACTATCAACAACTTTTCTACCTGTTTTCCCTGTTCCACCAATGATTAAATAATTGTCTTTTTTCATAATTATATTGTTGTATTTGAATTAATTTGATTTTGTAAAAGCGTTATGATCAGCAATACAAAAGATAGTACGGCCGTAATGGTCCTGATCAAGTGCAGCAGGTTCCATTTGTTCTCGAAGTTGTTCCGCAATTGTTTTAAACTATCTGGTGATAACACTTCGAGTTCAGCGTTTTCCAATAGTTCATTTAGGGGAATATTTCCAAAAATGGTTATTACGATCACACCGGCGATGTACAATATGCCAGCGGTAAAAACCATCCAGAAAATAGCGCTAGGTTGATTTCTATTGAGATAAACATTGATGATGTGCGAAAAAAACGGCCCAAAAAACACAATCAGAAATATTGGGTTTATAATGGCCCTGTTCATTTCTTGAAAAGATTGTAAGTAACCGAGGTCATCCAAGCGACCGATTCCCGGTGTTATGGCATTGGTCCAAGTAAAACACAGGCCTGCAGACAGACCGGTTAGCAAAATAGTGCTCATCGTTGTAATGGTGTTCACTGAAAATTCCATAATTGTCCCGTGTTAGCAGCTAGATCCAGTATGTGTTGGACGTACATTAAACCACCAATAAAGTGTAGCAATGGCCACAAACTCAAAGGCTATCAACCAAAAATCCAAAGAGCCAAAGAAACTGGCATAACTTCCCCCATAGGGAACAATCATAATCGGCACCGTTACCAAAGCATCCATTATCGTACTGGTAATCAACATGAGTACTCCAAGTTTTAACCCATGCATGGTGCCGTTTTTCCCATAATAAAGCTTTGCCGCCATCCAAATCAGCGGAGGCACCAATAAGGCAAGCCCAATGTTGGCTTGTAAATAGCGATCACTGAGAATTGGAAGCTGATAAATGGAGCCAAAAGCGACTACGCCAAAAATCCAGACCAAAAAACCCAAAACCAATGCTTTTATAGTTTTCATTATCCTGTTTTTATTGATTACAGGACAAAACTACATGGACCTCCTATCCTTTATTTATTCCAAAAGGAGTATAATTTGTTGTAAATGGAGTTTACTTGATCTGACTAGGGCGGTAACCGAACTTTTTCTCAAAGGCATTGGAAAAAGAACTTAAGCTATCGTACCCAACATGCCATGCCGCCTCCTGCACAGTGGCCTCATGGTTACTGATCAACTTATGGGCAGTTTTTAGACGCTCGTTTTGCAGGTACTTAAAAACCGGCACACCAAAAAGTTCTTTAAAATTCTTTTTAAGGTTGTAACTGTTCAGGCCAATTTGTCGTGAAATCTCGGAAAGTGATGGCGGACTGTCCAAATTGTTGATTAAAATTTCTTTGGCCCTATACAGTTTTTCACGTTCCGTGGTATTTATCTTTTCGGTTTGCAGACTGGCCAGTTGCCCAAAAAAATGAGACAACAAAACCGTCATTTGGCTCCTAAAAAACATCATTTTGGTTTTTCCATGGTACTTCATATCGAAAACGGATTCCACAATACGATCCATCTCCGGCGTCATAAAAAAACGGGGGCCTTCCACATAATAATCGGATGGATTCACGAGCTCGTTTAAAAGCGAAGTAAAGATTTCCCCTTCTTCATTGGGCAAATTCTCAAGGTTGCGCAAAGCGGTCGCAATTAAAATACACTTTAATGGTCTTTGTGCGGAAACCGTATGCTCAAATTCAACATTGGAATCAGCATAAAAGGATAATGCAAGCCCTTTGGTATGGCTGTATGTCTTGGTTCTCTCCCCATACTTTACATTAAGATCTACATTTCCGGAGCCATAAAAAGCGACCGAGACCACTGGCTCATCAAAGTGGCAAGTGTCCACAATCAAGGTATCACTCGTTGCCTCTTCGACCAAAATGGTAAAATCGTTGATGTCTATAAAATCTCGGGTCATTCGGGTGAAAAATCCCTTAAAGATAAGCAACCTGCTCCAATCTTTTCGACACCTGCTCACCCTATTATGGATTTCTATTTTTGGTTCCAAAAATCAATTGGTAAGGATTACCTATTTCATCTAAAAAAATACATACAAATTTCATTTTATGATAATTAGCAATCTAAATTAAAAAACACCCATACACCCTAAACATTAATTAATAATTAATAAAAGATTAAAGGACATTAATATCCTTTTTATGATTAAAATCATGTTTTGAATTGAATTGCCTATTTACTTTTGAGACAAAATTTTAAAAAACCTATACATGAATAATTTACTGAAAGGAATGGCCCTATTCTTTGCCCTAGCGGTTGTTGGCTGTGGCGGCAAGGAAAAAGAACAAAAAGAAGAAGGATTTAGCGTCCAGAGAAAAAAAACAACTACGGAGCAACCAGTTGAAACTACCACCAACACCGTAAAAGCTTCCGAAAGGGTAGATATGAGCACCAAGGGCGTTGGTCCTGTAACTTCCGTGGAGTTACCTGCAGATATTGACCAAGCGATGGCTACCAAAGGAAAGGAAGTTTATGACCAAATGTGCCTGGCATGCCACAGGATCGGCAAAAAATTCATTGGTCCGGCACCCAACGGAATATTGGAAAGAAGAACCCCGGAATGGGTAATGAACATGATCTTGAACCCTCAGGAAATGGTCCAGAAAGACCCATTGGCCCGTGACCTTTTACAAGAATTCAACGGTTCTCCTATGTCCAACCAAGGATTAACGGAAGAACAGGCAAGGGCCATCCTAGAGTACTTTAGAACTTTAAATTAAAGCTATATGAAATCAACCATTAAACTCACTGCACTGGGATTTTCCTTACTTCTGGCACTCAGTATGGGATGTAAGGAAAAGTCCCAAAATACTACGACGGCAGCAGAGCCAGAAGAATCCACGACTGTTGTGGAAAGTAACAAGGGACAAGCTTTTATCGCAGATGATGGATCAACGCCCAATGTACTTCAAATTGCAATAGGCTCGGAAGACCACACCACTTTAGTGGCCGCGGTACAGGCCGCAAGTTTGGAAAATGCATTGGTAAATGCAGGACCTTTAATGGTGTTTGCTCCAACCAATGCCGCCTTCGATGCATTGCCCGAAGGTACCGTAGAAGATTTACTAAAACCTGAAAACAAAGATGCACTGGCCAATATTTTGAAGTATCACGTTACCCCTGGCAACTACTCCAAGGATTTTCTAAAAAAGTTTAAAAAACTTGGGCAGGCGAACAATCAAAATGTACCTGTGGATGTAAAAGGGGAAGATGTTTTTATCGGTGGCGCTAAAATAATTGGTAGCGTACCGGCAGGAAACGGAATTGTCCATGTGGTGGACAAAGTAATCCTGCCTCCAAGTCAATAGCTCAATAAATCCAAAAAATAAACCCTAACACAATGAAAATATATCGTTATTTAACCATCACCCTTGGATCGGCGCTTATGTTGATCTCATGTGGTCAGCAAAATCAGAGTTCCAATGGTGCCCTCTCATCGAGCGCTGCCGAAAAAGTATATGTTGCTCCTGGCGAGCAGGACGAGTACTATGCCTTCCTCTCCGGCGGATATAGTGGAAATCTTACCGTTTACGGGTTGCCTTCGGGCAGGATGTTCAAGGAGATTCCAGTATTCTCCCAATTTCCCACCTCCGGGTATGGATACTCGGAAGAGACGAAGCCCATGCTAAATACATCTCATGGGTTTGTTCCTTGGGACGATGCCCACCACCCAGATATTTCCCAGACCAATGGCGAATTGGACGGTCGCTGGATATTTATCAATGGCAACAACACCCCACGTATAGCCCGTATCAGTCTAAGCACTTTTGAAACGGAGGAAATTATTGAAGTGCCCAACAGTGCAGGGAACCACAGTTCTTCCTTTATCACAGAAAATACCGAGTACGTTGTTGCCGGTACACGTTTTGCAGTTCCCGTACCCCAGCGCGACATGCCCATAAATGAATATAAAGGAAACTTTAAAGGTGCCCTGACGTTTATCAGTGTTGCTCCAGAAACCGGCGAGATGGACATTAAATTCCAACTATTGATGCCTGGTTTCAATTATGATCTTTCTCATCCGGGTAGAGGTAAATCCCATGGATGGTTCTTCTTTACCACTTACAACACAGAAGAGGCCAACTCCCTTTTAGAGGTGAATGCCTCCCAAAACGACAAAGATTTTATTGCAGCCATTAACTGGAAGAAAATTGAAGAATATGTAAACAATGGCGGCGGCACCAAAATACCGGCCAATTATGCACACAACGTGTACGAGGAGGAGACACATACCGGGACCACTACCATGAAAAAAGAAGTGCTTACCGTAGATCCTACCAAAGTTCCAGGAGCCGTTTACTTTTTGCCAACACCAAAATCGCCTCATGGATGCGATGTTGACCCAACCGGTGAGTATATTATTGGAAATGGGAAACTATCCGCAGATTTGACCGTTCATTCATTCGACAAAATGCTGGCCGCAATCGAGGGTGAAAAATTCGACGGTGAAGCCTATGGTATTCCAATCCTTAAGTTCGAGGATATTATGGCCGGACAAGTAAAGAGCGGAGGCCTTGGCCCATTGCATACCGAATTCGATGGCAAAGGCAACGCCTATACCACCTTCTTTATTTCTTCCGAGGTGGTAAAATGGAAGCTGGGAACTTGGGAAGTAATAGACAGAAAACCTACTTACTACTCTGTAGGGCACCTTATGATTCCTGGAGGCAACTCCAGAAAACCCTTTGGCAAATATGTAGTGGCCATGAACAAGATCACCAAAGATCGCTACTTGCCCACCGGCCCAGAAATGGAACACTCAGCACAGTTGTACGATATTTCCGGGGACAAAATGGAATTGATCTACGATTTTCCAACACACGGAGAACCCCATTACGCAGCAGGGTGCCCAGCTGAACTTTTGGCCCCCAAGTCCAAAAAAATATATCGCTTGGACGAGAACAAGCACCCTTATGCGGTAACCACGGCAGACGGCTCAAAAGTTGTACGTGACGGCAATGAGGTACATGTTTACATGTCCATGATCCGTAGCCACTTTACACCGGACAATATAGAGGGTATCAAAGTAGGTGATAAAGTATATTTCCACATTACCAATCATGAGCAGGATTTCGATGTACCGCACGGATTTACCATCTTAGGTCAGAATACCTCAGAGTTACTGATCATGCCCGGCCAGACCAAAACATCGGTCTGGGAACCCAAGCAGGTCGGTGTATGGCCGTTCTATTGTACAGATTTCTGTTCTGCATTGCACCAAGAAATGCAAGGGTATGTTAGGGTTTCCCCTGCCAATTCCAATATAGAGTTAAAATGGTCTCTTGGTGAATAATTCGGATTGACCCACCAACGATCAAAGCGGGCCGTGTCCTAGACCTGCCCGCTTTTTTACAAATTGAACATCAACCACCTCCAAAAAGCCACAATCAGTTTGTAACCTATAAATCTTATAAAATGAAAAAGGCAAGTATTTTAATGATCCTTGGCCCATTGTTCTTATTGGGGCTGTACATCTTCCCTTTATGGAACATTATGTTGGGAGCTCCACAATATCCAGACCCACTTGGATTGAACATCCATATTAGTGGACTACGAGGTGTCAACGAATTCGACATCCAGAATATAGATGGTCTCAACCATTATATAGGTATGCACACATTGCCCAAGCCTGAGGATATGTGGGAGTTCGGCACATTCCCTATGATCATAGGGTTTATGGTCGCCTTTGGAGTTCTAATCGGTATTCTTGGCTATCTCCAAAAAGTAAGCTACCAATGGTTTTTTGGCTGGTTTATTTTGATGTCCGTCCTCGGAATATTAGGTATGTACGATTTTAACGAATGGTTGGTCGATTACGGCACCAACTTAGATCCTAATGCCATTATGAAGTTGACCAACCCTGATGGAACCCCAATGACCTATAAGCCCCCATTGTTGGGACATGTAAAAATGTTGAATTTTGATGTAACCTCTTTGCCATCTACCGGTGCCTGGCTCATGTTCGTAGGAATGATGCTAACCCTAACAGCGGGCTATCTAGGTTGGAAAAACACTAAAACACAATAAAACCTTGAGTATGAAACCTTCTATTTCCATATTTTTTGTACTACTCGGCTGTATGTACGGTTGTTCCATCGGACCTAAACCAATTGATTATGGCCATGTGGGCTGCCACTATTGCAGCATGACGATCGTGGACAAGCAACATGCTGCACAAATGGTAACCAAAAAAGGAAAGGTGTACAATTTTGATGCCGTGGAATGTATGATGAACCAATTAAAGGAGTTCGATGAAAATGAAGTCGCCCTATTTCTTGCCAATGATTTTGATCGACCCGGGGAACTTACAGATGCCACTAAAGCTACATATTTGATCAGCGAAAATATTCCCAGCCCCATGGGTGCATTTTTAAGTGCATTTTCCGAAGAACAAGCGGCCAAGAACACCTTGGCCGCCAATGGTGGGGAACTACTAAACTGGAACGAATTAAAAAAACAATACCAAGACTAACAAAAAATCACAAACCAATGTATATGATCGATATAGACAATACCATTGCCCAGCAACCATTCAACGACCTTCAAATAGAGCAATTGGTCAAAAACAATACCTTGGAAATATTGAGCATCAGCTTGGCTAAAAATGCGATGTTCCCAAAGCACGTTTCCCCCAAGGATGCCCATTTGATAGTTTTGGAAGGCAACATAAACTTTCACATACAAAATCAAACCGTTAACTTAAAAGAGCAACAACATTTTAGTTTTTCCAAAGAAGTGGAACATTGGGTTCTTGCCAAGGAAGATGCCAAATTTTTGATTATCAGATAAAACCGGGTACCCATTCAAGAAATTAAAATCAAAATTCTTTGATCTGAAAGACACCATGGCACTCAACAATCCACATCGCACCAATTTAATATGGATCATCCTGCTCGTTTTTGGACAAATGGTCTGGGCAAAAAGCTGGACGATCTGCCCTACCTGTGAGCATAACTCCATTAAAAAAACCATTCAAATGGCCAGTGCCCAAGACACCTTATTGGTTCAAAAAGGGACTTACAAGGAGTTCGAGATATTGGTGGACAAGCCTTTGGTCATCAAAGGGGTCGATTACCCTGTGGTGGACGGCGAAAAGAAAGGTGAAATTTTTAGGATAACCTCCGACAATGTAACCTTGGATGGACTGTTCATCATCAATGTTGGTGTTAGTTATACCAAGGACAATGCCGCCATACGGGTGGTCCAGAGCAAGAATTTCTTACTCCAACATTTGGTTTTGGAGGAATTGTTTTTTGGCATCTATCTGGAAAAGTCTTCCCATGGCAAAGTGTACCACAACCGCATTATCGGTGAAGCCGTTGACGAGTACAATTCCGGGAACGGGATTCAACTTTGGTATTCCACCGATGTGGAAGTACTAAAAAACCATGTACAAGGCACCCGGGACGGTATCTATCTGGAATTCTCCGATCACATTACCATTACCAACAATGTTAGCATGGACAACCTTCGCTACGGTTTGCATTTTATGTTTTCCGACAACGATATTTACGCAAACAATACTTTCGAAAACAACGGTGCAGGAGTGGCAGTGATGTTTTCCAAATTTATTACCATGAGGAACAATACGTTCCGAAAAAATTGGGGCACCGCGGCCTATGGTATGCTTTTAAAGGAAATCAATGATGCCGAAATCAGTGGAAACACCTTTGAGGAAAATACCATCGGCATAAATATAGAGGGGTCCAATCGCATTGACTATACCAACAATGATTTTATTGGCAATGGATGGGCCATTCGGGTAATCGGCGCCTGTTACACCAATAGTTTCAAGAGTAACAACTTCCTTTACAACTCCTTTGATATTTCTTATAACAGTAAATTGAACGACAATGTGTTCGAAGGAAATTTTTGGAGTGGCTACACCGGATATGATCTGGATAAAGATGGCATCGGCGACGTTCCTTACCGACCTGTAAAATTATTCTCCTATGTAGTAAACCGAACTCCGGAGACCATTGTTCTTTTGCGAAGCCTTTTTATGGATATTATTGACTTTTCTGAAAGAGTATCTCCTGTATTTACTCCGGACAACCTAAAAGATCCACAACCACTAATGCACAAACGACCATGACCATTGCTATAAAAAACCTACATAAAAAATTCGGAAAAAATACAGTTCTAAAAGGAGTTGATGTCTCTGTGGACGAAGGGCGCATCTATGCTATTTTAGGTCCCAATGGTTCTGGAAAAACCACATTGATCAAAAGTATACTGGGCATGGTAATCCCCGATAAGGGCAGTATTAAGGTACTGGGCAAACCCATTAAAAAAGATTGGAAATACCGCAAAAAAATAGACTACCTCCCCCAAATTGCCAATTTTCCGCCCAACATTAGGGTAAAGGAATTGATCGGCATGATCAAGGACCTAAGAAACAGTCCAAGCAGTGAGCAAGCCTTGATCGAACAATTTGGCCTAGAAGCTTTTATGGACAAAAAACTGTCAACACTTTCCGGGGGAACCAAACAAAAAGTAAACCTTGTTCTGACCTTTATGTTCGATAGTCCCCTTATTATTTTGGATGAACCAACAACAGGATTGGAACCCAAAGCCCTCATCAGTCTAAAAAAAATTATAAAAAAGGAAAAAGAACAGGGCAAAACCATTTTGATCACATCGCATATTATGCAATTTGTTGAAGAAATTGCCGATGAGATTTTGTACCTGCTAGAGGGGGAAATCTATTTTAAAGGTAGTATCGACACATTGATGGAACAGACCCGCCAAAACACGTTTGAACATGCCATTGCGGCCCTAACAACTCCCGACAGCCATGCTTAAAATTTTAAAATATAGTTTTTACGATCTTATCCGTAGCCGTTGGAGCTATGTTTATTTTCTTTTTTACCTTTCACTCGGATTTGTTTTGCTGTTCCTTAACAACGATGTATCCAAAGCAGTGATTACATTAATGAACGTTATTATTGTACTCATCCCGTTAATAGGTACCATTTTTGGAGTAATGTACTATTACAATTCACGCGAATTTACCGAACTCTTATTGGCTCAGCCCATAAAACGGAGTTCCATATTTATGGGACAATATTTTGGTGTGGCCGGTTCTTTGACCCTCAGTTTGGTATTGGGACTGGGTATCCCCTTCTTATTATACGGGTTGTTACGGAGCAATGCCATATTCGACTTCACCCTTTTATTGGTTACGGGAGCATTTTTAACCTTTATATTTGTGGGCTTGTCCTTTGTGATTGCCATAAGCAACGAAAACAAGATAAAAGGATTTGGGTATGCCGTGTTGCTATGGCTCTTTTTGGCCGTAGTCTACGATGGCCTGTTTCTTATGTCCCTTATTATGTTTGAAGAATATCCTTTGGATACCTTTTCGTTAGTGGCCACAGCACTCAACCCCATAGATCTTTCACGAATTTTGATTCTCCTAAAATTGGACATTTCTGCGCTTTTGGGATACACCGGTGCCATTTTTAAAAGATTTTTTGGTACAAATATCGGGTTCTTGGTCTCCATGGCCATACTTCTCGTTTGGACCATTCTGCCCATTTTGGGAATACGGTACAAAACCAAAAGAAAGGATTTTTAACACGGACCACAATAGCAATGCATGAAGGCAAACAAATATAACCGCCATATACAAATAGCAATTTTATATTTTGGGATTGCCGCCTTGTTGGGCTTATTGCTCCGCTCCTACGCCGTTTTTCCGTTCGGGTTCAATTATAAGTATATGGTACATGGGCACTCGCACATTGCTCTTTTAGGTTGGGTCTATGTTGCATTGACCACAATGCTCCACTACCTTTTTGTAGACCGAAAAGTTTTCTCAAAAAAATACCAACGTTTATTTTGGGGCACCCAGGGCACACTCATTGGTATGCTGCTGACTTTTCCATTTCATGGGTACGCCGTTTCCTCCATAGTTTTTTCCACCCTCTTTTTGGTTTTGTCCTATATCTACACCTATCATTTTTGGAAAAACATTGACCCTGTCCATACAAGAAGAAAAAGCTTGAGAATAGTAAAAGCTGCATTGATCTATATGATAATTTCCAGTATAGGGCCATGGGCCCTAGGTGCCATAATGAGCACTGTAGGTCCTGAATCGGTCTGGTACCGGTTGTCCATCTATTTCTATCTACATTTTCAGTATAACGGCTGGATGGTTCTTGCGATACTGGGAATGTTTATGTACCTATTGGAACGATTAGACTTGGAATTGCACCAAAAAACCTTCTCCATTTTCTTCATCAGTATCAACCTAAGCATAGTGTTGAGCTTTCTGTTGTCCGCACTTTGGACCAATGCATCGATTTGGCTCAATATTTTGGCGGGATTGGGGGCCATGTTACAATGGTTCGCTTTTGTCCACTTCTGGAGTATGATCAAAAGCACTGTCTTCAAACTAAAATTAACAGGAAAACAAAAGCTACTGCTCAAGACGGTAGTGATTTTGTTAACGATAAAAATCACATTGCAAATTATATCCGCCCTGCCCTATTTTGCCCAATTGATCGCAACTTATCTGGACCTGACCATTGGTTACTTGCACCTAACATTTTTGGGGGTAATAAGTTTAGGAATTTTATTTCTAAGCGATTATTTCAAATTAATCAGGTTGTCCAACTTATCCATGGGAATGTACCTTGTTGGTTTTATGCTTACTGAACTGTTGATTTTTTATAAAGGGCTTGCTGCCTGGGTCAAATGGCCGGTTTTTAAAGAATATACAACGGTATTGTTCAGTGGCTCAACACTCATTCTTTTTGCACTGGCAATACTGAGCTATCAAAATTACCGTAAAGTTTGAGTTATGGATTACACGTGAAATTATATATAAAAGACTTTTTTGTCCTAAATATTTTTAATCCTATCTTTGTACAATAAAATTATCCATGATGTTTTCAAAAGCTTGTGAGTATGGTATTCGAGCAGCAGTGTATATTGCTCTGCAGTCTTTGGAAGGAAGACGGGTAAGCGTTGCCGAAATAGCGGACGAAATAGATTCTCCAGTAGCTTTTACAGCAAAAACACTACAACAACTCACACGTAACAACATCGTAAAATCCATTAAAGGGCCATCGGGTGGTTTTGAAATAGAAAAAGAGGATATGGACTCCGTAAAGCTGAGCATGATCGTAAAAGCTATTGACGGAGATGGAATTTATATGGGATGTGGCCTTGGGCTAAAGAAATGTAATGCAGACCAGCCCTGCCCCTTGCACGACAAATTTGTTGATATTAGAAGTAACCTCAGAAAAATGCTTACAAGCACCAGTTTATATGAACTTGCAACCGGCCTGGAAGTTGGATTGACATATTTAAAACGCTAAAAACATTTATTCAAAAAAAGGATAAAATTGTCCTTTATAAAAGTAATCGATATGACCCGAACAAAAGAAAAAACCATCGGACAAATGGTAGCGGACAACTACAGAACCGCAGAAATATTCAAGGCCCACAAAATCGACTTTTGTTGCAACGGCAACAGGACCCTAGCCGAAGCTGCCTCAAAAAAAGGATTACAAGTAGAAGTAATTTTGGAAGAGCTCGCTGCGGTTACGGAAGCAAACCAAACCGACCAACCCAACTTTAAAACCTGGCCCTTAGATCTTTTAATTGATTACATAGAAAAAAAGCACCATCGATATGTGGAAAAACAAATACCGGTTCTAAAACAGTATCTGTCCAAACTTTGCAAAGTTCATGGTGAACGGCACCCCGAGCTGTTCCAGATTTCCGAACATTTCAATGTTTCCGCCGGAGAGTTGGCCATGCACATGAAGAAAGAAGAGCTTGTTCTTTTTCCCTACATAAAAAAAATGGTGAACAGGCCAGAGACCGATGCCCATTTGGAAGCTCCCCGCTTTGGTTCGGTACGCAATCCCATTGCTGGCATGATGCAAGAACACGATAACGAAGGGGAAAGGTTTAGGAAAATCGCTAAGTTGAGCGAGGACTATACCCCGCCCTCGGATGCATGCAATACCTATCGCGTAGCATTCGCATTATTACAAGAATTTGAGGACGATCTACATCGTCACATCCATTTGGAAAACAATATTCTTTTTCCAAAAGCAGAGTTGCTCGAAGCCCACTTACTCAACCATAATTAAATGGGAATTAAACCAATAAAACGACACAAAGCCCTACAGGGAGTGAGCCGTGAGCATCATCATGGGTTGCTCTTATCCTGGAAGATCAGAACAGGGCTGTCGAAAAATATTGCTCCAGAAAGAATCAAAAAATATATGGATTGGTTCTATCAAAACCATTTGGCCCCTCATTTCCATATGGAAGAAACATACCTCTTCCCCATTATTGGAAATGGACATCCTTGGGTACAAAAAGCACTTAGCGACCATGAAATATTAAAAAATTGGTTCACCTCTTCAAAATTGGACGTGAACACATTGGAACAAATCGAAAAAAAACTTGAGGAACATATTAGGTTCGAAGAACGGCAACTTTTTAATCACATACAAGAGGTTGCCGACTCTGCCCAACTGGACCTGATCAATAAACAACATAATGGCGAAAAATTTAACGACAATACCCATGACCCGTTCTGGCTCTAAATTCAAGGCAAAAAATCCAAGGAATCTATACCAACAGATGTATCTGGAGTTTAAAAAGAAACAACTTGGATATTCTACCATAGCAATTATCGGACAAAGTTGCCTGGGTTCTGGTGCAGCAATGATTTTATTAATGGGAGAAACGACTATGCTGCTAAAAATGATCATACTCTTCTTTGTGACCATATTCTGCATGGCTTTCAATGGAGCCGTTTTGGCACAATTAAAAGCAAAGGCTACCTTTAATTTATTGATCCTAAGTATTGTTTTTAGCACTTTGGTGATACTCGCCCACTTATTTTAATCAAACACCAAGTATAAATTTGCCATGACTGAAAGAAAAGAGATCACAACTATAGAAGAAATTAAACTACTGGTAGACCTTTTTTATGACAAAGTACGCAGGGACCCTTTACTTGCCGATATTTTTAATGGAGCAATAAAAGAAAATTGGCCGTTACATTTGGAAAAAATGTATCGGTTTTGGCAAACCGTTTTACTGCAGAAGCACACCTATCAGGGCAGTCCCTTTGCTCCACATGCACAACTGCCGGTCAAAGCCGAGCATTTTGATCGTTGGAAACAATTGTTTTTTGAGACCATCGATGATAATTTTTCAGGCGAAAAAGCACAAGAAGCCAAATTCAGAGCTACTAAAATGGCAGAAATGTTCCAATTGAAGATTGCCTACATACAGCAGAACAACTAATTCTTGATACTTCAATCTTGTCGAAGACACCAAAACCCCAAAAATGGATATGTGTAAGCCATTTGGTATTCTGAAAAAATAAGTCCCGTAAATTTACATCTGTAGGGCTTTCCTTTTATCTAAAAGTACATAGAATACAATTAATCTATTTCACCCCACATCAACTCTTCTTATATCCGTCTTTAACTTAAGCGTTGAAGTATTCCAATAAAGCTATAACGCCATTAAACGAAATAACACAAGCAAAAATAAAAGCTGCACCAATAAGAGTATTTAGCAACCAATGGGGTTTATAGCCATTCATTAAAGAAGCTTTGTTCAATAAAATAAGAATAGCAATAACAACCAAAGGCAATACAAAAACATTGAATACTTGGGATAAAATCTGAACTTCTATAGCATCCGCTCCTATTGCGGGACCTATCAAGGCAAATAAACAGGCAAACGCGGTAATGATCTTAAACTGATTGGATGTAGTATCCAGTTCGCCCGATTGATAATCGGCCAACAAAATAGGTGCAATCAACAAACAAGGGAATATAGACGAAAGCCCCGCACTTAAGGTTCCAAAAAAGAAGAGGGTAAGGGCAAATTTTCCTGCCACAGGCTCTAAAGTACCCACCATATCCAAAACTGTAACCACCGGTTTTCCATCGTGGAACAATGCTCCACAGGCTACAGCCATAATCGCCCCACTGATCATAAAAACCAAAAATGCAGCTAGAATGGCATCCTTTTTCTGCTGTCCTTCATTTTCTTTCAAGTTCCACCCTTTACCCCTAACAAATAAAGGTCTTGATAAAAAGGTGGCAGAAGCCATAGTTGTTCCCACAAAGGCCGCAACCATCATTTTACCACCTTTTACATTAGGAATACTTGGTACCAATCCTTCTAAAACCTCCGTAGGTAATGGATGAACGAAAAACAGGGAAAACAAGAACGAAAACCCCATTATTGTGACGAATATGACCAGTATTTTTTCAAAAAAAGTGTACTTTCCTTGCAATAAAAGCGCATACATAATCACAATGATAAGTGCTGCAATAATAAAAGGCACATTTATGCCCGCTTCTTCTATACTGGGAAAATAAATTGCTAAAATTTCAAAAAAGATACTTGATGAAATTCCCAATATTCCCATTAGGGAGTTCCATTGACCAAAAGAAATACCTACAAGCACCAAAATGGCGACCAATTTACCCCATTTCAAGTGTTTCCTAAAAGCATAGAGTCCAGTTTCACCGGTAACCAAAGCAAATTGTCCATAAGCATAGATCAAAGCCCCAGAAAACAAACAGCTCAGTACCAAGACCCATAAAAGCTGCATTCCATAGGTACTACCTGCAACGGTCATCGATGTAACACTACCGGTTCCAATCGTGTATCCAATCGCAAAAATACCTGGTCCAAAAGCAAGTATTATACCTAGTAGTTTTTTAAAAATAGAAGTTTTGGCAGCTGTATTTTTCATGGTTTGGATTTAGCTTTAAATATCGGGATTTGATGGCTTTACCTTTTTATGGCTCCAGAGGTATTTCCATCCATTAAGCTGGCAACATTTTCCAACGACACCATGTTTACATCTCCGGGAACTGTGTGTTTTAAAGCACATGCCGCAGTGGCAAAATCCAGTGCTTTGATATCTTCATCATAATGGAGCAGGCCGTAAATAAGACCCGATGCAAATGCATCGCCTGTTCCAACACGATCTATCACATGGGTTATGTTCAAGGTCCTTGTTTTGGTATAGGTTTCCCCGTTCCATACCTTACCCTGTATTTGTTGGTGTGATGCACTGATAGACTTCCTTGTCTTTCCCACAACCTTTTCAATATTTGGAAAGGCATCCATGAGGTCTTTGGCAGCCAAACGAAACTTACCATCGGGATCTCCTAAACCAAAAATTTCATGAATTCCATGACTACTGGTGATCACAATGTCACAATGTTTTACCAATTCTGGCATTACCTCTTGCATAGTCTTGCCATACTTCCACATATTATCTCGGGAATTAATATCGCCAGAAACCTTAATGCCCAATTTATTGGCGGTTTTAATTGCCTCAAGACAACATTTGGCGGCTCCATCGGAAATAGCAGGTGTAATACCTGTCCAATGAAACCAATCTGCATCTTTAAGCACTTCTTCCCAATCCACCATTTTCGGTTCGATCAATGAAAATGCGGAACCTTGTCTTTCATAAATTACCTCACTAGATCGGTGTACTGCTCCTTTTTCAAGAAAATACTTACCTATCATTTCATCTCCATAGATCACGTGCTCCGTGCTCAACCAATGTTGCCGTAGAAATTGCGTTGCGGCTTTTCCAAGGGCATTATCGGGAAATCGCGTAACATGAGAGGCTTTCATGCCAAGATAGGCACAGGAAATAGCTACATTGGCCTCACCTCCGCCATACACTAGCTCCAATGATGTTGCCTGTGCAAATTTTGAATATCCTGGCGGAGATAAGCGCATCATTACTTCTCCGAAGGTGACTAGTTTTTTGGACATACTTTTAGGAAAATCAGTTAAGGGCTATCAGTTTCTTATTTTGATAATGGTAGCCAAAGTTTCCCTGACCAAATGTTCAAGACCTTCAAAATCTTTATTGGCCAAAATATCCTTGCTGATCAGTTTGGATCCCATGCCCACGCAGGTAACACCCGCATCGAACCATCCTTTTAAATTGGACTCCTCGGTGCTCACGCCACCGGTGGGCATGATGCTCGTCCAGGGCTGGGGGCCCTTGATCGCCTTCACGAACCCGGGGCCATAGGTAGAACCAGGAAAAAGCTTGATCACCTCGCAGCCCAGCTCTTCCGCACGGTTGATCTCCGTCAAAGATCCGCAGCCAGGGGACCAAAGTACTTTTCTGCGGTTGCAGGCCAGGGCTATGTCTTCCCTTAAGGAAGGGGTCACTATAAAATTGGCCCCCATCTGCATGTACAGCGATGCTGCTGCAGCATCCGTTATGGAGCCGACCCCCATGATCATTCCGGGCAGTTCTTTGATCGCATACTTGTTCAGCTCGGAGAACACCTCATAGGCAAAATCGCCCCGGGCAGTGAACTCCATCAATCTTGCCCCGCCATCGTAACAGGCCTTGAGCACCTTTTTGCCCAACGCTATATCGGGGTGGTAAAAAAGAGGGACCATTCCTGTATCCCTCATTGCGTTCACTACATCAATTCTTGAAAATTGTGCCATTTTTATGTGCTTTGTGATTTTTTATCTGGCCACCCTTCCGGAGGCATCTCCACTCATCAATTTTTCTACTTCGGCCACTGTTGCCAAGTTGGCATCTCCCTTTATGGTATGCTTTAGGCAGGATGCCGCGACGGCAAAATCCAGTGCGTTCTGGTCGTCCTCAGGGTACTTGAGCAGTCCGTAGATCAATCCGCCCATAAAGGAGTCCCCTCCTCCGACACGGTCCACTATGTGGGTGATCTGGTATTCGGGGGACTTGTACATGGTCTTCCCGTCATAAAGTACTCCTGCCCATGTGTTGTGCGATGCCGATAGGGAGCCCCTTAGTGTGGTGATCACCTTCTTGGCCCGTGGGAAACGTTTCATCATCTGCTCACAGACCGATAGGAAGGCCTCGGCCTTTACGTGCTCTCCCTGGGTGGTAATGTCCAGACCTTCTGGCTTTATCCCAAAGTGCTTCTCCGCATCTTCCTCGTTGCCCAGTACTATGTCGCAGTACGAGGTGAGCTCGGACATGATCTCCTCTCGTTTGGCATCATCGCAATAGTTCCACAGCTTGGCACGGTAGTTCAGGTCCGTGGATATGGTAACTCCCATATCACTGGCCACCTTTACAGCCTCCAGACAGGCATCGGCCGCGCCTTGGGAGATCGCAGGGGTGATACCTGTCCAATGGAACCATTCCACACCTTCAAAGACAGCTTTCCAATCTACCATGCCCTGCTCGATCTCGGCCATGGCCGAATGTGCTCGGTCGTAGACCACCTTACTGCCACGGGTAACGGCACCGGTCTCCAAAAAATAGATACCCAGACGATCGCCTCCAAATATGACCTTGTCAGTGCCAACGCCCCTTTTGCGCATCTCCATCAGTGCGCAATCCCCTATGTCGTTCTTGGGCAAACGCGTCACAAAATCCACCGGAACTCCATAATTGGCCAGCGAAACCGCTACGTTGGACTCCCCGCCGCCATAGACCACATCAAATGAGTTTGCTTGTGAAAACCTTAAAAATCCCGGAGGGGCCAAACGAAGCATGATCTCCCCGAACGTTACTACTTTTTTCATTTTTATGTATTACTTATCGTTTAAGGCTTAGCTAAAGGCCAAACCTCCATTAATATCAATATTATTTCCATTTACAAAAGATGACTCGTTCGATGCCAAATAAGCTACCAAATCCGCCACTTCCTCTGCACTACCTTCCCTGCGCAAGGGGGTACTCGCAGCAACTTTGGCCCTTACCTCATCCTTGGTAAAATCATCATGGAACTTGGTTCCGATCAATCCAGGACATATTGCATTTGTTCGTATGCCTTTTGGTCCCAATTCTTTTGCCATTGCTTTGGTAAATGTACTCACGGCTCCTTTGGAGGATGCGTATAGTGTTGATCCTGCGCCACCGCCATCTCGAGCTGCTTGTGAAGAAAGGTTGATTATTGAGGCGCCCTCTTCCATTAAAGGCTCGAAAGCTTGTGTTACGAACACGGTCGACTTGAAGTTAACTCCCATGACCAAATCATAAAAATCCTCATCAAATTCTTCAAGAGATCGTCTTTCGAAAAGACCGCCTGCATTGTTGACCAAAATATCTACTTTATCACCAAAAGCCTCCACAGTTTTCTCTTTTAAATGAATAATTTCATTCATTTTGGAAACATCGGCTTTTACCGCAATTGCTTCTTGTCCCAACGATTGGATCTCGGCCACTGTTTCGTTGGCTCCTTTTTCCGAACTATGGTAATTCACCACCACTTTAGCTCCTTGTTTGGCCAGTTTAATCGAAATGGCACGACCAATGTCTCTTGATCCTCCTGTTACTACCGCTACTTTACCTTTTAGCATACTTTGTTTTGTTTTTTTTGAATTTTAGATTCCCAATCCTTGACCACCACCTACTTGAATGGTTTCTGCAGTTAAGAAGGCGGCATCTTCACTCACTAAAAATGAAACTACCGATGCAACGTCTTCGGGCTGCCCCAATCGTCCTAAAAGAATATTGTTCTTCCAAGATGCGAACACTTCTGGTTTAGTGGATTTGATTTGTGTATGAAAAGGGGTATCTATGGTACCTGGTGATACTGCGTTTACTCTAATTCCATATTCAGCAAGGTCTTTTGCCAATGCTCTTGTTATGGCGTGTACACCTGCCTTTGATGTTCCATAAATACCAGCCCCTGGACCACCTGCGTTCCAACCTGCGATTGAGGTATAATTAATAATTGTTGGACTATCTCCTTTTTTAAGATAAGGTATAGCAGCTCTTGAAGCGAAAAATGTAGAGTCCAAATTCAAAGCCATAACGAATCTGTAGAATTCTGTGGTCATTTCTTCGAATCTCGACCTTCCTCCAAGACCTCCTGCATTGTTTATCAGCGCATCGATTTTTCCATATTTATCCCCGATTTTTTGGATATTGGTGTTTACGGCTTCCTCATCCGTCACATCAAACCCATAATACTCGGCGGTTATGCCCTCTGCTTCCAGTTCTTTGACCCTCTTGGCTCCGGCTTCATCTTCGATACCGTTCAAAATAACCGTAAAACCATCTTTTCCAAGTCTTTTGGCCACTGCGAACCCAATACCTCCGGTTGCGCCGGTAATCAATGCTATTTTCTCTTTAGAATTACTCATTACTAAGTTATTATAGTTATTATGTTTTTAAATTTTCTTATTGAATTTTTGCCTTCAACGGTTCAATTTTTCCACAGAGCACCCATACACTTATCAAGGCAAGAATTGCCAATACTGCTCCAATAATGAAAGCAGGTGTATAATTTCCTCCCTTGGTTAGGATCGGCACCAAATAGGTCAATCCTACAGCAGCCAATTTTGCCGCCATTCCAGAAAAACCGGACAAGGTTCCTACTGTTTTTCCACTAAAGAAATCACTAGGCAGTGTTTGTACATTACCAATGGCAGTTTGGAAACCAAAAAGTATAATTGCCATAATGATAACTGCCATTACCGGTGCTCCCGGATTGGCCATGGCCAACAAAGAGGGCAACATGATCAAACATCCTATGGTTATTACCGTTTTTCGTGTTTTGTTTACGGTCCATCCTTTTTTCAGGAAACTTTGCGCCAATAATCCCCCGAACCATGCACCCAACATTGCACCAACATAGGGCACCCATCCGTAAATACCGATAGCTTTTACATCCATTCCATATACTTCAAAAAGGTAAATTGGTATCCAGAAAACAAATAGCCACCAAATCGGGTCAATGGCAGCGGAAGCTACAATTACCCCCCAACTCTGCTTTCTTGACAAAAGTTCTTTGGTATCTGGATTATAGGCTTCTTGATCAACCAAATTCCCCTCTTTGTCCTGTTCTTGATGTTTTTGCCCATCGAGGATATATTTTTTTTCCTCATCGGTTATCCAAGAATGGTACTTTGGAGGTGCCTTAACAATAATCATCCATGGAATTAGCCACAACAATCCTGTTATTCCCACTAAAACAAAGATGGATTGCCAACTGAAATAAATGGTCAAATATGCTATAACCGGAATTGCGATAATTCCGCCAACTGCAGCCCCTGAATTAAAAAGTCCTTGCGCAAAGGCTCTTTCCTTTGTTGGGAACCATTCCGCATTTCCCTTGGCCGCACCGGGCCAGTTACCTGCTTCGGCCACACCGAGAATTGAACGAAAAACTGCAAAACTCAAAAACCCTTTTGAAATTGCATGTAGTGCAGTGGCAATGGACCAAACCCCAATGGACAGGGCAAACCCCAATCGGGTACCTATCCAGTCGAATATTTTACCAAAAATGGCTTGTCCGAATGCATAGCTGAACACAAAAATTATAGAAATCCATGAATAGATTTCCTTGCGTTCATCTCCTGATTTATTGGGATATAGCTCCTCGGCAATTTGCGGCCACAATACTGTAATCGACTGTCTATCAATATAATTTATGACCGTTGCAAGTGCGATCAAAGCAATTACCCACCACCTTAAGCCTTTAATTTTCATTCTTTTGTATTTATTGGTTACGGGAGCGAGGGCACATAGAACCATCTTTGAAAACCTTTTGAAGTTTCCATTTGGTGTACTTTGAGCTCTGGGCGATCAGGATAATAATGCCCCTGTTTGCAATTGAAGTGCATATTTGACACCCAAAGTGTTCTTTGTTCTATTTTAATTCCCTCCCATTGATCGACCAAAGACAAAATCGTGCACTTTTTATCCTTGACGCTACATTATATTCAGTCTGATGTATTGTAACAATATTGATATAAAACCTTGAAATGTATCTTCATTTTTTCTCTTGCTCTCTGCGGGTCTTGATCTTTTATTGCTTCAAAAATATCTTCGTGCTCCTTGATCGCCATCTTTGATTGATTTTTATCGCAGACATGGTACTTCTCAAAATTGGTAATGATTTCAGGTGTAATTATCAACATGAAGGTATTCATTGTACTGTTCTTACTGGCCTTGGCTATGGCCAAATGAAAAAGCAAATCCTCTTCGACGGCATCCTGACCATTCATGACCTTCTCTTTATAGGCATCCAAGGTCTCCCGCATGTTGATCAAGTCTTTTTCCGTTCTTCTTAACGACGCCAATTTTACCGTCTTCAATTCCAACAAAATTCGGGTTTCCACCAATGATTTAAAGCTTGGTTCTTCCAGCTTTAGGATATCATCTATCATACCCTTCATGGCCACCCTACCTATATCGGCGATAAAGGTTCCACTTTGCGGTCTTGATTTTAAAATGCCATAAAATTCAAGTCTTTGGATAGCTTCCCTTATATTGCTGCGGCTTACACCAAATTTCTCCGAAAGCATTCTCTCCGAAGGGAGCTTATCCCCTGGTTCCAAGTTTTTATACTCGATATAGTCCCTTAAACCTGCAATTATTGCTTGTTGCACATCTGTATTTTCACCTTTGGTGAGCACTTCTAACTTCATGCCTTCGATTTAAAAATTGGTTAACCAGATTGGTTTGTTAAATTTATGAAAAAAAGTCCAATCAGCATAGCTTTTTCATGCATCTCAACAATGTGAAAATTAATGTTTAGAACAAAAGTCCACTGGCCAATCCCATGGCCAGTAAACTTTCTAAAAATAACTAAACCAACTAACTCAATATATGCACTTTACCATGTGGACCATGCCAATATGTTTTGACTTGCCCCAATGTATCAATACCCCGGATTTTGCGTTATTACACCGTCTGTTGCCAGGATTTCCGATACCGGGATCGGAAAAACATGATAGTTACTATTTATAGTTTGTCCCATTTCCGCATCGACAGTTCCTGTTCTTACCAAATCGAACCAACGTTGTCCCTCAAATGCCAACTCCAATCTTCTTTCATCTAAAATTGCCTGCCTAACCAGAGCTTGGGTATTCAACACAGTATGATCTAATGGATTTAACCCTGCTCTTGTCCTTATGGGGTCTAGCAAATCAAGTACATCTTCGGCCGAACTACCATTTTCATTCAGTGTTTCGGCATACATCAGAATAATATCGGCATATCTAAGCTCTATCCAATCATGTTCTGCCCCTAGACCTCCGTCTTTTGGGAATTTGATCGCGGTCAATCCATCCTCGCTAAGGGTTACCGCCCTACGTAAATCGGTGCCCCCACCATTGGCATCGCTCTCATCGAAAGCAGCTACCAAATCTTGGTCTACAGGTAAATCGGACTTTGAGTCGTCCCCAACAAACCAATTCCAAAAATCAGAACCAAAGTTATATTCGTCGGTTATTGAACTTGATATTTGGGTGGAGTATATAATTTCCGGGTTTTCGACCTCATTGGCGGCACCAAAAATTTCGTTGAAGTTTTCCTTTAGACTTATTCCTGCCGATGCAGCTCCGTTTACTACGGCGGCCAAATGTGTTTCGGCACTGGCAAAGTCACCTCTGGTAACATAAACTTTTCCCAAAAGGCCTTGTGCTGCATATTTGGAAGCTCTCCCGTTCGTTATTTCTGAATCTAGAGCTGCAATTGCATCTTGCAAATCGGGTATAATTACGTTATTGTAAACTTCATCTGCCGGTTGTCTTACCAAAATGGATGAGTCCGTTATACTTGGATCTGCCTCAAGATTTACGGTAACATCTCCAAATACCTGCACCAACTTAAAGTAAGACAGGGCCCTAAGGAACTTTGCCTCACCTACCAATGTAGCATCGGTAGAGTTTTCTATTACATTGTTTGCACTCAGTATCGACTTGTACATTGCGGTATAGAACGGTCCAAAAAATTGATCTTCCATGGCCGTAAGTCCGTTATCGTATTCATCAAATTCCGTGTAGGGAGGTTCGAACATAAATGCATTGTCCGATCTAAATTCTCCCATAACCGCCATTGGGGTCACAGATCCCAATTGATAGTAATAAGCTGCATTTAAAACCCCATCATAATTGGTCAATGAGTTTGAGCTTGCAATATTGGGCGGAAATTGATCTAAATCACTATCACATGCTGTTATCAATAACAACAGCCCCAATAATTTATATATAGATTTCATAGTTCTTTTTTTAGAAATTAACATTTAAACCTAGTGTAAAACTTCTCACAACCGGAGCTGCACCAAATTGGGATCCATACGTAGTAGGCCCTAAATAATCGCTTCCCGATGTCTGCACACCTTCTGGATTGTACGAGGTATAGTCATCTGCCCATAAGTACAATAAATTAGTGGCCGCTGCATAAAGTCTAACAGAATTTAAACCTATTGAACTGATCAAATCTTGATCCAGTGTATACCCAATTGTCAGGTTTCTCAATGCAATGTATGAGGCATCCTGTATCATGGCATCGGTCTGGTATCTGTTTCCTATATAGTATTCTCCATTGTGGTCGGCTATACCATCACTGTTGGCATCAAAACTATCCACCAATCTGCCACTCCACTGCGATTCGTAATAAAGAGGATCTATATTGTACACCTCTGCTCCATGCGATCCTTGAAACTGCATGGACATATCAAAATTCTTATATCGAAAATTGTGAGCCATACCCCAGTAAAAATCTGGCGTATTTTGACCAATTTTGACCAAATCCCCACCATCTTCAACACTTCTTGTGGCATCGATAACACCATCGCCATTTTGATCCACCACATAGGATTCTCCCGTGGTGTTATTTGGGTGCCGTGTCCCGTCTTCCAGATAGATCATTTCTACCTCCCCAATGGTTTCCAGCCCCCACATTTCTCCTATTTCGCCACCAACATAGTTTCTAAAGACAGGGCCTCTACCACTTACACCATAGATGGCCTGCGGCAATTCTTCGAGTCCGCCCAATTCCTTGATCTCTGTTTCAACTGTGGATAGGTTAGCGTTGAAACTCCAAGAAAAATTATCTTTATTGATAACATTGGCATTCAACTCGAATTCCATACCAGAGCTTCGAACATCACCAGAATTAAGTACGATGGAGGTTGTTCCATATACTTCTGAAACACTTTGATTGATCAAAATATCCTCAATATCGGATGTATAGTAATCTACACCCAATCTTAAGCGATTGTTGAAAAAGCCTAGGTCCACACCATAGTTGGTCTCTGTATTGGTCTGCCAGGTTAAATCTGGGTTTGCGATGTTGGATGGAATTAAATATCCTGTTCCGAATATGGTCGCACTGGGGTCCAATAGGCTCAGAGAGTCGTAAGAGCCCAAAAATGAAGTTGTTCCCAATGAACCTGTACTGAACCTCAATTTTAACTGACTAAGTGTTTCGTTATCCGCCAAAAATGCCTCGTTGTGGACGTTCCAACCCAATGAAAGAGCCGGAAAGGTTTCGTAACGGTTGTTCGCACCGAAACGCGAATCCCCATCCCTTCTTAAGGACGCAGAAAACAAATACTTATTGTCGTAGGCATATTGTACCCTACCAAATATACTTTCCCGTACTCTCTTCTCATCGCGCTCGGTAACTGTAATATCCGCTGGCTCAAAGAGGTTATAATTTTGTATGTCCGTATCGGGTACATTGGCACCATCCAAGGCCGTACCTACCAATCTTGTCGTTTGAAATTCGATACCGGCCACTGCCGATATATCATGTTTCCCGATTACTTTAGAATAGTTAAGGGTAGTTTCGCTCAATACCGTGGTTACTTTTAGATCGGTCTGGTCCATGTAGGTTTGACTTGTTCTTGCCCTAGAATCGTACCCCAACAATCTATGCTCATAGAACTGGGTATCACGTAGATCGCCCCCCAAAACCGTTTTTATGTTGAGCCCATCCAATATATTGTATTGCAAATACGAACTTACGTTACCAAAGAAGGTTTTTTCCCATCGTTCCGTATTGTCCAATTTTGCTGCTGGGCCAGCATCCCCCGAACCTCCGATACCATTATTGGCCCTTCCATAATGCCAATCTTGCGCCGCCATGCCAGGAACCAAATCGTAAATGCTACTGGCTTCATAGGTAGAACCTCTAAAACCATCATCAAATGGGGACAGCCCCAAAGCCTGTGCTTCTGCATCCAAGGCCTGAACAAACGCAATGGATTCTTCGGTGTGATATACGGGGTGCACCCCATAAGATCTTAATAAATCCCGCATGTCATGGCCCAAGATATCTCTGTGCGAAGTAAACCCGTTAAAGTTTATACCTGTTTTGAACTTTTCGCCCAACTTGGCGTCCACATTTACCCTAGCATTCAATCTTTCGAAGCCTTCTGTAATAATAATACCCTCGGTATTCTGATAACCAATTGAAGCAAAGTAGTTTACATCATCTGTTCCACCGCTCATGCTAAAATCGTGACTCATTATACTGCCACTCTGGAAAAGCCAATCCTCTGGGCTTATGGCTCCGGGCGAATTTTCGTAGGCATTGAGCCTAAACTCCACAAAGTCCGGGTCTATTTGAGAAAGGTCCCAATTCCCTGCTGCAATCTGTTCTCTGGAGTATGCAGCCCATTCGGGTCCGGATTTCATTATGTTATCACGGTATTTACTGGAAAAACTGGTGTAGGCATTGTAGCTAAAGCTAGCTTTGCCGGATCTACCTTTTTTAGTGGTCACCAAAATAACCCCATTTGCCCCCCTAGATCCATATATGGCAGCAGATGCGGCATCTTTTAGTACCTCCAAACTCTCAATATCGTTTGGGTTCACCGTAGCAAGACTTCCAGAAATTGGATAACCGTCAACAACGATCAATGGGTTGGAATCTCCGGATATGGACGATGCCGCCCTAATCTGAATTTTTGGGTCAGCTCCAGGGGATCCATTTTGATTCTGGATCAGTACCCCGGGCAATTTTCCCGCCAAGGCATCGTCTACCCTCGTTGCCTGGATTGCTGCGACGTCATCCCCTCCTACTTTGGCCACTGCTCCCGTTAAATGGGATTTTTTACGTGTACCGTATCCCACGATCACTACTTCATCCAAAAGTGCCATATCCTCTTGCAGTACTACATTTAGGGTTTGGCTCTGATTAATGGTAATATTCTGGGTCGCAAAACCTATATAGGAAAATCTAAGGACGTCACCAGGGGACACCTCTATGGTATAATTCCCGTCAAAATCTGTTTGAGTTCCATTGGTGGTACCTACCACCAATACATTGGCACCCGCGATCGGAACGTCGTTGGCATCGAACACTGTACCGGAAACCGTGTAAGCGTCTTGTGCAAACAACTGCAGGTTGAATAAACATACTATTGCAAGCAATAGTTTTAACTTAAATTTCATTTGTTTAGCTAGTTAGAATTATTAGTTTAAAAAAATTCATTCATAGTGTGCGGCTATGATAGTTGTCCAATCCCACCTTTAGGCAAATGAAAAGTCAAAATCAATCGAATTTTAGTAATTTTGAATTCTACATGTACACTAAAAGTGTATTTGTTACATATTACTTCCCTCCTAAGAAGTGATATTCCAAAAGGATAGGCGTGCACCTATCCTTTTTTTTGTTATTCAAATCATATCGTCTTTGTTGTTTTGAATTGGTTTACCAAATTGGTTTACCAAATATATGTGATAAAAATGTTAAATGAAAGTTATTGTAGGAAAAAAGCGTTAAAGTTTTTGTTGATATCCTATTTTAAGGGGTTCAAAAATGTCTTTACCTTATTTTATGCTGCCAATTTTTGACTATTTCTCCATAAAGTCTTCCCTGATTGGACTAAATACATCAATAAGAACACCTGCTTTTTTACAAATAGCTCCGTGACTCACATGGGGCGGAATATAAAAGGCGTCTCCAGCCTTCATTAATTTAGTCTCTTTGCCTATAGTAAGTTCAAATTCACCACTTACCACATAAGTAGTCTGTGAATGATAATGGTCGTGCATGGGCCCGACCCCCCCCTCGTCAAACTGTACATTTACGAGCATAATTTTGTCATCGTAAGCCATTATTTTTCTTTTCACCCGCTCACCTACGGTTTCCCATTCCATTTCATCCCCAAAAATGAATTCCTTACTTGATCCAAATGATTTCATCTTACTTCTTGTTTTAATTTAAATTGATTAGAGTAAAAGGTCCTTTCCATTTTAATTCTCGACCTTCTATATTGATACTATGATATTTATCTGATGTATTGTTCAATGTTGAAAACACAAAGACAGTAGTACGTCCATCCACAGTTTCAATGCCAACGGCCCAATAGCCATCCTGTTCATATAGTTTATACAACTTTTTAATATTTGACGTGGCATTTACCGCCAATTCCGTGACCGGACTATAGGTTCCGTGCGACTCCAATACGGATGCATACATGGTATTTGATCGATCGTTCTTTCTATGGATTAGAACAGGGTCCCTCCGTAAATTGAATTCTGGATCACTAGCCCCTACCCTACCCATAATCAAACTATCCTTTGCCGTGGCAAGAGATGTCAAGGTGTAAAATTTGTTGTTGGCCATCCAAGAAAATTTAAGATTATCGTCGGTCAACTGGGCGCTGCCTTCCTTATAGATATGTTGATAGCCGAAATCCCCTCCCAAAGGTCGCAACGTATCCTCGGCCTTATATGGAACGTTCAAGGTCATTAACTGGCCCAAGTAATAAAAAGGCAAATCATATTGATGGGCCCTATCCGATTCCACCTGCAATACATCCAACACTATAGGTTTTTGCCAACCCGTATCTTGTATTATGGCCATGGTACGGTGCATTTTGGTGCCGGGATACGCGTTTTTCTCGATACCACTTACCACCTGAATTTTAGGGTCTTCTATATTGAACAAATAATGTTCTGAGTGATTTTTGCTTCCAACCTCATATTTTGCGCCAAAATGGGAGGTTTGATCCTGTACCAGTGTATTATGGGCCACAGTCTGTTTGGCCCAAGTTTTATTTTCCTTTAAATAATTGCCTCCACCTTTTTGCTCTATGTTCACAAAACGGGCAAGTCCATAGTCTTGTACAACTTCGTCTCCATTCTCATAAAAAGAATAGGACAATTTATCATAATGTCCATGACTCAATCCCTGTGCGGTGTATTTAAAAACAAGTTCCAACTTATCTTTTCTCAACACTGAGATTCCACCTTCTTCACCATTTGGACCATCACGCAAATCAATACTTTTTTTAACATAGGGCAATTGTTGATTATTCTTGAGTCCCTTTGCCACGGACAATCCAGCATCGTTGAGAACAACTGTTCCCTGTTTTTGTGCTATATCCAATAGTTTCGGGTCTTTATTTCCATAATAATAGGCTACATCCACCGCATTGACCAATGAGGTGTTGTAGTAGGACATTCCTTTTTGTCCATCGTTAATTGGAAAAAAATCCCCGTCCATGTCCGATAGATCCAACAACGCATATACACTTTTAACCAGTACATTGTTGTTGTACTCAAAAACTTTTAATTCTGGTTTTACATTTTGCAAAGCTTGGGCAAAAATCAGGAATGGATACATGGCATACCTTTGATAGTAAGGTCCTTCGGTATAATAGCCATCTGGAGAAAAAGGTTCGTCCAAATTGGCATAAAACCCAGCTTCTTTCCCCTCTTCAATAATGAATCCACCGTCGTTGTCCTTGGTTCCTGTGTTTAGCTCAACATCTTTAATTCCATATAAGGCCCGTTCCAACAATGCATCGTCCTCCATGACCAAGGCGATCATTCCCACAGCTACATTGCCCCAGGTGCTATGATTATGGATCCTATTAAAAAATTGTGGGTTTTTTATCGATATAAAATCCGCAAAGGGTCTGAACAAATTCTTTTCCAGATGCTTACGTTCTTTCTTGCTCAAATAATCATAAATACAATCGTATGCTTGGCTTGCATATACCAACCAATTGGAATCGTTCAAACATTGCCAGAACAATTTGCCCCTGGCATATGAGCGCTCTTTAGGGTGTATGGGCAAGTTGGGATAGAGGTCTGCATAGGCCTTGAGCATTTCGTGCACATATACGGCATATGTATAGTCATCCAAAAGTTGATACAAAATACCCGCTTTTTGCATGAGTCTATAATTGCGTTTATGGGTCTCGTGGGTATAACCGCCAGAATAATCTTTGGGCACGGGCACATCAATACCTTGTTCTATTGCTGTGTCAACTTCCTCCTTTATGGTGGCAAGTGTCTTATCCAAAATGGGCAGATTGCCCATTTTGGCCCTTATTTCTTTTACACCTTCTTGGGTCAAAATGAGTTTTGGGTGGTCCTGGGCCATCGAACCAACAGAATACGTTGCAACAACCAAGAACATCGTTAAGTGTTTTACGAGCTTCATCCTACTGACCGAACAATAATCCAACATCCTTTCCATCGGTTCCTTTTCCTTTTAATGGGGAACCTGGTTGCAATTCATATCCGTCTTTTACAAACATCGGGGCCATTTCCCACAGATTCTCTGCACGATATTTTTGATTACCGGTAACCGTAAGCTTATCGGATTGGTAAAAGTTATTGTTGAGTACATTTACAATAGGCTCACCGACCACCAAGTGCATATTGACACCCTTGGTCTTATCAAAGATATTGTTCTGGACATCTATGACCTGAACTCCGTAGAGCGACACAGCAGCATCGTATTTATTACGATCATCGAATCCTACGTTGTCCAAAACGTTATGTTCCATTTCCAAGAACGGCCCAAAGGTACTCTCATCCTTTCCTCCCCTATGTAATCTCAATGCCGCTCCACCAATATCAGAGAAGCTATTGTTTTTAAGGATAACGTATTCCGCATTATATATTCCGATATCATCAGTCTCCTTATCCAGGGCGATCACATTGCCGGTAATGGTCTTGAACCTGGAATTTTTGATACTTATGGTATCGGCGAACGTATTTTTGTACACACGGATGGCATCGTAAGAATGGTTAACGTCCAGGTTTACAAAATCGCAATCGTCTATGAAAAGTTTGTAATTTTTGTTCATGGAATATTTGCTCGTTGTAATAACAGAATTGCCTGTTCTGTCAGGAGCATCTTCCCCATCGAACACTAAATTGGACAATGCTAGACTACCTCCATTGTTTATTTGAAACAATGACTTTTTCTCAAAGAACACCTTGGCCTTCTCCGACCCTTTGGAGGTAATGCTTATGGGCTTGTCCACTTCTATGGTTTTGGTGTTCGGATAGGACGCTCCTCCTTCCAAAACCAAAATATCACCTGCATTGGCCCCTTTGACGGCATCAAAAAGAGCGTTAAGGGCGGCAGGCACCTCAATAGTACTACCCGAAGATAAGGCTACATCGGTATCATCTTTGGGATACCAAGAAACACCAGTTTCATTTTTGGACAATATCTTTTCCGGAATATCGGCACCTACTCCTTCTGGCGCGTTCACCGGCACCAACAACCCAGATTGGTTCTCGGCCAAGTCCAGGTCTTGTTTAAAAAATCCATCCTCGTTGATCAGAATTACATTTTTGCTCACAAGATTGTTGTTGAAGGTAATTCCGCTAATATCATCGTAAACCGTAAAAAGATTGTCACGGTTTTCATTGTAGAAAATATTTTTCTCCATAAAAGAATCCACAGGGGGTGCATTTCGTTCTGCATCTGCACCGGCACAAAGTTGGATATGATCGCTATTGATAAAGGTGTTGTTGCGAACAATGGCATCTTTAGCTTGATCGTATCTGTTGATAGGAGAGTTATAAATACCGTTCATGATCACAAAAGCGCCACGAAAACGATATCCCGTTAAACCTACCCCATAATTATTGATAACGGTCTGCTTACCGTTGATCACTCGTATACCGCCTGTGCTGGGCTTGTTGTTTCCAATAAAGATATTGCCATCCACAAGGGTATTCTCCCCATGCCTCATGGTCAAAGTTCCAGTACATTCGAAGAATACATTGCCTTTATAAGTATTCATCCCCGACTTATTGGAAATAATCTCATGCTCGCCATTGCACCGATCAAAGTAGTTGGATTCCACTACGGTATTGGAATTTGTTCTTGAATAATGACTTGTTCCAATTCTCAAGGTCTCCCCACCATTAGAACCAAGGTTTTGTCTGGGACCAAAATAATTATGATCTATTTGGTTATGGTTCTCTTGACTGGCCTCGGAATTTAAACGTACGATCATGGTTACTCCACGATTGCGTTTACCTACCAAATGATTATGATCCACTCGGTTATTTTTACCATAAATGGCCACCCAAGTATCGGGCTCGTGCCGTTCTGGATTATTAAAATTATCTATTACACACTCCGTTAACCTACTATTGTTGGCCAAGGTATTTTTATCTTTTTTGAATGAAATAACCTCAGTGGTGGGGGTAAACCCATTTTTAAAAACAAGACCTTCCACAATTAAATGTTCGCCGGCCATTCGCAGATTGGACTGTCCTTCCAAGGTTACCTTACCTTTTTCTTCAACCGTCAGTTTAATAGGTTTTTCGGCAGTACCGACTCCTTCGAACAATAGCTCGGCATCTTGCCACACGCCATTCGCCAGGGTCACTACATCTCCAGGCTCAAGATTGGAAACAACGTTGTTGAATTCATCAACGGTCTTGACCAAGTTTTGCTTATTTGTCGATTTTGGCCCACAACCCACTACAACGATTGCGGATAATAATAAAATGGATAGTTTGTTTAGGTGCATGATATAATTGGTTTACCAATTTGGTTTACCAAATATATGTATATTTACGAGGTACGCAAAAATTTTGGCAATAAAATATGGAAACTGTATTACCTAGCACCTAAATATTTGAAATTATGAAAACACAATCAGAATTGATTATACAGCAATTAAAGAAGATTAGTACGGCCAGTATTGCCACCTGTCTTTTTAAAAAGGGATTGCGCAATCAATACATACAAAATGTAACTCCTTTAAAAAAATTGAAATCGAACATGGTGGGAAGAGCATATACATTAAGATATATACCTGCGAGAGAAGATCTAAACCCCATTGAAGTATTTAAAGACCCAAAACATTTACAACGCGTAGCGGTTGAAGAATGCCCAGAGAACCATGTATTGGTAATCGATAGTAGAAAAGACCCCAGAGCTGCATCCGCTGGAGCCATATTGGCCACCCGACTTATGAAAAAAGGTGCCGCGGGGGTTGTAACGGATGGGGGGTTCCGGGATTCCGAAGAAATTTCTAATCTACCTATGCCGGCCTACCACCAAAGGGCTAGTGCTCCTACCAACCTAACCTTGCACCAAGCCATTGCCATCAACGAACCTATCGGGTGCGGAGATGTAGCGGTTTTCCCCGGCGATTATATTGTAGGGGATAACGATGGTGTTATGGTTATTCCACAACACTTGGTCGATGACGTTGTAAGCGAATGCCAGAAAATGGAGCTATTTGAAAAATTTGTACTTGAAAAAGTAAACCAAGGAACGCCAATAATTGGTTTGTACCCGTTGACATCAAATGATTTACGTAAAGAATTTGAGGAATGGAAAAAGTAAAACAACCATATGTCTGATAAACAAAAGAAATGAGCATCTTAAAAACATTCTTTGATCTCCCCATATAAACTCCGTTTGATACGCATTTCGCAAGTATCAGGTCACGACCCAAATTTTTAAGGACTCACTATGGCGAGGATTGAAAACTGAGGCCTTCCCGGAACCCTCGCGACATTAAAGCAGGAGGTAGATTTAACCAAATTCTAATTACCTAATTATATATGTATTGGACTATAAATAGAAAAGTTGCATGTTTTTGTTTGTCCAGCGTAAAACACACCAAAGTGTTCATCCAGTCTCTAGCACTATATTCTAACAAGGAAAAAATTCAGTTCCTAAGCACCTAACAAAACAAAAGCCCCGCAAATTTACATCCGCGGGGCTTTCCGTTGGCCTACAAGGACTCGAACCTTGAACGACTGAACCAAAATCAGCTGTGTTACCAATTACACCATAGGCCAGTACCAAAAAGCTAAACTTGATTCAGCTTTTGAGCGTGCAAATTTAAAACAAACTTTGGTTTCAACAAATATTTTTAAAAGAATCCCTGCTAATTTTCCAATGCATGGGTGTTAAAGGTTTTCCAAAAATGGCTAATCTTCTATTATAGTTTTACTAAATTCGCCACAATTCGGTTAACAACCAACTCTATGTTTGCAAAAGACTTTAAAAAATGGGACACCATCCTCGGATGGGTTTCTTTCGCCATCGCGTTTATAGTTTATGCCCTTACCGTTGAACCCACTGGAAGTTTTTGGGACGCAGGGGAGTATATTTCCACTTCCGCAAAGTTGCAGGTAGGACACCCGCCTGGAGCTCCGCTGCTCCAAATGATAGGTGCTTTTTTTGCCATGTTCGCCTTTGGAGACGTTACCAAGATAGCGCTCATGGTCAATGCAGTTTCCATAGTATCCAGTGCATTTGCCGTATTGTTCACATTTTGGACCATTACCAATTTGGTCGGAAAACTCATTTCCAAAGAAGAGACAATAAACAATAGCAAAGCTATCGCTATTTTGGGAAGTGGACTTGTAGGGGCACTTGCTTTTACTTTCTCGGACAGTTTTTGGTTCAATGCAGTGGAGACCGAAGTATACTCCATGGCCAGTTTAATAATGGCACTTTTGCTTTGGTTGGGCCTAAAATGGACAGATAATTTAGACGATCCACGAGGACATCGTTGGTTAATGCTCATCTGCTTTGTGATCGGCCTAACCTTCGGGATACAGTTTATGGGATTCTTGGCCATTCCCTCCATTGGGCTCTTGTACTATTTCAAAAAATACAAGACCACAACAATAAAGAATTTTTTATTGGCCAATATCATCGTAGTGGCCATACTTATATTGGTCTATAAATTCTCGCTCACCTATGTTTTAAAACTATTTGGCTGGAGTGAGGTTTTCTTTATCAACGAAATTGGGCTTCCGTTCAACTCCGGATCCATAATCATGGGACTATTGTTTGTTGCCGCCTTCTATTTTGGTTTGAAATATACCCGAAAACATAATTACTACAATGCCAATATTGTTGTCCTCTGCCTAATGTTCCTAATCCTCGGCTTTTCTTCTTGGTTGATGCTTCCTATTAGAGCAAATGCAAAAACCGTAGTAAACGAAAACAACCCTTCGGACGCGCGTGCCCTTTTGGCCTATTATAACAGGGAACAATATCCCGGTGTGGACAGTCCCGTATATGGAGCGTACTATTCCGATACTTTTGCCCCATCTGGAGAAGATCGGGACGATAGCCCCAAATACGAAAAAGACCTCAAGTTGGGCAAATATGTAATTGTTAACCATTACAAAGGTGCTATTCCCGGACCCAATGAGAAACATGTAGGTATTTTGCCCCGAATGTGGAGCGACCAGCATGCCGAAAACTATATGCGCTATTTTGGCGCACTGGATTTCCGCATAAAATCCGAATACATTTCCAACAACGATCTTAGGGAAGCGGTGAACCAATTTAAGACCGCATACTCCCAAGGAGAATTGGATACAGAACAGTACATTCGGTTTTTAAGGGAATTTGGGGAATACATCGAAGTTGAGCCCCCGACCCTGGGCCAAAACTTAAAATATCTTTTTGATTTCCAGTTCAGCTACATGTACATGCGGTACTTTATGTGGAACTTTGTTGGCAAGCAAAACGACATTCAAGGTAGATACGATGAAAATGGCAACTGGCTGAGCGGCATCAATTTTATAGACAATATTAGGTTGGGAAGCCAAGAAAACCTGCCCAGCGATTGGAAAAACAACAAAGGCCGTAACACCTATTTCTTTCTGCCACTACTGCTGGGTATTTTGGGCATTGTATTCCAAATTTCCAAAAACCCAAAGCAATTTTGGGCGCTGTTTATTTTCTTTTTGTTCACAGGACTGGCCATTCAATTCTATACCAACCCATACATTTTCCAACCTCGAGAACGCGATTATTCGCTCGTTGGATCGTTCTATGTTTTCTGTATATGGATCGGTATTGGCGTATACGGCCTCTTCGATGAATTTAAAAAGCTGATTTCCGCCAAAATCGCTGCACCTGCCATTGCCACATTGTGCCTTTTGGCCGTGCCTTTGTTAATGGGCTACCAAAATTGGGACGATCACGATAGGTCTAACCGATATACTGCGCCATCAACAGCAAAAGCTTACCTCGATTCCTGTCAAGAAGATGCAGGGGCCATATTGTTCACTATTGGCGATAACGACACCTTTCCGCTTTGGTATGCTCAGGAAATCGAAAATTACAGGACCGACGTCCGCATTGTAAACACCAGCCTTTTTGCCACCGATTGGTACATTGACCAAATGAAACGAAAGGCCTATGAAAGCGACCCTATACCATCTCAATTAACCCACGACAAGTACAGTTATGGCACAAGGGATGCGGTGTATTATCAAGGCATAACCGAAAATCGTTGGAATATCAAGGATTTTATGAATTGGATCGGTAGCGATAAGCCCCAGACCAAGTTCCGACATATTTTAACCAACCAAGGGGCCGATTTGAGCCAGTATTCGGAAAGCACTTTGGATATTGTATACTACCCTACCAATAAAATCAGGATACCGGTCAACAAACAAAACGTTCTCGAAAGTGGTCTGGTAAAAGAAAAGGATTCCGCCTTGATCGTGGATTACATCGACATTGACCTTCCAACTGGTGCACTTCCAAAAAACAGAATTTTGATGTTGGACTTAATTGCCAACAACGATTGGAAACGACCCATCTACTTCTCGGGAGGCAGTTTTGACAGCGCCGAATATATTTGGATGAAGGATTACTTGCAATTGGATGGTCTGGTGTACAAACTGGTGCCCATAAAAACCCCGAACCGTAATTCCTTTGAAATGGGACGTATCGACTCCGAGTTGATGTACGACATCGTAAAGGATTGGGATTGGGGCAATTCTGGTAGCGACGATATTTACCACGACCCACAGACTCGTTCACAAGGATTATCTTTCCGTAGTAATTTGGCCCGTTTAATGGAAACCCTTATTGCAGAAAACAAAATTGATAAAGCCAAGGATGTGATCAATATCGCCATGGAAAATATTCCGGTGGAACACTTCTATTTTTACGCCTTTGTTGAACCTTTTGTGGACGGATATTATAAAGTTGGCGAAACGGAAAAAGCCCGGGAGCTGTTCGGAAAACTCAAAAAAATATATCAAGAACATTTGGAATATTATGCCAATATTCCTCTGGACGAACAATATGATAAAATTGACGACATCCTTACCGATATGCAGGCCTACCGCAGAAATATTGACATCTTAATAGAAAATGGAGATAAAGAACTGGCCGAGTCGGAAACCATTATCTTTAATGAGTACATCGATATGTTCTCCCAATTTGTTGATGAGGAAGAAGATGTTTTGGACGAACCAATAACCTTGGACCCCGATATGGAAGATTCCATTCCGTTGGACACCATAGAAAGGGTGCCCGACTCCACGATAAAATAAGGTAACAGCAAAAAAAAGCGAGGTAAAAACCTCGCTTTTTTATTTAAATATATTCGTTTAAAATACCAATGAGGGTATTGGCGTCCTGCTCACCACTTTGGCGCCAGACCATTTCACCCTTTTTGTAGATCATTAACGTTGGCAACCCTTTAATACGCAGTGCCTGTGAGAGCTCTTTATTTTTATCCACGTCAATCTTTATTACTTTGCCTTTATCACCTAGGGCAGCGGCCACATCGCTCAACACAGGATGCATAGAAGTGGACTGCTCGTTCCATTCTGCATAAAAATCTAATAATACAGGTACTTGTAAATCTATAAGTTCTCCGAATTTGGACATGTATTCTAAGGTTTACAGTCAAAAGTAAGAAAAAATGTTAATGTTTAACAGTTAAACATTTCTTTGGCACCATGGCGAATAAAATTAGGCCAACCCCTTTTTCTTTAAGGTGATAACGGATATCTCCGGCCAGATACCAAAACGGCCTGGATAACCAATAAAACCAAACCCTCTGTTCACATTGATAAACTGGCCCAATTCTTTGTATATACCCGCCCAGTATTTATACCTCCATTTTACCGGGCTCCATTTTATCCAACCTGGTATTTCCACTCCAAACTGCATGCCGTGGGTATGTCCACTGAGGGTCAAGTGAAAATGATAATCGTCCTGTAGTACCACATCTTCCCAATGGGACGGGTCATGGCTCAAAAGTATTTTAAAATCTTCCTTGGCAACACCCGCCTTGGCCTTTTGCAGATCGCCGGCTTTTTTAAATCCGCCACGTCCCCAGTTTTCCACCCCGACAAGTGCAATTTTATCTCCTTGCTTTTCTAAAATGCGATTGGAATTCAGTAATAGATCAAATCCCATTTCCCTTTGCATCGTCTTTAGATCTTCGAGGTTCTGTTCCTTTTCTTCCTCGGTATCCCAAACGGCATAATCACCATAATCGTGATTTCCCAAAACCGAAAATACACCATCATTAGCTTTCAATCGGGAAAAAACCTCTTTCCAAGGCTCCAGTTCACTTGAACGGTTGTTTACAATATCACCCGTAAAAAAAATAACATCGCTCTTTTGTTCGTTTACGAGATCAATTCCGTATTCCACCTTTTTATAATCATCAAAACTACCGCTGTGCACATCCGAAATCTGCGTGATCTGATAATTATGAAAAGCGTCGGGAAGGTCTTCAAACTCCAACTCGTATTTTAATACCTGATAATTATATTTACCGCGGTACATACCGTACAAAAGAGCCCCAAAAGGCAAGGCCGCCAAGCCCAAGGCAATGCCGCTCACAAATTTTCTACGGGAAGGATAAAACTCGTCGGCAGAACTGGATAGGCCTACCATTTTATTGTAGCCAAAACCCAATAAACGTACGATATCTTCCAAAAGTAGAAAGAAACCCAATACCAAGGCCAACAAAAAGAAGGCGGCAAATATACTTCCCGCTATAGCGGCCGTGCCTTTAAAACCATCACCTGGATCGTGGGTAACCACTTTTACGGTCAAAAAAACCAAGGCTCCTAAAAACAATATAATATAGGTCCAGTGCAACAAAGGACTCTTGAACAATGTTTTAAAGGCTTGAAAACCATACACGGCGAGTACCACATATAGGATTGCCAAAATGATAAATCGGGACATACAATTTTTTTACAAAATTAGCGCTAATCTCCTATTAAACAGTGTATTTTAAATTTATTTAACGGCTCGAACTATTGAATTGAGGATATCTAAATTCGAAACCGCCACTTTATCCTCCACCAAATGCTTACTGGAATTCATACTGATTTTCCCTTCCAAATCTAAAGGGTTTTCAAAGCTTGTTCCCGAACAATGAATAGCGCTGAGACCTATTTCTTTAAATTTTGATGCATTGCTGGGCGACACCCCTCCCCCAGCCATTATAGTTATTTTGGAACGCTGTTGCCAAACCTTTAGGTTTAATATCCCTTCTTCGGATGAGGGCTTGCCTCCGGACGTTAAAATAGTCTGGACGCCAATATCCTCAAGTTGCTTTATGGCTTCCAAAGGTTTTGCCACCCAATCAAAAGCACGGTGAAAGGTAAAATGTATTCCTTGGGACAATTCCACCAGTGCTTTGGTTCTTTTAACATCAATAGAAAAATCATCCCTCAAAACCCCAGCAACAACACCATCAACACCTAATTCCTTGCATGCCAAAATATCGGCTTTCATTACTTCAAATTCAGCGTCGAAATACGTGAAATGCCCTCCTCTTGGACGAATCAAAACATGAACGGGAATATTTAGCTCACCTTTAACCAATTGTATAAGACCAATCGATGGGGTTACGCCTCCAACCCCAAGTTCCGAACAAAGTTCGACCCTATCTGCTCCCGCTATTTCGGCATGTCTTGCAGACGCTAAGGAATTGGCACAGACTTCTACCAGCATATTGTATATTTATGAACCCTAAAAATAAACATACCAACCTATGGAACGACGCAAATTTCTTAAAAATTCCAGCCTTTCGGCGGCAGGACTGCTTTCCACCTCCACTTTGATGGCGTGTAAAACCGATACTAAACTGGAAACAGCCATATCCGAACCAACCACGTCTAACCCAACCAAACCCATTGTGGTATGTACCTGGAATTTTATGAATGCTACAAATAAAGCTTGGGAAGTACTAAAATCGGGCGGAAATGCTCTAGACGCCGTAGAGCAGGGCGTTAGGGTCGAGGAAGCGGATGAAACCAACGAGACCGTGGGCAAAGGCGGTAGGCCGGACAGGGACGGAAACGTCACCCTGGATGCCTGTATTATGGACAAGGATGGCAATTGCGGCTCTGTTGTTTGTATGGAAAATATTGTGCATCCCATTTCGGTGGCACGTAAGGTAATGGAAGAAACCCCACACATTATATTGGCAGGAAAAGGCGCAGAGAAATTTGCTTACGAACAGGGCTTCAAAAAAGAGGACCTACTTACCGAAAGTACCAAAAAACAATATGAAGAGTGGCTAAAAAAATCGGAGTACGAGACAACGATCAATATAGAGAACCACGACACCATCGGTATGTTGGCAATAGATGAAAAAGGCGACATGGCCGGGGCATGCACCACAAGCGGAATGGCCTACAAGGTAGCGGGGCGCGTTGGGGACTCCCCAATTATTGGGGCAGGGTTGTTTATTGACAACGAAGTCGGTGGCGCCACGGCCACTGGGGTTGGCGAGGAAGTCATTCGCACCGTGGGCAGTTTTTTGATCGTGGAGTTGATGCGACAGGGAAAAAGTCCGCAAGAAGCATGTGAGGAAGGCGTAAAACGCATTATGAAGAAAAACGAAGGCCGCAAAGATTTCCAAATCGGATTTTTGGCCATCAACAAAAATGGCGAAACGGGCGGATATTGTGTGCATCCTGGCTTTACGTATCGGGAGTATTCCGAAAACGGGCACGAGAATCGAGAGGTGACCAGTTTCTACAAATAGATACTAGAACGCTTCGCTTTTAGATTTAAGAATAAGATAAATAATGACCAAATACCATTCGTCATCCAGCTATTTTATTTTTGAAGCAATTTTTGCCTCAATCATATTAAGCTTGATTGGATATACCTTATTCTCTGCAACCGCTTCAATATTTTTAAAGACAATTACCATATGCATCACATTGTTTATTTTGGCTTTAATTGGTTTATACCTAAGGAATATTGTGTTTAGCATTTTTTTTGAAGAGGCCGAAATAATAATAGACTATCATTTAAAAAAGCAAAAAACTAGATTGAAATATCCTGATTTAGTTGAAATTAAGTACATATCTGTTCAAAAATCCCCCGACATGAACAGGATATATTTCAAAACAATGAATGGTATAAAGTCCAAAAAGTTTCAAGCAATTACTATGAATGATGAATTTGTTGAATTTTATTCATGGCTGAAAACAAAAAATCCTAAAATCAAAATTTCGGTAACTCCACCAGACCATTATTTAAATGAAAAAATATTTGGTCCCAAATACAGAAAACATATTAAAGAAACATTATAATTACATCTTGACTCTTTGTTCTTTACTCTTGAATCTTGGTTCTACGAGCAAATCCTCACAAATCCAACATCTTTTAAAACGCAATTCGTACTTTTAATCCCCCACCAAATTTTTGGGTATCACTAATTGTTTATTGATCATTGTTAACTGAATAAAATGTCCGAGCAAAAACGACTGTTTCTTTTAGACGCCTACGCACTTATTTTTCGAGGCTATTACGCCCTAATAAAAAACCCACGAATCAACTCCAAGGGAATGGATACCTCAGCGATCATGGGGTTTGTAAATTCTCTTTTTGATGTAATCAAACGGGAACAGCCCGACCATTTGGCCGTGGCCTTCGATAAGGGAGGTAGCGTGGAACGTACCGAATTGTTCGAAGACTACAAAGCCAACCGGGATGAAACACCCGATGCCATCCGAATCGCCGTGCCCTATATCCAACAAATTCTGGAAGCCATGAAGATTCCCGTGGTAGAATTGGAGGGCTACGAGGCAGATGACCTTATCGGCACTTTGGCCAAGCAGGCCGAAAAAGAAAATTACAAAGTATTTATGGTTACGCCCGACAAGGATTTTGGGCAATTGGTGAGCGAAAATATTTTTATGTACCGTCCGGCCCGGATGGGCAACGGTATCGAAATTTGGGGAATCCCAGAGGTACAAAAACGCTTCGGGGTCAAGCGTCCCGAGCAAGTAATCGATTATTTGGGCATGATGGGCGATGCCAGTGACAATATCCCGGGATTACCTGGTGTGGGCGACAAAACGGCCAAAAAATTCTTGGAACAATTCGATTCCATGGAAGGTCTATTGGCCAACACCGACCAGCTCAAGGGCAAAATGAAAGAAAAAGTGGAGGAAAATGCCGAACTGGGACGTTTATCCCGAAAATTGGCAGAGATCAAGGTCGACTGTGACGTGCAGTTCCATGCCGAGGATTATGAAATGTGCCCTCCAGATGCCGAAAAGGTGCAAGAAATATTCGAAGAACTTGAATTCCGCAGGCTTAAGGACCAATTCATCAAACTATTTACGGAAGAAGCAGAAGCCAGCTCCCCGGCAACCAGCACTAAAACAGCCAAGCAAGAGGCCAATGTTGCCGGTAGTGGACAGTTTACGCTCTTTGGCGGCGATCCCTCGGAAGCCGCGGCGACCCTAAAGGATGTAAACAGTAGAAAAAACATCGGCGATGTATCTCACTTTTATCAAAATGTACAAAGCGGATTGGGCTTGGACCTATTTTTGGAAATGCTAATGAAGCAACCTTCCGTCTGTTTCGATACAGAGACCACTTCCCTTAATCCTTTGGAAGCTGAATTGGTGGGCATAGCTTTTAGCTGGTCCCCAGGCAAGGGTTTTTATGTTCCCTTTCCGGATAATGAGAACGATGCCCGACCTATGATCGAAAAACTACGTCCGTTTTTTGAATCGGAAAACATAGAAAAGGTGGGGCAAAATCTCAAGTACGATATCAAGGTAATGCAAAACTATGGCGTGGAGGTCAAGGGCAAGTTGTTCGATACCATGTTGGCCCACTACCTTATCAACCCCGATATGCGCCATAATATGGACGTACTGGCAGAAACTTACCTCAACTACACACCTATTTCCATAACCGAACTTATTGGCAAAAAAGGCAAGAACCAACTCAGTATGCGCGATGTTCCTTTGGAAAAGCAAACGGAATATGCCGTGGAAGATGCCGACATCACCTTTCAGTTGGGATTAAAATTTACTCCAGAGCTCAAAGAAGCACATACCGATAAATTGTTCGATGAGATAGAGATTCCTTTGCTCCGCGTATTGGCAGATATGGAACTGGAAGGTATCAATCTGGATAAAGATTATTTGAACGGCCTTTCGGAGCAATTGGACAAGGACATCAAAACACTGGAACAGAAAATTTATAAAGAAGCCGGCGAAGAATTCAATATTGCCTCCCCAAAACAGTTGGGAGAAATTCTTTTTGGTAAGTTAAAGTTGGTGGACAAACCAAAAAAGACCAAAACAGGTCAGTTTTCCACTTCGGAAGATGTACTTTCTTATTTGGCCAAGGACCATGAAATCATCCAAAATGTCCTGGACTACCGCGGATTGGCAAAACTAAAAAGCACCTATGTGGATGCGCTGCCCAACGAAGTCCAGCAAAAAACGGGTCGGGTGCATACCGATTATATGCAAACGGTGGCCGCAACGGGCCGTTTGAGCAGTAACAATCCGAACTTGCAAAACATCCCCATTCGCACCGAACGCGGACGACAAGTACGAAAAGCTTTTGTCCCTAAGGATGAAAACTATGTTTTGTTGGCAGCGGATTACTCCCAAATAGAATTGCGCATTATTGCAGCATTGAGCGAGGAGGACACCATGATCTCTGCCTTTATAAATGGGGAGGACATCCACGCATCCACGGCATCCAAGGTATTCAATGTGCCCATTGATGAAGTGACCCGCGAACAGCGTAGCAATGCAAAAACGGTGAACTTTGGGATTATTTACGGGGTTTCCGCCTTCGGATTGAGCAACCAAACCGATTTGAGCCGTACCGAGGCCAAAGAACTGATCGACACCTATTACAAGACCTATCCCAAATTGCGCAATTACATCAGCGAGCAGATTGATTTTGCGCGTGAGCATGGGTATGTGCAAACCGTATTGGGACGACGTCGCTATTTAAAGGATATTAATGCAGGTAACCAAGTGGTACGCGGGGCAGCGGAACGTAACGCCGTGAACGCTCCCATCCAAGGAAGTGCAGCGGATATTATTAAGATTGCAATGATCAACATCCATAAAAAGCTTTCCGAAGGAAAATACAAAACCAAGATGTTGTTACAGGTGCATGATGAATTGGTGTTCGATTGTTACAAACCTGAGTTAGAGGAAATGAAAGCACTCATTAAAACCGAAATGGAAAACGCCTATAAACTCTCCGTGCCGCTAGATGTGGAAGTGGGTATTGGCGAGAATTGGTTAGAGGCGCATTAGAGCATAGTCTTTTCCTTAAATATGGAATGGAGAATTAAAAAAATTTATGCTTTTGGGTTGTAAGTCTTATTCAATATTTAAGACAAAAACTTTCTACAAGACTTGCTTTCAGATTAAACTAAAATGAACCCCTCCAACCGCATCCTTCCCATTATCGTGCTATCGCAATTTTGCTGCACCTCGCTTTGGTTTGCGGGCAATGGGGTAATGGGCGATTTGGTATCCACCTTTGGGTTAAGTGAAAGCGCGGTAGGGCATTTGACCTCAACAGTACAATTTGGATTCATAGCCGGAACTTTGGTGTTTGCCATTTTATCGATTGCCGATCGGTTTTCGCCATCCAAAGTATTTTTTAGCTGCGCCGTTTTGGGAGCTTTGTTCAATTTGGGCATCATTTGGGACGAAAACGGACTGGCGAGCATCCTATCCTTTCGTTTTTTTACGGGATTCTTTCTTGCGGGTATCTACCCCGTAGGCATGAAGATAGCTGCAGATTATTACGAAAAAGGACTGGGTAAATCTTTGGGTTTTCTGGTCGGGGCTCTTGTGGTCGGCACAGGGTTTCCACATTTATTAAAAGAGATGACCCATACATTATCGTGGAAAACGGTGTTGGTGGCCACCTCAATCCTGGCCGTTTTGGGGGGCACTTTAATGGTAATTTTAGTTCCCAATGGCCCATTCCGAAAACCGGGTCAAAAAATCAACCTGTCCGCATTTCTAAAAGTGTTTCAAAACCGAAGCTTCCGCTCGGCAGCCTTCGGATATTTTGGTCACTGTTGGGAACTTTATACCTTTTGGGCCTTTGTTCCAATTATGTTGCAAACCTATACGATGGTTCACCCGAACGCTACCTTCAATATCCCCTTATTGTCGTTTTTAATTATTGCTATCGGTGGTTTGGCATGTGTATTGGGCGGCTATTTAGCACAAGTATTCGGAACTAAAAAGGTGGCATTTATGGCCCTGCTGCTTTCCTGTATTTGTTGCTTGATCTCTCCCTTGCTTTTTGTACAGGGTTCCGAAGTGGTTTTTGTTGCTTTTCTTCTTTTTTGGGGCATGGTGGTGATTGCAGACTCTCCCCTATTTTCCACCTTGGTGGCACAAAGTGCATTACCAGAAATAAAGGGAACGGCATTGACTATAGTAAACAGCATCGGTTTTGCCATTACCATCGCCAGCATTCTGCTACTCAATGAAATGCGAATCTGGACAAGTTCCAATATGGTTTATATGATGTTGGCCGCAGGTCCAATTTTGGGATTGATTGCCTTGTCATCAAAAAACAAAGCGATACTCTAACTATATTTTAAATTAAGTAATTTTCATTCCAATTATCTGGATTTTCATTCCCGACCAATGTAATGTGCAATGATAGAACTTCTATTTTTTACCGGAAAAACCTGCGGTGTCTGCAAGGCGCTAAAACCAAAACTGTTGGAAGCTGTACAGGGAAACTTTCCAAATGTGAATATTCGTGTAGTTGATGTGGAGGAAGAAGTTGAGTTTACAGGACAGTCCATGGTATTTACCCTGCCCGTTGTTATCATTAAAGTAGACGGCAGGGAAATGGCCCGCTTTGCCCGAAGTTTTGCAGTATATGAGGTGTTGGACAAACTAAAACGCCTTGGTGGGAAATAACACCCACACCCTAAAATTAAAACTTCAAAAATTAAAAAAGGCACCATATGGTGCCTTTTACTATCATTAACATAGCAATTCATCAATTACAAACACCATTGGCCAACCGTGGCTTTTGGCTTTTACTCCCAATAAACAAATCCGATAGCGGTTTAAAGTGTCGCTTCCACTGGTAGGGAGCAAAGTTGAACCACAGTTTAACTTCTGGCGCTTTGTTTTTTTCAATGGTCAATCCATTCTCGATCTCAAAATCCAAACGTTCGAACGTATTGGCCGATTCGGCCATACCATCCTCGTATACAAACCGGTTGCCCCACCCTGCCATATAAAAACGTAGGGCAATGTACTTGCCCTCGGGCAAGGAAACTACGCTTTTGGACCGTATAAAATTCCCGGAAGCCATACCTTTTAGGTCCACGGGGTTTTGTCCGGGAAAATCCATTATAAAATGTTCGTTTCCCTGTTCATCGATTGCCGAGAACCTGGTAATATTCAAGGTTATCTCCGACACCTTGAGTGCTGTGGCGGCCTCATTGCTTAAAATTAGATCGGCAATCTGCCCATTAACACCAAAATCAGCCTCCATTAACCCGGGAGTATAGAGTGGTATCGACCATATAGTAGGATAAAAATTCTGTGTTTTCATAGCTGTTGTACATACAATTATACAGGTACAAAGTTGCGATGGTTTAATTGATCCTACGTCCAATAAATTATCCTCTTTATATGCTGTGTTACCCCTAATTCTGTATTTTATGAAAATTTTTGTTAATATGGAACAACAAAATGATTATCAATCGATTCAATACTATCTTTCGGACAAATGAAGGTCAACTATATTTTTCTTCTGCTCGCACTCGTTGCCGAAATTATAGGTACCATTGGCGGTTTTGGCTCCTCGGTGTTTTTTGTTCCGTTGGGCAATTTTTATTTTGATTTTTATTCGGTCCTGGGCATGACCGCCATTTTCCATTTATCGAGCAACATCAGTAAAATTTTCTTGTTCAAAAAAGGGTTGGACAAAAAACTATTGCTCTATATTGGCGCTCCATCCGTTGTTTTTGTTATTATCGGTGGGTTTTTATCAAAAGTTGTGAATAGCGATGCCCTAGAAATAGTTCTGGGCATATTTTTGGTTGTCTTTAGCCTTCTTTTCCTTATCAAAAGTGAAATCATTATCCTGCCCAACAAAAAGAACTCCCTTATTGGAGGAGCGCTTTCAGGATTTTCTGCAGGGCTTTTGGGTACAGGTGGGGCCATCCGCGGATTGACCATGGCGGCCTTCAATTTGGAAAAAAGTGCCTTTATTGCTACCTCTGCGTTCATCGATTTTTTGATTGATTTCTCTCGGACCTTTGTATACTACAGCAACGGGTATATTGGAAAATTGGAATTGACCTATTTACCTTTTTTGTTCGCCATTGGGTTGGTGGGCACCTATTTGGGAAAAAAAGTTCTGAAGTACATACCACAAGATAAATTCCGTAAACTTAGTTTGATTTTTATTCTGATGATCGGTTTGGCCACAATAAGCACCTTGGCCATTGATCATTGGTTCTGATGTTCCTCATAATTCTCCCCAATACTGTCCAAAACTTTTAAAAAGATCTCAAACTCGGCAGGGTCTAAGTCCTTAAGTGCCAATTTTCGCAATTGAATTGCACTCGGCAGGGTCAGGTCCAATATTTTTTGTCCATTTTCGGTCAGTTCCAACTTAAAACGTTTTTGATCACCTTCAAAGCGGGCCTTGGAAATCCAACCTTTTTTCTCCAATCCTCCAATCACCCGTGATGTAGTAGCACGGTTTCGGAAATTTTCGTTGACAATATCGCGTTGACTTGCCTCTTCGCCCAATTCATGGATTTGATACAAAATTACCCACTGCTCAATGGTTATATTCACACCAAGCGCATCAAAAGTACGCAGATAGGCCTTTTGAATTTTTCGGAGCACCAAATCCAAATGGAACCCCATTCCATGTATTTCATCTATACGGTTCAGCAAAATTCCAAGAATGGTCGTAAAAATAAGGATTCGAAATTTCTTTACCTGAAATCGATAACAACAACTATAATTTTAACTCAAATTTCGGTCTACAAAATCGTTTTCGTATGTCAAAATGATTATTTTTGTTGTTAATGCAACAAAATAAAACTGAACAATAAAAAACATATCGAACATGGAAACATCCACACTTCCACTAGAAAACAACACTTCCGAAGATTTTATGCCCATTAACGGCACAGATTATATTGAACTATATGTAGGGAATTCCAAGCAAGCCGCCCATTACTACAAAACAGCATTCGGATTTCAATCCTATGCCCAAGCAGGTTTGGAAACCGGTTTGAAAGACCGTGAAAGTTATGTAGTGGTACAAGATAAGATCCGACTGGTACTTACTTCGCCCCTAAAAAGTGGCACGGAGATCGGTAAACATATCGACAAGCACGGCGATGGGGTAAAAGTGGTTGCCCTTTGGGTAGAAGATGCGACCATAGCTTACAACAATGCCATGGAAAGAGGTGCCACTTCCTACATGGAACCACGAACCGAAGAGGACAAAGACGGAAAAGTGGTTCGCTCCGGAATCTACACCTACGGTGAAACCGTTCACATTTTTGTGGAACGCAAGGATTACAATGGAACATTCCTTCCAGGTTTCAAAAAATGGGAAACCCCGGACTATAACCCAAAACCTACAGGGTTAAAATTTGTGGACCACATGGTTGGCAACGTTGGGTGGAACAAAATGAACCACTGGGTTAAATTTTATGAGGATGTACTGGGCTTTAAAAACATCCTATCCTTCGATGACAAGGACATATCCACGGAATATACCGCTTTGATGAGCAAGGTGATGAGCAATGGAAATGGAAGAATTAAATTCCCGATCAACGAACCCGCAGAGGGGCAGAAAAAATCGCAGGTCGAGGAATACTTGGATTTTTATGAAGACGAAGGTGTTCAGCACATTGCTGTGGCCACGGACGATATTATTAACACCGTTCGCGACCTAAAAAGCCGAGGCGTAGAATTTTTAAGGGTACCCGCCACCTACTACGATGCGGTTACCGATCGGGTCGGTGAGATCGATGAGGATATCGCCCCATTAAAGGAATTAGGTATTTTGGTAGACCGTGATGATGAAGGATATTTATTGCAGATCTTTACAAAACCTGTGGAACCCAGACCGACCATGTTCTTCGAAATTATCCAAAGAAAAGGTGCTCAATCGTTCGGAAAAGGTAACTTTAAAGCATTGTTCGAAGCTATTGAACGCGAGCAAGAGCTTAGAGGCACATTGCATTAATCAAATTTAAGGGATATGGGTTATGGGCTATTGTTTTTCAGGCCTATAACCCCATAACTTTAAAATAAAATAACTGTTTTAAAATGCCTATTTATCACAAACTCGGGAAAGTTCCCCAAAAGCGGCATACCCAATTCGAAAAACCGGATGGCAGCCTGTATTACGAGCAGCTTTTTGGCACTATTGGTTTTGATGGCATGTCTTCGCTATCCTATCATGTTCATCGTCCCACCCAAGTAAAAGAAATTGGTAAAGCACTGGACGTAAACCCAAAAATTGCGGTTGAAAAGAACATCACCAGTAGAAAGTTCATCGGTTTTGATGTTGCTCCTAAAGATGATTTTCTTGAGGCACGGGAACCACTTTTGGTAAACAATGACGTACATGTAGGTTTGGCCGCTCCGCGAAAATCGCTAACGGACTACTTCTATAAAAATGCCGACGCCGACGAAATGCTCTTTATCCACAAAGGGTCCGGAACATTAAAGACTTTTTTAGGAAATATTTCCTTTGAATATGGGGACTACCTGATCATCCCACGAGGAATGATCTATCAAATCGAGTTTGACACAGAAGATAACCGCATTTTATATGCAGAATCCTTCCATCCCATATACACCCCAAAACGATATCGCAATTGGTTCGGGCAATTATTGGAGCATTCACCCTTTTGCGAACGCGATTACAAATTGCCGCAAGACCTTCAAACTTTTGATGAAAAGGGAGAGTTTTTGATGAAAATCAAAAAACAGGGGATGTTGCACCAGCTAGTGTACGCCACACACCCTTTTGATGTAGTGGGTTGGGACGGATATAATTTCCCCTATGGCTTTTCGATCCATAATTTTGAGCCGATTACGGGACGTGTGCATCAACCGCCACCGGTGCACCAAACTTTTGAGACCAGTGCTTTTGTGGTTTGTTCGTTCTGTCCCAGGTTGTACGATTACCATCCTAAATCCATTCCGGCACCTTACAACCACTCTAATATAGATTCCGACGAAGTGCTCTATTACGTGGACGGAGATTTTATGAGTAGAACGGGCATCGGACCAGGGTATATTTCCCTGCATCCCGCAGGCATTCCCCACGGCCCACACCCAGGAACCTACGAAGCCAGTATCGGCAAAAAAGGTACCGAGGAACTGGCAGTGATGATAGACACCTTTAAACCCTTGCAAGTAACCAAAAACGCCCTCAAAATTGATGATGGCAAATATTATAAATCTTGGTTGGAATAATTTAGTAGTTAGACATTAGTTGCCAGTAATACGCAGAACACAAATCAAAACTAATATTTAACGAATGGATTTTTCAAAAGACTATAAAGAACTCGGAGAAATAATCGTAAAGAAATTACGCGATGAAAACTTTGAATACTATGAAAAAAATAGAGACTTTGGAAAATCTATGTCTGAAAAAGAATACTCTGAACTACCTAGAAATCCGAATTTAGCACCTGAATTTCAAAAATTAGAAGACGAACGATTTGAATTTTTTAACGGATTGAATGAAAGACAAATAGAAATCCTAAACCGACTTGTCCTGAATATTTTGGATTCGACTGCGTTTAATTTCTTGAGAGAAATTGAAGAAAACTTAAATGACAGTAAAAGTTTAGGGTTAACAATAAACGGACACCAAGTAGAGAACATAACGACTGAATTTTTATCTGGAACTTTGTTTGGAGAATACTTTTTATGGACTGAAAAGAATAGCAAATTTGGAGAGTTTCAGCAATAAGAATAAAGTACTACTGGCAACAATGTATAACCGCAATTACCGCATATTAACCCGTAACCGACGGTTATACGAGACCGATACTAGATAATAGAAACATAAAAATCAATCTAAACCAAGAATCTAAATTCTAACTACTCATATCTAAAAAATATGATCATAGATATACCCGAAAACTCAGATTTTTCGATTCACAATATTCCTTTTGGGATTTTTTCCACCCAAGACCGAAGTCCACGTATTGGTGTGGCCATTGGAGCGCATATCTTGGACTTGGCCGCTGTTGCCGAACTGGATGTGTTCGACTTTAATACAGCCCTATTGGAAAAAGACACTTTGAATGATTTTATTTCCCTTGGAAAGGAAATCACTACCCGTGTGCGCAAAAAAATCCAATATTGGCTAAAAGATGACGAATCCGTTTTGGCCGGAAAACCTGAACTCTTTGTAAAGCAATCCGAAGCCCAAATGCATATGCCGGTTTCTATAGGCGATTATACCGACTTTTATTCAAGCATGGAGCACGCCACCAATGTGGGCAAAATGTTCCGTGACCCAGAAAATGCCCTTTTGCCCAATTGGAAACATATTCCAGTGGGTTACCATGGCAGGGCAAGCTCCATTGTTGTAAGTGGGGTACCCATTCATAGACCTAAAGGCCAAACCATGCCCAAAGGCACGGAGACACCCGTTTTTGGCCCAACAAAACGCTTGGATTTTGAACTGGAAATGGGCTTTATATGCGGTAAGGAAACATCGATGGGCGAATCTATTTCCACAAAAGAGGCCGAGGATTATATTTTTGGCCTTGTCTTATTTAATGATTGGTCGGCGCGCGATATTCAAAAGTGGGAATATGTACCGTTGGGGCCCTTTTTAGCCAAGAATTTTGCCTCATCCATATCGCCTTGGGTAGTTCCCTTGGAAGCTTTGGAACCCTTCAAACTGGCAGGGCCCAAACAGGAACCCGAAGTATTGCCATATTTGCAATTTGAGGGCAACAAGAATTATGACATCAATCTAGAGGTTATCATCACACCGGAAAAAGGTGAAAAAACCACCGTTTGCTTTAGTAACTTTAAACATATGTACTGGAATATGCTGCAACAACTCGCACATCATACGGTAAATGGATGCAACATCAACATTGGGGATATAATGGCTTCGGGTACCATCTCCGGTATGGAAGAAAACAGTTTTGGTTCTATGCTGGAATTGTCGTGGGGAGGTACAAAACCCATCAAACTAAATGATGGAAGCGAACGAAAGTTTATCGAAGATGGTGACACTGTAACATTGAAAGGTTACGCCAAAAAAGACGATATAAGGGTAGGGTTTGGTGAAGTGACCACTAAAGTGCTCCCTGCGAAATAACTTTGGTAGCTGAACTGAGTCGAAGCTACTGAACGGTGACTTCGACCTCGCTCAGTCACCTTGATATAAAATGAATTAAGATTCCCGTTTTCACGGAAATTACAGAAAACCAAAATATGATCAAAACCATAGACCCAACTACCATACCCCAACCGGAACTATACAGTATACTATCGACAGCTGTGGCTCCAAGACCCATTTGCTTTGCCAGCACAGTTGATGCCGAAGGCAATGTGAACCTGAGTCCGTATAGTTTTTTCAACGTTTTTAGTTCAAATCCTCCCGTAATGGTGTTCTCGCCAACGCGAAGTGGCAGGGACAACTCTTTAAAACACACCCACCAAAATGTAATGGAAGTACCAGAAGTGGTGATCAATGTAGTGAACCATAAAATGGTGGAGCAGATGTCCCTTTCGAGCACAGCCTACGCCAAAGGGGTAAACGAATTTAGAAAGGCCGGATTTACCGAAATCCCCAGTGTAAAAGTTAAACCACCAAGAGTAGCCGAAGCCCCCGTTTCTTTTGAGTGCAGGGTATTGGAGGTGGTGGAATTAGGACAGATTCCCGGAGCCGGAAACTTGGTGATTGCACAAGTGGACATGATCCACATTAACGATGAATATTTAACAAATAACGTGTTGGATACCGAAAAACTCGATGTAGTGGGTCGTATGGGTGGCAATTGGTATATCCGAGCCATAAAAGAGTCCCTGTTCGAGGTTCCTAAACCTATCCGGTCCCAAGGTATTGGCGTGGATGCGCTCCCCAAAGGGATTCGCGAGAGCGATGTTCTAACAGGGAACAATTTAGGCCGTTTGGGGAATTTGGAAAGCGTTCCATCTTCGGATGAGATAAAAACCATCATAGCCAACGAAGGGGTGCAAAATGCCTCCAAAACTGAACTGCACACCTTGGCAAAAAAAGTATTGGAAGCGGGCAATACAAAAAATGCAATAGCTTATTTATTGTTTGCGGAAAGCCTATAAAGTTTACTAAATATGCTGAAAGATATTTCATCCATTTTCAAGGCCCATTTGGTGCCGAAAGAGGTTTATAAAGGTGGAAAAAACATTCCCCCGACCGATAAAAAAATATACAAACTATCCTCTAACGAAAACCCATTGGGAGCATCACCCAAAGCCGTTGCCGCGATGAAAATTGCTGCCGACACTATCGATATATATCCGGACCAGACCGATATTCGTTTACGGGAAGCCCTGGCAAAAGACTTTGACGGCCAATTGAGCGCCGACCAGTTTTTGTGCGGAAATAGTGGCTCTGAGGTTATAGATCTGCTGCTTCGTGCATTTATCAACGAAGGGGACGAAGTTATTTTTTCCAACCCCTGCTTTCTGCCTTACTCCGTTTTTTCCAGATGGTACGGCGCTAAGCAAGTAGATATTCCTTTGCTATCACCCAACTACGATTTGGATGTGGAGGGAATCTTGAATGCCATCAACGAAAAGACCAAGGTGATATTCCTGACCAGTCCCAATAATCCTACGGGCACTTATATTCCAAAACCGGTAATGGACGATTTTATCTCCCGTGTTCCCAAGAATATTATCGTCATTTTTGATGAGGTCTATAGACATTTTGCGGATGCGGAAGATTATGTGACCGCTTTGCCATACGTGTTGGAAGGCCACAATGTGATCGGGCTCAACAGTTTTTCCAAAACCTATGGTTTGGCCGGACAACGCATCGGGTATGGATACACCACACCCACCATTGCCAATTATGTGCGATTGATACACAAACCCTTTTTATTGCCCCTGACTTCCATTGAAGCTGCCATTGGAGCTTTGAACGATACCGAATTCATACAAAAAACAGTAGAAACCGTTTTGGATGGCAGAGCTTTTATTTCCAGAGCATTTGATGAATTAGGCATTAAATACTGGCCAAGCCAAGCTAACTTTTTTATCATAGACCCACCTCTGCCCGAGATGGAGTTTACCGATAAAATGATGAATGAGGGTATTATGGTACGACCGGTATCGCAGTTTGGCGCCCCAGGAAAAGTGCGCATTACCATAGGTAATCCTGAAGCAAATGGTGCTTTGGTGAAAGCTTTAACGAAGTTGATGGACACTTATAGTACAAACCGATAAGTAGCCTTCAGCAAAAAGATATTCTGTGGCTTTTGCCCAAAAATGTTATCGCCCAAGCTCGATAAAAGTCCTTCGGTAGGGTCTCCGCTCCTTGATACATCTTGAGACCACACCAAAAACATCTCCGATCCGGGAATATATTCCCACCGGATCACCAAATTGGAACGGAATTGCACAAAGGAAAAATCCGGGTCGCTGAAACTAAAATCGGTAACACCATCCAAATCTTCATCAATGGCATAATCACCATCGGTCAAAGAGGTTTGTTGGGCCGTGTACTGGATAAATCGATCTTCAAAAGTTTTGGCAATAGGGTCGGTAATATGCTTAAAGTTTGAATATCGGCCTCTGGAAATAAAAGGTTGCCCCCAATATTGAATGGTCAAATTGGGGTTTATGGTATAGTTCAAACGTACCGACATACTCAAAGTTCGCTGTCTGATCTCACCGTTCAGGTAACGCGGAGAACCGCCCACATCGTCAAAATTGTCAATAAACTGCAATTTATCACGATTTATCCTCAAAGAAGGGAATGCAGAAATACGCAGTGCATTAATGGGCTGATACACAAAACCACCTTCCATATAATAGGTCTTTATGGAATTGTCCAAGGCCTTTCTTCCATTATGGAAAAAAGAAAACCTGATTTTTTTCCTGGAATCGGTATTAATACTGTTCCAAAAATTTACCCAGGGAGACTGCCGTAGCCTTGGTCCGCCCCTTAGTGCAAAGTTGGAATATTCTATAGGAGCAAAATTGAATCCGATATTGGTATTCCAGTTACCCTTCCAGTTTTGCCATGTATTGGTATTGAACTGCAAGTAATTATGGTTTCCTTGAAAATCCCAGGCGGTCCAGTGGTTATAGTTGATACCCACGCGTCTAAAGGTACTATCGGGCTTTAAGGTCTGGTATCCGACCCATGTATAATGGCGAATATCATCCGACTGGCGCTGAAAGCCAATATCGTTGAGCTCCAGTTCGGGCGACCTCCATGTAGCACCAGATTCGAACCGCCAATGTCCATTGCCGACCTTTCCTATTTGTACATTACCTCCGGTACCTGTCAAAGATGTTCTTGTAGTATCCACTTGCACATGGTCTGCCCCCACCCTGTCGAACAAGTGCGTTATGGATCGTTGCGTATTGGCGATGGCCTCTTTACCTCCCTGAACATGACTCATGGTAAGGTTTCCACCTACATACCAATCCCGGTTTGCCCATTGATGTTTAAAGTCCAGGCCTCCTGTATAGGCAGCATCGTGCAGAAAATTGAGCTGTTCGGGCAAGTTTTCTCGGTTAGTGGCCGTAAAGATTCCTCCGATATAAGAATTTCTTTGGTTGAAATCCTTTTGAAGTCTTCCTACAAAATAATTGGTCAAAGGTTCCACCATTTCTTTTCTGGTATTTCCCTCGCCATTAATTATGGTGGCGTTTCTTCGCGAAGTAACACTCTCCAACACCCCGATTGCCCAACCATTTTTAGTTTTTCCACTAAATTTAGCGGCACCAATCATTGGAGTATTATCTGGTTGATCTACAAATTCTCCATCCGAGGTATCGGGATAGCCTTGTGGGCTTCTACCGATTCTTCGGGAGTAAAAAATATTATCGGAACCGAATGTGTTTCCCGCTTGGGACTGAGACACCCTAAAATCGAAGATGTTTTTGTTCTCGACAAAAAATGGGCGTCTCTCTTGGAAAAATATCTGAAACCCATCCAAGGCGATTGCCGACGGATCGGCATCTACTTGCCCAAAATCGGGATTAACCGTTAAATCCAAAGTAAGATCGTTGGTAATTCCAATTTTGGCATCCAGACCTGCGGTAATATCACTTTCGCTACCATCCCGAAACGGATTCCCCTCCTCGGCTTCATAAGTTTCCGTTTTTGCCACGGTATAGGGCTGGATTTCCAACTGTTTTTGGGGCTGTATATTCTTTAGCCCATGTAGTTCCCCAAACTCGCTCACCCAACCGGGTTGATCTATGGGCTTACGTTGCCACAGGGAACGTTCCTCGTCTCTAAAAAAGCGTCGAGTAGACTGAAAGCCCCATACCTGCTCTTCTGCTCTTCCAAATTTCAATTGGCTAAGAGGAATCCTCAATTCTGCCGTCCATCCTTCATCATCAACATGGGCTTTGGCATACCAAATAGGGTTCCAGCTCGGGTCCCAATTGTTACCGTTATTTGATATAAACTCATCACCCTTTACCCCTGCGGCGGTTATGGTAAAAGAAAAGGCAGTACGCTTATCAAAATAGCTGTCAATATTGAATTCTACCCAATCACCATCAAAACCATCCCTACGGGACAGCCTTTTTACGATCTTGTCCGGTTCACTATCATAACAACGAACACCTATATATAGGTTCTTGCTATCATATAAAATTTTAAATTTGGTCTGGTGCGAAGGCGGGGTGTTTTCATCGGGCTGAAATTCTATATAATCACCGCCCCATTCCACCAAGTCCCAAGCATCATCTTCTAAAATTCCATTAATGTCGGGTGCGGCATATTCGCCTAAACTTTGGGTAACATATCTTTTTTTGGCAACGACTTGGGTCGAGTCTTGTGCTAGAGAGTAATTGAGGAATAATAGGGCCAGGATTATTAGGACTTCATATCTCACTTGTTCGTTTTTTGGTTAGATTGATATGGTAAAGACACTATAAATCGGAATGCGTTACAGTTACCAATTTTTTTAATCTTTTTTTAACACCTTTCAAGATTATCTTACAGCCGTTTTCCACCCCTAAAGATTGAATTTGAAAAAAGTGGAAAAATATTCCCAATCAACCGTTTGTAATTCAATCTAATAATTGTACATTTGCAGCCCGTTAATCGGGATAGGTTATTTAAATCAATAATATTCGAGAAGTGGATACATTAAGTTATAAAACTATTTCCGCCAATAAATCTACTGTTGACAAGCAATGGTTATTGGTTGATGCTGAAGGACAGACCTTAGGAAGATTGGCGTCTAAAGTAGCCAAAATACTTAGAGGGAAATATAAGACCAACTTTACCCCCCATGTTGATTGTGGAGACAATGTTATCGTCATCAATGCAGAGAAAATCGACATGACAGGTAACAAATGGAACGATAAAGAATACCAAAGATACACTGGGTATCCAGGTGGACAACGTTCTGCTTCCGCACTAGAAGTATTGGAAAAACATCCTGAGCGCATTATCGAAAACTCCGTAAAAGGAATGCTTCCTAAAAATAAATTAGGAGCCGACCTGTTCAGAAACCTTAAGGTTTACGCAGGGGCGGAGCACGGACAAGAAGCGCAAAAACCAAAAGCTATAAACTTAAACGACTACAAATAATGGAAGTGGTTCATAAGATAGGTAGAAGAAAAACAGCTGTGGCCAGAGTATATGTTTCCGAAGGTTCAGGAAACATTACCATCAACAAAAGAGATCTTAACGATTACTTTACCACAGGTACATTGCAATACAAAGTAAAACAACCTTTTGCCTTAACAGAAACCGAAGGCAACTACGACGTAAAAGTAAATGTTTACGGCGGTGGTATCACAGGTCAGGCAGAGGCCGTTCGTTTGGCTTTGTCCAGAGCAATGTGCGAAATAGATGCAGAGAACAGAACTGTTCTTAAACCAGAAGGGTTATTAACAAGAGACCCAAGAATGGTGGAAAGGAAGAAATTCGGTCAGAAGAAAGCCCGTAAGAAATTCCAATTCTCCAAACGTTAATATACTTTGGGCCTTTGCCCATCTATATATAAGTTCATTGAAAACCCTGAAAGTGTACATATTTCAGGGTTAAATTTTTAACAAAGTTGTCGTTGTTCCAAAAGGAAAAACAAATCGACTTTTGGAAACTAGTTTAGCATCTAAATGGGCCGGGCGAACATTTTTTGTGACCACCAACCCATTGCTACTTACAACGGAACGTAAACTAAGTACAAAAATGGCAAGTAAAATTGAAGTAAAAGACTTACTGGAAGCAGGTGTGCATTTTGGACACCTAACAAGAAAGTGGAATCCGAACATGGCTCCGTACATCTACATGGAGCGAAATGGGATTCACGTAATCAACCTCTACAAAACAGTTGCAAAACTTGAGGAGGCCAACGAGGCCCTTAAAAAAATTGCAGCCTCAGGAAGAAAAATCCTTTTTGTAGCCACAAAAAAACAAGCAAAGGACATTGTAGCGGACAAAGTATCCAAGGTAAACATGCCTTACATCACAGAGAGATGGCCAGGTGGTATGTTGACCAACTTTGTAACCATTCGTAAAGCTGTTAAAAAGATGGCAGCTATCGACCGAATGAAGAAAGACGGTACATTCAACACCCTATCCAAAAAAGAAAGATTGCAGGTAGATCGTTTGCGTGCAAAATTGGAAAAGAACTTAGGTTCCATTGCCGATATGACACGTTTGCCAGGAGCCCTGTTTATCGTGGATACCATGCGTGAGCACATTGCCGTAAAAGAAGCCCAAAAATTGAACATTCCAATTTTTGCAATGGTAGATACCAACTCCGACCCACGTGATGTAGATTATGCCATCCCATCCAACGACGATGCCGGTAAATCCATTGAAGCTATCCTAGAGTCTGTTACAAAAGCCGTAGCAGAAGGATTGGAAGAGCGCAAGAGCGAGAAAAACAACGGTAAAGACAAGGAAGAGGACACCAACAAGGAAAATAAAGCCACCGAGGATAAACCTGCAAAAAAAGCTGAAGCCGCTCCAAAAGCTGAAGCTAAAGCGGACGACCTTACCAAAATTGAAGGTGTTGGACCAAAAGCCGCCGAAGCTTTGGCAGCAAGTGGTGTAAAATCCTATGCAGACCTAGCTGATGCAGACGCTGAAAAAATCAAGGAAATCTTGACCGAAGCTAGCTCAACTTTAGCTCACTTGGACCCAACTTCTTGGCCAAAACAAGCTAAAATGGCCGCCGATGGAAAATGGGACGAACTTAAAGAATGGCAAGACAGCGTAAAAGGCGGTGTTGAATAAACCCACTTATTTAACATTGTCCTAATCCAAAACACGGCAATAGTGTTTTACTTTATATAAAATTTAAAAAGAAAAGAAAATGGCAAAGATTACCGCCGCAGAGGTAAATAAATTAAGAAAGACCACCGGAGCTGGAATGATGGATTGCAAAAAAGCTTTGGTCGAAGCAGAAGGTGATTTTGATAAGGCAATAGAGATCCTTAGAAAAAAGGGTCAGAAAGTAGCAGCAAAAAGAGCTGATAGAGAATCTTCAGAAGGTGCTGCCATTGCAAAGGTAAACAGCGACAATACACAAGGAGTTGCAATTTCATTGAACTGCGAAACTGACTTTGTTGCCAAGAACGATAGTTTTGTAAAGCTTGCCAACGATTTGGCCGATATCGCACTAGGTTTCGAAAGCAAAGACGATTTCTTAGCTGCTTCCTTCGATGGAATGACCGTAGCTGATAAATTGACTGAGCAAACCGGGGTTATCGGTGAAAAAATCGAAATCGGAAGCTTTGAAAAATTGAATGCCCCTTTCGTAGGTTCATACATACACGCTGGTAACAAAATCGCGACTTTGGTAGGTTTGTCCGCCAATGTTGACGGTGCCGCCGAAGCCGCAAAAGATGTAGCCATGCAAGCTGCTGCTATGAACCCTGTTGCATTGAACGAGGATGGTGTTGACCAATCGATCATTGACAAAGAAATCGAAATCGCAAAAGATCAATTGCGCCAAGAAGGCAAACCAGAAGAAATGTTGGACAAGATCGCCCAAGGTAAATTGAAGCGTTTCTTTAAGGACAACACCTTGGTAAACCAAGATTTTATCAAAGACAGCAAGCAAAGTGTTTCCCAATATGTTAAGTCTGTAGACTCCAGTTTGGAAGTTACAGGATTCGCAAGAGTGGCACTTGGTTAATTTGCCTGCAACATAATTTCACTAAACCGCTTCCCAAAAGAAGCGGTTTTTTTGTGATGGTATCAAACCTAGAATTCTTCATTTCCCGTAAAATATTTTGATTATTTTTGTCCGGACTTCAATATACTTTTAATGCATTACAAAAGAATTTTATTAAAGCTAAGCGGCGAAGCCCTAATGGGCGAAAAACAATATGGTATAGATGCCAAGCGATTGGATGAATATGCCGAAGAAATAAAATCAGTAATCGATAAAGGTGTAGAAGTGGCCATCGTAATTGGCGGGGGAAACATTTTTCGGGGATTGGCCGGAGCTAGCCAAGGTATGGATAGGGTCCAAGGAGACCATATGGGCATGTTGGCAACAGTGATCAACGGCCTCGCACTGCAAAGTGCCCTTGAACTAAGAGGGGTGCAGACCAGGTTACAATCGGCCATAAAAATCAATGAGGTTGCAGAACCTTTTATCAGAAGAAGAGCTATTCGCCATTTGGAAAAAGGCAGAGTGGTGATTTTTGGAGGGGGAACCGGAAATCCATACTTTACCACCGACTCCGCAGCCGTACTGAGAGCTATTGAGATCAAAGCGGATGTTATCTTAAAAGGTACACGAGTGGACGGAATTTATACATCTGACCCAGAGAAGGACAAAACGGCTACCAAATTCGACTCCATCTCTTTTAACGAAGTGCTTTCCAAAGGCCTCAAAGTAATGGACACAACCGCCTTTACCCTCAGTCAGGAAAACGAATTGCCCATCGTTGTTTTCGACATGAACACACGTGGCAACTTAATGAAAATAGTTTCAGGAGAAAATATTGGAACAGTGGTCAACGTGTAGTTGAACGCAGATAATGGATTCAGTTTTTATATATTTATAATTATGGACGAAGAAGTAAAATTTATTCTTGATAGTGCAAAGGAAAGCATGGATGCCAGCATCGCTCACTTGCAAAAAGCATTGACAAAGATCAGGGCCGGCAAAGCCAGCCCAATGATGCTATCTACTGTAATGGTAGATTACTATGGATCACAGACTCCGCTCTCGCAAGTTTCCAACATCAATACTCCCGATGCGCGAACCTTGTCCGTTCAACCTTGGGAAAAAAATCTTCTTGGTGAAATCGAAACTGCCATTATGAATGCCAATTTAGGCTTCAATCCAATGAACAATGGCGACATGATCATCATCAACGTTCCACCTTTGACCGAAGAAAGAAGGGTTCAACTGACCAAACAGGCAAAATCCGAGGCCGAAGATGCAAAAGTGAGTATCCGAAGCGTAAGGCAAGACGCCAACAAAGAGCTTAAAGCACTGGATATTTCCGAGGATCTTTTGAGCAATGCCGAGGTCGATGTTCAGGAACTTACCAATTCCTACAGTGAAAAAGTCGATAGCATTTTAACGGCAAAAGAAGCCGAGATCATGAAGGTGTAAAACTTCAATTTTGACTACGGTCTTTTCTAGGAACACAACATATCATTTTCTACCTTTGCGGCCAACAAAACCCACATGGTAGCAAAGCTCACTAAAGGATTTTGGCCTAAGGTCGCAAGAATTATTCTCCGAAATAGAATCCTTATTCTTTTGGGGGTTGCCGGATTCACTGTTTTCTTGGCGATGCAGTGGAAAAATATGCGTTTTTCCAACACCGAGGCCAATATTCTTCCAGATGACCACCCGGCTACTATTGAGTACAATTCCTTTACCAAAATTTTTGGAGAAGAAGGGAATGCCATTGTACTGGCCGTTAAGGATCCGGCCCTGTTCACCCCCAAAAATTTTAACCGCTGGAATACTTTGAGCAAACAGCTCGACGCATTTCCAGAGGTGGATTATGTGATCTCTCTCGAGAACTTGAAAGAACTTGTCAAGGACAGCATCACCCAGGCTTTTGTAATGCAGCCGCTTATTCCGGCCCCACCAAAAACCGCACAGGAAATTGAGTCCCTTAAAAACCACTTGTTCAAAGAACTGCCATTTTACGACAATTTGGTGTACAATCCCGAAACAGGTACCATTCAAACCGTAGTGTACCTGGACAAGGACATCATGAACACTGCCGTTCGGAACGAATTTATCCTTAACGACCTTGGGGCACTGGTAAACGATTTTGAGGAAGAGACCCAAATGAATGTCCATGTTTCCGGAATGCCCTACATAAGAACTTGGAACACTAAGTCCATTGTAGATGAAATTGGCCTTTTTATTGTAGGCGCCCTTCTAGTCACCTCCATTATCTTTTTCTTTTTCTTTAGAAGCTTTAGGGCCACATTTATCTCTATGTGTGTTGTGATCATAGGTGTAATGTGGGCTTTTGGCATATTGGGACTTTTGCAGTATGAGATCACCATACTTACGGCCCTTATACCTCCATTGATCATTGTAATCGGTATTCCCAACTGTATTTTTTTGATCAACAAATACCAGCAAGAAGTAAAAAAGCATGGCAACCAAGCCCTCTCCCTACAAAGGGTTATCTCTAAGATCGGCAATGCCACATTAATGACAAACATTACCACCGCATCTGGTTTTGCCACCTTCATCATTTTAGACAGCCAATTGTTACGGGAATTTGGCATTGTAGCCTCTATCAATATTATCGGAATATTTATATTATCCCTACTGATCATACCTATCATTTATAGCTTTATGCCGTTGCCCAAGACCAAGCATTTAAAGCACTTGAACAAAAAATGGATGGACTTTTTTGTCAATTGGATGGAAAATATGGTACGAAACCACAGAATTGCCGTGTACATTACCACCGTAGCGGTTCTGGTTTTGAGCATTATCGGAATTTATCAGATGCGGATTACAGGAAGTAGGATCGAGGACCTGCCAAAGAAAAGTCATTTTTATAAGGATATCCAATTTTTTGAGGCCGAGTTTGATGGTATAATGCCCATGGAAATTGTAGTGGATACCAAACGAAAAAATGGGGTGACAAAACCAGCCACTTTAAAGCGTATGGACCAACTTGGAACGGTAATCGATGAAATTCCCGAACTCTCTAGGCCCATTTCCATTGTAGATCTGGTAAAATATTCCAAACAGGCATTTTACAATGGCATCCCTAAATACTATCAACTGCCTACCAGTCAAGAGAACACATTTATAATGAGCACTGTTCAAAAATCGTCAACCGGAGAAGCCGACCTCCTACAGAGTTTTGTGGACAGCACTGGGCAAACTGCACGTTTGACCACCTACATGCGCGATGTTAAAATAGATCGCATGGAGGAAATAGAAAAGGATGTACAGGAAGCCATTACCAAACAGTTCCCATCGGAACGGTACAATGTTTTTATGACAGGCAAGGCGCTGCTTTTCCTAAAAGGAACCAAGTATTTGGTGAAAAACCTATTATTATCCCTGGCTTTGGCGATCGGACTTATTTCCCTGTTCATGGCCTATTTGTTCCGCTCGTATAAAATGGTAATCATATCCTTGGTCCCCAACTTATTGCCTTTGGTTATCACCGCAGGTGTTATGGGCTTTTTGGGTGTCCCTATAAAACCATCCACTATTCTCGTTTTTAGTATCGCCTTTGGTATTTCAGTGGATGATACTATTCATTTTTTAGCTAAATACCGCCAAGAACTCACTGCCAATCGTTGGCACATTAAAAAGTCGGTGTATGCAGCTCTTCGAGAGACCGGTGTTAGTATGTTCTACACTTCCATTGTATTGTTCTTCGGGTTTTCGGTCTTTATTATTTCGAGTTTTGGGGGAACCAAGGCCTTGGGCGGATTGGTTTCGGCAACTTTATTGTTCGCTATGCTCTCCAATTTGATCTTATTGCCATCACTTCTGCTTTCTTTAGAAAGAAGCATTGCCAATAAACAAGTGCTCAAAAAACCTCAAATCGACATTTTACCAAAGGAAGAGGATAACCTCAAGGACAAATAGTGAGCGGAATGTCCATAAATTAAGCCGTTCCATTGCCATCATTTTTTATCAAAAACCTATCTTTACCAACTTAATTACGATAGTTTTAGAATGATGTCTTATTCCATAAAAGAATTGCTGGAAAAGCAACCCGTAGGAGATTCCGTTGAAGTAAATGGATGGGTAAAAACATTTAGAAGTAACAGGTTTATTGCCTTGAACGATGGTTCCACCATTCATAACCTACAATGTGTAGTTGATTTTGAAAATTTGGACGATACGATCCTCAAACAAATTTCTACAGGAGCTGCATTAAAAATTTCAGGAACCCTGGAAGAAAGTCAAGGTCGTGGACAAAGTGTGGAGATCCAGGTTACGGATATATTCGTGCATGGTACAGCCGACCCGGAGACCTACCCTATCCAGCCCAAAAAACATTCGTTGGAGTTTTTACGCGAAAAAGCCCACCTAAGGGTACGCACCAATACATTTTCGGCCGTAATGCGCGTAAGATCTATGCTATCCTTTGCCGTACACAGCTATTTTCAGCAAAATGGCTTTTACTATATGCATGCCCCAATCATTACCGGTTCCGATGCCGAGGGTGCAGGTGAAATGTTCCGTGTTTCTACTTTGGATGCCAAAAACCCACCTTTGAACGATGCCGGGGATGTGGATTATTCCCAAGACTTTTTTGGAAAGGAGACCAACCTTACCGTATCTGGTCAGTTAGAGGCAGAGACCTACGCCATGGGCTTGGGCAAGGTATACACCTTTGGCCCCACCTTTAGAGCGGAAAACTCAAACACATCCCGCCACTTGGCAGAATTCTGGATGATAGAGCCCGAGATGGCCTTTTACGACCTGGATGCCAACATGGACCTTGCAGAGGATTTTATAAAATATATCATCCAATATGTGCTGGATCACTGTCAGGATGATTTGGAATTCTTGGAAAAACGCCTTTTGGACGAGGAAAAGACCAAGCCACAGAACGAGCGTTCGGAAATGGCCCTGATCGAAAAATTAAAGTTTGTTGTTGAGAACAATTTTAAAAGGGTGTCCTACACGGAGGCCATCGATATTTTAAAGAACAGCAAACCCAACAAAAAGAAAAAATTCCAGTTCCCTATTGATGAATGGGGCGCAGATCTGCAGAGCGAACACGAACGCTTTTTGGTAGAAAAACACTTTAAATGTCCAGTAATTCTTTTTGATTACCCTGCCAACATCAAAGCATTTTATATGCGCTTGAACGAGGATGGCAAAACGGTTCGCGCCATGGATGTACTCTTCCCTGGAATCGGCGAAATTGTTGGAGGCTCCCAACGTGAAGAGCGTTTGGATGTACTTCAACAAAAAATAAAAGCACTGGATATTGACGAAAAAGAACTTTGGTGGTACTTGGATCTAAGAAAATTCGGCACAGCGGTCCACAGTGGTTTTGGCCTTGGGTTCGAGCGTATGGTTCAGTTTGCAACAGGAATGGGGAACATTCGAGATGTGATACCTTACCCAAGGACACCCCAGAATGCCGAGTTTTAATTTGATTTTATTATTTTACATAGGAAAGATTGCTAATCATCAATCCGCATGCTAAAACAACATCTACAGTTTAAGCTTTCACAAAAACTGTCTCCTCAGCAGATTCAGCTCATGAAACTTATTCAATTGCCGACCCAGGCATTTGAACAAAGGTTAAAGCAAGAGTTGGAGGAAAACCCTGCATTGGAGAGCGGCAAGGAAGAATCCGATGCGTTGGATGATGTTTATGAGGATACTTACGATGATTCCGCGGATAGTGAAAACATTGATACTGAAGAAATCAACATTGACGATTACTTAAGTGACGATGAGATTCCCGATTACCGCACACAAGCCAATAATTATAGTGCGGAAGATGATGACAAGAGCGTGCCGTATGCTGCAGGCACATCGTTCAACCAATATTTGCTCAATCAGCTCAATACCGTCTATTTAGATGATCAAGAATGGGCCATTGCCGAGTTCCTAGTAGGCAGCGTGGATGAAAGTGGCTACATTCGAAGGCCACTTACCGATATTATGGACGACCTTGCCTTTACTCAGAATATTTACGTAGAGGAAGAGAAGATAGAGCAAGTACTCAAGATTGTACAAGACCTGGACCCACCAGGGGTGGCAGCACGATCGTTGGACGAATGTTTGATCATTCAACTAAAGCGTAAAAGTCAGAAACCGTCCATAGAGCTAGCAACAAGCATTTTGGAAAAATCTTTTGATCATTTTACGAAAAAGCATTATTCCAAATTGATCCAGAAGCATCATATTACCGAAGAACAGCTAAAAGATGCCATTTCTGAAATAGAAAAACTCAATCCCAAACCAGGTGGGTCCTACTCGGGCAACACCCGGATGATCGAACATATTGTCCCAGATTTTTCCATAAAAATTGTGGATGGCGAACTGGAACTTTCGCTTAACGGCCGAAATGCCCCTGAACTCCATGTGTCCAAAGATTACAGCAATATGTTGGAAGGCTATAAAAATGCAAAGGAAAAGTCCAAGTCCCAAAAGGATACGGTAATGTTCATCAAACAAAAGCTTGATGCGGCAAAATGGTTCATCGATGCGATAAAGCAACGTCAACAGACATTGTTTGTTACCATGAGCACCATAATGGAATATCAAAAGGAATATTTTATGACCGGTGATGAGCGAAAGCTCCGCCCCATGATCCTTAAGGATATTGCCGATAAAATCGATATGGATGTTTCTACCGTTTCCCGGGTGGCAAACAGCAAATATGTGGATACGCCATACGGCACCAAATTGATCAAAGATTTCTTTTCGGAGTCTATGAAAAATGAGCAGGGAGAAGATGTATCCACCAAAGAAATAAAAAAGATCTTGGAGACCGTTATTCGGGACGAGGAGAAGAAAAAACCATTAACAGACGCGAAACTAGCCACCATTTTAAAGGATAGGGGGTATCCAATTGCCCGGCGTACCGTGGCCAAATATAGAGAACAACTTGGGATTCCTGTGGCACGGTTAAGAAAAGAAATCTGATGCGCCACATATTCCATATTATCTCTTACCTGTTCCATCCATTGTTCGTACCTATCGGAGGAACCATTGTGTATTTTATGATCGCCCCTTACAGCACCTTGGAAGTACAGAGCGGCAATATTCTACCGATTTTTATACTTACGGTGATCATCCCGATCATTTTCTTTTTGATCTTAAAAAATCTCGGGGTAATCAATTCCATTTTTTTACCTACTGTTCAGGAACGAAAATACCCGCTCTATATAAGCTGTATCATCTTTTTAATGATACTTTATAAGGTAATCCCCAATAATTACGTACACGAGCTCTTTTACTACTTTACAGGCTTGTTAACAGCTACTAGCGCCACGCTGATATTACTATTTTTTAGGTTTAAGACAAGCATGCACTTATTGGGCATGGGAAGTATTCTCACCTTTATGATCGCACTAAGCATTCATTTTGAGATCAACATTACCATAGCAATAAGTTTATTCACCCTTTTTACAGGCTTGGTAGCAACCTCTCGTCTATATCTTAGAGCACATACTAAGAACGAACTATTGATTGGCTTTTTATTGGGTTGCTGTTCCCAGCTGATTATTTTGAAGTACTGGTTATAGGATATAAAATATTAAACCTACCCTGAGCAGACTAAAATCGATAGGTTCACCATTTTCCAACTCTGTTCCCTCCTTGAGTAAATTATTTAATCCATAATAAGCGTGTAAATTCCAGGTATTGTATCCAAAACTAAGGGTGAGACCGTAATGGAATTCCTCGATATCTGGATTTTTAAAGGTGGTATTCCCCATATCGGTAACCAATTTGGATCTACCGGAAAAAACATACCCTAAACGTGCGCCTGCATAGATCCGCCAAAACTTATAGTCTTCAGCTGTGGAAGTACGCCACCTAATTTCTAATGGAAGTTCAATTGCATGGGTTCCCAGCTTACTACGGTTAAAATCGGCCTCGTCCACAATCCCATATGTAATTATATTATCCCCTTCTGTAGCCATCACGTTGGAGTAATAGGCATTAATGGCGTACCCCAATCCCAGACCAATCCCAATATTTCTTCGCTCATTGAACGGAATATCCTTAATAAAGCCAAACTGCAGATTGTAAGAGAGGTTTCGTTGCGATACATTCTCGGGCTTATCAAATAAAACATTATACCCTACCCCCACATAAAACTGGTCTTCCAAATAACGCTGATTGGTTGTAGTTGTTTGGGCATTGCCGGGTAAGGACGATACCAAAAGTACCATACCCAAAAAAATCTGTAGAATTTTACGAAGCATTACATTAACAATTTAAACAAAAAACGCCCCAAATTAAAATTTGGAGCGTTTCCCACTAAATCTAAGCTATTGCCTACTGTAGATTGTTAAAAGCATCCCCCTCATAAGTGGTATAATTCACTTTTAAAGCGTTCACTTCTCTCAATTGTTGCTTTATGTCGGTGATAAGGCCCATGTTTGCTTCCTTATCAACTTTTAAAGCCGTAGTCAATACGTTTTGAAGTTCTTGCGGTTTCTTTGCACGTTCTGCCAAAATAAATGAACCTACTTCGTCCACATTGGCAAATTTATCATTCAATTGGATTTTTGGTTCTGTACCAAATACCTTTTGATATTCTTGCGTAGGTGTCCCCACATAAATATAAATCACGCGATCTTTCTTTTCCAACTTCTTTATTTCCGAAGCGTTTGGAAGAGTATTGGCAACCATTAAAGAACTATCTTTCATCGTGGTCACGGTCATAAAGAAGAACAGTAGCATGAAAACGATATCTGGTAACGATGCCGTTGATACCGCTGGCAAATCGCCATCCTTCTTTTTGGTAAACTTAGCCATATTAAATAGTTGTTAATTGGTTGTGGTTTCTGCTTCTGAAAGTTTTTGTGGGAACATATCCTGGATACGTTTCACTTTGTCTTTCAAATCATCTCTAACGCTGGATGGGGTTTCTGGATTAAGGTATTCTGCTTCCATTTTGGTAAAATCCCTTCCGAACAAACGTTGTGCTTCACGGTTACGCAAGTCGTTGTACGCACCCACCAGTTCGTTTTGAACGGTAATGTATGTACTATACTTGGTCTCCCTGTCATTTTTTAATGAGATAATGGCTTTGGTCGGGTTATCTGATGAGGAAGGATCTTTTCTACCTTTACAGTATGCACAAGTACCGTCTGCACCGTTTTCCAAAAACGCGGTAGCAGCTTTTCTTAAATCCTTAATTTCCATCAAGTTATCCTCAACCAAAAGTTGTCCATTCTTGTTGATATTAACAGTAAAAATGTTTTTCTGCTTAATAACAACATCTGTGTCTGGCGGCTCGATCGGCGGTAACATTCGATCCAGACCTGCATCAGTTTCTATGGTGGTGGTCACCAAGAAAAAGATAAGCAAGAGGAACGCGATATCCGCCATGGAGCCGGCATTTACTTCCGGTGCTCCTTTTCTTCTAGGCATAATTAACTTTTTACTTTACAAACATTCTTTTCAAACCTGGTACTACCATTAGAACTACCGCTACTAGGGTAAGGATAAAAAATACATTTAATCCCATTCCAATGTTTTTCACAGTGCCTTCCGTGGTCTCTACGCCTCTTTCGGACATAGCTTCTACCACAGCCATGTTATCTGAAGAAAGCCCGTAGGATATGGCCACTACAATGGCCAATCCACCAATGGCAAAAAGAGCTTTCTTTAAGCTTCCCTTTGTGGAAAACAATTTTGCAAATCCAAATACTACTGAAGTTACAACTGCAATAGCCAAAAGGATGTACATGATAATGAACATGAAGTTCATTGAGCCGCTATTTATGGCTCCTGGATCATCGGCAGACGGAAGGGAGAACCAAAGAACGGCCGCAAGCAATCCGATGACGATGAGTAATATTTTTACTATTTTATTCATGATTCTCGATAGTTTTTAATTCGTAATTATTTCTTGTGGGCAGCCAACATATCGATCAAAGCGATTGAGCTGTCTTCCATATCGTTTACGATACTATCGATTTTAGCAATAATATAGTTGTAGAAAATCTGTAGGATAATCGCCGTGATCAAACCGAATACGGTCGTCAATAACGCCACCTGGATATCCCCTGCAATCAATGAGGCACTCAAGTTACCTACTGCAGCAATCTTCTGGAAAGCCTGAATCATACCGATTACCGTACCCATGAACCCAAGCATGGGAGCAATAGCGATAAACAAGGATAACCAAGAAACGTTTTTCTCCAATTGACCCATTTGTACACCACCATAAGCTACAACAGCTTTTTCTGCGGATTCCAATCCTTCGTCAACTCTATCCAAACCTTGATAATAGATAGAAGCAACAGGTCCTTTAGTGTTTCTACAAACTTCTTTAGCGGCCTCAACACCACCTGAAGCCAAAGCATCCTCAACTTGTTGCTTCAATTTAGCGGAATTAGTGGTTGCTAAATTCAAATAAATAATTCTTTCGATGGCTACGGCCAATCCCAAAATCAAACAAAGCAACACGATACCCATAAAGGCAGGACCTCCTTGGATAAATTGCTCTTTTAACACTTGGGTGAAACCTTTGCTGGCTTCAGCTTCTTCTTGCAACATTGCTGCAGATGCAGTTGTAGTTCCCATCACAAACATTCCGGCAGCAGCCAGAGAAAAGGATATTTTTTTCATTTTACTTAAACTTAAATTTAGTTAGTTAATAATGTTAAAGATATAAAATTTTATAATAGAAAAACTAAAATACCTTGCAGAGAGGAAGGGATTCGAACCCTCGATACACTTTTGGTGTATACACACTTTCCAGGCGTGCGCCTTCGACCACTCGGCCACCTCTCTATTGTTTCTTTTAGGGCGACCAATAAACAAAAAAATTATTAGTTATAGAAATTTGAGGCGTTAATTTTACAGCATTTCACCACGGAGCGGTGTCTCGAAAATCGTCTTGAACAACTTGTCCGGAACCCTTGTCCCCAAAAGGTACATTGCCTTGGCAATGGCAGCTTCGGTCGTAATATCCTTTCCATTAACCAGTTGCATCTCCTTGAGTTTTTCACTGGTTTCGTAATGTCCCATAAAAACACTGCCTCCCGAGCATTGGGTTACATTAATAATATGCAATCCTTTTTCTGCAGCCTTTTTTAATTCTGACAAAAACCATTTGTCCATTGGGGCATTTCCTGCACCATAAGTTTCCAAAATAAGCGCCTTTAATTCGGGAATTTGGAGCACTGAATGCAGTACTTTTCGGTTTAATCCCGGAAATAATTTTAAAATCGCCACATTGTTGTCCATATTTTTATGCACCTGCAACGACTTGCCTTTGGTGGTTTTCTTCAATAAAATATTCTCGTTCACCTTTAAATGTACCCCGGATTCCACCAAGGGCGGATAGTTCAATGAATCAAATGCTTCAAAATGTTCTGCATTTATTTTAGTGGTTCGGTTGGCCCTGTAGAGCTTGTATTCAAAATATAATCCGACTTCTTGCACAACCGGCCTGCCTTTTTTTTGAAGTGCCGCTATTTCTATTGAGGTTATCAGGTTTTCCTTGGCATCGGTGCGCAAATCTCCAATGGGTAATTGGGAACCTGTGAAAATGACGGGCTTTTCCAGATTTTCCAACATAAAACTGAGTGCCGACGCGGAATAACTCATGGTATCGCTACCGTGCAACACCACAAAACCATCGTTTTCTTCGTAATGAGACTCGATAATTGATGCAATGACCGCCCAGTATTCCGGATTCATGTTGGAAGAATCTATGGGATTTTCGAACGACACTCCGTGCAAATTACAATCCAATTGTTTTAACTCCGGGATATTTTTTACCAGCTCCTCAAAATTAAAAGCCTTGAGCGCACCGGTTTTATAGTCCTTTACCATACCAATGGTACCCCCGGTGTAGATCAATAATATGTTGGGCTTTTTTTTCATAGGTCAGATCCCGAATATGTCCTTGGAGTTTTTAGTCGTAATCTCGGCAATTTCTTCCTCCGGCATTCCATAAATGGAGGATAGTTTTTGCAATATATTTACAATATAGGAACTCTCGTTCCGTTTGCCACGATATGGGGTGGGTGCCAAATAGGGAGCATCGGTTTCCAAAACAATATGCTCCAGTCCAACATTGTGCAAAAACTGGTCAATCTTCCCGTTTTTAAACGTAACCACCCCACCGATGCCCAACTTCATATTATAGGAAATGGCTTTTTGAGCCTGTTCCATGGTTCCGGTAAAACAATGAAAAATACCAAAAAGCCCTTCTCCTTTTTCTTGCTCCAGCACTTCAAAGACCTCATCAAAGGCATCACGACAATGTATTACTATTGGCAATTGATATTTTTTTGCCAGTCGGATCTGATGCGCAAATGCCTCTTGTTGTTCTTTCAAAAAGGTTTTGTCCCAATATAGGTCCACTCCAATTTCTCCTACGGCGTAAAACTTTCGTTTTGCCAGCCATTCCTCCACAATGGCCAATTCTGCCTTGTAGTTTTCCTTTACATGGGTCGGGTGCAATCCCATCATCAGAAAAACATTCTCGGGATAACCGGCTTCCAAATCCAGCATGGATTTTATATAGGTAGAATCTATTGCCGGTACAAAAAACCTTTGCACTCCTTGATCGAAAGCCCTCTGCATCATTTCCGCCCTATCCTCCTCAAAGGCTTCGCTATATAAATGGGTATGCGTATCTGTTATGATCATTTACTGCTATTTTCTTGCTCTGCAGCAACATTGTTCCTATTGCCGTATAATTCCATTGCTTTTGTGAAGTTTTGTGCACCTACTTTGGTTTGATCATAGATAAACCCATCCAATTCGGGATGGTGCTCACTGACCCAGTTGACCAATTGTTCTCTATTTCTTACCCACAGGTCATCATTAAAATCCAAATATTCCACTACATCAATACTTTGTATTTTGCCTTCTTTCATCTTCATGACCTCATGTGTGACAAATGGTTTATTCTGCAAAAAGAGTATGCGGTCACACTTTTTGGAAACCTTTAAATGGAGTTCGTTATCCTTACCTTTTATTTCCAAAATGACATACTTTGGCCTAAATACAGAATCCCACTGGAACAGATCTCTGTACCCTTGTTTGGAAAAAGTTCTCCTGTAATCCATTTCGTTGAACCGAACACTGTCCAAAAACAAACCTACCACTTGATCATAGTTGGAGGTATTCAATCCATGGATGTAAGCTTTTGCTATAGCCTCCTTATCGATTTCCTTTTTGTTAAAATCACATGCGACCAACAAATACATGGCAAAAACCGAAAGGACGACCTTATTGCTGTTAAAACAAACCATAACACAAAAATAGGTTTATCTTAGACGTCCAAAAACTTTGTTTACGATTATATTAAAAGATGTTTTGATCGTTCAAGGTTCAACACTCCCGCATATAATAATATGACATCACTTAAAAAATTCCTGAGATCTAAAGATTATATTAAAATCCCCTTGACATTTACGCAAACCGATCATTTTGAGCTTACGGCCAGCATTAATGGTATTACAGGCAAATTTATTTTGGATACCGGTGCCTCCAACACTTGTGTTGGAATGGATAAAATCGAGTTTTTTGAAATGATTTCGGAAGCTACCGATATTAAGGCGGCGGGAGCCGGGGCCACAGAAATGGAAACTTTGATATCCTCCAGCAACAAAATACAGATCGGGGAGTGGACAAAGAAAAAACAGAAGGTAGTTGTGTTCGATCTTTCACATGTGAACCATGCACTGCTTGCACATAATGCATTGCCCGTAGACGGAATTATCGGTGCGGACATTCTTAAAAAAGGCAAGGCCATAATCGATTACAACAAAAAATGCCTCTACTTAAAAAAGTAAAGGCATTTGCAAGTTCGAGCAATACAAGGCCCTTCGACTATACTCAGGGCACTTGACTCTCTTTATATTATAGTTCCAACGCTTTTTTCACGTTGCCGTCCATCAATAATTCTTCCGGGCTTTCCAACGCTTCTTTTACCGCAACCAAGAAACCAACGGATTCTTTTCCATCGATAATCCTATGGTCGTAAGAAAGTGCTACATACATAACCGGGGCTATGGCAATGGCACCATCCCTAACAATGGCACGTTCCACAATATTGTGCATTCCTAAAATGGCACTCTGTGGAGGATTAATGATCGGGGTAGACAACATGGAACCAAAAACACCTCCATTGGTAATGGTAAAGGTACCTCCTGTCATCTCGTCTACTGTAATCTCCCCTTCCCTTGCTCTTATCGCCAAACGTTTAACTTCGGATTCAACACCACGGAACGTAAGATTTTCTGCATTTCTGATTACCGGAACCATCAATCCTTTTGGCCCCGAAACCGCTATACTGATATCGCAGAAATCGTAAGAGATCATTTCTTTTCCATCTATCATGGAGTTTACCGCAGGATACATTTGCAATGCACGGATAACGGCCTTGGTAAAGAAAGACATAAACCCAAGACTAACCCCATGTTTCTCCTTGAACTCTTCTTTGTATTGCTTTCGCAGTTCGAAGATTGCCGTCATGTCCACCTCGTTAAAGGTAGTCAACATGGCAGTCTCATTTTTGGCAGCTACCAAACGTTCGGCAACTTTTCTGCGCAACATGGACAACTTGGAACGGCTTTCCCCACGGCTTCCGCCTGTTGGCGTACCCATGGAGGCCTTGGCTTTTACCGCATCGTCTTTTGTGATGCGGCCATCTCTTCCACTACCGGAAACAGATGATGGCTCGATTCCTTTTTCGTCCAATATTTTTTTGGCCGCTGGAGACGGGGTCCCAGAAGCATATGTATCTTTCTTGGGTTCCTCTGCTTTGGCAGCCTCCTTTTTTGGTTCTTCTTTCTTCGGCTCTTCTTTTTTGGCCGATGACCCTGCGCCTTCTGGTTTTTCCGCACTGGTATCGATAAGGCAAACGACCTCACCTACCGCTACGGCATCGCCTACCTCAGCTTTTAGGGTAATAATTCCGCTCTCCTCTGCAGGAAGCTCCAATGTTGCCTTGTCCGAATCTACCTCGGCTATGGCCTGGTCCTTCTCCACATAGTCTCCATCCTCTACCAACCACTCGGCGATTTCTACCTCTGTAATGGATTCCCCTGGTGAGGGAACTTTCATTTCTAAAACCATTCTATTATAGTTTATACTTGAATTATCTTATTAACATATTGTCCTTACTCTTATCGAACACATAGTCCAATACTTGGGCATGTCGTCTCTTGGAACGAACTGCACTACCTGCTGCCGGCGCACCGTAAAACCTACGTGATGCCACCCTAAATTGTTTGGCCTCGTCCAAATGCATTAACATATGGCTCCATGCACCCATATTTCTTGGCTCTTCCTGTGCCCAAACAATATCGTCGGCGTTCTTGTACTTTTTGATTATGGCCCGCATTTGCTTCGCCGGCAACGGGAACAATTGTTCCACCCTTACCAAAGCTACATCATCTCGACCAAGTTCCTCTTTTTTCTCCAAAAGATCATAGTAAAATTTACCGGTACAAAATACCAAGCTTTTTACTTTGGCCGCTTTTGCTTCGGCATCATCAATGACCATTTGAAAACTTCCGTTGGCCATTTCTTCTTTGGTGGACATTACTTTTGGATGTCTTAGCAAGCTCTTTGGGGTAAATACCACCAAAGGTTTGCGGAAATTGGCTTTCATTTGTCTACGGAACAAGTGGAACAGGTTGGCGGGTGTGGTTACATCCGCCACGAACATGTTGTCCTTGGCACACAATTGCAGGTATCTTTCCATACGGGCAGACGAGTGCTCGGCACCTTGTCCTTCGTAACCGTGCGGTAACAACAGTACCAATCCATTCTGCAACTTCCATTTATCTTCTGCGGATGACAAATATTGATCAATAATGATTTGGGCCCCATTACTGAAGTCTCCAAACTGGGCTTCCCAAATGGTCAACGTTTTTGGACTTGCCATGGCGTAACCATAATCGAACCCCATCACGGCGTATTCCGATAGCAATGAATTATAGATATGGAACTTTCCGTTTTGGTTTTCGCCCATTTCGTTCAGCAAGACTACTTCCTCCTCGTGCATTTCTGTTTTGATGACAGCATGCCTATGGGAGAAAGTTCCCCTCTCGACATCCTGACCTGTCATCCTTACATCGTACCCTTCTTCCAGTAATGATCCATAGGCCAATAGTTCGCCCATGGCCCAATCGAGTTTGTTGTCCTCAAAATACATTTTATGACGACCTTCTACCAGTCGAACCAATTTCCTTAGGAACTTTTTATCTTCTGGAAGCTTTGTGATGCTCTGTGCAATCTGATCCATCTTTTTAAGATCATAAGTGGTATCCATAGGTTTTAGCATTACCTCTTCGGTAACTTGCTCAAAGCCTTCCCACTCATCTTGCATAAAAGGTGTTATCCTGGTTTTTTCAATTTTACGGGAGTCCAAAAGATCTTCTTCGAGATCGTTTTTATATTTCTCCTCTAAATCCTTCACATAATTCTCGTCGATGATACCCTCCGCTATCAATTTAGCAGCATAGATATCTCTAGGATTATCGTGTTTGGAAATGGATTTGTACAATAAGGGCTGGGTAAATTTGGGTTCGTCGCCTTCGTTGTGCCCATATTTTCTGTACCCCAATAAATCCAAGAAAATATCGCGTTTGTAACGCATTCTATACTCTAGGGCAAATGTTGTGGCATGCACTACCGCTTCGGCATCATCGGCATTTACATGCAGTACGGGCGACAGGGTCACTTTACCCACATCGGTACAGTAGGTAGAGGACCTTGCATCCAAATAATTGGTGGTAAACCCGATCTGGTTGTTCACTACAATGTGGATGGTACCTCCTGTGGTATAACCGTCCAACCGCGCCATTTGGATTACTTCGTACACGACGCCCTGTCCAGCGAATGCGGCATCTCCGTGAATTAAAATCGGTAATACTTCAGATATATTATCTCCGTGGTCACGGTCTTGTTTTGCCCTTGAGATTCCCTCCACGATGGAGTTAACGGTTTCCAAATGTGATGGGTTCGGGGCAATGTTCATGTTCACTATTTTCCCTGAATCGGTTTCTCGCGTAGAGGTCCAACCCAAGTGATACTTTACGTCGCCATCGAATATGGTTTCTTCGTAGTCCTTACCGTCGAATTCGCTGAAGATATCTTTGGGTGATTTTCCGAAAATGTTGGTCAATACGTTCAAGCGCCCTCTATGGGCCATGCCTACGACAAACTGTTTTACGCCCTGGTCTGCAGCTTTTTCCACGATTACGTCCAAAGCGGGGATCAAAGATTCTCCACCTTCCAGCGAAAACCGTTTCTGCCCAACATACTTGGTGTGCAAAAAGCTTTCGAAAGAAACTGCCTCGTTGAGTTTTCTAAGTATGTTTTTCTTTTCTTCTGGTGTAAAATTGGGGTGATTGTCGTTCTTGTTCAACCAATCCTGAATCCATTGAATACGTTCCGGGGTTCGGATGTACATATACTCCACACCGATCGCATCGCAATAAATGCTCTCCAAATGGGCAATTATGTTCTTTAGAGACGATGGCCCTATGCCCAAAATTTTTCCGGCATCGAAAACGGTACCCAAGTCTTCCTGTGAAAGTCCAAAATTGGACAATTCCAAAGTTGGCTCATATTTTCTTCTTTCCCTTACCGGGTTTGTTTTGGTAAAAAGATGTCCGCGAGAGCGATAACCATCGATCAAGCGAATAACCTGGAACTCCTTTTGCAAGGTTTCGGGCATCTCGACTTTCCTTCCATTGGCAAGCACGACCATTCCACCTTTTTCGGATTCCACCCCCAAATCTTCGGCGGCGTTTTCCAAACCAAAATCAAATCCTTGAAAAAAAGCCCTCCAACTGGGCTCTACACTATCGGGATTCGTTAGATATCTATCGTATTGCTCCGCAAAAAATGAAGTATGCGCAGCGTTTAAAAAAGAATATTTGTCCATTCCTTATGTTTCTCCAAATATTTATGGAAAATTTTAGTCAAAAATACGGGTTTTAGCATTTATATGCTTGCAATCCATTTAATTTCTTATTCAAATTTACAACTATATTACAGATTGGTCATGATAGCGATAAAAATGAAATTTTTAGAAAGATTTACGTACCGAAACTGAAAATAATATATACTGAACCATTGGTTAGGTCGGAAAAAATTGCGTCAACTTAAAATTGCACTCTTGTTTCGATGGGATTTACGATTTTTGAAGATCAACTACTGTACTTGGTCTTGTACCAAACCTTTTGCCACTCCCTCTTCAACAATAAAAAAGATACCTCAGCAGAGATATCGACCGCATCGGTTGCATCTATATTCTTGACTTGGTTTTCTGGTATATCCACTACATACAACAAATTGAGATAGTCGGGAAATTTTTCGACGATCAGGTAATACACCTTTTCATGTATGGTACTCTTGAGCTCTTTTGGGGTTATATCCACGGGAATATTGATTGGTACATTGGCCAAATCAAAATCCTTTTTTAGCTGTTGCAACAATTTCGGGTACAGGTCTTCTTTACGAACACCTTCCAGCAACTCTAAACTGTTATTGTATTTAGGGAACATACATGATGTACGTGAAAAATTATGCTTTGGGATTTCCGTTTACCTACTTCTAACGTTTTTTTCCCATTTCCATGCAGATTCCATAGCTTCATCCAGAGTGGATATGGCTTTCCAACCCAAAACTTTATTTGCTTTTGTAGTATCCGCATATGCTTGGACAACATCGCCAGGACGTCTATCCACTATCTTATAATTTAATTTTTGTCCGGAAACTCGTTCAAAGCTCCGGATAACTTCCAAAACCGAACTTCCTTTGCCAGTACCTAAATTAAAAACTTCATAGTTAGCTTCGTTTTTATCCTTTAACAAACGTTGCAATGCAGCTACGTGGGCCTTTGCCAAGTCCACTACATGGATATAATCCCTTATACAGGTTCCGTCTTCCGTAGGATAGTCGTCTCCAAATACAGAAAGTTGTTCTCGCAGCCCCATACCGGTCTGTGTAATAAAAGGCACTAAATTTTGAGGTACTCCTATGGGCAGCTCCCCTATTTTACCGGACGGATGGGCTCCGATCGGGTTAAAGTACCGCAATGCAATAGCTTTTAACTGCGGATTGACCTTACAACTATCTTTAATGATTTCCTCCCCTACCTGTTTTGTATTGCCGTATGGTGATTCGGCTGGTTTTACCGGGGCCGCTTCGGTTATTGGCATTTGGTCTGCCTGACCGTAAACGGTGCACGAGCTGCTAAATATAAAATTGGCACGCTGCTTTTTCTTTAATTCTTGAAGTATGTAGACCAAGACCCCAAGATTGTTCTCGTAATACAACAAGGGTTTTTCCACGCTCTCTCCTACTGCTTTGGATGCTGCAAAATGTATTACACCTGCAACATCCTGATATTTTTGAAAGAAGGATTCCACTTTTGGTTTTTCGCGAAGATCGAATTCTTCAAAAATGGGACGTTTGTCGGTGATGGCCTCAATACCGTCCAAAACATCCAACGATGAATTGGAAAGATTGTCCACAACAACCACTTCAAACCCTTCATTTTGTAATTCCACTACGGTGTGGGAACCAATAAATCCCAAACCACCGGTCACAAGTATTTTCATTTTATGTATTTACGAAGTCAATGACCAATTTGGCAATAAAATCAATTTGCTCATCATCCAGTTCGGTATGCATAGGAAGGGAAATCACCTCGTTCACCAATTGATTGGTTACAGGGAAATCGTTTTCCTTATATCGCTCATCCAGATAGGCTTTTTGCCTATGTAGTGGAACTGGGTAATATACACCACATGGAACGCTGTTATCGTTTAAATGTTGTACCAGACCATCTCGTTTGCCATTGGTTATCCGCAACGTGTACTGATGGAACACATGGCAATCGCATACACTTTTTTGGATTTCACAGCCGCACGAAATTTTTGGAACCACTATGTGTTCCTGTCCTGCGAATGCCTTGGAGTATTTTGCTGCTGCCTCCCAGCGCTTTTGGTTGTAATGATCCAATTTAGGCAGTTTGGCCCTTAAAACTGCCGCCTGTATGGAATCCAGTCTTGAATTTACCCCGACCACATCGTGGTAATACCGTTTGTACATTCCATGGTTCACAATACCTCGAATGATATGTGCCAGTTCATCGTTGTTGGTAAAAATAGCCCCACCGTCGCCATAACAGCCCAAGTTTTTTGAAGGGAAGAAAGAAGTTGCCCCAACATGCCCAATGGTCCCTGCTTTTTGTTTGGAGCCATCCTTAGAATAATATGAACCTCCGATTGCTTGCGCATTATCTTCTATTACATACAAATTATGTTTTTGGGCCAACTCCATAATTTCGTCCATATTGGCACATTGACCGAACAAATGCACAGGCACTATGGCTTTGGTTTTTGGAGTTATGGCTTTTTCAATGGCCCCAATATTTATGTTGAAGGTATCCAAATCAACATCTACCAAAACAGGAGTCAATTGCAACAACCCGATTACCTCCACTGTGGCCGCAAAAGTAAAATCCGCGGTAATCACCTCATCGCCTGGCTCTAACCCAAGACCCATCATACATATTTGAAGCGCATCTGTTCCGTTGGCACATGGGATTACGTGCCTAACCCCCAAATACTCTTCCAACTCGCTCTGGAAAGCCTGCACATGGGGTCCGTTTATAAATGCAGAGGATTCCAAGATTTCTGCTATGGCTTCGTTGACCTCGGTCTTTATACCTTCATATTGACCTTTTAGGTCAACCATTTGAATTTTTTTCATCCTACGTAAATTGATATGTCAAAATTAAGAAATTAAGATGCCATAATGCTACCTAAGCGAAAGAATGTATTTTAGCAAAAAATGGTGCCTTTGCGTTTCTTTTACAACATTCTGGTGTATACAACTTGGCTTGTTCTTCAACCGATCGCCCTTTTTAATAAAAAGATCAAATTATTTGTACAGGGCAGAAAAAAGACCTTTTCCATTATGGAGAAGTGTCTTGACTTTAAAAAAAAATCTATCTGGATGCACGTTGCCTCCCTTGGCGAATTTGAACAAGGGTTGCCGATTTTGGAAAAATTGAGAACAAAATATCCCGAGCACCAAATTGTCCTCACTTTTTTTTCCCCTTCCGGATATGAAATAAAGAAAAATACAACAGTTGCCGATGTGGTTGTTTATTTACCAATGGACACCAATGCCAATGCAAAACGATTCCTGAACCTAATTCATCCAGAATTTGCCATTTTTGTAAAGTATGAAGTATGGCCCAATTACCTGTTCCATTTACACAACAAAAACATTCCTGTTCATTTGATTTCGGCGATCTTTTCCAAACGACAGATCTATTTTAAACCCTACGGTGGGTTTATGCGGAAAAGTTTGGGCAAGTTCGAACACTTTTTTGTGCAGGATGAGAATTCAAAAAAACTATTGACCGCCATTGGCTTTCCAAATTCAACCATTAGTGGTGACACGCGATTGGATCGGGTTTCGGAAATTTTGAAGCGGGACAATCGGCTGGGTTTTATGGATCGCTTTAAGGCGAACGAATTATGCGTAGTGGCCGGTAGCACATGGCCCGAAGATGAGGAAATCCTGATCGAATACATTAACGAGACACAGGGGCAAGTAAAATTTGTGGTTGCACCACACGAAATAAAAAAACCACATGTGGACAAAATCATCTCCGCCCTTACCAAAAAAACTGTGCTTTACTCGGAATTGGGGAATACAGATCTAACGGAGTTCGATGTGCTTATCGTGGACACAATCGGCTTATTGACCAAAATTTACAGCTACGCCAATATTGCCTATGTAGGGGGTGGCTTTGCCACAGGATTGCACAACACCATGGAGCCTGCTGTTTTTGGCGTGCCCATAATAATCGGACCACGATATAAGGGGTTCAAAGAAGCAGAAGATCTTGTTTTTGCAGGAGGCATTGTTCCGATTGCCGACAAAAACAGTTTTTTTAGTTTGATGGATGATCTGATCAACGACCCAAATACCATAAAAAGCATAGGTGCCATCAACTCCGATTACATAAAATCCAACAAGGGCGCCACCGATTTGATTATGGAGCAACTTTAGAATATTTAAATTTTGGTTAGCTTTAGCGAAAGTCATTCTCCATGGACAAGCGTATTTTTAGAATTTCATTGACCGCGGCCCTCGCTGGATTTTTGTTTGGTTTTGATACTGTTGTTATTTCCGGTGCCAACCAACCCATTAAAGAAATTTGGGACACCAATTGGTTCTTGGGAGATTCCATTTTTACCTTCCACGGTATATTTATCATGTCCATGGCGCTTTGGGGAACGGTATTGGGTGCACTTTTTGGAGGGTTGCCCACGGATCTTTTGGGTCGCAAGAAAACCTTGTTCTGGATCGGCGTTCTCTACTTTGTTTCGGCTATTGGCTCTGCATTTGCTCCAGAAGCTTACACTTTTTCGGTTTTTAGGTTTATTGGTGGCATTGGGGTTGGCGCCTCTTCCGTGGCCGCTCCAGTTTATATTTCGGAAATTTCTACTCCCCAGACCAGGGGCAGATTAACGGCCATGTACCAATTTAATATTGTTTTTGGCATTTTGGTCGCTTTTATCTCCAACTATCTGATCGGAATATTCTTTGACGAGAATATTGCCTGGCGCTGGATGTTAGGCATAGAAGGACTTCCTGCCCTTATCTATACCCTTATGGTGTTCAACATACCCAATAGTCCACGATGGCTGTTGCTTAAAAACCGTAGTGATGCCATTGTTAAAGAGTCCATTGTTCTTTTGGGAACAGCCCAGGAAAAGGCAACCGTATATTTGGAAGAGATAAAAATCGCCATATACGAGGCCAAGGAAAAAAAGAGCGACAGTTTATTCTCGGGAAAATACAACCGTCCCCTGGTATTGGCTTTTTTGATTGCATTTTTTAATCAACTCTCGGGCATCAATTTTGTTTTGTATTACGCCCCCGAAATATTGGAGCGTGCCGGATTGGCTTCCGGCGAGTCACTCTTTAGTTCCATTTCCATTGGGGTGATCAATTTGATTTTCACTTTTGTGGGTATTTCTTTGATCGATAAACTCGGCAGAAAGCAACTCATGTATATAGGTTCCATTGGCTATATTATAAGTTTGGCCATGGTTGGCTGGTGTTTTTATTCCGGAGCAAGTTCGGTATTGCTGCTTACTTTTATCTTGGTGTTTATTGCTTCTCATGCTGTTGGTCAGGGTGCGGTGGTATGGGTATTTATCTCGGAGATTTTTCCCAATAAGGTCCGTTCCTACGGACAGTCCTGGGGTACGAGTACCCATTGGGTTTTTGCGGCATTGATCACTTTGCTCACCCCTACTTTTTTGGATGCAGAAATAGGTATTTTTAAAGAAAACCCGTGGCCGATCTTTATCTTCTTCGCCTTTATGATGGTCCTGCAATTATTATGGGTAATTTTTATGATGCCGGAAACCAAAGGGATAACGCTGGAGGATTTGGCCAAACTGCTCAGTAAAAAACAAAAAGAGACGGATTGATCGGTTAACAGTATATACTAAAAAGCTGTCCGTTAGTCGAATAGTGCACCAACATCTATAGTAAATGCGCAAATATTTCCGTAAATTGAAGGAAATTACACTATTATGGCAAATGAAATTAGCATAGGGAACAAACTCATGGTGGGCTTTTTGCGAATCATGGTTTTTGTTTTGATCGTGATATTAATATCCATTCCCGTTTTGATTCTTTTGGATATGCTGGGCGTACTGGAAGCAATCGGTCTATCTTCCTAAAAAATTACATCGTGTTCTCCCATTGATTTTGTAACCACTTTTATGTAGGTATCTATGGCTTTGTTGACGTTGGCAGGCTCGGTTACATCCACTTCTCCCCTCCAAATCAACTCTATTTCCTTTCCTACACAGATACAGTAGAGCGATGTCTCCGAATGATAAATGTTGAATGTCTCGTAATATTCGGGATCATAATATATTTCTTGGTGTTCCAGATAATCATTGGTAAACCTCATGAACATTTTGTCCACATCGTTAATATGCTCTTTAAATGTTCTTCTATTTTCGGTACCCACCACTTTGCTCACCAAAATGGCATCGAATCCTTTGTCCAACAATTGTTGTTCCACCTCTTCCAATTCCTTTTCGGTTCTTTTGACAGATGTAAACTCTACATCAAAAAGATCAATACTGCGCACGGCGTCCACTCCTTTTTCTTTGAGCACCTCCACAAACTTGGTTTCGTACTCCATTCGGGCACTGTCGTCCTGTATCATCCCCACAACGAGCACCTGGTACGCATCAAATAATACTATATCGGGATTTTTCCAGGTCGAGACCAACCTGGTAGAGGAGCATCCCAAAAGGAGCAACATGCTTATGACTACGATTTTTAATTTCATCATATTGGATTTATGGATTAACGCACAGTATTGATCTCTCTGTTAAATTAATGGGTAGAAAACGTAGCTTGTCTTTTCTCAAGTTGCCTTCTTAAATCCTCGATTGTCTTGGACATGGACTTTTCAAAATCATCGGTATCCGATTTGGCAAAAATTCTAGGGCCTGGGGCACTCAGTTCAATTTCACAAATTTTACCCTCTCCGGATTTATCGTTCTCTGTTTTAAAAAGTACGTTGGCCTTGATCAACCAGTTATATTTATTTTCCAAACTCTCTAGTTTTTTCATTAACAATTCGGTCAATGATTCACTAGTCATCATTTTTTGATATTGAACATGTACTTCCATGATTATTGTTTTGATTATATTCAAATCTAGTATTACTATGCATAAAATTTAATGACAATTGTCAGTTTAAGAACCATCAATTTATCACATAGAAAAAGGTTGTCCGGTACTTTGTAGTACGGAAAACCAGAACTCACCTTCCAAGTCTATCTTTTTTCTTTTCTTGGTTACTTCGGATATGGGCACGTAAACATAATTGTTATTTACCCTACTGGCAACAAACTTGGTTTTACCGGCCATTGCGCCATGTACTGCATGGTAGGCCAATCGACTGCAAAAAACGCTATCGCTGGAGTTGGCCGGTGCACACCGAACAATATAACTTGGGTCTATGTATTTTATGGTAACCGGGATTTTATCTTTAAAATACTCTGTAATTTTTTCTTTTAGGAAAACACCGATATCCTCATGCTGTATGTTTCCAGAGGCATCCTTTACAATGGTCCTCTCCTTAAAGAGCTGTTGCCCGGCTCCTTCGGCGACAACAATTACAGCGTGCTTTTTTTTCTGCAAGCGTTTTTCCAAAACTTTGAGGAAACCTCCCTCACCATCGAGTTTAAAATCCATTTCTGGCACCAGTACAAAGTTTACCACGGGCATGGCCAAGGCTGCCGAAGCAGCAATAAAACCACTATCCCTTCCCATTAATTTAATAATGGATATTCCGTTATAGGCCCCGGTTGCTTCGTTGTGGGCATCTCGTAAAATGGGACTGGCCACATCAAAAGCGGTTTCAAAACCAAAAGATTCGTCGATAAGGTCTATATCATTGTCTATGGTCTTGGGAATCCCGACCACGCTTATTTTAGCGTTTCTTTTGGAGATTTCCTCGCCCAGCGCGTTTACACCTTTCAGGGTACCGTCTCCCCCAATGGCAAAGAGCATATCTATTTGGTTGGCCTCCAAGGTGTCCACCATAACGGAAACGTCTTGCCCACCCCTAGATGAACCTAAAAATGTACCCCCAAATTGATGGATGTCCTTAACCTTATCCGGGGTCAATTCCGTGAGCTTATGTCCTTTTTCGGGATTTAGGCCTTCGTACCCATACGGCACGCCCAGAATTTTTTTCACCCCATAAAAATAATGTAGGGCCATAACCAATCCCCGGATCACGTTGTTTATCCCCGGGCACAACCCACCACAGGTTACAATGGCTGCTGTGGCGTTTTCGGCATCGAAAAAAATGTCTTGTCTGGGTCCGGCCTTTTCCAAACAAACCGGCTGCACGCCATCGGTCAAACATTGGTTGTAATGTTCCATGGACAGGTCAAAGACCAACCTATTCGATTCGCTTACAAAATTGAATATTTGGTCTCCTTCTACGGTACTAAGTTTTAGGGGCGACCTATATTGGGGCGCCCCTAAATTTTCTATGTTAAATCTATCAGTATTGTCCACTAGTTAAAATTTCATGGTCCTATAAATGCTCTCCCAAACTGTGGTGAGAGTCGATCAGTGGCCCTCCATTTAAAATTTCTTCGGATGCCTCACTGGCAAATTTATCGAAATTGATATGGAACGAATGTGCCAATTGTATCGCCTTGCTCACATATGCTCCTTTTTGCAACCAAGTGTTCATTGGATCCAAAATCTCGGTCGGAACCCCTGGACAATACTTGGGCATGTTCAATCCAAAAATTGGATGGGTATCAAACTCCACATCATCCAATTTACCTTCAAGTATGGCAGAGATCATGGCTCTTGTGTACTTTAATTTTATCCTAGACCCTACCCCGTAAGGTCCACCGCTCCATCCTGTGTTTATCAACCAAACATTTACACCGGCTTCCTTCATTTTATTGCTCAGCATTTCTGCATAAACGGCAGGGTGAAGTGGCATAAACGGCTCTCCAAAACATGCGGAGAACGATGGTACCGGCTCTGTAATACCTGCTTCGGTCCCGGCTACTTTAGCGGTATATCCAGAAATAAAGTGGTATGCAGCCTGACCTGGGGTCAGTTTGGATACCGGAGGCAATACCCCGAACGCATCACAAGTTAAGAAAAAGATATTTGTAGGGTTGGACGCGTATGATGGTGTTTGGATATTGTCTATATGATCAATAGGATAGCTTACCCTAGTGTTCTGCGTGATGCTGCTATCAAAAAAGTCAACTTCTTTGGTACCCTCTTTAAAGACCACATTTTCCAAAAGCGCCCCTGGGCGGATGGCCCTGTAAATATCCGGCTCTTTTTCTTCGGTAAGGTCGATTACTTTGGCATAGCACCCTCCTTCAAAATTGAAGATTGTATTTTCCTTTGTCCAACCATGCTCATCGTCACCGATCAATTTCCGGTCTGGATCAGCGGACAAGGTGGTTTTTCCCGTTCCGGACAGTCCAAAGAAAATCGCGGTATCCCCACCTTCTCCCACATTAGCGGAACAGTGCATAGGGAGCACCTCTTTTTCGGTCGGAAGAATAAGGTTCAGTGCAGAGAATATCCCTTTTTTCATTTCGCCCGTATACGCGGAACCGGCCACCAAGGCAATTTTTCTGGTAAAGTTCAAAATGGAGAAGTTTCCACTGATGATCCCAAAGTCTTTAGGGTTTGAAGCTTCATAACCTGGGGCGCAAAGTACCAACCATTCTTCCTCAAAATTATCCAATTCACTTTCGTCCAGCCTTAAGAACATATTTTTGATGAAGTAGTTGGACCACGGATATTCCGTTACCGTTCTTACATTCATTTTATATTTTGGATCGGCACAAACGGCTGCATCCCGCACATAAACTTCTTTTCCTTCGAGATAATTGGTCACCTCATCGTATAACTTGTCGAAATTTTCCGGAGAAATAGGCTTGTTGATCCGTCCCCACCAAATTTTGTCCTTGGTATAATCGTCCTTAACCAAAAAACGATCTTTGGGCGAACGACCGGTAAACTTGCCAGTATTTACACAGAGAGTTCCATTATCGGTCTCTACTCCCATGTTTTTTTCTACTGTGATCTTCTGTAAAGTTTCGGCGTCGAGGTTCCATTGTGCCCGGACGTTTTTTAATCCATACTTACTTAGGTCTTTTGTTGTGCTCATATCTGCTGTATTTAATTGTTAGAAGTTCCATATCCATGGAACCAATATTAGTGTTGCGATAAAGAAAAATAGTAGCAAAGGGCCTCCTACTTTTACGTAATCCATAAATTTATATCCGCCTGCCGCCATTACCATTGCATTCGTAGTGGTACCCACGGGCGTCAAAAATGCGGTAGATGCGCTCACGGCCACTGCGATCATAAATGGTTTTGGGGAAACCCCTAATGTCATCGACGCCATTATGGCTATCGGAGCCATTAAAACTGCGGTCGCTGAGTTGTTTATGGTTTGGCTAAAAGCCGCAGTCAATAGAAAAATACCTGCCAATAAGGCCACTGGGTGTATGCTCCCCAATGTGTTCACCAAACTATTGGCGGCCAATTGCGCAACCCCAGTTTTTTGCAGTGCCAATCCCATGGGAATCATTGCTGCTATCATCACTACGCTGGTCCAGCTGATCCCTTTGTACGCTTTGGAAATGGGCACACATCCGGTCAGCATCATAATTCCGGCACAAATCAGTGCTGCTATGGCTCCTGGCAATATTTTAAACACCAAAAGGAGAATCATCAGGACCAAGGTCCCCATAGCAATATAGCTCCTTGTAGTGAGCTGGTCCACATTTTTGGCCAGTGCTTCGGGGCTTCCGGATATTACCAGGTTCTCGTACATGGATTTTAGGGATATTATGTTTTCCCACTGTCCACGAATAACGAACGCATCCCCCGCTTTAATTTTAATTTTGCCGGTCAATGGGGCATTATCCCTAGAAACCGCCAGTAGTTGTACTCCTGCCTGGCGCAAATAATGCCCCAGATTAATGGTCTTCCCTACAAATACCGATTTAGGTGTAATGATCATTTCCGCCATACCCACTTCTTGGTTGATCAGTTCCTTTTTGAGCATATCGGTTTCGGGCTTGGTAGGTATTACGCCCAAGTGAAACTTTAGGACGAGTTTGTCCACATCCTCTGGCTCTCCTTTTACGGTGATTATATCGTGATACCGCATTTCCGTGTCCAGTCCGGGCATCTCCACAAATTGCGGTATTCTCTGCAATTTATTGGGATGTCTTCGTTTTAAACGCATTACGGAAACCTTGTGCTCCTCTTCAAAGTTCCAATCCCCTATTTTTGTGTTGATCAATTGCGACATTGATCGGATCCTAAGTCGATACAAGTTATCCCCAATGCTATAATTTTCGATCCATTTATGCATCTCTTGATCAATGGCCATGGGCTTATTTTTGGTTCTATGGGACGGAAGCAACCTGTACCCGATGTACCTAAAATATAGCACCGAAATAATAAGTAAGGGCACTCCTATCAAACCAAATTCAAAGAACGAAAATCCGGTAAATCCATTTTCCACCAAGGCATTGCTCACTATAATGTTGGGAGGCGTACCCGTTAACGTCAGTAATCCGCCCGTATTGGAGCCGAATGCGACAGGGATCAATAGTTTAGAGGGTAAGGTCCCGGCATTCCAAGCTGCAGTTACACTTACCGGGAGCAATGCGGCAACCGTTCCTGTATTACTTACAAAACCGGACAACAAACTGGAGCCTAGAGTTACTATTACCAGTAAGCGGGAGATGTTCCGCCTTGCCCACTTCACAAAAAACTGTCCGGCCATGGCGGTCCAACCGGTTCTGGACAGCCCTTCACCAATTATAAAAAGGGCCGCAATCATAATTACGGTCGGGTTGCTAAATCCGGTCAATGTCTCACCCAGGTCCAAAATTCCTGTGAGATAAAGTGCCAACATGGCCATTAGTGCAACAACATCGGGAGGAAATTTCCCCCATATAAACAGTAAAATGGTAATTCCTAAAATTAATAGCAGTGGCAGCATGCTCAAAGGTGTAGGGTTAATCCAAAGTCAGTACCGGTATCTCCGAATGAAGGGTCAACAGTTTTGTTAACCTACCTTCGGAAGGGGTACTTTTTTCGGTGTGATTTCGTGGCAATATGGTCAATAGGTCAATATTTTTCTCGTTGATGTAATCCAAGATTCCTTGTTCCACGTCTTGATTTTTACTAAATGAATGCTCTTCATAAAAATGTTCCAAGTAATATTCCAACAGGTTTTCGTTAGATTCTTTGACCGCCTCCTCGTCATACACGGAATCCTTGTAAATTGTCAATACATGTACCTTGGCATTAAAAAATCTTGCAATCTCGAGTAGGGTCTCCAAAACCGACTTGTCATCAATTTTTTCTCCTCCCAAAACCAAGGCGATTGATTTTGGCTCTTTGATACTGGTTCCGTAGGGCACGGATATTACGGGGCAGTTCGCATCCAAAACAAGCTTGGATGTATTGGTTATGGCTTCATCCGTAATTTTATCGCCCATTGTGCCCATCATGATCAAATCTGCGCCGCTTTCTTCTTGCGTGGCCAAAATGGTTTTTACTACACTTCCGGTTTTTGTAATAAATTCCGGGGCCACTTTAAGCCTCACATTGAACGAATCCAATAGTTTTACAAAATCGCTCCCCAACTTGTCGCTATCGGCCTCTGTAATGGGCATAGCACCCACATAAAGTCCCATGATCCCAATGGAACGATCAAGTCCTACAAAGTTGACCACGTATTCCAAAGCATTTACGGATGCCTCGGAAAAATCAAAAGGGATCAATATTTTATTTAAACTGCTCATACCTCTGTATTTTTATTGGTTTTAATTCTCTGTTCAAAAGTAGAATCGACCACTGAAGTAAAACATGACAGAAGTCAGGATTTCTATTTTTTCCTTGATATTAGCAAAAAATACACATAGAGTTAAACATAGTATGTTATTATATTGACACCATTATATTTATCTTTAAAACCAAACAAACTAATTGGATTTACACGATGGATTTAGTGATAGGAATTGATATAGGAGGCACCAAAACCAAAATCGGCTTGGTCGATAAATATGGTGAATGCTACGAAAAAACCTTTTTCAGAACCAAGGAATATCCAAATTTGGATTCTTATTTGGATAAGATAAAATCCACTTGTGATCAACTTGTGGAACAATTCGGGGAAGATGCCAATATCATCGGTTGTGGAATCGGGGCGCCCAACGCTTCCAGTAAAAACGGGACCATAGAAAGTGCAAGCAACTTGGCTTGGAAAGGCAGTGTGCCCATTGTAAAACTGTTAAAGCAAAGAATGGATATGCCCATACGTATTATGAACGATGCCAGTGCGGCCGCATTGGGAGAGATGTTGTTCGGTGGCGCAAAAGATATGACCGATTTTATTGTGATAACCCTTGGCACCGGTTTTGGTGCCGGCATTGTTGCCAATGGTCAACTTATAGATGGTTTTGATGGTTTTGCCGGTGAGCTGGGCCATGTAGATATGACCATTGGCGATGGCAGGTTAACCGGACTTGGGGTAAAAGGTGGTCTCGAAGCCTATGTATCCGCTACTGGGCTAAAGCGTACCGTTATGTACATGCAAAGTAAATATATGGTAGAGAGCAGGTTTAGGAACATTGCCTATAACGACCTGCATGGGGAGGATATTACCAAGGCTGCCGAGGAAGGTGACGAAATTGCATTAAAGGCTTTTGATTATACAGCTAGAATAATGGCACAGGCCTTAGCCAATTTTACTGCCTTTACCCAACCTGAAGCTTTTATCCTTATGGGAGGGTTGACCAATAGCGGCAAATGGATCATGACGCCTTTGGAAAAATATTTCAACGGTTTTCTTTTAGATGTTTACAAAGGAAAAGTAAAGCTTATGCACTCCGGTATGCAAGGAAAAACCGCCGCCATTTGTGGTGCAGCGGCCCTGATCTGGGAAAAAAACAATTAGAACACCAAATCCTATACATTTCTTAAAGGTAAAGCACCATCTATGACAAGTGTCATACTTTTCCATTTATTTTAATGGAAAACTTTGTGTTCCAACAATCAAAACACCTTGATTATGGAATACGTAAGGTATTGTTTAAGATTGCTTTGTTCCATAGTATTCACAGTTTCACTAACCCAAGATCTTCAGGCCCAAAATTCCAGCGAAAACGATTACGGATCTTGGATATTGCTTTATGGCAATACCAAAATTCATGAAGAATGGAGCGTACCGGTAGTGGGAATTGTTCGGCACCACCATATGTTGGATAAATATGGATTCTTCTTTTTCCGGACCGGGGCTACCTATAAATTGAGCAAAGCTTCCACGATTACCGGTGGTTTTGCCCTACTCAATTCCAACTCTTACCTTGGACCGGACGATGTAAAAAATACCAATCAACTATGGTTATATGCGGAATACAATCTGAATACTTTATACCATACACAAAAAATATCCCATAGGTTCAGGCTGGAGAATAGACGATTGATCAATGTGGATGATCCAAAAGTGAACAATCGAGTGCGATATCGCCTTCAATATGTAAAGCCCATATATAAAGATATCTATTTTAAGGCCTTTAACGAGCTTTTCTTAAACATAAAGGGCGAAACTTTTAATCAGAATAGGGTATTTATAGGATTTGGGCAACAATTGACCCCTAAGATAAAAGTGGACATCGGCTACTTTAATAGAAAATTTAAAAAAAGTAACGAAGACATAATCCGGCTAAGTCTTTCATTCAATATTGACCTTACCAAAAACGATCTCGCGCTTAAGACCAACTAAGAACACAACCCGTTCCTGTTCAAATGATTACAAGCGATTCGCAAACCTGACTTTTATCATATTTTCTGATTTTGAAGAAGTCTACCTTTAACCTAGTTAAATAGTAGAAGTCATGAAACCAAAAAAGAACCCAAACGCCGAAATAGGACGCAATAGCAGTCTTTATTTCATGATAGGACTTACTTCGGTCTTGTTTTTAACATGGCAATCCTTCGAAGTAAAGTTCTATGAAGAGGAATCCAAAGTTTCAGAAGTTGTACAAGTTACAGACGAACTTAAGGAAGATGTACCCGTCACGGAAATACTAAGAACTGCCCCACCACCACCACCGCCATCTGCTCCCGATGTTATCGAGATCGTTGAGGATGTGGAAGAGGTAGAGGAAACTGTAATAACCAGTACCGAGAGCAGCCAAGAAACCTTTATTGAAGACGCTGTTGTTAGGATAGAAGATGTTGATGTTGAAGAGGTAGAGGAAGAAATCGTAGTTCCCTTTGCCGTAATTGAATATGTTCCAGTTTTTCCGGGTTGTGAAATTTACGAAACCCAAGAGGAACGCAAAGAATGCTTTAACCAAAAGGTACAGGAGCACATAAAGGAGAATTTTACCTATCCGCCTTCTGCTTTGGAAATGGGTATTACCGGTAGAGTTTATGTACAGTTTGTAATAGACAATAAAGGAAAGGTCAGTCAAATCCAACAAAGGGGACCGGACAAATTATTGGAAAAAGAGGCTACCCGGATCATAGCTTCCTTGCCACGGGTTAAACCAGGGGAACAAAGAGGAAAAACCGTAAGTGTTAAATACAGTATTCCCATAAACTTTATAATGCAGAACGATTAATGAACATTATCCAATTTCTCCAAAAAGGTCCAAGTCAATTCTTGGGCCTTTTATTTTTTGTACCATGCCGTTCCTTTATATGCTTTAAATTTTGAAGCACTCTCCCTATTCTTTGCCATCAATCGGGATTCATCGAACTTTCTGGCCCTATATCCCAGTAAATGGAGAAACGATTTGGCAAAAAACCGGGCTACCCTTTGGTCGACCACCAAGGTATCCTTACTAACACCTTTCCACTCCACCCCCGGAAGCTTGACCAAAATATGGTCCACTTTAAACCTTCTCAATTTCTTGGACAGCCATAACAAGAAAACCGGTATCGGTCTTATAAAATAAAAACCTTCGTTACCTTGTTTTTGATACAACGGCATAAAAATCTGTCGCTTTTTTGTTGTTTTAAGTTCTATACCATCCACAAGGGCAAGATCTGCACCTTTAGGGATCGTTTGAAAATTAATGTAACCAGAAGCCATTACAAAGTTGCTATTGGGCGCGATATCGTACTGATGATATATTTCGTAAAATCTATGGGGTGCATCGCTGGAGTTTGAAATATTCCGGTATAGTTGTTCTTTCCGCTCTTCCGAAACATGAACGGATTGTGTTACAGCCAAACTATAACGGATAAATTCCATACAATTCTTTACGGCCATATCGTCATCGTGCTGCCCGCTCTCAAAACCTAAGGATACGTAGCCCAGCTCATTAATATAGCTCAACAAAGCCCCTTTTAAATACTCCTCTATCCCCAATATAATCGGCAAAGGATAATTGGAGGCATACTTGCGGTTCAACAGGCTATCGTTCAGAACCATAAATGGACTGGTATTGCTCGATGTGGTATGAAGGTCCATAAAATAAAAGGGCGGGGTGCCGGAGTCCAAAATACTATGTATCAAACGGTACAACTGCCCCAACTCGTTCTCTTCGTTGTGCCTTATTTCTTGGTGGTCTATAATACGTTCGATCCTATCTTGAAACCATATCCGGTTAAGGTCTTCGGTTTGGTAACGCTGTTTGCTTTCCAGTGCACCCAAATTGCCCGAAATGGCGTACAATTCTCCATGAACAGCTGTTTTTTTGGAATGCAACTCCCTAAATACCTCCTTTAAGGCGAATACGCCCGCCGTCTCGTTTCCATGCACACCTCCAAAAAATACCACTGTAGGACCGCCTTTTTTACCGCGGATATGATCTATTACACGGTCCACCTTTACAGTTTCGTCCAATGCTATACTGTGAACTATTGTCATATTTATTACATATCAACTTTGCTGATGATTCCCACGATATGGGCATCCACACATACAGGCAAGCAACCAATATTGTGCTTTTCCATTATTTTCTTTGCTTCGGATATTTCAGTTTTTGGGCTTACCGTGATCACATTTTTGACCATTACATCCGAGACCCTAGCTTCTTTTTTATCGATCTTTTTAAATTTTTCTATATGGCTCCATGTGAGAAGCCCCACAAACTCTCCCTTGCCATTTTCCACGGGAAGATGATGAATATTGTTCCACTGCATGATCGCTATGGCCAAATTTGCGTAATCGTCCTCGTACAACTTCATTAGTTTTGTGGACATTATTTGGCTTACCCAACGGAAAGCCTCCTTGGTCTCCACCATGCCCTCGATAGGTTTCCAAAGATGTACCGGTTCATCATCTTGTTGATTCCGATAAATCGCCTTGGTCAGTTGCACTATGGCACTGTCCAGTTTTATTTGTTTTCTGAGCTCCCTAAAATTTTTGATCTGCCAATCTGCACCTGTTCTACCACTTGCGCGCTTTTCGATAATGCCCAAAAGTTTTTCAATATCCTTTTCATCAACATTAAACTTTCTTAGCCCGTTGTAAGCTATGGGCAATAATTCCTCCCGAACTATTTTCTTCATGGTCATGGCTTTGCCCATCCACGAAAACATGGCATGCCTGCCACTTGATGCCGCCCTAAGAAAATTGAGTTTGACCGTTCTAAAATCCATTAGGTCGGGCATGTCGTCATACTTATGAGGTCTTCCGGCCATTAGCCCGACCCAAAATGCAAAATTTGCCATTTCATCTATCACCGTAGGACCAGCGGGAATGTACCTGTTCTCAATTCTTAGGTGTGGTTTTCCATTCCCGACACCGTAACAAGGACGGTTCCATCTATAAACGGTACTATTGAACAAGCTCAAAGCCTCGAGTTTAGGAATTTTGCCCTCTTTTAATAATTGCAGGGAATTTTCCTCAATAGGTTTGGTAAGCAATATCCGATGGGTGGAAATATCTTGTTTAAATGTTTCCGCTACGGATTTTTTTTGCCATCGTTCCCCAAAACCGACCCTGGCGACTTCTTCGCGCAATGCCTTGGTCCATACCCGCGTATCCAGACTTTGCTGAAACAAGGCTATCCTAGTCTCCCGCCAAAGTTCCTTTCCCAATAAAAGCGGGGAATTGCAGCATACCCCTAAAACAGGCCCCGAAATAGCTTGGGCCCAGTTGTAGCTTTTAACAAAATCCTGTGGGGGTATTTGTAGGTGGAGCTGGAAACTGGTATTGCACGCTTCGAACAAAACTGAGTCGTGATGCAGTGATAGTTCATCGGCTCCATGTATCCTAACCGTAAAATCGTCGCCCCGCCAAGCCGTAAGCACTTCGTTTATACGGTAATACCTTGGAATGGGCGTCATAAAGTCCATCCCCAGCTCATCCTTACTGATTGTTGGCAGAATCCCGGTAAGGATAACTTTGGTATTGTGTTTGGCCGCCGATTCTTTTACCTTATGCAACAACGTCCTGAGCTGATGCTCCATTTTGGAAAAACAATCTTTCTCTAGTTTGTAGGGGTCAAGATTGGCTTCAATATTATATGTTGCAAATTCGGTGGTAAAGTGGGGATCATCTACTTCCTTTAGTATTTCCAGTGAATTTGGTGATGGCCTATAATCGTCCTTAATAATACACATTTCCTGTTCTGCACCGATGCGAACAATATCATCTTCGATCAAACCATCGGCAATCATATTCTCAAGGGCCTGGATATCATTGATCAGATGTTGAACAAATACCTTACGTTCGTCCTCGCTAAAAGAACTTTTTCTGATATGTTCTCCCATAGTAAAATATTTAAGAGCATGTCTAAATCATTTAAAGGTACAATGTTTGGAGGGGCAAAAACATGATACACATCAGCCTAAAAAATTGTACTTGGCATCATTTGGGGCGCAATCCTGACAATTATCATGTTTTTTAAAATGGATCAAAAGTACTTTTGAACTATAACATAATGGTATGCAACTTATGTGCGAATTGGTTCAAAAATACAACGTTCCGGGTCCTCGATATACGAGCTACCCCACGGTACCTTATTGGAACACGGACAGTTTTTCCGGAAAAAAGTGGAACTCCAGTGTACTAAAAGCTTTTGGCGAAAGTTCCGAGGAAGGCATCAGTGTTTACATACATTTGCCCTTTTGTGAAAGCATGTGCACCTTTTGCGGATGCCACAAGCGTATAACCAAACGCCACGAGGTGGAGACTCCCTATATTGGATCCGTGCTAAAAGAATGGGAATTATATGTAGATCTGTTGGGAACCAGACCCAAGATCAAGGAACTCCATCTTGGGGGTGGCACGCCAACTTTCTTTTCGCCCGATAATTTAAAAATGTTGATGACCGGAATTGCCCGATTGAGCAAAAAAACCGAAGATATCGATTTTAGTTTCGAGGGTCATCCCAACAATACCACAAAAGAACATTTACAGGCACTTTACGATGTTGGTTTTAGACGGGTCTGCTTTGGGGTCCAGGATTATAACTTAACCGTACAACGTGCAATAAACAGAATACAACCGTTCGAAAATGTAAAAAATGTAACCGAATGGGCCAGGGAAATTGGATACACATCCGTTGGTCACGATATTATTTACGGACTACCTTTCCAATATTGTTCCGATGTGGAAAACACCATAGCCAGGACCAATGCACTAAAACCGGATAGGATCGCGTTTTACAGCTATGCCCACGTTCCATGGCTCAAAGGGAACGGACAAAGAGGGTACAAAGAATCAGATTTGCCCACGTCCATAGAAAAAAAGGCTCAATACGAACTTGGCAAGAGAATGCTTGCCGACTTTGGGTACAAAGATGTTGGCATGGATCATTTTGCCTTGCCGACCGATAGTTTGTACAAGGCGTTGGAGAATGGCACATTGCATAGAAATTTTATGGGCTATACACCATCAAAAACCAAATTAATGATCGGTTTGGGCGTATCCAGCATCAGCGATAGCTGGTATGGCTTTGCACAAAACGTTAAAAATGTAGAGGAGTATGAAAATTTGGTTTCGCATGGGGTAATCCCTATTTTTAGAGGGCATATTCTTAACACAGAAGATGAAATTTTGAGAAGACATATTCTCAATATCATGTGTCAATTTGAAACCACGTGGGAACCACTTGAAGAACAAATAGTGGATTTTGAAGAGATAGTGGCCAACCTGTCCGAATTAAAAAATGACGGATTGGTGGAAACAAGTGACAAAAAAATAAAAGTAACCGCCAAAGGAAGACCTTTTGTAAGAAATATAAGTATGGCGTTTGATCTTCAAATGCAACGAAACAAACCAGATACCCGAATATTTTCCATGACCGTTTAACCTAAAAATCCAATAAAAATGAAAAGTATAATCGTACCAGTTGATTTTTCGAAACAATCCGAAAACGCGCTAAAAGTTGCCGCTTCGTTGGCGAAACAACATGAAGCAGAACTCTTAGTGCTCCACATGTTGGAACTTTCACCTGCCATTATGGGCGAATCAGGATACATTTCCCAAGAACAAGTGGTGCATTTGATAAAGCTAGGTGAAAAACGCTTTGCAGACTTTTTGGAACAACCTTTTTTAAAGGGTATTAAAGTAGTTCCGATCATAAAACACTACAAAGTTTTCAGCGAAGTAAACGAAGTGGCCGAAAAGCACAAGGCCGACCTTATTGTAATGGGGTCCCATGGTGCAGATGGCCTTCAAGAAATCTTTATAGGCTCCAATACGGAGCGAGTGGTCAGAACAGCCGACGTACCCGTGTTGGTGATCAAAGGTGATATGTCGGAGTTTAAACCAAAGAGTTTTGTGTTTGCTTCCGATTTTGAGGAAGAAAGTGTCGATGCCCTTAAAAAAGCAAAAGATATGGCCGATTTGTTCGGTGCAAAACTTCAACCCGTGTATATAAACACACCTGGTGACGAGTTTTTGAGCCATAAAGACGCTTATGAAAAGATTTCTAAATTTTTACACGCCGCCAGCCTCGGCCTAGAAGTAGAAATTTACAACGATTACACCGTTGAGAAAGGCGTTCTAAACTATAGTGATGGCGTATCCGCCGATCTAATTGGAATCCCAACACACGGCAGAAGAGGTCTTGCCCACTTTTTTATGGGAAGCATTGGTGAAGATATCGCCAACCATTCCAACGCACCTGTAATCACCTTTAAAATTTGATGGATTGCATTTTTGATTGGTTTCATGCAGTTCAAAAAAAGGGGGGCAATTTTAAAATTGCCCCCTTTTTTATTGTTTTTCTTTAAAAACGACTAACCTTTAAACCGCTCAAAGGCCGCTTTCTCCAACGTTTCCCTGTGATCGGGATGGGCAATGGAAATCAACGCTTCGGCACGTTGGTGCAAGTTCTTGCCAAATAGATTCACCACCCCGTACTCCGTGGCCACATAATGCATGTGCGCACGGGTAGTGGTCACACCTGCCCCTTGCTTTAGGAACGGTGTTATTTTGGATACTCCTTTTTTAGTGGTAGAGGACATGGCTATTATTGGTTTTCCTCCTTTGGACAACGAAGCTCCTCTCATAAAGTCCATCTGCCCGCCTACCCCGGAAAACTGATATCCTCCAATTGTATCCGCACATACCTGTCCCGTAAGGTCGATCTCTATGGCACTATTGATCGCTGTTGCTTTCGGATTTCTTCGAATCCTGGCTGTATCATTGGTATATCCCGAATCCCTAAAATCACAAATAGGGTTATCATCGATAAAGTCATATAGCTTTCTTGACCCAACAGCGAAACAACTCACAATTTTACCTCGTTTTACCGCCTTTTCCAATCCATTGATCACTCCGCTTTCCAACAACGGCAAGACCCCGTCAGAGAACATTTCGGTATGGATACCTAAATTTTTATGATTACCAAGGTTGGAAAGTACTGCATTGGGTATGTTGCCGATACCCATTTGCAGGGTAGCTCCATCATCTATCAACGATGCCACATGTTTTCCAATCAGGCCTTCTATTTCAGATATTTCGGTAGGATTATGTTCATGGATTGGCCTATCCACTTCAATGGCATAGGTAATATCGTCTACATGCACAATTCCGGTTCCATGGGTCCTAGGCACTTGTGGGTTGATTTGTGCGACTATTTTTTTTGCCGTTCTAACAGCTGGCAATGCCACATCAACCGACACCCCCAAAGAGCAATAACCATGTTTGTCCGGTGGTGACACTTGCACGAAGGCCACATCCAATGGAAGATATTCATCGGCAAACAACCATGGTATTTCACTTAAAAAAACCGGGATATAATCACCCAATCTGGTATTTACGTAACTCCTCACATTTCCACCAACAAAACATGCATTTAGGGTAAAAGCATTACAATATGGTTCCCTAGTGTATTTTGCGTCGCCTTCGGTATGTATGGAAATGATCTCGACATTATTAATTTCCTGGTGCCGATCGCAAAGGGCATCTATCAATTCGTTCGGTGTCATGGCCGCACCTTGAAGGAAGACACGGTCGCCAGATTTAACAATTCCTACCGCTTCACTTGCTGTTGTTATTTTCATTTTTGATTAGATTTTTAGGGTTGATGGCATTCTATGGTCGATGACACAGCATCTGCCGGAGCCTGCTTGGGTGAAACATACGGTATTCCCAGACCAAGTCCACGAACTATAAAAAGGACTCCTATAATGACCACGAATACAGGTATCAATTTTTGAATTTTGGATTTAATGGAGGTATTGAACATACCACGGGAGTACACCACCAAGGACATTAACGGCACCGTTCCTAAACCAAAAATCATCATATAAAGTCCGCCCTCCACGGGACTGCCCATGGCAATGGCACCCAAAAGGGCCATATACACCAGGCCACAGGGCAAAAAGCCGTTTAAAAAGCCTATGGTCAAAAAAGTATCCGGGCTCTTTTTTTTGAGCTCTGCCCCAAGTTTGGATTTCACCTTACCAATTATCGAATAAATGGGTGTTAAAAACTTATGCCCGTTCAGATATTTTGCAGGAACCAATACCAGGACAATCATGAGCGCACCGATGCCTATCGAAAGCTTTTGCTGAATACCGAACAAGGACAGTCCCTTGCCCAAAAGTCCAAAAAGCACACCAATTACGCCATAGGCCAATAGTCGGCCAAAATGATATATGGATAATTGCGCGGTCTTTTTAACCTGGTTGGTTTGGTCCAAGGGGAGCATAAAGGCGATTGGCCCACACATGCCCAAGCAGTGCAGGCTTCCCAATAATCCCAATACCAATGCAGAGGTCAACATTACTAGTACACCAATTTTTGTTTATGCAAAAAGGAGTTACCTTCGTATTCCCAGTTTACGGAAATGTCCCAGCGACCGTCTACCAAGCGATTGTCAGGTATGAGCAAATGTGTTTTGGACAAACTTATAGGAAAGTTGGTATCCAAGTGCTTGTTAGACGGTCTGTATAGGGACACTGTTCCACTTATCTTTTTTGGGTCGAAACGCTCTGGAAAATATATCATCAAACCTTCGTTGGTTTTTTCAACCTTCAGGTTGGCATTCATTTCCGATGCGGTGTTTGATGCATCTATATCCTGCTGATAGGATAATTCCTTTTTGTAATATTCCTCCGTAACCAAATCGTGGTTGGCACTATCGTCGGTGCTCATCCTAACCACAAAGTATAGGATAAAGGCGATGAAGCCAATAAATGCCAGCACGATTCCCGTTCCCCAATTAATTTTCATCTCTCGTTTGTTTAGTTATAACTTCTAGGTGCCAAAAACTGGGTCACCGTGGTTTCTATGAGTTTATCGCCACTATACACCCCTATCTTTAGTTTATCCTTATCTCCATTGAGTGCCGAGGCATTTATTTCGATGAAAAGTGTTCCTTCGGCCATCTCTTCCGCGGGAACCGTGAAAGTTTCCTGGGAGACCATTTTGATGGTTCCTTTGTGCGACATCAATTCGAATGAAACATTATCAATATCTTTAGTGGTCTTGTTCACCAGTTTATAGGTGTACACATTGCTTATAATGTTGTTATCCTTGCGCTCGTACAACTGCCCAGGTAAACGAAGTACGTTTGCCTCGACCTCGTTACGCATAAACAACATTCCCACAAGCATCCCAATAAGCACGACTAACACTGCTGTGTAACCTTTCATACGTGCCGTAAATTTGAATTTTTTGTCTTGGGTGATCTCATCTTCACTGGCATATCTGATCAAGCCTTTGGGCTTATTGATACTATCCATTATGTGATCACATTCATCTATACAAGCGGTACAGTTTACACATTCCAACTGAGTCCCGTTGCGAATATCTATCCCTGTAGGACACACATTTACACATTGAAAACAATCTATACAGTCGCCGTGCCCCAGAGCTTCCCTATCTTCGTTCTTTCTGAACTTTTTACGCCCGTTTTCGCCCTCGCCCCGTTTATGGTCATAGGCCACTACAATGGATTTATTGTCCAGCAGCACCCCTTGCAATCTACCGTAAGGGCAAGCGATAATACATACCTGTTCCCTGAACCATGCGAAAATGAAATAAAAGACCGCTGTAAAAATCAACAGTGGGACCATTGTGCTCAAATGCGCCATAGGACCATCTGTAATATAAGCGATCAATTGATCGCTACCGATCAAATAGGCCAAGAACACGTTGGCGATAAAGAAGGAAATAAGAAAGAAAATACTCCACTTTAGAAGTCTTTTCCTTATTTTTTTCCCTGTCCACGGAGCCTTGTCCAGTCGTATTTGAGCTCCTCTATCTCCGTCTATCCAGTATTCGATACGACGGAACACCATTTCCAAAAATATGGTCTGCGGACACATCCATCCACAAAAGATACGGCCGTATGCCACCGTAAACAGTGCAATAAAAATAACTCCGATGATCATGGACACTACTACCAGATGAAAATCCTGAGGCCAAAATGGAAGCCCAAATATATTGAACCTCCTGTCCAACACGTTGAACAATAGAAATTGGTGCCCATCAATCTTAACGAAAGGGGCCGCTATCAAAAAAACGAGTAGAAAGTAACTTACGTACTTTCGGTAATCGTAGTACCGTCCACTAGGTTTTTTTGGAAAAATCCAATTCCTTTTACCTTCTTCTGTGATTGTGCCTATGGAATCCCTAAAGTTTTCTTCCATCGCATTTGTGGTTTATGGATAAATATTTGTTGCCGAATGCCCCAAGGACTAGTTCATGGCAACGTTTGTTGAATCGACGGCCTGCTCCATTTCCTCGGGAGCGGTTTCTTCCGTTTCAGATTCGGCACCATTGGTTTCTTCGGGAGCATTTGGGTCTACCCAGATTTCTCCTTCAGCTTCCTTTGGATTGGCGGGCGTGGTTCCGCCCATGGTCATCACATAACTGGCTACTTGGGCCATTTCGACAGGCTTTAAGGTTTGTTTCCATGCAATCATTCCCTTACCGTCTCGACCACCTTCCGATATAGTTGTGAAAATATTTTTGATGCCTCCGCCCAATATCCAATATTTATCGGTCAGGTTTGGTCCAATTCCACCTCCACCATCGGCCATGTGACAGGCCACACAATTGGCTTGGAATATTTTCTCTCCTGCAGCCAAATCAGAATCATCCGACAAAAACTCCACGGTACTGGCATCCACCAGATCTTTGGCCGTTCTTTTGTATTCTTCAATGGCCAATTGGGCTGCTGCCACTTCTTGTTCGTATTCGAGTTTTTGGTCGTATTCGCCGATAATATGGAATCTAACCAGGTAGACCACGGCAAAAACAATCGTCGCATAGAAAAGGTATACCCACCATGGTGGCAGCACGTTGTCCAATTCTCGGATTCCATCGTAATTGTGGTCCAATACAATCTCACCTTCTCTTTCGATTGAACGGCTCTTGGTCAGTTTTGCCATTAAATTTTTGGCCCAGGTCCATTCAAATTTCTTGCTTTTGGCTTCTAGGTAACGTTCCTTTCCTTCTTCGGTCAGTGTCTGGAACATAATATTTTCTATGGAGGCCAATATTAGCTCTATGGCAATAAGGATCATTAATACCAACAGCAAAAAAAACTGTGTGATAGGGTATTCTATTATTGCCAGTTTGTCTCCCGAGTCGATAAAGTATTCCATTAATCCAAAGATCAGGAAGAATAAAACCGGGACTCTTATCCACCAAGGTGTTTTTGTGCTCATAATATTATAGTTTGTTTTGTTGATCATCGTTATCCAAAGGCAGTTCGGACATCTCCCTTATGTGTTCCTTGGTAGCGGTGAAAACCCACCAAAACAACAACACAAAAAACACAAAGAAGATAAGTAGGGAAACCATGGGATAGTTGGCTATCCCGTCGATGGTTTCCATATGTTCTTTTACAAATTTCAACATGGTTATTTGTTTTGAGATATTGTTTCTTCAGTTCCTTCAATCTTTATATCGGTACCCAATCTTTGTAGGTAGGCAATCAAGGCCACGATTTCCCGATCTCTCATTTCAACGAATTCGAGCCCATTTTCTTCGGCGTACTTTTTATCCGCTTCATAGGTTTTTGCAAACTCGGGGTCTGTGTATAGGTTCTTTTCGATTTGCTGTGCTTGCTCTGCCATGGATTGCGGAGCATTGGCAATATCTTCTTCGGTATAGGGAACCCCCAATTTTACCATGGTTTCCATTTTTGCCTGTATATCGCTGCGATCATGCTCATCGGTAACCAACCATTCATAAGATGGCATTATGGAACCTGCAGAAGTACTTTGTGGATCGTACATGTGGTTCAAGTGCCAATTGTCCGAGTATTTACCTCCGACCCTTAACAAATCGGGACCCGTACGCTTACTCCCCCAAAGGAATGGGTGGTCGTACACAAATTCCCCTGCCTTGGCATACTCTCCGTAACGTTCCACCTCGCTTCGGAAGGGACGAATCATTTGCGAGTGACAACCTACGCAACCTTCCCTAATGTAAAGGTCACGACCTTCCAATTCCAAAGGAGTATAAGGTTTAACACTTGTTATGGTAGGAATGTTGGATTTCACCAAGATTGTAGGTACAATTTGAACAACACCTCCAATAAGAATTGCTATGGTTGCCAAGATGGTCAATTGTACCGGTTTTCTTTCCAACCAGTTGTGGAAAGTTTCGCCGGCCACTCTTCTTTTGGCAACACGTTCCAATGCTGGAGCTTCTGCCGCTTCATCTTCAACCTTGCTACCGGATTTTATGGTCATCACTACATTGTACAGCAGTACGAACATACCTAAGATGTAAAGCGAACCTCCAATGGCCCTCATCCAGTACATAGGGATAATCTGGGTAACGGTTTCCAAGAAGTTACCGTAAACCAAGGTACCATCTGGGTTAAATTCTTTCCACATTAATGCTTGGGTAAATCCTGCAACGTACATCGGCAAGGCATAAAGTACAATACCCAAGGTTCCGATCCAGAAGTGGAAATTGGCCAATCCTTTGGAATGCAGTTCGGTTTTGAACATACGGGGCACCAACCAATAGATCATACCAAAGGTCAAGAACCCGTTCCAGGCCAAGGCTCCAACGTGCACGTGGGCAATGATCCAGTCACTAAAGTGGGCAATGGCGTTTACGTTTTTCAAAGATAGCATCGGGCCTTCAAACGTTGCCATACCATAACCTGTAATGGCCACTACCATAAATTTCAGTGTGGCATCGGTACGCACCTTGTCCCAAACCCCACGCAGTGTCAACAATCCGTTTATCATACCACCCCAAGATGGTGCGATCAACATTATGGAGAATACTACACCAAGGTTCTGTGCCCAATCGGGCAAAGCAGAATATAACAAGTGGTGAGGGCCAGCCCAGATATAAATGAATATCAACGACCAAAAGTGGACGATGGACAATCTATAGGAATAAATTGGCCTGTTCGCTGCTTTAGGAACAAAGTAGTACATCAACCCCAAGAAAGGAGTGGTCAAGAAGAATGCCACGGCATTGTGACCGTACCACCATTGCACCAATGCATCCTGTACACCAGCATACACTGAGTAACTTTTTAACGCCGTAACAGGTAGTTCCAAACTATTAAAGATATGCAACACTGCTACCGTAACAAATGTGGCAAGGTAGAACCAAATGGCCACATACAGGTGCCGTTGTCTTCTTTTTAAGATAGTGCCTATCATGTTCCATCCAAAGACCACCCAAACTACAGCAATGGCCAAATCTATGGGCCACTCCAATTCTGCGTACTCTTTTGAGGTTGTGTAACCCAAAGGCAAGGTAATGGCCGCTGCCACAATGATCAACTGCCACCCCCAGAAATTGATGTTGCTCAGAACATCGCTGAACATTCTAGCTTTGAGCAATCGCTGCAATGAGTAATACACCCCTGCAAAAATTGCGTTACCCACAAATGCGAAAATCACGGCGTTGGTATGCAATGGACGCAAACGTCCAAAACTCAACCATGAAATACCTTCGGTAACATTGGGGAACAAAAACATAAAGGCCAACAAAAGACCTACTGCCATACCTACCACACCCCATAAAATGGTAGCGTATAAGAACTTTTGCACGATTTTGTTATCGTAGCGGAACTGTTGTATTTCCATATTTATTGGTTTGTACTTTTAGTTTGTTTGATTTCCTTTTTACTATATAGGTTTGATTTATCCTGGCTCTTTACCACCTCATCCTCGAACAACATTCTTACCGACGGAGTATAGGTGTCGTCGTATTGTCCGCTCTTTACCGAAAAAACAAAGGCTATAAAAAAGACCACGGCCACCGTTACACTAATGGCCAACAACACATAAATAACACTCATACCTGCCTTAATTTAGGGGTAAAACTACTGTGATGGTATGCTTCAAAAAATGACATATATCAGCTTTCTTTATTTTTTAACTCTCTAGCCACAAAATTGGTGGCCAAGGTGGTAAACACCACGATACTAATTGAACTCAATGGCATTAAAATAGCGGCTATTACTGGTTGTAACTGCCCTGTAACGGCAAAATACAATCCCACGACATTATAACACAATGAAAGCAAAAAACTCATTTTGATTATCCGAACGGATTGCTTGGATAATTTAATAAATTCTGGCAGCGTTCGCAGTTGGGCAGCATCTAAAATTCCGTCGCAGGCAGGGGAGAACACGTTTATGTTTTCCGAAACGGCCAACCCTACGTTGCTCTGTGCCAAGGCTCCAGCATCGTTCAGGCCGTCGCCCACCATTAAGACCTTATGTTTCTGCTGTAACTTTTTGATATATTCCAGTTTATCTTCCGGTTTTTGATCGAACATCATTTTGGTCTTTGCCGGGAGCAAGCCCTCCAGCTTCTTTTTTTCACCATCATTATCGCCCGAAAGAATACCTAGGTTAAGATCATTGGACAATTCATCAAATATTTGGCTCATGCCGTCCCGGTATGTGTTTTTGAACACGAACCTACCTTTCACATCTTCATCCGCACTTACATAAACTGTAGTATTGGTTATGGAGTTGGAGTGGTTTTCGCCCACATAGGCCGCTGAGCCTACTTTTATGGTATGTTGATTGTACTTGCCTTCTATTCCTTTGCCGGTATGCTCTTGGAATTCCTCAAGGGTCATTATGGCGTTGGATTTTAAAATATTGTACAACGATCGGCTCAAGGGGTGATTGGATGCTCTCAGGGTTGTTTTTAACAGTGCCGTCTCTTCCTCGGTAAGCTCCATTCCTTCATAATGGATGGTATCCTTTACATTGGTGGTCAGCGTACCGGTTTTGTCAAAAATAGCTGTATCGATTATGGATAGCCTCTCGATTACGCTAGCATTTTTTAAATAGAATTTATGTTTTCCAAAAATGCGAAGCATATTCCCCAATGTGAACGGTGCGGCCAAGGCAATGGCGCAGGGGCAGGCAATGATCAATACCGAAGTGAACACATTTAGGGCAAGGCTAGGATCGAACACCAACCAAAACAAAGTGGCCAATGTGGCTATACTCAACACAGCAATGGTAAATCGTTTTCCTATGCTATCGGTAAGGGTCTGGAATTGACTGGATTTGTCCTTGGAAAATACGGAATTGCCCCAAAGTTGGGTAAGATAGCTTTGCGAAACAGATTTTAAGACCTCTACTTCCAAGACACCTGAAAGTTGCTTGCCACCGGCGAACAGCTTCTCTCCCGATTCCTTAAACACAGGTTCGGATTCCCCGGTAACAAAACTATAGTCGATCTCGGCGGTCCCTTTTATCAGAATTGAATCCACTGGAATGATCTCGTGGCTCCGGATCAGGATCCTATCCCCTACCTCGATATTATAAACTTGTATGTTCTCCTCTTCGCCATTTTTACCCAATCGGGTCACCGCAATCGGAAAATAGGATTTGTAGTCGCGCTCGAACGACAGATAAGCATAGGTTTTTTGTTGAAAAAACTTGCCCAACAACAAAAAGAAGACCAGACCGGTGAGACTATCAAAGAAACCGGAACCCAGGTCAAAAATAATATCCGCGGTGCTTCTTAGAAAAAGGGTCAGTATCCCAAGGGCTATCGGCACATCAATGTTCAACAATTTGGAGCGGATGCCCTTATAAGCCGAAACAAAGTAATCTTGGGAAGCATAAAATACCACGGGCAGCGAAAAGGCGAACATCAGCCAACGGAAAACGCTCTTATATTGATCCAACCAAAACTCTTCGACCTCGAAATACTCCGGGAAGGAGAACAGCATTACATTACCGAACGCAAATCCGGCCACTCCGAGTTTATAAATTAGGGAACGATCCACCTTTTTCCCCTTTTTATTGTACTCCTCCAACGAAATATATGGTTCGTAACCAATACTCCCCAACAGCAGCACCAAGGCTTTCAACGAAAAATCTTCTGTTTTGAAGGTAACCCTAATGGTTTTCTTAGGAAAATCTACTTGGGAAACCGAAATGGCCGAATGCAACTTGTTCAAATTTTCCAACACCCATATGCAGGAACTACAATGAATATTGGGAATACTCAAACTTATCACTTGTACACCATCTTCGTCGAACTCCACAAGTTGTTTCACAATTTCCTGGTTGTCCAAAAAATCGTATTTCTGACGGATTTCGTTTGGAGTGGTACCTGCTTTACCTTCTATTTCGTAAAAAGTGGACAGACCATTGGAGGTAAAGATTTCGTAAACGGTCTTGCAACCATTGCAACAAAAATCCTTATCATCAAATTGTACACGGTTTTTACCGCAATCATCTCCACAATGATAACAGGTCGGGTCTGTCATTTCACATTTGCTTTACCTATTGCAAATTTGTACTACTATTCTTCTTAAAAATATGATATTTATCAGTATTTTGTGATTGTTTATCAACTATTTTTGTCGAATCAGGTAAACTAATCATTATGGAAAGCAGGTGTGAAAATTGTATCATTAGGCAGTTCAATTCTTTACGCGCCATGAGCAAGGAGGAGCTGAAAAAAGTATCGGACTCCAAAACCACAAAGACCATTAAAAAGGGAGATGCACTTTTTGAAGAAGGTGAAAAACTGAACGGGGTCTACTGTGTACGCAATGGCGTTTCGAAGCTTTCCAAACTTAGCGCCAACGGAAAGGACCAAATCGTAAAATTGGCCACAAAGGGCGAAGTTTTGGGGCAGCGCTCGGTAATATCGCAAGAAAGCACCAATCTTTCCGCTATAGCTGTCGACGATATGGAGGTTTGTTTTATCCCAAAGGAAAGCATAAACAATACGCTCCAAAAAAATCCAAATTTCACTTTGGAAGTACTTCGCCATATGGCACACGACCTTAAGGAAGCGGACGATGTTATCGTAAACATTTCGCAAAAAACCGTAAAACAGCGCATGGCCGAAGCTTTTCTTTATCTAAAAAATAATTTTGGTGAAGATGAAGATGGATATTTGGCACTTACACTCTCCCGAGAGGACATTTCCAATGTAGTGGGCACCGCTACCGAATCGGCCATTAGAATTATCTCAGAATTTAAAAAGAAAGGCCTTATCCATGCCTCCGGAAAAAAAATCGGCATTAAGGACGAACGCAAGCTAATGGAAATGGTTGAAGGCTTTTAGGTCTTTTTTTAAAAGCTGACAATTGTCATAGAATCCCCTGCACCATACGTTTAATTTTATGCATCATAATCCATTGACAGATGCAGAAGATTTTAATACCTACGGATTTTTCGGAAAATGCATGGAACGCCATAGATTACGCCATGCAATTGTTCCGCAACAGGCGTTGTACATTTTATTTGCTCAACACCTACACCCCTGTGATACCAAGCAGCAGGTTTATGGCCAAAATGATCGATGGTGTTCGCATTGTTGATGCAGTGCGTGAGAACTCCGAACAGAGCCTGAACAAAACTGTTAAACGGATACAAAGCAAATACGGTAATCCAAACCATAGTTTTGAGACCATATCCTCTTTTAATTTATTGGTAGAAGAGGTCAAGGACATTGTTGATACTTTTGGGATCCATTTGGTGATAACGGGAACCAAAGGTGCATCTGGCGCTGAAGAGGTTTTTATGGGAAGCAACTCGGTACGTATTATAAAGGCCGTCAAAAAGTGCCCTGTTTTGGCCATTCCCTATCACTTTGAGTACGTTACACCATCCGAAATTGCATTTGCCACCGATTTTAATAGGTTCTATACCTCTTCCGAGCTATCCCCACTTTTGGAAATGGCCAAAATGTTCAATGCCACTATTCGGATTGTCCATGTACAATACGGTATAAAAGCCCTTACAGAGCTTCAGCAATTTAACCTGAACATGCTGCGCCGCTATCTTGGCAATGCCGAACATTTTGTGCACACGGTTTCCGAACTGAATTCGGTTTCGCATACCTTAGAGACATTCTCCAAGGAATTGGGCATACATCTTTTGGCAATGTTGAATTACCAGCATAGTTATATGGAAAAAATGACCCGCGAGCCCATTATTAAAAGGACCGCATTCCATACCCAAATTCCATTGTTGGTAATCCCCGAATTGGGAATGGAGGGAACCTCCAAAGGTTCCGTGGAAGAAAAACAAGAAGTGGAATCCCATAATTAAACCCTGTATTATCTTTATACTTAATTTTAGTTCACGAATTAGGTATAGGGATTTATGGACAAACAACAACTTAGAGATTGCCACCAAAGAATAAAGCCTTTTATTCACGATACGCCCGTTCTTACCTCTCGGCAGATCGATAAAATGGGCAATACCAATTTTTATTTTAAATGCGAAAACTTTCAGCGTATGGGCGCATTTAAAATGCGTGGGGCTGCCAATGCCATTCTTCAGCTTACCCCCGATCAGAAAAAAAATGGTGTTGTAACACATTCTTCTGGAAATTTTGCACAGGCTTTATCCTTAGCCGCCCAAAGCCTGGGAGTAAAAGCTTATATTGTTATGCCCAGTTCCGCTCCAGAGGTAAAAAAAGAGGCCGTAAGGGGCTACAGTGGTATTCTTTCCGAATGCGAACCTACTTTGACTGCCCGAGAACAAGCGACCCAAGAAATTATCAATAAACAAGGCGCAACTTTTATCCATCCCTCCAATAATGAGCAAGTGATTCTGGGACAAGGCACCGCTTGTATGGAATTATTGAAGTTATACCCCGACTTGGATTATGTTTTTACCCCTGTAGGAGGTGGTGGCTTACTAGCGGGCACTGCCTTAGCAGTACATTATTTTGGCAAAAATTGCAAAACGATCGGCGGTGAACCTTTTGAGGTGGATGATGCCTTCCGATCCCTAAAGAGCGGAAAAATAGAAATAAACACTGCCACAAATACCATTGCAGATGGCCTAAAGACCCAATTAGGCGATAGAAACTTCCCTATAATTCAGAAATATGTTGAAGAAATTGTTCGGGTAAAAGAGCAAGAGATAGTCCACGCCATGCGGTTGATCTGGGAACGGCTCAAAATTGTATGTGAACCATCCAGTGCAGTTGCACTAGCGGCCTGTTTCAAGAAAAAAGAACTACTGACCCATAAAAAAGTTGGTATAATAATCTCTGGTGGAAACGTGGATTTGAGCAAATTGCCCTTTAGACCCGCCTAAAGGCTCTTTAGCAGGGTAACAATAAATGTAGAGCCTTCGCCTTTGGTACTCTCAACTTCTATTTTACCATCCATGGCCTCAACTTGTGTTTTCACCAAATAAAGCCCAAAACCTTTACCTATGGTTGCACCGCTCAACCTGCCGTACATATCAAATATTTTTCGCTCCTTTTCCGGGGTAAGCTCCATACCAATACCGTTGTCCACAAACTTAAGCACCACATTATTTTCCGTTTCTTCAGAAACAATCTTAATATTTGCGGGCACTTCATCCTTTGCATAATTAATTGCATTAAGGATAAGATTGTAAAAGATATTTACCACATAACTTTTAGCACCAAAAACGGTCTCACCTCCCGAAAAATCGGTTTTTACCGTGGCTTTGCTCTTAATTATCTCTTCGGACAACAATCCATCAACATCTTTCATCACGGCACGTAAAGAGACCTCTCTAAACTTTTCCTTATCGGCCGATTTTAAGGACAGTGAAAGATGAAGGTCCTTGATAGTCTGGTCCAGAGCTTCGGTGGTGTGCTCTATTTTTCGAACAATATCGTCGTTCATCTCATCCTTTCCCCATTCATATATTTTGGACAACATCAACAGATTTGATATCGGGCCTCTTAGGTTATGGGAAATTATCCGAACAAAATTCTGTAGCTCGTGATTTTGTTCCAATATTTGATGATTGGACAGGACTTCCTTAGTTACGTCTTGAGCCGTACCGCTCATTCTATAGGGTTTACCCTCTTCGTTATAGTAAGCCTTTCCTTTTTGATGCACATACCTAACCTCTCCGTCCAACACCACTATGCGGTGAATAATATCGTGAGGAACGTTCTCCTTGATACTTCGATTTACATCCTCGTCAAAAACCTGCCTATCTTCTGGGTGAATAATAGCCTTTACAGATTCATAATCTGCTTTAAAAGTATCCGGTTCTTGCCCAAAAATTCGGTATAGTTGATCGGACCAAGTAATTTCGTTCTTGATCATATCCCAATTCCAATGACCTACATCGGCAACTTGCTGAGCTTCCCGGTACTTTCTTTCGCTATCCAGCAAACGATGGTTATTGTTTACCTCTTGGGTAATGTTCTTTTGCCAGACACAACATCCCACAATATCTCCGGAACTGTTCATAAATGGCTGAAAGGAAAATTCGTGGACAACGATTTCACCATTTTCCTCGAAAGTATGTTTGGAAGTTGTGGCGTACCTGTTTAAAGCTCTTTCGCAACCTTGTTCGCAAGGGTCAAAAAAACTGCTTGTCTTGAATACCTTTCTTAAATCTATACCTCGCTCAACAGTAATGGAACCGTTGCGCTTTAAAAGTGCACTAAAGGAGGTGTTGAAATCGGTGAGCTTATAATTCTCGTCCATTGCCCAAACAATGTCATTTCTATCTTCAACGATTTCAACTTTATTCTGAATAAAGGCATTTTTCTGTTTCACAGGCTAAAGTTTATTCAAATTAAAGGTAAGGGACAAAAATAGGTTGAGCAATAAAAAGATATTATTGAGAACGATATTATTTGTTCGCGCTTTGGAGATATTCCTCCAAATGCTCAATTTTTAGTGGCTTGGTTATAAACTCCTTTACGTATTTTTCATATTTTTTGGCTTCGTCCTTATCAGAATCGGACTCAGAAGATGTTACTAAAAGTACCTCATTGGATTCTGGAAAATCTTCCAACATCATAAACTCCAAAAACTCAAACCCGCTCATTTCGGGCATATTGATATCCAACAAGATTAGGGTCCTTGTATTTTGATCATCTCTGAATCTAAGGTCATCCAGTGCCAATTCCGGGTTGGTAAAGCTTTTCACCTTATCCTCCATACCCATTCTTCTAAAGTGAATCGCATTCACCGTATTTACGAGATCTTCATCGTCGACTAAATAAATTTCTTTGTACATAGCGCAATTGGTCAATTAATCTAGTTAAGGTTTCGATATAAAAATTGACAAATATCAATAATTTACAGTAATTAAAACTGTTATGGTATTATTTTATTGCAAAAATTCAATCAAAAACACCACCTCCACTGCTTTTTCGTATAATTTGTCAGTTTTCAGTTGGGGATCTTTAAACAAAAGGTCGTTTAAGATAAATTTATGATTATTCTTTTATTTTAACAAAAATTCAATAATTAAAATATTTCCCGACAACCATAACTGATTTTGAACCTGATAATTAAAAGATTCATAATTATTGGCTTATTTAACTTAGCTATTAGTTTTTTCTTTCAATATAATGTGTTTTTCTTCTGATTAACCAAAGGAAGAATTGATGGCCATAATACATAACAATCCAAAACTAAAAGGATCAAGAATGTCCATTATTTTACGTAATGGATTAGAAGATGAATGGTTGGTAGAATGCAAGGACAAACACTAAAACAAGTCCGAACAAAAAAAAGCTCCTCGAAAATCGAAGAGCTTTCAGTGCGGGTGAAGGGAGCATAAACCCCACAATCTACAACTCCCTTAAAACCTCTACTATTTCAAAGATAAACTCATCATTTACAATGACTTTGAACATGATTAAGACAATATTATTCTTGATTATGATTGATTAGAATTGGATAAAATATTACTTTGGTTCGGAAAATGTTCGGAAAATTGTCTTTGAAAGTCTAAATCACCGAAGTTCAAAAGAAAGTAATATGGCAACTATTAAGTACTTCTTAAGGGGCTCAAAGGATGTTAAATCCATATCTCTTGCATTCAGTATTGACCGTAGAAATAAGTATGAGAGAAAAACAGGCCTTGTAATCCAACAAAAGCAATGGAGCAAGGACAAAGCACTACCAAAACAGACCTTAGCTGAGAACAAGAAAATAGCTTCCGAATTACTCAAATTAAAGAGTCATGTTTTGGACGCCTATAATGAGAGTTTAAGTAAAAATCAACCTATAAGCAGCGAGTGGCTACAAAAGCAGATAGATATCTTTTTTGATCGCATAACACAGATTGGCAAAAGCCCAATGGTTATTAAGGCAATTCAAAGCTTAATTGACAATGCTGAGGTGCGAGAAAATCAGAAAGGCGGTTTTGGCCTTAGCAATAGCAGAAAAAACGATTACAGAGCTTTAAAACGTATTTGGGAAGAGTTTGAAGGCAAAATCCAGGTGAAAGTCAGTGAAGTGGATATCGCCATGGGAAAAGCTTTTCTATCATTTATGCTTAAAAAGAAAAATTATAGTATCGGTTATGCACAACGGATGATGGGAAACCTAAAAACAGTGTGCTATGATGCAGGACTAAATGGCATAAAGACCTCACCTCAGTTAAAACAAATTAATTTAAAGCAGATAAAGAATGATTACATTATTTACTTGACACCTCTGGAACTTGAAAAGATAAAGACTGCACATCTTATTCATGAGGGACAAATAAATGCTCGAAAATGGCTTTTATTAGGGTGCTGGATTGGACAGAGAGGTAATGACCTTTTAAGTCTCACAAATAGTAACCTCAAAGAAGTTGATGGCTTTAAATACTTTGAAATTAAACAGCAGAAAACCGCCAAAACCGTTACAATACCAATTCTACCAGAAGCAGAGGAAATTCTAGAATTGGGATGGCCAAGAAAAATATCTCTGGCAAAATTTAATGAGCACATTAAAACCATTTCAGAAAAAGCAGGTATTGACGAGCCTACCAAAGGTATTTTGAATGACCCCAAAACCAACAGAAAGAAATTAGGGACACATCCTAAATGGAAATTATTGGCCAGTCATGTTTGCCGAAGATCATATTGCTCTAATTTGTATGGAAAAATACCAACCCCAATCATAATGCAAGTAACTGGACATTCCACGGAAAAAAGCTTTTTAAAATACATTGGCAAAAAAGGGACTGACTACAAGGATGAGTGGATAAAATATATTGAAGTGCAAAAGCAAAAGGCTTCAAAAGAATCAAATTTAATCGTAGTACGAGAAGCAATTAAATAGCAACAAAAACAATTCATTTTACAATTTCCTGACAACTACGCGTCGCGCGCGCGAGAAAAAAATAAGATACAATCAAATTCACTATAGCAACAAGGCTTATAAGATGTCAAAAATCAATCGCCACTTATTAGGAACTAATAAAGAGTTTATCCTTATCGAATTAGAAAAATTATCAGAGTTTGTAAAAAACAATAATCACTCAAGTATTAACTCCTGTTACACTCACCCGTTATTCTTTCATTTGGCTCTGCACCTCGACTTATATCAAGTCCCTATAAAACGAAACGGAATCAATAGATTTATCTTATCAGACTCTATACCAACAAAAGAGCTTGAAGTATCTGATAAAAAAAATCACGAACATATATTCGAAAAAAAGAAGCTTATAGAAATAGATATTGTACCCTTCGTTAAAGAAGTTATTGCAAGTGAGGTAATTCGACCCTCTCCAAAATTTAATGCAGCCTACCGAGACCGAGAGAACGGACTTTCACTATTCCGTAAAGATTTTGACGAATGGGAAATGAAATACCGTTCTCTATTCTGGCGGAACATAAAAAAACACAGAAACAACCTTGAACTGAAAATAGGTATTGTTGAGGGGTGCATATCTTATTTAAGTCGTAGCATAGAAGTTAACAACAAACTCTATGATTTCATTGAGGAGCTTAAAATTTACCTTGGAGAAATTCATCAACTTAAAGCAAATTCTAAACCAAAAGTAAAAGTCATAAATTCTGAAAAAGTAGAATTACTTAAAAACATTGGTTTTTACGAATTACCAACGATAAAGGAACTTAGCCCCAACAACAAGGATAAAATTGTCACAATGATTGTTACTCGCATGAATTCAGGAAAAAAAGTTTCACGACCATACTTGATTGCCCTACTTTTTGAGCTTGGATATAAAAATCTATTCAATCAACAAACCAAAACTCTCATGTACCGAGTAACTGCAGACTTACTTGACACCCACCCTAGAACCATAAGTGGAAACTTTGCGGTTCTAAACAGCGAATCTCAAGACAGAGGAAAATTCACTTCACACACTCATACAGAATCTGTCAAAAACTACCTTAAAGAATTAAATTAAATACACTAGGGGTATTTTTAGGGCACTCCCCTAGCTTCTTAATAATTGATTTTTGACCAACTAAAAATAAAGGTCATGAATCAAATACAGTTTATCGGTTTAACACCACAAGAGTTAAGAAACGACATCAACCAAGATGTTAAAAAGCAATTAGACGAACTTAAAGAGAGTTTTCAGCCTAAAACACCCGAAGAGCTCTTAACTAGGTCAGAAACAGCAGAGCTGCTTAAAATCAACCTCAGCACACTTTATCATTGGACAAAAAAAGGCAAACTGAAAAGTTATGGCCTTTCTGGTAAAGTATATTATAAGCGAAGTGAAATCGAATCCGCCCTTATAGAAGTCTAGATGGTACGTGTGCATCTAACCAATATAGAGTACGATTATCTTTTCAATGAGGGAGGAGATAGCCTAATTGCTTTTTTAGCAACATTAAGGGCCTATAAGTCCAATGAAACAATTAAAAAGATTGGCAAAAATGGTACTATCGGAACAATTAATAAAACCACAGGTCTTTCTCGCACCATAATTAAGAAGCATCTCCCCAAACTGATTGATATTGGATTGGTTAATATTCACCAAAACGGAAACATTGCGGTTAGAAGTAGAAAATGGAGCAGCAACAATCTACCTAAATTGGAAAGGTTGAAACTGATTCCCATCATGGTTTATAACAAATTTGTCGATACGAAAACATACTCTGCTTATGTCAGGGTAAATTCCAGAATAAGAACACAAGAGAGGCAGATTGGAAAAAAAGCAAGACGGATAGAGGTACTGAGAACATGTTCCCAAAATAGGTCTTTATCAAAAAGCGATTATAGGTTATGGAAAAGTTTAAATCGTAAAGGTACCACCTTACGGGAATTACTAAACAATTACCGTTCAACTTGCACAATCTCCAATCTGTCCTTTCACAGGATTCTCAAAGATACTGAATTGATCAGTGCCTGTAATAAAAACAGCGGCAAGCACTTTAAAAAGAAGCTTATAGCTCTTGGTTTGATAGAGCAAAAGAGAGTTCAAAGACTAGAATATCCAGGCGTATGGGACGTACAATATTCTGATGAAATAAATGACGTTTTAATATATGGAGCAATCTATCAAAGTAAGAAAGGTATCGTGATTGAAGAGAGTCCTATAATCACAATTAAAGATATGTTCTCAGTAGGTAACAAAAAAAAGCAAGGTTGAAATAGACCTATTTAAAGACCTTTCTTTCAAAAAACATGGTATTTTTAAGGAATATTTAATCCATTAGGATAGAATTCATCAAACCTAACCATGAACAAAAAAGGCCTATCTGAAAGAGATATATGCAGTAAGTATATCAATCCTGCAATACAGAAAGCTGGATGGAATATGCGTTCGCAAGTTAGAGAAGAAGTCTCATTTACGGATGGTCGAATTATAGTTCAAGGAAAACTATATACGCGAGGTAAAAGGAAACGAGCAGATTATATTCTCTTCTACAAACCAAATATTCCAATTGCTATTATTGAAGCGAAAGATAATAAGCACAAAGTTGGTGATGGTATGCAACAAGCAATAGAGTATTCTGAGATTTTGCAAATACCTTTTGTTTTTACTTCGAATGGAGATTCCTTCGTGTTTCATGATAAAACAAAAACATCTGGTCCGGTTGAACAAGAAATAAGTCTAGAGGATTTTCCATCACCTGAACATCTATGGAGCTTATATAGTCAAAAAGAAGGCCTTGACAAACCCGAGATTCAACAAGTCATAACACAAGACTACTACCTTGATGACAGTGGCATGTCTCCTCGTTACTATCAGCAAAATGCAACCAATAGAACGGTCGAAGCCATAGCTAAAGGCCAAAACCGAATTTTGTTGGTTATGGCCACGGGTACTGGTAAAACCTACACTGCCTTTAATATTATTTGGCGACTTTGGAAAAATGGCATCAAAAAGCGAATACTATTTTTAGCAGATCGTAATGCGTTGTTGACGCAAACCAAAAATGGAGACTTTTCGCCGTTCGGTAATGATATAATGCATATCATCAAAAACCGAAAGATTGATAAATCTTATCAAGTCTACTTTGCCTTATATCAAGGTTTAACTGGAAATGAAGAATCCAAAAATGCTTACAAAGAGTTTAGTCGAGACTTTTTCGATTTGGTCGTAATTGATGAGTGTCATCGAGGGTCAGCTTCAGAAGCCTCCGCATGGCGAGAGATATTGGATTATTTTAATGGTGCAACCCAAATAGGATTAACAGCTACTCCCAAAGAAACCAAGGATGTTTCCAATATGGAATACTTTGGTGAACCAGTTTATACATACTCATTGAAGCAAGGTATTGATGACGGGTTTTTAGCCCCCTATAAGGTGGTTCGTATAAGTATGAATGTTGATGAAGGTTGGCGACCAACCTCGGGTTTAATTGACAAGTATGGCCATGAGGTTGAGGATCGTATTTACAACCTCAAAGACTATGATAAACACTTGGTCATTGATGAAAGGACAATCGAGGTTGCAAAAAAAATCACAGAATACCTTAAGGCTACGGATCGATTTGCTAAAACCATTGTTTTCTGCACAGATATTGATCATGCAAACAGAATGCGACAGGCCTTGATTAATGAAAATGCCGATTTAGTAGCCAAGCATTGGAATTACTGTGTTAAGATTACAGGAGATGATGATATCGGCAAACAGGAGCTTGATAATTTCACAGACGTAGAGGAACGCTTTCCGGTGATTGCTACTACCTCAAAAATGCTTACAACAGGTATTGATACCAAAATGGTGAAATTCATTGTTCTGGAAGCTAATATTGGCTCTATGACTGAATTTAAACAGATAGTTGGAAGAGGTACCAGAATTAGAGAAGCAGATGGGAAGGTTTATTTTACCATTATGGATTTTAGGAAGGCAACCAATTTATTTGCTGATCCAGATTTTGATGGTGACCCAGTCCAAATATATGAACCTGATGAAAGTGAAACAGTTGTACCTCCAGATGTAGAAGAAACCGATGACAATTTTCCTAAAGATGACATTTTAGGTGATTTTGTTCAGCCAATCACACCGGACATAACCTTTAATGATGAAGAAGAGGAAGTGGTCAAAAAATATTATGTCAATAATATAAAAGTTTCAGTTGCAAATGAGCGTGTTCAATATTATGGAAAAGATGGTAAACTGATTACTGAGACCTTAAAGGACTACACTAAATCGAATATTACTACTGAGTATAAATCCATAAATGATTTTACAAGAAAATGGAAAACTACAGAGAGTAAAGAAGAATTGATGGCAGAATTGGCTGAAAATGGCGTACTAATAGAAGCTCTAAAAGAAGAAATTGGCAGTAACATGGACCCTTTCGACCTAATTTGCCACGTTGCATACGATAAACCACCTTTAACTAGAAAAGAACGTGCTAACAACGTTCGTAAACGTGATTACTTTACCAAATACGGTGATACTGCGCAACGTATTTTACTTTCACTTTTAGATAAATACGAGGAAGAGGGGATTTTATCAATAGAAAAAGGTTCTGTTTTGCATGTACAACCTTTAAATCAAATGGGGTCACCAGTTGAATTGGTAAGGGCTTTTGGTAAAAACAAAGATTTTGAACAGGCGATTAAGGATTTAGAGGATGAGATTTATAAAGAAGGAGCTTAAATGGATATTTTAGACAGGGAAAAACAATACAAAGAACTTCTTTCAGATAATCTTTATGATAGGCTACTACTTAGAACTAAGGAACCAAATATCTTTAAAATTCTTGGGGTTAGTGATTATGAAATTAGACACTCCAACTTTTTAGGATGGTTGTTAGACCCTAACGAATCACATGGTTTAAACGATTTGTTTCTACAAAGGGTATTACAAGATATTCTAATAGATGAACGTGCTGTTGGTATTTCAATAATAGAACTGAGCAATCTTAATATTTCAAAGGTAGAAGTCAGACGAGAATGGAAGAACATAGATATTCTTATTATTACTGACAATTTTGTAGTCTGCATTGAAAATAAAATGTGGTCAGGTGAAAGTGAAGGTCAGCTATCAAAGTATAGCAAGATTGTAAACCATAATTTTCCAAATAAAAAGAAATGTTTTGTGTTTCTTAGTCCATCAGGATTCGACGCTTCAGACAGCAATACTTATATCTCCTATTCCTATAAGAGAATCTCAGAAATATTGGAGAGTATTATTGATAACAGATCGGAACATATTAAGGCTACAGCCTTACAATATATTCAAGATTATTTGACCATTTTAAGACAGAATGTAATGAACAATGACGATTCCAATAATTGGGCAAGACAACTATACAAGAACCATAAAAACTTTTTTGATTTTGTGTTCGAGAACAAACCAGATATTTGGGATGATTTTGCCACAATTCTCAATAAAAAAGTAATTGAACAAGGGTGGGTGCTAGGTTCCAAGAACAAGGGGTATGTTCGGTTTGTACCACCAAATTTAGAGCCTTTAATTCTTAAATACAATAGAGCTAATGGTTGGCCAAACAAGGAGGCTTTCTTATTTGAGTTTGACTTTAACAATAAAACGAGACTTTCGTTTCGGTCGATTGTCTCAGCTCCTAAAGATTATTTTGATTACGATAAACGCTTAGTTGAGATAATAGGTGAGTTGGAGGGTGCCAAGGAAAATTTAGGAGCCAAGTGGAAATGTCATTTTAGTAAAACATTAAATTGGAATTTGGAAACATTCATTCTTGAAGAGGATGAAGCGCAAGAACGTAAACTAGACAAATTTATTGAGGATATTAAGCCTGTGGTCTTTAAAGTGGAAGAACAGCTTTTAAAACATAAAGCAGAGTTATTAAAACTAAAGGAAGGAATAAACAATCTATGAGTAACATAACAACCAACATAAAAGGCATTCGCGATATCATGCGAAAAGACACAGGAGTTGACGGTGATGCACAACGTATCTCGCAAATGGTCTGGATGCTGTTTATGAAAATATTTGCCGATAAGGAAGAGGAATGGGAAATCACAATTGATGATTACGAAAGCCCTATTCCCGAAAACCTTAAATGGAGCAACTGGGCAGAAGATGACGAAGGCTTAACAGGGGATGCCCTAATGGACTTTATCAATAACGAATTGTTCCCCACCTTGAAAGACTTGGACATTACCATAAGTCCACAAGCTAAAATCATCCGTTCGGTATTTGAGGATACGTATAACTATATGAAAAACGGAACGCTGTTCCGTCAGGTGATTAATGAGATTGATAATATAGATTTTAACAGTTCTGAAGACCGACATTTGTTCAATGACATCTACGAAACTATATTAAAAGAACTACAATCTGCGGGTAGTTCTGGTGAGTACTACACACCACGAGCCGTAACCCAGTTTATGGTAGATATTATCAATCCCCAATTGGGTGAAACCGTATTAGACCCAGCCTGTGGTACTGGTGGTTTTTTAACCTGCACCATTGATTTTATGCGAAATCAGGTAAAAAACCCAAAAGACCGTGAGGTCTTACAAAATGCCATTAGAGGTATTGAGAAAAAACCCTTACCGCATTTGTTGTGTACCACTAACCTCATGTTGCATGGTTTTGATTTACCAGCCGTAAACCGTGGTAACTATTTAAACAAACCCTATGCCGATTGGGGCAGCAAGGACAAGGTAGATGTGATTTTGACCAATCCACCCTTTGGTGGTGTTGAGGAAGACGGTACCGAAACCAATTTCCCAAGCAAGTTCAGGACCAAGGAAACGGCGGACTTATTCTTGGCATTGATTATAAAACTCTTAAAAGCTAATGGTCGTGCTGCTGTGGTCTTACCAGATGGCACCTTGTTTGGTGAGGGTGTAAAAACTAGACTCAAACAGGAATTGCTGGAGCGTTGCAACCTGCATACCATAGTACGTTTACCAAATGGGGTATTTAACCCATACACGGGCATTAAAACCAATCTATTGTTTTTTGAAAAAGGCACACCCACCAAAGAGGTCTGGTATTTTGAACATCCGTATCCCGAAGGTGTCAAAAGCTATAACAAAACCAAGCCGATTCACATTCAGGAGTTCGATTTAGAAAAGCAATGGTGGAACAATCGCGAAGAAAACAAATACGCTTGGAAGGTATCTGTGGAAGACATTATTGCCCGAAACTATAATCTGGATATTAAAAACCCACATCAGGAAGTTGATGATTTAGCTTCACCAGAAGTTATTTTGAAACAATATAACCAAACCGAAAAAAGCATAAACAGCATCCAACAAAAAATAATGGATGTTTTAAACGAAGCCTTAAACTAAAAACTACCCTTTGTCACCTCGAGCGCAGTCGAGAGGTCTCAAAGAATGAGCTATATGAAACACCTCTTACAACATTTTAAAACTCTAACCAAGCATCCACGAAATGCCGAAGAACTAAAAGGCTTAATACTGCAATTGGCCATACAAGGAAAGCTGACCGAAAACTGGCGACAAGTAAATCCTAATGTAGAATCGGCTTCAAAATTGTTAGAAAAAATTAAGGAAGAAAAGAGAGGTCTTATTGCTGAAAAGAAAATTAAAAAGGAAAAGCCTTTACCACCAATAGAAGATCAAGAAAAACCCTATGAATTACCAGATGGTTGGGTTTGGTGTAGGTTAGGTAAAGCAGTTACATATGGTACAAAATTTAAGGCGGAAAAAACCAAAGTTGAAAATGACACATGGGTTTTAGAGCTTGAAGACGTCGAAAAATCTACTTCAAAGCTTTTGAAAAAAGTAAGATTTAATGAACGACAATTTAAGAGCACTAAATCGATATTTCAAAAAGGAGATGTTATTTATGGAAAATTACGACCATATTTAGATAAGGTGATTGTTGCTGATGAGGACGGTGTATGCACCACAGAAATGATTCCCATTAATTCACACGCAGATTGTTCGCCTGAATATTTAAGATGGTATCTAAAGAATCCAAATTTCATTTCCTATGCAAATGATTCTACTCATGGTATGAATTTACCGAGAATGGGAACTGACAAGGCAATAAACGCAATTTATGCTCTTCCACCACTCGAAGAACAAAAAGCCATTGTAGCCATTGTCAATGAATTGTTCAAAGAAGTTGAGCAATTGGTAGAACAAACCAAAACCAGCATACAACTCAAAGAAGATTTTGTAACCTCGGCATTACAACGTTTGTCTCAAACAGTCAACCTTAACCAAGAGTGGCAATTTTTACAAACCCATTTTACCGAGTTCTTTACCGAAAAAGAGACCATAAAACAACTACGAGAAACCATATTGCAATTAGCCGTTCAAGGAAAACTAACTACCAAATGGCGTTCACAAAACCCGAATAATGAACCAGCATCAGAACTCTTAAAACGCATCCAAACTGAAAAACAAGAGCTCATTGCCCAAAAGAAAATCAAAAAAGAAAAACCCTTACCACCCATAGAAGCCCACGAAAAACCTTATAACCTACCTGAAGGGTGGGTTTGGTGTAGGTTAAATTATGGACTTAAATTTATTGATTATCGAGGAAAGACACCTAAAAAAATATCTTCTGGTATTAGATTGTTAACTGCCAAAAATGTAAGGCCAGGTTTTTTAAAAATTGAACCAGAGGAATTTATGAGTGAAGATGAGTATAATAACTGGATGACTAGAGGATTTCCTGAAAAAGGTGATTTACTTTTCACCACTGAAGCACCTTTAGGTAATGTATGTCAACTTGAGCTTGACGAGAGAGTAGGTTTAGCGCAAAGAATAATAACATTACAGCCTTATACTTCAGAATTAGACAAGAAATATTTAATGTATTGTCTAATGAGTCGTTTAGTCCAAGAGCTGATTTTAGACAAAGCAACTGGAATGACCGCTACAGGAATCAAGGCTGGTAAGTTAAAATTAATTCCCTTCCCATTAGCTCCTCTCGAAGAACAAAAAGCCATTGTAAAACAGGTCAATAGTTTAATGGCCTTATGCGATAGTTTAGAAGAAAACATAGAAAACAGCCAAACCCAAATAGAGCAACTCTTGCAAAGTTGTTTGAGGGAGGTTTTTAATTAGAAAATATGGCTGACAATGAAAATCTTCCACGAAATAGCAGTGGATTATCTGGCGAGTATTTCGTTGCCGCAGAACTATATCGAAGAGGCTTTAGCGTAGGTCTTACAATCGGAAATGCAAAAGCTATTGATATTCTTGCTGAGAAAAATGGTAAGGCATTTCAAATACAAGTGAAAACAATACGAAGTAAAAAATCTGTTGGATGGCCTCTCATGGAAAATCAAATAAAGAAAAATGTTATATACATATTAGTCAATCTGAATCTAGAAGAACAACCTGATTATTATATTTTGTTCCCAGATGAAATCCGGAAATTCCACAAACAGTATAACACTAGAGGAATTGTAACTATGGCTCCAGTAAATAGAGCTGGTATGTTTTTAAATAAATGGGGTAAGATCAGTTAAGTTTTCCATGTACAACTCACTGAATATTTATATCGAGCGAGGTGAATTTACATTCAATGTAAGTGATAATTTAAATAATCAGTGTAACGCACCAAAACATAGCAGTGGTGTTTATTTAATTTACAAGGAGAAAGTAAGCGAGAGTAACTTGGTTTATATAGGTATTTCTGGGAGAGAAGGCACAAATGGAGAGATTATTCATCGAAAAGATGGCATTAAGGGCAGACTAGTAAGTGGAAAACAATTTGGTGAGCCTAGAAGACGTTCTTGGCCCAAAAAGATGATAGAGAGCGATATTGAATTAATTATTATTAAATGGTATGTAACCTTTGGTAGGTATAACCAAGATTTTCCTAGACCTATAGAAAATGGATTGCTTTCAAATTATTTAAACATTCATGGGAAATTACCAGAATGGAACAATGAAATATAAAAACTCAATAAATAATGCCAGAAATAGTTACAGGACGAGATTTAAGACATAGTATAGAGCGAACAATTACTGATGCTGAAAATTTCTTGTTTATTGTATCACCATATATTTCTTTAGATGATGATATGATTAAGGCCTTTAAAAAAATCCCCGGAGAAGTGAAAAAATGCATTATTTATAGAACTAAGGACGCTTCAACATCAGAATCAGGAATCAACGACGATACAAGAACATTTTTAAATACCATACCAAATTTAGAGTTGGTGGCGGTAAATAAGCTCCATGCTAAAATCTTTATGAATGAAGATTACACTGTTATCTCAACCATGAATCTTACTAAATCATCCAATCACAACTATGAAATTGGCACCGACATTGAAAACGCAGAAGACTATCTAATGTTTGAGGACACGCTCAATTATATTATTCATGACATTTTATTGGGTGGGGATAGCAATATGGATGAAGAAAGATTGGAAAATATTATTCCTAAACAATCTTTTGTCCTGAAAATCAGAAACACCGATGTATCTATTAATGGAAAAAAAATTTCAGAAAAGGCATTTAACGAAATCCTAAATAGGTGTAATGTGAGGTTTGGATATTGCATTCGATGTGGAAATACCATGAAAAGCTTTTCCCCTTTAAGACCACTATGCCCAACATGTTTCAAAAAATGGAATCAATATAAGAACCCTAACTTCGAAGAAAAACACTGCCATAAATGTGCCACAGAAATCAAAACGACAATTAATAATCCCCTTTGTGTTCCATGCGAGGAATCATTTATACAGGAATGTGAAGTGGTTTGGCAAAAATTAAACCTGGATTAAAATAGAATTAAAAAACATTGATATTTTTTTCAGATTAAACATGTATATTACAGTATGCCAGCATAGAGGAAAGGTGAATTCAAATTCTCCCAATTAGTTATGGATTTTAAGTATGGTAAACTTATAATGAAATCAAATGATCTCATGCGAGACATTGAATCCAAAAGCGCTCAGGTCGTCATCGGGTCTCCACCATATAGCGGCAACATGAACCAAACCTCAAAAAATTCAAAAGGCTGTTTCTTAAACCTCATGAAAGGTGTAATATTTAATGGTCATCAAATATTGAGCGATTCAGGAGTATTTATAAACATTTCCACAGATGAACGTGTCAACGGTTCCTTATGGCAAAAATCAAATGATATTGCCTTTCTGGCTCAAGAATTGGGATTCACCCTTATTGATCACATCATCTGGAGCCGCACTAAAGTTTCTCTTTTTCGGGTTCCTTTTTCACATATCATGATTTTCAAAAAAGGCAAAACCATTACCCCAAGTCCTTCTAAGGAATTGAGTCGGACCTTTCTGGAAAAAATATGGCATATTCCGGATTCCCAAATCAGGAAAGATAGCCTTGGCCTTAAGTTCACGGGGGCCTTGAATCCAAAGGTTGCAGAGCTTTTAATTTCAAGATATTCAAAACCTGGCGATCTAGTAGTAAACCCCTTTGTGGGATCAGGTACAATTATAGCGCAGGCAGAATCTTTAAGGAGAAAATGGATAGGGTATGAAATTAATCGGGATCTTCTTCCATTAATTAAAGAAACAATGGGCCGGGTAGTCATCAAAACGTCAAATACTGTCGAATAATGAAAGCACTAATGACACTTATTGGACTGCTTTGTATTTTAACAGTTCAGGGACAAAAAAAACCTCAAAAATGCGAAACAAAAACGCTGATAGAAGTAAAGGAATTACTCGCTTTCGAGAAATTTGAGGAGGCACTAGAAAGGATTAAACAAACCAAGCTTGATAATTGCCCGGAAAATTGGCTGAGCGAAGAAAAGTTGAATGCCATTAAAGGTATAAAACAAAAAAGCAAGGACTCCATTGAATTAGAGTTGATTCAAATCTATATTCATTTCAAGCATTTTGAAGCTGCTAAAAGCAGGTCTTTGAAGTTGCTCGAGGATAAACCATTACTGAGTACAAAGATGGCTTGCCTTGAACTGTTGGCTGCAATAGAGAATCAGCAAAATAAGGATAACCTATTTTTCGATTCGATAACGTTTGATCAAGCGGGAAGACATATCGATGCCTTTCGCTATAATGAGGGAATCGAAAATTATAACCAGATAAAAGAAAAATCGAATAAAAAAATTGCTGCAATAAAGACCAAAGAGGCTGAATTATCCAGTTTGACAATTATTGGTCAAATCGGACAATGGTTGAGTAAAAATAAGACTTCAATTTTTTTACTGATTCTTGTATTTTTTTACATATGCTTAAGATGGTTATTCAAAAAACGTTCAAGGTCAAAAAAGATACTAATAGTAGAAGAAAGCAAGAGTTATCCGGGATACAAGGGAAGATTCGAGCTCCTATTTCATACAATGAACACCAAATATGAGGATAGTCAAAAATCCCTTTTTGTCAATGTTCCCGATAAAAGTCGTTCTATTCGTTTGGACATTTGGGAAGAACATGATTTGGTTGAATTGGAATCGGCTGTATCGGAATTAAAATATCTCCAATGGGCTATTTTGTTCTATAAACGACTGTCAAAACCAGATTATACTCTAACTTATTCCATAGAGAAGGACGAGAAAAACAAACATATGTCTTTCCGTGCTATCTTTGTAAAAAAATCGCAGCTGCTCTTCCCTTATAACAAAACCACACATGTAATGTGGTGGTATAGAAATGAGGACGAATTGATTTACGATTTGGTATATCGTATACATACCAATATAAATTCTTGAAAAAGGTACGATTATGAATGTCAACACTGAAAACTTCCAGGCTTTTGAATTGTATTCTTTGGGATTGGATACCTTCAGAATATATTTAGGTAACAAAAAACAGGAATTATTAAGGGATGCATTGACCAAATTTGATCAAAGCGTTGATTTGGACCCTAAATTTTTCTTGCCTCGATATTACCAAGCGGTAGTAAAAGATTTAATGGGAGATTATGAAGAGGCTTCTGAAGTTTTGGAGTCCTTAAAAGATACTGCTCCTTCGGATTTTAAGGACTTAGTTTTTTATTCTTTAGCAATCGCTCTTTACCATTATTACAATCCTGCGAAAATTGAGGAATCAATTGAAATTTTTGAATCTGTCAAAAGTAGAAATCCTTATGTCAACCTACTTGCTAGAGCAGGAAAAATACAATCCATGGCTGTTCATATGATGCTTTCCTATAGGGAGAAATCTAAAGCCAAAAAAGCAATAAAGGACAAAAAAGATATTATTAAAGAAGGAAAGGAAATACTCAAAAAACTCACTGCTCTAAATTGGTTTTCATTGAAGGGTAGAAAACAGGACACGATTACCCACCAAAAGGAGATTAGATGGATTACCTACAATGCGATGGGACTGGCCTTTATGTACGTTTCAGATACCGTTCGTTACCAAGACAAACTTGAAAAAAACAAAAGTATTCCTGAGAATTATTTGAAAGAGCTCAAAAAAGCCCGTGAATATTTCGAAAAGGCAGATAAAATAAATTCCGGTCATTGGGCCATCCTTTCCAACAAAGGTTCTTTGAACCTAAGAAAAACCGCGCTTGAATATTACTATGAAAAAGATGAATTATGGGGGACGACACTAAAGGAAACCATTATCGATTTTGAGAAAGTTTTAGAAGTTAGGCCCGATTATGACTTTGCGTATTATGAATTAGGAAAAGTCAATAGGATGACTGAAAGATGGGAAGAGGCTATCAATCATTTCAATCAAGCACTTGAAGTACAGGAAAAAGGCAACGTAAATGTTCCTAAAAGCTCAATAGAAAGACAAATAAAACTTTGCAAACAGCAATACGCTAAGTTTTTTTAAATATTAGAATTGGTTCAAATTTTTTCGATTCATTTGTCCTATAGGGTCTGGAAACGGTTTGAAGTTGTAGAATTTTTTTAAGTTGAAATTTCCTTTTTGCTATTGCCATGAAATCCTCCTCCAACGGATAGTTCCTGACATTTTTGATATGGAGCACCAAATAGCCTTTGGAATGTATGATTCGATGTGATTCATTAACAATTTTTTTCAAAAATCCATTTTTCCAATCCTCATAATTGGGGAATCTGATATGACTCTGCGTAACTTCAGATCCATATTGTTCGTAATCAAAATAGGGTGGACTACTGAAGGCCAAAGAAAATGAACCGCTTTCCAGTTGTTCCAAATGGGTTTCAGCCATATCTTTCTTAAGAGTCGCGGTACACTCGAGTTGCATTCTATCGCGGCAATATTTGAGTAGTTCCCTATTCCCCAGGTATTGTTCTAAAGCTGGGTCGACACCATAATAATGACGTTTTAAACTGGCACATCCCAATAGTCTTCCTCCAAATCCGGCACAAAAATCCAAGACTGGGTCATGGTCTCCAGAATAGGTCTCAATGATTGCCTTTGCCACAGCGGGCCTAAAATTGGTTACTGACCTTGTTTTACTATAGACACGAATGGCATTTCTTAAATAGGTATTGTTATATACCCTTCGTTCGGGCCAAATGGATATTGACTTATCTATTATTTTTTTAAGGATTCGGGCATCTTCAAATCGGTCCATTGGAGAATAGGCATCCTTGACTCGTATTTCCCAAATCTGTGGATGAAAGTAATTTGCAAGCTGTAATCCTGTAGGATTAAGTTTGACTATGTTATTATTTTTTATAACATCTCTTGGACTGAGTTTGGCTAATCTTTCGTATTCTTTTTTGAACATACCATCTTTACGCTCTGGATAAGGGAAACCATGCTCCATCCAATAGGTAAATGCATCCTCTTTTATCATCTCCTGCATTTCGGGGGACATTTTTAAGATATCCTTGCCCTTTAATTCCAAAATATATTCTAATTCAGAGACATCTCTACAGTTGTCATGTATCGTTTCACTTCTTCCCAATGTCATCTCTACTCTTTATTGACTTTGGGCCTATCGCAAATGAATGAGTTCATCATAAATTCCTTTTCTTTTTTCCTGTTCTTTTCCTTTTCGGCCAATATTCATATGCCTTATTGAGCTGTCTCTTGTAAACCTCTTCTCTATTCTCTGCGGGTAGCATTAGTTGCTGAGAAAGCAAAAATTCAAAATAATCATTGCTTGGCAACTCACTACCATTTTCTCTTACCAAAACCCACAATTCAGGCTTACCAATCTCCAAATCGGATATACAATGACCCAACAATATTCCATCAATTTCTTCACGTGTAAAAACATTGCGTGTAAGCAAAATCAAATGCTCATAATCAACTGTGGATTTGTTTTTTGCCGTAGTAACCATTTCATTGTAAATGATTAATGGATAATCGAAGTCCATTGTTTTATTGCCCATAGTCGTGTAGATTCATGAATTATACAAAACTCTAAATACAATATCGGTAGATCTACTTGGGTTCCATTAAACAATCACTGTTTTGGTTATTACCACTTCATGAGAAGGATATTTTGCCTGATGTCTGTTCTTTGCTGCATAGGCCTCCTCCTTTTCTTTAAATGAAGCGCTATAATCACTTTCCATACAAGTCAGCTTATATGGTTTTTCCTCAAGTAAGTTAATTTTTTCAGCTACGTTCATTGATTTTAATTTTGTGGTTCATACTTGAATTTTATTGGCACTGTAAGTCTCAACCCTATGGTATTTCTTGCAAATAGACCTAAATCTGAATTCCCTCTATTTCCCAAATCACGTAAAGAGTAAAAAAGCTCCACATTTACCACTGACCCTTTCTTTTCTTGGCTTTTATAAGCCAATAATAATCCAAACTCGGCATTGAACAAAGGCTTTTGAAATTGGCTGAAATTAGCAGTTGGATAAATATGCAATGCAGCATAGTTACCACTGAATAAAAAATAATACATATCCGTGTATAGGGTAACGCCAGCGATATCATCCCTATAATCCCCAGTGTACACAAGGGTTTCATTAGAGGTTGTTCTTGTTGTCTGACCTGTGGTGGACACGATAGATAAATCCTCCAAGGTCATGGATTTTAGGGCACTAAAATTATCCCCATAATTAATAGTCATCCCTGTATTGATCAGGTAGGACTTCCACTGCTTCAATTGATTCTGGCTATGCCATGAATATTGCAGATTTAGTTCTAAATTAGCAGATTCCTTGACATTAACTTGTTCTTGTGATGTTTCCCCTTCATAGAGCACAAAACTTTTCAATCCAATCTTTGTCCCTACTGAAAACCAATTAAATTTGGAACCATAAGTTTGAACGGCTTCCCTATCATGTTTCACCAATGCCTTTTGTAATTTTGTACCTTCCAGACTGATTAATAATTCTTTATTTTCCTTTAAATAAGTAATTTCACCCTCAACCTCTTTCAATTCATCACTTAGCTCTTTCTTTTTGGCATAAAGTTTCTTTTCTTGTTCCTCAATTTTGAATTTTTCAAGCTTGTCTTCTAATTCCGAAAGTTTGTCTTCAAGATTCTTTTTACTTAGATATGTCGCTTTAATTTCCTTATCATTTTGCAATGCCAATCTTTTCTTGATGCATTCTTTAGAAAAGCAGTCCTCAAGTTGCTGGATTGCTTTCAGCCTTCGAAAATAATAGGTAGAGTCTTCCTTTTTGATGAATTTTTGATATTGTTCCAAATCCATAAGCTGCTGCTTAATTAATTGCAGTTCCTCGACCATTGCTTCCGCTTCTAAGGATTTTGGTTTACCATCTCCAAGCTGAAGGCTTGTAACCTTTATATACTTTAAATTTTTATCTATTTCCGAAATCTGGCTATTCAATGTGTTTTTTTTGGTAAGGAAGCTTTTCAAATTTTCACCTTTACGAATTGACTCTTCCTTCAATGATGCGTCAGTAAGTAATTTTCTCTTTTGCATTCGCTTGGAATCCCAATCTTCTTGGTCAAGGGTAAAATGTATTTTTTTTGAGGCATCGATAAAATGATATTGTACTCCGAGATTAAGATTATAATTGAGTTCATTATTGTTTATGAACTTTAATGTTCCATCTGATGTCCCACCACTCAGGTTTAAACCGAAAACACTTCCATCCCCAACGAAGGATGCTGCGAATGATGCCTTGGTTTCCCCTATATTGATACTTGCATAATTCCCTATATAATTTGTCGGCACATCAGATAAGGCCATGGTAAATTCCTTATTGAATAGAGCCTTCCTTTCAGTTTCGGTCAGAGTGCTTCCATTTTCTAGAATTTCCTCATACGAGGCTGAATTAAATCCCTTGGGCATTTCACCCGACTGGGCATTCAACCTTCCAGAATAAAAACAAATCACGATTAGTATAATGCCTGGGATTATGGCTTTCATATAGATATAATGGTTGGTTATTCAGAAATAAATCTTAATTAATCAATTTATCCGATTGATCAATTAAGTTCATGCCAATGAAAAATGGGGTAAGAAATACAGAAGCAATATCTGATTGTTAAATTTAAAGATTCATGAAGACAATTGGTTACACAAAAACCTTAAAAATTCTGGGGTTTTTACTTAATTTTAATTAAATCTTTCCCTTCAAGTACTTTTACGGTTTACTATCTCCTTAGATTTTTCTTATTCGATTTCAGGACTCTGATATTTTAAAGGTGCTGGGATAGACGTAAAAATTAAACTAGGTACTATAAATTCAAGCTTTAAAAATAGAATGGTATTTGTAAAGTTGGTAAGAATATTAGTTGGGGAATCAAAATTCGTTCGGAAAATATTCGGAATGTTTGACAACAAAAAAGACCTAAACAATTAATTTTCAATTGAATAGGTCTTTTATTCAGTGCGGGTGAAGGGAGTCGAACCCCCACGCCTTGCGGCACTAGATCCTAAGTCTAGCGTGTCTACCAATTCCACCACACCCGCGAATTGGAGTGCAAATATAAATCAATTTTCCGATTTGCAAATGCACTCCCCTTAAAAACTTGTTTTTTGTACTTTTAGGGTCCTTTTTAATTCATATATGAAAGACATAAATAATTACATCAACACGAACAAAGACAGATTTATCAACGAATTGATCGACCTACTAAAAATCCCCTCCATTAGTGCGGATCCGGCTTATTCCAAAGATGTTCTGGCAACTGCGGAAGCGGTAAAAAAATCATTGGAGGACGCTGGTTGCGAAAACACCGAAATTTGCGAGACCAAAGGTTATCCAGTGGTGTATGGCGACAAGATTATTGACCCCGATTTACCCACTGTTTTGGTGTATGGGCACTACGATGTTCAACCGCCGGACCCAATCGATCTTTGGGATTCCCCTCCTTTCGAGCCCGTGATCAAGAACACCGATCTACACCCCAACGGTGCCATTTTTGCCCGTGGGGCCTGCGACGACAAAGGACAGTTCTTTATGCACGTGAAAGCCGTTGAATATATGATCAACAACAACGCTTTGCCCTGTAACGTAAAGTTTATGATCGAAGGTGAAGAAGAAGTAGGAAGCGATAGTTTAGAGGATTTTCTTAAGGAAAACAGTGAAAAACTTAAAAACGATATTATCCTGATTTCGGACACTGGGATGATTGCCAACGATACCCCGTCCATAACCACGGGACTGCGAGGACTAAGTTATGTCGAGGTAGAAGTTACCGGTGCCAACCGGGACCTGCATTCCGGGATCTACGGAGGCGCTGCACCCAACCCTATCAATGTGCTGGCCAAAATGATTGCGCAACTCCACGATGAGAACAACCATATTACCATTCCAGGGTTTTATGATAAAGTCGAAGTTATTTCGGACGAAGAACGTGCCAAAATGGCCAAAGCCCCTTTTGACCTGGAAGCCTATAAAAAATCCTTGGATATTGGCGATGTACATGGAGAAAAAGGGTATTCAACACCGGAAAGGTTCGGTATCCGACCTACCTTGGATGTCAATGGAATTTGGGGCGGTTACACAGGCGAAGGTGCAAAAACAGTAATCGCGAGCAAGGCTTATGCCAAGATATCCATGCGATTGGTTCCCGATCAAGATTGGCACGAGATTACAGAACTGTTCCAAAAACATTTTGAATCGCTGGCGCCAAAAAGTGTAAAAGTAAAGGTAAAACCACACCACGGTGGACAAGCCTATGTTACCCCGATCGATAGTATCGGATACCAAGCGGCATCCAAGGCCATGGAAACCACTTTTGGAAAAACCCCAGTACCGCAACGGACGGGAGGAAGCATTCCAATCGTTGCCTTGTTCGAAAATGTTTTTGACAGTAAAACAATCCTTTTGGGCTTTGGTCTGGACAGCGATGCCATACACTCGCCCAACGAACATTTTGGCGTATGGAACTTTCTAAAGGGCATAGAGACCATCCCTTACTTTTATAAATATTATACCGAAATGAAGGGCTAGAGTTTTTTTACGTACTTGGTCACAATCACAATATTCTGACCATCTACCTTACCTTCAATATATTCAGCATTTTCGTGATCCAGGGAAATCCGTCTAACGGCGGTTCCCTGTTTTGCGACCATGCTCGACCCTTTTACTTTCAGGTCCTTCACCAACACCACACTATCTCCATTTTCCAAAATATTGCCATTCACGTCCCTGTGGATAATTTTTTCACTGTCCGACATACCTTCGCCAGTTGCCTTCGCCCACGCCAAAGTTTCATCGTCCATGTACATCATATCCAAAAGATCTTGCGGCCAGCCTTCGGATTTTAAACGGCTGAGCATTCGCCAAGCAACAACTTTTACCGCATCGTGTTCGCTCCACATACTATCGTTTAAACACCTCCAATGATTCGGGTCTGTTGTCTCCGGGTTCTCTATTTGATCTTTACAAATTCGACTTATTAAAATACTGCCATCCAAGCCTCCCGTGGAAACTGGTGGAACCTCATAAATGATTAAATCTTCCGCTACACCGCTCAATTCGCAAACTCCTCCACTTCGTTCACGTAATTCGTCGATTAACCCCATAATGAATTATTTATGGGCAAACTTAACATTTTTAGAAGATGATAAAACCTTTTAACACCATAAAACAATTCTACATTTGTAGAATTAAAATTTTTATTCTATGTTTGTAGAGCAATTTTTTTAAAACAATCGAAAATGCAATTGTCGAAATCCGAGGAAGAGTTAATGAACATTGTCTGGAAATTAAAAAAAGCCGTAATGAAGGACCTTTTGGATGCCTACCCGGAGCCAAAGCCGGCCACAACCACGGTTGCGACTCTTTTAAAGCGAATGACAGACAAAGGTTTTGTCGCCTACAATCAAATTGGAAGAAGTAGGGAATACTATCCACTGGTAAAAAAGAAGGATTACTTTTCCAAGCATGTCAACGGGCTCATTAAAAACTTTTTTAACGATAGTGCAAGCCAGTTCGCCTCCTTTTTTGCCCAAGAAACGGATTTGACCAAAACCGAGCTCGAAGAGCTGAAAAAATTGATCGACAACGAAATCAAAAAGAAATAACTATGCTGGTCCTTTTATTAAAATCCACAGCTTGCCTGACCGCTTTTCTAGCCTTTTACAAACTGGTACTGGAAAGGGAAAGCATCCACCATTTTAAGCGATTCTATCTTGTGGCCGCTATAATTGCCTCTTTTTTGATTCCAAATATGGTTTTTACAGAATATATCGAGGCCCTACCATCCACGGAGATGGAGAATATTCCAATTTTAACCGATTTACCCACTACACAAGCGCCCCAAAATGCCGTACAAGAGGAAAATTTTAGTTGGGGGCCTGTACTATGGAGCATTTATGGCCTGGGGGTCTTAGGCTTCGGGTTTCGCTTTATAGGCCATCTTGCACAGATTTGGTCCCGTATCCGTAAAAACCCAAAGCACAAGGATAATTTTATTACCCGGGTACTGCTTAAGCAACCCATGCCGCCCCATACATTTTTCCGGTTTATCTTTTTGAACCAAAAACAATTCGAGAATAAAAGCATACCGCAAGAAGTACTTTTACACGAAGAGACCCATGCCAAACAAAAACATAGTCTGGACATCTTGTTTATTGAGCTGCTTCAAGTGGTGTTATGGTTTAACCCGTTGATCTATCTTTTTAAATCTTCCATTAAGCTGAACCACGAGTTTTTGGCAGATAGTGCAGTGATCCAAAAGAACAACGACCATTCACATTATCAAAATACGATCCTATCGTACTTATCGCACGATGGACATATCACACATCAGTCGACCGGCATTGCAAATGCCATAACTTATTCATCAATCAAAAAACGTTTTACAGTCATGAAAACAAAAACAACAAAAAAATCATTTGTACTCAAGAGCTTTTTGCTCTTGCCACTGACCGCATTGCTTCTTTTTGGGTTTTCCGAAACACGGCAGATAGAAAAAGATGTAACCATTGATCAAATTATCCAGATGGATCTTAATGCTGACGGCAGCGTCCGAATAGAAAATAAAATGGTTCAGTATGAGGAAATTGCCCAGACTTTGAAGCAAGATTACCTTCGTACCATTAATGCGGAGGAAACCAAGGTAGAGATCAACGTGGAACATCCCGTTCATTTAAACTTTCTAAACAATATTGCCGCAGAGATAAGAACAACGGGGATCGACCTTATTAAAATAATGGCCGCCGAAGTGATTATGGAAGAAGGACAATATTCCGATCATATTCCGCTTACACCCTCTACCACCATATTAAAGGCCGACCGAATGACGATTGTAGAAAACACTGCTGCCCGATCGGATATGGCCATTTATAACCAATTGGCCAAAAAATATAATGCAGTCCCTGTTGAAGAACGAATTATCCCACTAAAGGATCTTAAGCTATTGGAAAACATCTATAAAAAAATGGACGAGGCAGAAAAAAGCAAGGCCCAGCCGTTCCCCGAATGTCTACCCAAAAATATTGGTCAAAAAACCGTTAACCCAATAGAGATCCACATCAACAATAAGAGCAATCTATTGTTTCAAAACAAATCAATTCTATTGGAAGATTTGGAGGATGAGCTCTCAAAAATCAATAACCATCTTTCTTTTGAACAACGTAAAAAAGTCATTCGTTCGATTGTTCAAGTAGAGGCCAAAACCTCCAAAAAAGTCATCAGCAAAGTTGATAAAATATTAACGGAATACGGCACTGCGACAATTAACGTTTTAGGCCCAAAACAAGCGAATCAACAAAGTGCCTCCAGGGAAGAAATGAAGGAGTACAATACCTTGGCCAAGAAATACAACGCTATGGACCGCAATAATATGACCATCAAAAAGAAAGATGTGATGCGCCTAAAAGAAATCTATGAAAAAATGTCCCAGAAACAACGTGATGATGCGGAGCCCTTTCCGGATTTTCCCGCTCCGCCACCAGCTCCTAAATCTCCCAAGGCGCCAAAAGCAACTAAACCGGTGAATGAGGCGAACCCTAAAAATCTTCCAGTACCACCAACGCCCCCAGCACCACCAAAACCTATTGAACACGTGAAAGAAATGGCGGAAAAAGGAGCATCTTTCACCTACAATGGCAAAGCCATAACAGCAAAAGAGGCCGTTGAGGTGGTTCAAAAGAACCAACACATCAATATCGATGCCCGCGAAGCCCATGGTGCCCGTCCTGTGGTAAAACTATCAACCGATCCCATTGTGATAGATAACTAACATTCCAAATTTCAAATAATGTTAAAAGCCCCATAAATGGGGCTTTTTATGTAACAAATCATACAAAATTGCGTTCTAATACTCTATCAATCAAATCAGAACACTATAATGCTTCAACGTTTTTTTATTTTCTGCTCGGGGGCCGACACCAACATTCTTGAAACCTGCTCCAATGGCGAGCGCAACAAATATGCTGGCATTGGTGCCACCGTATTCTTTACGGCCGTAATGGCTTTTATAGCTTCGGGCTATGCACTTTTCACCGTATTCGACAATATTTACACCTCCATTTTCTTTGGGTTGATTTGGGGTTTGCTCATTTTCAATTTGGACCGATATATTGTTTCCACAATTAAAAAGCGAGATAATTTTAAAGGGGAGTTGCTCCAAGCGGCTCCACGGATTGTACTCGCTTTGATCATTGCCGTAGTGATTTCCAAGCCTTTGGAAATGAAGATTTTTGAAAAGGAAATCAACCAAGTGTTATTGGAAGAGAAAAATGCCCTTACCTTGAACAACAAGGAACAATTGGCCTTGCAATTCACTCCAAAAATTGAAAGCCTGAACCAAGACATTGCCCGCCTAAAAGGAGAGGTTGCCACCAAGGAAACGGAGACCAATGCGCTTTACGATACTTACATTTCCGAAGCAGAAGGTACTGCTGGAACTGGTTTGTTGGGCAAAGGCCCCGTTTATGAAGAGAAACGTGAGAAGCATGATGCCACTTTAGCGGAATTGAACAGTTTGAAAAAAACAAACGCTTCAAAAATTGAAAATATCGAGGCCCAAATAGCGGCATTGGAAACCGATTACAATACAGCGGTTACCAATTCACAACCCATTATTGATGGTTTTGATGGACTCATGGCACGTATTAACGCTTTGGGCAAATTGCCCTGGTTCCCATCCTTTTTTATCTTCTTATTGTTCTTGGCGATTGAAACGGCACCGATCATTGCCAAATTATTGGCGCCCAAAGGGGAGTACGATTACAAATTTGAAGAACAGGAAAGTGTGGTAGCCACTTGGGTGACCCAAAAAGTGGAACAGCGCAAATTATTGTTGGCCACAGATGGGGAAATCAACCAGCAGATCTATGCCGACATTAAAAACGAGGAGGAACTCTATCGCTACAAAAAAGAAAAGGCAGAAGAGTTGTTGCGTTTACAAGCGGACTCCTTTCACAATGTGCAGGTGAAAGGTTTATAATCTTGAGCCTATATAGCTTAAAATCCTTTCATTCGTCAATCCAAAACCTATATCCGTCAATTGTCCATTGATTAATTGGAGTAATTTCCTGAACTTCATTTCTGTCTGCCAATAACATTTAAGTATAGTTTTCTAAAAATTATTAAAATGATGTTTGGCTATATTTTGGAATCAATTTGAAAAAACATGAAATATACAGGAATCTTAATACTTATTTTTCTAGTTGGATGTAATTCAGCAATAAAAAATGAAAAAGCAAAAGTTGTTATTGAGGAAGGTGCTAAGACAGTTATTTCTGAAGATAGTCAAACAAACAATCAAAATTTAAATACTACTACCGCTAATGAGTCTTTCGAAAACTCAAATAACGAATATTGGGTAGGTTTTTTTAATCCCCACAGTGAAATTAACTTGCAAGACAAAACCATTAGTGCTGATGACGGACTTTATTGGGGCAGAAGTAATAAAATAAGTATCTCAATTGACAAGATTATCGGTGATTCTTTGATTGGGCATAGTGTGGTTGCAGGAAATCATAGACCTTTTTATGGTAGATCTTTTATAAAGGATAATGTAAAAGAATATATAGTAAAGGAGCCAGGGGATGACCAATACGATGGTCAATTTACTTTTAAAATAACAAACAATAAGCTTATTGGCGTATGGGAGGCTTATAAGAAAATTGATATTCCAAAGCGTGAATATGGTCTTAGCAAAAAAACTTTTAAATATGACCCAAATATAAATTTAAGTAGAAGAGGCCGCTATGGGGACTGGAATAAATTCATTGATCATGGGGCTCAATATGAAGTATTTGACAAAGGAACTCCTGATGAAGAAATTTATGAATGGATAAAAAGGGAGTATGCTTCATCTACGGAAAAAATATATGAAATAAACGCCTCAAACACCTTACTTACCAAGGAAGTCATTGAAAATCTTACTAATAGTGATTTGGTGGTAATAAGAAATACAATTTACGCTAGACATGGTTATTCATTTAAAAACAGACCTTTGCGTGTATTTTTTGATGAACAAGATTGGTACATACCTGTTCATGCCGACATTAAGCAAGAATTTACCGAAATAGAAAAGAAAAACATTCAACTTCTATTAAAATACGAAAAAAATGCTAAGGAATATTACGATTATTTTGGAAGAGGATAATTCTTAAACAAAGATTAAGTTTTGACTATTTCTAAAATAAATGTGATCAATATTATAAAAACCATTAGTTATTGTGGCCTAGGTTATCTAAGCTATTTAATGGTTTTGATTACGATACAATATATTCCTATAAGATTCGATGTTGCTTTTTTAGCTATAAAACAAGATGTAATATCAAAACCTTACTACCAAATATCTTTTTTTACTCATGTTTACACAGCTATTTTCGTCTTGCTATTGGGCTTTTTTCAATTTTCAAAAAGGCTTCGCAAAAAATACCCGAAATCTCACCAAGCTTTTGGAAAATTATATATAGGTTTAATCATTCTACTTTCAGGTCCTTCAGGATTTGTAATGGGAATACATGCTAATGGAGGAATCTATTCTCAGGCTTCATTTTGCTTGCTATCCCTATTATGGGTATATTTTACAGTACAAGCTTATCGTTACGCTAGAAAGAAAGAATGGAGATTACATTCAAAATTTATCTATAGAAGCTATGCTCTTACATTATCAGCTTTAAGTTTAAGACTATTTAAGTGGGTTATTGCAACCACCGTTGCTCTACCTCCCATGGATATTTATAAGATAGTGGCATGGGCTGGTTGGTTGGTTAACCTTTTAATTGCCGAACTGATTATCTTAAATGAAGATAGAAGACTAGTTGTATTAAAGGACGGAGCTAAATAAATAATTCTTTAAGGCCAACTTCAAAACCTTGTTCTCATCACAGACAATTCTGATTTCGCAATAACAAAAGCCTGTGAATGGTTGCGATACCTCTTAACTCAATTCTGCTCACAAAAGCACCCATAAAAGGGCTTTAATCCACAATCCCCATATTTTTTAGCAGAAAAGAGGCGTTCATGTTTTGGCAAACGCCTTCTTTGAACTTGTAATCAAAAAATAACTCTCCGTTGATGATCTGGGCATCAAAATAACGATTTTCCACTTCGGAAAGCTCGTCGGCAAGTGTACAAAGGCTCAAGTCGTGAGTGGCCACCATTCCCGTAGAACCATTTTTCACCAATCGCTCCACAAACTTTTTGGAGCCCTCCGCCTTGTCCACACTGTTGGTACCTTTTAAAATCTCATCCAAGATCACAAAGCAGTCCCCTGTGTCCAATTCTTCCACAATATATTTTAAGCGTTTGAGCTCAGCATAAAAATAGGAAGTCTCATCTGCCAAAGAATCGGAGGAACGCATACTCGTTAACAAACGTACCGGGGCATATTTAACATCTTTGCCCTTGACCGGCAATCCCATATTTGTCATAACGATTTGTAATCCAACAGCTCTTAAAAATGTGCTTTTACCGGCCATATTTGCACCTGTAACTATGCAAAAACGTCCTTTTCCAATTTCAATATCGTTTAGAACGTTCTTCCCTGGGTCAACCAACGGATGACCTACCGCTTTCGCACTGAGCACGGTGGGGCCATCGACCAAAATAGGATAGGTATGGTCGGGATGGTTAAATGCATAGGTTCCCAAGCTAATATAAGCATCGAACTGGGCTATTGCAGAAAACCAATCGGCCACCTCTGTCCCATACTTATCCATCCAGCGCTCCACTTGATTGGCATAATACAGACTGTACAGCCCCAAGCCCTGTCCAAAAATGGAAACAATTAGGTTGTACTGATGTTCCAACATGGTCATGCTCCGCGAAAAACGTTTCAAAACACTGGAGGTTCGCTCTCCTTCTACCGTTAATGTTGCCTGCAGTTCTTGCAAAAGTCCCGATTTAAAACTTTGTCCTTCTATTTCCGCGATCAATCGTTGATGCTGCTGAATAGTATCCTGTGCTTGGGAAACGTTGACAGAAAATTCCAAAATGCCCTTGGCATACCTGCCCACAATGGCCATTCCCAAAAAATACCAGAAAAGCACCAAACTTTCGGGGACCCAACCCATTATGGCGGCACTGATAAAAAATAGGGAAGCCAATACAAATAAAGGCGCACCGAACCTCACCCATTTTGGGGTAATTGCTTTGTGGTTCCTCATCCAATCGGAAACAATGTCCGGAGATGTTTTAGGTCGGGTCTCCCCTGCCAAAGCCGAAAAGTGCTGTCGCCATTCGGGGAGTTGGGCCAATTCCTTTATTGCTTCTTGTTTTTTGATGATATCCTTAGGATATCCATCCAACAAAAGATCGGAAAAAAATTGACGCCCTTGTCGCAAGGTTGTTCGGTTTGCATATTGATAAAAAGACCCCCTTCCAAAAAGATCAAGATCTTGGGCGTAAGGATGGTCCGGTCGCATAAACTCCTTACCATCCGGTAAATGATGGAATCGACGCTGTAAAATTTCCAGTTCGTTGGTATTGATGAGCACCAACCTGTCCAGATACTTTTTGTAACGTTTCACATTGCTGAACCGTGTTACCAAAAAAAGGAACAACACCACTAATATTGGAAGTAAAAATACTAGGGCCGATGAACCCCACAATACATAAATGGCCAACCAAAAAGCTACGAAAACGGAAAGACGAAGTGTTGCCAAAAGAGAGAGCGTTCTCTTTTTTTGTTTACGTTCAGCTTCGAACACATTTCTTTGAGCCGTATAAAATTCGTGTAGGTCCGTCATTAAAAAATCAATCTAAATCTCTAAGTTCCTGCTGAAGTTTTTTGGTTAAACCGGATACGACCAAATCATAGGAATGATCTACTAAATCCTTGATCAATTTAGGCGGTAATTGTTCCAAAAAAATAGTGTTCCAATGTTTCTTGCTCATGTGATAGCCGGGAATAATTGCCCCATCGTATTCTTCTCTAAGAATTTCGGATTTTTCGGGATCACATTTTAAATTGCATTGGGTCGGGATACGTTCCAAAGGTGCCAAAGCGAACATTTTCCCCATAACCTTAAATACCAATGTACTTTCATCAAACGGGAATTCTTCTGTTACGCCCTTCTTGGATAAACAAACTTCCCTAAACTCCTCAATATTCATTTTAAATACCTTTGGAATCGTAAACAATCACCTTTTCCCAAAGGTCTTCACACTCTTCAATAAAAACAAGGTGTGGCGGTTCAGCCTGGTAAGCGGCTTGATCTTCGGCGGACGCAAAGGTCAATATCAACGAATAAGTGAACGAATCATCCACCACATCCCGAACGGCTTTAGGGGGCTTGCCAATGAACTTTGTTTTGGCGTATTGGGAATTGTTCAGAAATTTGGTCAGTGAAGCTTCAAAAGTAGCTCTATCCGCCTTACTGTCGGGGTTTTTGAACCAAAAATAAACGACATGTGTAAAAGTAGGGTCGAATGTAGTCTGGGTCTTGTTCTGGGCAAAGCTCATTGCAGAAATTGTCCCCATCAAAAGGAGAGCTATACATTTAGTTTTCATCTTAACTTTCTATTTTATGTTTTTCCTGTTCGGATATTTCCAATGCGGAGTAATCGAGTTTCCAGCCAATGGTCTCCACAATTTTTTCCACTACCAATACAGCCTGCAAAGCTTCGTTCTTTGCTGTCTGCATTAAACCACTTTCTGGGATTCTCTGTTTGATATGTTCCTTGGCCTCTTGATTTAGATTGGTTAAATCCGTGGGGGAAAAACTATTGAAGATTCCGTTTTTTATATCATAAAATTGTAGGTCGGGCTCAATGGACAGTACTTCTGGCTCCGGAAAATGGCTCAATACTATTGTTTTTTTATCATTTATGGCTTTTAGGCTCAATTTATTGAGGTCGTAACCGATATGTGCCTTGGCCTTGATAACAATTAATGCCTTTTTTTTGCTGCGGAACAGGCTCATAAAACTGTCCTTTGTGTTTTCGTAATGGTAGATTTCGGCAAAATCCCCTTCTACGGAAACCAGTTTACAGACGCTCCGGATCTTGTTCAAGATAACGGTGGATTGTTCCTCGGTAATCTCTTTGTTCCTCTTCTTACGGAACAGGGAAAAGACCCAATACATAAGTATGGCTCCCAAAATCAATCCTAAAATTATGTCGACGACGTCTCCCATTAATTTTTTCCTATTTCACCCAAATGGGTAAACTTGAATCCTTTTTCATATTTTAAGCCATATCCCAACATTCTATCCAAAGCTGAATGTGAAAATATTATTATTCCACATAACTTTAAAATGGGCATATCTAAAAAACTTGCGCCGATTAAATAAAGAAAAATCCCAATCCCTTTATGATGAAATATGTTATAGATTGTCGCTCCCAATTTATTACCGAACAGGTACCCTACCATTCCTATATCAGGAACAAGAATCAATATTAAAAACCACCACCATTGCAAATCAAGTTGCATAAAAATAAAGAAACCAAATAGTAACATCATGGCTTCTTCCAATTTAAGTACTGTTTTCATCTATTTTGTTTCAATTTTGTAAAGTACGGGCCTACTGGGACTGGCATCGTTTTCGAAAGGGGCCACTTGTAGATTTAAAAAGTAAGTTCCATCCTCCACTTTGTTGGGCACATAAATAAATTCGGTAATAGTGGCTTTTTGCCTTGGCTTTCCGCTCTTGTTCCAAAAGGCCTTATGTGCTAAAAGCTCTCCCCCATCTCTTTCCTTATCCACCGATGGCAGGTCGATCAACAAATGTTCCACACCTTTTTTTACCAGATATTTGGCCGCGGCTTCGGTTAAATAAGGTGGATTGGTATCCGAATAGTGCCTGGACTTCTTATCTCCCAAATTTGGCAGGGTCCTGATCACAATGGCCTGTCTCTTTTTATTGCCCAAGGCATATTTAATCTGTTTTTCGGAAATCACAAAATCGTTGGCCTGTTGTTCCGGGGCCACCGTGATCACCTCGGCAAAAAAGAAAAACTTTTTAAGTTTTTTGTTCACGGAATTGAATTCTTCGGAAATATGGCCCAAACACTCGGTATGTGTAACGTGCGAGTGCGGATTGAACCAGACATCGTTAAAATTTACCGGCGCTCCTTCGGATACCTTGCCCACAAAACCATCTTGTTCGTGCGGCTCTATTTTTGGCGGCCCTAGGTACCACGCATTTACATTTTTGTCCCCGCCTTTAAGGGGTATGGAAATATCGAGAGGCTGGGCAAGGTCTATTTTATAGTTTCTTGAGTTGTGTTTTATCGAGGCTATCATCTATGCGTAACTTGTTTGGAGTAATTAAGTCAATTCATTTGATAAATGCAATTTTTATATGTGTTGCTTTGGGTTGTTTCAGGAATTTAAATGAATATGGGATATCCCTATGTAGAATGAATCTAGTTTTTTACTTAAAAAACGACTAACTTCACATACCTATGCTGAACACGTTTGGGTATCGACGGATAAAATCGGCTACAATTTTTAATGAAAGCGCAACTAATCGCAACCATTTCCAGGCATATTGAACTTAGTTCCGAAGAAGAGAACTTAATTAAGGGGTTTTGGAGTGAGAAAACCCTTGAAAAAGGCGATTATCTCTTGCAAAACGGGCAAACATGCCGCACCGACAATTTTGTTGTTGACGGGGTGCTAAAGGCCTTTTATATAGATCCAGAAACAGGAAAGGAAGAAATTCTATATTTTGCTATTGAAAATTGGTGGGCAACGGATATCGATAGCTTTCAAAAACAACAACCTTCCATCTACAACATTCAAGCCATTGAAAAAACCATATTGTTACAGATTCACCATAGTTCTTTTCAAGAAATGTTAAAGCAGATTCCAAAGCTTGAACGTTTTTTTAGAATCATCCTGGAAAATTACCTTGGGAGTTTACAAAGGAGAATTATCTTAAATAAGATTTTTGATGCAGAACAACGCTATCTGGATTTTTTGAAAAATTACCCTAAAATTTCCGACAAAGTCCCCAACTACCTCATAGCATCGTATTTGGGGATTTCCGCCGAGTTTTTAAGCCGAATTCGCAAAAAAATCGAAGCATCTTGAACTAGGTCAATTTTTTTCATTGTCCAGATTCGGAATTTTGTCCCACAAACAAAAATTTTGAATTATGAACAAGGTATTGATCATCAACGCAAGTGTAAGAAAGGAAAGGTCGCACAGCCGAAAACTAACAGAGCTTTTTAAGGATAACTGGAAAAAGAAAAATCCCAACGACCAATTTACTTATCGGGAAGTGGGCTTAGAGGAAATTCCGCCCATAAATGAAAAATGGATCGCCAGTGCATTTATAAGCCCCAAGGAAAGGACAAACGAAAATCAGACGGGGGTTGAACTCAGTAATGCATTGATCAAAGAATTTAAGGAACATAATGTATATGTTTTGGGAACACCCATGTACAATTGGTCCATTCCGAGCGGACTAAAATCCTACATTGACCAAATCATGAGAATTAACGAGACCTGGAAATTCCGTTCGGGCAAGCCAGACGGGGATTATGTTGGGTTGCTAGAGAACAAAAAAATGTTCATCCTATCAAGTCGAGGGGATACGGGCTATGGAGAGAACGAGAAAAACGAGCATATGAATTTCCAAACAACCTACTTGAAATTTGTTTTCGGGATTATGGGAATAAAGGACATTTCCATAATTTCTTTGGACAATGAAGAGTTTGGTGGAGAAATATTCGAGAACTCCAAAAAAGAAATCTACCAAAAGATCCAGAATATTTGATAACAGTTGCCAACTCGGGTTCTAATAAGGTTTTAAAGGGATTTTGTAAAGAAAAATCACTTGAACTGGAGTATTTGAGATTATCGTAAGAAAAACAAATCGCTTGCAATCCCATCTGCCAAAAACTTGCCTTTTTTGGTCGTAAGCAGTTTTTGCCCCTCCAGAATCAACAATCCCTGATCAAGAAATCTTGCAGCTTGTTGATCAAGGTATTGCACATAGCGCTCTCCAAAATCTGTGGCTACCTGCTCCAAATCTACACCCCAAATGGTGCGCAGGCCGGTCATTACAAATTCGTTGTACCTATCGGGAGTGGATAGGGTCTCAATTTCCAATGGCAGGACACCCTCTGCTATTTTTTTAAGGTAGATGGGGTTGTTGCGGATATTCCAACTTCGATGTTTGCCATTAAAAGAATGTGCCGATGGCCCTACACCCAAATACGATTTGCCCAACCAGTATGCCGTGTTGTTCTTGGAGAAATAATCAGGTTTCCCAAAATTGGAAATTTCGTAGTTCACAAACCCATGGGCTTCCAAGGTATCCACCAAAATATAAAATTGTTCTTGTGCCTGCTCGTCGTCCACATTGGGAACCACGCCTTTTTCAATAAATTTTTGGAGCGCCGTTCTAGGCTCTACCGTTAGTGCATAACTGGAAATATGGGGCAATCCAAAATCCAAGGCCTTTTGGATATTGGTTTTCCATCGTTCATTGGTCATACCAGGAATGCCGTAAATAAGGTCGATAGTGATGTTATCGAAATACTGGGTGGCCTCTTTAATGCATTTTTCTGCTTCAGAAGCATTGTGGGCACGGTTCATCAGCTTTAAATCTCCATCAAAAAAAGATTGGATACCGATGCTAAGGCGGTTTACGGGACTTTTGGATAATTCGATGATTCGATTATTGGATAAATCATCTGGGTTGGCTTCCAATGTAATTTCGGGCCGATCAATTACTTTGTAATTGTCGTAAACGGTTTTAATCAGGAACTCAATTTCGTCATTGGAAAGCACCGATGGGGTTCCTCCTCCAAAATAGATGGTCTCGATGCCTCCCCGCATCTCGGGTCTTCGCAATTGTAATTCTTGGGCAATAGCTTTTACCATGGCCTCCCTTTTTCCCAATTGTGTGGAAAAATGGAAATCACAGTAATGGCAAGCTTGCTTGCAAAATGGAATGTGGATATAAATACCGGACATCAATTGTCAATTAACAGTAAACAATATACAATGATCATTTAGTCCTTTTAGTAGTTTTTAGGATGGAAAACATGATTTTCGAAAGTTCATCAGCCTGCGCAATCAATTTATTGGCGTTGTCTTTGGTTACATATTCCGAATCTTTGAGAAGTGCCAACTAGTATTTTACTTCCAAACTCTCCTTGTAAGCTATTGAAATTTTGGATGAAAAATCAGCTGTTGAGATAGCTCCGTTTGCTTCACTAATATTTGCACCAATTGATCTCCCTGACCGAAGCATTTGTTTGGACAGCACATATTCTCGTTTTGAAGCCACAATGGTCTTATACAATCTAACGGTTGCCAAAGCGAAATCATAAGATTTCATCAATAAAGGGTTCTCTTTTTGCATAGGTAGATAAGTTTGGGATGGGGAAAATCTAGTTAATCATCAATTGTTTATTGTTTAATGTAAATTGCTAATTGTTCATTGTTTTTTGACTTTGTTTGGATTTTGTTTGATAAAAGCCTCCCATCCCGTGTAACTTTTTCCAACTTCTACCCTGCCCTCGTTGTAGAAATGGCAAACTGCCGCCGCCAGACCATCTGTACTATCCAAATTTTTTGGGAGTGACTTTAACTTTAGGACACTTTGAAGCATTCGTGCCACTTGTTCCTTACTGGCGTTACCGTTTCCGGTTATGGCCATTTTAATCTTCTTGGGCATGTATTCGGTAATCGGCACCTGTCTCGAAAGACCCGCTGCCATGGCAACGCCCTGCGCACGGCCCAATTTGAGCATGGACTGTACATTTTTTCCATAAAAAGGGGCTTCGATGGCAATCTCGTCCGGATGATAGGTATCGATAAGCTCCAAGGTACGCTCAAAAATTAGCTTGAGCTTAGTGTAGGGGTCATCATATTTTTTGAGCATCAACTCGTTCATTTGCACAAAGTGCATTTGCTTGTTGATCACCTTAATGATTCCAAAACCCATGATCGTGGTACCAGGGTCTATTCCCAATATTATCTTTTCTGATGCCAAATTAGTCGGTGTTAAGTACCAACGGCAGCCTAAATCGCAGGCTTACCGGATTTCCTCTTTTTAAAGCGGGTGCAACGGTGGTCAAATCGTTCAAGCGTTCGGAAACTTTGTTGTTAAAGTCCGATATTTCATTCAGTACAGAGGTCTTTTCCTCTACATTCAATACCGAGATAAAACCATGTTCATCTATCAAAAAATCAACATATACCGTATCGTTCATATCGTTCCAAACCTGAAATTGTAGTCCTGCCAAGGCTTCGGAAAAATACTCGGTAATCAGGTTTTGAAAACACTCTTGCTGGGCTTCTTTGGAAGCGGTTTCATCACAATCCTCAAAATGTGGATATTGATCCACATCGTTCCAATCTATGGACAAAAGTTCTTCATTGACCAGTTTTTGGGTCTTGTCCTCTTTGGATTCGAACAACTCACAGGATACGAACAGACCCATTAAAATGATTAACAAAACAAACTTCTGCATGACAGCCCCTAAATTTGGCTGAAATTACGACATTTTGAAGAAATCAGTTCCCCGCAAAATGGATTTCCTCCTTTAATTCGCTGACACGTTTTTTTACCCTTTCCTTAATGTACGGAACCAAATCGGGGTACATATCGAGCAAGTTTTCGTAATAGGATAAACGTGTTTTTGGATCTTTGTAATATTCATCGGCCAAGGTGCATACCTGATAATAGTTCAAATAGTTGTCCTTGTTTTCTTCCCATGCTTTTACATAGTAATCCATGGCTTTTTTGGTATTTCCCTTTAGTCTGGCGATACGGCCAAGGCTGGCATATTCTTGCGGGAATAGGGCCATTCGCGCTTCGATTGATTTTTGGATATAAAACTGCGCACTGTCCAATTGCTCTTCCTCAAAATACACATCGCCCAGGCCTGAATATGCTGCAGCTATTTTATCCGGAAAATGGCTCAATCTGTGATACGTTTCCAATGCTTTTTGGGGCTGCCAGTTCCTAAAATAGCAAAATGCAAGTTTTTCGAATACAAAAGGTTTTTCCTCGCCCAATTCCAATAATTTTTCAAAGTGGGGAATGGCCAACTGAAACTGACCGTTGTTATAAAAAGCCAAGGCCTTTAAATTGATCATAGCAACATCATTTTCGTAAAACCTAAGTCCTTTATCAATAAATACCAAGGCGGAATCCTTGATTTCCTGACCCACATAATATTTTCCCAAGGCGTACAAACTCCGCAGATGGGTGCTGTCCATTTCTACTGACGTTTTAAAAGCTTTGTTCGCCTTGTCAGTTTTATTTACCGATTCGTAGGTCCTGCCCAAATAATAGAAATACTCTGGGTTCTGATTTTTGGACGATAACAGGGTATGGAAGGTTTCCAAGGCAGGTCCAAACTTTTTGGTTTTCAACAGAAGTTTTCCCAGTTCAAAACGGGCAATCGCAAAATCAGGTTTTTTGTCCAAGGTTGCGGTGTACTGGACAATGGCCTTTTCATAATTTCCTATGGCATTGTATGCCCGTGCAATCTGAAGATTCGAATTTGGAGAATCCACCTTTGCATATTGGTTAATGGCTGCTGTGTAGTTGCCCAAGACATACAAACTATCGGCAACGGCCAAAGCCGATGTTTGTGCACCGGCTTTGAACAAGAACAAAATCAAAAATGGAATGTAAAAATCCTTTACGTGAACTGTCAATGGCAATAATTTTAGTTCCTATGAAATCAATTCATGGGGATTCTAATCAATTTGTTGGGAAGACCGATATATTGAAACTTCAACACATCACCATCTTCAACTTCTATTGAAAATACACCATTAAAATTTGATAGAACACCAGATTCTTTCCTATCTATTGAAATAGTGACCCCTGACAATCCTAGAGATTCCTTATCTGTTACTGTTCCTTCATAAAACACTTTTCCTCGCCTATTTATTTTACTGGCATTTACCAACATATAGTCTTTGGTGTTATTGGCCGAACTGTTCCCTGATTGGGTTGGCAATCTAAAAGTAATAGGAATGGCAAATGGTACTTTTACGGTTTCGCCCTTATGTTTTCCCGGTTGCATTTTGGGCAAACGTTTAATGATTCTTTCCGCTTCATTCTCCAAGATTACATCTGGTCCTCGTTTTTTTATGGTTGAAATTTCTCCATTGGCATCTATGGTAAACACTACGGACACTCTACCTTGAACACCTTTTTCCTTAGCTTCTTCGGGATAATTAAAATGCTTTTTAATGTGTTCTACAATCTTTTCATTAAAACACTTCCTTTTATCTACTGCGTCCTCACAACCAGGAAAGACCGGAACCTCATCTATCGTGGCAAAAGGGACAGAAATTTTAGTTTCTTGGTCATAGCTTTCTTGTTTTACGGCATCCAACTTAAAAACTATTGGAATGGAATAAGAAATAATGGCTGGTTTTCCATCATACTTTCCAGCTTGCATTTTGGGCAATCTGGTCAAAATTCTTTCAACTTCATTTTTTAATAGTTCGTGGGCTTCCCCCATAAATTGGATGTCCACTACATCTCCTTCCACACCAATACTAACAACGGTATTCACTTTACCTTCTATACCTTGTTCACGAGCTGCTTCCGGATAATTAAAGTTTTTACGAATATGTGTCATTATCGCACTCTCAAAACAAGCCCTCTTGCTCGGAGCTCCTTCACAACCTGGAAAAATAGGAACCTCATCAATTGAACCAAAGGCCATATTTGGATAATTACCACTTTTAAGCGGTTGAAACTTTTTTTCATTAGCTCCACCTTCGAGGACAAATGTTATCGGTATGGAATAGTCTAGTTGAACAATTTTTCCTTCGTGTTTTCCTGGTTGCATCTTAGGCAATCTATCTAAAATCCTTCTACTTTCATTTTTTAAGAGCCGGTATGGGCTCAAAAGTTGAATATGTGAAACATTCCCTTGCTCATCAATAGAAAAACTAGCATCTACCCTACCTTGAATACCTTGCTCTTGGGCTTCTTCGGGGTAATTGAAATTTTTACGGATATGCTCTTGTATTTTTTCCTGAAAACAGGCGCGCTTATCATCGGCATCTTCACAACCGGGGAAAACCGGTACCTCATCAATCTCACTGAACGATACTTTTCTTCCAAAAGAAACTTTCCAGGGATTACTTGAATTGGGTGTGAGGCTGATAGCTTTCTTGCCCGTGCTCTTTTCCGGCAACATGTTCCGGGCCATTTTTTTTAATTGGCTCATCTCGTTTAAAGTTAGGGAATCTTTTGCCTCAATTTCAACATTCAATTGAGCTAATCGCTCCTCTAACGAAAGTTCTTCTGCTATACTTGATTTGGTTTCACAAGAAGTGTATATCAACATTCCCAACACCAAAGGCATCAACAACACATACTTTAATTGCCATACGGCCTCGGATTTCTTTTTTTGTAACATGACTATTCGTTTTTTGATTAATGATTTTGTGAAAAATTGATTGACAAAACTGATGTTCTGTGTATGGAAAGCTTCGGACAGCAGCATCTCAAAATGTGCCTGCTTATCTTGCTTTACCGCTTTTTCGTCGGCAATAAATTCATGAAGCTCGGCTACCCTATACTGGTATATGTACACCAATGGATTGAACCAGAAGACAATTCGGGCCAATTCAAAAAAGAGCAGGTCCAAGGTGTGCTTTTGTTTTACGTGCACCATTTCGTGAGCTAAAATGTTGGCCTCTTTGTCCTTTTTAATTTGGGCTCCCATAAAAATGCTTCGAAAAAATGAAAACGCTGAAGTGCTTTGTGGCATAATCACCTTGGTGTAGTCCGGATAATGTACCACCTTACTTTTACTCTTAAGCCTACCCAATTGTAAAAGCTTGAACACAAACCAAAGTGCAGCCAAAATGGCGCCAATTGCCATCACCAAATACGGCCAAGGTACACTTGCAAGAAAGTTGACCTCGTGACTATCTGGTTCTAAAACCACTCCATCCAATTGAGTCAAAAATACAGTTGTGGTCTCCAATTCTTGAGGCATGGTTGTCTTTAAAGCCTCTATTTTTATCCAAGGCAACAGAATGGAAAGTACAAAGGTTGCCAATAGGTAAGCCCTATTCCATTGAAAAAAGGTTTCTTTCTTCAAAAAAAGATCATAGGTCAACAAAAAGACCAGTTGAAACGCTAAAGATTCCAATATATAAGTAATCATTGCTCTTTGTCTTTAATGTTCTTCATAATCTCTTCGAGTTCCTTCAGGCTGATATCATTCTTCTTCATAAAAAAGGATACCATACTCGTAAATGATCCTTGGAAATATCCATCCATCAAGGTGTTCAACCTTTGGTTGCTGTACTCTTCCTTTTTCATCAAAGGGAAGTACACGTGACCCTTGCCCACTTTTTCGTGCGACACAAAGCCTTTGTCCTCTAAAATCCTAACAATGGTGGATACAGTATTATAGGCTGGTTTGGGTTCCGGCAATTCTTCCAAAATTGCGGCTACATTCCCCTTTTCAATTTTCCAAAGAAGCTGCATAACCTCTTCTTCTGCCTTGGTAAGTTGTTTCATTATCAACTAACTTTTTAGTTCAACACGAAACAAATATAACTAAATATTTAGTTTAAACTAATTTTTTAGTTTAAAAATGAAGAAAAAATCCGCCAGTGTAGTGTACTGGCGGATAACTATTTAAAATGTTACAGTAACTTTTCCACGCAAGTAGAAAGGTGTGCCCGGAGTAAAATGAATCTCTTCAAAAGAGTTCGGTTCGTTGAACAAACGGCTTTCCGTGGCAAACTGTGTTTCGTTCCATTCGGTGTCGAACAGGTTTTCCAAAATGAGTCCAAATGTCCAATTGTTGACACTATAATTGAGTGTGGCATCGGTAACAAAATAGCCTTCAGCCACGATGGAATTGTCCTCATTGGCTGGTCTGTCATCAATATACCTATAGTTCAATCCCCCAGAAAAGCCCTGATCGCCTCCCAAAGTAAGACCACCTACCATGGTAAAATCGGGTGCCAAGGGTATGTAATCTTCCCCATCGGCCTCCTCGGTACTCCTGGCATGGGTATAGTTGGCATCTGTATAAAGGTACAGCCAATCCAATGGTTGGTATCTTGCTCCTACCTCTAGTCCCATTCTTCTGGTCTTTCCACTGGGTTCTACAATGGCCGCATCCCCAACGTACACAAACTCTTGATCTAGGAACAAGGTCCAAAGTGTAGCGTTTAAGACTAACTTATCCACTGGTCTGATTATGGTTCCTAAATCCACCCCATAGGCCGCCGGCAGAATCTCTTCACCACCGTTGGCTACCACAACTCTGGTATCGTTGGAGTGGAAACCAATACCTGTTTTCAAGAAAAACTGGGTGTTTGCTGTTGGACTGTAAATGGTATTGAACTTAGGACTGAATGCCACCTTTTCTTCACTACGGCTATCGTACAGCTCGCTCATTTTGTTGATGTAATCGAACCGGAAGTAATCCAATCGCAGCGCTGGTTCAAACGTAAATTTACCCGATTTAAACTCGGCACCGGCAAAGGCGTAACCATTCACCTCATCCACATCGCCATAGGCCAAACGCTCCAACAGTTCCTGGCGGTTCAGGGTACGGGACAATTGATTATCGTCAACATTATCGTACCTAAAACCGATTCCTGCATTGTACTTAAATCCCAGCCCTCCCAAATTGGCCGAATTGTTCTGGAAAACTGTCTTCGCTCCTGCCATCATTCGGTCCTCAAACTGTTTGATTTGATCTCCGTTTACAGGGTCTTCCAAGAAAAAGGTAAAGTTGGAATACAGTTCAAAATCATAATGCGAAACATAGGCCATGGTGTTTATGGATTTACCGATCCCCAAGTTTTTATTGTGATTGAGCACAAAGTTTGTCCTGCTGGTTTTTCCGCCTTCGGTATCATCAATAGCCCCAAAACGACCAATCAAGCCTTGGTCCACGGCTCGTTGGGGTATTTGACCCGATGCATCCCATTTGCTGGAAAAGTGAGAAGCTGTCAATAACAGTTCTTGATCACCGGGCAATGCATAGCGGTATCTACCTAAAATATTTATTCGGTTAAAATTCTGAGGTGATTCAAAAGGCCCATCGGTTAAGTACAGTTCGGATGCCAAATAGGCATTGCTGTTCTGATTATCCATTACATTGAACATTCCCATAAACCTACGGGCACCAAATTGGCCTATTTCGGTGGAGAGCACATTTTTTTCCAAACTTTTTCTCAATCTTAGGTCAACATAACCTGCTGTATTAAAGTTGCCTTGGTCCGCATAATAGGGCCCTTTTCCAAAATTGATGTTCTCTATGGTTTCCGGAATCACAAAATGAAGGTCCGCATATCCCTGTCCATGGGCATGAGACACCATGTTCACCGGCATTCCGTCCACGTTGATGGCCACATCGGTTCCGTGGTCCACATCAAAACCTCTCAAAAATATTTGCTCCGCCTTTCCTCCTCCGGCATGTTGCCCTATAATGAGTCCAGGGACTTTTCTCAATATTTCTTGTGAAGATTTTACAGGATCCGCCTGAACATCCACATCTACCAATCTGCTAAGTGCATCAACTTCCGATACCAAGACTACTTGATCCAAGGAAATTGAACTTTCGTCCAACACAATGGTCAAGGAAGTGCCAAGATCAGATTGTTTCACCACCAAAGTTTTGGTGGCATATCCCAATCTGGAAAAGTAAATGGTATCGCTTACCGAGGTCCTGTCCAGAACAAAATGTCCCGTTCCATCGGTATGGCTATGTTGACCACTGGTCTTGTTAAAAATACCAGCATCCTCTATCGGGGAACCTGCCTCATCCACCAGTTTTCCCTTTACGTTTTGTGCAGCAATAGTGCCCATAAAAAGCATGGACAATGCCGCCATAAAATATTTCATGTCGTTATCTTTTAATTTGATTTGTGTAAATAAGTCTGAACTATAGAAATACTAGACCAGTTCCAAAGAAGATTGGAACCTATTTTCAAAAATTGGTCTACTATTTTTAGCCATACTGGGGAGGGGGCGTGGTTATGCCCTGACTCCAAAGAGAAGTTAAGTCTATGTATGCCCAATGCCCCCTGTTTACGGTCCAAGAATGCAATTTCAACGTTCTTTGAGCGTCCTCAAAAAAATGTTTGTCCAATTTAAGGCTAAAATCACCTTTAGATTCTTGCTTATCGGGTTGGTTGGCCACCAACAACTCCTTTAAGGCTTCCAATGCCTCATGCGAGTGACCGGCCATGGCATCCAATGAAGAATAATCGATAGTTTCGTGATCGGACGCAAAACCATGATAATGTGTTTCAGGGGCCCAAATGTGAGCAGCCTCATGCAAGGTCTCCAATACCAGACTGTTAAAAAGTCCGATCAAATAAAATACACACATACCTGCGCACCCTATTCGGATGAACCTTGGTTTTGTATGTACGCTATGCAGTTTCACGAACGCTTGATAATCGGTTTCAAATTTACCTACGAAAAAATTAAGAGTAGGGTTTTATTTTGATTTTGTTTGTAACAATTGTCGGCTACATTTGTCTAACAGTAAAACACGACCATGGACATTGCATTGCTCATTTTAGGGTTTCTTTTAATGCTTATTGGCATATTGGGCAGCTTTTTGCCGGTATTGCCAGGACCTCCCATTAGTTGGGTGGGGCTGCTACTACTTTATTTGACCAAAGCCATACCGGATAATTGGTGGGTGCTCGGAATTACATTTGTCCTCGCCATTACCATTACAATTTTGGATTATGTGATTCCAGCTATGGGCACCAAAAAATTTGGAGGTAGTAAAGCCGGAATGTGGGGTACCATTGTTGGATTGCTCGTCGCCATTTTTGTTCCTGTTTTTGGTCCCTTCGGAATTATTATTTGGCCGTTTGTAGGTGCATTAGTTGGTGAACTGCTGAACAAAGCCAATAAAAAAACCGCCATGAAGGCGGCTTTCGGTTCATTTTTAGGCTTTTTAACGGGCACTTTTATGAAGTTCGTCCTAACAGTGGCTTATGCCATTTTTTACGTGTACATCACCATCAAATATGCGGGCGACCTGTTTACTTTTGCTTAGTCCATCCACTCCACCTTTTCCGAAATAGGGGTTCTACTCGATGGTTCAACAGCTCCTTCATAATAGCCCATATAGAAAAAGCCTAAACATTTTTCACCCGGTGCCAAATCAAAAAACTCATCCATGTATTTGATGAGTCCAGGCGAAGACCAATAACTTCCAATTCCCAATTCTGTGCAACATAGCCACATGTTTTGCACCGCCATGGAAACTGCGGCAATTTCTTCCCACTCGGGCAAACTTTCTTTTGGATCGCGTTGCATGCAAATTGCAATTACCGCTCCCGAATTGGATGGGTTGAACTGTAATTTTTTAATTTTTATCTGTTTCGGATTAGGATCCGTTTCCTCATACTTATTGGCAAGAAAAATACCCAACTCCTGTTTCTTGTCCCCAGTCAAAACTTTAAAACGCCATGGCTCGGTTTTTTTGTGGGTAGGTGCCCAATTGGCGGCTTCCAGAATTTTTTCCAAGACATCTTTGGCAATGGGCCTATCAATATATTGAGGAGGAAAAATACTTCTTCTCTTTTCGATCAAATCAAAAATCATAACTATTCTTTAAGTTGAATTCCAAAGTTACGCTCCAAATTGTTCCCATCATAATTTCATGAGCAAGTCCATACATTTTTGAAGCGCAGGATTTCGATTATCCGTTTTCCAGACCATACTCAAAACAGCACGCTGTTTTATTTTCTTCATTTCGATAAACTTTACTTTCATCTGAAACCCATGTTGAAGCGTTGTCGGAACAATGGCAATACCCAACTTATTCTCTACCAATTTAAAAATGGTCTGCGCATGAACGGATTTATGTGACACATTCGGAACAAATCCGTTATCCACGCAAATACTGAGCACCGTATCGTAGTACATAGGGCTATAATCTTGGGAAAATAGGATAAAAGCCTCTTCAGCCACTTGATTGATATTCTTAAAATTAGCTTCATCCAAAGGATGGTCCTCTGGCAGTACCAAAGAAAAGGTATCTTCAAAAACAGGTTTCACATCCAATCCTTTCGGTACTCGTGACAATCGCACAAAACCCAAATCCAATCGGTCGGCCAAAATTGCATTGATCTGTGCTCTGTTGGAAAGCTCTTCCAAAGTGGTGTGCACGGCGGGATACTTTTCCTTCAATCCTAATAATAAATTGGGCACCACATTTTGCATGGCCGAACCTAAAAACCCGATTCGAACCTCTCCCAATTGTCCATCGCCTATAAGTTTCACCTGTTTTTTGGTCTGGTCGAGATGATTCAAAATAAACTCTACCTCCTTTTTTAAAAACTCCCCCGCTGGTGTCAAACTCACTTTCTTTTTGTCCCTCACAAAAAGTTGCGTTCCAAGTATCTCTTCCATTTGTTTGATTTGCGTACTCAAACCCGGCTGGGAAATAAACAACTTTTCAGCTGCCTTTCTATAATGAAGTTCTTCGGCCACAGCCAAAAAATAGATAAAATGACGAAGTTCTAATTGATAATTCATACTTATTGATTATTACAAAAATAAGTATTGGTGGTTATTAATCATAACCTATAATTTTATGGAAAAGGAAAGAACATGGCAAAAGACCGAAAATTTCAATTTGGTGAGGATCATTTAACCGCAAGCATAGCTTTGGGTTTGGCCAAGGGAACCACAAAAGGTATTTTCTCAGAAGAGTGCCTTAAAAATGTGAATGCAAGTCACCAACGGGTACAGTGCATTGTGGAAAAAGGCGATACAGTGTATGGCATCAACACGGGCTTTGGTCCTCTTTGTAACACCAAAATTTCCAAGGAGGACACCAAAATACTTCAATCCAATATATTGCAAAGTCATAGCGTAGGAGTGGGACAACCCATTTCCAATGAATTGGCTAAAATCATGCTGATTCTTAAAATCCATGCTTTGGCGAAAGGGTTTTCGGGGATTGCAGAAACCACCTTGCAACGCATGTTGTGGCATTTGGATAACGATGCCATTCCCATGGTTCCATCCCAAGGTTCGGTTGGCGCATCCGGCGATTTAGCACCGCTTTCCCATCTGTTTTTGCCGTTGATTGGTCTCGGCAAAGTAGAATATCAAGGTAAAACCATTCCAACACAAGTACTATTTCAACAAAAAGGGTTACAACCGCTAAATTTGGGTCCAAAAGAAGGGCTTGCCTTAATCAATGGCACCCAATTTATCGCTGCACATGGAGTGATGGTCGTTCACAAACTACAACATTGTTTGCGCCATGCCGATATTATCGGTGCTATGATGCTCGAAGGCCTGCAAGGTTCCATGAAGCCATTTTTTGAAGAATTGCACAAACTACGGCCCTTCAAAGGCAATCAGCACGTTGCGGGCAGGATCCGTACCTTGCTCCAAGGTTCCGAGATTTTGGAAGATCATATTGATTGTGAACGTGTACAGGACCCCTACTCCCTTCGCTGTATCCCGCAAGTACATGGCGCATCACGAAATGCTTGGTTGCACCTCAAAGAATTATTGGAAATCGAGCTCAACTCGGTAACCGACAACCCTGTCATCGTAAATGATGAACTCACCATAAGCGGTGGAAATTTCCACGGGCAACCTTTGGCCATGGCTTTGGATTACGCAGCTTTGGCCGCTTCGGAAATCGGAAATATCTCCGACCGACGCATTTACCTGGCCCTGGAAGGCAACAGTCCAGGAGTTCCCAAATTATTGATGAAGGATACGGGCATCAATTCTGGCTATATGATTTTGCAGTATACCTCGGCTGCATTGGCCAGCGAGAACAAAAGTTTGTGTTTCCCTGCCAGTGCGGACAGTATCCCAACCTCTTTGGGACAGGAAGACCATGTGAGCATGGGTTCCATCAGCGGTAGAAAAGCGCTCAACATTATTAACAACGTAGAGAAAATCCTTGCCATCGAGTTATTGACCGCAGCTCAGGCATTTGAATATAGAAAACCATTGAAATCGGGGATTCTGTTGGATGAAATCCATACCTTCCTGAGAACAAAGGTTGCTTTCGCCGAAAACGACCGTGTCTTTGCAGACGATATTGAAAAAGGAATTGAAATCATTCAAAATCGAGAAATCATTGATTTGGTGGAATCGGTAATGAAAGAAAAAGAACTGACTTGGGATGCACCACATCTTGATGAATTTGAAACGTACTGATATGAACAAACCACTCTTAATAGGACCATTCACCCAATTGCTGCCGATGACGGGACTCCCCTTAAAGGGAGCGCTCAAAGATGATCAACTACCCATTATTGAAAATGGAGGGATTCTGGTCGCTGATGGAAAAATTCTCAAAGTTGGAGTTTTCGATGAAATGAAATCATCCGATGTCGATATTCACCATATCGATGGGAAACATGTTTGCCTACCAGGGTTTGTGGATTCCCATACCCATATTTGTTTTGGGGGCACCCGCGCTCGAGATTACGCTTACCGAAATGCAGGAAAAACCTATTTGGAAATTGCCAAGGCAGGTGGTGGCATCTGGGACACGGTGACCCAAACCCGAAAAGCTTCACAGGATGAATTGGTTTCAGGTATCATTTCTAGAAGTCAAAAACATTTAAAAAATGGGATAACAACCCTCGAGGTAAAAAGTGGCTACGGGCTTTCTGTGGATGAAGAACTGAAAATGCTACGTGCCATTAAACAGGCCAATAAAACTTCTAATGCGACCTTGGTTCCGACCTGTTTAGCAGCCCACATGAAGCCCAAAGATTGGAATCAAGACCGAGAATATCTAGATGTGATCATGAACGAATTGTTTCCTATCATCAAAGCTGAAAATTTGGCTAATCGAGTGGATGCCTTTGTAGAGGAAAGTGCTTTTTCCCCCGAAGAAATCAAACCCTATTTTCAAAAAGCAAAAGCAATGGGATTCGATATCACCGTACACGCCGACCAATTTACCACAGGAGGGAGTCAAGTAGCCGTAGATTTTGATGCGTTAAGCGCCGACCATTTGGAAGCCAGTACCGAAAAAGAAATCCAATTGTTGGCCAAGAGCAACACCATTGCCACAGCTTTGCCGGGAGCATCCCTCGGATTGGGATGTGCTTACACCCCTGCCCGTAAAATTTTAGATGCAGGCGGCGCTTTGTCCATTGCCAGCGACCACAACCCAGGATCTGCCCCCATGGGCGACTTGTTGACCCAAGCCAGTATTTTGGGAACCTTTGAAAAACTGTCGAACACCGAAGTGCTTTCAGGAATCACCTTTAGGGCAGCTGCAGCATTACGATTGGAAGACCGTGGAAAACTGGAAGCAGGAGCGCAAGCCGACTTTGTTGTTTTCCCAACCGACAATTACCAAGAAATCACATACCACCAAGGGCAATTAAAACCTAGTTCGGTATGGAAAAATGGAACCCCCATCCACTAAAAATTTAAATCATGACTGAATTTCAGCAACAGATACTTCAAGGCATACCCGCACAGCTTCCTGCAAAAAAGGCTTATCCAAAAAACGGAAATCCAGCCCCAAAACGGAAAGACACTCTTTCCAAAGAAGAGAAAAAACTGGCCGCGCAAAATGCGCTACGCTATTTTCCCGAGGCTTGGCACAAGGAACTCGCATCCGAATTTGCGGAGGAGTTAAAAACCTATGGTCGCATTTATATGCATCGGTTCAAGCCCGATTATGAAATGTATGCACGTCCTATTTCAGAATATCCTGCAAAAACGCATCAGGCAGCAGCCATTATGTTGATGATTCAAAATAATTTGGACCCCGCTGTGGCACAACACCCCGAGGAATTAATCACCTACGGAGGAAATGGAGCAGTGTTTCAAAACTGGGCACAGTACCTACTCACCATGAAATATTTGGCTGAAATGACCGAGGAGCAGACCTTGCATATGTATTCAGGGCATCCGATGGGACTTTTTCCATCATCAAAAGAAGCGCCAAGGGTGGTCGTCACCAATGGCATGATGATTCCGAATTACTCCAAACCTGACGATTGGGAACGTTTCAATGCATTAGGTGTGACTCAGTATGGACAAATGACTGCAGGTTCCTATATGTACATTGGTCCACAAGGCATAGTACACGGAACGGCCATCACAGTAATGAATGCTTTCCGAAAAATATTGGAGAAAAATGAATCCCCCGAAGGCAAAATTTTCTTAACTGCTGGATTGGGCGGCATGAGTGGCGCTCAACCCAAAGCAGGAAATATTGCTGGCGGTATCACCATTTGTGCCGAGGTCAACCCCGAAGCTGCCAAAAAACGACACGATCAAGGTTGGGTGGATGAATTGTTGGTGGATTTGGACCTATTGGTGGTACGCACCAAAGATGCTGTAAAAAACAAGGAAGTGATCTCCTTGGCCTACATCGGCAATGTGGTCGATGTTTGGGAACGGTTTGATGAGGAAAATATTTTTGTTCATTTGGGATCGGACCAAACTTCTTTGCACAATCCTTGGGCGGGTGGCTACTATCCCGTTGGACTTTCTTTTGAGGAATCCAACGCTTTGATGGTTGACAATCCCGAGGCTTTTAAAGAAAAAGTACAAGAATCTTTGCGAAGACAAATCAATGCCATCAACAAGCACACTGCAAAAGGCACCTACTTTTTTGATTATGGAAACGCCTTTTTATTGGAAGTTTCCCGTGCGGGCGGCGATGTGATGGCCGAGAACAATATCGATTTCAGGTATCCATCTTATGTGCAGGATATTTTGGGACCCATGTGTTTTGATTATGGTTTTGGCCCTTTCCGATGGGTTTGTACGTCGGGAGACCCAAAAGATCTTCAAAAAACGGATGCCATTGCCTTGGAGGTGATGAAAAAGATAAAATCCGAAGCACCAGAAGAAATCCAACAGCAAATGCAGGACAACATCAAATGGATTTCGGAAGCGGAACAAAACAAATTGGTGGTAGGTTCGCAAGCTCGAATCCTTTATGCCGATACCGAAGGGCGAAGCAAAATCGCTGATGCTTTCAACACCGCCATTGCCAAGGGTGAAATCAGTGCTCCCGTGGTATTGGGTCGCGACCATCACGATGTTAGCGGAACCGATTCCCCCTTTCGAGAGACGAGCAATATTTACGATGGCAGCAAATTTACCGCCGATATGGCCATCCAAAATGTGATCGGGGACAGTTTTAGGGGAGCTACCTGGGTATCCATCCACAACGGTGGCGGCGTTGGCTGGGGCGAAGTGATCAATGGTGGGTTTGGCATGGTGCTCGACGGTTCCGAAGAAGCTTCCAGCCGATTGAAGAAAATGTTATTTTTTGATGTGAACAATGGGATTTCCCGAAGAAGTTGGGCTAGAAATAAGGAAGCCCGATTTGCCATTGAACGAGAAATGGAGCGCACTCCAAATTTAAAAGTAACTTTGCCTCATCTGGTAGAACCTAATATTTTGGACCACCTTTTTTGACAGCAATGAAAAATTACGAAGCTCCCAAATCTGACCTATGGACAGGTAGAATCTCCAATAAATGGCTGTACCTCCACGAAAAGGTACACTGCACACCTTTGGAAGAAGTCCCCGAAGCCCAAAAAAAATCCATTGCGCTTTTGGGCTACGCCTGCGATGAAGGGGTTCGCCGTAACCAAGGGCGAATTGGTGCAGTGAATGGTCCGGACACTATTAAAAGTAGTTTTGGAAAAATGCCCAATCACTTGGGTAGCCATGTGCTTTTGCACGATGTGGGTTCCATTACCTGTGATGAAGGGGATATGGAGTCTGCCCAAATGAAGCTGACCGAAGCGGTTAGCCTGCTTTTGGAGAAAAAACAGTTTCCGATTGTTTTGGGTGGCGGACACGATATGGCCTATGGCCATTATAATGGTATCAAAAAATATTTAGATGCAAAAAAAGAAGGACAGACCATCGGCATTATCAATTTTGATGCACATTTTGATTTGCGAAAGAATACGGAGCAGAGCAATTCCGGCACTCCGTTTTATCAAATAGCCAAGGACTGTGAGAAAGAAGGCATCGATTTCAACTATCTGTGTTTGGGTATTCGAAGGGATGCCAACGACCGAAGTCTTTTTCAAACGGCTAGGGACCTTGATGTCATTTATGTGATGAACGATACCTTCCAAATTCCCTTACTGGAGGAAATCACAACCTGGATCAATGCCTTTGCCAAAAATGTGGACCACATTTATGTGACCATCGACTTGGATGGTTTTTCCTCGGCCTACGCGCCCGGAGTCAGTGCAGCTTCGCCCATGGGCTTTAATCCATACATAGTTTTGGAGTGTTTAAAAACCATTATCGGTTCTGGCAAATTGATCAGTTTGGATATTGCCGAGATGAATCCAAAATACGATATTGATGGACAAACGGCTAAACTGGCCGCTTCACTAGTGCACCATGTGGCACATAGCATTTCTGGAAGTTGATATAGCTCCAAACTGGCATTCAGAGCCTCTCGACTGCGCTCGAGGTGGCACCCGCACTTATCCTTTTCTTATTACCACAAACAAAAAAAGCCTTCCAAAAGGAAAGCCTTTCATTGGCGAGCATCGGTTTTGATGCTTCAACCTGATTCCAATCATCACGACTGGAATCCAACACAACGTGACAAAGATATGATGATTTTTCGGAAAAAATAATAGCATGGATTGTTGATATTTATTTTTTGGATTATTTCCATTTTATAGGATTATTTCCATAATTTAGCTTTCCTTCAACTGAACAATGGAAAAGACGATTTTGCATCTAGACTTGGATACTTTTTATGTGTCCGTGGAGCGCATCATCAATACAGAGCTTAAAAACAAGCCTTTATTGGTGGGCGGTACCAGCGACCGTGGTGTAGTGGCGGCCTGTAGCTATGAGACCCGTGGATTTGGCGTCCATTCGGGCATGCCCATGAAAATGGCCAAGGAACTTTGTCCCGAAGCCGTGGTCATCCGTGGCAATGCGGGCACCTACAGCAAATATTCGGATGTGGTCACGGAGATTATCAAAGAACATGTACCTGTTTTCGAAAAATCGAGCATTGATGAGTTTTACGCCGATCTATCGGGCATGGACCGTTTTTTTGGCTGCTACAAATATGCCACGGAAATGCGGCAGAAAATCATTCGGGAAACAGGACTGCCCATTTCGTTCGGGCTATCAGTGAACAAAGTCGTTTCCAAAGTGGCGACCAACGAAGCCAAACCCAACAATCAGCTCAAAATAGATTTTGGCCTTGAAAAACCTTTTTTGGCTCCACTTTCCATCAAAAAAATTCCGATGGTAGGCGATAAAACCTATCAAACCCTTCGAAATTTGGGCATACGGCAAGTAAAAACCGTTCAAGATATGCCCATGGACATAATGCAACGGGTGTTGGGTGCCAATGGTAGGACAATCTGGAAAAGGGCCAATGGGATAGACAACACTCCCGTAATTCCGTTCCACGACAGAAAATCCATCTCCAACGAAAGGACTTTTGATAAAGACACCATCGATGTCATCAAACTCAGGGGTATTTTGATTGCCATGACCGAAAACTTGGCCTATCAACTACGTCGAGGCGATAAGTTGACGGCCTGCGTTGCCGTAAAAATCCGGTATTCCGATTTCAACACCTACTCCAAACAATCTCGTATTCCGTACACGAGCGCCGACCATACCCTTATCCCAAAAATATTGGAACTGTTCGACTCACTGTACAACAAACGGATGTTGGTCCGTCTCATCGGGATTCGGTTCAGCCATTTGGTATCGGGCAACTACCAGATCAACCTTTTCGAAGATACCGAAGAAGCCTTGAACCTATACCAAGCCATGGACCGTGTCCGTAACCGGTTTGGAAGTCGAAGTGTGCTCCGCGCCTCTGCCATGGGCGCAAAGACCATTGGGAGCATGCACAACCCCTTTAATGGGGAACCGCCTGTGGTTTTGGCACATCGAAAACAGTGACCAATTTCCAATGAGCAATTGATAACTGATAATTGGACATTGATAATTGATGACTGACAATTGTATTTAAACTGCCACACATATTATAGTTTACGATTCGGGACCTTTTCGGAGGTGGAGCTATTGCAATTGGCGCAACAGAACCACGTAACCCAATTGGTGCTCACGGATATCAATAATACCTCAGCAGGATTGAACTTTGTTCGAAAAGCACCGGAATTCGGCATCAAGCCGATTTTGGGCATTGATTTTAGGAATGGAACCCAACCCTGCTTTATCGGCATTGCCCAGAACAACGAAGGGTATCTGGAATTAAATGATTTTTTGTCTCACCACCTTCATGATGGTTCAGAAATTCCAGACCGTGCCCCCGATTTCAAAAATGCATTCGTAGTATATCCTTTTGAACAAGTGCTGCTCAATGAACTGGAACAATTTAAAAATCATGAGTTCATCGGAATCTCTATCAAAGACCTACGTAGGCTTCCCTTTTCCAAGTTGGCATCACTCACAACCAAGTTAGTGGTACAGCAGCCCGTTACCTTTCGGAACAAACAGGATTTCAACGCTCACAGATTGCTAAGGGCCATCGACAATAATCTACTATTGAGCAAACTTCCAAAGGAAGAAGAGGCCAGCGAAGAAGAAAAAATGTATCCCGTCCAAAATCTGGCCGCTGCTTTTTCAGAATTCCCTTTTATTTTGGAAAACACGGAAAAACTGCTCAACAAGTGCAGCATCCATTTTGACTTTTCCAAGGACAGAAAACCTCAAAACCTGAAAACCTATTTGGGAAGCGTTGAAGAAGACGAACAGCTCTTGGACCAACTCTGTGCCGAAGGACTCCCCTATCGATATGAAGAAGTGAACGATTCCATCAAAAACAGATTGAACAAGGAATTGGAACTCATCAAAAAAATGGGTTTCGTTTCCTACTTTTTAATCAATTGGGACATTGTTTCCGAAGCAAGACAAAAAGGATTCTTTTATGTAGGTCGAGGCAGTGGCGCCAACAGCATTGTGGCCTACCTGCTCCGCATCACCGATGTGGACCCTATGGAGCTAGACCTCTATTTTGAGCGTTTCATTAACCTCTATCGAGCCAATCCTCCCGATTTTGACATTGATTTTTCGTGGAAGGATCGCCCTGCCATGACCGAATATATTTTCAAACGTTTTGAACACGTGGCTCTGCTCGGTACTTATGTCACTTTTAAGGAGCGGGGCGTAATTCGGGAATTAGGCAAAGTGTTCGGACTTCCACCACAGGAAATTGATTTTTTACTGGCGGGAAGATATGATTTCGACCAACTGGACCATGTATCAAAACTCGTACTGAAATATGGCAGCTTGCTCAAGGGCAAACCCAATTATTTGAGCATTCACGCAGGGGGGATTTTGATCAGCGACAAACCTTTGCATTGGTTTTCGGCTACTCATTTACCGCCAAAGGGATTTCCCACTACCCAATACGATATGGTCATTGCCGAGGATGTGGGACTCTACAAATTTGACATCCTTGGTCAGCGGGGACTGGGCAAAATCAAGGAGGCACTGGAAATCGTCGCCTACAACCAACCTGAAAAATATGACAGAATAGATATCCACAACATCAAAGGGTTTAAAAAAGACCCTGTCATCAACAACTTGATCAAGACCGCGCAATGCATGGGCTGTTTTTATGTGGAATCGCCCGCCATGCGGATGTTGTTGAAAAAACTACAGGTCGATAATTATCTGGGATTGGTCGCCGCCAGTTCCATTATCCGTCCCGGTGTGGCCAAAAGCGGTATGATGCGGGAATATATTTTACGCCATCGGAATAAAGGACGAACCGAGGAAAAGGCACATCCCGTGATGTTGGAAATTATGCCGGACACCTACGGGGTAATGGTCTACCAAGAAGATGTGATCAAAGTGGCCCATCATTTTGCCGGTCTGGACCTTGGCGAAGCCGATGTACTCCGAAGGGGTATGAGCGGTAAGTTCCGCTCGCGGGAAGAGTTCCAAAAAGTACAGGACAAGTTTATTTCCAATTGCAGGAAAAAGGGCTACGCGGAATCCCTCATCTCAGAAATCTGGAACCAAGTGGCCAGTTTTGCAGGCTATGCTTTTGCCAAAGGGCACTCTGCCTCCTATGCCGTGGAGAGCTATCAAAGTTTGTTTTTGAGGGCCTATTTTCCTTTGGAATATATGGTGGCCGTGCTCAATAATGGAGGCGGGTTCTACCGTTCGGAATTCTACGTGCACGATGCCCGAATGATGGGTGCGACCATTCATCCGCCCTGCGTGAACAAAAGTATGATCGTCAACCGCATTTACGGCAAGCACATTTACTTGGGAATGATGTACCTCCGCGACCTGGAGAGCAGGGTCATGGAACGCATCCTAAAAGAGCGGATGCTCCACGGAAGTTTTTCCTCTTTGGAAGATTTCTTGGACCGAGTATTTATCCGCATGGAGCAACTTTCCATTTTGATCCGTATTGATGCGTTTCGTTTTACGGGAATCAACAAGCACGAACTGCTCTGGAAAGCCCATTTGATGCTCTCCAAAAACGACCGATTGGAACACCCAAAGCTTTTTCCGCCAAGGCATCAAAAATTTCAAATGCCCCAACTGAACACTACGGCTTTGGAAACCGCCTTTGAGCAATTGGAACTCTTGGGCTTCTGTCTTTGCAGTCCTTTTGAATTGTTGGAGGAGCCTCCCAAAAACACGAACGGACAAAAAGACTTGGAACGGTACCTCAACAAGTACATCGATATTTATGGGTATCTGGTCACGGTAAAAAACACCTCCACCCATCATGGCAAGCGCATGCACTTTGCCACTTTGGTAGACCAGCACGGCGAAGTGTTCGACACGGTGCTCTTCCCACCCGTGGCAGCCAAGTATTATTTCAGGGGAAAGGGCATTTACCGATTTTATGGTAAAGTCGTGGAAGAATTCGGGTTCCTGAGCATTGAGGTCATCAAAATGAAAAAAGAAAACTACGTACAGGACCCTAGATATGCCGATATGAGAATGAGCAAAAAATTATTTGATTCGAAGAAGTGAACGGAATGCCGTAACTTACCAAGACGAATTGAATGTGCACATGAAAATTAGGATCAAAGGGAATTCCATACGATTTAGATTGACCCAAAGTGAGGTAAAACAACTCTCCGAAACAGGTTCCATCGTGGAAACAACCGAATTGGTGGACAATGTTTTTCAGTATCAGGTCAAGCTGATGCCAGAAGCAAATGAACTACTGGCATCCTATACCGATCATATTATGCTATTGATGATTCCAGAAACTGATGGAAAAAATTGGTTCCACAACCATACCGTAGGTTTTGAACACGAAATGGAGCTTCCGAACGGGAAAAAATTACATCTGCTATTGGAAAAAGACTTTACTTGCCTTGAGAATCGGGCAGAAGACCAGTCGGACAATTATCCCAATCCAAAATTGCAATACTGATCACTATGGAGAACAAAACAAAACGGAACATTTCCCTTACCGGAGACATTAAGTTTACTGGGCTTCGCCTTAAGGAACCCATGGAGACCTCAGCTGGACTTCTGGGCGTAAAAGAAGCCCTACGGCACGGTTTTAAGGAAATGGGGATAGTGCGTTCCATGCGCAGTTTGCTGGAAATGAACCAAGAGGACGGTTTTCGCTGCCCTAGCTGTGCCTGGCCCGTTCCCGAAAATCCATCAAAAATTGCGGAATACTGTGAAAATGGGGCAAAAGCTTTGGCCGATGAAGCTACCCGGGAACATATCGGCGCCGACTTTTTTGCGGAACATTCCGTAGAGGAACTTTCCAGACTCAGTGATTTTGAACTCAACAAATTAGGACGCATAGTAGAACCGATGGTCTTAAGGCCAAATAGTGTCCATTACGAGGCCATTTCTTGGCAAGATGCCTTTGAATTGATTTCGGAGCAACTCCATCGACTCAAGGATCCAAACGAGGCGATTTTTTATACCTCCGGTAGATCTAGCAATGAAGCTGCCTACCTCTATGGCATGTTTGCCAGAGCTTTTGGCACCAACAACATGCCCGATTGCTCCAATATGTGCCACGAATCATCGGGCGTGGCACTTTCTGAGACCTTGGGCATTGGCAAAGGCTCGGTAAAACTGGATGACCTTTATGGTGCAGAGGTGATTTTAGTTGTAGGGCAAAATCCCGGGACCAATCACCCGAGAATGCTATCCGCTTTGGAAAAATGCAAAAAGAATGGTGGCAAGGTCATCAGCATCAACCCCTTGGCCGAAACAGGATTGGTCAACTTTAAAAATCCCCAAAGTGTTTCCGACATGTTGGGCAACGGACAGCCCATTGCCGACATTCACTTACCTGTCAAAATTAATGAGGATGTTGCCCTGGCCAAATTGATCCTAAAAAAACTGGTAGCGCTGGACGCCAAAAACCACAATGTACTTGACCATGAATTTATTGTGGAATACGTGGATGGATATGATGAACTGATAAAAGATTTGGATTGCTATGATGTTGAGAGCCTTCAACAAAGGACCGGGGTATATATGCACAAAATTGACAAGGTGGTGGAGCTGTTGGCCGAAAACTCCAAAATCGTCATCTGTTGGGCCATGGGAATCACCCAGCATAAAAATGCAGTGGACTGCATCAAGGAATACGTGAATATTTTGCTGCTCAAAGGAGCCGTGGGCAAACCCTTTGCAGGTACTTGTCCGGTTCGAGGGCACAGCAATGTCCAAGGCGACCGCTCCGTAGGCATCATGCACTACGTAAACAAGAGGCTGAACAAAAAAATTCAAGAACACCTCAACTTTGATCCTCCCACCGAAAAAGGGTATGATACCGTGGAGGCCATCGAGGCAATGCACGAAAAAAAGGCAAAGGTCTTTATTTGTTTGGGCGGTAATTTTGTGATGGCGGCTTCGGATACCAAATACACCGCAGAGGCTATTCAAAATTGTGAGTTGACCGTACAAATTAGCACCAAACTTAACCGAAGCCATTTGATAACCGGCAAAACTGCATTGGTATTGCCCACATTTGGTCGTTCTGAAAAAGATGAGAAAAACGGTGAGCTCCAATTTTTGACCATGGAAAGCAGCACGGGCAAAGTAAGGCAGAGCAAAGGGCTACTGAAACCTGCTTCTGAGCATATCAAAAGTGAGCCAGAGATTATTGCGCTCTTGGCACACACCTATTTTAGAGGCAATCACTCCATGAACTGGTATGAATTAGGTCAGGATTACAATCTCATCCGAAAATTGATCGATAAAACCGTGAAAGGGTTCCAGAACACCAGTGAGCAATCTAAAGGGTTTGGATACTACTTGCCCAACAATGTCCGTAACCGAGATTTTAGGATGCTCCCGAATGGCATGGCGCAATTATCGATTACCCCCTTGCCAGACCACGAGTTGCAAGCAAATGAATTATTATTGATGACCATTCGTTCACACGACCAATTCAACACTACGATTTATGGGTTGAACGACCGATACCGTGGCATCCACAACGAACGCCGAGTGGTTTTTATGAATGAAGAGGATATGACCGAAAAGGGGTTGACACAATTGGATGTGGTCAATCTGCACAGCCATTATGATGGTATCCAACGTACCGCAGAGAAATTCTTGATAGTGACCTATAACATTCCCAAAGGGAACATGGCCGCCTATTTTCCTGAGACCAATATGTTGGTGCCCCACAACCATTTTGCCGACAAAAGTCAGACCCCCATCAGCAAATCGATAAGGGTTACGGTAGAAAAAATTTTGTGATTTACTCCTCTATTTGAACGCTTGGATTCCCGTAATATCTGCACCAGTGATCAATAGATGAATGTCATGTGTACCTTCATAAGTAATCACACTTTCCAAATTCATCATGTGGCGCATAATACTGTATTCCCCGGTTATACCCATGCCGCCCAGCATTTGTCTTGCTTCCCGGGCTATTTTAATGGCCATTTCCACATTGTTCCGCTTGGCCATCGAAATTTGTGCGGTGGTCGCCTTGCCTTCATTCTTTAATTGTCCCAAACGAAAAGCCAACAACTGGGCCTTTGTGATTTCTGTAATCATTTCGGCCAATTTCTTTTGTTGCAGCTGGAATGCGGCAATGGGTTTTCCAAATTGCAACCGCTCTTTGGCATAGCGCAAGGCCGTATCGTAACAATCCATAGCTGCCCCGATGGCTCCCCATGCAATTCCATATCGGGCCGAGTCCAAACAACCTAGGGGTGCTCCCAAACCATTTTTGCCCGATAAGAGATTTTCTTTGGGCACTTTTACATTATCAAAAATAAGCTCTCCGGTGGCAGATGCCCTCAGTGACCATTTATTATGTGTTTCCGGAGTGGAAAACCCTTCCATTCCGCGTTCCACAATAAGTCCGTGAATCCTGCCTTCTTCATTTTTGGCCCAAACTACGGCCACATCGGCGAATGGTGAGTTGGAAATCCACAGTTTTGCCCCGTTCAGTACATAATGGTCGCCAGCGTCCTTAAACTTGGTTTCCATTCCCCCAGGATTGGAACCATGGTTGGGTTCGGTAAGACCAAAACAGCCCATCCACTCGCCTGTTGCCAATTTGGGCAAATATTTTTTTCGTTGTTCCTCAGTACCGTAGGCGAATATGGGAAACATAACCAATGAGGATTGCACGGAAGCTGTGGAACGAACGCCACTATCACCACGTTCGATTTCCTGCATAATCAATCCGTAGCTGATCTGATCTAATCCGGCTCCTCCATATTCTTCTGGGATATATGGCCCAAATGCTCCTATTTCGGCCAATCCACCAATGATCTGTTCTGGAAATTCCGCTTTTTGGGCATATTCTTCAATAATTGGCGATATGTCTCGCTTTACCCATTGGCGAGCGGCATCGCGAACCAATTTATGTTCTTCAGAAAGTAAATCGTCGAGATTGTAGTAATCTGGGGCTTCAAATAAATCAGGCTTCATTCGGATTAAATTTTAAGTAAATATAACATTTCATTCGCTTATTGTTACATTTTTAAATAAAATGCTTTGGTCAATGCGATGTATTCTTCTGTGTATTGATGTCTTCCATTTTCTATGACCAAAGTATATATTTTTGGTTCATTATTATTGTGTGAGAATTCCATCAAACTTCTTTTATTATCAACATTCGGATTTCCTTTAACTCTTGTGATTCGGTTCGGGTACAAACCAACATTCTTGGCCATTTCCATAAAAGCGGCTTCTTCCTTAAAAGGAATTATTACTGCAAAAACCCCCTTGTTGGATAGCATTTTTGAGGCTCCAGCAACCAATTCATCAAACGGCAATGAGCTATTTTGCCTCGCTTGGTCACGCGAGACATTACCACTATCCATTTTCTCGGAATAAAAAGGGGGATTAGAGACAATAAGATCATATTGGTCGTCCATCTCATCTACAAATTCATCAAATCCGGCATGGTAACAAAACAATCTGTCCGCCCAAGGTGAAGCTTCAAAATTAACGACACATTCCTCATAGGCAGCATCATCCAACTCAATGGCATCTATGACTTCAGCCATGGATCGCTGTGCCAATTGCAATGCTATTAGGCCAGTCCCGGCACCTATATCCAAAATAGCATTGGGTTCATGATCAAGGCTTGCCCAAGCACCTAGTAAAACTCCATCCGTCCCCACTTTCATAGCAGATTGATCTTGATGGATTGTAAATTCTTTGAATTTGAAAGGCTTCATTGGTCCAAATATAGGTTAAAGTACTGTACCCTATTTACAACCGTCAATTCAAAAGCACCATTTATTAGTTCATAAAGGGCATTCGTAAATTGTTGATGCTCCATAACACTAGGATATGCTTATTTCGTCTCCAATTTTTTGGGGAAAGACCCCATTGTTAAAATCATTACCAAATTATTTAAACTTTTGATTATGAAGAAAATTTTTTATGCTTTGCTACTTATATTAGCTGTTGGGCAAGTAGCCCAAGCACAAGAACAAGGCAAATTCCGTGTAGGGCTTGACCTAGGTTATACCATACCCGATGGTGGGGGCGGCGTTCTCATCGCAGTGGAGCCAAAATACAATATTGCCGACAACATGAATATTGGAATACGCTTTGAATCTGCCGCCATGGCAAAAAATGTAGGCGAAACTGAAGCTGATTTAACTGCAAGTGGAACCTATTCTGGTACATTTGACTACTATTTTAATTCTGGAAGCTCTTCTTTTGCTCCATTTCTAGGTGGTGGTGTTGGATACAGTACTCTTGGCAACATAAGTTCAAGTGTCGACACAGAACTAGTTGAAGGTTCTGTAGAACTTGAGGTTGACGGAAAATTTGGTGGTCTTATCAGAGCTGGTTTTGAAGCTGGCAAATTTAGATTAGCTGCAACTTATAATCTTATTGGCAAGACTGACTTAGGTGAGGGTGCGGAAATTAAAAACTCATACTTAGGCATATCCCTTGGTTTCTACCTAGGTGGTGGCAAGTGGAAAAAATAAAATTTCGTCTAGTTTTTTTATTGCGAAGAAGGAGGCTGTTTCGGTCTCCTTTTTTTATGACAACCTATCCTAAATACAAACCCACTAGACCTTCGGGCGTTTTTACATGAATAGTTTTGTTTTCACGGTCTATTTTAGTGATAATATCATCGCTTACCGGAATCAATAATTCCTTGTCCCCTTTTTTTACTTCGAACAAATCTTGGGAAGCGCTATCGTTCACGGATTCCACAATACCAATATCTCCGTGCAACTCGTCCATAACCGTAAACCCGATAACCTCGTGATAATAAAATTTATTGCCCGTAAGTGGTGGCAACATGGTAAGTGGCAAGTATAGTTCCGACCCAATAAGTTTATCTGCCGTAGGTTCATCCTTCACCTCTTCAAAATCGATACGGAGCAAATTGGATTTATGCAATCGGCATCTATCAATAAAAAATGGAACCAGATTGTTTCCCAATGAAACAAGTACTGATTCCATGTTTTCGTAAATATCAGGCTCATCGGTGTCCAGTTTGACCAACACCTCACCTTTAAAACTATATTTTGAAACGACTTTGCCCAGATAGAAGCAATCTTCCTTGCGCATCGTCTTACGTTTCTATTCTTCTTTGGCAGCTTCTTCCGAGGTGGCTTCTTCAGCTGGAGCTTCAGCAACAGTTTCTTCTGTTGCAGCTTCGGCGGTTTCCTCCGCAGCCTCTTCCACTACTTCCTCTTCCTCTGGCATTGCAGCGGCAACTCTCTTCTCGTTCACTTCTTTTTCGGCTTCCAATGCTTTTGCTCTAGCTTCTGCTTCGGCTTTGCTCAAACCATCTTTCTTGGCCTGGATCTTTTGTTCTTTCTCTTCCAACCAAGCTTTGAATTTCTCCTCTGCTTGCTCTTCGGTCATTGCTCCTTTACGAACACCCACTGCTAGGTGGTGCTTCATCATCACACCTTTATAAGAAAGAATAGCTCTAGCTGTGTCCGTTGGCTGCGCACCGTTCTGCAACCATTTTACAGAACCATCGATATCAAGATCAATGGTGGCTGGATTGGTATTTGGGTTGTAGGTGCCCAATTTTTCCAAAAATTTACCATCTCTCTTCGCTCTTACATCGGCAGCGACTACCCAATAAAATGGTTTACCTTTTTTACCGTGTCTCTGAAGTCTAATTTTAACTGGCATATCACATTAATTTGTAGGGTGCCCGACCCTGATTATTAATTCTTTTTAATCGCTTATCGGTTAAGCGGGTGCAAATATACACTTATTTGTTTATAGCGCAGCGTTTAAAACAAAAAAGTTAATCCTTTTAACAACTGGGCCCTAACCCGTTAAATATATTATAAACCATTGTAAACATTTGCCATTCTGCACTTAAACCTTATCTTAAATGTGGATGTCATCGAAAATCGATGGCCATAAACAGACAAAATGAAAAAAGATTATGAAGTACACCGTAGAAATGTCGAACAAATTAAACGAACTTTTGGAAAGAACCTATGATGCTGAAAAAGGATTCAAAAAAGCAGCTGAAAAAGTAGACCATACGACGATCAAACAATTTTTTATGGATCGCGCCAAACAGCGATATAATTTTGGCCAAGAGCTAAAGGCCGAAATCGAGGCCTTTGGACAAAATCCCGACAAAGGGGGAAGCACCAAAGGTACCTTGCACCGATCTTGGATCGATTTTAAATTACTCTTTGCCTCGAACAATGAAGAGGCAATGCTGGAAGAAGTGCACAGGGGCGAAAAAGAAGCAATCGAGACGTACAACGATATTCTGCACGATAAAGAGTTTGTATTACCACCTTCCACGGAAAGCCTATTAATGAAACACCGAAATGCCATAAGGGAAACCTTGGAGACAGCGAACTTATTCGAAACAACAGTATCATAATTCCAAAAGTCACTTGATACAAGCAGAAAAAGCTGGGATTTTTTCCTGGCTTTTTTTAGTTGATAACTCCTCACAACTCTTTTTCACCAAATCTATCTTCTTCCGTAATTTTATCCATCCTTTTTTGACCGAGACAGATAGCCTATGTATTTGATTTTTGATACGGAAACCACTGGTTTGCCCAAACGCTGGGATGCCCCGATTACCGATACCGACAACTGGCCAAGGTGTGTTCAGATTGCATGGCAATTGCACGACGAGCTAGGTAATTTGATAGAACATCAAGACTTTTTGATAAAACCGGAAGGATTCAACATCCCTTACGAATCGGAACAGATTCACGGTATCTCCACTGCCTTGGCAGAAGAAAAAGGAGTTCCTCTTAGCGAGGTTTTGGAAGCTTTCAACAATGCATTGGAGCAAACCAAATTTGTGGTAGGTCAAAATGTAGGGTTCGACGTCAATATTATGGGATGTGAATTCCATCGCGAGGGCGTCGAAAGCCCTCTCACCGAACTGCCCGTACTGGACACTTGTACAGAACACACTGCCGAACTTTGTAAAATTCCCGGAGGACGTGGTGGAAAGTTTAAATTGCCCACGCTTACCGAACTGCACGAATTTTTGTTCGGTGAACCTTTTGCCGAAGCACATAATGCAACAGCGGATGTGGAAGCCACCACACGTTGCTTCTTGGAATTGGTCCGAAAAAAACAATATTCCTATCAAGAACTGGATGTTCAGCCCGATTATTTTGAACGATTTTCCCAGTCCAATCCTCAGGAAATAGAGCTCATAGGGTTAAAGCACCTCAATCTCAAGGCCGAATCAAAAAAAATTGCGGATGCCCTCTGGGAAAAGGACACTAGCGGGGTTTCGGACGAGGAGATACAAGAGAATGTGGAGACTTTGGAAGATGAACCCTTTGTACATCTCCACAACCATTCCCAGTTTTCAGTGCTTCAATCCACCATCAACATCAAAGATTTGGTCAAGGCCACAGCAAAAAACGGTATGCCCGCCGTTGCTTTGACAGACCATGCCAACATGATGGGAGCCTTTCACTTTGTGAAAGAAATAATGGGACATAATAAGGCGGCAAAGGCAAAAAACGAAGAACTCATCGCCAAGGGCGAACAACCCACCGAAAAAGAGATTACCCCAATAGTAGGCTGTGAATTTTTTGTATGCGACGATCATACCAATAAAAATGTGAAGGATTACGGACATCAGATAGTACTCCTGGCCAAAAACAAAAAAGGTTACCACAATCTGGCAAAAATGTCTTCTATCGCCTATACCGACGGCTTTTATTATGTACCTAGAATCGACAAAAAAATAATCGAGCAATACAAGGAAGATATTATCGCCCTTACCGGTAACCTATATGGGGAAGTACCCAACAAAATATTGAACGTAGGCGAAAAACAGGCCGAAGAAGCCCTGTTATGGTGGAAAGACCTGTTTGGAGATGATTTTTATATCGAAATCATGCGCCACGGACAGGAAGACGAAGACCGTGTCAATCAAGTTTTGGTGCGTATGGCCAAAGACCACAACGTAAAACTGGTGGCCACCAACAATACCTACTATTGCGATAAAAAGGATGCCGAGGCACACGATATTTTACTCTGTGTAAAGGACGGTGAAAAACAATCCACACCTATTGGCAGGGGTCGGGGTTATCGATATGGACTTCCCAACCAAGAGTACTATTTTAAGTCTTCGGACGAAATGAAGGAACTCTTTAAGGATTTGCCCGAAGCTATTTTGAACATCAAGGAAATTGTGGACAAAATAGAGCCCTACGATCTTGCCAGCGATATCCTGCTTCCAAAATTTGATATTCCAGAAGATTTTAAGGACCCAGAAGACGAGGTTGACGGCGGTAATCGAGGAGAAAATGCCTACTTAAGACATATTACCTACAAAGGGGCCGAAAAGCGATATGGCGAAATTACCGAAGAAATCAGGGAACGGATAGACTTTGAGTTGGAAATTATTAAAAACTCAGGGTACCCCGGATACTTTTTGATAGTGGAAGACTTTATCCGTGAAGCAAGGAACATGGATGTTTCCGTAGGACCAGGTCGTGGTTCCGCCGCTGGTTCGGTGGTGGCCTATTGCCTTACCATTACCAACATAGACCCCATGAAGTACGACCTGCTTTTTGAGCGGTTCCTAAATCCGGACAGGGTGTCCATGCCCGATATCGATATTGATTTTGATGATGAAGGACGTGGTCGGGTAATGGACTATGTGATCAATAAGTATGGAGCCAATCAGGTTGCACAGATCATCACGTACGGAACCATGGCTGCAAAATCATCCATTCGAGATACTGCAAGGGTATTGGACCTCCCATTGAGTGAAGCTGACCGAATTGCCAAGTTGATTCCCAACATGTCCAAACTCAACAAAATATTTGGAGTGGACGAAGCCGACTTAAAAAAGAAATTCCGTTCGGATGAGCTGGAAAAGGTCCATGAACTACTCAATATTGCCGAAACCGACGATTTAGAGGGACAGACCGTAAAAATGGCTCGAGTGTTAGAGGGTTCTCTTCGAAATACGGGCATTCATGCTTGTGGGGTGATCATTACACCGGACGATATTACCAACTTTGTTCCCGTATCCGTTGCCAAGGATTCCGATCTCTACGTAACCCAGTTCGACAACTCCGTAGTGGAAAGTGCAGGTCTGCTAAAAATGGATTTCTTGGGACTAAAAACCTTGACCCTGATCAAGGACACCGTCAAAATTGTAAAAGCAAGAACAGGGATAGATCTGGTACCCGATGATTTTCCATTGGATGATGAAAAAACATACGAGCTTTTCCAACGAGGAGATACGGTAGGGATATTCCAATACGAATCCCCTGGGATGCAAAAACACATGAAAAACCTAAAACCTACGGTTTTTGATGATTTGATTGCCATGAACGCCCTCTACCGACCGGGACCCATGGAATACATCCCAAGCTTTATCGCCCGTAAACATGGAGACGAGGAAATCACCTATGACCTTCCCGACATGGAAGAATACCTTAAGGAGACCTACGGAATTACCGTATACCAAGAGCAGGTAATGCTGCTCTCACAAAAGCTGGCCGGTTTCTCCAAAGGTGATGCGGATGTACTCCGAAAGGCCATGGGTAAAAAGATTTTTGCCCTGCTGGAAAAACTAAAACCCCAGTTTTTGGACGGTGGCGAAAAAAATGGACATCCACGGGACGTTTTGGAAAAGATCTGGAAGGATTGGGAAGCCTTTGCCTCCTATGCCTTCAACAAAAGTCACTCCACTTGCTATGCCTACATAGCCTACCAAACGGCCTATTTAAAAGCCCACTACCCTGCCGAATATATGGCGGCCGTGCTGTCCAACAACATGAACGATATTAAGCAGGTCACCTTTTTTATGGAGGAGTGTAAACGAATGGGACTGGAAGTATTGGGCCCTGACGTTAACGAATCCTACTATAAATTTGCGGTCAACAAGGACAATGCCGTCCGCTTTGGCATGGGTGCCATAAAAGGAGTAGGGCGCTCCGCCGTAGAGACCATAGTGGAAAACCGGAAAGAAGGAGGGGCGTACAGATCAATTTTTGATATGGCCAAAAGGGTAGATCTAAGGGCTGCCAACAAAAAAGCGTTCGAAAACTTGGCGTTGGCAGGAGGCTTCGACTCTTTCGGAAACACTCACCGAGCCCAATATTTCCATGATGAGGGCGATGGCATCACGTTCTTGGAAAAAGCTGTCAAGTACGGTTCCAAGTTTCAGGAAAACCAGAATTCATCCCAGGTAAGCCTTTTTGGCGAAGCAAGCGATGTGCAGATTCCAGAGCCTATTGTTCCTCCTTGCGAAGAATGGGGAACCATGGAAAAACTGCGACGCGAGAAAGAAGTGGTCGGCATTTATATTTCCGGCCACCCGTTGGATGATTTTAAAAAAGAGATCAAAGCGTTCTGCAAGAACACGGTGAGCGATTTCTCCCGTTTGGACGAATATGTAAATCGAGAACTTACCGTCGCAGGAGTAATTACCGATGTCCAGCATAGGGTATCCAAAAATGGCAAAGGCTGGGGACTTTTTACATTGGAAGATTATAATGAATCCTACGAACTACGGATTTTTGGAGAAGAATACTTAAAGTTCCGGCATTTTTTAATGATCAATTCATTTGTACATGTTAGGGCCTTTGTTCGCGAAGGATGGGTGAACCGCGATACGGGCAAAAAAGGAGAGCCAAGGCTCCAGTTCAACGATTTTAAACAGCTTCAGGATGTAATGGATGCCTTTGCGAAAAAGTTGACCATCAAACTCAACATAGACCGCCTGCAAGAACAGCGCATAAAAACCTTGAAGGACACTTTAACCATGCACAAAGGCGACCATCCTATTAGTTTTGTGATTTACGAGATGCAAGAAGAAATCAAACTAAAACTATCGAGTCGAAAACAAAAGGTAAAGATCAACAGCGAATTACTTGCCGAACTGGAGGCGAACGAAATTCATTATAAATTGAACTAGGTATAATTAATGCCAATAGTGCAATAATTAAAACGAATGTACCAGATGTAAGTTACGTGGGCATTATTTGACTAACTTTGCATAATATTAAAATTAATAAGATGGCACTAGAAATAACAGATGCAACTTTTGACGAAGTAGTTTTGAAAAGTGACAAGCCTGTCCTAGTAGATTTTTGGGCAGCATGGTGCGGGCCTTGTAGAATGGTAGGTCCGATCATTGAAGAAGTTGGACAAGAATACGATGGCAAAGCTGTTGTGGGTAAGGTTGATGTTGATGCCAACCAACAATTTGCGGCCAAATACGGTGTTCGTAATATCCCTACCGTTTTGGTATTTAAAGATGGTGAGGTTATCAACCGTCAAGTAGGGGTATCTCCTAAAAAAGTATACACGGATGCAATTGATGCAGCTTTGTAAAAAAACGTAGAAATACGGATTTTAAAAAAGGTTTGGCAAATGCCAAGCCTTTTTTATTTTATCTTGTCTTCAGAAATCAGTTATGGACCTACGATCGGAACTTAGCAAAGCAAAACTTTTCCAAAACCTTGAACTTTTGGCCAACCAGATTGTCGAGGGTTTTATCAGTGGCATTCATAAAAGTCCGTTCCATGGATTTTCTGCAGAGTTCGCGGAACACAAAATTTACAACCCAGGGCAAAGCACCAAACATATTGATTGGAAACTTTTCGCTCGCACGGACCGACTCTACACCAAACGATTTGAGGACGAGACCAACCTGCGCTGCCATATGATCTTGGACAATTCCGCCTCCATGTATTACCCCGAAGTGAAGGAATATTCCTTGGGAAACCTCAACAAAATTGGTTTTGGGGTGCTTTCCATTGCCGCTTTGATGCAAGTTTTGAAAAAACAACGGGATGCTGTGGGACTCAGTATTTATTCTGATACCTATGATTTCCATTCTTCGGAAAAGAACAGTGAACGTCATTTTCAGATGCTGTACTCCAAATTGAACGAAGTTGCTTCACATAAAAATGATACAAAGGAGACCAAAACCTACACGTTTTTGCATCAAATTGCCGAAAAAATCCATCGGAGAAGCTTGATTTTTCTGTTTACCGATATGTTCCAGACGGAAACCGAAGAGGAAAAACTGTTTGAAGCCCTGCGTCATCTTAAATACAACAAACATTCCGTGGTTCTTTTTCATCTGTTGGATAAAGAGCATGAGCTCAATTTTGATTTTGACAATGCACCCAAACGTTTTGTGGATGTAGAAACTGGCGAACAGATAGATTTGTATGCAGATTCCATTAAAAAGGCATATTCAGAAAAAGTGTTGCAATACCAGAAGGACCTGAAACTGAAATGCGCACAGTACCAAATCAAATATGTGGGGGTGGATGTTCGCTCGGACTTCTCCCAAGTCCTGAATTCCTTTATGATAGAGCGGCAGAAATTTGCTTGATCATTTTTTTAAAAAAATGTTTTGTCATATCCGAAATGAGAATGTATATTTGCACTCGCTTTAAAAAAGCAAATGAACAAGATTTGAATCCGACTGTTGTCGGAGTCTTGAAAAGATAAAATCATTGGTCTGGTAGTTCAGTTGGTTAGAATACCTGCCTGTCACGCAGGGGGTCGCGGGTTCGAGTCCCGTCCAGACCGCAAAAAGCTCCGATTTCTCGGAGCTTTTTTTGTTTTTATACTTTACCTTTCTTCACTAAGGCAACACTTCTTCTATCTTCAACTCCAACGTTTTCTTACCCCCAAACACTTCCCTATAAACGTTATAAAAATCATAAACCCCAGTATTATTGGGATTTAAGCTCTTGTTTGCTTACCTTTGTGCCGATGAAAGTTAAGCTCCACGAGAGAAAAAACTGCAGGATTCTAAGTTTTAACTATCTGGTATTCCGAAACCAGCCAGATAAGTTTATTCCCCCTACCCTATAATTACCCTCCCTGGTTCTGGGAGTTGCACCTCCAAAAAACGGACAGTTTGGCACCCTGCCAAGCAGCTCCGATCAATCCCTTTTTTGTCAATAAAAAACTTAATCCGATATCGTTCAAAATACTAGCATGGTAATCAAGACCTACGATGCATATACCAGGCTTTCCACCATGGAAGCCGACAGGTTTGCCAATTTTCTTTTCCATAATCAAGAAGGAAAAAAAGCGTCAAAAAATGCCATAAGAAAAGCAATACAATATTCTACCAAGGATATTCCCGGACTCGGAGGATATGTATTTGCCATGGAAGAAAAAGATAGGATACTGGCCTTGGCCGTAGTGAACAAAACAGGCATGGGCGATTACATACCCGAAAATTTTCTAGTGTTTTTTGTAGTGCACAGGGAACACAGAAATATAGGAGTTGAACAAAGACTATTGGACTACACCCTACAGTATTGTAAAGGAGACGTAGCCATACATATAACCAGTGACAACCAATATCCAAACAAAAAATTTTTTGAAGAAAAAGGGTTCAGCGAAACCCATTTAGAAATGAGATTGAACAGATAAATCCATATATGTTAAAAATTGAAGTTAAGCCAGGTGAAAGTATCGAAAGGGCTCTAAAACGTTACAAAAGAAAATATCGAAACACAAAGCGTTTGGACCAGATACGAAGCCATCAAGAATACACTAAAAAATCAGTAGAGCGTCGCAAAACCCTAAAAAAGGCGCAATACAAGGAACAATTCCTGAACGAGCAGGAAGACCAATAACAATAAAATCATAGTATCAAGAACAACAAGATGAAACTTTCAAAAATCAAAAGGGAAACCAAGTATGAAAAACGATATAGCGTTAAAATGGGCGAACTCACCACCCAGGTAACCTATATTAAAAAATACATTATGGGGCTTCCTGTGCGCACTTTGCACAAGTACCGCGAAACTTACGACGGAAAAATTAAAGACTGCAAAGAGTGCAATGTATTGGCATAACAATTTTACAATCTATTATATAACCCTTTAAAACAAAAAATGAAAGTATTGGTTATTGGTGCAGGTAACATGGGACTTACCTACGCTACAGGTATGTCCAAATCCAAACTGTTGAAAAAACGCAACATTATGGTACTGGACAAATCAAAAGAAAAATTGGAAGAAGTGGACAAAATCGGCTACTTCGACGCGATTGATAAGATAGAAGATTGCGTACCACAGGCAGATGTTATCTTTTTGGCCGTAAAACCCTATCATGCCGAAGAATTATTCGGCCGTATGAAAAAATTGGTCAACCCCGAGCAATTGTTCATTTCCATTATGGCGGGCGTTACCATTAACTACATCCAAGAATCCTTGGGCATAAAAAAAGTAGTAAGGGCCATGCCCAACTTACCTGCCCAGGTAGGAAAAGGTCTAACCAGCTACGTATCCGCCGAAGAAGTATCCCGATTAGAGCTTTTTATGGTAGAAGGTTTACTGGACACCACAGGAAAATCGCTTCGGGTAAAAAACGAAAAATTCATCGATGCCTCCACCGGAATATCGGGAAGTGGGCCTGCTTATGTATTCTATTTTATGCAAAGCATGATGGAGGCCGCACTCCAAATGGGATTCTCCGAAAATGTATCCAAAGTACTGGTAAGCCAAACATTTACCGGTGCCGTTGAGTTGTTCAACCAAAACAACCTTAACCCGAACACTTGGATGGAAATGGTAGCCTCCAAAGGAGGAACTACCAGGGCCGCTCTTGATTCCATGGAAGACAACAATGTAAACGAATTAATCAAAGAAGCCGCCTTTGCAGCATTTGGAAGAGCTGTGGAACTAGGCGAAGAATACTAAATCATGTATAAACAATTAGTGGTCATCAAAGTAGGAACAAATGTGATGACCAACAAGGACAATAGAATAGTAAGGCCCGTGCTCAATAGTTTGGTGCAACAAATTGCTGAACTTTACGAACGGGACATCATGACCATTTTGGTCTCCTCTGGATCGGTGATTGCCGGAAAAGAGGTTTTGGGAAAAGCCAAGATAAAAGACAAAACCCAACGCAGACAAGTATATTCTGCCATTGGACAGCCCAGAATGATGAGACATTATTACAACATATTCAGCGATTATGGAATGAAATGTGCCCAGGTACTCCCGACCAAACGGGATTTTAACCCAGGCGTGCACCGCGATAATATGATCAACTGTCTCGAAGGATTGCTTTCCGAAGGAGTAATTCCGATCGCGAACGAGGATGATGCCGTCTCCGTATCCATGTCCATGTTCTCGGACAATGATGAGCTTGCAACCCTACTCGCACAATTAATGAAGGCCGATAAGCTCATTTTGATGACAGATATCGATGGCCTTTACGATGGGCACCCCGAAAAAGCGGAATCCAAAGTAATAGATAAGGTTGAGCCAAAAGAGGACTTGGGCAAGTACATCGAAGAAGGAAACAAGCAGGAGGGCGAAGGCCGCGGCGGAATGGGTTCCAAATTAAATTATGCCCAAAAGGCTGCCGCAGACAATATCCCATCCTACATAGTAAACGGAAAACGGGAAAACGTAATCTTGGATATTGTAGAAGGAAAGAACGTAGGAACAGAAGTTTCAAAATAACAACAATGAAATTATTAGATACAACACTAAAAAATAAAGTACTAAAAGACATGGAGCGAATCCTTGATGAAAATCGGGAAGCACTGCTCCAAGCAAATCAAAAAGATCTGGATGCGTTCAACCGCGACGATCAAGCTTTGTACGATCGTTTGGTTGTGGACCAAAAGAAAGTGGACCAGATGATCCAAGCCGTAAAGGAAGTACGTTTGCAAGAGGACCCGGTCAACCAAGAAATCTCTACAAGAGCATTGGACAACGGACTTAAAATAATTAACAGAACGGCTCCTTTTGGCACTATCATGATCATTTATGAGTCGCGTCCCGATGTTACTATCGAAGCTGCCGTACTGGCTTTTAAGGCCAACAACAAAATATTGCTCAAAGGCGGAAAAGAAGCCTACCATAGCAATAAGGCCTTAGTAAAGTTTTGGCACCGGGCACTGACCCAGAACGGACTATCCGAGGATTACATCCAATTTTTGGAAATGGACAGGTCACAAACACAGGAGTTTCTCCGAAATCCGGACCAAGACTTGGATCTAATTGTTCCCCGTGGCGGCGAACGTTTGATCGCCTTTGTTAAAGAGCACGCCAAATGCGCAGTTCTGATAAGTGGTAGAGGGAACAATTTCCTTTATGTGCACAAAGATGCCGATTGGGACAAAAGCCTTAAGGTAATTCTAAACGCCAAGACCCATAAAATATCGGCATGCAATGCTCTCGATAAAATTTTGGTGGATACCCGGATAGATGGGTACAAGGAAAAACTTGAAGAGTTGAGAAAAGTTCTGGAGGCCAACAACGTATCCATAATTGTGGACAAAACGGTAAAGCAAATACTGACAGAGGCCGACACTATTACCGATGAATCGATTTGGCAAGAAGAATTCTTGGCCATGAAATGCATTATCGGCGCAGTCGATACCATTGATGATGCCATACACATGATAAACAAAAACTCGGGAGGGCACTCAGCCTCCATCATGACAGAGAACAATAGCGCTGCACAAATATTTATGGAGAACGTGGATTGTGCCGCCGTGTACCAAAATGCTTCTACCCGATTTACCGATGGCGGACAAATGGGTGTTGGTGCAGAACTTGCGATCAGCACCGATAAATTGCACCATCGTGGACCTCTGGGCCTAAAACAATTGGTGACCAACAAATACTATGTATTTGGGGATGGACAAATAAGGGTGTAACACTTACATTGAGAACACTAATAAAGGAGGCTATTTTAGCCTCCTTTATTATGGAATCCACTAAAATATATTCCCAAAATATCCCTAAAAGCAACAACGGCTTATTTTATTATCAATTTTCACCTCTTTTATTGGTCATTTTTTAAGAAAATATCTAGATTTATTACTTAAAACATATCAAGTATGGGAAAATTTGAGATCAAAACGGATAAAGCCGGTAAATTCAGGTTTAATTTAAAAGCTGGGAACGGCCAAGTAATTTTAAGCAGTCAAGGGTATTCATCCAAAGATGCTTGCGAAAATGGAATCGAGTCTGTAAAAAAACATTCACAGGACGATAAATATTTTGAAAGAAACAAAGCAAAGGATGGCAGTCCATTTTTTAACCTAAAAGCATCCAACGGACAGGTTATTGGCAATAGTGAAATGTATTCCAGCGACTCGGCCATGGAAAACGGAATTGCCTCTGTTAAAAAAAATGCCCCAGATGCATCTGTAGAGGAAGTTTAGTCTCCCGATACCGCTTTACAATATGAAGAACAGTCCAAATTAGGGCTGTTTTTTTTATGTGGGTATTTTTAATATCAAATCAAAAGGGGCATTCATTGGTTCAAATAGGGCATTCATAAATCGGCCCCCTTTTATCCCATTTTTTGCCTTTATGTTTGTTCTGCAATAAAGCGTTAATCACAATTGAATAGCAAGATCAATTTTTAACGTATGCACATATAGCAATTCACTTTTGACGACTGTTGGTCATAAAAGTGTTTAGTTTAGTTGAGGTTTCCGTTACGCCAAGGAATTGAAAGATTCCTTGGTTGTAATGGTTTTTTTATGTATTCCCATTATAGATCTAAGTAAGAATATTCCTTACAAACAAACATGCTATAAACTCAATCAAAGCATTCGTCAATTCAAAAGGCTCATTCGTTTATTAGCCTATATCCCGCTTCATTATTTGTAGTCTATTTGTGCTTTTCAAAGAAAAAACTATACCCATACAAATTTGAAAATCATGAAGACAAAAGAAATCATTTCATTAAAACTAATCGCCTCCCTATTATTCCTAATAACAGGCCAGGCAATAAGTGCCCAATCCTATCTTGGATTCTTAGAAGACAATTACAACGGTGTGCACGGAGTTATTTCCAATCCAGCGAACATTGCCGATTCCAGATTAAAACTGGACATTAACCTTATCGGAATAAGTGGTTTTCTTGGAAACAACTACCTAAGTACCAGTTTGGGAGACATGTTCAGAGATCCCGGTAAAGCATTCGATGAAGCGGAAACAACCCCTAAAAGCGAAAACTTTATAGCGGCAAATTTAGATATACTAGGCCCTTCTGTAATGATCAGTCTCTCAGAAAAACATTCTGTATCGCTATATACCCGCGGTCGTATTTTTACAAATATTGATGATATTGATGGTTCTACCATTGACAAAGAAGGGGGATTTAACGAAAATGAAGACTTCTCGATAGATGAAGGCGACCTATCTGGCGAGCTTAACCTTTGGACAGAGATAGGGGCCTCGTATGCAAGGGTGTTGATGGACCATAACGAACATTTCCTAAAAGGTGGTGTTACCTTAAAGTACCTTTCTGGTATACACCATACTTACCTTAACGGTTCAGAAATTACTATTGATTATAATTCAACCGACCAAACCGTTGCAACAAATGGGATATTGACTTATGGTTATGATGTTGGTGGAGAAGAAGGATTTGAAAACACATTTAGCAATTTTGGACAATCCACTGGCTTAGGAGCAGATCTAGGTTTTGTATATGAATGGAGACCAAATCATGAAAAGCAAAAGCTGGTCGACCTCGATGGCAAAAAAGTTTCGAACAGGGGCATAAACAAATACAAACTCAAATTTGGACTGTCCATAACCGACATCGGAAGTATTAACAACAAAGGTGGGGAACAGCAGACCTACGACCTTAACAATAATCAAAGCATAGACAATTTTGATGGCGATGATCTGGAAGATGCTCTTAAAAATAATTTTAGCACTGTTAATGGCCCCCAGGAATCATCCAAAACCGGATTGCCCACAGCATTTCATGGAAACGTAGACTGGAATATTCATTCGAAGTTCTATCTAAACTTAAATTCAGATTTTTCATTAAGAAAAAAGAACAGTTTAAACACTCATCATATTCAAAATCAAGTATCGCTATCCCCACGATTGGAGACAGCTTGGTTAAGCATATACTCCCCCATCAGCTTAATGCAAGATATAGGCTTTCGTTGGGGAGCTGGACTTAGAGCGGGTCCTTTTTACGTAGGTTCAGGTTCAATTTTAACATCACTGTTCGATCAGGGCAAATCCTTGGATATTTATGCCGGACTCAAAGTCCCGGTCTATCACAGCAAGCTTAGGGATAAGGACGGGGATGGACTTAAAAACAGTATTGACAATTGCCCGGAAACACCCGGTCCGATTGAAAATCAAGGATGTCCATGGCCGGACACCGACCAAGATGGACTTCTGGATAAGGACGATAACTGCCCGAATGAAGCTGGGCCTACCGAAAACACTGGTTGTCCATGGCCAGACACGGACGGGGACGGGGTTTTGGACAAAGATGACAAATGCCCGAAAACAGCTGGAAACCTTGAACACGATGGCTGTCCTGATTCCGATGGTGATGGGATAATTGATATTGAAGACCGTTGCCCTCAAAATCCAGGAAAAAAAGAACATAATGGATGCCCCGACATAGATGGGGACACCTTGGTCGATATCGACGACCAATGTCCGGAGCTAGCTGGTCCCGTGTACAATAATGGATGTCCAGAAGTAACACAAGAAGTTCAGAAGCAATTGAACAATTACGCAAAAACCATTCTTTTCGATACGGGAAAAGCAACAATAAAATCGGAATCCGTAGCCGTAATGGTAGACATTATCCAAATCTTGAATGAATATCCAAATGCCAAATTCACGGTAGAAGGACATACAGATAGTGTTGGGAGTAGCTCTAGTAACCAGAGACTATCCGAGGCCAGAGCAAATTCGGTCCTAGACTTTTTGATCAATGAAGGTATCTCGGCAGATAGATTGCGTGCCGTTGGCTTTGGTGAAGAAAAACCAATTACCACCAATGCAACCAAACTGGGTAGAAAGCAAAATAGAAGAGTTGAAATCAATCTAATCAAATAATCATCTTAAAATTATTGTTCTAATTAGAACTAGGTTAAGTGTATCTCTTTTAGTTCTTGAACACATTAAGATGGTTCAGCCGCCAAGGCATGCTTGGCGGCTCTTTTATTATATCAAAAACCATATCAATACAAAACAATAGTTATAAGTAAATACCTACAAATATAACTTTCTGATAATCAAAGTTTTTCTGTTCGTTGATCCAATTGGGTCATTCATCAATTGTAAAGGGGCATAGGTTAATTGGTGGGTACTATGTATCTAAATACTAGCTTATTTTATACTTACCAAATCTGTTTCCTATCAATTTCAAAGATGGGAATCAATCAAAAAATTTAACCTTATGTCTAGACTTTTACTCCACATTTCAGTATACAAAACCAGTCACTTGAAAAAAGACATATCTGCCCACATGGGCAAATTGGCAAAAAAAAAGATTTTACGCTTAGTTATTCTATTTACACTTTTGGGCGGGAACTGGGTAAAAGCACAACATGTAGATACTTGGTACACTGCCGATAGAGCTATAAATCAGGCACCACTGCCTAGTAATGGAAGTTTAGAACTTTTTACTCCCATACCCACTATAGATGGTGTTTCTGTATTTGAATGGCACGATTTTGTTGATTTTAACCCTTTGACACAAATTGCCATACAACATCCCAACCCATTAAATTACAATCAACCGTATCCAAATGGTTTCTCCATAGGATTTGGAACACCGTCTTTTCTAACACCTGCTGGCTCAATTCCAGATTTGCCAACACTCCAAATGAACAGTGTTAATTTTAATCCAGAGATTCTATTTGATGGAAGTGGAAGTGGACAGGCCTTACATGCACGTTCTGTATGCCGGGAAGAAATGACCATATTCATTATGTTCCGGGCACCGGGAGCTGGAACCACGGCAGAAACTCAGAGGTTGTTATATGGCGGAGATATTGAGACCCACCACAGTTCAACAACCAATTTATCCCTTGGAGTATCCAACGGAAATCGCTTTTCCATAGGACGAACAAGAACCCTAGGTAGTGACTTCGAAAGCGGAAACATCGATTTGTTGGGCCAACCTGCCATAGGAGTATTCACAAGACAAATCAACGGACTTGCAGCCCAAACCGAAAGATTGACGACCAAAGTCAATGGAATACCTGACATTGATTTCATAAGAAACGATGTCATGGCACAATTTGATACTTATCCTTTCATAAGGTTAGGAAAACATTTCAATAGTAATGACCCCAATAGAAACTTAACTGGGGGAATTTCGGAAATATTGGTTGCAGATGGTTTATTGGATGCAAACTCAATACAAAGAGTGGAAAGTTATTTGGCAATCAAATACGGCATTACTCTTAATGGTTCAGCAAGTCTTGGTAGTATATCAGGAAATAGCTCTTATCATTATTTAGCCGCTGATGGAACAATCATCTGGGCAATAGACCCAACATATAGATTCGATATAGCCGGCATTGGAAAAGATAGATATGAAGATTTCGATGCAGGGCTTCCAGGAACAACCGGAGATTTAAAACTACGTTACAACCTACACCAACGTATCTCTAAAAGTGAAAATTCAGAAGCTATTCTGACCATGTCCACAAGCCCAAATTTTATAACAGATAATCTAGACCAAACAAGGACCCCGATAAACACCGGAGGAAGTTTTTCAACAGATCACAACTACTTAATTTGGGGAAGTGACAGACAGTCCATAGCCGAAGTTAATGTTGAGCTTCCACCTTTATTACCACAAATCACATCAAGAATAGAAAGAGAGTGGAGAGTTCAAATGAACAACTCAACTGGTCTTACCCCAATAAATGGTGTTAGTGTCCGCATCAATTTGTCAGGATCAACCATTATAGACAATGGCGATTGCGCACTTCATCTCATGATAGATACAGATAATGATGGCGACTTTACAACAGGTCCTATTACGCTAATACAAGCAACTAGTGTAGATGCATTTGGCAATGTTTATTTTGATGGAGTAGATTTTGTCCATCAAAATGTATTTACAGTTGGTTTTGGGGATATTGAAAATCCAACAGCTTCCAATCCAGATTCCTTAACAGTATGTGATACAGCACCCGCTCCAGACCCATTAGTTGTTGATGACGAAGATGATAACTGTGCAGTGGACTCTGTAACACATATTAGCGATGTCTCAGATGGATTAAGCAATCCTGAAACCATTACCCGTACCTATAGAGTAACCGACACTTCTGGAAACTTTACTGATGTTCAACAAACTATCAATGTTTATACCTCTCCAAATGCAGGAAGCGACGACAACCTCGCCATTTGTGAAGGGGACTCCGTCACCGCAGCACAGCTCTTCGCAGCACTGGGGGGAACCCCAGATGCAGGGGGAACATGGTCCCCCGCCCCCGCAGGTGCAGGGACATATAC
>NZ_JBGFGK010000029.1:0-140790 GCF_041224615.1 Allomuricauda sp. XS_ASV26 | reverse complement strand
CCACCATAATAGACAACAGCATTATTTTCTACTCGTTGTTTTTCATTTTTTTTACAAGAGAATAATAGACATATTCCCAAAATCAGTAACAAGGTTTTTTTTGTTTTCATATTCTTTGGTTTTAATTATTGCCAACGGTCTTGTGTATGAAACGTAGCGTATAAATAGACACTAACTTTTCGGATTTAGCACAAGCCAATTTTTTATTTTTATGTTTAATTTTCTTTTCTAAATATAACCAAATAAAAAATTTGGCGTACTTTGTAAATATACAAAAACCTCTCGGAAAGCCTATAATAGCTATGTTTTATACACGTTGTTAGCTACTGGCTTTATTCCGCAAACTTGCTAGCGTTGGCGTTTAAGCTCTTTTAAATTTGTGAGGCACGAGCAAACTTTAAATGTGCTTGAACTTGCGTTGGCTATTCCGATTCAATTGCGTTTTCTATTAAGTTTTTTATTTCATTCTGTTTTTGTTCAATTTTTCTATCAATTTCTTTTTGTTCATCAATTTGTTTTGTGATGCTATCACAAATTTCATTTTGTTTTTCAATCGACCAATCAGGAATTGGAAACTCTTGAATCATACTTGGAAAGATATTATGATTCTGTAACCCTTTTTTATTTGTTGTAATTAATTGTTGAAAGAATATACTTCTGAAATAATAATAGGCTAATTGATGATTGTAATTTTGAAGTCTTATGCGCATTGTGAAATCTGCGTAAATACCTTTAATATTTTTTTTAATTAATGCAAACTTACCAATTGCCATACCAGACCTTGTCATAATGATATCGTTCTTCTTAACAGCTTTATTTAAGTTTTGACTTGAATAATCATCTGATACCTTTTTAGCATCTTCTTTGTCGAAATAAAATTTCTTAACAGTTGCCATTGATATATAGTAATATTCTCCGTCTTCGTCATATTGAGAAGGTGAAACACTTTTCCCTAAACTAATTGGAATAGCAACATAATCTTTTATCCTTTTTTGAGTTTTAGATTTTAAAAAGTCCATCATATATTTACCAGACTTATGTTGAAATCTATAACCAAATCGACAATCTATATTATTGGAAAAGTTAACTAGAGAAGAAGAAACTATTTTCTCATCTTTAAGCTTATTGAATTCTTCAAAATTAAAATTGAATTCTTCTGCAAATACAGAATTTATAATTTCTATTTTTTCTTTTTTATATGTTTTTAAAGAATTGATTTCATCTTCTAATGGCGATATTTTAGAGAGTATTAAATTTTGTCTTTCAAAATCTACTTTAGGAAACCTAACACTTAATATGTCAAATGGACTAACATTTTTTTGTGTTTTACCCATTGCAACAATTTTTATCTGATTTTGAACTTTATCTAGCTTTAATAAATAGGATAAAAATTTTGGATTAAAATTGATAGTCTTGTCTTTTAATCGAATAATACCAACCCGTTGATTTAATAATAATTGAGTTTTTAAATTTTCAACTAGACCTGTTTTAAAATACTTTCCATCGCCAGTCATACCAATAAGTATGTCGTTTTCCTTTATTTGATAGTTTTTAAAAGTATTATAATAATCTTCAGGTAATTTATTCATTTCATCATATAGGATATCACCTAATTTTGAAATGTCTCCAATTCTACAAACAGAAGTTCCTTTTTCAGAGTAATCCTTTGAAGAAAAAGCATAGCCCGAAATAATTTCGAAATAATCAGATATACGTTCTTGCAAAAAGGATTTGTCTGCATCAATTTCCTTACGTAGCTTAAAGTAATTAAAATGTGAAAATAAATAATGAGTTTTACCTACATCACTAAACTTTGTGTTAGACCAATTTACTCCCATATTACATCTTTTCTTATTGCGTCTAAAATGTTCAAAACTTCAGTATTACGAAGTAAAACATCATCACTTTTATATTGTGTTAAAAGTCCTTTGTCAAATTGATATAATAAGTCTTGGTCAGTTCTTTCGTAATATTCTGTTTTTAATTCATCATTTGAATAATATGTTTCTAAAAAGGTTGTAATGTTTTCCAAGTCAGACTCAAGCGTTTCAATTTTATTACCAATGTTTTCAATATCAGCTACTATTTTTTCTAATTTCTTTTGATTGGAAGCAATTTTATTTGCTTTTAATTTCTTTTCTAGTTCTGCTTTAATTGTTAAAAGCTCTTTTTCTTGTTTTTTGGCAGTTGTAATATTGTTTTGAAAACTTTCAATAATTGAATTAGTGTCTATGTTTTGAGGTGCAATTTCTTTGTCGAAAAGGTCATTTGGCATTGGGTTTTCACCTCTTTTAGTTCTTTTGTAACCAACATTTTCGGCTTCTGCCATAAATATGTCATAATCAAATTCTCTAGCAACTTCACCAAAAACCCACCACGTATTATAAAAACCAAACACTTCTGTTTCTTTATCATATTTAGACAAACTTTTAATTTCATCTTGGTATTTTGTTAAAATGTCTGTTACGTCTAAAGTTTTGTCTTCTTCTGTCAAGTAGTCTTTTAAGAACCTGTAAATATTATTTAATATGTTTTTATTGTTTTTTTTCTCAATGTCTGAAACTACATCTTTTGCCCATTTTTTATTTAGAGGTTTTTTGTCAACAAAGTATAAATTATAGTCTTTAATTCGTGTGTTTAATAAACTCCATTCATTACCATATTTGTTCCAAACTACATTCCATTTTTCAACTTCTGCTTTTGTCTTTTTTTGAGCAAAAAGTAAACTTGTTTTTGTTGAAGTAAAAGGCTCAAATGTTATTTGAGGTAAACTTACAACTGCTTTAATATTGAAGAATTTAAATAAGAAAAGACGAATGTATTTGTTTTCTGTTGTGTCAAAAACACTTTCTGGTAAAACAACACCTAAACGACCTCCTTCTTTTAATAGTTGATAATATCTTTCAATGAATAAGTTTTCCGAATTCTTTTTATCGCCAAAAAGAAAAGCGTTTTTTGCTTCTCTTTGTGTTTGATTATCTAAATCAACGCTAAAAGGTGGATTACTAATAGCTACATCAAATTTTCCATTTACTTCTTTATTGTTGTAGATTTCCTCATTTGTTGCAGTTTCTAGAAAGTTTGGGGAAGTCTCTTTTACATAAAAACGAAATGGCAATAAACCATCTTTCACAAAAATATTAGTAGAACCATCTCCGTGTAAAATCATATTTACTTTTGAAGAAGTCCCTAAATCAAAGTTTATTTCAGAGCCATAGAGATATTCTCTTGCCCATTTGTTCTCGTTGTAATCTGGCGTGAACAATTCTTCAAATCTTTGCTTTATTTGTCGACTAGATTTTACTTTTTTTCTTTGTTTATATTTTACTTCTTTAGTAATAAGTTTCATTGCCTCAACAAGATAAGTTCCACTTCCTGCTGATGGGTCAATTATTAATGGCAATTCACGATTATTATTTAATCTACTTAAAGCTAAATCGTCTAATTGTAAAGCATATAAAAGGAAGTTTACAATTGGTGTAGGTGTGAAAAACTGACCTTTATTTTGTTTGAAACCGTCTCTTGTGATGCTTTCAAAAAAGTCACCAAGTATATCTTTACCATCAAGAGAGCTTCGACCTTCAAGAAATGAAAAGCTTTCAAGAGATTGAACTGTGTAAACTAATTTATTTAATGGAAACTTGTTTCTATTAATGATATTGTCATCATCAATTTTTTGTTGGTCAGTAACATTTAATTGTTCTTTTAATGCTCTTTTGTAAAGTTCATTTATTCTTGTAAATATTTTATTTTGAGCTTCAATATGAGAACCATATTGATAGATTTGAAAGTCATATTCCTCTCCATCTTCTTTTTCGTATTCATCTTGAATTTTTGCAAGAATGATGTTCACTAAAGAATAAAATATTTCGCTATCGTTAGTTCCACCACCACCCCAAAGTACGTTGTGTAGATTTTTTCCTAATCCTTCAATTTCATTCCTGTTTATTCTAACACGTAAATCATATTTTTCATCACCTTTTATTAAAGGTTGTTTTTTTGGTTCTCCATAACCAGCAGTTAATTCTGTGCCAATAGAAATATAACCGTCTTTTTCCCAATCGTCATATGTTTTGTAAGTATCAAAATCAATTATAATTGCTCTGTCAATTATTTGATTGTCTTGTAATTCAGCAGTATAATAAACTAAATATTTTACTTTAGTTTTGTGTTTCTTTTCTTCTTCTTGAGCTAGGGTAAAAAGCTGTCCTTCAATTGTTTCTTTTCCGTTTTCATAGTCTTGAGGTGATTTTGCTTCTATAAAAAAGAAAGGATTTCCTTTGTCATCTTTTACTAGCACATCAATTCTAGGGTTTTTAGTATCTCTCCCAATTTTTACAGAATATTCTTTTTCCGTTTCTAGATTTTGTGGCTTATAATCTAATTCGTTAACAAGTCTATCTATTAAAAATGCTCTAACAATTTCTTCATCACCAGTTAGTGCTTTTAAAGTCCTGTTACTTTTTATTTTTTCCGAATAATTTACGGTTGCTTTTTCAACATTGATTTTTGCAATTACATTTTTTTGCTTGTTGAGTTTGTTTTCAACTAATGTTCTCCAGTTATTTGTCATTGGTTGTATTTCGTTTTTCTAGTAATTCAGCAACTTCTACTTTCAATATTTCCGCAATCTTGTATAAGTCCTCTAAACTCGGTTGTCTTTTGTTTTGAGCGTAAGAGTGTACCATATTGTAACTCTTTCCTAGTTGTTCTGCCAACCAGATTTGTTTAATTCCTTTTTGTTCTAAAACCTCTTTTATTCGGTTCATTTTGAATTTTTTTAATTCAGACCACTAATGTAAATAACATTTTCAATATACTCACTAAATGAGTATTAAAATTATCATTTCGTATGAGTGAGTGGTGGGAAAAGGCAAGCTCTTTTTATTTTGTGAGGCACGAGCAAAATAAAATGTGCTTGACTGCGCGTTGGCTTTTCAGAGCTTGTAGCTAACTACTGGATATCCGGAAAGTTCCGCATAACCATATTGATGTTGGATAAAAATAGTACTTTTTCACTATAAATCGATATCTTCATATTATTATGTCATTGCCTGATTTTGTGAAAATATTGGAGGTTAAGCGGTATAGCAGGAACACTATAGAGAGTTACTCTTCCATCGTAAAGATGGCGACTCAATTTTTTGAAAAGCCACTGAACAAGATTGATGAAACCGAACTTCACAGGTACTTCTATCATATGGTACACACCAAGAAAGTATCCTATTCCTACCAGAAACAGGTAGCGATGGCCTTGAAGCTGTATTACAGAGAAATTTTCGGTCAGAACATTAACTTGGAATATCTATTTCCGAGTAGAAAGCCAAATAAGCTCCCCGTAGTCATCGCAAGAAAGGAAGTTCTTAAAATCATTGAAAAAGCCAACAACATCAAGCATAAGAGCATGATAGCCGTGGTCTACAGTGCAGGCTTAAGGGTAGGCGAGTTGATTGCACTTGAAATCAAGGATATAGATTCATCCAGAATGGTGATACATATTAAATCAGGAAAGGGCAACAAGGACAGGATAGTACCCTTATCTGAAAAAACCTTGTCAATGCTTCGTGAGTACTATAAAGAATATACGCCCAAACGATACCTATTTGAAGGCCAAAAGGGAGACAGGTATTCTTCGTCAAGTTTCAACAAGCTTCTCCAGGCTGCTGCCAAAAGGGCGAGAATAAATAAAAACATCACCGCGCATACCTTGAGGCACAGTTACGCAACGCACCTATTGGAAAATGGTACCGATATTAGAATCATCCAAAAACTTTTAGGGCACAATTCCATTAAGACGACCATGATTTATACCCAAGTTACTGAACCTACTTTGTTGAATGTGACAAGTCCTTTTGATGATTGAACCGCTCCATAAATTGGCCGTTTTTCGGTACAACCGAAATGCCCTAAAAAAATATCTTATCCTAGTTCCATTTATCGTTCTTTTTAGTAGTTTCGTTATATAACCTTTTACGGAACTAAAAATGGTAGTAGGATATGCCAGGGTATCGACACCCGAGCAAAAGCTTGAAGCACAGATCGATCTGTTAAAAAATGCTGGTTGTGAGAAAATTTATAAGGATATAGCAAGCGGTACCCGGGACGACAGAAAAGGATTGAACGAAATGCTGAGATATATGCGAAAGGGGGACACTATCCTTACCTATAAAAACGACAGGGTTTTCCGTTCGCTGAAAAATATGGTTGAACTTATTGATAGGTTCAATGAGGCAGGGGTACATTTCAAAAGCTTGAGCGAACCGGAATTCGACACCACATCGGCCAACGGTAAATTTTTATTACAGATTTTTGCGGCAGTTGCGGAATTCGAACGCAACCTTATCAGTGAACGCACAAAGGTGGGGCTTGATAATGCAAGAAAGCGGAACAAGTTGTTGGGCAGGCCCAAAGGGTCGAAGATTGAAACAATCGAAAAGTACCATTATGCCAAGCATCTGTACGGGAATCAAGGAGTATCGATTGATTTGGCCTGCAAACGGGCAAAAATCGGTAAGACCTCTTTTTATAGAGTAGAAAAAGAACTTTCGTCAAAATCAAGTAGTTAATCTCAGACAAGGCTATGTCTTACCTCACATCACTTAGCATAACTACAGAAAGAACCCATCCGTTTCCCTATGATGTCAGTGCAATAAAGTTTGCAAAGGACGTTGATGTATCCGCACCTGTTACCTTTATTATAGGTGATAACGGTACCGGAAAGTCCACATTGCTCGAAACATTGGCACTTCGTTTACAATTACCACATATGGATGGATTTGGGTATGGTAAAAATTGTTTCAAGGCAGCCCGTTCGTTGACGCCATATCTGCATTTAGATTGGAAAATTGAAAAACCCAGAGGATTTTTCTTCAGGGCAGAGGACTTTGGTGACCTCTTGAACAGTATCGACAGAGAGGATGCCAGGCTCCATGAATCCTTCAAGGATATTTATGGAGAAGTTCCAGACCATATCATCCAAGAAATGAAGGACAACCAAAACTATCAGATTTATCGAATGCGATTGAACTATGGTCAGGATCTACAAGGTTTTTCTCATGGGGAGGCCTACCTGAAGATAATGGACGATACTATAAATGGAAACGGGATATTTCTATTGGATGAACCGGAGGCCGCTTTGTCACCATCCAAACAGTTGTCCTTGCTTTATTTTATCCAAGAACATCTTAAATCCCATATGTCCCAATTCATTATAGCTACACATTCACCTATGCTTATGGCATATCCCGGAGCCAATATATATGAGGTGACCGACAAAGGAATGAACAAAGTATCTTTGGAGGAGACAGAACATTACACTATTACAAGGTCGTTCCTGCAAAGTCCAGAAAGCTATTTGAGGTTTTTCAAGTAGAAAGTCCGGTATTATAATATGCGGTGCCGTCAAAAAATGGATACCACCATTTATCCCTTGTATTGGTTTCTCCTATGTTTTTTCCAGTTCCTGGTACGTTTTGAATACTTCGAGTTGGTCGTTTCAATCCCGTGGGGAAAACAGTAACAACAGCCACCCATCTTAAGATAGTTGTCAATCCTTGATAAACGAACATTGGATATTTTCTTTGGAAAATCAATATGTCCTTCAGGGGTAAGTCCAAAAGCCCTTTCAAATCGTTTCGTATATTTCACGATTTCAATGTTTTAAGTGAATACTTAAAACATTGAGCCTTTTAGGAATTTGGAAAGAAACATAATCGGTTGATTTCCGTAAAGATAGTCCATAAAACAGTTTGGGCACAAGTTATATTCAAAAGCTATGAAATGGTAGTGTAATCCCGAAACAAACGAATGTTCTTAAGCATTTGCAGAATAGTAGTTTGGTTAATCCAATTGGACTTTTGGCCAACTTTTGAGATGTAACCATTGTATAAGAAGTGCCAGTGTTTTCAGTACCTGTGAGCTAAGTTGTCGTTTTATGCAGCTATGAGGTCACTAGGCCAACGAGGCAATATAGAACTATCATAAGTATCATTTGGGAGGCTTAAGAATAGGAAGAAAATGGCCAGAAGAAAATGCGGGCAGGCGAGGGGTGAATTTGTGGCTTGACGCAAAGAGCCATTGCCCTGGGCTTTGTGTTCAAATGCAAAGCATTTGAGTGGTGTAACCACCAGACACAAAGGGAGCGTGGAAGCATATTTTCTTCTTGATTTTTTGTTTCTTTTTTATCAAGAAAAAAGAAAGGAGATAACAGCGAGAGGTTTCAATCCTATTTGACATAATGTTAGAATCGCTCATAAAAAAAGCTGATTCGGAAGAGGATGTGAGCAAGTGCTTAGAAATTTACGCTCCGCTAAATTGTAAGCTTTTGCGGCAAGCTGGCAACAAAGTTTCTGAACTTTTCTTCTAAAGATTTCAAATCAAACGGACAGCTTAATCTGAGGAAAAAATACTTTGCTTTATGCTGTGGGCAAGCGTTGGCAAATTGTGTGTAGAGAAAAATGCATCAAGCATTTTTGTTTACAAAACAATCGAGCGATTGCGCGCGGCAATTAAATATAACGACAAATTATGGTACAAATGTGCTTGCACATTCACGAACACCCGTAAAATAATTATTGTGTGAGTAAATGAAAAGATGCGGCGCAGCCGACCGCTAGTGAATGTTTCATGACCCCATTGAAAATTTCAATCCATGACGCTCACATGAGGGATATTTTACATAATGGAAAATTATAGCTTACACGTGACAGGTAAAATTATCCAGCGGATGATTTTATTTGGCGGCGAGATGGTGCGTTGGAAATAAAACAACGAATGTTTAAAGCAAAGTGCTTTGACATAAAATCGGTATCGTTATGACGCTAAAGCATCAGAACTGATTTTATATCAAATAGCACAGCTATACACAATTTGCTGCACTATAACATTTGTACTATAATTTACATTATGTAAAATAGAGAATAAAAGAAGCCCTAACAGCTTCCCTTTCCAATCTACCCTCCCAAAATCATTAATGGAACGTTGGCCTTTCGGATAACGGACTTTATGGGACTCGATTTAAAAAAATCAGAATCGTTTCCTTTCTGGGAAATACACAATAGCTGCGTATTTGTCCTGGAAACATAACTCACCAAGCCATCAACGGCATTACTGCCTCGACTAAAATTATAGGAAACCGTTTTTTGCCATGGATATGCACGGGTTTCCGATTCCTGTTCATCTGAAATTCCAAAATGTCGTACCGGCCTTTCGTTATCCCGTTTTAGTTCCAAAATTAGGTCTAGGTCGTTTTCCGCCAATTCATCGCCGAAAATACCCAGATTAATATCGTCGAACGAACGCAAGCTGTTATCGTTGCCCAATATTAGAACGTGGGTATGGCTAACCTGATCTATTACAAAATCTGTGATACTTTCAAAGAAAACTCCAATTTTTGGTCGTTGCTTGCCCAAAACCAAAAAATCGGGTGTTGCCTTGGCCAAATAGTCACCGACCCTGTTCCTAACATTGCCATACTCCAGTTTGTAGCCGATGGTGAAATCTTCATTCAAGCTAACGCGCGAAATCAACTGCTCCAATGCCGACCTCGTGGCCCTATCATCTTGGTTCAGCGTTCGAATGGCCGATAATTGGCTATCACCTTTGATTAGATTTGTAGCTGGTTTTACATGGAAGACCTCTATGTCACCATCAACACGCTTGGCGAGCTCTACCGCACTGGACAGGACAGACTCAGAGTTGTCCGTCATATCCAACAATACGGAGATACGATACTTTTTGTGATGTTTTTTCATACCTGATTGTGATTATCCTTTTACTTAAAGATACTACCTAACTCGCTTTTATCCCGTTTTTTAACGCAGGATTAATAGATAAATGTGATTTTCGCAACCAATTTCACATCAAATCAAAGATTTATAACCACTTTTTAGAAGAAATGTTTGATTTTTTTCATCAAACCCAAAGAAATCGTGTACGGCGCGTACCTCAATGGAACATCTAACCAATTGGCACGTTTTACAATCGATTTATGGTGCGAAAACAAATCAAAGGAATGTTTGCCGTGGTAGCCCCCTATTCCAGATTGCCCCACCCCACCAAAGGGCAAGGACTTATTGCTGATGTGTACCACGGTATCGTTTATGGTTCCCCCACCAAAGGAGTATTGGCGCATCATCCGTTTTTGAAACTTTTTGTTGGTAGAGAACACATAAAAGGCCAAAGAGTTGGGGTAGCGAGAAATATAGTTGTCCAGTTCACTTTCGTCATCATACGAAATTATGGGCAAAATAGGACCAAAGACCTCCCCTCCCATTACAGTACTCTCCAAGGGCGGTTCGTCCACCAATGTAGGTTCCACAAAACGATCTTTATCGTTAAAATTACCTCCAAAAAGTATTCTTTGACCTTGGAGCATGGTTTTCAGTTCTTCGTAATGCTTACTCGTGGTAATCCGTGCAAAATCCTCTGAGTTTTCAATAGTATTTCCATAAAATTGTTCAATGTGGGATTTTAACCCGTCCACAAGGTCATTTTTTACGCTCTTGTGCACCAAAATATAATCGGGGGCAATACATGTTTGCCCTGCATTTATAAATTTTCCCCATGCAATTCTTTTAGACGCCAATTTTATGGATGCGGTTTCGTCCACAATACATGGATTTTTGCCACTAAGTTCCAAAGTAACAGGTGTTAAATGTTCCGCTGCTTTTTGGTACACAATTTTACCGACACGTGTACTGCCCGTAAAAAAGATGTATTCCCACTTTTCGGCCAATAGTTCGGTAGATGCCTCTACCCCACCCTCAACAACGGTAACATACTCTGGCGGGAATACCTTTCTTACTATCCGCGCGATGATCTTAGAGGTGTTCGGGCTAAATTCCGATGGCTTAAGAATTGCGGTGTTTCCGGCGGACAAAGCTCCTATTAAGGGCGACATGGTGAGCAAAAAGGGATAGTTCCAAGGTGAAATGATGAGCACTTTGCCATAGGGTTCCGGTTGTATCCACTCTTTGGACGGAAAATTTAGCAAGGATGGTCCAACACTATTGGGTTCGCTCCACTCCTTTATATTTTTAATGGCATGCTTTAACTCGGCCAAGGTCAACTGGGTCTCGGTGGCCAGGCTTTCGAACTTTGGCTTTTTAAAATCGGCGTACAAGGCATCGCAAACGGCATCTTCTTGACCCTCAATCTCTTGTAGCAATTTTTTCAGATATTTTTTTCTAAAAGCAACATCTTTTGATTTGTGAGTGGCAAAAAAATCATTTTGGGCCGTTACCAATTGCTTAACCATATGAGAAACGTTTCTTTAAATATAACCAAACAAAGAATAGTAACCTATTAAAACAAAAAAGCACCGATAACAGTCGGTGCTTTCCATTAATATTGTTGGGGTGATTTATAATGTAATCTCCTCAGTAGCTCCGTTTGGATAAATTATGGTGGCTACGTCATCGCATTCTCCGTTTCCAAAATCCACCGTAACGGCCAATCCGTTTTTGGAGATGGTCATGCTGCCCGTGGTCAGGTATTCACAAGTGGCATTCCCTTGAAGATCTTCGAGGGTTTGCACGGAATAGGTGTTTCCTTCGGTTTCCACGGTCCAGTTGCCCGAAAGACTGAATACCGTACTTTCCAAATCATCACCAAAGGTGATTCCAAAAGTTTTGGTTCCATTTTCCGAAATTATCGATTCGTCTTCCATCTCAATGGTCATGTCGCTCTCCACGGTGAAAGAAACTGAATTTTCTTGGCTTCCGGCCGAAATTTCGTAAGTTCTTGTTCCATTGATCTTAATGTTGCCCACATAAAAATCTTGGTACGTGGCCGTAAAGGACGATTCTTCCTCTCCTACTTCATACGTTACGGTTACGGTACCGTTTGCATTATCGGTTCCGTTGAGCAAACAATTGTTAAAAGTGGCCACAAATCCCGTTTCGGTATACTCGGCAGAATAACACTCACCGTCTTTCGCGGTAGCTGTTTTTGCCGTATTTCCTGCAAAAAGATCGGCCAATGCGGTATCTGCGGCACCAGCGATCTCATCGGTATTTAAAATGGTCTGTAACTCCGCTTGTGTAAGCTTTTCGCCCTCACCTGGCATGGCATCCTCACTACAGGATTGAAAACCTGCCAACGCTATGGCAATTAAAGAAAAGGTTAAGATTTTAGAGCTAAGTTTCTTCATTATATATGGTTATGTATTTACTTAGCAAGAACGTGACGCGTATTTTTTTAGTGTATTTATCAGTTTTAGATCGATGAAATACCCGTATAGGTTGGACTTTTTTATCTAAATTGTCTTATTTTCAGCCAAACAATACATAGGTCCCATGAAAAAATTCGGAAATGTTTTACTGCTTTTACTCCCTCTTATCTGTGTAATCTCTTGTAGTGATGATGATGGAAACGATGATGGATTTTCAAGTGCGGAACTTGTGGGTACATGGGAACTGGTGGAGGTTAACGTCAGTTCGCCGATAGATCTTGATGGAGATGGGTCATCATCCAATAATTTGTTGGATGAGGAAAATTGTATTGCGGGTACCATAACACTTAGGGACGATTCCACTTACCAGTTCGAGGAGTCCAATTTTATACTTACCCCTATCACCAATAATTTGTACGTGGCCAGCTGCAATGGCAGCAATTTGGCCACAGGCGTATGGGCCAGCAACGGATCCGAGGTGGCTTTTCAGGGCAGCACTGTACTTGGAACCTTGCAACTGAGCAATAATAGGATTATCAAAACCGTTGGCGAGGATTTGCCAGGTATTTCTTCGTTCATTTATGAACGGAGGTAGGCAAATCCCTAAAATAGGAGCTGTCCATCCAATACAACATGGGTAAAACGCATGCATTACGGGACGAAGTAAAGGACCATTTACTGCTTCAAATCCAAACGGGGCAATTAATTGTAGGAAAAACAATTAATTTGGCCGCCCTTTCCAGGGACATGGGGATAAGCGTTACCCCTATCCGAGAGGCTTTGAGTCAATTAGAGCAGGCCCAGGTGCTACAGGCTGTTCCCAATCGGGGATTCATCGTGGCCCGACTGTCCCAACATGAAGTTAAAAACCTTATCGAGATCGTTGCCCAATTGGAGGTAATGGCTCTGGAAAATTCCGTTTTCCACCCTGATCAGATAGAATCATTGGCAATTCTACAGAAAAAAATGGAAGAGGCCAAGTCCTTGGAAAAGGGCTTGGTACATCGGTTCAATTTTCACAATACATTGGTGCAGCACTGTACCAATAAAATCTTGCTTCAAATTTTAAAAGACCTTAAGCTCCGGCTTCATTTTTATGAGCATGATTTTATCCAAGACAATGATTTTTTCGAAAACATAAAAGTACAGGCCCGATCCGTTTTGGAAACCATACAAGAAAACAATCTTCCCACAGCCGCATTAATTTTACGTATGCACTGGATGTCTGTTTTAGATCATATTGAAACGCAAATCTCAAAAAATGGATAACCTATTGGTTTTCAAAATAAAAAGAAGCCCTGTCCGTTCTATAAAAAATGCTTCATTATGCTATATTTAAATAAGGAAATAGAATTGCTTGCCAAACGGAAAAAATCTAGATCATTGATCAAAAAGCAAATTTCTTGTGGCATTTTCCAAGATTTGGATACGCTGGAACAGAATCAGGTCAAAAGAAAAACATTCCAGAAATAAGGGCACTACCCTCTCAACATATCTTTAGCATACGTATAATCTAAATCCGTATTTGCATTGAACAACGCCTGTTCGTTTTTTGGTGTTACCAATGTAATTTCGGAATCCATTAAAAACTTTCTGGGGCCAGATTGTTCAGCCTTTTTTAAAAAGTGTACCGCTTTTTCCAATCCCCCAGGCTCCCAAATACAGGCCAATGGTTCGGCCTTTTCTGTTTTTGGACCAAGGAATGCGGTTGCCGATTTTTTTGGGTCTCTTGCGTTTATTAATTGTTGCAGTGTTGCCAAGTCCATAAAAGGCAGATCACAGGCCAAGACCAACCAAGCTGCGTTTATATGGGTGTTGTGTGCACTCATAATCCCATTGAATGGTCCGTTGTACCGATTTTGATCCACTATGGCCCTTGCTCCTTTTGGAATATTTGAATATTGGGATGGGCGTACGCTCAAAAAAGTCATCTCACATAATTGGTCCAATAAACGGTACAAATGTTCGCGCTGTGGAACCTTATGGTATTTTATTAAACCTTTGTCCTTGCCCATGCGCTCGCTCTTGCCGCCAGAAAGTACAAGGCCGTAAAGATGGGCAGGTTTTTGGACCACATTGTTCAAACTGTTCTTTTTAATATGAAAGCTTCCACTACTCCTCTGGTGATGGAATAAGTGCAATTTCGTCATAAGAATTGATTCTCTCATGATCTTTGGCAAAATTCTGGTTGACGGCCACGGTTACCCTAGCAATTTTTTTGAGTTCAGGATAACGACTTTCCAAAAACTTCTTGAGCTCGCCTACCGTATTTGGGATTTTTTTTCCGGAGAGGCTTGCCGTTGGTACAGATAAAGATGGGGTTCCTACAATATCTTTGGTAGCCCCGAATAATAATATGGTCATACAGTTCAACCTAATAGTGTTAGTGTTCTTTTGATTTTGGTCAGGTAGGTTGGTAGGTTTGTGTTGCTTTGCAACGGACGTGAAAATATTAAAAATTAACTGGATCTGAATCATTTTAACAGCCCCGGTATTCTTTTAACTTTTCTTTAATTCAATTCCACGAAATCCAGATACTTTTCAATCGATTTCAACGTTGTGCAGAAAGGACCTTAACTAATTTGAAAATGAAAAATATACTTCAGCTCAGCTTTATTTTGGCGTTTAGCCTAATCCTTTTTTCTTGTGGCAATGCGGACGACGATGTTAGTTTCAACATCAACGACAGGGAATTGGGCCTTGGCGAAAAACCGGACGACTGCCTTGGTTTTGAAGAGAACGATCTTCTATTGTCCATTCAGGATGAGTTTACTACCCTGCCCGGAAAAGTTTCCATACTTTTTAAAGTATCCGATCTTTTGGGCAATCCCATTTCTGGACTGAGCGCCGAACAGTTTGCCATTTATGAGCAAGGCAGGAACGATGATTGTTTCAATTCCATTTCGTCATCGGAATCTTTTGCACGTATATCCCCCAACTCCCAAGTATTCAACAACAACACTGTTCTGGTCTTGGACCTGAGCAATAGTGTTCTACAAAGTAGTTTGGATGAATTAAAGGCAGCATCGACAAGCTTTATCAATAATGTAATGCCGAGTCCTGCTACCGATTCGTTTAAAATGGCCATATATTGGTTTGATGGTGAGGACGAACTTCATTTATTGAACCCATTATCATCTTCTGCGACCGAATTGACCGCTTCTATTGAGGGTATTACCACCGATATCAGTAACGACCCGTCCACTGATCTTTATGGAGCAGTGATAAAATCCACCGAAATAGCGGAAGATCTGCTTACCGAAAATTCCGATGTGATCGGCGCAGCTTCCGTGGTATTGTTTACCGATGGAACCGATCAAGCATCCCGTTATAGCGAATCGGATGCCTTGCGAGCTGTAAACGATGCCGATAGGAATATTTCATTTTTTACAATAGGACTCGGTGCGGAAATCGATACCGAAGTCCTTACGGAAATTGGAAAAACGGCCAGTGTTTTTGCGAGCAATTCCCAAGAGCTGGAAAATACCTTTAACGATATTTCCCAAAGAGTTGCCGAACAGGCGAATAGTTTTTATTTGTTCGAATATTGCACACCAAAGAGAGATGGAAGCGGCGAAAGCAACTTGGTGATCCAGCTTACCCACAATAGTCTTCAAGGGGCAGTGCAGACCAAATTTAGCGCCAACGGATTTACCGGTGGCTGCGAGTAGACCGAACATAAAAGCAGAAACATTTTTTGGATTATACGTATCTTGGGTCAGCAATAAAACTCAACAAACATATGATGACCCAAAAGAGAACTATTTACACCTTTATTTGTAGCTTTCTGCTCGCCTGTACAACAAGTATGTATTCCCAAAATATAAGCCCGTTGGAAGGCAGATGGGACTTGGAAATGGATTTTATGGACAAGACCGCGCCTTCCTGGTTGGAGATCAGACATTCGGGCCATGCTACGTTGATCGGCCGTTTTGTATTTGCCTTTGGTAGCGCCAGGCCCATTTCCGAAGTAGAAACATATGGTGACAACAAGTTTACCTTTAGTATTCCCAACCAATGGGAGCCTAAAGGCAGCGACATGATTTTTCATGGAGTGCTGGAAAACGATAAACTAAAAGGCACCCTGATCTATACTGATGGATCTATTATTGATTGGACCGGGGTAAAAGCCCCAAAATTGACATATATCGAAAACCCTAAATGGGGTAAAACCATAAGTGTTTTTAACGGCAAGGACCTATCGGGCTGGCATATTGATGGAGAAAAGAACCAATGGCAGGTCAAGGATGGTATTTTGACCAGCCCAGAGTCTGGATCAAATTTGATAACGGATGAAAAATTTCAAGATTTTAAACTACATGTAGAGTTTAGGTATCCCGAAGGAAGCAATAGTGGAATCTATTTGCGTGGTCGGTATGAGGTACAGATAGTGGACAGCCAAGGCTTGGAGCCTTCCGACATCTATTTAGGTGGTGTATATGGATTTTTGGAGCCCAATGAGAATGCTTCCAAACCCGCAGGAGAATGGCAAACTTATGACATTACCTTGATCGGAAGACGTGTTACCGTGGTATTGAATGGGAAAACGGTAATTTCCGATGCTACCATTCCCGGTATAACGGGAGGTGCTTTGGACAGTAAAGAAGGAGAACCGGGCCCTTTTATGATCCAAGGAGATCATGGACCTATTGAGTACCGAAGTTTTGAAGTGACCCCATTGAAAAAATAAAAAAATAACCCCTGTCAACACGCAGGGGTTATTTTTTATGATTCTTGTTTAGCGAAAAATCAATCCGTTTCCTGTATTTTGGCCATCCAAGGGTTGGGATAGGTCAATTAAGAATCCGTTGATTACTGCATGTGTCAATATTCCGTCTTTCTTTAAAAAGAAAGTTGGATTAATGCCGGGTCGAATACTAAAATCCTTCATTTCAAACTCCTCATGGACCAGCATTAAAGGTAAATGAACAAATCTGCTTTTTTCCGGTATTTCGGTTTTTACATAAGCCACTCCATTTTTTAACAGATCCATGGCGTTGGTAATACGATCTACCTTAGCCACTTTAGGCGGCACAATTTTGTACCCTTTGGCATCAAAGGTCTTGTACCCATAAAAGGTGGAAAGGTCGCCTTGATCACCGACCGAACCTCGATAATAAAATTGCTCATGGTCTTCCAAATCGATTTCGTGGTTAAAAATTCCTAAATCGAGGGTGTAATCATTTCCCAATAGTTCGTAGGTCACGTTTTCAATCTTTAAATCGAAAAGCTTACGGTCGTTACGTGGTATTTTTTCGTAATCTTCAATAGGGATGTCCTTATATGTCCCTTTGGCAATAGTGTACAAAGCAGAAAGAATTGATACATAATTTAGTTTTCTAATTTCTTGCTTTTCGGGATCGTTGGTATAGCCTCCGGATTCGATTAAAATTAAGCTTGTACCCCATTTTGCAATATTGTCGCCAAATGCACGGGGTTCAAAATCGTCGCTATAGCGCCCAACCTGCCCCGGCGCATAGTTTTGGATGATCTTGTCCATGTATACGATTACCTTCATCGCATTGGCGCGTAGTTCGTTGATATCCTTTTCGTAGTTATAAGCAGTTGCCAAGTACGAAATAGTGGCTGGTTTTTCTGTGCGTTCGGCATTGTAGTACGTACTTTGATCGTGCAGATTAAATCCAAAATCGGCGTCCAAACTGTCACGGATTCTTTTTAAGGTCCGACCCTCGGGGGACTGTAATCGCAAAGCATCCCGGTTGATGTCGATTCCCAATGCATTCCTTCTGGTATATACCTCCGCCCCATCGGGATTAAGCATCGGTAAAAAATGCAATTTTAACTTGGAGAGTATTTCTTCTTTCTCGGTCTTGAATTCAGGCGCATCCAAAAAATTGATGATATCAAAAATTGCCTGCGTTGCCGTGGGCTCGTCTCCGTGCATTTGCGACCACAAAAAAATATTGATGTCCCCGGAACCAATACTGATCAAGTTTAAGTCTCTTCCTTGTATGGACTCTCCAACTTTTTGGACCTTGAACTTGGGATTGGCCGCCGTTTTCTGAATTAATGGCTGTATATCGGCATGTTTAATTCTTCTTTTGCCAATACTGGTTTCCTTGTATGTGTCGTATGTTTTGTACAATTGGGAAGTCAGTTCGTCTTGTGCGTGTACACAAACGGCCAACAAGATGGTTAATAGCGACAATAACTGTTTCATATGGATTATTTTTTTGTTGGAACAGGTTTAAAATTAAATTTTTTGGTGGCGTTTCTTACCTTTTCTACGAAATCCATTCCAGGGTCGTTTTTTACGGTCCTATACCCATCATCTACTTCCAACCAGAGTGGGTGGTCTTCGAAATTGGTGTACTCTTGATGTCCTATTACATAGTCAATGTCATATTTGGAAGCCAAATATTCCACCAAAAATATATTGGCCTTCAGTTGTTGTTTGGTCATGGGCATATCTGTGGTACCACCAACATTCTCTATACCAATGGCACAATGGTTTAACCCGATTACGTGACGTGCCATGGTTGTTTCTGGCATTAAGCGATAAATAGTGCCATCTTGATCTACCAAAAAATGGGCAGAAACGTTAAGCCCGCTCACATTTTCCAGATCTGGACGCCAATTGGGCAGTGTGGGACGGTTAAAAGCGGTAAAGGATTTTGCCAACGATGGTATGGCCGTCCAGTGCAACACCACCATTTTTGGCGTAATTTCTGGTGTTTTTTGATCCAACTCATATCGGGTCAGCAGATATTCTTTTGTCAGTTCGATCCGTTGATCATCAAAAATAATAGGGATATCCACGATTTCCTTTTTTACGGAGCATCCTCCTAAGGCTATTGCCATTAGGGCAATCAGACTTGTTTTTCTCATTCAATTGTATTTATAATTGTATCCAAGGGAACTGCGTAGCAAATCATCAATTTCTTTTTGCCCCATTCCCTTGCTTTTTTTATGTTTTTGCCCATATATAGGTCTATACGGTTTTTCCATCTCCAGTGCATTTTATCTTTTACCAGAAATGTATCCGGAAAGGTATCTATTTTCACCATGGTGTTGTGCCTTAGTCCCATTTTTATGAGGTCCCTGGATACTGCAATGGATTTCATTCCCGGTTTTAGGGTGTCTCCCCAGGCGGCAACGGACGGACTAATGCTGTCTGTTTGCCAGAACACCGAATTGTATGCCGAAGCTATGACCTCGTGACCGTACCATTCGTATTTTGGCGCAAGTTTACTCTGCGGGCCCACTTTTTTCTGTGTACAACCCAACAGGATCAAAACTACTATGATCATCGGGATTTTCAATGCAACAAATTTTCCAAAACGGTTATGTCGACGTTACTATTGGTCCAGCGATCGGATAGAACTTTGGGTACCGGTGTAAAGCCCAAGGTCAACGAACTCAGTACAATATCCTCATCCCCATCGTTATCGATATCCGCAGCATCCATTAAAAACCAGCGTGCCATAACGGGATCTTCCAAAATATTGGTATTAAAGGTATAGCTTTCGGGGTTTATGTTTTCCAAATATACAAAGGTACGTTCGGGAAATTCCTGGTAGTTGGGAAAGGTGCTCACCAATCCAAAATCCAAATCACCATCTTGATCAAAGTCCCGAGCAACTACCCTAGTTGCCCCGTACATGGGATAAAAGTAAGATTCCTTAAAATGGTCGTTTCCCTGATTTAAATGGATTCGCATGCCATGGTAGGGCTTGTTGATATAGGATACATCGGCATTGTCTCCTTGTACCGTAATAATATCGTCCAACCCATCACCATTATAATCGACCAGTTCAAACCAGCTTGTTCCAAAAACAGGACTGAATTCGATTACTTTCATGGGTTCAAATTCCAAATCTTCTTTTTGATAAAAGATGGTTATACTCTCGTTGCTCTGTGTTATTAAGGCAACAATGTCCTTTTTACCATCATTGTCCATGTCCCGCGCCACCGTTCTTATGGCTCCAGGGAGATTGAGCAAGACTTTTTTAGTGAAAGTACCTTGATCATTCTCTGTCAATAATGATAATCTGCCGGATTGGTTACCAAATTCGCTCACCACTATTTCATTTTTACCATCTCCGTCAAAATCTTCCAGCAGTGTATGCACCGGCCTATGAAAAGGGTTTTCCAGTGCAAGGGTATCATTTCCTATCTTACGGGTGAGTTTCCCTTTTTCCAGTTCTGATGGACCTAGAATGCCCACTTCGCTGATCCATTCTATTGAATCTTTTTTGCTGTACCACGTAATTGGGGTATTACCTTGAAAAATATGAAGACTCTTTTCCTGTAAATAGTCGAATGAGCTTAACTTTCCTGTAAGATCTCCATAAAATAGTGTGCTCTCTTGGTTCGCAAACTCCAAGTAGGTGATCATGGCACCATTTTTATCATCCAAAGCAAAAGGCTTATAGGCAAATTGTGTTAGGGTGTCCGCTTGCGGAACATTTATTGGTTTAAAAAGTTTGGGCGCGTTGGAAATTATATAATTTTCCAGTTTGGCCCAATCCTTTAGTGTAATTTTTGGCCTATAGCCTTTAATTACCTCGTTCGGATCCTGGTACATACCTTCTACATCCATACGATTTACCATAGCCGGCAAAACTGAGGTTTCCCAGATTTCTTTGGTAAGTTCATTAATTTTAGGGGCAACATGGCAACTAGCGCAATACTTGTTGTACAGTTGTACTTCTTCAGTTTGTTGTGGTTGTTTGTTACTGCACGAAACTAACGTCAAAACAATAGCAAGTAAAACGCATGTGGGGGTACTTTTCGGTTGATATGGCATTGGTTGGTTTATGTTTTCTTACCCTGGTAAGGGTACGTAAGAACTATCATTTTTCATCATCGGAAAATTTTTATCGCTCCATGCTTTTTTGGCCTGATCCAGCTTTTCTTGACTGGATGCAACAAAATTCCAATAAATATAGTGTTCCTCTGGAAAAGGTTCGCCACCAAATAACAATAAATGTGTATTGGGCTGTAGTTTTATGTTACAGGTATCCTCCACCTTGGACACTAAAATATTGCCCTCCCCTACGGTTTCACCACAGGCTTCAATACTTCCCTTTACGATACAGACACCTATTTCGCCGCTCAAATTCCTGTTTACATTTAGAGTATAGGCTTCTGTGTTCTTGACCTCTACCATAAACAAGTTGGAATGCACGGGAACAGGGGATTCTTTTCCATATCCTTGTCCCGCCACCAATTTAAATTCGGCACTTTCGTCTGTCCATCTGGGAATATCTTTTTCTTCTATATGATGAAACTCTGGCGCCATATCTTCCAGCTCTTTGGGCAAAGCTACCCATATTTGATAGCCATGTGCCACAAATGTATTACCATTCCTTAGATCTTTCGGGGTTCTTTCTGTATGGGTTACCCCCTTCCCTGCCGTCATCCAATTTACTGAGCCCGGTTTTATTCTTTGTTTGGTCCCAAGGCTGTCCTCGTGCATTATTTCGCCTTCCAGCATAAAAGTCAAAGTAGAAAGTCCCGTATGGGGATGCTGGTCCACATCCATATATTTATTTGGCCCCAATTTGGTAGGTCCCATGTGATCTATAAATATAAAAGGGCCGATCATGCGTTTTTTGCGAAAGGGTATCAACCTGCCCACTAAAAAATCACCTATATCACGGCTCCTTTCTTCTATGATCAATCCAATGTTCGACATGTTTAATTGTTTATATTTGGTTGCAGAAAGTTACAAATACATCCTTTTATAATGAAACTACTTAAGCGCGTTCTGTTACTCCTCCTTATCGTAATTGGAGTGGTCATATATCTTAATTATCCCAAATTGAACATTATTTCCGGTTATGCAGCCAAAAATATGGCCTCTGGTGTTTATGTGGCGCATCGTTCTGCCGCCAGTATGAACCAATACGATAACAGTGCGCCGTTAATAGAATTGGCATCCACCAAGGTCAATAAGACAGAATCTTCCGCTGCGTCCACTGTTTACGGCCTAATGGAGCGTAAAGCGGTGTACCGAGATGGATTGGGTGCTGTTTTAATAAACGATGATTACGATCCAGAAGCATTGAAGATCAGGCCACGTAGGAACCAACCCATCGATACTTTACCTTATCCTTTTGGCCAGGCCGAACCTGTGGACACCATTTTTTCCGAGGTGGACATGGATTTGATCAATAAAGCTGTTGCGATGGCATTTGCCGAGCCGGAAACTCAAAAAACCAGGACCCTGCTCATACTGTACAAAGGGCATTTGTTGGCAGAAAAATATATTGATGGATTTGATAAGGACACCCCAATTTTAGGTTGGTCCATGACCAAAAGCGTGCTTGCTACGTATTATGGAATATTGGAACATCAAGGAAAATTGGAAATGGATTGGCCTGCTCCCATAGTGGAATGGAAAGATGATGAGCGAAAGAACATTACCCTGGATCATTTGCTCCGTATGCAGAGCGGATTGGCTTGGGAAGAAGATTATACAGGTATTTCGGATGTGACCCGTATGCTTTTTTTGGATAGTGATATGACGGTGGCACAAAAAAATAAGGAAGCAATCGCCGAACCTACGGAAATTTGGAACTACTCTTCGGGAACTACCAACCTTTTGTCCGGAATATTAAGACAACAGTTTAGAAGCCACCAAGAATATTTGGATTTTCCTTATGCATCCTTAATAGATAAGATCGGTATGTACTCCATGGTTATGGAGGCCGATATCGCTGGAAATTATGTGGGGTCTTCCTATGCATGGGCCAACACACGTGATTGGGCCCGATTTGGCCAATTGTATTTAAACAAAGGAAATTGGAACGGTGAACAATTGTTCGATTCAACATGGGTAGATTATATAACCACACCAACTGCCCATTCCAATGGAACCTATGGCGCTCATTTTTGGTTGAATGCCGATGGTAAATATCCCGATGTTCCAAAAGACCTTTTTTCGTGCAATGGTTTCGAAGGCCAATATGTATTTATGATTCCTTCCAAGGATCTGGTCGTTGTAAGGACCGGTTTGGCCGAAGAGCCCCATTTTGATGTAAACGGGGTGCTGTCGAACATCGTAAAAGCGTTACCGTAAATCGATGAGATATATTGATCTTAAGCTATGACCACAATATTTTGATACTTCACAACAATAATTTCGCTTACGAGAACTCTAGTGGTACATTTACCATGTAATAAAAAACGAAAGTAATTTTTTCATTTTCATATAGTGTTCTCGTAAAAGAGTCCTGACCTAGCGGCAGGGCTCTTTTCAATTTATACCCTAACCAAAATATTGTTTGGTCAGGAATACATTTTGAAGCTTACCTCCATTGAGTAAACTTCTGCAGTGATTTAAAAAAGAGATTTACAATATACTTTTTGGAACATCTGCCCCATCTTCCCCTTTTTCCAGCGTATGAAAGTATAGGTTTCATCGACCTATAATTACAAAATCCATAGAATGACAACAGCCAGACCTGGCTTCACAACAATAATTTCGCCCACAAAAACTTTGGCGGTACTTTTACTATGTAATAAAAAACGAAAGTAATTTTTTCATTTTCATATAGTGTTCTCGTAAAAGAGTCCTGACCTAGCGGCAGGGCTCTTTTCAATTTATGGAAATCCTTAAATTATGTTTCTGTCTGAACAACAGAATGGTTTACGGAATCCACTTGTCCTTACCAAAATCTGGCTTACGTTTTTCCAAAAACGCATTTCTTCCCTCTATAGCTTCATCGGTCATATAGGCCAATCGAGTAGCTTCACCGGCAAAAACTTGTTGTCCTACCATACCGTCATCGGTAAGGTTCATGGCAAATTTTAGCATTTTTATGGATGTTGGTGATTTTGCCAGGATTTCCTGAGCCCATTGGTAGGCTGTATCTTCGAGTTCCTCGTGGGGAACCACAGCATTCACCATGCCCATTTCATAGGCTTCTTGTGCTGAATAATTTCTACCTAAAAAGAAAATTTCGCGAGCCTTTTTTTGTCCGACCATTTTTGCCAGATAAGCAGAACCATAGCCGCCATCAAAACTGGTCACATCGGCATCCGTTTGCTTAAAAATGGCATGCTCCTTACTGGCCAAGGTCATATCACATACTACATGCAGGCTATGTCCACCGCCAACGGCCCAACCGGGCACAACGGCAATTACCACTTTGGGCATGAACCGAATTAGGCGCTGTACTTCCAAAATATTTAAACGATGATAACCATCTTCGCCCACATAACCTTTGTGTCCCCTGGCCTTTTGGTCCCCACCGCTGCAAAAGGCCCATTTACCATCTTTGGAGGAGGGTCCTTCGCCAGAAAGCAATACCACACCGATTGAGGTATCTTCCTGTGCATCGTAAAAAGCCCTGTAGAGCTCGCTCGTGGTTTTAGGGCGGAAGGCGTTCCGAACATCAGGACGGTTGAAAGCGATACGTGCAACCCCGTTACTTTTTTTATAGGTGATATCATCAAATTCCATGGCGGTCTGCCAGTTGGGTGATTCCATAGTGGTATTTTTTATGTATCACAAAATAACGGAAAATATAGCTTATGGCCATTGATGTGATTTGGGTAGTCGAAAAGTGAACATAAACAATACTTTAGCGTTGATAAAAATGTAGATAACACAATTTTTTTCTTTTTGATTTTTCTTAGAAATCCTCGAAATTCACAAACAATAATCATGAAATCTTATTTCTTTTGGATTTTTTGTGCAATGTTCATGTTTTTTACTCTTCGGTTTATTTTACCTCATTATAAAATGAAACATATAATACTTTTTATAGTACTGTTCAATTTTTTCAACGTCTATGCCCAAGAGCAAGAAATAGTTTTGGTGGGCACTATGCACGTGGTGCCAAAAATTGTAAAGAACAGTTACAGGCCCCTCTTTAAAGAAGCCTACCAATTCGGCCCCGAAGCTATATTTGTGGAGACAGTAATGCCCAATGATTCCTTAAGCTGGGCCTATTTACAAAAGGGATATAGTAAGAACCATCAAAAGTTTTTTAGTGCTTCCCGAAAATTAAGAGAAACTTTCAACTACGACAAGGACTCCTTGAATTTTCTTATTTCAAAAGATTTTGGGGAATTATCCGATATGGATTTCAGGAAAATCAAGCAATACTTTCTATATAACCTTGACTCTCCCAATTATTACTATTATGATTATCTCGAAAAGTACTACCCTAACGGTCATAAAAAATCAATGAGACATGAAAATACTGAACTAACCAGAAAACTAGCACTTAAATTAAACCATAAAAAAGTTTATGCTGCCGATGATCAGCAAACTAATGGCGAATTTCATAAATACTGGAAAAAATGTGAGGAGGAAATTATGGGAACCAGGTTTGAAAAACGGGGCAAAAGAATAGGCGTGAAATTGGTGTCTCGTGAAATTTTCCCCTCCATTGTAGGTAGATATGGAAGAGTCAACAACAAATGGAAGCATTTACAATTACTCGATAGTTTAAGTGGCCTTAAATATGCAGACCAGCAGAATTGTAACTGCAAAAAGGCAATAGATTATTTCAACCAAAGAAATAAACGTTTTGCCAATAACTTGGGCAGTCAGATAAAAGAACACAATTTTCGAAAAAGTATACTTTTTGTTGGTGCGGCTCACATTGTTGGATTAAAAAAGGAGTTAAATGAGCAGTTTCCGGATATTAAAGTGATTTTGTTCGATGAGTTATAAAATAGAATAATCAACTTAGTTATACTGAAACCATGTTATTAGAGTTGAAAAACCCATCTACATCGACAGACACTCTGCAAATCTTGGACAAATTAAAGGCAGTAATATCCATACATGGATAAAGAACATTACAATAAAAAGTAGTCCTATTGTAAGCGCATGACTTATTTAAACTTCGTTCCCCTCGGGTTTGATTTTTGGCTATAGTACACCAAAAACCCCTGTAATAAACAAAAGAAAAGGCGCACCTGAGAAGAACACCAAGAATTTTAGATCCAATTGATCCTTCAATATTCCGTAGACGATAAAACCCACTATCAAGGCAAGCCCGATCAATGCCCAGAACACCCGTTTTTTTGATTTTTTATTTTGGTTTTCCATAAGTAATTTTATTGATCCATGATAAAATTACTTATGGAAAACCAATGGCTTAATAAATGGAATTCACGCTATAGCAAAAAAAGCTATGCCTATGGAACAGAACCAAACCTATACCTTAAAAATAAACTAGATCAACTTAATACAGGAACCATACTTTTCCCTGCCGAGGGAGAAGGCCGCAATGCTGTGTATGCTGCACAATTGGGCTGGGATGTTTCCGCTTTTGATATAAGTGAGGCAGGAAAACAAAAAGCGACCCAACTGGCTGAACAAAAGCAAGTTTCCATTGACTATAAAATTGGAGAATTGGAAGTATTGGACTATAAACCGGAACAATTTGATGCCATAGCGTTGATATATGCACACTTCCCGCCCAATATCCGTTCCAATTACCACAGATTATTGCACAAATATCTAAAAAAAGGAGGAACAATCATTTTTGAAGCCTTTAGCAAGGACCACCTAAAATTCAGAAATAAAAACCCTCACGTAGGCGGACCAATGGACTTGGATTCCTTATTTTCACTGGAAGAGTTGACATCCGATTTTCAGGATTATGAAATTTTGGAACTTAAAAAAACAACAATCGAACTTAACGAGGGTGACAGCCATGTCGGCACAGGTTCCGTGATACGTTTTTTGGGTAGAAAGCGATAATCTCTGAAATGCATGTCTCTTTCAACTACATCTTTAAACAAGCCATCTGTTTTGGTTTGCGGTCTAAAATAGCATAACTTGGTTAGCTTATTAATCCACCAAACCATGAAAAACCTCAAGTATTTTACATTTTTACCGCTTATTTTTCTCTTCACCCAATGTTCGCAGCCTCAAAACTTTGATGTTTTAATTAAGAACGGTCATATAGTCGACGGTTCAGGTAAGCCATCTTATGTTGGTGACCTTGGAATTAACGCCGACACCATTGCCGCAATAGGTAATTTAAGCTCTGCCAAAGGAACTCAGGAAATCGATGCAACAGGACTGGCCGTTGCCCCAGGTTTTATAAATATGCTGAGCTGGGCAGGCGAAACATTGATTGAGGATGGACGGTCCATGGGAGGAATTAAGCAAGGCGTGACCTTGGAAATATTTGGAGAAGGTTGGTCTATGGGACCACTTTCCGAATCCATGAAGAAACAAGAAGAGGAAAAACAAGGCGACATTAAATATGACATTGAATGGAACACCTTGGGCGAGTATTTGGAATTTTTGACAAACAAAGGGGTATCGCCTAACGTGGCCTCCTTTGTCGGGGCAACTACTTTGCGAATTCATACCGTGGGATATGAGGACCGTGCCCCTGCCCCGCAAGAACTTGATAATATGAAACTTATGGTCGGGCAAGCCATGGAAGAAGGTGCTTTGGGTGTTGGCACTTCATTGATCTATGCCCCAGCCTTTTATTCCAGTACCGAAGAATTGATAGAACTCTCCAAAGTAGCTGCAGAATATGATGGTATGTACATTAGCCATATGCGAAGCGAAGGACCACGTTTGTTGGAAAGTTTGGATGAATTGATTCGAATAGCGGATGAAGCAGGTATCAGGGCCGAAATTTATCATCTTAAACAAAGTGGCAAGGATAACTGGCATAAATTTGATGAGGTAGTGGCCAAAGTGGATTCCGCCAATGCAGCGGGATTGCGTATTACCGCCAATATGTACAATTATATAGCCGGATCTACAGGACTGGATGCCTCCATGCCACCATGGGTGCAAGAAGGAGGTTATGATAAATGGGCCGAAAGGCTACAGGACCCCGAGATAAGAAAAAGGGTAAAACAAGAAATGATCGAACCTACGGACAAATGGGAGAGTCTAATGCAGGCTGCGGGAGATCCCTCAAAAATTCTCTTGGTCGGGTTCAATGCGGATTCCCTAAAATACTTAACTGGAAAATCACTTAAAGAAGTTGCAGAAATGAGAGGTACATCACCCGAGGAGACCGCAATGGATTTAGTGGTGGAAGATGGCAGTAGCGTTAGCACCATTTATTTTCTAATGTCGGAAGAAAATGTAAAAAAACAAATAGCCCTACCTTGGATGAGCTTTGGTTCCGATGCGAGGTCAATGGCCACAGAAGGTGTGTTCTTAAGATCGAGCACCCATCCCAGGGCCTATGGGAATGTAGCCCGATTGTTGGGTAAATATGTACGTGATGAAAAAGTGATTCCCTTGGAAGAAGCAGTGCATAAATTATCTAAATATCCCGCGAGCAACTTAAAAATAGAGAAAAGGGGAAGTCTTGAACGTGGCAATTATGCCGATGTGGTTTTGTTCGACCCGGAGACCATAAACGATAAAGCCACATTCGAAGATCCCCATCAATATGCTGAAGGTGTAAAACATGTGTTTGTAAATGGCACCCAAGTGCTGAAAGATGGTGAACATACCGGTGAATTGCCAGGAATGGTAGTTCGTGGCCCGGGATATACCGGGAACTAACATTTACAAACCTATAAGTAAATAAATTATGCCATTTCGAGCTTTTCAACGGCTTCCTCAATACGGGTTTCACCGGTTAAAATCTCAAAGGCTTGATTTTTGGCAATTTTGTCATCCAGACTTTGTACCAAGGTCCTGGCGACATCCCATCGTGGAATAGTGCCATGTTCTTGCAGTTTGTTTGCAAGTTTTATTTTTCCGATACCCTCATTATTGGTTAGCGAACCAGGTCTAACAATGGTAAAGGTCAGACCGCTTATATCCAGATACTGGTCAGCATTCTGTTTGGCCTGCAAATATTCTTTAAGGTCTCCACGAGGATTGTCCACTCCCATGGAACTCAGCATTACAAATTTGTTCACTCGCTCCTTTTTTGCGGCATCGATCAGTCTCTTTGCTCCCTCTTGATCTACATTTACCACATCCTTTCCTTTGGACCCTGCAGCAAAAATAACTTTATCGATTTCCTCGGTCGTTTTGGAGACATCCTTGGCCAAATCACCCATTACGGTCTCAATGCCCTGAGATTCAAATCGCGTTCTTTGATCCTCATTACGAACCATGGCGATAGGTTGATATTTTTCGCTCGATTTCAATAATTTTATGATTTTTTCTCCAGTGGTGCCGGTCGCACCTGCTACTAATATTTTTTCCATACCAATAAAATAAAAATACTGGGCAACCGACCATGGGGATTAACGTACTTTAACGGCCGTAAACAATACTTTAACAATATGATTTTCGGTTTGATGGCGTTTACAGAAATGTACTTTTTTATCTAACCAGGTTGTGGATGTAAAGAATAAAGGTCAAACTTTTTTATTCTTCTCCTCTATCCATTTGGCCATGTATTTGGAGCTCGTTAAAGTTTGATGCTGAAGTAACCTCCCTACAAAATTTTCGGTTCGATGATTTTCCAAGTCATAAATCAAATTATCCAATAGGGCTTTAAACTGTTTGGTTGATTTAGTTTTATTGTAGTTGGATTCCAGTAAGGCAAATCCATTTTTTTGGGCCCTTTCCCACTCTAATTTGTTTTGGTATAATTTCACGGCAGCATTTGCAAAATCGTTCCAGTTGTCGGAAATAACCCCGTTCCAATGCTGGTCACCATACATGCCTTCGGCACCTATAGTTGTGGTAACCGTAGGGGTTCCCGTTTTCATGCCATCCAAAAGTTTTCCTTTAATACCTGCGCCAAAGCGGAGCGGTGCCAATAATATCCTAGAATTTTCTAGAACCAAGTCGGCATTCTCTATCCATCCATCAATAAAAAAACCAGATTTGGGATGGTGCATCTCCTTAATTTGCTGTGGCAAATAAGCACCATAGACCCGTAATTGAGCTTCTGGTAACTTTTTGCGGATGTTTGGCCATATTTCCTGTTTCAACAGTTTTATGGCATCTACATTAGGGGCATGTTTTCCGTTCCCGATACTAACAAAGTCATTTCTCTCGGCAAATGTGGGCAATGTGTCTTTATGGTTTTTGGAAACTTCGACCATAAACGGTAAATGGAACAGCAGCTCTGCTGGAAACTTAATATGCTCCCGCAAAATTCGCATTTCGAAGGTGGAGATAATCAAACTAAGGTCGCACCGGTACATACTGGCCAATTCTCGTAAAGTGACCGGGTGGTTTTTCCAGTCGAGTAGTTTAAACCGTACATCCTTTTTATGGGCCTCTTCCCTGGCCTTTCGAAGTCCATGTAAGTCTTCGGTGTTCAAAATTCGGACGGCATTCGGGGCAAATTCCGCTACGCGCCAACCAAATTGCTCTTCCACCATAAAACGATCGAACATTACCAGATCGGGCGCTAGCTGTTTTACAAAATCATCGAAACTGGAATGGTTCAGGGCAATAGTTGTTTCTTTAATGCCCCATGGCTTCAGGTCCAAGCTATACTCGGTTTTTACTGCAGTGCTCGCAAAGGTAATCCGGTATCCAAGCTCCAAAAAGGCATTCAGCAATTGCTGCATACGGCATCCGGCCGCCGTGGTGTTCGGTTCGGGCCATACATAACCAATAACTAGGAGCTTTTTTGGCATATAATAAATGTATTACGTTAGGATCACAAGGGCCCAGATATTGCAAACAGGGCCAAACAATCCGGCCAATACCCTGCCCTTACATTTTTGCGGCGAACATTTTAGAAATGCTGGAACGCAGTTTACGCTCATAATCTTCCTCCAACCACTCTTTGTAGTTTTTGGTATTGTTCATAATGCAATACGAGTATTGCTTTACGCGATACTGGATCTCGTCTTTCAACTCTTTGGCCAAAATCCGTGCATCGAAAACATCTTCGCTGTTCTCTACACAGATCTGGGCATGTTGTTCGATACTTTTTTCCAGTACAAGTTTGGATTTTTTGCCTTGCGCAAATATTTTTTTATACTCTTCTTTTACATTGAAGGTAATATTATCGGATTTGCTGAATTTGGCCCGAAGATCATCTGGCATTTCATAAACAAAATCCCGTTCTATTTCTTCATCATTTTTTATGTTCTCCAAATAGAAATCTGGGAAGTGGAAGATTTCTTGCCAATCCACAGGCGCATCCCAAGGTCCAAAACGAGCGATATTGTTACCCATGTCGATTACGTTGAACTCGCTCTTGTTGGGGAGTACCCTGGAACCTCTTCCGATCATTTGAAAATAAAGAGTAAGCGAACGTGTGGCCCTGTTCAGAATAATGCTCTCTACCGTAGGCTCATCAAAACCTGTGGTTAAAATACTCACCGAGGTCAATATGGCATCTGGGGTCTCAGCGAACCATTCCAGAATTTCTTTTCGTTCGGTAGCCGTATTTTTATTGTCCAAATGCCTTACATTATATCCTGCCTTTTTAAAAGTTTCGTACACATAAAGCGATGTATTGATACCATTGTTGAAAATCAGGGTCTTGGTGCCCTTGGCAATTTCTTCGTATGCCGTAAGCAATTTGCCCAGCATGCTGTGAGCACTATAGAACTCGTCCGAAGATTTTACGGTATAGTCCCCGTTGATACCCAGTTTCAATGTTTTTAGACTAACATCGTAATTGTAGAGATTGGCCTTGGCCAAGAAGTTCTTACTGATCAGCGATTGTATGGATTCCCCAATGATCAAATGTTTGTAATTGTCCTTCATGGGGAGTTTTATGTTGGAACTGAGCGGTGTTGCGGTAACTCCCAAAATGGTGGACTTTTCAAAATATTTGAAGAGTTTTCTAAACGAATTGTAATGGGCCTCGTCTATAATTACCAGGCCGATATTGTTGATCTTTACCTTTTCCTCTTGCAAACGATTGTTCAAAGTCTCCACCATGGCCACAAAGCACATGTAGTCGTCTTGGTCGTAGAGCTCTTTTACCTCACTGTTGATGACTTTATTGGCCACCCCAAAGCCTTTTAGCATTTTGGAAGTTTGCTTGCTCAGTTCTATTCGATGGGTAAGAACCATTACTTTTTTACCGGTTTGTTGGATAAATCGGCGAGTAATTTCGGAAAACACAACGGTCTTACCGCCCCCGGTGGGCAATTGATAGAGGATATTGGTGCCTTCCGGAAGCTTGTCCAATTGGGTGAATATTTTGTTCAGGTCTTCTTCCTGGTATCCGTATAAAGTTTTCTTCTTGATGGTTTTGTTTACTTCCAAAGGGAAAAGGGCATTAGGGATTCTTAATTAAAAAACCCTACAAAATTAGGGGTTTTTTGTGCTTGTGACCAACACTTGGGTGCTTTTCTATCAAAATAGTATCAACAATCAAGTTTTAGGGAACTTTCTACATTGGTACTCCTGTTGACTGATAACATTTTGATAACAATAACATTTTGTACTTGGAAAATCGGACATAAAAACGTATAATGAAAGCTTATAACACTTACAAAACCATAAATACGAATGAGGCAGCTAAAAATCATTAAGCAGGTCACGAACCGGGAATCCAAATCACTTGACAAATACTTGCAGGACATTAGTAAGATTGATCTTATAACTGCACAGGAAGAAGTTGAGTTGGCACAAAAGATACGGGCCGGAGACCAAGCTGCTTTAGAAAAACTGACCAACGCCAACCTTAGGTTTGTTGTTTCTGTGGCCAAGCAATACCAAAACCAAGGTCTTAAACTGCCCGACCTGATCAACGAAGGTAATGTTGGGCTAGTTAAAGCAGCCAAGCGTTTTGATGAGACCCGCGGCTTTAAATTTATTTCCTACGCGGTATGGTGGATCAGGCAGTCCATTTTACAAGCTTTGGCCGAACAATCTCGAGTGGTTCGTTTGCCCTTGAACAAAATTGGGTCGATCAACAAGATAAAAAAAACGTTTTCCTATCTGGAGCAGGCACATGAGCGGCCACCATCTCCAGAAGAAATTGCCAAGGAGCTGGACATGACGGTATCCGAGGTAAAACAGTCGTTAAAAAATACTGGACGCCATGTTTCCATGGATGCTCCCCTTAAGGAAGGTGAAACCTCAAATTTATATGATGTGCTCAATGCCGGTGATTCTCCTAAACCGGACAGGAGCCTAATGCACCAAAGCTTAAATACAGAGATCAACAGGGCATTGGATACACTATCGCCAAGAGAGGCGGATGTGGTGAGGTTGTACTACGGTATTGGAGACCAACCTTCCATGACTTTGGAGGAAATAGGCAGTACGTTTGACCTTACCCGAGAACGTGTGCGGCAAATCCGGGAAAAGGCCATTAGAAAATTAAGACATACATCCAAAAGCAAAATTTTAAAATCTTATTTGGGATAGGTAGGTATATGTTATAAATAAAAAAGGGGATGTTTTTGTACATCCCCTTTTTTATGATATTTACTTAAACTTTTAGGATTTGCTCAATAGACTAATATCAAAATCAGTGAGCATGTCTTTCAAATCTTGAATAAAATTCAAGTAAGCGGTGTTTTCTTTGTTGTGGTTCTTCATTTTGAACAGTTTTGGGGTATTGGTTTATAGGTAATCCAGTTCGGCAAGTTGGTTTACGCTCAAAATTTCGTTGAGTTCTTGTAAAAATGCCAAGTATTCTTCTCCGTAGGTATCGTATAACATGGTAATCTTTGGTTAATTTGTCGGGGTTTTAAGTATAACGTTAAATCATTTTAAAGATTATTTATAAAAGATAGAATGTGGTGAAAATTCCACATTGGGTGGTGAAACCCTATTCTTTCTTCATATTCAATAAGTCGAGTTCAATTTCAAAGTCCAGTTCCTTGTCCACTTTACTGGGTCTTATGTTGAATTCATCATAAATAAAACAAAGGTTCATAGGCAATCTCCTGCGTTCAGTATCTGTCATAAGGCCCAACTTGGATTGGAGGGCGACCTTTATTTCAAATGCTTTATTGCTTATCTGGTGGTTTTTGTGGGATTCCAGCTCTGTTAGCAATGGAATTTCCTTTTTGTCCCCTACTTCCAACATTTCGTCCAAAAGCATAAGCTTACATTCCAAATCCTTTGCGTGTTTGAACAAAGGATAAAAAATACTTTGTAAATATTTTGGAAGATCGTTGCTTTCCATTTTTGTCCATGTTACATTGTACGGAACAGTTCCATTTCAAAATCTATTTGTTCCTGTACATTGGGGTATTCTTTCAAAAATTGATCATATAGAAACGAAAGGTGTTTTATGTCTTGGTCTGTTTTGCAAAGCCTGGAAATTTGTTGTGTGACCTCCAAAAGTCCGGTTGTCTGCATCATACGCAACGAAGGCATAATTTTTTGGCAGGTCAGTTCCAGTACATTAAAGTTTTCGCACATTAAATTGGTTTTGGCGCTGCCGATAAACTCCAAAATATTGAGCTTGAACATACGGACCAGTTCTTCCAATAGTTCCATTTGGCCCATACAATCCTCCAAAACGGGTTTTAAGTCTATATTTTGGGAGGCAAATCCTGCTTTCAGGCTTTTCTCTATGAATTCAAAGTCGCGGGATATTTGGTTTGGAGCTTCCCCTGTATTTCGGGGGAATCCATCCTGCTCAATTTTCATCATAACTTTAAGGTCATTTATAATTTGAAGTTGTTCCTCGGTCAAACTTGTACCTTCCAAGGCCGCCATTAGCTTTAAAAATTTACTTTTATCATAGCTTTCGGCTTCTCTGGTATCAACACTTTGGATTCCAACCTTTTTGTAGATGTTCTCGAGCTGTCTCATTTCGGAAATACCAAAAACTTTGCTTTCCAGTCCAAATTTGAACATCTCAAAAGATTTTTTGAGTTCGCCTGCTTCAACAACACCTAGCTCTTCGTAAGAAAAAGAGCTTAATCCTATTTCAAGTTTTTCCAAATACGTTAACAATTCCCGTGTTCCCAAAGTACTGATGTAAAAGTGGTTATTAATCCTTCTAAAAATCTTGATAAAACCAAGGGAATACAATTAATTGTTCCGTAGTATTCGGATTTTGTTGTCAAATTGCGTTATTTGTATGTATAAATTAACCGACCATGAAATATTTTTATCTATTCCTTAGTATTACCTTATTGATCTCTTGCGGAGAGAAAAAAAATCAAAAAACCGAAAAAACTGAAACCTTGGAAGTAAAAGCACAGAGAATCCACGATTCAGTGATTACAATCGACACCCACGACGACATTAACGTCCAAAACTTTACCGACAGTATTAATTACACACAACGACTGGAGACCCAGATAAACCTTCCAAAAATGGAAGAAGGTGGATTGGATGCCGTTTTCTTGATCGTGTATACCGGGCAGGACGAACTGACATCTGATGGCTATGCGAAAGCGGCGGACAATGCCATGGCCAAATTTGATGCCATACATAGGCTTTGTGAAGATATTGCCCCGGACCAAATAGAATTGGCCTTAAACTCCGACGATGTAAGGAGAATTGTAGCGTCTGGTAAAAAAGTGGCCATGATCGGCGTAGAGAATGCCTACCCGATCGGTGAGGATCTTGCCTTGATCGAAGAATATCAAAAGCGTGGAGCACGTTATATTTCCCTTTCGCACAATGGGCACAGCCAGTTCAGCGATTCCAATACAGGAGAAAAAGATAGTGTATGGCTCCACAATGGATTAAGTGAACTCGGAAAACAAGCCGTTGCCGAAATGAACCGCGTGGGCATTATGATCGATGTGTCCCACCCTTCCAAAGAGGCCATGAAACAAATGATAGAGTTGACCAAAGCTCCCATCATAGCTTCGCATTCGTCTGCAAGAGCGTTGTGCGATCATAGCCGTAACTTGGACGACGAGCAGCTAATGCTGATGAAGGAAAACGGAGGTGTGGTGCAGACCGTTGCATTTAGCTCTTACTTAAATACAGAAAAACACGAAGCTCGTGCCGCATATATGAAGGACGTGTACAAAAAAGTAGCGGATTCCTTGGAAATTGCCTGGTACGAACGTTCCCAATTTTCTACATTGACTCCCGATCAACGTAAAGAATTCTTTGCCAACTACAGGAAAGTGATGAATATTGGGGAAGAATTGGCAAAAGACGACTCCAACGCCCCACCGGCCGTTAACGTTTCAGATTTTGTGGACCACATAGATTATATGGTCGATCTTATCGGAATAGACCATGTGGGCATTAGTTCCGATTTTGATGGTGGCGGTGGTATCGAAGGCTGGTCAGATGCTTCCGAAACCTTTAATGTAACCCTTGAATTGGTCAAAAGAGGTTATACCGAAGCAGAGATAGCCCAATTGTGGGGTGGAAATCTGCTAAGGGTACTGGACGAGGTGCAAGCAGTAGCCGAATCAATGAACTAAGAAGCGGCATTTTGTTCTTCCTTTTCCTTTTTGGCCAAACGATCTTTTACATATTCAATCTTTGTTTTGCCATGGGGTTTGGGATTGCCGTTTTCATCCAGGTTGACCATAATTATATTGTCGACCGTAACAATACTTTCGTGGGTCATCTTGTTTCTAACTTCGCAGTTTAAAGAAATCGAGGTGACCCCGAATTTTATTACTTCTATCCCTATTTCTACAATGTCACCTTCCCGTGCCGTGCTCATAAAGTTAATTTCGGACATGTACTTGGTGACCACTTTTTTGTTTTCGAGCTGAATTATACTGTAAAGGGCAGCTTCTTCATCTACCCAGGCTAGCACCTTTCCTCCGAAAAGTGTTCCGTTGGCATTTAAATCCTCTGGCTTGACCCATTTTCTAGTGTGAAATCGCATAGCAATGAATTTAATGTTTTAGACCACAAAGTTAGGGCAATAGCCCTAAGAAAGGTATTCTTAACTTCTTTAATTGATGCGAATTACGAATTTGAAATAATTTGATCGACCCTGATAATGAGTAATTAAATATTGTACCCAAAGATTTTAAACTTGATCAATTTACGCCACTTAATCGAACAAACCTTTTTCAGAGGATAGAGTTGTTCTTGGTACACGTAGATCAAAACCCATTTTAGTGTTAAGTTGTTCAATAAAATAGGCTGACAATAAAGGGGATTCCAACTCAAGGTTTTGATGTACAAAAAAATGAATGTTTTCCAAGCCCATGGATTTCCATGAAGCTAAACGCTCGATCCAATCATCCAAGCGGGGGTAATCCGATTTATGATTTGCACCAACATATCTAATAAAGGCTTCATTCTTGGTGAATCTCATATGCATAAGGTCTCTTCTGCCTGCTGTATCCACTAGGGTGTTGGCAATATTGTTTTCATCCAATAAGTGGTAAAGCTCATTGGCCACATTTTTGTCGTTGAACCAATCCGTGTGTCTAAACTCCATGGCCAATGGGAACTCTTTTGGCCAATATTCTACAAAGCGCACTACCCTATCCCAGTTTTTTGGACCAAAATTATTGTGCATTTGTAAAAAAATGGTTCCGAGCTTTTCTCCAAGTAAAGACGTTACCTCTAAATAACGGTCAGTTGCTTCAAGAGCCTTATCGTTCATTCGGCGTAAATGACTTACTTCGTTGGTCATTTTCGGGAAAAACTTAAAACCTTCAGGAGTTTTGTCCCGCCATTTCTCATACTGTTCCGCCGGAAATATCCGATAAAATGTGGCGTTGAGCTCAATACTGTTGAATTGCGATGAGTAATATTCCAGCTCATCCTTTGTGCCCCTTGGGTAAAAATTCTTTAAATCTTGTCTATTCCATTTGGCGCAACCGACATAAATCTTTGCCTCAGCCCCCGTTTTGGTTTTGGATAACACCACGGGCGTATCTGGGTGGTCAGGTGGTATGGTAAAATCTATGTTTTCCGGATTATCTACTTTTCCGAATTTCATGAACGAATATATTTGGAATCAATTTATAAAAATAGGCTTTTCCTTGGTTAAGGGGTCAATCATCCATGGTTCATTTTTTTAATATATTTAAGTATACTGAACTTTAATCCATCTTCTAAATTCCCTAAACTATTCCGGTACTGGGTCCTGCACGAATTTTCAATCTGCCTGTTTTGTCTTATAGTTTATTGGGTCTCTAAATTGTTCTAAGATTTCCATATTCATTCTGACTATGCTGTTCATAACATCGTTGACAACTATTGCGATTATTAAATGTGCAGGGCGATTCATTCTGTAATTTTATTAAAAATCACAGCCATGGATTTAGAATCCGACCGCCGATTGGACATTCGTCCGAGTATTCCCGAGTCACATTTTAACAATCAAATGGGTTTTGATGAGCATTTCCAGAACAAGACCCTCCGCCCTGTTTTAAAACTCCAGAACTATTTATTGGTAGAAGCGTTCAAGAATTATGCGAACAAGCACAAAGGCGTTTTTTACGATCTTTCCTTAGAGAAAAAACTTCAATACATTGAGCGGGCCATCCAAAAGGACATCAAGTTCCGGAATTCCCTAAAAGGTATGATAATAGGTCAGTTCACGGTAGAAGAATACAGGGACTATATTACCAATTCCTCTGCCTTGAACAAGCGAATGATGCATATGGTGGTGGAACGTCTTAAGGATCAAATCCAACTTTTAGAGGCGGAGACGCTGTTACAAGATTGATTCTCCGTTCAAGTTGGTAGTGAGGATATCGCTCATTAAATCAAAATAGGGTCTAATGGCCCTAAAGGAATTGTCCACTTCTTCCAAAAATGACGCGGATAAAACTTCACTGTCCGATAGATTTCGCACAAAAACAAATTGCTTTTTTCTAATTAGGTCTATGTCGGGGTGTTCCTTTTCGAAACCCTTTGGGGCAGTTTTTAACTCGTCCCCACTTAGGTCTCCCCAAACGGTTTTCAATTGTTTTTGGTTTATGGTGTCCCTAAATTCCGAGGCATCCAATTCCAGTTCTTTCCGTATGCGAAATAGATCTTCTTTGTTGGGGGCCCAAAAACCTGCGGCCAAGAGTGATTCCCCTGGTTTTATATGTAGGTGATAACCGCCCCTTAAATGAGCGCCCAAACGGGAAAAAGAGCCTGCAAAATGACTCTTATATGGAGTTTTGTCCTTAGAAAAGCGAACATCCCTATAAATTCGGAACATCTTCATTTTCTCGATTTCGTCGTGCTGGTTCAGATTGTCTTTAACGGCTTCAAAAAATGCCTTTACCTGAGCTTCATGCTTTTTAAAAGTAGTCTTGTTGGCCTCGAACCATTCGCGGTTGTTGTTTTTTTTCAATTCATTTAAAAAGTCAAGGGAATCCTTGGAAATCGTTATGTTCGAGCTCATAAAATTATAATATGTTATTTTTAATCTAAAGTTACCCTTTTGTGCCCACTTGCGGTAAGGTTTTGACTAATTTTAGAGCGACAAATTGTACTATGGATAAGGAAAAAATAATCGAAGAGCTTATTAGGCATAAAAAAATGCCCTGCTTGGATTTTAAATTAAAGCAACTTACCGAGGATTTTACGAACACGCTCTTTTATACCTTATTTGACACCAATACCCCTGTGGCCGTAAACCTTGAGCTATTGGAAAAACAGTTCAACAAGCTTATGGATATGGCGTGTTGTGAATTGAAAAAGCCACATGATGAGCTATGGGGAGAATATGTTTCCCATCTACCAGAAATACTGGAATTTTTAAACTTGGATGCCGAAGCTATCCTAGAATGTGACCCCGCATCTTCTTCGTTGCAAGAAATATACCTGGCTTACCCGGGATTTTATGCGATTGCCATTTATAGATTGGCACATGAGCTATATGTGGAAGGCATTCCTTTGATTCCCCGTTTGATGACGGAGTATGCCCATAGACAAACGGGTGTGGACATTAACCCTGGGGCCAAAATCGGAAAATCTTTTTTTATCGATCATGCTACCGGTGTAGTTATAGGTGAGACGGCAGTTATAGAAGACAACGTTAAGGTATACCAGGGAGTTACTCTGGGTGCATTGTACGTATCCAAGAGCTTGGAAAAAACAAAGCGACACCCAACTATTAAAAATAATGTGACGATTTACGCCAACGCTACCATTTTAGGTGGCGACACCGTTATTGGTAAAAATTCCATTATAGGCGGAAATGCCTGGATAACCGAATCGGTGCCGCCAAACTCTAAAGTGTACCATACTCCAGAAATTAAAATTAAGACGAGCCCTAATGTCTAACAGTATACTCGATTTAATCGGAAACACCCCATTGGTGGAATCCAAAGTATTGAACACCAATAAAAAAGTAAAAGTCCTTTTTAAACTAGAAGGAAATAATCCTGGCGGAAGTGTTAAGGACAGACCTGCGTACAATATGATCAAAAGTGGTCTGGAACGAGGCGACTTTACGAAAGACACCAAACTTATAGAAGCTACAAGCGGTAACACTGGGATAGGATTGGCCATGATTGCCGGTCTTTTTGGATTGAATATTGAATTGGTGATGCCAGAAAACTCTACCAAGGAACGAGTGCAGACCATGCGGGCCTACGGTGCAAAAGTTACCTTGACCCCTGCCGATGTTGGGATAGAGGGCGCACGAGATTATGCTGAAGCAAAAGTTGCCCAAGAAGGTTTTAGAATGCTGAACCAATTTGCCAATAATGATAATTGGTTGGCACATTACAAAACTACCGGACCGGAAATTTGGCGAGATACACAAGAGGAAATCACACATTTCGTTTCCAGTATGGGTACCACAGGGACAATTATGGGCACATCAACTTTTTTAAAGGAACAAAACCCCAATATTCAGATTGTAGGTGTACAGCCTACGGATAATTCCAAAATACCGGGAATTCGAAAATGGCCGCAAGAGTATCTGCCAAAAATTTTTGACCCCGCAAAAGTGGACACCGTAATGGAGGTGAGCGAGGAAGATGCCAGAACTATGGCAAAACAGTTGGCCAAAGAGGAAGGTATCTTCGCAGGAATGAGCAGTGGTGGTGCCGCAACAGTGGCCTTGCGCTTGGCAGAAACCTTGGAGAGCGGCACTATTGTTTCGATTGTGTGCGACCGTGGGGACCGTTATCTCTCTTCAGATCTATTTGACTAGTTGTTTTTACCATCTAAAATTTGGGTTTCATGTCGGTTTTTTCCCATTATCCAACATTGTTTGCCACTCAACGATTTTGTTAAAATAGTGGCGACAAAACCCCGTTCTTTACAGCAAGTATTATCCCAAATCTGAAATCAACATGAATACCTTGTCAAAAATCATTACCTGGAAAAGGAATATCCTAGCAAGTATAGTAGTTCTATTAACCTTGTCGGTATTGAGTTTTTATGGTATTTACACCAATCAGTTTTACTTTTTAAAACCGGACAATTATATATTCCCGATTCTATCCGTTGTACATTTGCTTTATTTGTACGTGGTTTGGTTCAAGATCACTGAAGATGAATTGCCAGACCCCAAAATGAGAAATATAGAGTATGTTCTGTACGTTGTGATGATCATATACTTGTTTAAAATCTATGACAGCGCTATGGTATTATACTCCATTGGTGGGTTTAATGAACATGTAATCCCTGCAACATTTAAGCCCATGGCCACACTTACCTTGGTTTTGTATAGTATACTACCTATTTTAACGCTTTACACTTTTTGGTTAAGAAAGCGTTACATAGGAATCTATAATTTCGAAAACTACAACGATAATCTAAATATTTGGCAGTAGGCCCATCAATGGGCTATAACCCACTAATGTAGCTCCCGTATAGATCTTTAAATTGATAACCCTGCTGAAAGCGGTGTTTGCTCAATTTCTTGTGGGCCACCAGCCCCCAAAGCAGAAGTTCTTTAAGAAAATAGGAATCCTCCATAGAAATTTCTGGCTGATATTCTCTGATTAAATGGTTCAAGGGACCAATGGCATCCAGTTTGGATTTATAATTTTCATCTTTTTCGTCGTCCAATAAATCAAATCCTTCACCATCAAAGAACCAACTCACGAGTTCATCATATTCGTTCTCCTCTTCTTTGCGCTGCAGCTTTTCTATCTTGGGAAAATAATTAGGGAACAAACTTTTTACAGCCTCTTCTATCAATGTTTCGGCCACATAACCAGCTCCCTCCTGCTCTCCTTCGTACACCAACTCAATTTTTCCGGTAATGGAGGGCACCACTCCCATAAAATCACTCAATCGAACGGTAGTTTTAGTATCACCTGCAATAATGGCCCTACGTTCTGCGGTGCTCAATAAGTTTTCAAAAGCGGTGATGCTCATACGCGCACTTACGCCACTTTTGGCATCTACAAACTCACTGTTTCTGGCTTCAAAACTGATTTGCTCCAACAAATCCATGGCGATTTCAGGAACATATACAAAATCAGATTGGCGTTTGTCCAATTTGGCTTCTTGCTTGGTGATTTTTTTTGCGATTTCGATGTTATCCGGATAATGCGTCAAAATTTGCGAACCTATCCTATCTTTTAAAGGTGTAACGATACTTCCCCTATTGGTGTAATCTTCTGGGTTGGCGGTAAAAACAAATTGCATATCCAAATTGAGTCTAAGTTTAAACCCTCTAATTTGTATGTCTCCCTCTTGCAGAATATTAAACAACGCTACTTGAATTCTTGCTTGAAGGTCCGGAAGTTCATTGATAACAAAAATACAGCGGTTTGCTCTGGGTATCATCCCGAAATGAATTACTCGATCATCGGCATAGGATAATTTAAGATTTGCTGCTTTTATGGGATCTACATCTCCTATAAGGTCGGCTACGGTAACATCTGGGGTGGCCAGTTTTTCGTAAAATCGCTCATCCCTGTGCACCCAACCGATAGGTGTATTATCACCTTTTTCCTTGACCAGCTCTATGGCATATCGGGAGATGGGATGCATTGGATCGTCATGAATTTCGGAACCCTCTACGATTGGGATATATTCATCCAGCAATTGCACCATCAAACGGGCCAAGCGTGTTTTTGCCTGACCTCTCAACCCTAATAAATTTATATTGTGGCGTGATAAAATAGCTCTTTCCAATTCAGGAATCACCGAATTTTCGTAGCCCCAAACTCCTTCGAAGACCTGTTCTCCCTTCGATATTTTTTCCAAAAGATTGTCACGTAGTTCGTCCTTGATACTTTTACCTGTATACCCTGCCGATTTGAGTTGACCCAGGGTTGCGATGTTGTTGTGATCTAATTTCATTTGTGATATTAACCTTTAATTCTTTTTTTTCTGTTTTGTTCGTAGTCCTCAAAAATCATTTCACCCAATCCTTTAAGTCCTGTATAGAAGGCCTTCCCCTTGTTGGCCTTTGTGAATTCACGAACGAATTGCATCAAATAAGGGTCTTCTGCAATCATAAATGTGGTAATAGGTATATGAAGTTTTCTGGCTTGTTGCGCCATGGCGTAGCATTTTTCAACAATGTATTCGTCCAAGCCTACACTGTTTTTATAATAATCTCCGTTTGGTAATCGCAAACAGGATGGCTTTCCATCGGTAATCATGAAAATTTGTTTGTTGGTATTACGTTTTCGGCGGAGCATGTCCATGGCCAATTGCAAACCAGCTACGGTATTGGTATGGTATGGCCCTACTTTTAAATAGGGCAGGTCTTTAATGGGAATGGGCCAGGCATCGTTACCAAAAACCAAGATATCCAAGGTATCTTTTGGATAACGGGTGGTGATCAATTCTGCCAGAGCCATGGCCACTTTTTTGGCGGGTGTGATTCGGTCCTCGCCATATAAAATCATGCTATGGCTAATGTCTATCATGAGCACCGTACTCATCTGAGCTTTGTGCATTGTATCCTCAACGACTAAATCTTCTTCATTTAGGGAAAAGTTATCCAACCCATGGTTTACTTGGGCATTTTTGAGGCTTTCCGTCATATTGATGTGCTCCAACGAATCTCCAAAACGGTATTCACGGAACTCCCCGGTATGCTCGTCTCCTTTTCCTGATTTTCCGGTCTTATGGTTACCCGAACCACTACGCTTTATTTTACCGAAGATTTGATCTAAAGCCCGTTGACGCAGCATGCGCTCTAGTTTAGCGGTCAAAGAGAGTATACCACCACCGTTTTCATTACCCTCCTCACCTTCTCCACCTTGGGGATTATCAATATCAAACTCTTCGCGGATATAACCTTTTGCCTTTAGGTCCTCGATAAAGTCATCAATAGTGTAATCGTCGTCAGTAAGGTTGTATTCTTTATCCAATTCACGTAACCAGTCCAACGCTTCCTCCACATCGCCCGAGGTATGAGTGACGAGTTCTTGAAAAATTTCGAAGAGTTTTTCGAACGGAGTTTGGTCGGGTGCTTCGTAATTGGTAAAACGAAACCCTTTTCTTGTGTTCATAGCCATTACATAAATTTACGGCAAATTGAGGTAATGACTAAAGCTTTAGAAAAAACTTAACGCTTTCCGTAAGTTTGTTTAAGGATGAAAGCACTGTTAGAAGCATTTTACAATACTGCGCCACTTTGGACCCGAGAACAATTTGGATTACCGCAATTTGAATTTCCATCCATAGACATGGATTCTGTAAAAAATGTTGCCATTCCAGAAAAATTACGTTTAGGTCACCAAATGGAATACGTGTTTAGGCACCTGATAACAACTTCTGAAGCGTATGAGGTTGTATTAGCAAATGTTTTGATAGATGAAGGAAAAGTACGTTTGGGCGAATTGGATTTTATCTTAAAAAACAACCTTACCAATAACTATCTACACGTAGAACTAGCCTACAAATTCTATATCATAAATCCTAACATATCGGAACCTATACACCGACTGATGGGGCCTAATAAGCGGGATATGTTTTATACCAAATTGGATAAGCTCAAAGAAAAACAATTTCCTCTTCTACATCATGCCAGTCTTAAACAAAAATGGGATGCCTTAGGGATTGACCCATTAGAAATGGAACAGCAATGCTGTTTTAAGGCACAACTTTTTACACCTTTTAAGGAGGAAAAACTAGCTATACGACCACTAAATACATCTTGCCATGCGGGCTATTGGGTGCGTTTTGAGCAATTCAATACTAATCTATTTAAACATTATCAGTTCTACATTCCGACTAAAAAAGAATGGCCGTTGCCACCCGATAATCAAGTTTTGTGGAACAACCATTACAACACGCTGCTAGACATCAATCTAAAACACCTTAAGCAGTACGCACCAATGCTATGGGTACGTACTACAGAAGGAGAATTATTTAAGCTGTTTGTGGTATGGTGGTAAAGCAGAAAAATAGCGCCAGGACCTAGGAACCCAGCGCTACCACATCAATCACCTTTTATTCTGCTGTAAATGTATAGGTAACCTTGTTTACCTCTGTAAGTCTAAAATATCCTAATGGTTGATTTTCTGGTTTGGTTTGGTTCACACAGTTTCCTTTTAAAGCAACAGGAGTTGAAGAGAACAAGCCAACACCGCCCATTTGTTCAATTAAGATCTTTATGTATTCATAATAGCTTTTAGAAATACCGTGCATGCTAATGTAAACCGTATCACCTGGCTCAAAAGGCGTTAAGCCATCCATCTCATCTTCTTCAATTTCGTACCACCAATCGATCTCATTTCCGTTTATAAATTCGTCCTTTGCATCTTCAAATGCTGGAAACAATTCTCCCTCTTTTAAAAATTTGAACAGGTAATAATTTTCTTCCGCTTCGGGGTCCGTAAAAACCAAATGAACTTCTAGATCTTCATCATTAAAACCATCATCCCTAGACTGAAAAACTTCCTTGATTTCTGGCACGGGAGTCATTTTCTCTGTAGCCGTAAATACTTCGTTTTTATAGTTTACGGTCAATGCATAGGTGTCGCCAATTACCGGCTCAAAATCAGTTGTAGTATAGTTTCCATCATTTTGGTCTACAAATAAAACTTCTGTTCCGCTATTTACATTTAGAACGCTAACTGTAGCTCCTATTGCAGGCTGAAAACTTGTATCAAAATAAGGTGTAGAGGTGGATAGTTTTATAGTTTGATAATTACCTTCTGTTCCTTTTTCCCAATCTAAAGAAGCTTCTATTACAAGTCTTGTTGGTCCTTCTTGCACATCTATATCTACTACGTCTTCACAGGCGGTTAGAACCAAAAAAATTACTAACGATATATATTTTATAATGGTTTTCATGATCAGAATTTAAAATTATAAGTGATGGATGGTAATATGCCAAATATGGCGGTTCTTGTAGCCTCGTTGGCTCCTGTTTCAAAGTTTTGTCCAAAAGAAATACTGGCCGCATTTTTACGGTGATAGAGGTTGTAAATGCTTAAAACCCATTCTCCCTTAAATCGCTTATTTAAAGATTTTTTGGGCGTGTAAGTTATAGATGCATCCAAACGGTGATACGCTGGTAAACGGTCTGAATTTCGACTTGCATAACTTGCAATGGACACCCCCTCGTAACTATACTGCCCATTGGGGTAAGTCACTGGTCTCCCTGTTTGATATACTAGGTTTGTTCCAAAGCTCCAATGATCGTTTAACCGGTATGCGCCAGAAATGGATATATCATGGGTTCTATCAAAAAAAGTAGGATACCAATTACCGTTGGCAATTCCAGGTCCGCCAGCTGTATCACCAAGAGTACGTTGTTCAGATTTTGACCACGTATAAGCTAACCAACCCGTAAAATTCCCTGTGTTTTTGCGTAGCAAGAGCTCTAAACCGTAGGCACGCATTTCTCCATTCAATATTTCGGTTTCTATGGTATTTTGGCCTATAAGGTCAGAACCATCTATATAATCTATCCGATTTGCCACGGTTTTAAAGTAACCTTCTACCTCCAAGGAATATTTCTTATCCTTAAAGTCATAAAAGTAACCAAGCGCATATTGATTGGACAATTGCGGCTTTATAAAGGGCCCGCTTGGAGTCCAAACGTCTAAAGGTGTTACAGAAGAGGTGTTTGATAAAAGATGAATATACTGGGCTGTTCTTGAAAACCCTGCCTTTAAAGAACTGTTATCATTAATTAAGTAGGCCAAAGATGCTCTAGGTTCTAGATTGCGAAAAGAAGTAATAACGTCACTCTTTTTATACGTAGTTTCATCAATTACCTCCCCTCTCTCATAGATTTCTAAATCCGAATTATATACAACCGGCTGGTTGTTTTGATATATCGAAATAGGTTGCCCGCCCAATCTGGAAAATCCACTTAAACGTAATCCGTATTGTGCCGTTAGTCTATTGCTTAATTTATGCTCAGCATTTACATAAACCGCACTTTCTAAAGCTCTCTTTTTATCTAATGCCAAGGGATTTATGGCAGATGTTTCTGATGTTGGTTTTATCTGGCCAGGGTCAAACTCATAGAGCAGACTGCTGGCCCCAAAACCCAAAGTAAAACCATCATTTAAGTAATATTTAAAATCATACTTAAGATTGTAGTTGTTTATGGAGGACATCCACTCAAACTCTTCAAAATCCAAGTCTAAATCATAATCATACCTACTGACAATTGCGGAAAGATTAGAGAATAATTTATCGTTGAAAATATGGTTCCATCGTAAATTGCCAGAGGCATTGCCATAACTACTGGCAAAGCTTTGACCGATTTCAAATGCATCTCTTCCAAAATAACCACTCAGGTATATTCTATTATTTGGATTAATGCTGTAATTGGTTTTAAGGTTTAAATCATAGAACATTACGGAATTCTCTTCACCCGCAGCTTTAAGAAAAAGATCTAGATAGGAACGTCTACCAGCAACCAAAAAAGAGCCCTTGTTTTTGAACATTGGCCCTTCTGCTGTTAACCTACTAGAAATTGCACCGATACCACCAGTAAGTGCAAAATTTTTATTGTTCCCGTCTTTTTGTCTGATATCCAAAACAGAAGAAACCCTACCTCCAAACCGGGCCGGAATACCACCTTTATACAGTTTTAAGTCTTTAATGGCATCTGCATTAAAAACAGAAAAGAAGCCAAACATATGAGAGGTGTTGTAAATGATAGCCTCATCCAACAAAACTAAATTTTGGTCCTGGGCTCCACCCCGTACATGAAAACCTCCAGTGCCTTCTCCATTGTTAGTGACCCCGGGAAGCAATTGTAACGATTTTAAAATATCTACCTCGCCTAATACAACAGGCATCTTTTTAACAGTTCCAATATTCATTTTTAGCACACTCATTTCTGGTTTCCGAAGCAAGGCTTTTTCTGGTTCTTCGGCAGTTACGATAACCTCGTTCAGCTCAGTAGATAATTGTTCAATCTCTATATCCTTTTTTACATCTGCGTGTAAATTCACTTTTATTTTAACATCGGTAAAACCCATGTAAGAGACATTTAGTTCATAGATGCCTTCTGGTGCGGTAATAGAATAAAAACCGTATTCATTTGTGGTAGTTCCTATTGTTGTGCCGGCAAGGAAAATAGAAGCACCATAAAGTGTTTCTCCATTATTATTATCTCTGATAGTGCCACTTAGCGTGTAATTGGTTTGGCTAAAACTCCAAAAAGAGTTTAATACTAAAACTACCATTACCCATGGTATTTTTTTTGAATTCATTTTCTGATTTGTTTTTTGATGTTTGAATTAAAATGTATACCACCAATAGACAATTCAAAAAAGACAAGGTTGCATTGCTTCTAAAAAAAATGCAGTTTCTTCACCTAATTAAAAAAACTTCACACTTTTTTTACTCTAGGTGCAACCCTTTAGTATTTCCTTTGTCTTTAGAGCAATAAGCATCAAACCGAACCATTGAAAACGGACATTCGTTTTACACATCAATCATTAGTAGAACAGTGCAAAGCAGGCCATAGTAGTTCTCAATACGAGCTCTATAGTTACTATGTGGATGCCATGTATAATGTTGGTTTTAGGTTTTTAGGAAATAAAGAAGATGCTGAAGATATTGTACAAGACAGCTTTATAGATGCTTTTAAACAATTACACTCTTTTAAATACCAAAGCAGTTTTGGAGCTTGGTTAAAGCGGATTGTGATTAATAAAAGTATTAACCATCTTAAAGCTAAAAAGGTAGATTTAGTACCTATGGAGGAAAGCGAATATCAGATGACCCAAACCACGGAGACTGTGATACCGGATGTAAAAGATATTAGTAAAATTAAACGTGGCATTGCGTTATTACCAGATGGCTACAAGCAAATTATAAATCTATATCTAGTAGAAGGATATGATCATGTAGAAATTGCAACAATCTTAGAAATAACAGTAAGTACCTCGAAATCCCAATACCACAGAGCTAAAAAGAAGTTAATGCAAATTGTAAGTGAATTATGATGGATGATTTTGAAAAATACATAAGCGACAATGCAGAAGCTTTTAACACAGAAAGAGCGGATCGAGATAACATGTGGCTGCAGATCAATACCGTTTTAGAAGCAGGTAAAACTAAAGTTGTGCCGCTTTATAAAAGGAAACTGTTCTTAAAAATTGCTGCTAGTTTGATCGCTCTGATGGTAATTACATTTTTCTACACACATTTTAAACCTAGCATAGCTACAGAGAACCAGCTGGCATCAAAAGAGTTGCTGGAAATAGACATGCATTATAAAAGTTTGGTTAATTACCAAGTAGCTTTGGTACAGAAAAATCCAAAACTTAGTACAGCCGATAAAAATGAATTTTTGTCTTTTATGGACGAGTTAGATGCGGAATACCTGGCACTAAAAAAAGAAATGGAGACCAATTTAGACAATGAGCAGGTCCTGGAAGCTATTGTTGCCAACTACAAAAAACGCATTGAGCTTATAGAGAAGCTTTTAGAACGACTTAATGAAACAGAAAAATTTGAGCAGAATTATGAGTACACTTTATAAAACTTACCTAGGATTGCTCTTATTACTAACTTCAGCTACTGTGGCAGCACAAGAGCACGTTGAAAAAACAATAGAAAAGCAATTTGAATTAGAGGCTAACGGAGAGCTACACATCGACAACAAATATGGAAATATAACCTTCACCGGTTGGGAACAGCCAAAAGTAAAAGTGGTTATTACTGTAAAAGTAAATCATAAAAAAGAAGAAAATGCCAAGGATTTACTTCAAAGAGTGCAACCAGAAATACGTGCCAATCAAAGCTATGTTTCCATAACATCTGTTATAGCCAATAGAAATACCGGATGGTTTGCAGATTTTTTTAATAAGACAAACCCAATAGATTCAGACCGTAGTAGAGTACAAATAGACTATGAAGTGTTTTTACCTAGGGATGCCAAATTGAATGTTACGAACAAATTTGGGGATATTCTTATAGAAGAATGGCAAGGGCAATTAGAGGCCAACTTAGAACATGGTGACTTATGGTTAGGAGAAATGATCAGCAAAGCTACTATTCAATTAAAATTTGGAAAAATACGTGCTAAAAACATCAATTATGCCAGAATAGTCCTAAAAAATGGCGAGTTAAGCATGGATGACGCCAAAAACTTGCAATTAACAACGGAAGGGAGCGAAATACAATTGAATGCTATAGCCACACTTGAGTTGTATTCAAACAAGGATGAAATACATGTAGAAGAAGTTAAACACCTTTTTGGAAGTCTTAAATTCTCTTCCATTAGAATAGAGCAATTGCAAAAGGATATAGATAGCGAATTAAAGATTGTAGATTTTGTAGTTGCTAAAATAGGTAATCCCGATGCTGCTATAACGCTCACCCAAGAATCCTCTGATATTACCATCAAAACCACAAATTTCCCCCATCGCTTTATAGCTACACTGGAACAAGGAGTTGTAAGACTACCTAAAACCTTTGATAATGTTGCTTCCAAAATGTTGGATAAGGGTAAAAAACTTAGAAAAATAGAAGCTACCTACGGTAATAATGCCCTGGGAAAAATTACTATTTCTGGAGTTAAAGGAATTGTAACCATAAATGATTAAAATAGTCTTACACATGCAACCTTTTTAAAATTGGGTTGTCTTTAAATTATATCAATCAAAATTTGAATAATGTTCAATCAAAAAACGACAGTATTATTTATAGCATTAGTTAGTATAATCACCACGCATGCGCAACAAAAAAGTAATGACGAATACATCACCTTTAACGACCGTAACAATGTAGTCCATGGTATATATCTCGGTATTCCATTGGCTATTGGCGAAATTGATGGAAAGGACACTTTTTTTGCCGGTCTAAAACTAGCTTACGTTGCTAACCGTAAATTAGAAATAGGCTTAGCAACCTATGGGTTTTATTCGCAACAAAACTTATCTGGCGAATTATCTATAGATAATGAAGATTTAATAGGTGGTTATGTAGGCTTACACTTGGAACCAATTCTTTTTGGTAAAAGAACAATTAGCCTGTCCTTTCCTCAATTTATAGGTGGCGGAGCTATTGGTTATGTAGATGGCGACACCTTTGAGAACGATGACAACGATTTTGATAATGAGGATTTTGACACTTCGGACTACATATTTGTTTACGAACCAGGAGTAAGTTTATTATTTAATATCAATAGGTACGTACAGTTAGAAGCTACTGGTAAATACCGGTTTTCTAGTAAAATTGAATTGGAGCAACAAGCACTGGATCGCATTAACGGTTTCTCTGCTGGTTTGGGTATTAAAGTAGGTATATTTAACATGGGTAAAAACCGTTATAAGAAACAAATAGATTAGGATGAAGGGAGAAAAAGCACCTAGTAAAATAACTATTCCTGTGACTAGAGTATTTGTTAAAAACAATACCGTTTATATTTGTAATCAGGACAAGATTATAAAACCAATCCAATTAACTTGGTCTCCCGTTACCTTATAAAAAAGCCTTTTTTAATGCCTTTCTATCAATACTTTTTCAATATCTTTTAAAGTGTATCCTTTAGCTTGGAGTAAGATTAAATAATGAAAAAGTAAATCTGCACTTTCGTTTAAGAACAATTCTTCGTTATCGTCTTTGGCTTCAATTACAGTTTCCACGGCCTCTTCCCCTACTTTTTGGGCAATTTTATTGATTCCCTTTCTAAAAAGTGAAGCTACATAGCTTTTTTCATCCTCTTTGTTTTCTTTTCGGGAAGCGATTACATTCTCTAATTCTGATAAAAAGCTAAAGTTGGGTGTGTTTTCTTCATCCCAACAGGTATCTGTACCCGTATGACAGGTGGGCCCAGCTGGATTCACTTGGACCAATAAGGTATCCTTATCGCAATCTACCTTCATAGAAACCAATTCCAAAAAGTTGCCGCTTTCCTCACCTTTTGTCCACAACCTATTTTTAGAACGACTAAAAAAAGTGACTTTACCCGTTTCTTGGGTTTTGTTGAATGCTTCCTGATCCATGTACCCTAGCATCAACACATTTTTGGTTGTTGCATCTTGAATTATTGCAGGAACTAGTCCGTCTGAATTTTTATTGAAGTCTATTTGCATTATTATAATCTTACAGGAATTCCTTTTTCCTTTAATTCTTTTTTGAGTGAATTGATTTCGATTTCCTTAAAATGAAAAACGCTTGCCGCTAAAGCTGCATCTGCCTTACCATATTTAAAAGTATCTGTGAAATGAGACACCGCTCCCGCCCCACCAGAGGCAATTATGGGAATGTTTACCAAACTCGATAGTTTAGCCAATTCCTCGTCAGCAAAGCCATTTTTAGTACCATCATGGTCCATGGAGGTAAATAAAATTTCACCAGCACCACGCTGCTCTACCTCTTTTGCCCAATCAAATAAATCCAATTCCGTAGGCACTTTGCCTCCCACCAAATGCACTTTCCAGCCATCGGTAGTTTTACGAGCATCTATGGCAACAACTATACATTGCGAACCAAATTTGGCCACCAATTCGTTGATTAATTCTGGATTTTTAACCGCTGAAGAATTGATAGAAACTTTATCTGCTCCGTTTTTAAGTAATATATCTACATCTTCCACGGAAGAGATTCCACCACCTACTGTAAATGGTATATTTAATTTTTCTGCTACGTGATACACCAACTCCGCCAGCGTTTTACGCTTTTGCTCGGTGGCAGAAATATCTAAGAAAACAAGTTCATCTGCACCTTCATCAGCATACCGTTGTGCCAATTCTACTGGGTCACCAGCATCACGTAAATCCACAAAATTGACACCTTTAACGGTTCTACCATCTTTTATGTCGAGGCAGGGAATTATTCTTTTTGTTAACATAATTATTCGTTCTTCACATTCAAGTTTACCCCAGAATAAAATCCAAGATCCTGATCGTTCAACATTTTAGTGTACAGTGCAATCTGACCCGTATGGTAAGATAAATGCTCTGTTACATGGATAATATTGCCCACCCCAGAAAAATTAAACCCTTGAACATAACGTTTGCGCAAAAGCTCATGTAAGGGAGCATCATAAAATGCTCTTTTAGCTTCATCGACCGTATCTTCTAGTTTTTTGATTAACTCAGCTTTGGTGTAGCCAGATTCGGTGGCAAATTCTTCATCCCGTTTACGTTCATCCTCCAAGTTTTGAATGGAAGCAATCCCATATTGGGTGATGTTTCCGCATAAATGAAGAATAAGATTTGCAATGCTGTTGCACGAGCTGTTCGGCTTCTGCCAAACTTGTTCTTCAGAAAGTTGATCTAAACAAATTTTGATCATACGGAGGTTTTCGTTCATACGATACCCTGCATTCCAAACCAATTCTTCTTGGAGTTCTTTTTCTTTATCCATTCTCAAGAATATAATGTTCCAATTGTTTTAAACTGATCTTACCTTCATAAATGGCTTTGCCTATGATTGTGCCCTCACAACCAATTTCAGCAAGTTTGGGGAGTTCGTCAAAAGTGGAGATTCCTCCACTGGCAATTAAATGTAATCCTTTTTTGGTTTGGGACAGCATTTTTTTGTATAACTGGAATGATGGTCCTTGTAACATACCATCCTTACTTATATCTGTACAAATCACATAGGTTATGCCTTCCGATTGGTATTGTTGAACAAAAGGAATAAGTTGTAAATCTGATTCTTCTTGCCAGCCAGAAACGGCCACCTTTTCATTATTGGCATCTGCACCCAGAATAATTTTTTCGGGCCCATATTTTTCCAACCAACCCAAAAACGTGTCTCGGTCTTTTACAGCGATACTCCCACCTGTGATTTGTTTTGCACCACTTTCAAAAGCAATGTGCAGATCTTCATTGGATTTTAACCCTCCACCAAAATCAATTTGAAGATTGGTTTTTGATGCAATGGACTCCAAAACTTTATGGTTGACAATATGTTTGGATTTTGCGCCATCCAAATCCACCAAATGAAGATGTTGAATACCATGTTCCTCAAACTCCTTGGCTACTTCCAAAGGGTTTTCGTTATAGACTTTTTTGGTATTGTAATCGCCTTTGGAAAGACGCACGCATTTACCGTCAATGATATCTATGGCTGGTATTATCCTCATACTTATAGATTTAAGAAATTTTGTAAAATTCCACTTCCTACTTCACTACTTTTTTCTGGATGAAACTGTACCCCATAAAAATTATCTTTCTGCAAAGCAGCGCTATATTCGACCTCATATTCAGATAAAGCAATGGATTCTTTACCGATAGGTGCATAAAAACTGTGCACTAAATAGATGTATGATTTATCAGGAACATTGGCAAAAAGCTCACTTTTTAAATCTGAAATCTGGTTCCATCCTATTTGAGGAACTTTTACTTTGTTTGAAAATTTTACCACATCCAAATCAAAAATTCCTAATCCTTCGGTGTTGCCCTCTTCAGAAGCATTACACATGAGCTGCATGCCCAAACAGATGCCCAAAACTGGTTGTTTTAGCGTTGGAATAAGCGTATCCAATCCCGTGGCTCTTAATTTTTCCATAGCGGAACTTGCCTCGCCAACTCCAGGAAAAATAACTTTATCGGCATTTCGGATTTCTTCGGCATCATGACTCAAAACGGCTTCATATCCTAACCGTTTTATGGCAAATATGATGCTTTGAATGTTTCCTGCGCCGTAATCGATAATTACAATTTTCATTTACTTAAAATCTTGATGTCATTTCGAGCAAAGCGAGAAATCTAGATTTCTCAGTCGCGAGCTCCTTCGAAATGACGGGAATTTATAACATGCCCTTCGTAGAGGGTAATATCATTTTTTCAGCATCTCGTTTTACCGCCATTTTAATGGATTTGGCAAAAGCCTTGAATATAGCTTCAATTTTATGGTGTTCGTTGGTACCTTCGGCTTTAATGTTCAAGTTCGCCTTGGCTCCATCAGTGAACGATTTAAAAAAGTGCATGAACATTTCGGTTGGCATATCTCCTACTTTCTCTCGCTTGAATTCGGTATCCCAAACCAACCAATTTCGACCACCAAAATCGATGGCCACTTGTGCCAAGCAATCATCCATGGGCAATGCGAAGCCATAGCGTTCAATACCAAATTTATTGCCCAAAGCTTTGGAAAACAGCTCTCCCAATGCAATTGCTGTGTCTTCAATGGTATGGTGTTCATCTACCTCCAAATCACCATCTACTTTAATATCTAAATCCATTTGTCCATGTCTGGCCAATTGGTCCAACATATGGTCAAAAAATGCCAATCCTGTGTTGATATTGCTTTTTCCAGTTCCGTCGAGGTTTATTTTGATTTGAATATCAGTCTCATTGGTTTTACGTGAGATTTCAGAAACACGATTTTCCAATTTCAAGAACTCGTAGATTTTCTCCCAATCATTACTTTCCAGAGCGATGAAGTCATCCAACTCCTCACGTTTTACTGTGATTTCCCCTGTTCCTAAATGGGTATTGTCATTGATGAAGATGCCTTTGGCTCCAAGATTCTTGGCCAACTCCACATCTGTCAAACGGTCACCGATCACAAATGAATTTTCCAAATCATATTCCTCGGAAAAATAGGAAGTCAACATGCCAGTGCCGGGTTTACGAGTGTCGGCATTGTCCTTTGGAAAGGTTTTATCGATGTAAACCGCATCGAAAACCACACCTTCATTTTCAAAAGATTTGATGATAAAATTATGTACGGGCCAAAAGGTATCTTCGGGAAAAATATCGGTTCCCAACCCATCTTGGTTGGTGATCATCACCAATTCATAGTCCAATTCCTTTGCAATTTTTCCTAAATACGTAAATGCCTTGGGATAGAAAATCATTTTTTCAAAGGCATCTATCTGCTCATCGATAGTTTCTTTGATGATGGTTCCATCACGATCAATAAATAGTACTTTTTTGGCCATTAGTTCAATTCTTTTAAAGTGGCTATCAATTTTTTGTTTTCTTCTGGTGTACCAACGGTAAAGCGCAAAGTGTTTTCACAAAGCGGCTGCGTACTGCGGTTTCGCACCACTACTTGTTTTTCCAAAAGTTGTTGGTAGCGTTTGTTGGCATTATCGACCTTGGCCAACACAAAATTGGCGTCGGTGGGGTATATTTTTTCTACAAATTCCAAGTTATTTAAAGCAGTGATCAGTTGATTTCGTTCCTGTAGTATTTGTAGTATTTCTTTATTGACCAAATCTTGGTTTAAAACACGCTCGAGTGCTCTTTGCTGAGTTAATTGATTGACATTGTACGGTGGTTTGATTTTGTTCAAAACCTTAATTATTTCTTCGGATGCATAGCATATGCCTAACCGAATACCTGCCAAACCATAGGCCTTTGACAAGGTTTGCGTCACGATTAAGTTGGGATAGTTATTCAGTTGCGATAACCAACTTTCATCTTTTGAAAAGTCGATGTAGGCTTCATCGATAACAACCAATCCACTGAAAGATGCCAATAATTGTTTGATTCTTTCTTTTTTAAAGGAATTTCCTGTGGGATTGTTCGGCGAACAAATAAAAAGTAGCTTGGATTTGGCATCCACTACGCCTAAAATTTCTTCTACATTCGGTTCAAAATCGTCAGTCAGAAACACCTCCTTATTTTCCACCGCATTAATACCCGACAACACCTTGTACATGCCATAAGTTGGTGGCAAAGAGATGATGTTATCCTGATTTGGTTCGCAAAACGCCCTGTAAATTAAATCCAATACTTCGTCGCTTCCATTACCTAACAAAATTTGACTTTCTGATACTCCTTTTTGTTCGGCTAATAATAATTTTAAGCTGCGTTGATATGGGTCGGGGTACCGATTTACCCCATTATCGAACGGGTTCTCGTTTGCGTCCAAGAATAGCATTTCGGAACCATCGGAGACATATTCGTCTCGTGCCGAAGAGTATGGCTGTAGTTTTTGTACGGACTCCCTAACCAATGTATTTAAATCAAACCCTTTCATTGTTTCAAACTATTTAATCTAAGGGTTACGGCGTTTTTGTGTGCTTGTAATCCTTCTGCTTCGGCCATTAATTCTATGGCAGTCCCGATCCCTTGAATTCCCTTTTCTGAAATCTTCTGAAAGGTCATGCTCTTCATAAAACTATCCAGGTTTACACCGCTGTATTGTTTGGCATAACCATTGGTCGGCAAGGTGTGGTTGGTGCCGGAAGCATAATCACCCGCACTTTCTGGGGTGTAATTTCCTATGAAAACCGAACCAGCATTCTGGATATTATCCAAATAAAATTCCTCGTTTTCCACACAAACAATAAAGTGCTCCGGACCATATTCGTTGATGAGCTCTATGGCTTCTTTATCGTCTTTGACCAAAATCAATCTACTGTTGCCGATAGATTTTCGAGCAATATCGACTCTTGGTAGTTGTTCAAGCTGAATTTCAACTTCCTTTTCAACAGCTTCAATCATTTTCTCAGAAGTAGAAACCAAAATAACCTGACTGTCTACTCCGTGTTCGGCCTGACTCAATAAATCCGAAGCAACAAATGCAGCATTGGCAGAATCATCAGCAACCACCAACAACTCACTCGGACCCGCAGGCATGTCGATTGCCACACCATACTTGGTGGCCAATTGCTTTGCAACGGTTACATATTGGTTACCTGGACCAAATATTTTGTACACTTTCGGAACACTCTCCGTGCCAAAGGTCATCCCTGCAATGGCCTGAATACCTCCAACCATAAAAATTTGTGTTACGCCACAAAGTTGGGCGGCATATAAAATGGCAGGATTGATTTTACCATTTTTATCTGGCGGGCTACATAGTACTATTTCTTTGCAGCCGGCAAGCTTCGCTGGAATGGCCAGCATCAAAATGGTTGAAAATAGAGGTGCTGTTCCGCCTGGAATGTACAACCCCACTTTTTGAATAGGACGTTTTTCCTGCCAACATTCCACACCAGGCATGGTCTCGACTTCAACTTTATCAGTTTTTTGGGCTGCGTGGAACTTTTCAATATTGGATTTGGCCAAATTGATAGCTTGCTTTAAAGCATCTGAAACGTTGTTGTTGGCAGTTTCAATTTCTGAAGCAGTCACTAAAACAGAGTCCAATTCTACCTTATCGAATTGCGCAGTGTACTTTTTGATGACCCCATCACCACCGGTCTGTACAGCCTTAAAAATATCGTTCACCGTTTCCTCTATGTCGGAAACAGTCTGTGTTGGCCTTTGAAGTAGTTTTGGCCAAGTGTCTTTATCTGGATATATATACTTTTTCATGGTTTTAGTCTTTTGATCATGTGAAAGCCCAAGGCTTCGTAACCTTGGTTTTCCCAGAATTGTTTACCTCTGTTATTATTGGCATAACAGTTAAGTTCCATGGTTTCGCAACCTATGGATTTTGCATAATCCGTTAAAAAGGACATCATTAAGTCGCCGATTTTCTTTCCTTGATATTCGGGATCAATAATCACATTATCCGGTTCCAAATGCTTTCCTGCATAGAGTTTGTTCAGTTCCCATACCCCACATATTCCCACTAATCTTTCTTGATCATAAACCCCGATACATTTATATCCCATGGGAATCATAGCGGCCAATCGTTGCTGTAAGATATCCATGGAAACCTTTTTATTGTTCAGCACAAATGCCAAAGGTAAAATTGAGGACAGATTCTCTTCGGGAATCCATTTTATGTTGAACTCACCTATCATTCTACCTAATTTTAAAGGACCATTTTTTCGATTGGACAAACCAAGATACCTTCTGCTCCCGCTTGTTTCAGTTCATCGATTACTTCCCAAAAAGTCTCTCGATTTATTACCGTGTGCACAGAGCTCCATCCTTCTTCAGCCAAGGGCAATACCGTGGGGCTCCGCATTCCGGGGAGAATGGAAATAATCTCGTCCAGTTTCTCGTTTGGTGCATTCATGAGCACATATTTGTTCTGGCGTGCCTGCAAAACCGATTTGATCCTGAACTGTATTTTTTTTAAGAGTTCTTTGCGCTCTTCGGAAATGGTAGGCGAAACAGCTAGCACCGCTTCACTTTTTAGCATTACCTCGACTTCCTTTAAGTTGTTTTTGAACAACGTACTACCGCTCGAAACAATATCACAGATTCCATAGGCCAAACCGATATTGGGAGCAATTTCCACGGAACCATTTATAATATGAAGTTCTGCGTTTACCCCTCTGGCGGCCAGATACTCCTTGACCGTGTTTGGGTAGGAAGTTGCGATTTTCTTCCCTTCGAAATCCTTAATGGAATTGTAACTCTCGCTTTTTGGAACTGCCAGGGAAACCCGACATTTGGAAAATCCCAAACGTTCGGCTATGGAAATGTCCTTCCCTTTTTCTATAAGGACGTTTTCACCAATAATGGCTATGTCCACTACCTCATCTCGCAGGTACTGTGGAATATCCCCATTTCTTAGATAAAATACTTCCAAGGGAAAATTGCGGGAAGTAGCTTTTAATTGATCTTTCCCGTTGTCTATGGAAATACCGCAATCTTTTAAAATTTTGAGCGAATCTTCGTTTAAACGCCCACTCTTTTGAACAGCAATTCTAATTTTTGTCATTTTTCAAGTTTTTGTCCGAAAAACCAAAGGGGTACAAAAAACAAACCCGTTTGATTTCTCAAACGGGTTAGAATATATTTTAAATACAGCAATACATTCCTATCTCGCTTGAGAGCAAGTATAAAAATGATGATGATGTACGTTATTCGTTTTCATTATACGTCAAAAGTAGGATATATTTTTATATCAAAAAAGAGTTATTTAGTTATTTCCCAAAATTAATGGTAGGCCGTCGTCTCCCGATCCTACCACGATTACTTTGGTATTTGGTGATTCGGATAGTTTTATTGTTGCGTCTATGCCTTTGTCCTGCAATATTTTATCGGTAAGTGAAGCACTTAAAATACGGTTGGCATCTGCCTTACCTTGTGCTTCTATCCTAACTTTTTCAGCTTCTTTTTCTGCTGTGACCAATCTAAATTCGTACTCCAAAGATTCCTGTTCTTGTTTTAATTTGCGTTCAATGGCATCTTTAATAGTGGGAGGCAATGTTACATCCCTTACCAATACTTCGTTCAATTGGATGTATTGATCCTCAACTATTTTTTGGGTTTCTTCAAATATCTCTTGTTGTATGGCATCCCTTTTGCTCGAATAAAGTTGTTCGGGCGTATATCTTCCAACAACACTTCTTGCCGCAGAGCGTATAGCGGGAAGAAGTACTCGGTCGATGTACTGTTCGCTTTTTTCTTGGTGTAGTTTTCCCAATTCATCGTATTTAGGCTGGAACCATACGGAAGCTTCCAATTTAATATCCAGTCCGTTCGACGATAGCACATTCATTTTTTCGGTTTTTTCCTGCTGTCTTACTTCGTAAATATATACCCTGTTCCAAGGCGCTACTAAATGAAAGCCTTCTCCCAAGGGTGGGGCATCCGTAACAACACCGCCACCAAAGGTTTTATACAATACACCTGCTTCACCGGAACCTATGGTCACTGCAGATTTTGAAATGATGATAATTAAGAAAATAACCGTTGCCAGTGCAGGCAACGCAATCTTGGGCAATTTGTCCATTTTTACTTCTATTTATATTAATCCATTATATTTTCTGATGAACCACTCCGACGTTAGGGATAGAGCAATCAATCCCAATAAAATACGGAAATCTATTAAAGATACGACATTCTCCTTGGTCTTTTGTACGGGCAAGAATTTTCCGGAAGTGGTCAATTCCGATTGTAAATCGTCCAGATTGTTCAAAAAGTAAAGGTGTCCGTTACTTTTGGATGCCAAACGACCCATTTTTTTATAGTTGGCGGAGATTAATTGCTTCTCGGGATTAAAGTCCAAGATTCTAAAGGTCCCGGACCTATTCAAGTTTTCATCTTCCACCTTGACGTTAAATTTATAGGTGCCGGCCTCTAAGTTGCTTAGATCGATTTCGTAAAAGCCCCCTTTAAGAAGTAATGGAGATACTCTGGTAAAATCATTGTCTTCTCCTTCTATTTTGATAGAAATACTTGCGTTGGCATTAAACTGGTAGCTTTCATCAAAATAGGAAGCTCTGATCTTGGCCATATTGGCATTGTCAAATACAAGTTCGTAGTCCAGTTCCAGTCGATTCCGTTGTTTATTGGAAACTAGATAAATCATTAAATTACCTATAAAGTCATCAAACTTTTTAAAATTTTGCTCGTTTCTGTACGTTTGGGCCCTCCATCTCCAAATATCTTCCCCGAACAATATCGCTTCCTTTTTATTGCGCTCCGTAAGAATGGTGAATAGGGGTTTATCCAAATTTACACCTTGTAACTGTTGGTACATTAAGGTTTCGCTCTCCTTGTTAAGTTCTATTTCACCCAGGGTTCCTTGCAGGGGCGGAAAGTCGTCAACCGAAAATTCGCCCAATCCAAACATCCCAAATGCATTGTTTAAAACGGGTAAAACATCCTCTTGCTGCCTACTGCCGGATACCGCAAAGCTATTTTGCGAGGCATTCACAAAATTCCAATCTGTTTTTGTCCCTACAATAGTGAGATAGTTTCCCCCATATTTTTCCAAATAATCGTATGTAGTTTTAAAATTCCTGTTAGGCTGATATAGGATGAACAAACCTATTTCTTCCAACTCGGATGGGGTGGCATCTGGCTTTAGAAGGATTACGGAGCGTTGTTCGTTGGATTCAATGGATTTTTTGAGCGCACCGATATCCGGATGAAGTATATCCGAAACAATCGCAATATTGGTTTTTTCATCGATGACCTCTATGGCCGTTTCTTTGGAGTTATTGGTAACATTTCGTTCACTGTCCAAAGGTCTGATTTCTATTTTTATGGTTTTAACCCCTACACTTTTTGCCTCGACCAAAGTTTTAATCGTCCGGCTGTTATTTTCCGTGCTCAGTTCAATACGTTCCTGGTGAACCCTACTGCCATCTAGATAAATAGAAATGGTACTGGATGCTGAACTGTTTCCTTGATAACGGACAGAGGTCTCAATCGGAAAGGTATTACGTAAAAATGCGTATTTATTAACGTTGATAAAGCCTACGGCGATATCCTCGTATTGAGTGGTGTCACCTACAATTACGGGATTTACAGTTAAATTGTCCTTTAAGTTGATGTATTCGAAATCCTTGCCCAAGGTCTGGTTCCCATCAGAAAATAATGCAATAACATTGTTTCCGTTTACAAATACATCATTTACGGTAGTCAACGCTTTGGAAAGATCCGTATTTCCTTGATCAAAACGAATGGAATCGGTTACTGAAACAATATCGCCAAAACCATATTGATGCACAGCAAACCTATCGTTTATGGCTTCATTCTGCTTTATTTGTTGTATGGCTTGGTAAATTTCGCCCTCTGATGAGGCTTCCTGCATGGATTCGGAATGGTCCACCAATAGAATCAAATTGGCTTTTTCGATAAAATAATCCCTATTGACAAACTTTGGATTTATCAAAAGTAAAAGGCCGCAAAAAAAGGTGACAAACCTCAGTGCGGCCAATATAAATTTAAGTGAACCCTTTCTCGGGTCTTTATGGTAATATTGAAAATAGACAAGGGCAAGCGCGGCAGCAACTGCTAAAACAATAAGAAGTACCGTGCTCATTTCCATTCACTTATGTTAACATTCCACCATCAACGTTCAATACCTGTCCGGTGACATAATCAGATAAGTCCGATGCCAAGAAAACACAGGCGTTGGCAACATCCTCGGGGCTACCACCTCGTTTTAAAGGAATACCTTCCCTCCAACCTTGAACTGTTTTTTCGTCCAACTTTTCGGTCATTTCAGTTTCGATAAAACCTGGCGCAATGGCATTGCAACGTATATTCCTAGACCCTAGTTCCAAGGCAACGGATTTTGTAAACCCGATCATTCCTGCTTTGGAAGCTGCGTAATTGGTCTGACCCGCATTGCCTTTTACTCCAACCACACTGCTCATATTGATTATAGAGCCTTTACGTTGCTTCAACATAGTACGTTGCACTGCTTTGGTCATATTGAAAACTGATTTTAGGTTGATTTCGATTACTTTATCAAAATCGTCCTCTCCCATTCGCATCAATAAATTGTCCTTGGTAATGCCTGCATTGTTGATGAGTACATCAATCCTGCCATCAAAATCCTCCAAGACCTTGGCAACAAGTGCTTCGGACTCTTCAAAACTTGCGGCGTTACTTTTATAGGCTTTGGCTTTGACGCCAAGTTTGGTCAATTCTTGTTCCAGTTCCAATGCTGGAGCTTCACTAGAGCTGTAAGTAAACGCCACATTTGCTCCATGTTTGGCAAATACTTCTGCGATTCCTTTTCCAATGCCCCTACTTGCTCCTGTTATAATTACGTTTTTCCCTTCCAAAAGTTTCATAAATCGATGGTGTTTGAATGGTTATTAACCAAATATAGTCGTTGTTTTATGTTTAGACGAAAAAAAATCCCGCATAAAACGGGATTTAGTATGGATTTAACGGTTGATTATCCAACCACTTCTTTAACTTTTACGCCAATTTCTGCGGGAGAATCCACAACATGGATACCACAGTCGCGCATGATTTTTTTCTTGGCCTGTGCGGTATCATCACTACCGCCTACAATAGCTCCGGCGTGTCCCATGGTACGTCCGGCAGGAGCAGTTTCACCAGCAATAAAACCTACAACAGGCTTTTTGCTACCGCTTTCTTTGTACCATCTTGCCGCTTCGGCCTCCAATTGGCCACCAATTTCACCGATCATTACCACACATTCGGTTTCCGGATCGTTGATCAACAATTCAACAGCTTGTTTTGTCGTGGTCCCGATAATAGGGTCACCACCAATTCCAATGGCTGTTGTGATTCCCAATCCCTGGCGAACAACTTGATCGGCAGCTTCATAAGTCAATGTTCCGGATTTGGACACAATGCCTACTTTTCCTTTTTTGAAGACAAATCCTGGCATAATACCAACTTTTGCCTCACCCGGAGTAATTACTCCTGGGCAGTTTGGACCGATCAACGTACAGTCCATATCCTTGATGTAATCGTTGGCTTTTACCATATCCGCTACGGGAATACCTTCGGTAATGGTAATGATCACCTTGATTCCTGCATCGGCAGCTTCCATAATGGCATCCGCAGCAAATGCGGGTGGAACAAAAATAATCGTGGTATCGGCACCAACTTCTTTTACAGCTTCGGCAACGGTGTTGAAAACTGGTTTTCCCAAATGTTCCTGACCACCTTTTCCTGGGGTCACACCACCGACTACGTTGGTTCCGTATTCAATCATTTGTTCGGCATGGAAAGTTCCTTCACTACCGGTAAATCCTTGTACAATTATGTTTGAATCCTTGTTTACTAAGACGCTCATATATTTAACTTAATGTAGATACAAAAATATGGTTTACTAAAGTTTTTTTCTATTGATTTCTTAAATCTTTTTTAGTTTTTTCAAGATTTCTGGAATCTTTTTGATGTATGCAATTTGTTTGAGTTTTTCCCGAGCTTCCTCGGCCGGGTAACCAAAATAGGTTTTACCGCCTTCCAGGGATTTGGATATACCCGATTGGGCCAATATTACCGCCTTTTTCCCAATGGTAGCACCACTGGTGATACCCACCTGGCCCCAAAGTGTCACTTCATCCTCAATAATGCAACAACCAGCGATACCTACGTGGGATGCGATCAAACATTTTTTTCCGATAACAGTATCGTGCCCCACTTGGATTTGGTTATCCAATTTAGCCCCTTCTTTTATGGTAGTTGAGCCTGTTACTCCACGGTCAATGGTGCATCCGGCTCCAATATCCACATTGTTCTCTATCACGACATTCCCTCCGGAAAGCAATTTGTCAAAACCTTCGGGCCTGTTTTTATAGTAGAACGCATCGGCCCCCAGCACGGTTCCTGCATGTATGGTTACGTTATCGCCCAATTTGCATCCATCGTAAATGGTTATGTTGGGATGAATTACGCAATTTTTACCAATTTCTACATGGTTGCCGATAAATACGTTGGGCTGGATAATGGTTCCCTCCCCTATTTGGGCAGTGGATGCAATAGATGAAGCAGCACTTTCAAACGGTTTGAAATGACGCGTTAACTTATTGAAGTCTCTAAAAGGATCATCCGAGACAAGCAAAGCTTTACCTTCTGGACATTCCACCTCTTTATTGATGAGAACTACGGTAGCCTTTGACTGCAGTGCCTTGTCATAATACTTGGGATGGTCCACAAATACAATGTCACCTTCTTCCACCACATGGATCTCGTTCATGCCCAGAACAGGAAAATCCTTATTCCCTACAAAATCGGCATCAATAAGTTCCGAAATTTCTTTTAAGGTATAGGTTTTTGGGAATTTCATTCAGCCTTATTCTTTGGAGCGCTCCAAATAGGAAGCTTTCTCAGTATCGATTTTTATCTTATCGCCTTCGTTGATAAAAAGAGGAACATTGATCGTGGCCCCAGTTTCTACCGTTGCCGGTTTTGTTGCGTTTGTAGCCGTGTTTCCCTTCACACCTGGCTCAGTGTGGGTAACTTCCAAAACTACGCTTGCGGGCATTTCAACGGAAAGCGGCATGTTGTCCTCGGCATTGAAAATAATGGTTACCACTTCACTTTCTTTCAAAAGATCGTAAGCATCCAATGCGTCTCTTTGCAATGCGATCTGAGTGTAATCGTCGGTGTTCATAAAATGATATGTTTCACCTTCGTTGTACAAAAATTGATAGCTGCGTGTTTCTACACGGACGTCCTCAATTTTATGACCGGCGGAAAAAGTGTTGTCGATTACTTTTCCGGTGGTTACGCTCTTTAATTTGGTACGGACAAATGCAGGCCCTTTACCTGGTTTAACATGAAGAAACTCCACAATTTTGTAGATGTCGTTGTTGTACTTGATGCACAATCCTTTTCTTATATCTGAAGTACTTGCCATAAATTTTAGTTTGAACTGAAATATCCTTTCATAATTCCTCTCTGCGAATCTCTGATGAATTGAAGAATCTCATCCCTTTCCGGGGTTGCCTCCATTTCTGCTTCTATAATGGACGCAGCTTGGGAATTGTTATAGTTTTGTTGATAAAGTAGTCTGTAAATATTTTGAATCTCACGAATCTTATCGGATTCGAAACCTCTTCTTCGCAATCCAATGGAATTGATGCCAACATAGGAAAGTGGTTCTCTTGCGGCCTTTACATAAGGAGGTACGTCTTTACGAACCAAGGAACCACCTGTTACAAATGCGTGGTTTCCAATGGATACAAATTGGTGAACTGCCACCATACCTGCCAGAACTACATTTTGACCTATGGTGACGTGTCCTGCCAAAGTGGAATTATTGCTAAATATACAACCGTCGCCCACCAAACAATCGTGTGCAATATGGCAATAGGCCATAATTAGACAATTGTTGCCGATAACGGTCTTCATCCGGTCGGATGTTCCCTTGTTGATAGTGGCGCATTCACGAATGGTGGTATTGTCGCCAATCTGGACCGTGGTATCTTCTCCTTGATATTTTAAGTCCTGGGGCATGGCCGAAATTACGGCACCGGGGAATATATTACAGTTTTTCCCGATACGGGCGCCCTCCATAATGGTCACATTGGAGCCTATCCATGTGCCTTCACCTATGGTAACATTGTTGTGTATGGTGGTAAAGGGTTCAATTACCACGTTTTTGGCAATTTTGGCCCCGGGGTGAACATATGCTAAAGGTTGGTTCATCTACGAATCTGTGTTTTTTGTTTTTACGATCTGCGCCATTAGTTCTGCTTCCGAAACCAATTTCCCGTTGGCATAGGCATAGGCCTGCATATGGCAAATTCCTCTTCGGATGGGCGAAATTAGATCACATTTAAAAATTAAGGTATCTCCCGGAACTACTTGTTGCTTAAATTTTACCTTATCGATCTTCATAAAGAATGTTAGGTAATTCTCAGGGTCGGGAACAGTGCTCAATACAAGAATTCCTCCTGTTTGAGCCATTGCTTCCACTTGCAATACCCCTGGCATTACCGGTGCACCAGGAAAATGGCCCACAAAGAACGGCTCGTTCATGGTCACGTTTTTTACGCCCACCACATGTGTGTCGGATAGTTCCAAAATCTTATCGACCAATAAAAATGGAGGTCTGTGCGGCAGTCTTGCCATAATTTCGTTCACATCCATCAATGGTTCTTGGTTCAGGTCGTATGTGGGAACTTTGTTCCTTTTCTCGATCTTTATGATTTTGGATAGTTTTTTTGCAAACTGGGTGTTTACAAAATGCCCGGGTTTGTTGGCGATTACTTTTCCTCTGATCCGGGTTCCGGCAAGTGCCAAATCGCCGATCACATCCAATAACTTATGACGTGCAGCTTCATTTGGGTGGTGCAAAGTCAGGTTATCCAAAATACCGTTGGGCTTAACGGAGAGTTTTTCTTTATTGAAGGCTTTCTCCAACTTTTTCATGGTGGATTCGGAGATTTCCTTGTCCACATACACAATGGCATTGTTTAGGTCCCCACCTTTTATTAGTCCATGCTCCAACAACATTTCGAGTTCATGTAGAAAGCTAAATGTGCGGGCATCGGCAATTTCTTCTTTAAAATCCGACATTTTTTCCAATGTGGCATTCTGTGTTCCCAAAACTTTGGTGCCAAAGTCTACCATGGTGGTTACTTGGTATTCTTCTGCGGGAATAATGGTGATTTCGCTTCCCGTGGTCTCATCTTTATAAGAAATCACATCTTTTACCACATACTCTTCACGTTCCTGCTCTTGTTCCACTATCCCGGCCTCTTCCAAAGCTTCGACAAAAAATTTGGAAGAACCGTCCATGATCGGAGGTTCCGGTGCATCCAACTCTATGAGAACATTGTCTATATCCAAACCTACCAAAGCTGCTAAAACATGCTCCGATGTATGGATTTTGACTCCGTTCTTTTCCAGATTGGTTCCACGTTGGGTGTTTACCACATAATTGGCATCGGCCTCTATTATGGGTTCACCTTCGAGATCTATTCTTTTAAACGCAAAACCATGGTTTTCGTCAGCAGGAAGAAAACTCATTGTTACATTTTCCCCAGTGTGCAATCCTACACCTTGTAGGCTTACTTTTTTGGCTATTGTGCGTTGTTTGTTACTTGTTTTGCTCACCTTCAACTTTTTTTTCTATGTTGGAGATTTGATTTGCCAATTTTGGCAAATTCTTAAAGTGTACGTACGATTTGTTGAAATCACCATAATTTAAGGCAGGAGATCCCTGGAGTACTTCATCGTCCTTTACATTTCTGCCTATTCCGGATTGTGCCTGTATACGAACCCTATCGCCAATGGTAATATGCCCTACGATACCTACCTGGCCGCCAATCAAACAGTTTTTTCCAATTTTGGTGGAACCAGCTACACCTGTTTGGGCCGCAATGGCTGTATGTTCACCAATTTCCACGTTATGGGCAATCTGGATTTGATTGTCCAGTTTTACTCCCTTCCTTAATATAGTGGACCCTAGGGTTGCTCGGTCTATTGTAGTTCCTGCACCAATATCAACGTTGTCCTCTATAATAACGTTGCCTGTTTGGGGCACTTTACTATATTCTCCGTTGGCATTGGGCGTAAATCCAAATCCGTCCGCACCGATAATGGCACCACCATGGATTACACAGTTGTTGCCGATTATGGTTTCGGAATAGACTTTGGCTCCTGCAAAAACGATTACATTGTTTCCAATGGTCACGTTATCGCCAATGTAGGCATTGGGATAGACTTTTACATTATTGCCTATGTTCACATTGTTTCCGAGGTAAGCAAACGCTCCCAGGTAAAATTCTTCGCCATACTTTGCGGTTTCCGAAATATAACAGGGGTTTTCTATACCCACTTTGTTATTTTTAACCTGATTATAGTATTCCAATAATTTGGAAAAGGATTTGTACGCATCATCAACTTTGATCAATGTTGTTGTAATGGACTGCTCTGGAACAAAATCCTTATTTACTATAGTAATGGATGCCTTGGTGGAATAAATATAAGAGGTGTATTTAGGATTGGCCAAAAAGGTCAACGACCCTTTTTCACCCTCTTCGATCTTAGATAATTTATGGACAGCGATTTGAGGATTTCCCTCAACTTCCCCCTCTAGGATTCCGGCAATTTGGGTAGCTGTAAATTTCATTGGTGCAAAAGTAACAAAATTTGTTAAACGGCTTTCTTAGGATAACAGCTATAATATTTGGTCACGGTTTTTGCCAGTGCTTTTAAGCTGAGTTGGTCCGATTCCTTCAGAACATCCGATATTTTGCCGTTACTCTTTAAAATTTTGATGGCCTCATCTTTGCTATAGGCCTTGTTGGATATCTCCCCTTGAAACACAAAATTGGAAGCTTCTTCTATGGAAAGATCGTGTTTTTCCATGATCCAATTCAATTTCTCTTCCATTTTTTCTGTGGAAAGGGCCCTTTTCTTTACCTTAACATGGAGCAGTCTTCTTTCCAATAGCATTTTGCAAAGTTTGGATAGGACAAAATCTTCATGGAATTGCCAAGTTTTCAGAGCTCCCAGGATATCCATATCATCAAGATTGGCAAAGGTCTTTAAAATTTCGGCATTAAATTTCAACGTGCCATTGTTCTTTAAAAAAAACAATAAGGGCTTGCTGCAGGTAAGTTCGGTGTTTTTACTCAAGAGAAGGCGGGCGCGTTGCATGACCCGGACCAATAATTGTTCCGCTACCAATCCAGTTTTGTGCAAATACACTTGCCAGTACATAAATCTACGGGCCATCAAAAATTTTTCCACCGCATATATGGCTTTCTCTTCCAACACTAAGTTTCCTTCCACTACATTGAGCATGGAAATAAGCCTTTCCGAATTTATGTTGCCTTCCGTTACCCCAGAATAAAAACTGTCCCGCTTTAAATAATCCAATCGGTCCATATCCAGTTGACTGGATACTAATTGGTTTAGAAAGGTTTTTGGGTAATCCCCCTTAAAAATGGCAATGGCCGTATCCAATTGTCCATTGAACTCTTTGTTGAGCTCCTGCATAAATTTTAAGGAAATCTGCTCATGGCTAATTTCCTTGGCAACAAAGCCCTCCAAGGCGTGGGAAAATGGTCCATGACCAATATCGTGAAGCAATATGGCGCACAGAAGGCCTTTTTCTTCCTCTTCGGTTATGGGAACGTTTTTTATTTTTAGTACCTGGATGGCCTTAGTCATTAAATGCATACTGCCCAAGGCATGTGAAAACCGAGTGTGGTGAGCTCCCGGGTACACCAAATAAGAAAGCCCCATTTGGGATATTCGCCTCAGCCTTTGAAAGTAAGGGTGGGCGATCAGACTAAAAATTAGTTCGTTGGGAGTTCCAATAAAACCGTAAATTGGATCGTTGAAAACATTAAGCTTATTGGTTTTTACCAAAGTTTTTTGTTTTATTTCCCACAAAGATAACTACTATATGAACAAGATTACAATTCTATGGGTCGATGATGAAATAGACCTGTTAAAACCACACATATTATTTTTACAAAGTAAAGGGTACAATGTATTTACGAGCCAGAGCGGACAAGATGCCATCGAGGAGATCAAGGAGACCTTTTTTGATATTGTGTTTTTGGATGAAAATATGCCAGGTCTTTCTGGTTTGGAAACCTTGACCGAAATAAAAAAATACGATGGTTCCATTCCTGTGGTGATGATCACCAAAAGTGAGGAAGAATACATCATGGACGAGGCGATCGGATCCAAAATCGCCGACTATCTTATAAAACCCGTAAATCCCAACCAAATTTTATTGTCCCTAAAAAAGAGTTTGGACAACTCCCGATTGGTATCGGAAAAAACTACAGCCAATTATCAACAGGAATTTCGAAAGATTGCTATGGACCTTTCCATGATCAATACATATGAGGAGTGGATGGAGCTGTACAAAAAATTGATTTATTGGGAATTGGAACTGGAACAGATCGAGGATTCCGGAATGTTCGAAATACTGGAATCCCAAAAAGTGGAAGCCAACTCGCAATTCGGAAAATTTGTGGACAAAAACTATAAGGAATGGTTCAAGGGCGATAACGCTCCCATTATGTCGCATACCTTGTTCAAAAATAAAATACAACCGGAGCTGGAAGGCAGTAAAACCCTTTTGGTGGTCATAGATAACTTAAGATATGATCAATGGTTGGCATTTGAGAAATCTTTATCCGTGCATTACAAGAAAAAACAGGAATGCGCGTATTTCAGCATTTTGCCAACGGCTACGCAGTATGCCCGTAACGCCCTTTTTTCTGGCCTAATGCCCTCGGAAATGGAAAGGCGTTATCCGGATTGGTGGAAAAATGATACGGACGAAGGAGGGAAAAATCTTTTTGAAGCAGAGTTTTTGGGCGAGCAATTACAACGTTTGGGGCTGGATTTAAATTGGGAATACCATAAAATTATCAACCTAAAGCAAGGAAAACAATTGGCACAAAATTTTAAATGCCAAAAAGACAACGACCTAACAGTGGTGGTATATAATTTTGTGGATATGCTCTCCCACTCCAAAACCGAAATGGAAGTGGTAAAGGAACTGGCCTCTAATGATAAGGCATATAGGTCGTTAACCCTTAGCTGGTTTAAAAACTCTCCCCTACTGGAAATAATCCAGCAGGCACAGGATTTGGGCATGAAATTGATCCTGACCACCGATCATGGTACCATTAATGTAAAGCAACCTTCCAAAGTTATCGGTGATAGAGAAACTAGCTTAAATCTGCGCTACAAAACCGGGCGAAGCCTAACTTATCAAGAAAAAGAAGTGCTGGCAACAAAGAACCCACAAGAAATACATTTGCCCAACATTAACCTGAGCAGCAGCTTTATTTTTGCAAAGAACGACCTCTTTTTTGCCTATCCCAATAATTATAATCATTACGTAAGTTACTACCGCAACACTTATCAACATGGTGGGGTTTCTTTGGAAGAAATGATTGTTCCTTTTGTAGTTTTGGACCCTAAATAGTATCATTTTGAAGAGAACTTTTCGGTTAGATGAAATCCAAGATGTGGCAATACAATTGCTGCAGGAAGCTCCAAATAAAATTTTGTGCCTCTATGGCGAAATGGGCGTGGGCAAAACCACTTTGGTAAAGGCCATGGTAAAGGAACTTGGCGCGGCCGATGTGGCCAACAGCCCTACATTCGGTTTGGTTAACGAATATTCGGATAAAAATAACACCCCCCTGGCCTATCATTTCGATTTTTATCGACTCAACGATGAAATGGAGGCGTTGGATATGGGGTTTGATGATTACTTGAACTCGGATGCTTGGCTATTTATAGAATGGCCCGATAAAATATCGTCCTTACTACCGGAAGATGCTGTGGGGGTATTCTTGCATTTTATCGATGAAAACACACGTTCAATCGAGTTAAATATTTCTTAAAAGTCAATAGGTCTATATTCAAACAAATTATTGTTCTGGACGGGTCATTTTCGACAAAGTGTTGTTTTTTTGCGTTTAAAAACCAATTTTACCGATAAATGGCATGGAAAGTTGAAATATTTTCCTACATTTGTTCAGAAGAATGAATTCATTTATTAACCAAAAACTCTTTTACGATGAACACTAAAAAAGTTTTTTTTGGATTGCTAGCTGTTGCATTTTTGGCAATGACTGCTGTTTCTACAGATGTTGTTAAAGTTGACAAAGATCAAACTACTAGCATCAAGAAAAAGGATATCAAAAAATTATAATTTTGATATCCTTGTAAGAATGAGATGACCCTGTTTTTTAAATAGGGTCATTTTTTTTACAATAATTTGAACTTTTTTATGTTATCACCAGTAATGAGCAGCAAAAAAAGTATCAGAAAAAAATTCATTTTGGAGGGAATATTTGCAATCTTAATTGCTATAACCCCTATTATGTTTTATTGGTATAAATACATTCCCGTAGGTAGTACGTCATATTCGTTTTTAGGAATTGAATTTGGAAACAATGGTTTTAATGATGTAGCAGATTCCTTTTATTACTATTTTGGTAAAATTGTACCATTGCTGCTGTTGATAATTTGGTTTATTACCTCAAAAGAATGGTGGTATTACACCATCTTGATTCCGATTGCCATGTACAGCTTTCAATTGTTTTCTGTCTTAACCTTTGAATCGGGTATTGTGGATGAAAATGAAATCTTGTACATAATTGCCGTAACCATGGTAGTGATTCCCGTTGTTTATTTTATTAGGGTCAAGTTGGTGGATAAACACGTACATGGCATCGATCTTGAGGCTATGGATACCGAACTTCAAATTCTTAAGGAAAAAGAGGAATTGCGCAAGGAACGCGAGAAATTGGAGCAACGCCAAAAGACTACTTCAAAAAAAATGTAAATTTGCTCAAATGCCCTTGGGGCGTTTAGAATAGATTTACCCTATATGAGCCAAGCTTCCTCTCCATTTAGCAAACAACAGTTACTTCCACAAGAAGAAACTTTAGAGATCGATAAACAAAAAGGTGAGCTTTTTATAGGTATCCCAAAAGAAAATCAATATCAAGAAAAGAGGGTGTGCCTTACACCAGATGCCGTTAATGCCATCACGGCACATGGGCATAGGGTCTTAATTGAATCCGGGGCCGGTGAAGGAGCCAATTTTTTGGATATAGATTATACCAACGCAGGCGCAGAAATTACCCGCGATACCAAAAAAGTGTTTTCTTGCCCTATAATCTTAAAAGTTGAGCCACCTACCCTTACCGAAATTGATTACCTGAATCCGCAGACCATTATTATTTCTGCCTTGCAGATCAAGACGCAGAACAAGGAATATTTTGAGGTTATGGCCAAAAAGCGATTGACGGCCATCGCATTTGAATACATTCGGGACGACGATGGTAATTATCCTGCAGTTCGATCCCTAAGCGAGATCGCTGGGATTTCCTCTATTTTAATAGCTGCAGAGTTAATGGCCATGCCCAGCGAGGGGAACGGTTTAATGTTCGGTAACATAAGTGGTGTGCCGCCTGTAGAAGTTGTGATTATAGGCGCTGGAACCGTAGGTGAATTCGCAGCACGTTCGGCCTTGGGTTTGGGCGCCAATGTAAAAGTTTTTGATAATTCCATCAGTAAACTGCGAAAATTACAGACCAACCTGAACCAGACCCTGTACACCTCTACCGTGCAGCCCAAGAACCTGATAAAATCCTTAAAACGTTGCGATGTTGCCATTGGTGCGACCCGAGGCAAGGACCGTTCGCCCGTTGTTGTATCCAGTTCCATGGTGGAAAATATGAAAAAAGGTGCAGTAGTTATAGATGTCAGTATTGATATGGGCGGTTGTTTTGAAACTTCCGAAGTGACCACACACCGGAAACCGACCTTCGAAAAATATGGCGTAATCCATTACGGTGTTCCCAATATTCCATCCAGATATCCTCGTACCTCTTCGATTTCCATTAGCAATATATTTACGCCGTATTTATTAAAAATTGGTGAAGAAGGGGGATTGGAACATTCCCTTCGGTTCGACAAAGGGTTGCGCAACGGACTTTATATGTACCACGGTATTTTGACCAATAAATCGGTCGGGGATTGGTTTGGGTTAAATTACAACGATATTAACTTTCTTATTTTTTAATTGTAAATGGGTTTTTTGAAACGATTGGGGTGGTACTTGGTTGGACTATCCATAGGATTGATATTTTTAGTATTCTTTTTGAAGAAAAAATCAGGTGAAGGGGGAATCGATTTCTGCTATTTGCCCAATTGCAGGGTGCTCAAGGACATGCGATCCAAACCCTTGACTTTTTCCGAATCCCTACGCGAGCAGTACAGAGACACTCTGCTTATCCAATCTTTCTTTAAGGATGGCGATGTGGATTTTAGTAAAAGCGACACTAAATCCAAGCCATGCAAAACCTATTTTATCTCACACGATTACAATGGGGAAGAGTTGGAACTGAAAGTAAAAAATTGTGATAAAGACATTGAAGTTCAGGCAGTAAAACCGACTATTGACTAAAAATTCTATTATTCTTCCAGTTCTTTAAGGTTTTTCAGTAGTGTTTTAAAGCTTATAATGAATCTTTCATAAAAAAACATGTAGGCCTTATGAACCAGTACGGTAAGGATAAGGGTCAATGCAGTACCAAAAACTATAAGCCCGGGAATCACCAGCCCATTCTTGTTTTGCAACAACACTACAAGCTGTTCATTGTTGAAAAGCTCCCAAACAAAGCTTGTTAAAAACGTTAAACCAAACACTATGATGTTGTAGTTTACATAGTACGTAACAAGTTGTTTGCTTTGCAATATTCGGGATAGCATCTCTCTAACCCCAATATTTGTTTTAATTGTATTGTACGACCATAAAAATGCAGCAATAAAAACAGCCAAGACCAAGTAATTTATTTTTTCCAAAACAATCAATGGCTTAAACTGCAAGAAAGATTCAGGGATGTCTTTTTGAAAATAAACTTGAAGTACTATTCCCAGAACACCCCATAGAGCGAACTCTAACATTGAAAAAACAAATAGCTTTCGGGCGGTATTTAAAGCTAAAACAGACTCTTTTTTTCTGATAATAGAAAAATCGGGCACTGCATCTTCACTTGTTTCAAAGTTTATTTTTTTCCAACTCTTTTTTAGTAGGTCCAGTTCCATAAAAATGGGATTTGACCTATAAGTGTCCAAAAGCAGAGAATTGTTACAGTTTGGTTACTGATCCCCCAACTTCCTCCGCTTCCGTTCTTTGGTGATCAGGGCAAGCTCTCGGGACGTTTGCCCGGCAACGGAGGTGTTTTCCTCTGCTCTTCTGATCAGATAGGGCATTACGTCGCGAACAGGACCGTAGGGCAAGTATTTCACAGAGTTATATCCCTCTGCGGCCAAATTATAGGTAATATGGTCGCTCATGCCAAACAACTGCCCAAACCAAATATGTTCATCGTTCGATGGAACTCCATTCTTTTCCATAAGATCTACCAGTTTAAGGCTACTTTGCTCGTTATGAGTACCTGCGAAGATGATAAAATGTTCTAAATGCTCCATCATAAATGCAATGGCAGTATCATAATTTTCGTCCGTGTCCTTTTTGGACTTGCAGATCGGGCTTTCATATCCGTTTTCATGGGCACGATCGTTTTCCTTTTCCATGTAAGCGCCGCGCACTACCTTGGCCCCAATTTTAAATCCTTCCGAGGTGGCCAGTCCATATATTTTTTTAATATACTCCATGCGGTCCCAACGGTACATTTGAAAGGTATTGAACACCACGGCTTTCTGCTTATTGTACTTGCGCATTAGATCAAGGATCAAATCGTCCGCGGCATCTTGCATCCAACTTTCTTCGGCGTCTATCAACAGCGCAACATCCAAATTGTATGCTTTTTGGCATACTTTCTCAAACCTCTGTACAATTCTCCCCCACTCTGCTTGCTCAGATTCCGTAAGTTCCTTCTGTGCAGATACTTTTTCAAAAAGCTTAAAACGACCAAAACCCGTGGGTTTGAACACGGCAAAGGGCATGGCGTCTTTTTCTTTTACAAAATCTAGGATTTCCAAGGTTTTTTCCATGGTAAAATCGAACTGATTGTCCACCTCCTTGCCCTCGGCGGAATAATCCAAAATGGAATATACCCCGTTACCGTACATATTATCTATGATCGGCAGACAGTCTTTTTCGCTTACCCCGCCACAAAAATGGTCGAATACCGTTGCCCGGATCAACCCTTCTACGGGAAGATGCGCCTTTATGGCAAAATTCGTGACCGCAGTACCGATTCGTACCAGGGGTTCTTTGGAAATCATTTTAAAAAGAAAATAAGCTCGCTCCAGCTGGGAGTCCGACTTTAGCTCAAATGCTATTGCAGTATTCTCAAAATTTGGTCGCATTATTTACAATACATTAAAGATTCAAAGATAAGTAGGGAATCTATAACCATATAATTAAAATTAGTCTTTATTTAGCGGTGTAAATAAAATTATGGAGTCGGTTAAATCACAATCCTACGAGGTACACATCAACGAATTGGCAAAAGCTGCTCTCAATCAACATGTTGCCCAAAAAAAATATTCAAAAGTATTTCTTTTGGTAGATGAAAATACCAAGGAACATTGTTTGCCTGTCCTTAAAAATATTTTTGATGGACCGGTGGATGCCATCTTGGAAATAGCATCCGGTGAAGAAAATAAGCACATTAGGACTTGTTTACAACTTTGGGAGGAGCTTTCGCAGTTGGATGGAGACAGAAAAAGCCTTTTGATCAATTTGGGAGGTGGCGTTTTGACCGACATGGGTGGATTTGTTGCTTCTACCTTTAAAAGAGGGATAGATTTTATTAATATACCCACTACCCTGCTTTCTATGGTAGATGCCTCTATTGGAGGTAAAACGGGGGTAGACCTAGGTTCTTTGAAAAACCAGATCGGGGTGATCAACCAGCCACAAATGGTATTGATTTTTCCTGAATTTCTCAAAACATTAGATTCAAGGCAGACCAAAAGTGGCTATGCCGAGATGTTGAAGCACGGTCTTATTCAAAACAAGGAATATTGGAAAGAACTCACCTTAGAAGGTAATTTTGCCGAAGCCGGCTGTATTCAAAAATCCATAGCCATTAAAAATGAAGTGGTTATGCAGGACCCCACAGAACAGGGACTCCGTAAAATATTGAATTACGGTCACACCTTGGGGCATGCCATTGAGTCGTATTGTTTGGACAACCCAAATAGAACAACCTTGTTACATGGTGAGGCGATTGCCGTTGGTATGATCTTGGAAGGATACCTGTCTCACGAACTTCGAGGTCTCTCCAAGTTAGACCTGGACGAGATAAAAATGGGGTTTCTGCAGCATTTTGACCGTGTAGAGTTCACCGAAGATGATATTGATGCCATCCTAAAATTGCTAAAATATGACAAGAAAAACTCTCACGGAAATGTCAATTTTGTGCTGTTGCAGGCGATTGGCGAGGCAGTGACCGATATAAAAGTGCCCGAGGAATTGTTCCACAAAGCATTTGCATACTACAGCGAATAAGCCGTTCACCTACTTTTTTTTAATTTACGTAACTCTCTGTACCTATCAAGTTTAAAAATTTCTAGTTTAGGATTGGAATTTATAACTAACCATTATGAAACGAATTTTGATAGACTACAAAAAGTTGGACCACCACGTTGCGGCCACTTTGATCGATTCCTATCCCGACGGTTATGGCGACGACGACATAATTACCATAAAAAAACCGAATGGGGAAGTGATCGAGGCAGTGGAAGTTAAAACGGACGACACTATTTATATGGTAAAAATCAGCAAAAGCCTTTCCAATTTTATAGCCAATTTCGAGGAAGCCATTGAAAAGGAGTTGGATAACGACTTGGTTGCTTCTGAATTTGAGGAAGATGGTTTGGATGGTATGGAATCCGCTTCCGACGAATTGGATGGTGAAACCGACTATTGATCTACACCAAGTACCTTTCTTGGATAATTTTTAGGTGATGGGCCTGGTGGCCACTAATGATAAACCCTAATGCCCTTACACTCATTTTGGAATCGCTGGCAATACCTATTTGGTTCATCGCCACATCATCAAAAGAGGAAAACAGGGTGATGGTTGCTGCTCTTACAGCCGCATATTCTTCAATCAGACTTTGCTTGGTCCTCAGATGGGCATTGGAGTTTGGGACATAATCATCTTGATCGAACCCGGGCAACGGTGTTTTGTCTTTTCTGGCAAAACATAGTGCCCTATATTGAAAGATTCTTTCCGTATCGATCATATGGACAATCGACTCTGCCAACGTCCATTTGCCCTCGGCATAGGCAAAACTCAATTTTTTGTCTGTAATTTCATCAAAAAGAGACAAAAAAGCGGTTCTGCCCATTTTTAGCTCCTCTAACAGATCCACGTTTCCCAAAGCCATAATATAGGTTCGGTAAAATGGATTGTATTCAGAAGAAGGCAGTTCCGAAAGCAACATATAAGAGGTATGGATTACAGCTCGTTGAAGATGGTGTGCATCAGACGTCTTTTATCGTTGATGCTTTCTTCAAGAGAAATCATAGTTTCCGTTCTACTAATACCATCAATATCATCTATTTTAAAAATGATATTTTTTGCGTGTGTTGTATCCCTGGCCCTAATTTTACAGAAAATATTGAATTTCCCGGTGGTAATATGGGCCACGGTCACGTAAGGTATTTGACTTAGACGTTCGAGCACGAATTTGGTTTGATGGGTTTTTTCCAAAAATATACCCACATATGCGATAAAGGAATAGCCCAACTTCACATAATCCAAGGTTAAAGAAGATCCTTTGATGATTCCGGATTCTTCCATTTTTTTAACGCGTACATGTACAGTACCCGCAGAAATCAGCAATTTTTTGGCAATATCCGTGAACGGTGTACGGGTATTGTCGATTAACATGTCCAATATCTGGTGGTCTATTTCGTCTAATTTGACTTTATTCATTACATTGATTTTGCAGCAAAATTAGTTAAAAAAGGAAATTTACGTAATAAAAATGGTTTTTTTTTAAATAAAATGCAAGAACAGGTTCGTATTAACGGTTATTCCTTGGTGTTTTTAAGTAAATCCAGTAAGGGTGTATCGGCGTATGTAAATCCAAATCCCTTGGTATCAACACATTCAATGGTTCTATGTCCGTAAAATCCATTTAGCGTGCCTACTTCCGTTATTTGGGGCTCAAAAACTACAGTGCCGTCGACCAAAACTTCTTTGTATCGGACACCAACTTTGTGAGTGTTAGAAATTCTGGGATTGACTATTCCGGCATTTTCTATGATGATGTCAAAAAATAATTTATGGTTTCCGGGAATAGAAAAATAATCTCCAACAGAAAACTCATCTACCTGATGCTCTGCAATAATTTTAAAAGCTTCCAGTAAGGAAAGAAATATGTATTTCCGGGTAATCTCACGATCATAATCCCCCGGATAGTGTCCAGACTCGAACAATACAGTTGGTACACCGAGCATTTGGAACGTATCCCCTACGCAGTTATCGTTAAAACCATCATCGTACCGCCCAACTTGACCGGGAATGTGTTTTTGCAGCATAACATTCATCCCAGCTATTAATTTCATTGCCGTTTCTCGTGTTGGGGTAATCTCGCGTTCTTTATTACTGGCAGGAGATAAAAACGACACTGTTGCAGGTTTGTTGGTGTTCCCGGCACTGAACAGCGTGCGTTGATCGTGTAAATTAAAACAGAAATCTGGTTGAAAAGAATTGAACAATCTACGAAGCGCAACGCTTTCGGGCTGTGATTGCATCTTGGCGTCCCTATTCAAATCCACACCATTACAGTTTTCTCGAGTATAAACATTTGCCCCATCTGGATTTAACATGGGTACGACCATTAAACTGCATTCCTTTAATATAGTATAGGCCAAGGGGTCGTTAGACCGTAAAAAATTCACCAAATCCCATAACGCTTTAGTGGTCGTGGATTCGTTACCATGCATTTGAGACCACAAGAGTACCTTGATAGGTCCATTCCCCAATTGAAAAGCATGAATTTGGACTTGGTTGACCGATTTGCCGATTTCAATAAGAGGCTCCGAAAGTTTGGAAAAGCATTTTTGAATAGAGTCCATGTTTATGTACCTGCCTTGAATAGAGCTTTCTTTAAACTTTGAATAGTGAATCATGTATACCGTTGATTAAAGCGTACAAAAATACCATAGGATAAGTTTACAAATGTAATGTATGCCTGTAAAATATTTACACATTTGTAAACCGTGAAATTATTAATAACATTGCTTTTTATACAAATGTAAACAGAATGTATTTAAACTAAGTTATGTTTATTTATATCAATTGGTTAATATTATTTATTTAAATCTATAGTGCAAGTATAAATGTGATTTTTAAGTGAATATCATTGTGGGGAATTTTACTTGCATTACTTTTGTTGTATAAAAATTTACAGATGTGAATTCCGATTTAATATTGCGCATACAACAGGTTATAGATCATTTTGGGTTGTCCGTTTCCGCTTTTGCCGATGCTATTGGCGTGCAAAGATCCAGTATATCCCATTTGTTGAGCGGAAGAAACAAACCCAGCTTGGACTTTGTTATGAAGTTGGTCGATACCTACCCTGAGGTTGACCTATATTGGTTGTTGAAAGGTAAGGGTTCCTTTCCAATAGAGAGCGATACGGAGGGTCCTGTCCAAATCAGAGAAAGACAATCTATTGTTGAAAGTACGGATGCAAAATACACGGAAGCTATGTCTTCAGCGCAAATTGAAAAATCCGGCTCAAGGAAAGAGAACCCTACTCAAATTATATTGCTATACAGGGATGGTAGCTTTAAGACTTTTGATCCAAAAAAGGATTGAACCTTTCGACTAGTTTCCGTTTCTTTGCACTTATGACAAGACTTCTACTTACAACTGCCGTTATTCTATTGTGTTTCTCTTGTGGTCAACCACCGGAGCGGAATTGCGAAGATTTTAAAACGGGAACATTTTCTTTTAAAGCTACCATAAATGGGGAGGAAAAAGAGACGATTTTTCAAAGAACAATGGATTTGGAAGTTGATGAGTTCGAGGGTAAAACAGATTCTTCCTCGGTTCGCTGGATAAATGACTGCGAATACGTTTTAAAAAATCTGAATCCAAAAAGCAAGGCGGAAGAAAAACCTATTCACATTAAGATCTTGACGACCTCAGGGTCTTCCTACACTTTTGAATACAATATTGTCGGTGAAAGTAAAAAGTTCAAAGGTACTGCCCATAAAATAGATTGACGTATGACAATCAGTTTGTATTGTAATTGAAATACGACCTTTTTCAAATTGATTGATTGACCGTCTTTCGCTTATGTTGTTTAAAAAAAACCTCCGACAAAAATGATTTCTTCGAAGGTTAAAATAAGGGTTAAATCCCTGCTTTTCTATTAATTGGGTCTTTGATATGCCAGTTCTGGACTGGACTCTTTGTGTTTTTTGAACAATCGTTGTTGCTGTTTAACGGTCAATGTGCTTCCGTCGTGGCTCCATCCCGGAGGTCCAAAAATATACATCAGCTTGTGCGATAGTTTGTCCACTTTTTTAACGTCGTTCCAAATATCTTTGAATTCATGGGTTAGGATAACCACTGGATTATAGGAATTAGGCGCGTGGATTACACCGTACTTTACATCAATATTATCATCAAGTTCTTTCCAGGTCCCAAACATTTTATCGAAAATATTTAAGAAGCCCCCGTGGTTCTTGTCCAAATACTCCACATTTTGAGCGTGGTGCACTTGGTGCATGGTATGGGTGTTGAATATTTTCTCCAAAAAGCCGAGTTTAGGCACATAAACAGTGTGTAGCTGGAACTGCCACAATGCTTCAATGCCCAAACAGACCACTACCATTTCCGGTGGAAAACCAATAGCTGGCATCCAAATGTAAAAGAAAGGTTTGTACAATATGGTGAACCATCCATTGCGAATTGCGGTACCTAAATTAAAATTGTCCGAAGAGTGGTGTACGATATGGGCCGCCCAAAGAATACGGACCTCGTGATTGGCCCTATGAAACCAATAATAGGTAAAATCGTCGGCCAATTGACATAAAATCCAAATATACCAAGCATACCCGAAGGATTGGTATCCCATAATGTTTGTTCTGACCCCGTCTATCTCGGGATTAAAAAGCTCATAGGTCCCTTCAAAAAGGAGGATGGCGAAGGCAACTTTGAACAAAGGTCCCAAAATGGCGGAGCCTATGCCCATAAAACTACTGGCGGCGAGATCTTTCCAGTTGTAAAGATGGTCGTCGTCGTGAGTTTTGCTGTAAGTTAATTCGAGTAAAATAAAGGCAATAAAAACTGGTACTCCGTATACCAGGGGGTTTGTAAAATCCATATAGCAATATTAAGCTTTAAGCTCTAGGTGTGTGTTGTTCGGAAAATTAGACATAAAAAGAATTAAAACAAAGAGGTTTGATCGGAACTATCATTCTTTGTGCCTATATCGTTATCATCGGTTTCTATCTGTTCTTCGTCCACTACTTCGATTTCTTCGGTTTTTTGCTCTTCGGGTTCCTCGAAGGGCAATGGTTCCATGGTGTTTATATTTTTCACTTTCTCTGGAGTAAGCTGATTTCCGAGGGCTTTAATTCCTTTTATCGCAATGAAACCCTCAACGTTTACCTCAAGATTTGGCTTCGGGTCTTTTCCGCGGGGCTTAACAAATTCAATTTCCAGTCTGGGCCTCCAATCGGTTGATACAAGCTCCAAATACGATTTGGGATCTTCATCGATCACCACTTCTTCCCTGTTTGGATTTTCTATCAGAAATCTTTTTAAGTAAAAACGTTCTTTTTCCCCTACATAGTGCACAACGGAAATGGGTTTTTCTGGATTCCATTTTTCCAGTACGATCATGTCGTCGTTAAAACGAGTGAGCATATCCGGTGGGATGGTTTTTACAATGCCTTTTTGGTCGATCACCAAAAGAAGATCATCTCCTTTAAATTCACCGAGTAGTTCTCCCCTACCGTCAACGTTCAATCTGTTCACAACATCATCGAACCAAATTTTCCTTGGTTTCAGGGTTGACACTCCTTTTTCTTTGAGTTCAATGCGTTTAATGGCATATTTTGTAACCAAATTTCCTTTGGAACTGCGTCCCTTGATCAACACATCGGAAAAGTCAAGGTCCCATTTCAGCTTTTTAATACTGCCGGACTGCCGTAGCATTACGGTAACAACTTCGGCTTCACCGTTTGGATTGGCGGAAAAATAAAGTACTTCGGAAGAGGTTTTGTCACCGGCCAGGGGGTAAAGTTTATCCCGGGTAATGCTGGTTACATTAAACCGCTTTACATAGCTCGGGCCACCTTTCATGCTTTTATAGATCATGTTGTAGGTGGTTCGCTTGTCCTTCTTTTTAAAAACGGCAACATGTATAATATTCTTCCCGATAAATACTTTGGAATCCACCTTGGTGACCATCATGTCCCCTTTTTGGGTAAAAACGATAATGTCATCAATATCGCTGCAGTCCGTAACGTATTCGTCGCGTTTAAGGGAGGTGCCAATAAAGCCTTCTTCGCGGTTTACGTAGAGCTTAGTGTTGCGGATAACCACTTTGGTGGCTTCGATATCGTCAAAAATCTTGACCTCTGATTTCCGTTCCCGGCCTGCTCCATATTTCTTTTTGAGCTCTTTAAAATACGCAATGGCATAGTCCACCAAATGCTCTAGATGGTGTTTGGTTTCTTTTATCCTATCTTCAAGACTTTCAATGAGTTGATGCGCCTTATCTAAATCAAACTTTGAAATGCGCTTAATTCGGATTTCCGTCAATCTCACAATATCATCTTTGGTCACAGCTCTTTTCAAATGGGCAATATGCGGCTTTAGACCTTTGTCTATGGCATCGATAACACCTTCCCATGTCTCCTCTTCTTCAATTTCCCGATAGATCCTATTCTCGATAAAAATGCGTTCCAATGAAGAAAAGTGCCACTGTTCTTCCAGTTCATCCAATTGAATTTGGAGTTCGGCTTTGAGCAACTCTACCGTGTTGTCCGTAGATCTTTGAAGCATTTCTTTTACTCCAATAAACAAGGGCTTGTTGTCCTCGATAACACAACCTAATGGTGAGATGGAGGATTCACAAGCGGTAAAGGCGTAAAGTGCGTCGATGGTTTTATCCGGCGAGATACCGTTTGGTAAATGTACCAAGATTTCTACCTCTGCTGCGGTATTGTCCTCAATCTTTTTTATTTTGATTTTCCCCTTATCGTTAGCCTTTAAGATGGAGTCAATTAAAGAGGACGTGTTGGTGCCGTAAGGTATTTCGTTGATGACCAAGGTATTCTTGTCCAAAGTCGAAATTTTGGCTCTTACCCTGATCTTACCGCCTCGCATACCATCGTTATAATTCGTCACATCAATAATCCCTGCTGTAGGGAAATCTGGAACAATGGTGAACCGCTTGCCCTGCAAGTGTTTTATCGAGGCATCGATAAGCTCGTTAAAGTTGTGAGGCAGTATCTTGGTGGAAAGGCCCACTGCAATTCCTTCCGCCCCTTGCGCGAGCAAAAGCGGAAATTTTACCGGTAAATTAACGGGTTCTTTTTTTCTGCCGTCATAACTTAGCTGCCATTCGGTAATTTTTGGGCTATAAATTACTTCAAGGGCAAACTTGGAAAGTCTTGCTTCGATATAACGCGGTGCAGCTGCTCCATCGCCGGTAAGGATGTTCCCCCAGTTACCTTGAGTGTCTATCAGTAGATCTTTTTGTCCGATCTGTACCATGGCATCTGCAATACTGGCATCGCCATGAGGATGGTATTGCATGGTGTGCCCCACTACGTTCGCGACCTTGTTGTAACGACCGTCGTCCAGTTCTTTGAGCGAATGCATAATTCTTCTTTGTACTGGCTTAAATCCATCTTCGATGGCGGGTACTGCTCGCTCCAATATTACATACGAAGCGTAATCCAAAAACCAATCCTTGTACATTCCGGTCACTTTGACCAGGCTATCTTGGGACTCTTCTTGGTTTTCTAAACTTTCATCGTTCAGTTCTTCGTTCTCTTCCATTTAGAAAGGTGGCATTTATTTGGGTTGTAGTTGGTTTTCTTCAACAAGGTCAAGCTCTACTTTAAGGTTGTTGATGATGAATTCCTGACGGTCCGGTGTGTTTTTGCCCATATAAAATTTTAATAGGGCGTCTATGCTCATGGCTTTGTCCAGCATCACAGGTTCCAAACGGATATCATCGCCGATAAAGTTTTTGAACTCGTCCGGGGAAATTTCGCCCAATCCCTTAAATCGGGTAATTTCCGGTTTACCGGACAATTTTTCAATGGCTTGTCTTCTTTCCTCTTCACTGTAGCAATAAATGGTTTCTTTTTTATTGCGTACCCGAAATAACGGGGTTTGTAAAATGTATAAGTGATTCTCTTTGATCAATTCGGGGAAAAATTGTAAAAAGAACGTAATCAGTAATAAACGAATGTGCATCCCATCCACATCGGCATCGGTAGCTATTACGATATTGTTGTAGCGCAAGTCCTCCATAGAGTCCTCAATGTTGAGCGCGGCTTGCAGGAGATTGAACTCTTCGTTCTCGTAAACGATTTTTTTGGACATGCCGTAGGAGTTCAACGGTTTTCCCCGTAAGCTGAATACAGCCTGTGTGTTCACGTCCCTGGATTTTGTTATGGAACCAGATGCGGAATCTCCCTCGGTAATAAAAAGGGTGGTTTCCAAGCGTCGGTCCTTTTTCATATCCTGCAAATGAATTCGGCAATCCCGTAGTTTTTTATTGTGAAGGCTCGCTTTTTTGGCGCGATCTCTGGCTAATTTCCGTATGCCTGAAAGTTCCTTGCGCTCTTTCTCGGCCTGTACAATTTTCTTTTGGAGCGCATCTGCCGTTGCCTGATTCTTATGGAGGTAGTTGTCCAGATGGGTGCCAATAAAATCATTGACATAGGTGCGCACTGTTGGTAGATCGCCCCCCATATCGGTGGAACCCAATTTGGTCTTGGTCTGACTCTCGAAAACGGGCTCCATCACTTTAATGGAAATTGCCGAGATAATGGATTTTCGAATATCCGAAGCGTCGTAGTTTTTTCCGTAAAAATCACGTATAGTCTTAACAATGGCTTCCCTAAAAGCAGCTTGGTGAGTTCCGCCCTGTGTGGTGTGTTGTCCATTGACAAAAGAGTGGTACTCTTCGCTATATTGGGTTTTGCTATGGGTCATGGCCACCTCGATATCATCCCCTTTTAAGTGGATCACCGGGTACAGAAAATCCTCTTGGTTATTGTTGTCTTCGAGCAAATCCTTTAATCCGTTATCGGAATAGAATTTTTCCCCGTTAAAAACAATGGTCAATCCAGGATTTAGATATACATAATTTTTGAGCATGCGTTCCACATACTCGTTACGGTATTTGTATTTTTTGAAAATAGTTTCATCTGGAGTGAAACTTACTTTGGTTCCCTTTCTCCTGGATGATTCTTCCAAAAGTTCCTCGTTCACCAAGTTACCGGTCTCAAATTCTGCAGACTTGGATTGGCCGTCCCTGTTGGATTCCACTCTAAAATAGGTGGATAACGCATTGACCGCTTTGGTCCCTACCCCGTTAAGGCCTACGGATTTTTTAAACGCCCGGGTATCGTATTTCCCCCCGGTATTCATTTTGGAAACTACATCTACCACTTTACCAAGTGGAATACCACGACCATAATCTCGAACGTGAACGGTGTTTTCCTTAATATTGATTTCAATGGTTTTTCCTGCCCCCATCACAAATTCGTCAATGGAGTTGTCGAGGACTTCTTTTAGAAGAATATAAATTCCGTCGTCCGCGGAGGAACCATCTCCCAATTTTCCAATGTACATTCCCGGACGCATTCGAATATGCTCCTTCCAGTCCAGCGAACGGATGTTATCCTCAGTATATTGGGTATCTGCCATTAGTTAAGGGTTAATCATTGCAATATAAAATTTCGGGGCAAAAATAAAAGGGTGAACGCTAGAAAGTAATCAACAATGAAAAATAATAATTGTTAATATATATTAGTCCTTAGCCCTCTTTTTGCTTTGGATGGAAAGGTATGTTACCCCGAATATTACCACAAGCATTCCGATCAGTTGTCCGAGAGTGAGTTTTTCGTCCAAAAACAGAAAAGCGAGCAAAATTGTGGAAATGGGGCCCAAGCTTCCCAAAATTGAAAAGTTGGAGGCGCCCAATCGCTTTATTGCCGCGGAAACCAAAAAAGAAGGAATCAATGTGGCGAAAATGGCCATGGCCACACCATATGCATACACGGGCCATGGGTAATCCATAAATGTCCAATTACCGGCTATTGAATAGTGGACCATAATACAAAGGGTGGATACGATCATGGCATTGCATGTAAACCGTAAGACCCCAAATTTTGGAATCAACCATCCACTTCCCACCAAATACGAAGCATAGGTAATTGCACTCAATAAAACCAAAAAACCACCCATGAGCACTTTGTTTCCGGACATATCCAATTCTTCCCAGAACGTGATCAGCACACCTAAATATGTGATAAGTATTGCAGTGAGCTGTACGCGTGTAATTTTCTGTCTAAAAATCAGCCAACTAAGAAACACCACTATGGTCGGGTACACAAAAAGAATAATACGTTCCAGGCCGGCTTTGATGTAATTGAGGCCCAAGAAATCGAAATAACTGGCCAAATAGTAACCAACAAACCCAAAAAGAAACAACCAAACATAATCTTTGGGCAAAATTTTTGTTTCTGTTGATTTTTTGCGAATCAAAAATAAAATAAGGATGTAAAAGGGCAATGAGAACAACATCCGAAACAATAAAAGGTCCAGCGTGTCGACATGGTACCGATAGGCCAACTTTACCAATACAGCTTTGGAGGAAAACAGTACAACTCCCAAGACCCCGTATAAAACCCCTAAACTTTTACTGGACATACAGCAAAGTTATTTTGCGTCCGGAAACTACTGTGGCGGAAATTTTATGGATTACAACAGCCAGTGCTTACACATTGAACCTAAAATGCATAACATCACCATCTTTTACGATATATTCTTTGCCTTCTACGCGCATACGACCAGCTTCTTTAACCTTGGCCTCGCTTCCAAATTGCACGTAATCATCGTAGGCAATTACTTCTGCTCGGATAAATCCTTTTTCAAAATCCGTATGGATTACCCCTGCGGCTTGTGGTGCGGTGGCACCAACGGGTATGGTCCAGGCCCGCACTTCTTTTACACCTGCGGTGAAATATGTTTCCAGGTCCAGAAGTTTATATGCCCCACGAATTAATTTGGCGGAACCTGGTTCGGATAGTCCAAGGTCTTCCAAAAACATTTGACGTTCTTCGTAGGTTTCCAATTCGGTAATATCTGCTTCTGTACCGACGGCCAAAAAAATGACTTCGGCATTTTCGTGGGCTACTGCTTCTTTTACTTTCTCCACGTAAGCATTGCCCTCTACGGCGGCAGCTTCGTCTACATTGCAAACGTACATTACGGGTTTGTCCGTAATCAGTTGCAAGGGTTTCACGAACTCAAGGCGTTCATCGTCTGAAAATTCAATGGCACGTACGGAAGTTCCAGCTTCCAAACCATCTTTCAATTTAATCAGAACCGCTTCTTCTTTTTGGGCTTCTTTGTTTCCAGTTTTAGCGGCACGTTTTACTTTGTCAAGCTTTTTTTCTACACTTTCCAAATCCTTCAACTGCAATTCCATATCAATGGTTTCCTTGTCCCTTATCGGGTCTACGGAGCCGTCAACGTGAACTACATTGTCATTGTCAAAACAGCGTAGCACGTGCAGAATAGCATCGGTTTCTCGGATGTTTCCCAAGAACTGGTTTCCCAACCCTTCTCCTTTACTGGCGCCTTTTACCAGACCGGCAATGTCCACAATTTCCACGGTGGCCGGAATTACGCGTTCAGGATTCACCAACTCTTCCAACTTCTCCAATCGTTGGTCGGGCACATTTACAACTCCAATATTGGGCTCTATGGTACAAAAAGGAAAGTTGGCACTTTGTGCCTTTGCATTGGACAAACAATTGAACAGCGTTGATTTTCCTACATTCGGCAATCCTACGATACCTGCTTTCATTCGCTAGAAATTAGATTTAAGAGTTCAGATTACAAAACAGTATCTTAGGTATGGTGCTATCAATATAAAATACCGATAACCTACCAAATACCGATTTGAGGGTGCAAATATAAGTTGAAGTTTTGGTACTGCGACCTAATAATTGCCAATCAGTAGATAGAAGCCAATAATTAGCAATGCTATAATTCCAAAAATGGCTACAAGAGACAATATACAGCCGAGCTGTTTCCAAAAACCGTTATATTCCTTTTCTTTTTCCTGCATAAAAAACCCCGAACCTTGGTCCGGGGCAAAATTATAAGTTTTTTACATCTTAACCTTCTGGGTGCATAAACTTTTGCTTGCCCAAAAGCTCCTCCTCTGTTTCTACATGATCGTCATCGGGCACACAACAGTCTACCGGACATACGGCCGCGCACTGTGGCTCTTCGTGGAAGCCTTTGCATTCCGTACATTTATCGGGTACAATATAATACAGTTCATCGCTGACCGGTTCTTGAACTTCATCGGCATTGACTTCTTTACCATCTGGCAAAACCACATCACCGCTAAGAGAAGTTCCATCGCTATATCTCCATTCGTCCGCTCCCTCGTAAATTGCTGTATTTGGGCATTCTGGCTCGCAAGCACCACAATTTATGCATTCATCCGTAATTATTATTGCCATAATTTTCTTTTCCTTTTGGGTTGATTCTGATCAGCATGCTTACTTTTGACAAAAATAAACCCTAGTTAATTAGTGTACAAATTTAATGGCACCAGATACAAATACCATAGATGCTTTTGTTAAACTTGGAAAATACCTAACGGAATTTTGTCAAGATTGTTCTCAAAAAAGCCCAAAAACCGACCCGGGACTAAAAGAGGTCGTGGCAAGAGCAGGTCATCATAACGGATGGTTTACGGAGGAAAACATTTTATTTTCCATGGAACAATGGGGAAATATCCTGTCCAGGCCGCATATAAACGATTGGTTGTCCCAATACTCCTTTAAAAGTGGAGAAAACACTAAAAAAGTGGGGGTAGTAATGGCGGGCAATATACCATTGGTAGGTTTTCACGATTTTTTATGTGTATTGCTTTCCGGTAATTCTGTATTGATTAAGCAGTCCTCCAATGACAAAGTGCTTCTCCCATTTCTCTCCGATTACTTAATGGAACAAGAGCCATCGCTCGCAGATAAAATCCAATTTGTAGACGAAAAACTAGAGAATTTCGATGCAGTGATCGCTACAGGGAGCAATAATACAAGTCGTTATTTTGAATATTATTTTGGAAAGAAGCCGAATATCATCAGAAAAAATAGAAATTCGGTGGCAGTGCTCACCGGAGATGAAACCGAAGAAGAGCTAGAGGCACTTGGCGAGGATATTTTTAGATATTATGGGCTGGGTTGCCGCAACGTATCCAAAATATTTGTACCCAAGGGATACAATTTTGACAGGCTGTTCCAAGCACTCTACACATATAAAGATATTATCCACCAACATAAATATGCCAATAACTACGATTACAACAAAGCTGTTTATTTGATGAGTGAGTTCAAGATTTTGGATAACGGTTTTTTGATCTTAAAAGAGGATCAAAGTCTTTCCTCTCCCATTTCCGCATTGTTCTATTCATTTTATGATGATGAAGCCAGCTTGGAATTGGATTTACGGAGGATGGAAAAGCAAATTCAATGTGTGGTCTCCAAAAAGGAAGGAGACATAAATTTTGGACAAACCCAAAAACCAAGCTTGAGCGACTACGCCGACGGAATTGATACCATGGAATTTTTATCGGGACTTTAAGAAAGTCCCCAACCGTTGGAGCCATTTTTAGATACAACAATTTTTAAGACCTTTACCCCTTAAACCTAGGAAATGAAAAAGCATAATTTTAGCGCCGGCCCCTGCATTCTGCCCGCAGAGGTAATGCAGAAGGCTTCCGAAGCTGTTCTGGAATTGGATGGCATTGGACTTTCACTGATTGAAATATCCCATCGCAGCAAAGAATTTGTTGAAATAATGGAAAAAGCCCGTTCCCTGGCCCTAGAGCTTTTGGGACTCCAGGGCAAAGGATACCATGCCTTGTTCCTACAAGGTGGGGCCAGTATGCAATTTTTAATGACCGCCTTTAACCTTTTGGATGCAAAAGCCGGGTATGTGAACACGGGAACATGGAGTCAGAAGGCGATCAAGGAAGCCCGAATGTTCGGAGATATTGTAGAAGTGGCTTCGTCTCAAAAAGATAATTTTAGGTACATACCAAAGGGATTCGAGATCCCAACTGATTTGGATTACCTTCATTTAACCTCCAACAATACCATCTATGGAACGCAGTTTAAGGAGTTTCCAAAAACAGATGTTCCCTTAGTCTGCGATATGAGTTCAGATATATTTTCCAGACAAATGGACTTTTCCCAGTTCGATTTGATCTATGCCGGAGCGCAAAAGAATATGGGACCTGCCGGAACAACCCTGGTGGTGGTAAAAGAAGATATCTTGGGCAAAGTATCGCGCAAAATTCCCTCTATGATGGATTACTCGGTACATATTGCCAAGGACAGCATGTTCAACACGCCCCCTGTTTTTGCGGTGTATGTATCCATGCTTACCATGCAGTGGTTAAAAGATTTGGGAGGTATAGCCGCCATAGAAGAAATTAACGAGCGTAAAGCCAACCTTATTTATTCAGAAATAGAACTGAACCCAGTTTTTTCTGGCATTGCCGCCAAAGAGGACCGCTCTAGTATGAACGCTACTTTTAATATTACAGATGATGAGTTAAAGGATGTGTTCGACGAAATGTGCAAAGAAGCTGGAATAAGCGGTATCAATGGACATAGATCGGTTGGCGGTTACAGAGCCTCCATGTACAACGCACTGCCAATGGAAAGTGTTGGCGTATTGGTCGATATAATGAGCGAACTCGAAAAGAAAGGATAACTGTACTTAATTTTGGAAGTTGTTCGAGTTCGGACGTCTTCACTTACCATTACTTGCCATATTGATGGTGATGGGCCCCAGAGGACAATACCCAAAAAGAAATGCAGTACTCAAATTTTTAAATAAAAACATTTATGAAGGTCATATTGGCGAATGACGGAATTGCCCAGGAAGGAATTGTTCTACTGGAAAAGGAAGGATTCCAAGTCAAAAATACCAGGGTTGCCGAAGAACAGTTGGCAAACTATATCAACACAAATAAAGTCGATGCCCTTTTGGTACGCAGTGCTACCAGAGTGGATAAAAAACTTATCGATGCGTGCCCCGACCTAAAGTTGATCGGTCGTGGAGGCGTAGGCTTGGACAATATTGATGTAAAATATGCCGAATCAAAAGGAATTAAGGTATTCAATACACCAGAAGCGTCCTCCGAATCCGTAGCGGAGTTGGTTTTTGCCCACTTGTTGAACGGTGTCCGGTTTTTGCACGATTCCAATCGTAACATGCCTTTGGATGGCGATAGCCAGTTCAAACAACTTAAAAAAAGTTATTCTGCCGGCGTAGAGCTCAAAGGCAAAACCTTGGGTATCGTCGGTTTTGGAAGAATTGGACAAGCTACTGCAAAAATGGCACTTGCTTTGGGCATGGAGGTCTTGTACACCGACCATCATGCAGACGAAACAACTTTGACCCTTTCTTTTTACAACGGACAGACTATTGACTTTTCCCTTCAAAAAAGTGAATTGAAAGATGTTCTGGCCAATTCAGACTTTGTGAGTCTACACGTACCTTCACAGGACACCTACCTGATCGGGAAAAAAGAATTGGGCCTAATGAAACCCGGAGCGGGAATAATCAATACCTCACGAGGTGGTGTACTGGACGAAGTAGCTTTGGTCGAGGCCTTGGAAAACAATCACCTGGCATTCGCAGGATTGGATGTTTTTGAATCCGAGCCCACTCCAGAAATCAAGATACTTATGAATCCGAAGATATCCCTTAGTCCCCATATTGGCGGTTCTACATTGGAGGCGCAACAGCGAATAGGCAAAGAACTGGCACAAAACGTAATTGACCTGCTTAAATAACAACTTTTATAGGCTTGTGAAAGAAGACAAAACCTGCTTTTTTGTACATTGCCACCTTTAACCTTAACACTAACATAATGACAGGATTACTAGACATGATCAACAGCCCAATGGGAAAACAGTTGGTCAGCGGGGTTGCCGGACAAACAGGGCAATCGGAAAATAAGACGGCAGAAGTATTGAGTATGGCCATGCCATTGCTTATGGGAGCCATGAAAAAGAATGCATCCACACCAGGTGGAGCCCAAGGATTGATGAATGCACTATCCTCCAAGCACGATGGTGGTATTTTGGATGATTTAGGAAGTCTTTTCGGTGGAGGTGTAGATCAGAATGTAATGGATGATGGTGCCGGGATATTGGGCCATATCCTTGGGGCCAAACAACCACAGGTAGAGAATGCGCTAAGTTCTAAATCAGGGATCGATGCGGGGTCGATTGCCCAAATATTGAAAATAGCAGCACCAATCCTTTTGGGATATTTGGGAAAACAGACCAGACAACAAAACGTAAGCAGCCCTGAAGGACTCAACGGTCTATTGGGCGGCTTAATGGGCGGAGGTGCCGCGGCATCCAAGCAACAATCTTTAGTAGAAAGCTTTTTGGACAGCGATGGTGACGGTAGTGTCATCGATGATCTAGCAGGTATGGTGCTTAACAGCGGAAGCAGCAAAAAAAGTGGACTCGGCGGTATGCTGGGAGGACTTTTTGGAAAATAAAGGTCAAATCGATCAATATTTAACAAAGCCATTTGAACATTCAAGTGGCTTTTTTTGTAAATTAATGTCATGAAAAAGAAAATATTGCTTCCATTACTTTTTGGTTTGACGTTTTGTATCGCGTTTGTTTCGTGTACTTCTCAAAAAGCTACATTGGATGTGTCCAACGAGGAACAAACCCTTTTTGATTCTGATGATGAGGAACCGGTAGAAATCAAGGATGCAGAATCCGAATACGAGATCATTATTATTGAGCCAGGGTTTTATACATGGCTAAACTCCATTGCCAGGCCGGAAGGCTACTATTCCCAATCCTTTTTGGAAAATAGAAATGCCATTATGGTAATTACCTGGAACCAGAGAGTATTGCAACCCAACAGGTTCAACCCAAATTTGTACGAATTGCAGATCAACTACGACCCAAGTATTGATTATGGATACGAGGTGAACTATAAATTGTACAATTACTTCATTTATTTTCAAAGAAAGTACAATCAAAGGCTAGGCCCTTTTCTACCGCGGATTTAAAGTGCTATTTTTGCATCAATTACGAGATTAAAAATGCAAAAAATAAAACAGCGTTGGGAAATCCAAAAGAATTGGCAGTTCTTGTTTCCGATCTTGGGCACATTCCTAAATTTACTTACAGCTTATCTTATTTCTCGAAGTCTGCTTCATATTTTTAATTTGAACAATACTATTTACGAATGGTTTTTTACCCTAGGGGTTATGCTTGCCATTCATCTGGTACTGATCAAGTTTTTTCTATGGTGTTTCAAAAAACTGGAGAATAAATGGAGAGTGGACTACAAATGGGAAATGATCGCCATATTTATTGTTTTTGCCATAACAGGTAGTTTATCCGGTAAATTGGCCGGCCCTCTGATTCACTGGCTTGGATTGGATGCGGAAAATATACCTGGTGCCTTATATTGGACCCTTCGGATCCTATTGATATTTCCTATCTATCAAATCTTACTTGTTTTGATCGGCTGGCTGTTTGGACAATATCAATTCTTCTGGAATTTTGAAAAAAAAATGCTGAAACGCATGGGCTTGGGCTCATTTTTGCGATAACCGGGGAAAATTAAATTTTTAAGAGCTAGATAAGTTTTTGGTTCGTTCACGACAAATTTTGAAATGTACGGAACCATATGTTCAACCTTTATTAGTTTAAAATGAAACAACTATACATCACCCTATTAATGATATTTACGGTAGTTTGTAGCTATTCACAACATACACTCTCCGGAAATATATCAGATATGGAAACGGGAGCGCCTTTGGAACAAGTATCCGTATATGTTCCACAACTTGAAAACGGTACTGTAACCGATAAAAATGGGGACTTTTCCTTAAAAAACTTGCCAGAAGGTATCTATAAGTTGGTTGTTTCCTTTATAGGTTTTGAAACTTATTCCACATCCATTGAGATCAGTGAAGGAAATAACCGGTTCGATTATAAAATGGAACCATCGGCCATAGAAATGGACGAAGTGGTGCTCTCCACGCCTTTTCACAAATTACAGCGCGAAAATGTAATGAAAGTGGAGCAAAAGTCCATGGAGGAGCTCAAACAACAAGGAGGAATTACCCTTTCAGAAGGAATAACGAACATTCCAGGGGTTTCCTCGGTATCGACCGGTGTCGGTATTGGAAAACCTGTAATACGTGGCTTAAGTTTTAACCGGGTTTTGGTGTATACCCAAGGGGTTAGATTGGAGAACCAGCAGTTTGGCGGTGAGCACGGGCTGGGACTCAACGACGCCGGAATTTCAAGTGTAGAAGTTATAAAAGGACCTGCCTCATTACTATATGGTTCCGATGCCCTAGGAGGTGTTTTGTACTTAAATCCCGAGAAATTTGAAATAGCTGGAGAAAGCTCTGGAGATATAAACATGCGGTATTTTACCAATACTTTGGGTTATAATGCAAACGCAGGTTTTAAAACGTCAGGGGAAAAATTAAAATTCTTGGTAAGAGGTGCATACGCATCCAATGCCGATTATGAAACGGGCGATGGCACAAGCGTTACCAATTCGAGGTTTAATGAAGCCGATTTAAAAACGGGACTTGCCTACCAAGCGTCCAAATTTAAAACAGAATTAAGGTATAACTACAATACTACGGAATTGGGCATTCCCGAAGAAATCGGGGTTCAAAACAACGATCGCGACCCTTTGTTGCCCTACCAAGAGCTCTCCACACATATATTAAGCTCCAAAAACAATTTGTTTTTTAAAAAATCGAGTTTGGAGGCTACGTTCGGATACACTATAAACAACAGAAAGGAGTTTGAAGAGCATCACCACGAGGAAGATGGGCACGAACATGAGCACGAAGAAGGCGAGGAACACGAAGAAGAACATGAAGAAGAGGAAGAAGGCGCCGCCCTGGACATGAAGCTGAAAACCTTTAACTACAACATACAGTTTAACCCACAGTGGGGAAATATAACAACTATTTTTGGGGTGCAGGGCATGCATCAAACCAACGAAAACTTTGGGGAGGAAATCTTGGTTCCCGATGCCGTGACCAACGATTTTGGGGTTTTGGTCACTTCTCACATTCATTTTGATAAAAGTGATCTGCAAATTGGATTGCGTTATGATCTAAGGTCTATAAACGGTGAAGCCAGTGGCATTGAGGGCGATGAGGAATATATTCCGGCACTGGACAGAAATTTTAATAATTTTAATGCGGCCTTGGGCTACCGAACGGACCTTGCCAAAACTATTATAGGACGTTTAAACTTGGCGACCGGTTTTAGGGCCCCCAACCTATCCGAACTGTCTTCCAATGGCCTGCACAGTGGCGCCAATCGAGTAGAAATAGGAAATCCGGACCTAGATAGCGAACAAAACTTTCAGATAGATCTTGCCCTAGAGTACGGGAACAAACATGTGGAAGCCTATATTAATTCGTTTTATAATATTGTAAACGACTATATTTATTTGGAGCCTACCGGTGAATTTAGGGAACTGGATCCCATTTATAATTTCCAACAACAAGATGCCATTTTGTACGGAGGCGAGTTTGGGTTCCACCTACACCCCCACCCTATTGATTGGCTGCACCTGGAAAGCAGTTACGATATTGTATATGGGCAATTGGATGATAAATCCAATTTGCCGCTAATACCTGCCAATCGCTGGACCAATACCTTTAGAGTGGAATGGAACAAAAGAAATCAGAACTACAAATGCTATGCTTTTGTAACGCTTCAAACATTTTTTAATCAGAACAAGGTTGCTGATTTTGAAACAAGAACGCCCCGATATAATTTGTTCAATACGGGCATCGGAGGAGACTTGAATATTTTCAATCAAAAAGTTGGGTATTCGATTACAGCAAACAACCTGTTCAACAAGGATTATATTTCTCACCTATCCAGATTAAAAGCTGACGGTATAGCCAATATGGGAAGAAATATCTCTTTCAGTTTACATTTGCCTTTGTAGCGTGCAGGACATAAGTTATCAAGAATTAAGGGTCAATCTTTTTAGGGTCGACCCTTTTTTTGCCCAACAAATAGGTATATATCCATGTTAAGGTAAAGGTCGGAATAACATCCAACCCTGGGATCAACTCTTCCGCAAAGGTAATCAGACCGGCAGCTTGACCGACCCTGCCTTTATACAAACGCGTCATGAGCCAACCAGCAATGGGCGCCCAAATTACATCGGAAAACTCTCCTATTCCCGGAATTGCAAAAGATAGCATACCAATGCCATCAAAAAGTAAACCTAAAAGTAGATTACGGTATTTTTTGTCCTTTTCTTCTGCCATATGGGAAAAATAGCAATTCCCGATTAATTTGAAAAGGGATTAGGACAAATCGGCACTAATAAGTTTCAAAAACTCGTTGCGGGTCTCAATTTTCTCGAACTGTCCTCTAAAGCCCGAAGTTGTGGTAACAGAGTTTTGCTTTTGCACCCCTCGCATCATCATACACATATGGGAAGCCTCAATTACCACAGCGACTCCTTTAGGTTTTAGAGTAGAATTGATACACTCCAGTATATCGTGGGTCAACCGTTCTTGAACCTGTAACCTGCGCGCAAAAACATCCACAACGCGGGGAATTTTGCTCAAACCTACAATGTGGCCGTTGGGAATATAAGCAACATGGGCCTTCCCGAAAAAGGGCAACATATGGTGTTCGCACAAAGAATATAATTCGATATCCTTTATTATTACCATGTCGTCATATTCTTCCGCGAACATGGCCCCTTTTAATATTTCTTCTGCATTCTGCTTGTACCCCTGTGTTAAGAAAAGCATGGCCTTCGCCGCACGTTCTGGTGTTTTGATCAAACCTTCCCTGGTTACATCTTCCCCGATATCGTCCACAATTTTGGAAAAATGGTCTTTTACCTCATTGGTGATCTCTATGTTATATTCTTCGAGGTTTCTATATGGTGCCATGTTTTAGTTTTTTTGAAAAATAATTGTTCAATTTTTTGATCTTGGGATCTATTATAATTTGACAATACGGTTGCTCTCTATGTCCGTTGTAATAATCGTGATGCTCTTCTTCTGCCAAATAAAAAGGTTTTTCCTCGGATATCTGGGTAACAATAGGAGAATCAAAGATACTTTCGTTGTCCAACAAGTTGATAAAATCCTCGGCAATTTGTTTTTGCTCGGGCGAAGTATAGAAAATCTCGCTTCGGTATTGCGTGCCAACATCGTTTCCCTGTCGGTTTAGCGTGGTGGGGTCATGTGTAGCAAAAAACACCTCCAAAAGTTCGGCATAGGATATTATCGATGGATCAAATGTTATTTTTACACCTTCGGCATGGCCCGTACGACCGGTACAAATTTCGCGGTATGCTGGGTTTTTTATAGTCCCGCCTGTATATCCGGAAACTACTTCCACTACTCCGTTTAGCCTTTGGAATACGGCTTCGGTACACCAAAAACAACCTCCTGCTAAAATTGCAGTTTCCAATATTGAATCATTTTGTTTATTCATTTCTTTTCAAAGTTAAACAATATTTATATTGTATTACGATTTATAACAAATATTTATATGCAACTTAGTCGAACTTGGTTGTCCAGCCATTACTTTTAAATGGTATTTGCAAAAAAATCCCACTTCGAACAAACTTTACAATACAACAGTAATCATTATCTTCGAACACCGAACAATTAGTTATGATCAAGGCTACAAATATTCAAAAAAGTTACGGAGACCTCAAGGTATTGCAGGGAGTTGACCTTAATATTAAAAAAGGTGAAGTTGTTTCCATTGTTGGCGCTTCTGGAGCAGGAAAAACGACCTTGCTACAAATTCTGGGAACCTTGGACACCCCTACCAACAAGGAAGAAAGTGCTCTTTTGATCAATGATACGGACGTAAACCAATTGAATGACAAAAACTTGGCCCAATTTCGCAACGAGCATATCGGGTTTATTTTTCAGTTTCATCAATTACTGCCCGAGTTTACCGCATTGGAAAATGTATGCATACCTGCCTTTATTAAAAAAACATCCCGTACCGAAGCTGAACAACGCGCCAAAGAGCTTTTGGATTTTCTGGGATTAAAGGACCGTTACGACCACAAACCCAACGCACTGTCCGGTGGGGAACAGCAACGAGTGGCAGTTGCCCGTTCTTTAATGAACAAACCATCGGTGGTTTTGGCCGATGAACCCAGTGGTAATTTGGATTCTGAAAGTGCCGATAATCTACACAAACTGTTTTTTCAGTTACGGGAAGAATTTGGGCAAACCTTTGTTCTGGTAACGCATAATCTGGACCTTGCCGATATGGCGGACCGAAAACTAACCATGGTAGATGGGCGGATTGTCTCCAAGAATTAGTATGACCAAAGCAGAACTCAAGGAATTTCTCGATGCCAAGGTAGAGGAATACGATCATCCCAAGTTTTTAGAGGACGACCCTTTACAGATCCCGCACAAGTTTGCATTAAAAGAGGATATTGAGATCAGCGCTTTTTTAACGGCCACCATAGCCTGGGGCAACCGTAAGAGCATTATTAACAATGCAAACAAACTTATGGATTTAATGGGCAACTCGCCCTACGATTTTGTGATGGCCCATACCGCGGAGGACCTTAGTGAACTCTCGACATTTGTACACCGTACTTTTAATAGTATTGATCTTGGTTACTTTGTAACCAGTCTCCAAAACATCTACCAAGAACATGGAGGTTTGGAGGCGATTTTTACCCAATACCAGACCAAGGATTCCATGCAGCCCGCAATTTCGGAGTTCAAACAACTATTTTTTGAACTCCCTCATCAAAATCGCACCCAAAAACATGTGTCCGACCCCAAAAATGGATCCGCGGCAAAACGCATCAATATGTTTTTACGATGGATGGTCCGTGATAGCAGTACGGGAGTCGATTTTGGCTTATGGAAAGGCATTGCCCCTTCCAAACTCTCCTGCCCGTTGGATGTGCATTCTGGCAATGTGGCCCGCAAACTCAAATTACTAAAGCGTAAACAGAACGATGCCAAGGCATTACAGGAACTAGACAAAAACCTGAGAAAACTGGATGCCGTCGACCCTGTAAAATATGATTTTGCGCTATTTGGGTTGGGAGTTTTTGAGAGATTCTAAACCCTTAACAAACTATCATCAGTTCATTCTGATTATACCTATCAAAAAGCTAATTGTACATTTTTATATCTTGTATGTATTAAATCCAAAGAGAGATATAAATACGATAGGTGATTTTTTTCAAACTGAGATTTAAGGAAACCATTATCAAATTCCTTATTTTTATGAACTAGACTAATTCAACCATATAAAATGAAAAAACTCTTATTATTGGGTATGGCGTTCTGTGCGACCATCACCTTTGCCCAAGAAAGAAAACTTCCTGTAGACACTACCATTACTACCCAGCACTCCGTTACCATAAATGGTGCACGAATCGATTATTCAGCTACCACGGGCACACAACCTGTTTGGGACGAAATGGGAGAGCCCGTTGCATCCTTACATTATACCTATTATACCAAAAATGGGGTAAAAGACAGATCTTCCCGTCCATTGTTGATTTCGTTCAATGGAGGTCCGGGCTCTGGTTCCGTTTGGATGCATTTGGCCTACACCGGTCCAAGAATCCTAAAAATTGATGACGAAGGTTACCCTGTTCAGCCCTATGGCGTAAAGGAAAATCCATATTCTGTTTTGGATGTTACCGATATTGTTTACGTAAACCCGGTAAACACAGGTTATTCCAGAACCATACCGGAAACCGGAAAGGAAGTAGACCGAAAAAAATTCTTTGGGATCAATGCCGATACCAAATATTTGGCAGAATGGCTGAATACTTTTGTAACAAGGAACAATAGATGGAACTCCCCAAAATATATTGTGGGTGAAAGCTATGGTGGAACACGTGTTATGGGATTGTCCTTGGCATTGCAAAACCAACAGTGGATGTACTTGAACGGTGTAATCATGGTTTCACCTGCGGATTACAAGGTGTTCCGCGACAATGATCCTGTTTCCAGTGCTTTGAACTTGCCATACTTTGCAGCTGCGGCATGGCACCACAAAGCTTTGCCATCCGATTTGCAAAGCAAGGATTTGTTGGAAGTTTTGCCAGAAGTTGAAGAGTTCACCATAAACGAATTATTACCGGCCATTGCCAAGGGTGGGTTTATTGCAGATGCGGAACGGAAGTCCATCGCCGATAAAATGGCCCGCTACTCAGGTTTAAAAGCAAAAGATATCCTAGACCATAATTTGGATGTTCCCACGCAGTTTTTTTGGAAGGCCCTTTTAAGGGAAAAAGGTGGATATACCGTTGGCCGATTGGATAGCCGCTATTTGGGAATAGATAAAACATTGGCAGGTACGCGCCCGGATTACTCTCCAGAACTGACTTCTTGGTTGCATAGCTTCACCCCAGCAATTAACTATTATTTGCAGGAAGAGCTAAACTTCAAGACCGATATAAAATACAATATGTTCGGTCCTGTACACCCATGGGACAACGAAAACGACAATGTGCGTGACAATCTAAGACAGGCCATGGCACAAAACCCGTACTTGAATGTTTTGGTGCAATCGGGATATTACGATGGCGCTTGCACCTATTTTGCAGCTAAATACACCATGTCCCAAGTTGATCCAAGTGGTAGAATGAAAGATCGTTTTGAATTTAAAGGGTACCGTTCCGGCCACATGATGTATTTGAGGAGAGAAGACCTAAAGGCCGCAAATGAAGACATACGGGCTTTTATTTTAAGAACACAAGCAAAAGGCAAGAGCGCAAAATATTAATCCCAATACTATTAAACCAAAATTAGGCGGTATAACTTTTTTAGTTATATCGCTTTTTTATTGAGTAATTCCCTGTAGATTAAATTATGATGTAACAAAACCACAATAAAAGACACTGATATACTAAAATATATCAACTATGGGAGGAGAAGGTAGCATGATGCATGCCATAAAGAGTATGAAGCTCAATAGAAGCATGCTCAAAAAAAGAAAATTAAAATCTAAAGACAATATTTACGGCACTAAAAATGTTACTGAATTATATTTTAAAAAATCCACCCAAAGGGATATAGCTCGTATTCGTAAAAAAATGTTTATTTAAAAAGAAAAAGAGAAAAGGCATATGATCTATGCTGTTATAGCCACTATCATCTTCTTTTTTATTCTGTATTTACTTTTAATACCCTGATATTTTTCTATTTTTAACCAAAACCATCCCTTGTGAAGAATCTAACCATTTATTGGATCATGTTTTCATTTTTAGGATTATCCATTTCATCAAAAATAAATGCTCAGGATTGGCCCAATTTGGAAAAATATCATAAGGAGAATACCCGTATTTCGACTTCCAACGGAACCGAAAACCGTGTAGTTTTTATGGGTAATTCCATTACCGAGATGTGGAAGGGCGCCAATCCGGATTTTTTTGATAAAAACCCGTACATAAACCGTGGTATCGGTGGACAAACAACTCCTCAAATGTTATTGCGCTTTAGGCAAGATGTAATTGACCTGAACCCAAAAGCGGTGGTAATTTTAGCCGGTACGAACGATATTGCCGGCAACACAGGTCCTATGACTTTGAAACAAATTCACGACAACATCCTATCCATGGTGGAACTGGCCCAAGCCAACCAGATCATACCCATTGTTTGTTCAGTTCTTCCTGCTTTTGATTATCCGTGGAGCCCCGGTTTGCAGCCCAATATTAAAATCCCAAAACTTAACAGAATGCTCAAAAATATGGCTAGTGACAAGGGTGCCGTATATTTGGATTATTTTTCTAAAATGGCAGATGACAGAAATGGATTGCCACCCGAATTGACTACAGACGAGGTACATGTAACCAAGGCTGGCTACAAAATTATGGAGCAAATGGTCAAGGAAACCATAGATCAGGTCTTGCAATACCAATAAAAGAACAAGTCCTTTATTTTATGCAAAACGGCAAGATTAGTATCATAATACCCTTTAAAAACACTGCACACTATCTGCCCGAATGCCTAGATTCCATTTTAAACCAAACATATCCGGATTGGGAAATCTTAGCAGTAAACGATCATTCCACCGATACTGGTTTAGAGCTCTTAACCGCCTATTCCACAAAAGATTCACGCATCAAGGTTTTTGAAAATAAGGGGCAGGGAATAATACCAGCGTTACGTACGGGATATGCCCAAAGTACTGGCGCATATGTAACCCGTATGGATTCCGACGACATAATGAAGCCAGAACGATTGGAGGTAATGGTTTCATCATTGAAAAAACAAGGAATGGGGTACGTGGCCGTAGGGCAGGTAAAATATTTTTCACATAGGGGAATTAGTAATGGCTACGCTAGATACGAACAATGGCTTAATCACCTTACGGAAAATGGGGCCAATTTTGAAGAGATTTACAAAGAATGCTCAATTCCCTCCCCATGCTGGATGGTCCATCGCCAAGATTTTGAAATATGCCAAGGATTTATACCGGACAGATATCCGGAAGACTACGACCTTACGTTCCGATTTTACGAAAATGGTTTGCAAATAATCCCATGTAACCAAATACTCCATTTATGGAGAGACTATGATACACGAACTTCTCGAACGCATGAGCACTACGCACAAAATTATTTTTTGGAGATCAAGCTCCATTATTTTTTAAAGTTGAATCGTACACCCAATAGACCCCTAGTGATCTGGGGTGCGGGATTTAAGGGAAAAAAGATTGCGAAGGGTCTTAAAAAACAAAACTTGGATTTTGTTTGGCTATGTGATAATCCCAAAAAAATCGGAAAAAACATTTATGGTAAAGAATTGGTACATTTTAATGCATTGAAGAAATTAAAAAATCCACAAAGCATCATAACCGTTGCCAACGAGGAAGCACAAGAGGAAATTCGAAGTTATTTTACTGAATTGGGCCAATCCCCGATGCAGGATTATTTCTTTTTCTGTTGATTTAAAATTGAAACGGTAAAAGGTATCGTTAACATACCAAATACAAAAATAGAGTATAAAAACGGTGCGATCAGTGTTGAAAAGATGGTTCCCCATGGCCAAAAATGATTACACTTTTACTGTTTTGCCCAAGGATTACGGACAATTGGCAAATCAATACTAAAATCCAAATATTTTAATCCCTATCTTTGATCAAGCAAAATTGGGAATGCAGTTTAAACATCCAGAAATTTTTTGGGCACTTTTTCTTCTCGTAATACCCATATTGATCCATTTATTTCAATTACGTCGATTTACCAAAACACCTTTTACCAATGTGGCAATGCTACAAAAGGTAGTTTCCGAATCCAGAAAAAGCAACAGCCTTAAAAAATGGTTGTTATTGTTTACACGGTTGTTGCTACTGGCAGCTATAATAATTGCCTTTGCACAACCTTTCAGTTCCTCGAGCACCGCTCTTCAAGAAAAAGAGATCGTGGTTTATTTGGATGATTCCTTTAGTATGCAAGGCAAGCAAAATGGGATTCCGGTTTTGGAAAAGGCTGTTCAGGATTTTATCAAAAATGTGGGGAGTGACACGGAATTCAGCTTGTTCACCAACGATAAAACCTATACCAACATCCGAATAGGAGATATTCAGAATACGCTGCTGGCACTACCCTACTCTTATAAACAGCTCAACCTGAATGAGATTGGTTTAAAGGCCAATAGTTTGTTTTCTACAAGCAAGACATCGATTAAGGATCTGATCGTAATTTCTGATTTTCAAGAAAGATTAGCTTCGCAAAACAACGTTTTGGATTCTACCATGAACGCCCATTTTGTTCCCGTACGACCACGGCAAGTCCCAAACGTGTCCATAGATTCGGTTTTTATGGATGATAGTGTAAATGATCAGGGGCGTCTTAAAGTACTGCTTTCAGGAGGTAACGAGGATGATCCTGTGCCGATTTCGTTGTACGACAATGGGGAACTAATCGCCAAAACGGCAGCAAAATTTACATCGAACGGAAATGCCGAAGTTGAATTCTCCATCCCTGTCCATCAAAAATTAGATGGCCACTTGAGTATTATGGACAATGCTTTGGCCTACGATAACCGATTTTATTTCAATATCAATGCCAGGGAAAAAATAAAAGTGTTGGCCATAAGCGAATCGGAAAGTGATTATTTGAACCGTCTGTTCCGAGGCGATGAGTTCGATTTTAACAAGTTCTCACCAGATCGACTCGATTATAGTGTTTTGGATGATAAAAACGTTATAGTATTGGATAATTTGAACGCTATTCCGAGTAGTTTGCAGACTGTTCTGCGGTCGTTTTTCAATACTGGAGGCACCGTGATCATTGTTCCCTCCAGTAACACCGATCTATCTTCATACAATTCCTTACTATCCAGTTTATCCTCTACGCGTTTTATCGAAAAAGTCTCATCGGAAGCTCAGTTGACCACGATTTCGTTCGATCATCCTTTGTACCAAAATGTCTTTGAACAACAAGTGACCAATTTTCAATACCCCACCACAAGTGTATATTTTAATGTACGGACCAACCTTGCTACGGCTTTGGCCATGGACGGAGGAAACCCTTTTTTAATTGGTGACAATAGATTTTATGTATTTACGGCGCCTTTGGAGCTGGCAAATTCCAATTTTGTTAATTCACCTTTGATCGTGCCCACTTTTTATAATATGGCACAATCGAGCTTACGATTGCCAAAGCTGTTTAATACATTGGGCAGTGCATCTGCCGTGGATGTTGTTGTAGAATTGGACAATGATGATATTTTAAAAGTGACCAAGGAAGGGTACGAATTTATACCGCTGCAACAGAGTTTTCCCGCGAGGGTTCAGCTCACCTTCGACCAGAATCCAACAGAAGATGGGGTTTATTCCATAGTACGGGACAATGAGATTTTACAAAATATCAGCTTTAATTACCCAAGAACGGAAAGTCAGCTCAAATACCTGGATTTGGGGACATTGCAAAACATAAACACCCTGGATTCAATTCCAGAACTTTTTGAACAGCTAAAAGCGGAGAATAACATTTACGCTTATTGGAAATGGTTTGTTATTTTAGCGTTGCTTCTGGCACTTATAGAGGTACTCATTCAAAAATTTGTTACATGAACATTCTGCTGAAGTCTGCAAAAATTGTGTGTCCGGATAACAAGGGTCTGCATTTAAAAAAGCGTGATATTCTCATTAAAAAAGGTATAATTGATAAGATCGGTGTGTCCTTGGAAGCCCCTTCGAATGCAAAAGTTGTGGAAAAAGATAATCTACACGTGTCCTTAGGTTGGTTCGATAGCAGTGTAAGTTTTGGTGAGCCTGGCTTTGAAGAACGTGAAACCATTGCCAATGGACTTTTTACTGCGGGGAAGAGCGGATTTACGGATATTGTATTAAATCCAAATACGAACCCTGTTCCCGATACCAGTTCCGATATAGTTTTTTTAAAAGAAAGAGGACAGGGAAAAGCTACACAAGTTCATCCCATTGGCTCCCTGACCAAAAATTCCGACGGTGTAGACCTTGCAGAGCTATACGATATGAAAAATGCAGGTGCAGTGGCTTTTTATGATTTTAAAAAGCAGATAGCCAATCCCAATCTACTGAAAATTGCCCTGCTGTATGCGCAAAATTTTAATGGTTTGGTTCATTCCTTTCCTCAGGATAACAACATTAAGGGCAAAGGAGTGGTAAACGAAGGTGAAATATCCACCATGTTGGGCCTAAAAGGAATTCCCGCATTGGCGGAGGAGCTTCAGGTGGCCAGGGACTTGTTTATTCTGGAATACGCCGGTGGAAAATTGCATATTCCGACCATTTCCTCGGCCGGGTCGGTAAAACTAATAGCAGAAGCCAAGAAAAAAGGCTTGGACGTCACCTGCAGTACTGCCGTACATAATCTATTTTTTTCGGATGAGACCCTAAAGGGCTTTGATTCCAATTTTAAAGTGTCCCCTCCCCTTCGTGCAAAATCCGATTGTAAGGCATTGATCAAGGGGGTTAAAAATGGAACCATAGATTTTGTGACCTCAGATCATATACCGTTGGATGTAGAACACAAACGAGTTGAATTTGATAATGCGAAAAGCGGCAGTATTGGTCTGGAATCTGCTTTTGGCGCTTTGAACACCCTGTTCGAAATCGAGGAAACCATTAGGTTATTGACCAAAGGACGGGACAGATATCATATCGAGGAACCACAATTTACAGAAGGGAGCAAAGCCTGTTTTACCTTGTTCGACCCAGAACAGACCTACACTTTTGAAGTAAAGGATATTTTATCCACTTCAAAGAACAGTATGTTTATAGGTACTTCTTTAAAAGGAAAAGTTTACGGAATCATTAACAACGGCCAAAGCAATTTATAATGAGTAAGTCCCAACCTGGAAAAACCGCCGCAATAGTATCTTACCTTACCATTGTGGGTTGTTTGATCGCAATAACAATGAACATGGAACCAAAAAATACATTTGCGCGTTTCCATATTAGGCAAGCCTTTGGAATTCATATACTTTTCCATGCCCTCGCCATATTATTGACCTATACCGGATTAGCTTATTTATCCATACCCATCTATCTTTTTTATTTGGTTATTTGGGTTTTTGGTTTTTTACAGGTTTTAAACGAGAACACAAAGCCTTTGCCGGTTTTGGGCAAGTATTTTCAACAATGGTTTACTTTCATATCATAAAATAGAAAAATGTCTCCTAAACCCCTATCCTTAACATATTTATTACGCCCTTCCTCAATACAATCCGGAAAAATACCGGCGCTGTTTATGTTCCACGGCTATGGGAGCAACGAGGAGGATTTATTTTCTTTTGCTTCGGAATTACCAGAAGAATTGATGGTTTTTTCCGTAAAGGCCCCGTATGATCTAGAACCATTTGGGCATGCTTGGTATGCCATTAATTTTGATGCCGAACAAGGCAAATGGAGCGACGATGAGCAAGCGAAGGAATCTAGGGAAAAGATAGTAGCCTTTATTGATGAGGCCATCGAAGCTTATGACCTGGATGAGGATAATATTTCTCTTCTGGGCTTTAGCCAAGGTACAATTTTGAGTTATTCGGTGGCATTGTCGTATCCCGAAAAAATAAAGAATGTGGTTGCGCTCAGCGGTTACATCAATGAAAATATATTGGTGGAAGATTATGGACAAAAAGATCACAGTAAGTTGAGTTTTTATGCTTCACATGGTCAAGTGGACCAAGTTATCCCTTTGGAATGGGCCCAAAAATCTCCTGAATTTCTCAAAAACTTAAATATCCCAACTACTTACGAAGAGTTTCCGGTGGGGCACGGGGTTTCCCAGCAAAACTTTTTTTCCTTTAAAAAGTGGTTGCAACAACGGATTTAAGCTATTTTGAGAAGGAATCTTAAGAATTCAGAAATGCGTTACAGATGATATATTTTTTGCATGTGTCGAACTAAGTACTGACTTGAGGCAAATTAATAGTCCCGTGGTGCGTAAAGCAAATGTTCGGCCAAAGTAAAATCTACGCTTAGATCATCTTTTAGCTCATATTTGATGATCATATCCCCCCAGTATTTTCCATCTGAGAAATCGGCCAAAATCCATTTATGGTTCAGTACTTTGATCTTGTTTATCTTAAAATCACTTTCCATCCCTTCGTAGGGAATTAAAGGATTATCTCCTTTTTGTTCGTTGGTTTCCAGTAATTTATCCTGGATGTAGAGCGATGGGTTCTCCAGTTTTAAGTGGTCGTAATAGGCCAGGGCATCGTCGTTGTTCTCCAAGGTAAAGTATTGCATATCCAGTACCTTTAGATGCATGGTTTGTAGGGAATCTTCAAGTTTTACTACCTGGTTTTCCAATTTTTCCACATCAGAGCTCAATGCTTTTTGCATGTTACTACCAGTAACGTATTGAAAAAGTGCCAACAGAGCGGCAAAAACAAATAGGTATAGAAATATGTTTTTCTTCATGTATTTGAAAATTATATGAATCCTTAATTCCAATTAATGTCACATGGAACACAGTCGAGATGTTCCGTCCCGTGTTGGGTCGGACTCAAAATGACAATCTGTTATTTTATAACCTACCATGAAAACGAATTAAGAACTTCTATATTTTTATCTTTAGGTTATCGTAGGCCAAATGTACATTTTCTGGCAGTTTTTTTTCAACTTCTTCATGAAAACCCAACAAAGCGCTGATATGGGTAAAATAGGTTTGTTCCGCGCCTACTTTTTCTGCAAATTCCAATGCTTCTTCTAAATTAAAATGGGAATGGTGAGGCTCAATACGCAGTGCATTGACCACTAAAATTTTTGCGCCTTTTATTTTTTTGATTTCCTCCTCCTCCACTCTTTTAACATCGGTCATGTAAACAAACTCTCCAAAACGATAACCAAAAACCTGTAAACGGTTATGGTAGGCTTCAATAGGTACCACGTCTAAATCGCCCAATGAGATATTCTTATTTTTAAAGACTTCGTGCACTTCTACCGCCGGGGCTCCGGGGTATCGATCCTCATCGGCAAAAATATAATCAAACCGCCTACGGAGCGAATCCAAAACCCTTGGATGGGCATAAACGGGAATATCTCCCTGCCTAAAGAAAAATGGGCGAATATCATCGATGCCCGCAGTATGATCGGCATGCTCGTGGGTAAACAGAATGCCATCCAGTCTTTCAATGGGATTTGTCAACATTTGCTGTCGAAAATCAGGGCCACAATCAATAACATAATTATATTCTTCCCAAGAAATCAGTACCGATACACGCAGTCTTTTATCCTTAGGGTCTGTACTTAGACAAACGGGATGGTTGCTTCCGATCACGGGTATGCCCTGCGAAGTGCCCGTACCTAAAAAAGTAATGGTCATCTTATCATCCATTAAAACCAAAATTATAACTTATTTATTTAATAGATTGCCCGAAGAGTGTAACTTTGCCGTAGTTTAAAAATTTGGAAATGCCCAGCGTACCAAGCAAAGAAAATTCTTTTGAAAATATTCCTTCCATAAAGGCGAAAACCTTAAGGATAAATTTGAATCGAGATATTTACGGAACTTTTGCCGAGATCGGAGCGGGACAAGAAACCGCCAGACATTTTTTTAGAGCTGGTGGCGCATCCGGAACTATTGCAAAGGCAATGAGCGCCTACGACAAATCTTTTAGCGATGCCATTTATGGAATCGAAGAGGATGGCCGTTACGTTACACAATCCCGATTAAAAAAGATGTTGGACCACGAAATGCGTTTGGTGGAAGAACGGATCAGTAGGGACAACAACCCTGATTACCTGTTCTTTAGTTATGCCAATACTGTGGCTACCATCGATTTTTCGAAAAGATACAAAGGGCATGGTTGGGTCGGTCTTCGTTTTCAATTAGACCCGGACCAAAAGGAGTACGACGAAATTATTCTCCATATTCGATTTAAACAAAACGAGGCCAGATTACAACAGGAAACCCTCGGTATTTTAGGCGTTAATTTAATTTACGGCGCCTTTTTTAAGTTCCACAAGCCCAAAAAGCTCTTAAAATATCTATACGACCATATCGACCACGATACTTTGGAGATTGATATGATCAACTTTACTGGGCCTAATTTTTCCGAGGTCGACAACCGTTTAATGAGTCTTCAACTTATTAAAAACGATATGACGGATGCGGTAATGTTCGGCCCCGATGGGCACAACCTTTTGCCTGCGGCCGTGCTTTACAAGAAAAACATTTTGGCTCTTCGCGGTAGTTTTAGACCGGTGACCAAGGTGAATATGGACATGTTCCAGAAATCGTACGATATTTTTATTCGGGAGCAAACAGTAGATATGGACAATGCCATTGTAGTTTTCGAAATTACCTTGTCCAACCTAAAAGCTTCGGGTGAAATAGATGAGCAAGACTTTATGGATCGTGCGGAGCTTCTTTGTTCCCTGGGGCATACGGTGCTTATTTCCAAATTCCAGGAATATTATAAGTTGGTGGAATACTTTAACAGCTACACCAAGGCCAAAATTGGATTGACCATGGGCGTGAACAACTTGGTAGATGTTTTTGATGAAAAATACTATCGTCACTTGAGCGGTGGTATTCTTGAAGCGTTCGGCAAACTGTTCTTTAAGGATTTAAAAGTGTACCTCTACCCTATGAAAGATCCAGAAACGGGACAAGTGCTTACCAGCAACAATGTAAAGGTTCATCCAAGAATGAAAGAATTGTACAAATTCTTTAAATATAACGGAAAGGTGATGGACATTATTGATTATGACCCGGATGTGCTCCATATTTTCTCCAGGGATGTTCTTAAAAGAATCATTAACAAGGATGATGGATGGGAAGAAGAATTACCGGAGGGTATTGCCGAAATAATCAAAGAAAAAAACTTATTTACCAGAAAGGTTCTTGAGAAAAAAGAATAAACAAAAAGGCACTGAAATCAGTGCCTTTTTTACTTTATTACGTTTTATTGTCCGTTCGAGCGCAATCGAGAACTTTAAAATGCCTCCTGTTTATTGACATCTAGACTACGCTCGATCAGAAAAAAAGCATTTTAAGACAATATCTGCGCAGCGTGGTCTTTGGTTTTTACTTTACTGATAACGTTTTCTACCACTCCATCACCATCAATAATAAAAGTGGTACGATGGATACCGTCGTATTCTTTTCCCATAAATTTTTTTGGCCCCCAAACACCAAAGGTGTTGATTACGGTATGGTCTTCGTCTGCCAATAAGGGAAAAGGAAACTCGTATTTGTTCCTAAAATTGGATTGTCTTTTTTCTGAATCGGCACTAACGCCCAAAAGCTCAAAACCTTGATCTTGCAATTCCTTATAATTGTCCCGTAAATTACAGGCTTCGGCCGTACATCCAGGAGTACTCGCTTTAGGGTAGAAAAATACCACTAACTTCTTGCCTTTGTAATCACTAAGATTAATTGTATTGCCGTCTTGGTCTTTTGCTGAAAAATCAGGTACTTTATCTCCTATTTTTAACATATTCATGATCTCTGTGATTGAATTTATTGTTTAATATTTATACAAGCAAAGTTAAACAAATATGACCAAACAAGAAAAGGTTGATTTTGCCGTAAAAACCTTGGATGAACTTTATCCTACCATTCCCATACCTTTAGATCATAAGGATCCCTATACCTTGTTGATTGCAGTTTTGCTATCCGCACAAAGTACCGATGTTCGTGTCAATCAAATTACCCCTCTTTTATTTGAAAAGGCCGATAATCCATACGATATGGTAAAGTTATCTGAGGAAGAAATTCGGGAGATCATTAAGCCAGTGGGTCTATCCCCTATGAAAGCAAAAGGCATTTATGGACTTTCCAAAATACTGATAGAAAAGTACAATGGCAAGGTACCCAGGGATATTGCTTTGTTGGAAGAATTGCCTGCAGTGGGACATAAAACCGCAAGTGTAGTGGTTTCACAAGCCTTTGGGATTCCAGCCTTTCCTGTGGACACCCATATTCATAGGTTGATGTACCGTTGGGGTTTTAGCAATGGCAAAAATGTGGTACAGACCGAACGTGATGCCAAACGTTTATTTCCAAAAGAAATCTGGAACAGGTTGCACCTTCAAATAATTTGGTATGGCCGGGAATATTCGCCTGCCAGGGGCTGGGACTTGGAAAAGGATATTATCACCAAGACTATTGGGCGCAAATCGGTGATCAACGAATACTATAAAAACAAAAAGAGCCGCTAATTGCGGCTCTTTTCGTCAGTTTGATCCTTAAATTAATTCAATGTTACTTCAAACTGGTGTTTTTTGTAGTCAACTACATGAATCGATTTTGAAAAGCTAAGTAAGAAATCAACAGTTTTCTGGCTCGCTTTTACCGTTTTTACGGATTTTTGTTCTTCAGAGTAAATGTTTTCCATATTCTAGCGTAAGTAATTGTTTCCATTATATAACGGCGCTAGATTGGAAATATTGCAGCGTTCGACGTAATACCGATTAATTCGTTAAAACGATGTTCTTACGCTCAACTATTTTTCTAAGATTAATAAGAGCGTATCGCATTCTACCCAAAGCTGTGTTAATACTAACGTTGGTGTTTTCGGATATCTCTTTGAAACTCATGTCCTTGTAGATTCGCATGATAAGTACTTCGCGCTGGTCGTCCGGTAATTCTTCGATCAAAAGGGTAAGATCACTTTCTATTTGATCTTTAATGATCTGTTTTTCGGCGTTCAATTTCTCGTCGTGGATTACGGAGAAGATGTTGAAATCGTCGCTTCCCTCAAATTTGGGCATTCTCTTGTTTTTACGGAAATGGTCAATCACCAAATTGTGGGCTATTCGCATTACCCAAGGTAAAAATTTACCCTCTTCGCTGTAGCTTCCTTTTTTCAAGGTTTTAATCACCTTAATAAAAGTGTCCTGGAAGATGTCCTCTGCCACATCTCTATCCAAAACTTTGCTGTATATAAAGCTGGTGATTCTTTGGTTGTGTCTGTTGATTAGGATTTCAAGAGCCTTTTCGTCTCCGTTAATGTAGTTCTTTACTAAAATCGAGTCATTAATCTGTAGCTGTTCCATACAAATTACTTTTTTGGGTTAAAATCACAGCCCTTCCTTTGCCAAGAAAGACTTTAGTTATTCAGTTTTTAATCTTTAAAAAGTAATTATTCTGTATAGGCCTATCAGGATTTTAATTACACTTCAAATATAGATAAATAGGGAGGCGACCTAAAAATCTATGTTGTGAGTTGACGATTTTTATATGTTAACTGATACAATATACGTATAAAGTGCAGTGTATCGTATCTTTGGAACCCTAATTTTAACATATGGCAATCAATATCAACGTAGATCCTAAGCAGAATATTATAATCAAAGGTGCCAAACTACATAACCTAAAGAATATAGATGTTGTGATTCCAAGAAATAAGTTGGTGGTTATCACAGGATTATCCGGTTCTGGAAAATCGAGTTTGGCTTTTGATACACTTTATGCCGAAGGACAGCGTAGATATGTGGAAAGTCTTTCCTCCTATGCACGACAGTTCTTGGGAAAATTGGACAAACCCAAAGTGGACTATATTAAAGGTATAGCCCCTGCCATTGCCATAGAACAAAAAGTAAATTCCACCAACCCAAGATCTACGGTGGGCACTACCACGGAAATATACGATTACCTAAAACTGCTTTACGCACGTATTGGGAAAACCATTTCACCTATTTCTGGCAAAGTGGTTAAAAAGCATACCGTAACCGATGTTATCGACTACATAAAGCAGTTGAACGAAAGGGACAAACTTCTTTTGTTGTCCCCCATAACCATATCCGACGAACGAGAACCGCTAAAATCGTTGGAGCTTTTTTCCAAACAAGGGTATGCCAGGATAAAATATAAGGGAGAAGTCATCCGTATTGATCAAGCCCCGGAAGATATCGGTAGGGAATTCGATCTTGTAGTAGATCGTATTATAGTGAAGAATGATGAGGATTTCTGGAACCGTTTGGCCAATGCAGTGGACAATGCGTTTTTTGAAGGTAAGGGAACCTGTGCCATAGAAAACCTTCAGACTGGCGAGATCAAAACATTCAGCAACCAGTTTGAGTTGGACGGAATGAAGTTTTTGGAACCCAATGTACACTTGTTCAGTTTTAACAATCCCTACGGTGCATGCCCAAAGTGTGAAGGATATGGTGATGTAATAGGTATTGATGAAGACCTGGTAATTCCCAACACCTCTTTATCCGTTTATGAAAATGCAATCTTCCCTTGGCGTGGCGAAAGTATGGGCTGGTACAGGGATCAATTGGTAAATTCGGCATACAAGTTCGACTTTCCCATACATAAACCTTGGTTCGAACTTTCGGACTCTCAAAAACAATTGGTTTGGGACGGCAACGAACATTTTATTGGTATACATAAATTTTTTGAGCAACTGGAGGAGAAAAGCTATAAAATCCAGAACAGGGTAATGTTGTCCAGATACCGAGGTAAAACCAAATGCTCCTTATGTAAAGGAAAACGCCTGCGCAAAGAAGCGAACTTTGTAAAAGTGGACAATAAATCCATTTCAGATCTAATAGAGCTGCCCATTAAACAATTAATGACGTTTTTTAACGGCTTACAGCTGTCCGAGCACGACACGGCAATATCCAAACGATTGCTCAAGGAAATTACCACCCGATTGGAGTTTTTGGACAAGGTCGGTCTAGGTTATCTTACATTAAATCGAAAATCCAACACCCTTTCCGGAGGGGAAAGTCAACGGATCAATCTTGCCACATCCTTGGGAAGCAGTTTAGTGGGGTCCATGTATATTTTGGACGAACCCAGCATTGGACTTCATCCCAGGGACACCGAAAATTTGATCGAAGTATTAAAATCACTTCGTGATCTCGGGAATACCGTTATTGTAGTAGAACACGATGAAGATATTATGAAGGCTGCCGATGAAATTATCGATATTGGCCCAGAAGCGGGGACCCTTGGCGGAAACGTAGTGGCTACCGGGGATTGGGAAACCATCTTACAGGCCGATTCGTTAACGGCAAACTATCTTAATGGAACCATGGAAATCCCTGTTCCTTCAGAACGGAGAAACTCAAAGCATTACATTCAAATTAAAGGAGCGAGAGAGAACAATCTCAAAAACATAGATGTTACTTTTCCTTTGAACGTACTCACAGTGGTCACCGGAGTGTCGGGAAGTGGAAAAAGTACCTTGGTCCGTAAAATTCTGTATCCTTCTATTTTGAAGGAAACAGGGGGGTATGGTGAAAAGGCCGGACAGTTCTCGGAAATGTATGGCAAGTATGCCCATATCAAACATGTGGAATTTGTAGATCAAAACCCGATTGGCCGTTCCTCGCGCTCCAATCCGGTCACTTATATTAAAGCCTACGATGATATAAGAAGTCTGCTCGCTTCGCAAAAACTGAGCAAGCTACGTGGTTATAAGGCCAAACACTTTTCCTTTAATGTAGATGGTGGTCGTTGCGAAAAATGTAAGGGAGAGGGAGAGATTACCGTAGAGATGCAGTTTATGGCCGATGTACATTTGGAGTGTGATGTATGTGGCGGCAAACGTTTTAAAAAGGAAATCCTGGAAGTCCACTTCGAAGGTAAGAACATAGATGATATCTTGAACATGACCATTGACGATGCCATTGATCACTTTACCAAGTACAATCAGAACAAGATCGTAACCAAGCTAAAACCGTTGCAAGATGTAGGATTGGGTTATGTTACCTTGGGGCAATCCTCTTCTACCCTATCTGGCGGCGAGGCACAACGTATAAAACTTGCATCATTCCTGGTGAAAGGTCATACCAAGGAAAAAGCCTTGTTCATTTTTGATGAACCCACTACGGGTCTTCATTTTCACGATATCAAAAAACTGCTCAAATCCTTTGAAGAACTTTTGGACAAGGGACATTCCATTATTGTTATCGAACACAATATGGAGCTCATAAAATGTGCTGATTACATTATAGACCTAGGCCCCGAAGGCGGTGAAAAAGGTGGGAACTTGGTAGTCGAAGGCACTCCGGAGGAAATCGTTAAAAATAATTTGTCACATACGAGTAAATATCTCGCTCAAATAATCTAAAGTTAAAAAGCTGACAACTCTTAATAGGACCTTGAGCAGGAGAGTTTATATTTATAAATATAAAGGAGACCGTTGTACACAATTTGAAGAATGAAAAGAACATCCATTTTAATTTTAATATTTGTTGTAGTTGTTTCTTGTAAACAGAAAAAAGAAGAAAAGGAACAAATAGCTACTGAAAAAACTAAGTTTACTGAAATTATAAAAGAAGATTACGAGCTTTATAAACCAAACAAAGAAATTAATGGTGTTTTAATTTTATTCGGAGGTTATCCTGAAAATGCTGATGATATTAAAAGGGAATTTCAAATTCTTGACATTGCGAGAGAAAACAGTATTGCAGTTTTGTTATCAAACTTTAATCAGAAGCTATGGCTTGAGGAAAGCGAAAAACGTCAACTCGCAAAAAAATTGCAGAATATAATTATTGAAAATCAGCTGCCAACTGAAAATATTTTTATCGGGGGTTTTTCAAGTGGTGGAGTTGTCAGTCTCTTAATAAGTAATTTTATTGTTGGGATGAAGCAATTCTATATTGACCCAAAAGGAGTGTTTATTGTAGATTCGCCAATAGACTTGGTTGCATTGTACAAATCTTCAGAAAAAAATATAAAACGAAATTTTTCAGAACCTTCAATTCAAGAAAGTACTTGGCTTTTAGAAACTTTGGGCAGTAACTTCGGTAATCCAAAAGATAATATTGGAAAATATGAAAAAAATGCTGTGTTCACATACAGCACGAATAACACTTCTAATATAAAAAAATTAAAACGGACTAAAATCAGACTTTATACAGAACCTGACACTCTTTGGTGGAAAGAAAATCGAATGGCGGATTACGAACAAATGAACGCTTTTTACATCAAAAAATTATCTGAAAGTCTTAACAAAAAAGGATATAAGAGTGTTGAATATATTCCGACAACTGATAAAGGATACAGAGCCAATGGCGAAAGACATCCTCATAGTTGGGCAATTGTAGACAAAACGGAATTAATAAATTGGATATTGAACAAATAAAAACTGTGTACAATGGCCATTAGTAATTGCTTGTTCTCCCCTACTTCTGAAAATCCGCGAGGATTTTCAGTTTGGTGTGTACTTGAAAAGTTAATTACTAAACCACGCAACTATTCATAGCCGTATTTCAAGTTTGTAAGAAACCACTTTTGTATTTGTAATCTTATATGTTTACCCCCTAATTTATGGGATTATCCCGTCAATTGATATGCTTATTTCGTCAATTCATATCATTGATTTATCAAATGACACCTAAGCCATCTTATTTATCTGCCTAAAATTGTGGGTTAAATAACAATTTATTCACGTATGGTGAATTTATACGTTCCACAAAACATCCATCCGTTATTTGTAAACAAAAGTTCGAATACATCGAGCATAGCTTATTGTATCGGATTCTTCTTCCCGTTCCTTACCAATAACCACAAAGCTAATTGCCATGAAAACGAGATATAAAGAAAGTAACCAAAGGTTTCATATAGGGTCAATTTTGTTGCTTTTTACCTTGATCAGCTTTAGCTTGGCCCTAAGGGCCCATACATTGAATGGTTACTATACGGAAAATGCAATTTACAATAACACAACCGAAACAGGCACAAACCTCTATGTGCCAAGTATAGCAGTGGTCATGTCCGGAACCGTCAATGGAGATTGTTCTGCTATAAATTATACAGTATTTATAAGAAATAATAGTACCAATAGTGAATCACTAACAATTACAGAGGCCATTGATATAAATGATCCAGCGTTGATAGTAAACCTTACTCCCGTATCCGGTGATACCAATAACGATGGGATATTGGATGCAGGTGAATCTTGGGAACTCAATGCAACACGAAATTTAAGTCCCGATGACCTTAGTCAAGACTCCATTCAAAACCAAGTAAGGGTCACGTGCGAAGTTGTGGGGCAACCGGGGGTAACCACAATTGATTTATCCGACGATAACTTGTTCAATGAAGATGATCCAACCGTTTTTGACATTTCTTCTTGTCGCAAAATTGGTGCTCAACTCTTGGCCCAAACCAGCGATTGGTTTGGTAATTCCCCGGGATGCGAAACTTTAGAATATCAACTCATTGTTGTAAACTTAAGTTCCTCTCCTCAAAACTTAACCAATATCAATATTAGCAGTTTAGATACAAGCTTGAGTTTCGTATTGGTAGATGGAGATTCTAATAACAATAGTTTTTTTGACCCCGGCGAGACTTGGGAATATAGTGCTTCCAGACCATTAAATCAAAGTGACTTTAATACTACGATAACTGAACAAGTATCAATAACTGCCGAAGCAAACGGAACCCCTACCGCAACAGTCAGCGATTTGTCACATCCTACAGATCTGTTGGACGATGGCAACACCAACATCGACATAACAAATTGTGAAAAAGGGAGTATCGGACTAATCAAAACCGGGGAAACCTTGGGCAATTGCAATCAAGTTTTATACACTTTTACCCTAACCCATTTAAATACCGTTCCATACAGCTTTATCAATGTTGTTCTTGAAGACCCCGCTTTAAATGGTGTTATTTCAGAACCTCCTGTGGAGAGTGGAGGAAGTATTGCTGGGGAATTGGAACCTGGTGAAACTTGGACCTACCAAGCATTCTATACTGTTGTACAAGATAATATTACAGATGGTTTTGTGCTGAACCAAGCCTATGTCACCGCTGAAGCAAAAAACCAAACTCCCCTAATAGTGGCAGTAGATGCCTCAGATCATAGCGATGTTAACCAAGATAGAGAGACCAATACTCCTTTAAGTAATTGCGATACCAGTATTGGTACGGTATTGAAAGGCAAAACCTTTGCATTCACTGATGTATCACCTGGTTGTTCATTTGTTCAATTTACCCTAGCAATACAAAACACAAGTATAAATCAAGAACCTTTGCACAACATCACCATAAATAATCTTGGCCCTAACGAAACCATCGAGGGTCCAATAGGTGTTGGCGTTGAGGATAACATCTTGGACTTTGGTGAAAATTGGGAATATGTGATCACGCGTAAGCTTTTGGATACGGAAATTGATGCAGGGCAAACACTCGACCAAGCTTTTGTTGAAGCTGAAATGGTAAACTCGCCCGGCACCATAGTATCCGATTTTTCGCATCCCAGTGATTTCAGTATAGATGGGGAAACAGTAATAGACCTGAGCTTTTGTACCACTGGCGTTGCACTCACAAAAATAGGGCAATCTAAAGGTCCTTTGGGAGAAGATAATGGTTGTTCATCAATAGAATATACGTTTTTTGTTACTCATACAGGACAACCGACTGAAACATTTTCCAGTATTGCAATTGAAGACCCAAAATTGGCTGGGATTATTCCTGCCCAACCCATTAATGGTGATAATGCCCCATTGGGTATATTGGAGCCTGGCGAAGTGTGGGAGTATGTGGTAGTTTATCCCCTTTCTGCCGAAGATATTACTACCGGGTCTGTAGAGAACCATGCGTATGTTCTAGCGGAATCCGATACCTTTCCAGGCAAAGTGGCGAGTGATATTTCCGATTTTGAAAATATTAATGAAGATCGACCTACAATAGTTGACATTCCAACCTGTACACCTCGTATAAGCCTTATAAAAAAAGGGGTGGCCAAAGATGGTCAAGGTGTGGAAGGAGGTTGCGCATTTATTGATTATTCCTTTGCAGTGACCAATGAAAGTACGGAAGGGCAGATTCTGGAGAATGTGACCATTACCGATTTAAACCTACCCATATCCATTCCTCTAACACCGAATGAGGGCGATGATATAAACCCCGGGCAATTGGATCCTGGTGAAACCTGGATTTTTAATACCGTCGAGTATCAATTGACTACGGAAGATCGTTTGAATGGAGAGGTAGAAAATTCCGCATTAGTGAAGGCAGCCATGGTCGGTTTTCCTGATGTGACCGTAGAGGATGTATCTGATTTTGAAAGTATTGATGAGGATAGACCTACCATAACTTTGCTCGCTGATTGTGAACCCCGTATTGGATTGGTCAAAACCGGGGTGGTCAACGCAGATTGTACGGCCATAGATTACACCTTTACCGTGACCAACGAAAGTACATCCAACGAGCTACTTGAGAATGTGGTGCTCACTGATCTTAACTTGCCCATGGTCATCAGTGGCCCCACAGGTGATGAAAACAATATTGGCTTATTAGATCCTAATGAGACCTGGGTTTATACTGCAACACAACCCATAACCCAAGACGAAATCAATTTTGGATGTTTCCACAACCAGGCCCATGTAACCTCAAATGTACAGGCCTATCCGGATTTTCCAATTGAAGACCTATCGGATGACAACAGTCCAGATGAAGATGATGTTACCGAGGTAGATCTGAGCAGTTGCCAAAATATATCCGTCGGTTTGGTGAAAGAAGGAGAAACTGTGGATATTATTGATAACGATGGTTGTGATGACCACATTCAATATACCTTTACCGTGCACAATACCGGTGATGCTCCCTTGGCAACCGTTAGTATCGTTGATAATTTGTTACAAGGGAATCCCATTTTGGATGATACCTCGGACGATGGTTCGGATGGTATTTTGAGCGTGGGCGAAAACTGGGTGTTCTCTGGCCTATATCCTTTACAACAGTCCGACATAGATGCGGGCAATGTAGAAAATACCGCTACCGTTACCGCATTCAATCTATGTGGAACCGCTGAGGTACAGGACCAATCCGATGATGATTCCCCAAATGCCAATGAAAATGACCCCACAAACACCACAATATCTTCAGATGCCTGCGAGCAAGGTACGGCAAGCATAAGTCTCATAAAAACAGGGGCGCTGGAAGACTTGAACCAAGATGGCTGCCAAGAAAGTATATTGTACACTTTCACCGTCACAAACAATGGAGATGTGGCTTTGGATAGCGTTATCTTATTGGATAACTTATTTGGAGGTGAAATTGTTGGCCCCATCGCAGGATCGGACGTAAACGAGGATGGTGTGCTTTCACCAGCAGAAAGTTGGACATTTGAAGCCATTTACGCCATTGTTCAGGAAGATATAGATCTGACCTTTGTGGAAAATACAGCAACAGTAACCGCAGAAATCTTTGATACGGACATCCCGTTACAAGATGTTTCGCATCCTAGCGATGAAACTTTGGATGGGCCGACACAGACCAGTGTTACCGATACGGCGTGTACTACTGGAGCTCCAAGCATTGAACTCAATAAAATTGGTAATCTACATGATTTTAATAATGATGGTTGTATTGAAAGTATTCTCTACAGCTTTACCGTGACCAATACCGGGGATTTTGACTTGCTTGAGGTTGTTCTGCAAGATGATTTCTTGGGGGGAACCGTTGATGGCCCCGACCCCAATACCGATACGGGCAATGACAATGTACTGTCCATTGGGGAGAGCTGGAGCTATCAAGTCCTATATAGCCTAGTGCTAAATGATATCAATAGTACCATCAATAACCAAGCGGTGGTTTCTGCCAAACCAGAAAACTTGGATGTACTAATTTCTGACGGTGACTCAGATTTCACAATGGTTCCATCCGATGTGTGTACCAGTGGTGGTCCCGGGATTGCTTTGGTAAAAACAGGGGAACTTGATGACCTAGATTTGGATGGATGCAACGAATCTATTCGATACACCTTTATCGTGAGCAATGTTGGTAGTGCAAATCTCACCGACATAACACTAGAAGACCAAAAGTTGGATGATGTAATTTCCACACAGCTGAGCCCAGGAGAAGACATAGGGGACGATGGTATTCTATCTGTTGGCGAAAGCTGGACATTTACCGCTAATTATAGTATAACAGAAATGGATATAGAGAATGGATCAGTGGTAAATCAAGCTACGGTCTTTGCTTCTATAGTAGGCCAACAAACTAAGGTATCTGATTTATCTGACGATAACAGTCCTTTGGAAAACAACCCTACCGAAACGTTGGTACCCGAGGAGATTTGCACCTTTACGATTAATGACCCTGATTTTGAAATATTTAATGGGATTACACCAAATGGAGATGGAATCAATGATCATTTCCAAATAAACGGTATTGAGGCCTATCCCGATAACACTCTAAAAGTATTCAATAGATGGGGAGCCCTGGTTTATAAAGCCGAAGGATATGGAACCGGGAATAAATTGTTCACAGGGGTTTCAGAAGGCAAGGCTACAGTTTCCAAAGAAAATAAACTTCCTGGCGGTACTTATTTCTATATACTCGAATTTCCCAATGAAAATCCAGGCGCAAAGAACTATTCAGGCTACCTCTTCCTAAGCAACAATAATTAAAATACCCATATCAACTTTTAAAGATGACAAATCCTTTGCTAAAAAGGTCAATAGACAAAAACGTGAAAAAAATAGTTTTCTATATATGCCTCCTGGGGTCAACTTTTTTGATGTGTGCCCAACAAGATGCACAATACACACAATATATGTACAATACCCAGATTATAAATCCAGCCTATGTGGGTTCAAGGGAAACATTGAGCTTTGGTGTGTTGGGCCGTTACCAATGGGTTGACCTGGAAGGTTCCCCAAAAACCGGGACTTTTACGGTAAACCTCCCTGCCGGTTTATATGACAATATGGGAATAGGGCTATCGATTATTCATGATCAAATAGGCCCGGCAGTTGAATCCAATGCTGCAATCGACTTTTCTTATGCACTTCATTTGGCCCGGAGAAATGTGAGCAAGCTTTCATTTGGGTTGAAGGTCGGAGCAGATATGTTGGACGTGGATTACTCCAAATTAAATTTATCAAATCCCAACGACCCATTCTTTCAAAATAATATAGATTCCAAAATCCAACCACAAGTGGGGGCCGGAATATATTACAATACCCAAAAATTCTATACCGGGGTATCCGTTCCAAATTTCCTTTCCATACAGCACTTTGATGAACAATCACTAGATGACGAAAACCTTGAAGGTGTTGTGGTGGAAAGGTTGCACTATTTTTTTATTGCCGGCTATGTATTCGACCTGAATCCCAATCTAAAATTAAAACCAGCAACCCTTTGGAGAATGGTAGATGGTGCTCCCCTTCAATGGGATTTATCGGCCAATTTTATGTTCAAGGAAAAGTTTGTCGTTGGGGCATCGTATAGATGGAACGCGTCCATAAGTGCATTATTGGGATTTCAAATTTCGGACAGCATCTTTGCAGGTGTAGGATATGATTACCAATCAACAGCAATTGAAGATTATAGCAACGGTTCTTATGAAGTTTTTCTTCGATTCGACATCTTTAACAAAGCGGAAAAAATAGTAGCCCCAAGATTTTTTTAATACACAGCATATGTTACCCCAAAAATACTTCCTACTCTCCTTATTTATTTGTTTTACCTGTGCAATGAACGCACAGTCGAGCATAATCAAAAAAGCAAACAAAGAATTTGATACCTACGATTTCATCAATGCGAGGGAAATATACCTTAAAGTTGTAGAAGATGGATATGAATCGGCCCAAGTCTATAAAAAGTTAGGAGACACGTACTATTTTAATAGTGATTATGCCAATGCTGTAAAATGGTATAAAGAGTTGATAAAAAAATACTCCGATGAGATGGAAGCTGTCTATTATTATAGAACTGCACAGAGCTTAAAAAGTATTGGGGAATATCAAGAATCGAAAAAGGTAATGGGCACATTTGCCGAAAAATCAGCAACCACCAGAATCGCTGAAATATATGCGAACGAGTATTCCGCTCTGGATAGCTTAGTGGATTTTCAATCCAAAAAATTTGAAGTGGATAACATTACAAAACTATTGTCCAGTTCAGATTTTGGCCCATCTTTTTTTATGGACAAGCTTGTATATGCCTCTTCTTCCCAAGAAACAGAAGGCTCTAAAGTTCATAATTGGTCTGGATTACCCTATGTTGATTTGTATGAGGCCGAAATTACCGATGACTGGGAAATCGCAAACCCTAAACCTATCAAGGGAGAAATAAATTCGCCATATCATGAAACAACCGCCGCTTTCACAAAAGACGGTAATACCATGTACTTTACCCGAAACAACTATATAAACGGTAAGAAAAAGAAGAACAAAGAAAAAATTGTGACGCTTAAAATTTATAGAGCGGAAAAAAATGATGAAGGGCTGTGGAGCAATGTCGAAGAATTGCCTTTTAATAGTGATTCATACTCTGTAGCACACCCTGCATTAAGTCCAGATGAAACTCGCTTGTACTTTTCATCCAACATGAAAGGAACATTGGGTGAATCTGATATTTGGTATGTAAAAATAAGTGAATCAAAGAACTATGGGACCCCTGTTAACCTTGGGCCAGAAATTAACACAGAAGCGCGGGAGACTTTTCCCTATGTCAGCAAGAGCAATATCCTTTATTTTTCCAGCGATGGGCATTTAGGATTGGGTGGATTGGACGTTTTTGCTGTTTCGCTGGACAGTGAAGGCGAGTTTATAAAAGTTACGAACCTAAAACAGCCCATAAACTCGAACAAGGATGATTTTGGTTTTATTATCAACGAGGAAAAACAAGTGGGGTTTGTTTCATCCAATAGAGACGGTGATGAAGGTAGCGTTTCTGATGATATCTATAGAGTTTGGGAAAAATGCGGTGTAATAAATATTGAAGGACTGGTTTCGGATGCAAACACAACCCAACCATTAAGCAATTCAAAAGTTACCTTATTAGATGAAAACAATAATGTAGTTTCACAAACAACAACCGATAAAAAAGGGAAATACAAGTTTGAAAATTTAGTGGATTGTGGCAAACAATATGCAGTAAGAGGTGAAAATGACACTAGGGAATATACACCTACAGAAAAAAATATCAAGACTCCTAGAGGTTCAAAAACCTTAGAACTGAACCTAGAACTTACTCCACCGGACTGTGCAGTGGATGACCTTGGGTGTAGATTAAATCTTTTGCCCATATACTTTGACTATGGTAAGCATTACATAAGAAAGGATGCAGAAGTGGAGTTGGCCAAAATATTACAAGCATTAAAGCAATACCCTCAGTTAAAAATCCATATAGAATCCCATACTGATTCAAGATCTAGTAGCTCTTTCAACATGAAATTGTCTTCTAGAAGGGCACAATCCACCTTAAATTGGTTTGTAAAGAAAGGTATTAGTAGAAGTAGGCTTACCGCAAAAGGATATGGAGAAACACAGTTGTTAAACGAATGTTCCAATGGAGTCGAGTGTACCGATGAGCAACATCAACTTAACCGAAGATCAATGTTTATTATTAAATAAATAATTATTTACACACTGTATATCATCTAGTTATATTTTTTGGCACGCTGATTGCTTAATACAAGGTGGATGTAAATATTTGCATCTGGAACTTAAAACCTTGTAGTATGAAAAAGTTAGTACTCATTATAGCAGCGGTTGTTTTTGGAATACCAAGTATCCAAGCAGAAACAACAAATACAACGGTTACCGCACCTAATTATCGATATGGAAATTCTTTCATCTTTGTAGAAGATGGGGTTACTTTTTCCGTTTATCCCGATGGTGAGTTCGATTTCTATATGGACAATAGGGTAAATGTTGGCGTAGGAGCTAGAATTGGCAATGTCGGTATCACTTTTAACTCTGGATATAACTACAATCCATTTGTTCAGTACGATGATTACGGTGCTGTAATACAAGTAGAGAACACCCCTATTTTTTACGATTACTATGGTCGTGTATCACAAATAGGAAATGTGGATATCTGGTACAACAATGGTAGGGTACGGAGAATTGGTGGCCTACATGTTTACTATAATGGTGGAGTTTTTAGTCACTACACAGGGTTTATCAATGTATATAATCGAAGATATGTGTACAGACCTTTTCACAGATATTTTATAAGACCGACCGTTGGTTTTTGCAACGTATACGCTAGACCGTACAGAAGGTATTACAGACCTGTTCGATATACATATTATACACCCTATAGATACAATACAAGACGTGCTTATGCAAGAGTTGGCAAAGTCTATAGAAATGATAACAGGTATAGAAGGGACAAAATCTATAGAAATGACAGAAGAGTTTCTGTAAGGGACAATAGCGCCAGAAGGGTCGATTATGGAAGAAGCAATGCAACGGTATCCAAAAATTCCTCAAGAAGAGGATACTCAACAGCAAACCGTTCCAGCAATACCGTAAAAAGAAATACGGTGGCTTCAAGGAGTTCCAGTAGCAATAATTACAGAAAATCCAACAACGTTGGTCGATCAAGTAGAACTGTGACCACCAATACAAAGGTCACTCGAACTCCGAACAAGAGAACCGTGAGCACAAGAAAAGTGACCAGTAACTCACGAGGGACCACTGTAAAACGCACAAGTAGTAGTACATATAAAAAGCCTCAATCGGTAGCAAGGTCTTCCAATAGAACAACGCTGAACAAAGGCAACTCTACACGCAGAACAGTGTCCAAAAGTGCAAGGCCTAGTGTCAAGAAAAGCACCGTGAGCAGAAAAAGTAGTTCAAGAGCAACGGTAAGCCGAAGTTCTGGCAATAGAAAAAGTAATACAAGTGCTTCAAGGTCCTCGAGATCTTCAAGAAGTAACAATTAGAAAGATTTTTTAGGTTGGTTAGTTGTATGCCCCGTAGCTGAATTTATTCGCTACGGGGTATTTTTTTGAGCCATTTGGACAATATTCCGGATACATCTTCAGAAATATTAAAACGGTACAAAATACCTAAGTACATTACAGATACCAATATGGATTTTAAACCAATATTTATTAACGGATGAAATTGAAACTGCACAAAATCGAACAGTACAATCAATAAGACCAAGGTCGAAAAAACCTTAAAGGTCGCCGAGGTAAAAGGCAAAATGCCAAATTTCAGCTTCACAAAAACCAATTTTACCAGATTAAAGATAAAAATAGAGACAAAACTGGCCCATGCAGCCCCTTCCATACCTAATTTGGGAATCAACAAAAAGTTGAGCAAAATGGTCAAGGCAGCCAAACAGACCCCGAACACCAACACCGTTTTATAGTATTTAGAGTTGTACAAGATAGAATTTATGTTTCCCAAAAGTGAATCCATAACTTTGGCCAAACCGATCAAGAACACAATGGTGAAGCCATTTCTATAATTTTCGGGAAGCATTAAATATAAGTCGTTGAGGTTTAAAATAATCAAAACGAACAAGATGCCCGAAGCAATGAACAGTGTTAGTGAGGTTTTTTTGTACAAAGTATCCAGACCAGCTTCATTTTTGGTATTCAACAGCTCTGCTGTTAATGGATAAGTAATCTGGTGCATGGCACGAGACGGTACAATAATCACAGTAGCGATATAAACGGACACTCCATAATACGCCACATTTTCTATACTGATGAACTGATTCAGCATCACTTTGTCTATTTCCAACAAAACCAGGGATGCAGATCCTCCCAAAATAATTAAAAAAGAATAGGACAGGATTTCTTTGGTATAGTTCGGAAACTTAAAACTAAACTTGGGCATCCGAAGGGAAAAAGCATACATTTTAATGATCAGTGTCCGCAATAAATACAATCCTACCAAACATTTGAAGAACATATCCAATGAGATCACATCAAAATAAAACAGGACAAGCAAAAGGGACACCCCTACCCTGGCAAAAACCTCCTTCATAAAGTTTCCGAAAACCGACTTTAGATGCACCTTGGTCCAGGAGTAAAATACTTCAAAATAGCCCATCGCTAGTCCCACAAAAAAGACATACCACAGATAATCCTTTACCTTAGGGTTTACTTGGGACACCCAATCGCCAATGGGATCGTACCAAATCAAGCCGACCAAGGCAACGGGAACTACCCCGAGCAGCGGAACCAACAACATCAAGGTAAAAAAACCATCTTTTTCGGTCTCTTGATGATTGCTATAAAACTTGATCATGGTATTGTGCACCCCAAATGCCATTAGCGGCATTAATATGGCTCCCGAAGCCAAAATAAAGGTTACCAGGCCGTAATATTTGTCCGGCAGTATTTTGGTATACAGAAACAACGTATTAATAGCTCCAAAAAAGAACCCCAGATACGTTACTACTGTATTTTGTATGGATTGCTTAAGAACAACGCCCATTAGATAAATTTAGCCAAAGATTCCGTTAACGCCCGTCTGTGATATTGCTCCACCCCTTCTGAATTACAACCTAAAGTTTCTTTTTCGTACTGATGGAATGCCTCCAAAAGTACAGTTTTTAAAGTCGCTACATCATTATGCAAACAGAACGTTCCCGCTTTATGGTCCACGACCATAGCACCCGCCTCCCAGCCTTGTGGTCCTATGGCCAAAATAGGTCGCTTGGCATTCAAATATTCGAACAGTTTTCCTGGAATAATACCTTTGGTTTCTTTGGAATCAATCTCCAACAGCAATAGCAATTGTGACTTTTGCTGGGTTTCCAAAACCTTATCGTGTGGAAGATAGCCCAATTGTTCCACATAGTCGGTAAGTCCAAAATCCTTAATGGATTGTAGCACTTCCTCCCCCACTACACCTGCCAGTTGGATATGTAAAGCGTCTTTAAACAATTCATTTTCAGACAATAGTTCCTGTACAGCTTTCCAAAAACCTAAAGGGTTTCTGCCTGTCAACAACGAACCAATATGTGAAATGGTAAACTTTTTATCCAAGGCAACCAATGGCAATTCATCATCAAAACCATTGGTGATCACTTTAATGGGCTTGGGAGTTATGGCCTCAAATTCCAATTTTGTGGTTCTGCTTGTTACCACGATCTTATCTGCTCGCAAAAGAACGCCTTTTTCCAGTGCCTTATGTTTTAAATGGGCATAATTGGTGAGCCGTAAACTTTTGTGGTACCCAATAGAGGTCCATGGGTCTCTAAAGTCGGCGACCCATTGGATATTGTACTTTTTTTTGAGTCCAAGTCCGATCAAATGTAAACTGTGCGGTGGCCCTGTTGTGACAATAGTGGTTATGCCCTCGTCCGCGATTACCTTCGCCAAATAAGAAATGGATGGTTTTACCCAAAGTTTCCTCGCATCAGGAATAAAAAAGTTACCGCGAATCCAAAGCAGCACCTTCTCTATAAAAGATGGATCTTTCTCCTTTATAATTCCAGAACTTATGGTCTTAGTTTTCTTTTTGGACAATATTGAGGCCCAACCGTAGGGCTCTTTTATGGGACGTTTCAGTATTCGGATGGAACTTGGAACTTCGTTCACCAGTTTGTTATCGATTATCGGATAGCTAGGATTTTCCGGAACATAAACGATGGGGGCCAACCCAAGTTCGGGCAAGTATTTTACAAATTTGAGCCATCGCTGTACACCTGGTCCACCCGCAGGAGGCCAATAATACGCTATGACCAAAATTTTTCGCATTAGGCCACTTCCTTTTTACGTAAGAACAATGTAAAGCCCAGTCCCCCAACTATAATTATGCCAAGCAGGATGTTGGCCACCAAGCTGATCTGACTACCAGTTTCCACCACTTCGGGCTCAAACTTGAATTCGATTTCGTGCTCACCAGCGGGTACCTTGATACCGCGAAGTGCATAGTTTACTTTGTAATGTTCCTGAAATTCACCATCTACAAAAGCATTCCAGCCCGATGGATAATGCATCTCGGAAAATACGGCAAAACCAGTATTGGGGTTTTTAGATGTATATTTTAGGTAATTGGGGCGGTAATCCACCAAATCTATTCTTGCCAACGAATCTGCTGTGTAACGCATCTTGGTCAATTCCGGATATTGCGCCGTGTTCACCACGGCCTGTGTCTTGGAATTAAAATCGCCCAGTTTTTGGATTGCCTCGTTGGCAGATGAAACGGCCACCAATTGATCCACAAACCAAGCATTGCCATTGGCATCTGGATTTACAGCCGGAAAACTATTGCCTTCCTCATCTTGTTGGATAATATATTTAACATTCAACATATTAAGAACCTGAAGGTTGTTCTGGTACAAATGATACTCGAACAGATCTTGCAGTGCCCGTGGTTTGGCAGCATGGTAGCCACCGATCGATTTATGAAAATAGGAGGTTCGTGAACCATTGATGCCTTCCTGAGGGTCAAAAACACGATAAATGGAATCGTCCTGCATGATCATTTGGTCTATTTGACTGGCTTGGAACGGTTGGTTTACTTGACGCTGACGTACAAAATCGTCCTCGTTCACGTACCTAAGGTCCACTCCTACCAAATCAAAAAGAATAAGGGCGCCAAGGGCAAATACTAAAACGTTTTTGTTGATTTTCTCTTTAATAAAAAACCACAATGCGGCTGCGGCCAAAAGAACATAGACCAACGAACGAATGGTGTCGCTAACATAAACAGCTTCACGATCGCGTAGGATCATGGACATTAACTCATCTCCAAAGTATCCACGGTACATTTCGTCCCGGGAACCTTCAAAATCAAAGAAACCTTTTAACAATAAGATCACTATGCCCAAACCAGCCGTTATGAAAAAACTCCATTTTAAAGCATTTAGTTTTTCTTTTTGACCTGTGCTGGATTTAAACAGTTCCCAAACCCCTAAAATACCAAGCACCGGCAAACAGAGTTCCAGTACTACTTGTATGGAGGATACGGCCCGGAACTTATTGTACATGGGAAAATAATCTATCATAAAATTGGTGAGCAAAGGAAAGTTCTTGCCCCACGATAAGAGCAAGGCCATAACAGCTCCCGATAATAACCACCATTTTTTTCTTCCATCAACCAAAAAACCGCCCAACACAAACAAAAAGAAAACGATTGCGCCTACGTAGGCAGGGGCTGCTACAATGGGTTGATCGCCCCAATAAAGTGGTAGACCACTCGAAAATTCCAATGCTTTGGTGGGGGTCAACCCTTGATTGGTCAAGTATTCATAAGCTTTGGAATCCTTGCCCAGGTTTTCACTGCCCGAACCACCAAACAGCCTAGGTACAAATACATTTAGGGATTCCATTACCCCATAACTGTATTGTGTAATGTAATCGTAGTCCAACCCTGTGGAAACGGCTTTTTCACTTCCATCGGGGTTAATGGTGAGTTCAGATTTACCACGGGTACTCCAATCGGCATACTCCTTTGTTGCCAGCAAACTTGTGGCATTGGTAAAAACGGAAAGAACAACGGCCAAAACCAAAATTCCTACTGAAACAAAAAAGTGTTTTAGTTCTTTTTCCTTAATGGCATAAATGAGATATACCAAACCCATTAGTAGCACCAAAAGCATAAAATAATAGGTCATTTGGTAGTGATTGGCACTTATTTCGAGTGCCATGGCCAGTGCAGTGAGTATAAATCCTAGAATATATTTTTTTCGAAAAACGAGCACAACCCCGCCAAGAACCATTGGAATATACCCTAAAGCATGTGCCTTGGCATTGTGCCCCACGCCAAGAATAATAATCAGGTAGGTAGAGAAGCCAAAAGCTATGGCTCCAAGGGCCGCCAACCTAAAATCAACCTTAAGGCAAAGCAACAGAATGTAAAACCCTATAAAATATAGAAATAAATAATCGGCGGGTCTCGGTAAAAAACGAATCAGACGATCTAACTCTTTTACGTAATTATGGGGATAATTGGCTCCCAACTGGTAGGTGGGCATGCCGCCAAATGCACTATTGGTCCAATAGGACTCCACACCCGTGGCATCCTTGTAGGCATCCCGTTCCTGGGCCATGCCCTTGTACAACGCTATATCGGATTGATAAATAGCTTTTCCCTGTAAAACTGGATAAAAATAGACCAGTGATGCAAGAATGAATAAAGCAATAACACAAATATGGGTGATAATGGCTTTTGGAGAAAGATTCATGGATAGGTTTTGATTCGGCAAATATTAATCAATTTCCTCAAAATCTATGTATTCTCCAACTTTTTTTGAAGGATTGGATCTGCGTTGCGGTTTTTTGGATATGGTGGTCTCCCCTTCCCGTGTTTTTGTATGTCCAAAATCCCCAGGATTTCCGAACTGCTGCTCAAAACGCTCGTTGGTCTTGCGCATGGCGTAATTGAGCAATTTCGGCGCCAACCATTTTAACAGGAATTTAAGCCCGTAGTATACTAATATGAATATTAAAATCGTTTGTAATAAAACCATATAACCTCAGTTATTGAATCAAATTTACACTGTTAGTCCCGCAAACCCATAAAACGTATCTTAAAATAGTATTAAAAACCAGTTATATGGACATTTCCATAATCAAAAAGAAATTCTTTTTACTCGCTTTTTTCCCCACCATTATCTGCGCACAATATACCGATGTGATCAATTCCAACCGCCCGGGCAGGGCCGCAAGTGCCTATGCCGTTGGTAAAAATGTGGTGCAGGCAGAAGTTGGCTTGCTGTACGAACAGCAGGACAATGCGGACTTAAACTCCGACTCCAACATTTTTGGCGCCGATTATGCCCTACGTTACGGATTGCTTTTCGAGGAGCTGGAAGTGATCATGGAAGGTACGTTCATTACACAGAACATTACTTATCCCGACTTGGGCATCGAGGGTTCGCTCACCAATTTTTCCAGAAATCGTGTAGGATTAAAATATTTGGTCTTTGACCCCTACAAAGATCCTGCTCGGAGCAAACCCAACTTGTACAGCTGGAGGGCCAACAACCTTTTTCAATGGAAAAACCTGATTCCGGCCGTGTCGGTGTACGGTGGTGCGAATTTTGTATTGGGCGATAATCCGTTCTATCCCGGCGAACCTACAATTTCGTACCGTGGTGGAATCCAAACACAGAGCAGGCTATCCCCAAGGTTTGTATTGATTTCCAATATTGCCTACGATCTCATTACGACCGATACTCCCGAATGGCGATACGCCCTTTCGGTAACCCATGCTTTTCGTGACCCCAGATGGAGTGTCTTTTTTGAGGGACAGGGCATTTCCGGGGATCGCTATTCTGATATTATTCTAAGGACCGGGGTGGCCCGTTTGATCAATCCTAATTTCCAGGCCGATATCCATATGGGGTCGGGTTTTAAAAACGACCCTTCCCGTATATTTGTAGTGCTCGGTTTTTCGTATCGCTTGGATTTTCATAAAGATGAACTTATCCCGATCAACGAGCAGCAATCTGGCATGAACGGGAAAATCAAAAAGAACTCCAATAAACGGAAATCAAAAAAGAAGAGAAAAAACCGTGGTTAATCCATGGATTTTTACGTTTTACACCATCTTATTTTTCTAGCGCAAGTAATATTCATAATATTGGGTATTAATTTGCAACTATGGTTACCATAAAACAGGTTTCGTCCAAATCGGACCTTAAACGATTTGTAAAATTCCCTTTCTCGCTCTACAAAGGCTCCCCGTATTGGGTACCCCCTATTATCAATGATGAAATGGAATCTTTTGACAAGGACAAGAACCCTGTTTTTAAAACAGCGGAGGCGCAGTTTTTTTTAGCCTACATGGATGGTAAGTTAGTGGGTCGCGTAGCGGCCATAATAAATTGGTTGGAGGTTAAGGAACAGGGGCTTAAAAAAATGCGCTTTGGTTGGTTCGATTTTGTGGACGACCTGGAAGTTTCCAAGGCCTTGTTGGACAAAGTGAAGGAAATCGGCAAGGAAAACCAACTCGATTACATGGAAGGTCCTGTAGGTTTTTCCAATTTGGACAAAGTGGGCGTGCTCACCGAAGGTTTTGATCAAGTTGGCAATATGATCACCTGGTACAATCACCCCTATTATCAATCTCATTATGAAAAGCACGGGTTCACCACGGAAAAAAAATACTCCGAAAGCAAATTTTTGGCGGCCAATGCGGACCCCAAACTTTTTGAGAAAGCCAATATGCTCATCAAAAAACGATTCGGGCTCAGAGAACTCAACTTTAAGAAAAGTGCCGATATTATGCCGTGGGTGGACAAAATGTTCGACCTGTTCAACGATAGTTATGCCAAACTATCTTCCTTTGTTAAGATCACGGATATCCAAAAGGAATATTTTAAGAAAAAGTACATTGGTTTTATAAACCCGGAGTATATTAAGTTTGTGGTGGACGCCGAGGACAATATGGTGGCCTTTGCCATTGTAATGCCCTCTTTCTCGGAAGCTTTGCAAAAGGCCAAGGGCAAATTGTTCCCGTTCGGCATTTTCCATTTGCTCCACGCCAGAAAACACAGTAAGGATGCCATTTTCTACCTTATCGGCATTCATCCAAAATACCAGAACAAAGGTGTTACGGCCATTATTTTTAACGAGTTCCACCACACTTTTAAAAAGCGTGGCGTTGTGAATTGCATTAGAACCCCCGAACTGGAGGACAATATTGCCATACAACAGATGTGGAAGCATTTTGACCCCAAGGTAATTCGTCGTAGACGCACTTATGTAAAAAACCTATAGTCTCCCCTTTTTCCTTAAGCATCGGTACCAAAATAACAGACAGTATTTGGGCCAAATAGTTACACTGATCGTTTACAAATTTGATTTTGTATTTTAACGGACAGGTTTACCGCGTAGCACCCCCTATTTATTTTAAACGAAATAAAATGAAATCCGTAAAACTGGTTTTAGGGACAAAAAATGGGGCGGACATTATCCGTATCGACTATAAATCGGACACAACACTAAGGAAACATTTATTAAAGTTGCCGGTATTGCAGCAGGACCTTCTGGATGGTACGTTCTATCTGGAAAACTCCTCAAATAATCTAAACCTTATTTTCAATCATTTACGAAAAATCGGATGCTATGTGGACTATTCAGAGGTGAGACAAAAAAAGAAAGGACTCCCCAAAAATAAAAAGCCGTTCTCTTTACCTCCTTTAGGTCCAAAACAACAACGAGATCTACATAGTTTCAGAAAGTGGTTGATGGAGAAAAGATTGAGCCCAAATACCGTGAATACTTATGTAGAAGTAAGCGTTTTTTTTGTTAGGTACGCCATCCTAAAAAAATCAAAAATCTATTCCAAGGCATTGGTGGAGTCCTTTAATTATGATTTTATCGTGAACGAAGGAAAATCAATTTCATACCAAAACCAATGTATCAATGGTATCAAAAAATATTTTTTGTTCAAAAATATAGCTATGGAGGCCCTAGATCTGGTGAGGCCAAAAAAGGAAAAGAAACTTCCTGTTGTTTTGAGCAAGGAAGAAATACGGTCCATAATAGAGGAAACACACAACTTAAAACACAGAACGTTACTGTCCTTGATCTATTCGGGCGGATTGCGAATCGGTGAGGCCATCAATTTAAAAGTGACCGATATTGATAGTGATCGAATGTTGGTCCATATTAAGGGAGGAAAGGGAAAAAAGGACAGGTATACCTTGTTGTCCCATAGTTTTTTGGAAACGCTACGTACTTATTATAGACAATATAAACCGAGTAAATATTTATTCGAAGGTCAGCGTTCGGAAAAATACAGTACTAGCAGTGCGCAATGGGTATTAAAAAAAGCTGTTTTTAAAGCGGGAATTAAAAAAGAGGTTACATTGCATACGCTTCGGCACAGCTTTGCCACACATTTATTGGAAAACGGTACCGACATTAGGTACATACAGGAACTATTGGGCCATAGCAGTCCCAAAACTACAATGATCTACACCCACGTTACCGAGAATAGTTTTAAAAATATTAGCAGTCCGTTTGATGATCTATAAAAACAGTATATTGCATTGTAAGAAAATAACACAACCGGGCTAAACTGAAGAAGCCATGTATAAACTTGGGCATAGTCCTCCTTTGTAGGGGTATAAACTCAGTAAAGTTCGGCATATAAACAAGTTAGCCACAAGCTAAAAAGCCAGCCGCACAAACAGCACATTTGGTTTTTGCCGACACGAAAGCCAACGCAGAAAAAACCAAAAGAGCTGTTTTTCGCCAAGGCTCGAAAGGAAACTCATTGAAATTTTGTAGCTTTGTAACAATCTGATGAAAATTTTAACTTACATATTAGCCTTCACGGTAATCTTTCTCTCGGTAAAACCAGCGATTGATGCTATTCCGTTTTCGTCAGAAACCCAACAGACTTGCTGTAGCAGTAGTAAGTGTAATCCAATTTCTGACAATCATAATTCAGAAAATCAGAACGAACAAAAAGATAACGGAATGTGTAATCCATTTCAAATTTGTGGCTCTTGCCTTTTGATTTGTGTTAGTACACCTTTTTTTCCAGCGTTACAGACTGATTTTTCAACCGAAGAGTTCTTCGGATACCAATCATTTATAGCTTCTCAATTCATTTCTGACTTTTGGCAACCGCCACAATTTGTTTAACAACACTTTCGACCACAGAAAAGAACCGAAACTTCGGTTCAACTTTTAGTTAAACAATTTAAATTCAGAAAAATGAAATTTTCAAATATTTTCGTTATGGCTATCACATTTATGTTAGCCTCAACAACAGTAACTTTTGCACAATCGACAAAAGAAAAAGTGCAAATTGCGGACACCACAAAAACTTTAACAACCAAAGTTAAAGGCATTACTTGCTCGACAGACCTAAAAATGATTTCGGCAAATGTCGAGAAACTAAAAGGTGTAAGCACTTGCAAAGCAGGAAAAACAGGACCAACAACCACATTTGAAATAGTGTATAATCCAGCTCTGATTACAGAAAAGGAAATACATTCAGCAATTCAAAATACAGGAAGTTGCGAAAATCCTGACGAAAGACCATACAAAATAAAGCAGTAAACAGATTTAAGGCAAAGCGTAATTGAATTACGCTTTGCTTTTCAACTCATTTAAAAAAGAAACAATGAAAAAATATATATTCATTGTTGGTTTGCTGTTTCCGTATGCCTTGTTTGCACAAAGTATTTTAGGAAAGGTAACCAACGAAAAAAACGAACCTCTTGTTGGAGCGAGTGTCTTTTGGGCTAACACAACCATTGGCACAACAACAGGCATTAAAGGCGAGTTTGAACTTACTACAAAGGATATTTCGCCTAAACTTCTGATAGCTCGTTATGTCGGACATATTGCAGACACCATAGAAATAACGAACCAAACATTTGTAGAGTTTAAGTTAGAGCAGTCTCAAGAGCTTGATGAAGTGGTTGTAAAAGGACAACGAGACGGAGTAATTATTTCAAATCTCAATCCAATAAAGACAGAACAGATTACGCAAACCGAATTAGGAAAAGCCGCTTGTTGTGATTTGGCAGGATGCTTTGAAACACAAACAACTGTTCAACCACAAACCACAAACGTCATAACAAATTCAAAAGAGCTTCGTATTCTTGGACTTTCAGGCGTGTACAATCAAGTTTTGATTGATGGTTTTCCAATGATACAGGGCTTGACCTATACATATGGGATTAGCAGTATTCCAGGAACTTTAGTAGATAACATTTACATTTCAAAAGGGGCAAACAGCGTTTTACAAGGTTTTGAGAGTATGAGCGGACAAATAAATGTAGAGACCAAAGAACCTGACAAAACCGACAAACTTTTGCTAAATGCCTATATCAACAGCTTTTCAGAAAAGCATTTGAACGCCAATTATGCAATAAAAAAAGGAAAATGGAGCAACTTGACAGCTCTTCATACGGTGCAACCAGCGAATGAGTTTGACAGGGATAACGACAATTTTCTCGACTTACCAAAACTTACTCGATATATGGTTTCCAATAAACTAAAATATGGAAATGACGCAGATTGGGGTTGGAACAGCCGAATAGGATTGCGATATGTAAACGAACAGCGGATTGGCGGACAAACCAGTTTTAACGAAAACAATGATAAAGGAAGTACAGAAGTTTATGGACAAACGGTAAATATCAATCAGCCCGAAATTTGGACGAAAACAGGCTATCGCTTAAACGACCAACACAATTTTGTTTTATTCGCTTCAAGTTTTTATCAAGACCAAAAATCCTACTTCGGAACTGTAAAGTATAATGCCAACCAGACCAACTTTTATGGAAACCTTCAATATGAATTCAATTACGGCAACAACTCGCTAAAGACAGGGTTTAGCTTTCGTCATTTGAATTTGGATGAAGATATTTCCTTTACAAATAACAACTTGCAAAGAACGTATGCAGGCAATTATTTGCGAAACGAAAACATTGCAGGTGTATTTGCAGAAAATACCTTAAAGTTACTCAACGATAAACTGACTTGGATTGCAGGAATACGAGTTGATAATCACAATCAATTTGGCACAATAGTAACGCCAAGAACACTTTTAAAATATGATATTGCACCAAACACCATTGTACGTGCAAACATTGGAACAGGATGGCGAACGGTCAATTTGTTTAGTGAAAATATTGGTTTATTGGTAAGTTCACGAGACATTGTTTTTTCAGAACAACTTGAACCTGAAAAAGCATTGAATACAGGTATTAATCTTACACAGAAATTCAATGGCGAGAATGTTACAGGTTTTTTTAGTGCGGACTATTACCGAACTGATTTTCAGAACCAAATATTTCCCGATTACGATACAGACCCAACAAAGGCAATCATTGAAAACTTCTCAGGAAAGAGCGTAAGCAATACATTTCAGGCAGAAGTCTATCTAAATTTTTGGCGACAGTTTGAATTTAAAACAGGCTACAGCTTTTTAGATGTTTATCGGGAAATTGACGGACAAAAAGTGCTATTGCCATTCAATCCAAGACATAAAGTAGTAACGACTTTAGGCTACAAACCATTATCCAAAAAGTATCACGTAGATATGAATATCCATTGGTACGGTCAACAACGATTGCCAAATACGCAGAGCAATCCACCAGAATTTCAACGACCTGACTTTTCAGAAAATTATGTGCTTGTAAATGCTCAATTTACATACAACCTGAAAAAGTTTGAATTGTATGCAGGTTGCGAAAACATTTTTGACTTTAGGCAAGAACGACCGATTATAGGTTGGCAAGACCCATTCGGTCAGTTTTTTGACACAAGTTCAGTTTGGGGACCAACTCGCGGGAGAGAATTGTATGTAGGAGTTCGGTTTAGAATTCCGAGTGAATAAGCCAACGCTAAAGCCATACACATTTGCAATTCGCTTCAGCCGACACACAAGCCAAAAATTGCAAAAGAGTATGGCTTTTCCAACGCAGAAAGAAAAAAGCCAGTGGCTAACAATGTGTATAAGCAATAGCGGGTTCTGTGCTATTTTGAAACTAAAAAGTGTAAATTTAAGGTCAGTGTAATTTGACAGTTTTGTGGGTTAAATCCGCTACTGCTCATACACGAGACCGTTGGCAATAATTAAAACCAAAGAATATGAAAACAAAAAAAACCTTGTTACTGATTTTGGGAATATGTCTATTATTCTCTTGTAAAAAAAATGAAAAACAACGAGTAGAAAATAATGCTGTTGTCTATTATGGTGG